>NZ_CP136586.1:0-1244713 GCF_032848195.1 Wolbachia endosymbiont of Drosophila aff. chauvacae BK-2020
CATATAGTGGAAATACTGAGTCAAATTGCGCTCGGAGGATTGACAATATTGTTTGCAATACTTTCTGATAAGGTAGGAAGAGAAAAAGTTATGAAATTTGCATTTATAGCTTTTGTAATAGTGAGTTATCCAGTTTTTTCAATGTTATGTAGTGGCAATTACTTGCTGGCACACATTCTTTTTATAATTCCAATAGCTGCATCGCTTGGTCCTGTCAGTGCACTTATGTGCGAATTATTTCCAACAAAGGTTCGGTACAGTGGATTTGGTTTATCAAGAAATATAGCTGCTGGATTTTTTGGCGGCCTTGCACCATTTATATGCACAACAATTATCAAGGTTACAGGACAAGAGACTTCAGCTAGTTTTTACATGATTTTCTGTGCATTAATTGGGCTAGTTGCTATATCGCAAATTAAGGGTGAGCTTTCTTCAAAATTACCCAAAGTAAACCAAGTATAGTTGCAGTATAGCAGAATTTAAAAAAATCTAATTATAAGGTGGGAAATGCCAATTCTTAGGTGATAATGTGAATATTTCAGCACCATCTTTTGTTACTCCAAGTGTATGCTCAAATTGAGCAGAAAGTGAAAGATCGCGTGTTGTTACTGTCCAGTCATCGAGTTTACTGAGCAGAGTCTCATGTTTTCCAGCATTAATCATTGGCTCTATTGTAAAAAACATACCTTCCTTTAAGACAAGATCTTCATCTTGATCATAGAAATGCACTACATTTGGTGGAGCATGAAAGACTTTTCCTATACCATGTCCGCAGTAGCTGCGTACGATAGAATATCCAAAATCTCTAATATATTTCTCTATAGCAAGCCCTATTTCATTTAACTTATTGCCGGGCTTAACTTGTTTGATTGCTTCCATCAACGCATTATAAGTAGCGTCACATAAACGTTTTGCTTTTATTGATGGCTTGCCAACCCAAAACATGCGACTTGTATCACCATGCCAGCCATTTAAAATCACCGTAACGTCAATATTCAAAATATCCCCATCTTTAAGCGGTGTATCATCAGGAACACCATGGCACACAACGGCATTTTTTGAGGTGCAGATTGATTTTGGATACCCCCTATAATTTAGTGGTGCTGGAATTGCACCTGCATTAATTATAAAGTCATGGCATAGATCATTTAATTCATTAGTTGTCACCCCTACCTTTACGTACGGTGCAATGAAATCAAGAGTTTCAGCAGCAAGCCTGCCAGCCTTGCGCATAAATTCAAAATCTTCTTGTGAGTGTATAGTTATGTTCATATTTTCCATGTCTTATTGTAATTGGTACGCTTACTCGCAAGTACATAAACATAATAATTTTACATATTATAAAAATAAGTCCTATGGATCCTAGTGTCAAGTCATTTGTATGAAAGGTGGTAAAACAGAAATCTAGACTGTAACTTTTGATTTAACCCAATTATACAATTTACTCATTTTACCATCCTGACCTAAAATACCAGAATTATTTTTATAAAAAGTGTCAACTATTAGCTTTATAGAGCCTATAGCAGCAGAAAATACAGGATTTTTATCATATTCGCCATCAAGACCGCTACAAGACTCAGGGCACCCAATTCGAACTTGCTTATTGAATATATAGCCTGCAATTTCCTTCATGCTTGTGAGTTGACTAGTTCCACCTGTGATCACTACTTTATTAATTGGATCTTTCTGCTCTTGAAATTGCTCTCTTACCATTTCAAGTATTTCTTCAACTCTTGGTCTTATGATGTTAATAAGCTCAGATTTGAATACTTGAGTAGGTTCATCATTTTCGTTGTTTTGCATTGTAATGTACTCATTCTCATCTATTGAAGTTACGATAGTGCTGCCATACAGTATTTTTATATACTCTGCACGTTCTATGCTTGTGCATAGCCCGTAAGCAATATCTCGAGTGATATGAACACCACCAATTGGAACGCTGCTTGCATACACAAGTTTCCCTCTTTTGAAAATTCCAATTGCAGTGCACCCACCGCCTATATCAACAATAGCAGTCCCGAGCTCTTTTTCATCTCCACTCAGACAGGCAAGACCTGCAGAATATGCAGAAGCAATACAACCTGCCATATTTAATCCACCATTATTGGTAATACAGTTTTCAATATTGGTAAGCGCTGGACGCGAAGCAGTGACAACATTAACATCAGCAGATAGTCTTTTTCCGTACAATCCACCAACTTCTTTTATGTCAGTCATGTCATCTAAGTGATATTTTAGTGGTATATTGTGAATGATAACATTGTCTTCAATATATTTCTCAAATGTTTGAAAAACTACACGTCTTATATCACGCTCAGAAATCTCATGGTTAGCTGCAATAATTTCATTATGTACATTGAAAGATGAGATGCCACATCCAGCAATGTTCACATATATCTGATCTATGGTTTCTTCTGATACTTGTTCAGCTAAACCTATAGTTGATGAGATGGAGTAATTTGCGTGTTTTACATTAGTTATTGATCCACCGTTTACACCTTCTGCAATCTTATAACCCGTTCCTGTTACTTTATAGCTGAAGTTGCCATTTATCTTAACGATTAGACAAATAATCTTTGTTGTACCTATGTCTAAAACAGCAAAAACATTTCTCTTTGGTTTTTCTATTACTGCAGAGTACATTAGTTAACCTTATTACGCAATTTCATTTAAATTGTAGCTTCCTTTAATAATTTATATTTCTATTATAGATATAGCAACATTTTAATATACACTAAATTCTGGACAAAAGGAAAAGCAAAACATAGAATTATAATTTTTATGTCCATATTACCAATTGTAATTGCCCCTGATGAAAGACTAATCACACGTGCCAGTGAAGTAACAGATATAAACGATAAAATTAAAGAATTAGTAAACGACATGTTCGAAACTATGTATGATGCAGAAGGTCTTGGCCTTGCTGCAGTGCAAGTTGGAGTGTTAAAGAGAATTTTTGTTATGGATATTCAGCTAGAAACGATTGAAAATGAGCCAGCAGGATATGGCTCAACTGGCAAATTTTACATGATTAATCCTGAGATTACAGAATTATCCGATGAACAAGTAATTCTCAAGGAAGGATGCCTTTCAATTCCAGAGCAAAGTCATGAAATTAAGCGTCCAAAGTATCTAACTGTGAAATATAAAGACTTAGATAATGAAGAACAAACACTAAAAGCTAGTGGTTGGCTTGCAAGGTGTATTCAGCATGAATTAGATCACTCAAACGGCATATTATATATTAGACATTTATCTAAATTAAAGTATGATATGGCCATGAAAAAAGCACAAAAGGTTAAAAAGCATTATGAGCAATAAAGACCTAGAATTATTAAAATTTTACCATGAAGTGGGCGTTGATTGCACACTAACAGAGGGTGAAGAGGAAAAAAAATTGGAGAGCAAAGAGAGTGTACAACCCTCTGTTATCCAAACTGGGACCAAGAAGAAAGATGCAGATACGCGCTGGGGTGACACTAAAGATGGAAAAGACATGTTTCCAAGTGACTGGATAATCGAAGCAAGGAAACTTGCAAGCAAATGTAATAGTGTGGATGAACTAAGAAGTGCAGTTGAATCATTTGAAGGTTGTGAGATAAAAAAAACTGCAACTAATACTGTCTTTTCTGATGGTAATCCAAACGCAAAAGTTATGCTCGTTGGTGAAGCTCCAGGAGCAAATGAAGACCTTCAAGGCATACCATTTTGTGGTGCAAGTGGAATGTTGCTCGATAAAATGTTAAATGCAATCAATCTTGATCGCACTAAGGTATACATAAGCAATACTGTATTTTGGCGTCCACCTGGCAATAGAAAGCCAACCGACCTAGAGCTTGATATGTGCAGACCATTTGTCGAAAAACACGTTGCACTAGTTTCACCACAAATTTTAATTTTGGTCGGGGGAATCGCATGTTATAGCCTTCTTGACAGCACAAAAACTATATCGAATTTGCGTGGTAGATTTCATACGTACACTAACCAATATTTGTCCAATTCAATTACCACAGCCGCTATATTTCATCCAGCTTACCTACTTCGCCAACCGGCACAAAAACGTTTAGCCTGGGAGGACTTGAAGAAGATTAGGGAGTATCTTGATAACACCAATAACTGCACAAATACCTAATAAAGTGGTAGACCTCTTGCATAGTTTTTTGCAGCATGTTAACAATCGTTAGAAACGAAAAAACTTCCTTGACAAACTCCGCCAGCCCCCTTATCATAAAATTGAAGCTATTGTATTTGCTTTCGCCAATCTGCAGATTAAAAGGTAAGGATTACTTAATGTATCGGCGTCTTATGTTCAATTTTTTGCAGTATATAGATATTGTATGTCTTTACAAAACTTCATCTACATCTAGATTTTTATCTAAATAAGCTGAACGCGCTTATAAAGCGTTACAAGACATCAAAAAATGCCAATACTTGACAGAGATAGTAAAAGACTAGCTAACTCGGGGATTCTTTGTCTTTTTTTCTGCTTAGTAAATTTCTTAAACATTTGCAGCGTAAGTTAGTTGCAATTAAAAGCAGCTTAATCTTGCTTGTCAAGCGTTTAAAACATAAAAAACGCCAATATTTTAAAGCGGATAATAACCCCAGGGCTTCTTTTGCCTTTTTTTTCGTTTGGTAAATTTCTTAATGTTTATAGCTAAACGACAATCGTCATCCCGCAGCGGGATCTATGCTTTGAGATACCGCGAATAAATCGCGGTATGACGTAGAGCTCGCGTTAGCTACACTTTTATGCTTACCAACTCAGTATCCAATCAAAATCCTGGATTTCAGTGTCAAGCACTGAAATAACACCGAAAGGGCTACTGCTGTCTTGGATGGAAACCAGTGTCAGCTACTTGAATCTGCCACGCAAATTGCCTGCAAATTGCAATGTTCGTACAGCTGTGCGTCATGCGCTGGAATGGCATCAAGGGGTAACTTTTTATTTAAACAATGATTGTAAAATGATTATAATAAGAGATCTATTGAAATTTTAAAGTTATTAAATATTGACGCTATATACTTAAGTGTTAAAATAGAATGAAAAGTTTTTAGGAGTTTATATGGCAGCAGGTGGGAAAGCAAAGACAGCTAGTAAAAATAACCCTACTCAGCGTAAGAAAGCTGAGCAAAAAATGTATAAAGATAAACCGGTAAAACCTGTTAGATATATAGATCGTGATTCGCGCATGAATTATATGTCTGCTCAATATGACAACGGCAATCTGGTTGAAGATGAGGTAAGCGGCAATCCTATAAAGTGGGAAGCTGTATAATAGTTGTGGTTAAAGTTACTATTAATTCTAAGGAATGTGAAGTAGAGCATGGGCTCACTATAATTCAAGCTTGTGAAGTCGTGGGCGTTGAAATTCCACGTTTTTGTTATCATGAGCGTTTAGCAATTGCTGGTAATTGCAGAATGTGTTTGGTTGAAGTGGAGGGTGGACCTCCAAAACCAGTAGCCTCTTGTGCAATGCCAGTTGCAGAAGGGATGGTTATTCACACTGATACCCCTAAGGTTAAAAAAGCACGTGAAGGTGTGCTTGAGTTTTTGCTAATTAACCACCCGCTTGATTGCCCAATTTGCGATCAGGGTGGTGAATGCGATTTGCAAGATATCACGATGGCTTATGGGAAAGGAACCAGCAGACTTGATGAGCATAAGAGGGCTGTGCCAAAAAAACACTTCGGACCACTGATTGAGACCGCGATGAATCGATGCATTCATTGCACTCGGTGTGTTAGATTTTTGTCTGATGTTGCAGGTACAAATGAACTTGGAGGAATCGGAAGGGGAGAAAATGTAGAGATTAGCACTTACATAAAAAGGCATATTAGTTCTGAATTATCCGGAAATATCATAGATCTCTGCCCGGTAGGAGCTTTAACTTCAAAGCCTTACTCCTTTACAGCGCGTCCATGGGAGCTATCACATTGTGAGACTATAGATGTGCTAGATGCTGTGGGTAGCGCAATTAGAGTTGATTATCGTGGCCCGGAGGTTATGAGGATATTACCAAGGCTGAGCGAAGAGGTAAATGAAGAATGGATATCAGATAAAACCCGCTTTGCCTATGATGGACTAAAAGTTCAGCGTCTTGATCGACCTTATATAAAAAAAGATGGTAAATTAGCCCCAGTTGATTGGAATGAGGCATTAACTGTTGCTGCAAAGAAATTAAAGAATACAAAATCAAATAAAATAGCTGCAATTGCAGGTGATTTAGCAGATTGTGAGTCTATGCTTCTACTTAAAGAAATGATGCAGAAGCTCGGCTCGGGAAATATAGATTGCAGGCAGGATGGTGCAAAACTTATACCAAATAATCGTGGATCGTATGTGTTCAATACCACTATTGAAGGTATAGAGAATGCGGATTTGTGTCTGCTTATAAATACAAACCCAAGGATAGAAGCACCGATCATTAACGTAAGATTGAGAAAGAGATATTTACAGGGCAACTTTCCTGTTGCAAGTGTTGGCCCTAACATTGAATATTTGTATCATGTTGAGAAATTGGGCGATAATCCTGATATTTTGAGTGAAATAGCAAATGGAAATCATAAGTTCTGTAAGCTGCTGAGTGCTGCTCAGAGCCCTATGCTGATTATCGGTCAAGATGCATTAATAAGAGACGATTCTGAATCAATTCTAATTCTAGCTGGCAAAATTGCAGAAGAATTTAACATGGTCAGAGATGACTGGAATGGCTTTAATGTGCTGCATAAAGCTGCAGCAAGAGTTGGTGGGCTAGATATTGGGTTTGTTCCTAAAAAAGGCGAAAGGGATATTAATCAAATATTGGAACATGCAGAAAGTGGTGAAATAGAAGTTGTTTATCTTCTTGGTGCAGATGAAATTGACACATCAAAGTTAGAAAACACATTTGTAATTTATCAAGGTCATCACGGTGATAAGGGTGCACATGTGGCAGATGTTATCTTGCCTGGTGCTGCATATACAGAAAAATATGCAACTTATGTAAACACTGAAGGTCGAGTGCAAAGAACAAATTTAGCTGTATTTCCTCCAGGTCAAGCAAAGGAGAACTGGTTAATTATTAAAAATCTCTCGCAATATTTGGATCTCTCCTTACCATATGATAGTTTATTTGACGTGAGAAAAAAATTAGATACTATCGGTCCACAGTTTAGAAATGCTGATCAAGTGATAAAAAACACATGGGTGCCAATTAGCAATGGTAAAATAAATTTAAGTGATACACCTTTTACTTTAAAGGAGTGTAATTTTTATATGACGGATTC
Source organism: Wolbachia endosymbiont of Drosophila aff. chauvacae BK-2020 (assembly GCF_032848195.1). NCBI lineage: Bacteria > Pseudomonadati > Pseudomonadota > Alphaproteobacteria > Rickettsiales > Anaplasmataceae > Wolbachia > Wolbachia endosymbiont of Drosophila aff. chauvacae BK-2020. The sequence goes on from NZ_CP136586.1 coordinate 7,270, forward strand.
AATAAGTCGCGCTTCAAAAATAATGGCAGATTGTACTAAAGCTTTTTATGAACACACTAGTTAATATTTTATTTATTTTAGTACCGCTACTACTTTCAGTTGCATATTTGACATACTTTGAGCGTAAGGTCCTTGCTGCAATTCAACTAAGGCACGGCCCGAGTGTAGTTGGACCTTTTGGGCTATTGCAGCCATTTGCAGATGCTATTAAGCTACTGATTAAAGAGCCGATAATACCATTTAGAGCGAGCACCATACTGTTCATTATGGCTCCAATGCTTACCTTTATCTTGGCATTAATTGCCTGGGCAGTTATACCGTTTGGTGCTGAAGTAATTGTAGAAAATGGCCAGCAAGTAGTTATTCCTAAGGTTATAGCAAATATTAATGTTGGAGTGCTTTACGTGCTAGCTATATCGTCGCTGGGAGTATACGGCGTGATTATTGCAGGCTGGTCAAGCAACTCCAATTATGCATTCCTTGGCGCTATACGGTCGGCTGCTCAGATGATTTCATATGAAGTTTCAATAGGCTTAATAGTTGCTGCAGTCGTTATTACCACTGGAACATTAAATCTTGGAGAGATGGTGGTAGCGAAACACAATATGCCATTTTGGGTTGATTTGCTACTAATGCCTATAGGAATAATATTTTTTATTTCTTTGCTTGCAGAAACTAATCGTCACCCATTTGATTTACCAGAAGCTGAAGCAGAGCTTGTCTCTGGATATAACGTTGAATATTCATCCATGCCTTTTGCCCTCTTTTTTCTTGGAGAATATGCAAATATGATTCTAGCAAGTGCTATGATGACGATATTCTTTCTAGGAGGATGGTATCCGCCGCTGGAGTTCAGTTTACTTTACAAAATTCCAGGTTTAATTTGGTTCATTTTGAAAATAGTTATACTTTTGTTTATATTTATTTGGATTAGAGCAACAATACCTCGTTATCGATATGATCAGCTAATGCGCCTTGGTTGGAAAGTATTTCTACCAATATCGGTGCTTTGGGTGATACTCATTTCAGGGGTGTTGCTCTTTACTGGGAACTTGTCTGGATCCAATGTTTAATTTTCCAAATACAAGATTAAGACGCAGGCGCTCGAGCAAATGGGTTCGCAATTTAACAAGCGAAAATAGTTTATCAGTAAATGATCTGGTTCTTCCTCTGTTTGTTCATGACAGAGAAGAAACAACTGAACCAATTTCTGGCTTACCAGGCGTAAAATGTTATTCAATAGATGGATTAGTGTCTATAGTTAAGGAAGCTAAAGATTTAGGAATTAATGCTGTTGCAATTTTTCCTGTAGTTGATAGTAAACTAAAATCTGAAAACGCTGAAGAAGCATATAATTCTGACAACTTAATCTGCAGAGCAATTTGTGCTGTAAAATTAAAGGTACTTGAAATTGGTATTATTGTAGACGTTGCACTGGATCCATACACTATTCATGGCCATGACGGCATTTTAAAAGATAATCAGATGGATGTAGAAAACGATGAAACTATATCAGTACTGTGTAAGCAAGCACTTGCTTTAGCGAAGGCAGGATGTGATATAGTTGCTCCTTCTGATATGATGGATGGTAGAGTAGGAAGAATCAGAAAATCATTAGATGATAACAACTTTCAAGACGTATTAATATTATCTTATGCAGTGAAATACTGCTCTAGCTTCTATGCTCCATTCAGGCAAGTCGTTGGTTCATGTGGGCTATCACATTCTATAGACAAAAGTGGTTATCAAATGGATTATAAAAATGCGCACGAAGCAATGTGCGAAATTGAAATGGATATAAATGAAGGTGCAGATTTTATTATGATTAAACCAGGTATGCCATATTTAGATATTATCAAAACAGCAAGTGATAAGTTTAATTTTCCGATTTTTGCTTACCAAGTAAGCGGTGAGTACGCAATGATAAAAGCTGCTGCAAATAATGGCTGGCTAGATTATGACAAGGTGATTTATGAATCTTTGATTGGTTTCAAACGTGCGGGTGCAAGTGCAATATTCACTTACGCTGCACTTGATATTGCAAAAAATTTAAGTGCATAAGCCCTATAAAATTATTAAATTTTTGGCGCACGTTCTTCTACTGTTGCTGCATATTACTTAAAGTTTTCCAATACATGTTTTAAGTTGTTGATAAGTCCGTTACAATACAGTATTATAAATAATATAAACCAAGTGTTACTTAGAACATGGGGATTTTTTTTAAATTTTTGGGAAAGATGCTAGGCAAGGTTTTTCCTGCTAAAACAGTAAGCTCTCTTTTAGGAATAGGATATTTACCAAGTTGGCAGAACTATTGGTCTTCTTTTTTAATATTATTTATTGTCGATGTTATATTAATTCTTACATATGGAGGCGAATACTTACTATATAAAATGCCAGACTCAGGAATAGTTGTAGCTGCTGTTTTTACAAAATTGGCAATAGTTATGTTAGTAATGCAATTAATTGGAATATTTATTTTTCATGCTCAAGACCCTTCAGCAAACAGTGGTGAAGAAATAGTAATACAAATAGCGTCAGGGCAAGTACTGACTGTAGCACTTTCAATGCCAGCAATGATGTCGATTTATTATGCTGTAAGTAAACTCTATGGGAATATATGTAAGCAGATGTTTCAATGCCCATTTTGGTTTAATGATTTTATGCACTTTTTCTTTTTTCTTATGATACCTTACGTATTTTTTAATGTCGTAGAAGTGATAAAACCATGGCCAATAAGTTCAATACAGCTCAGCTATAATAATGCAATGTCAATTACATTTGAGGGGATTTTTCACACATTTTATGCGGTGATTTTACTGTATTTAACAGCATTTATATTCTGCGATTTAACTATGCATGATGCAATTGTCCTAAATAAAAGCATAATTCAGTATGTGAGGGAAAGTTCAGCAGTTTTAGGTGATTATTTACATGATACTGTTAAAAAAATAGGTATTGAATAGTACTTATTTATTTATATATTTAGTATAAAAAGTGTACAATTTGTGTGAACTTACAAAGTATAATAAAAGAGTTACAAGATTTTTGGGCTAGTGAAGGATGTGTTATACTTCACCCATACACATCTGAAGTTGGTGCTGGCACATTACATCCTGCAACAATTATGTCTGCAATTGATACAAAACCGGCAAAAATTGCATATCTACAACCAGTAATTAGGCCAGCAGATGGACGCTATAGTGATAATCCTAATCGTTTGTATCAACATCACCAATATCAAGTTATCATAAAGCCATCTGGTAATAATTTACAAGACGTCTATTTAGATAGCTTAAAAGTTCTTGGCATATCTACAGAAAAATATGATATTAAGTTTGTTGAAGATGATTGGGAAAATCCGAGCGTTGGTGCATCAGGACTTGGATGGGAAGTTACATGCAATGGAATGGAAGTAACACAGCTTACTTATATACAGCAAGTTGGAGGGATTGACTGCAAGATGATTCCTGGTGAGGTGGCATATGGGTTGGAACGTTTAGCAATGTGCATACAAGGTGTAGATAATGTTTACGATATAATTTGGAACGATAACGGTGTAACTTACGGAGATATTTTTAAACAAAGAGAATATGAATTTTCTTATCTAGCGTTAGATTATTATGATACTAAAGTGGTACAGCAGCAATTCGAAGATACGGAAAAATTGTGTAAGTTCCTTATTGAAAAGGAGCTACCAATGGCAGCCTATGACCAATGTATTAAAACTAGTCACCTACTTAATCTGCTTGATGCAAGAGGTGTGCTTGGTGTGAATGAACGTACAGCTTATATTGGTAAAGTTAGAGAGCTAACAAAAAAATGTTGTGAATTGTACATGAGTAAATAGCGTATGTCGTTGCAGTTATTATTTGAGTGCCTTTCAGAAGAAATACCACCGAGAATGCAGAATGTAGTTGCAACTCAAGTTAAAAGCTGTATTGCCAATGTTTTTAACAAAAATAATGTAAAATTTACATCAATGGAGGTTTTTATAACGGCACGTCGCATTACCCTATTTGTCGACAACATAAATGCTTTGGAGCTAAAGGATTCCAATAACGAAGTTAAGGGACCAAACATTAACGCACCAAAAAGTGCTATCGAAGGTTTTTTAAGAAAATATCAGAAAAATGAAGAAGATTTGCTCGTTCGAAAAGTAAATAATGAGGATTTTTACTTCATTAAAAGAGAAAGCTGCTCATTTAACATCAGAGAATTCCTCAAAAATCAACTGGAGGAAATGCTCAAAAACTTTTCTTGGTTGAAGAGCATGAGATGGGGCGAAGGAAAAGAAAGGTGGGTTAGGCCAATCAAAAACATTTTATGCATTTTAAATGACGAAATAATACCTGTGTCTTTTGCAGGGATCACAGCATCTAACACAACATATGGCCATCGATTTCTCTCAAGTGGTACAGCGTTAACTGTTAAAGCACCTAAAGACTATTTTGAATTGCTAGAAAAAAACAGTGTAATTCTCCAAATGGACAAAAGAAAGCAATTTATACTAGATCAGATTAATAAATTCACAAAAGAGCAGAATTTACAACTTGAGAAAAATGATTATTTACTAAATGAATTGACAGGGCTTATAGAGTGGCCAATCGTACTGTTTGGTGAAGTGAATCAAGAAAAGTCATTTGGATTACCGAAGGAAGTAATACTTAGTATAGTTAATACACAACAAAAATACCTTGCTTTAAGCAATGGAAAGAGAATTTCACACTTTGTCACTGTTGTCAACGTCAACAATGGTGAAGTTGTTAAAGGGCACGAAAGAATATTAGAAGCACGTCTTGCTGATGCCCAATTTTTAATATCTCAAGATAAAAAGGAAAATCTAGATTATTATGTCAAAAAATTAGGTTCGATATTATTTCATGCTTCACTTGGCAGCGTGAGGGAAAAGGTGAAGCGTATTACGGCTCTGTCAAAGTATATAGCTATATTTATTCCACATGCTTCGCTGATAAAAGTTGAACGTGCTGCATATTTGGCAAAAGCTGATTTGGCAACATCGATAGTCAGAGAGTTTCCAGAATTACAAGGAGTAATGGGTGGATATTATGCTTCTTATTTTCAAGAAGATAAAGAAGTAGTGGAAGCTATAACTGAGCATTATAAGCCAATCGGGCCAGAGCAGGAGTGTCCTAAATCTCCTTCTGCAATTGCTGTGTCAATTGCAGACAAAGTGGATAGCTTAGTTGGTTTAATTGCAGCAGGTGAGAAAATCTCTGGTTCGTATGATCAATTTGGTTTGCGGAGAATGACAATTGGTATAATTAGGACAATACTTAAAAATAATTTGCATGTTCCAATTAGGCTAATGATAGACAAGTCAGTATCTTTATATTCAAGGCTTCTATTTAATAAAAATACAGCGTCAGTTGATAAGCCGAATAGAAAACAAATTTCAGAACTAGTATTTAGATTTTGCTTAGAAAGATTCAAGGTTATTTTAAAAAATAGAGATACAAGGCAAGATGTTGTAGATTCAATACTATATAAAATCGATATTAATGATCTGCTGACAGCAGAAAAGCGAACTGTTATATTGGATCGTTATCTTAGTACTCCAGAAGGTGAACAAATTCTAAGCACTTACAAAAGAGTCAGTAACATGATGAGCAAAGCAAGGAAAAGTGATGGCACTACTTATAGTGCATCTTACGGTAAGAGGTTTTTGATTGAAAGTGAAGAAATTGCGCTATCAAATTGTGCTATAACTGCTTGTAAAAACATAAAACAAGCGATAAAAAATAACCACTTTAATGTAGCACTTGATGAACTTGCTGGTTTTGCTCCGTTTATCAATCAGTTTATGGACAGTATAAAGATTAACTGTGATTCTGATAAGCTGAGAAGAAACAGATTATCTTTGCTTGAAAATGTAGTTTCCATCTTTCATTTAGTAGCAGATTTTAACCTCATACAGGTTAAACAATGGATAAATGCTCAGGCAATATAAAGAACAAATCAAATCATCTCCACAATCCTGTGGCGTGTATAAGATGGTTGGAGATAAGAATAAAGTTTTATATGTTGGAAAAGCAAAAAACTTAAAGTCAAGGTTATCCGACTACCTTCAATTCGAAAACCTTTCTGAACGAATTAGAGTTATGCTCTTACAGGTTATTAAGGTTGAAATATTCATCACTGAGAATGAAATCGAAGCACTGCTTCTTGAAGCACAGCTAATAAAATCATTGAAACCACTTTATAATATTGTGCTCAAGGATGGAAAATTTTATCCTTATATAACAATTTCCAAGCACGATTATCCAAGAATAGCAAAATATAGAGGCAAATTTAAGAAAAATGAGTTTCATTATTATGGTCCCTTTACATCTGCCGCTGCTGTTAAGCAAACTATATTGTCATTGCAAAAAGCTTTTCTCCTAAGAGTATGTTCAGATCAATACTTTTCCTCAACAAAAAGACCATGTATTGAATATCAAATTAAGCGCTGCTCAGCACCATGCATAAACAAAATCACAAAAGACGACTACTGCCAATCAGTAAAACAGGCACGAAATACATTGCTTGGAAGAAATAAGGAAGTGAAAGAACAGTTACTTTTCACAATGAGAAAGTGCAGCAGTGAAGAAAACTATGAGCTTGCTGCTATATATAGAGATCGGGTAAAGTTTCTTGAGCAAATTCAAATACAGCACACGGATTTTTCTTTTGAAAAAGATGCAGATTTCTTCAGTATTGTACGTGAAGAGGATCTAGCATGTATTAGTGTGTTATCGTTTAGAAATAAAGACAACTACGGCAGCACTCCTTACTTTGCCGAGAACTGTGGTGATCACTCAAATGATGAAATTTTATCCACCTTTTTGGTCAATTTTTATAATTCAGCTAACATACCTCCAATACAAATTTACGTTCCAGATTCTATTGTGGATAAGGAAATTATAGAACAAGCACTATATAAGGTTGCTCAAAAGCCAGTAAAAGTTCTGCATGCAAAGAATAAAAAAGAGCGTGATTTATTGAAATTTGTTTATGATAACTCTCAGCATAGCTTAGAGCAGAAGCTTATCGATTATAGAAATAACCTAGAAAAGCTTGAGGAGCTTAGCAAAATCTTCTTGTTACCAAACATTCCAAAGCGTATCGAGGTTTATGATAATAGCCATATTTCTGGAAGCCAGCAAATTGGTGTGATGATTGTTGCAGGGCAGGAGGGTTTTTTAAAGAGTGAGTACAGAAAATTTACTATAAAGGAAAAATTTTCAGGCGATGACTATAAAATGATGAGGGAAGTGCTAACCAGACGTTTCTCCGGCAATATAAAAGGCATAATACCTGATTTTTTACTGATTGATGGTGGACCAGGACATGTTTCCATAGTACAGAATGTACTGGAAGTATTGAATATAAACGTTCCTTTTGCTTGTATGGCAAAAGGTCCTGATCGTAACGCAGGAAATGAAAGATTTTATATGCTGGGCAGGGAAGAATTCAGTCTGGCAAATGACAGCAAAGTCATGCTTTACTTACAATCGCTGCGTAATGAAGCCCACCGTTTTGCGATAACTTCACATAGAAAAAAACGCGATAAACAGTTTATAGTTTCACAATTAAGCAAAATACCCGGCATTGGCAACAAAAGAAAAAAAGCGTTGATGTCTTATTTTGGTTCAGTGAAAAATATAAGCAAAGCTTCTCTGGCTGAAATTCAAAACGTACCTGGAATTAGTAAAGGTTTAGCAGAAGTCATTCTTAAATACGTGAATTATAAGAGAGGAGTACTGGAATGACACAAAACCCGTTTTATTATTAGGGAATTTATATCTTAAAACCGCAAAAAAAGGTGTGCGTATTTGTGAAAAAAAATCTCCATAAAATTTATGAAGCAATGTGGTGGGACTAGTGCGATTTGAACGCACGACCTTCAGATTAGGAGTCCAACGCTCTATCCTGCTGAGCTATAGTCCCGTATTTCCTACCATTCATGTAAAGTTATAGCAAAAAATCCTTTCTTTTCTAGATTTCTTGCATAACCAATTTATGACGACAAAAAACATTTCTGTACTTCTTGAGTATAATGCTATTATATTTAATAACATGGTTTAAGTAAGATTAATGCTAGTTAACAATATTGGTTATTTCTATAACAATCAAAACGACTTTGCTTTAAGCAATATAAACATTAAAGTAAAGAAAGGAAATGTTGCATGTTTATTGGGGCATTCTGGCTGTGGCAAGTCAACAATTTTGAAATTAATTGCGGGGATAGAAAATCCAAAATCTGGAACTATTTTTATAAATGATAGGTTAGTTGCAAGTAATAAGGCATCAGTCGCTATAGAGCATAGAAATATCGGATTGATTTTTCAGCATTCTGCATTATTTCCTCATAAAACAGTAGTAGAAAATATAACCTTTGCTATCCGCAGCTCTTCCAAGAGAGAAAAGCACCTAATTGCATTGGAAATCTTGAAGTTACTCAATATAGAAAAATATGAAAATATGTACCCTAACGCCTTATCTGGAGGACAGCAACAATTAGTTGCAATAGCAAGAGTGATGGCACAAAACCCTGATGTTGTGTTGTTAGATGAACCATTTTCTAATTTAGATATACTGCTCAAGTGCCGAATAAGACAACATATATTGTCCCTTTTTAGAAGTAAAAATATCCCTGTGCTAATGGTAACTCATGACCCGCAAGAAGCATTGAAAGTTGCAGATTTTATCTACGTAATGAAAAATGGTAAAATTATTCAATCAGGAGTTTCTAGCGATATATACCATAAGCCTAAAGATGATACGCTAGCAAAGTTTTTTAGTGAGCTCTCTTCTACTCTACAGTTAAGCGAAAAGTTTCCACTTATTCGCTGCAAGAAAATAATCTAGTTTGGGATTGTTATAAAATAATTAAAAAACCTTGATTTATAATTAAATAAAGGTGATATAATCTATGTGTTACTTGACTTCAGTCAAGTTTTAATATTTAAAGGTCAATATTTTAAATGGAGGTGAAAATGAGTTTAGGACCATGGCAATTGTTTCTAGTCTTAATAATAATTTTAGTTCTGTTTGGTGCAGGCAGATTACCGCAAGTTATGGGTGATTTAGGAAAAGGCATCAAAAACCTTAAACAGGAGCTTAAGGACTCAGAAAAATTATCGTCTAATGAACCAGATCGTTAGCGTCCTCATACTTCGTGACATGCACCTTAGTGCATGTCATCTGTTTAAAAACTTAGTCAGGTTAAAGAATGAAAGAGATGAAGTGTTGGTATGAAATAAATAACAAATATTGAAATACAGCAACAACTATGTTAGCTTAAGAGGAATATTTTATTAAAGGATAATTGTGCAAAAAAGTGAGAAACTAACTAAAGATAAAAAACTAGCTTCTGATATTCTAAAAGAGGTTGCAGATACCAATAACAATGATAGCAATAAAGTAACTTTGTTTGACATTAAAACAGCTTTGCATGAGCGCGGTTTTGGTATTTTAATAATCATCTTCTCCTTGCCGCTATCGGTGCCTATACCGGTTCCACCTGGTTATACAACTATTCTTTCTATACCTTTAATCTTATTCTCACTGCAGCTTCTATTTGGATTTGATTCTCCTTGGATGCCCAGTTGGCTAGAAAGAAGATCTTTTCAGCGTTCAACACTAGCTCTTGTGGTAGAGAAAACTTCCCCTGTATTAGAAAAAATAGAAAAATTCATGAAGCCAAGACTGTCTTTCATTTTCTATGGGCCTGGTGAGAAGATTCTGGCTTTTATGATGTTGCTTTGTGCAATAATAATAGCTCTTCCATTACCTTTTACTCACTTCCTTCCTGCAATTGGCACAACTCTTATTTCACTTAGCATTATGAGTAAAGACGGGTTTCTATCCATATTGGGAGTTTTAGTATCATTGTGCGCGTTGTTGCTTACTCTTGTTGTAATAGTCAAAGGACCACAACTTATAACCGGAGCACTTTCTCTTCTTAAAAGCTTTACAACACTTTAACAAAAGAACGAATTACTAGCGCAAAATGAATAATGCATATTGAAATAAAACAATAATTGTGTTAAGAATTATTTTTATCAAAGGTTTTTCGTGTCAAAAAATGATAAGTTGACTAAAAGTGATAAATTAGCTTCTGATATTCTAAAAGAAGTTGCAGATACCAATAACAATGATAGCGATAAAGTAACTTTGTTTGACATTAAAACAGCTTTGCATGAGCGTGGTTTTGGTATTTTAATAATCATCTTCTCCTTGCCGCTATCGGTGCCTATACCGGTTCCACCTGGTTATACAACTATTCTTTCTATACCTTTAATCTTATTCTCACTGCAGCTTCTATTTGGATTTGATTCTCCTTGGATGCCGCATTGGTTGGAAAGAAGGTCTTTTCAGCGTTCAACACTAGCTTTTGTGGTAGAGAAAACTTCTCCAGCATTAAAAAAAATAGAAAAGTTCATGAAACCAAGAATGTCTTTTATTTTCTATGGGCCCGGTGAAAAGATTTTAGCTTTTGTAATGTTGCTTTCTGCATTATCGATAGCTCTTCCATTGCCTCTTACTAACTTCATTCCTGCAATTGGTACGACTCTTATTTCGCTTGGCATTATGAGTAAAGATGGGTTTCTATCCATATTGGGAGTTTTAATATCATTGTGTGGGCTATTGCTTACTCTTGTTGTAGTAGTCAAAGGGCCACAACTTATCATTGGGGCATTTTCTTTTCTCAAAAGCTTCGTATATGGTTAGGCTTTACAACACCTTAACAAAAAAAAAGGAGCTTTTTACACCTATCGATAAAGATCATGTGAAAATGTATGTTTGCGGACCAACAGTATATGACACAGCACATATAGGCAATGCACGGTCTGTTGTTGTGTATGATGTGTTATTTCAGCTACTTAAGTTTTGTTATGGCAAAGTTACCTATGTGCGTAACATAACCGACATTGATGATAAGATAATTAATGCAGCAAGTGAAAAAAATAGCAACATAGAAAGTATCAGCACATATTACACCAAGGCTTTTCATGAAGATATGAGAAGCATAAATTGTGCAGAGCCAACACACGAGCCAAAAGCAACGAAAAACGTAGATTATATTATAAAATTAATTGAACATTTGCTGCAATCAGGCCACGCTTATGAATCTGACAAACATGTGTATTTTAATATAGAATCTTACCATGAATATGGTGCTTTATCAGGAAAAAAAACTGATGAATTGGTTCCAGGTAGCAGAGTTGAAGTTAATGAAAATAAAAAGCACCCGGGAGATTTTGTGCTGTGGAAGCCTGCAAATGATATTGACTACAAACTTTCAAGTTATTGGAATAGCCCATGGGGAGAGGGCAGACCTGGATGGCATATAGAATGCTCAGCAATGTCATATGCTTACCTTGGCAAAGATTTTGATATTCATGGTGGCGGCATAGATTTACAATTTCCTCACCATGAAAATGAAATTGCACAGAGTAAGTCTGCATTTGCTGGATCAATGTTTGCAAAATACTGGATACATAACGGTTTTCTTACAGTAAATGAAGAGAAAATGAGCAAGTCCTTATTTAATATAGTCAAAGTAAGAGATTTGCTAGATAGTGGAATAAAGGGTGAAGTAATACGCTATGCACTGCTCAAAACTCACTACAGAAAACCACTTGATTGGACAGAAAACGTTATTTCTGACGCACAGGAAACCTTAAATAAATTTAATCGGCTATCACGTGGTTTAGATACAATAAATATTGATGAAAGTAACGCAGAGATTTCTAAAGATTTTATAGACGCTTTAAAAAACGACTTAAACATTCCTGAAGCTCTAGCTATATTACATGAAATGGCTGCAAAAATTAACAAAATGAGTAATGAAAGTGAAAAGCTAAAATTAACTGAGAGTTTTGTTAAGAGTGCCAGATTTATTGGTCTTCTTGAGTCAAGTTATGAAAAGTGGTTTGCTGTGGATGTAAATCATCAAGAAATAGAAAGGTTGATAGACTTAAGAAAAATTGCAAAAAAAAATAAAAATTACGATACTGCAGACAAAATAAGGGATCAGTTGAAACAAATGGGGATTACAATTTCTGACAATGAAGATGGTACAACAACCTGGTAAACTCATATGGAAAATTACTTTCTGTTATTCACAGATAGTCTAGTATCATCATTAGTCTTACCCATACATCAAGGTTTTGTGTTCAATACCATGCTTTATTTCAGGTCGTATCACACTCCACTACTGATGTTATTTTTTGGAGTACTAGGATCAAGCCTTGGTGGAATAGTTAACTGGTATTTAGGTAGAATAACAATCTCTATACGAAAATCATACCGCAAACTAGAGAACGAGCATAAAACACCAAAAATCGTAAAAAATCTACTGATTTGTGCAGTTACATTACTTTCATGGGTGCCAGCACTTGGAAGTGTGATTCAAATTTTATCAGGTTATTTTAAGTTAAACCTTTATACCCTTGCCCCTTTAATCATTCTATCTAATTTCTTCTATTTGTTATATCTAATACTTACTTTTGGAGTATAACAGCTATAGTACTACAGCCATTAAAGCCCACTTCTGTCATCCTATGCCCTGATAGAAGCGGAGCTATAAATTAAATGCAAAATTTCAGTAGTCACAGGATGGATGCACCATGAGCTAAAAGCCATTCCACAAGATCCCTATGATCAAAATCAGTGGCATAATGTAATGCTGTCATTCCCCTATTATTCTTAGCATTAACATCTGCTTTGCGTTTTAGTAGCACTCTAGCCGTGTCAAAATTTCCCATAATAGCAGCAAAGTGTAGCGGAGTGTTGCCATTTTCATCTTTAGCGTTAACATCATCCCCTTCTTTAATGAAGTATTTTGTTAATTTTTCACTTCCAATTTTAGCAGCATGGTGCAGTGGAGTTTTATTGCATTCGTTCTTAACACTAACATTTGTGGTGTGTTTCAATAGTGTCTTAGCTAAAGCAACCATACACATCCCATCGTCAATAGAATTTGTATCACGAGCTGAAAGTAACTCCACAAGTTCTTGGTGATCAAAATCAGTGGCATAATGCAATGCTGTCATTCCCCTATTATTCTTAGTATCAACATCTGCATTGTGTTTTAGTAGCACTCTAGCCGTGTCAAAATTTCCCATAATAGCAGCAAAGTGTAGCGGAGTGTTGCCATTTTCATCTTTAGCGTTAACATCGGCACCTTTTTCAATGAGGCATTCTATCGTTTCTATACTTCCACTTCTAGCAACATAGTGCAGCGAAATTCTATTTTGTTCGTTCTTAACATTAACATCTACATTATGTTCTAATAGTACCTTAGCTACGGCAACCCTACCCATCTTAGTAGCAAGATGTAGCGAAGTATCGCCATCTTTATCCTTAGCATTAACATCTGCATTATGTTTTAATAGTACCTTAGCCACGTCAACCCTATACATCATAGTAGCCCAGTGTAACGCAGTGAAGCCACTTTCATCTTTAGCGTTAATGTCCGCCCCTTTGCCTATAAGGTATTCTACTATATCAACCCTTCCATCATAAACAGCCTGATGTAACGGAGTGATACCATATCTGCTCTTAGCATTGACATCTGCACCCTTATTGATAAAATATTGCACTATGTCCAATCCTCCACTCTCAACAGCTGAACACAATGGAGTGCTGTCAGATCCATCCCTAGCATTAACAACACAATTAAATTTATCTGGGTGTTTTTCTTCCATATGTGTTAATACGCACCTAACTGCCTCATAACTGCCACTTTCGGCAAGTGAATGCAACGGTGTATATTTCCATTTACCATAAATAGGATTAAAGTAAAATTCGTCAATTAACTCACCATACTTACTCACATATCCCCAAACAGATGCAACAATAGAATTATCTATTAATACATCATAACTGTTTATCAATTCTAGAGCTTTCCTTAAGACCTCTTCTTCTCGGCCTTTCTCTTGTAATTTTAATCTAGTCACCTTTTGCACTAGTCTGTAAATATTTACTACTCCTTTCCTTAATTTAATCATTGAATATCGATTAAGTAACTCAACAGCATTCCACAACGCTTCTTTATCATTAGCTACTTGCTGTGAAAAGATTTCTTCTATATAAATCTCATTAGGAGAAAAATAGGCCATTATCTCGAGAATGCTCAATGCTTCCGGCCCAAATTTTTTTTGCACTATAGCATCAATTGTAATTTTCCAAGTTATGAAAGTTGCCTTAGCATAACGATCACTTTTATATTCGGACTTAAAGTCAAGTAGCTTCTCTGCTATCTTTTCACACTTTTTCAGATAGCCACCAACTCTAATCCTTTTTCTACCCCTATGACTAAATACAATATTTTCTTCACTAATATATGTAACCGCTAGTTTTAAAGCCAATTGGGAATATTGTAGTTCCCATACGCGTCAAGTTAAGAGATTGTAAGTAAATTCAGGGAAGTTAAGGTAGATACTCTAGTTTTTCTGTACTTGTCTTTTAATGAAAATCGAGACCAAGTTATGGTAAGCTTTTTAAGAAAAACTTTCAAACTATTGACTTTATTCTTTAGTGCTAAAAATAACTCTATAACCCGCCTTTTTAGCTCAATAAATGCCTTTGTTAAGCTAAGTTCTGTATTCTTTTTCACTTCTGTGCAACCAACTATGCCGTGAAATATAAGAATTGCGCACAATTTAGCATATAGTTCACATAATACTCTGCATGGCTTTCCTTTTAGCTTATCAAGTCTGATATGGCTTTTATACAATTTAAATAATAACTCAATTTGCCACCTTACTCTGTAAATCGTTAATACTTGCTCAGCACTAATTTTATTTTCTGGAACATTAGTTATAAATATTGACCAGTTCAACAATTTTTGATTTCTTTTAGAGGATGTATATCCCTGCGATCTTGCTAATCTATTAGCTTTCCTTCTTCTGGCCATAGACTGTTCTTCAGTTAGTTTCTGACATATAATTCTTACTCTAATTTTTGCTTCTTTTCCTAACAATACCTCGTTTTCTAAAAATAACTTATCCTCTAAACATTCTAATAACTCCATTTTTTGATTTGTTTCTACATCATATATGTTGGTATCGGATTTATAACGACTTATGAAATAAGCTCCTATTTCATTGATTTGTTTAAAAGAACTTGGCACAAAATAACCGAGATCAGATATTAGCAAATCATTGCTTAATATATTACTTAAATGTTTCCTATATCCCTGGTCTGATCTTACTCCCTCCGTTAAATTAAGTTGGTCTATTATCTGATTCATGTAGTCGAAAACTAATTGTAACTTTATTCCAGACTTAGTATTGCTTTCATAGCCACTGTAGCTAGTACCATAACCTTTATACATCTCTTCCATACTGTTAGGTAGAGTAATATAGCTACTGTCCAATAATTTAACACTATTAAATTGCTGTAAGATTTTGCAATCAACTTGCAAGATATTTTTGAAGAGAAGCACAGATTCATTATACATCCTTTTCATAAATTCCACTGCTTCTTCAGTAAATCTAAAATCCAAACCTTGTTTTGTTATATCTATCGAGTCCTCGTTTAGTAATTGACACATTGTTTCTACGCTACAATTATCAACCCCTATATTACCCAAGACCATGGCTTTTACGAACGATGAACCTTTTAGCTTTCTCTTTCTTTTTATAAACCTTGTTGTAATTGAGATTTTGTCTGCTTTTTCATTAAAAAATTCTTTGAGCTTTCTTGATAAGCTAGTTATTTTATTCATTGGTTCTCTCACTAAAAGTATTTCTGGGAGAACTTATACCTTATTATTCTATCTCTTTCATACCTTTATTTCCTTAACTTGACGCGTATGATTGTAGTTCCTGTGCTAGCTTTTTTATTTCCTTATTCTGTAAATTGTTTTCTATATTCAAAGCCCTTTTAACAAATTCTAAAGCTTCTATTTCATCAAATTCATCTGATTCTTCTATATCTCCTTCTTCTCTTGCTTTCGATTTTTTGTCACGAGGACCATAAGGTTTCTTATGGGGTCTTTGCTTGTTATTTTGCGCTGTTACAGCTGCATGTATTTCATTCAGTGTTTTACTATCCTTATGCTGTTGTTTTGCTATTTTATCAATTCCTTTATTCCCTTTCTTTACCCCTCGTTCTATCCCACATAGAGTGCTGGCCCATAGCTCCACTTTTTGGAAAAATTCTTTTCCTTCTTCTGGCGAAAGAAAACGTCCTTTTATATCTTTCACCCAGTCTGATATTTTCTCCAGAAGGTCATTGCAAAAGATTTCATTGTCACCAACATAGCCAAACTTTTTGGCCAATCTACCACTCATCTCACCTTTAAACAATTCTTTTAGCTGACTTTCATTGGGCAAATTAACCGCAAACACTAGTTCATTTAAAAAGTCTTCGACTTCTTTATCACTGACTTCTCTACCTACCTTACCCTTTATAAAATCCTTATTTTCCTGCAAGTATGAGATAATACTATTATCAAATTTATATCTTACACCATCACCTACATCCAGAAACTCATCTTGTGTGTCTATTCTTATAACTGAAATTTCCTTTTCTTTATTCTTTCCACTCGACATCATTCTCAGCTTTCTCACTTCATGTTGTGCTGAATCTGTGAAATCAAAATCAATATTCGTAACAATAGCAAAATACTTCATCTCACCCTTAAACTTTCCATTACTTTTGATCTTTAAATAAGCAATAAAGTATTTCAACAAATTAAACTCACCACTCTTTGTTAATAAGCTACCTACACTGATTTTTTCAGTTCCATCTTGTTTGTGTTTGACTTGCACAAACCTATGTATTGTTGTTTTATTTTGCTTACATTGGAGAACAACATCATCAAAGCCTGCAGCTGACTTCAATTCTGTAGCTAAGCGGAAAGGACATTTTTTATCCATCACACGCATGAGAAATAATATGAGCCACAACTCTTGATAGTCAATACCATGGCGAGAACATTTTGCCCCCTAAACAGGATGATCTTCAAGCATCCTCAACCTCACATAATTTTAAAAATAGTACCAACAAATGGTAAAAAAGTTATATGTCATGATATACAGATATCGTAGCGTAAATCTGAGAATATCTACGAGATGTGCTGTTATGTAAATAAAAAAATGTGACTAATTACTTAATCTTTCACTCAAAATTGAATTCACGACATCAGGGCTGGCTTTTCCCTTGGTAAGTTTCATAACTTCGCCGACAAAGAATCCGTATAACTTTGTTTTACCGCTTTTGTATTCTTGAACTTTATCTTGGTTGTTATTGATGATTTTGTCGATAACTTCTGATATTTGACCTCTATCGGTTATTTGTTTTAGGCCTTGCTCTTCTATAATTAAAGATGCAGGTTTGCCAGTTTCAAACATACTATCGAATACCTGCTTGCCAAGTTTAGCAGAGATTGTTCCATCAACGATAAAATCTAAGAGTTCGGACAAAGCATTTGCTTTGATTGGGGAGCTCACAATATCAATACCTGCTTTATTCAAACGACCAAAAAGCTCTACGGTTAACCAGGTAACGGCGAGCTTTGAATCATGTTTTTTTATCAATTCCTCAAAATAATCAGCAATTGCTTTATCGGAGGTAATGACGTTTGCATCGTATTCATTGATACCCAATTCCTCAATGTATCGCAGCTTTTTTTGATCTGGCAACTCGGGCAAAGATGATTGAATTAAATCAATTTTATCCTGGCTTACCTCAACAGGTAATAAATCAGGCTCAGGGAAGTATCTATAATCGCTTGCATCCTCTTTGCTTCTCATCACTTTTGTTTTTCCCGAAGCAACGTCAAACAATAAGGTATCTTGACTTATTTCTTCTCCACTTTCTAAAATTTCAATTTGTCTTTGTATTTCATAGTCTATAGCTTGCACAATATAACGTATCGAGTTCAGATTTTTTATTTCACAACGAGTGCCAAATGTACTACTGCCTTTTAGGCGGACAGAAACATTTGCATCACAACGAAGTGATCCCTTTTCCATATCACCATCACACGAACCAATGTAACGCAAAATCTGCCTCAATTTTTTCATGCATTCTGCAGCTTCCGCAGATGAACGGAGATCTGGTTCTGAAACAATTTCCATTAAAGCAACCCCTGCACGATTTAAATCTACATAAGTTTTGCTTTCCTCATGAACGCTCTTTCCTGCATCTTGCTCTAAATGAATTCTCGCAATTCTTATTTCCTTTTCATTGTCGTTGATAAATACTCTACCATTTTTAACTATTGGCTCAAAAAACTGGGTTATCTGGTAACCTTGCGGTAAATCAGGATAAAAATAATTTTTCCGATCAAAGTAAGAATACTTATTAATTTCTGCAGAAAGTGCAAGACCAGTGCGTATTGCTTGCTCTATGCAGTAATAATTTAGTATTGGCAGCGTACCTGGCATTGCCGCATCAACTAGAGAAACTTGAGTGTTATGCTCAGCACCAAATTCCGTTGATGAGCTAGAAAATAGCTTCGTATTAGAAGAAACTTGAGCATGCACCTCAAGCCCAATTACCGCTTCCCAATCCTCTTTCGTCATGTATTTTATTTAAATGATAATCTTAATATTCTGCAAAATTAGCACAAAAAGTCAAAACAAAACTCATGTTAGCTAAGTGGTATGCAGATTGTTTTACCCATAGAAACGGGTTAAATGCAAAAGATTACTTGACAAGCTTCGCCAGCCCTCTTATCATAAAATTGAAGCTATTTATTTATCTTCTCTATACAGATTAAATGACAAAAAAACTCACGTATCTGGCGTCTCATGTTTAATTTTTTGCACTATGTGCACCTTATGTCTTTATCAAACTTCTACCTACATAAGCTGAAACGCGCTTATAAAGCGTTTAAAACATAAAAAAACGCCAACTTAAAAAATGGATAGTGAATAACTAGCTACCCTAGGGTTTCTTTTGCCTTTTTTTCTGTTTAGTAAATTTCTTAACGTTTATAATTTAGATTAGTTGCGGTTTAAAAGCAACTGAATCGCGGTTATTAAGTGTTTAGAATAAAAAAACGCCATACTTGAAAGTATAATGTAAGTAATTAGCCAACCACGGGGCTTCTTTTGCCTTTTTTTTCGTTTGGTAAATTTCTTAATGTTTGTAGCTAAACGATAACCGTCATCCCGCTACTTGTTAGCGGCCGAGATACCGCGAATGAATTGCGGTATGACGTAGGATTTCTGTCATTCCAGTGCCAAGCACTGGGATCCAGCCTTTATTATTTGGTTGAAATTAAGTCTTCTGGATCCCAGTGTCAGCTACTTGGATGACACCATTCTTTTTCCTGGATTCCAGTGTCTGGGCACTGGAATGACATCCTCCCTTGTGGAGATTGCTCTCAAATCACAATGTTCGTACAGCTATGCAAACACAAAGGTGTCATTCCAGCGCGTGACGCTGGAATCCAGTTGAGCTATTTCAACAAAAATACTGCATTTTGAGATGAACGTCTATTCTCACCAGACTTATTTACAAGTATAACAATTAAAGTCTGGATTCCAGTGTCAAGCACTGGAATGACATCATAGGGGCACTGCCCTTTTGGATGGAAACCAGTGTCAGCTACTTAGATGATACCTTTTTTCTACTTAGTTTGGGTTATGCAAGAAGTCTATTGCATTCCTGAGCAATTTGATTCATTATTCTTTTTGTAAAAAATTTTCTTAACTTTCTCTCCACTTTTTTGGTAAGGTCACTTTAAAGGAAGTCTAATAGATGCTACATAGAAATCCAGATGAGTTTCTAAAGTCTATTCCAAAAGATAAGCGCATAATGTGCCTTGACATGGGAGAAAAGCAAATAGGCATAGCATTTAGCGATAAAACACAGCTCATAGCCACAGCTCATAGCATATATCACAGAAAAAATATGAGCAAAGATTTAGGTTATCTGCATAGAATATTCAAAGAAAATGAATCTGGATCAATGGTAATAGGACTACCATTAAAAATGGACGAGCAAGAAACTAAATGGTGTAAAACTATAATCCAATTCGCAAATAAAATAATAAAAAAATATAAAGTAAATATATACTTACAAGACGAAAGCTTCTCAACATCTATCGCAACTCATACACTAAAAATTACTGGAATATCAATCACAAAATCGAAAAAAATAGATGATAAAATCTCCGCATGTATTATTTTGCAACGAACGTTAGACAAGATAAATACAATCAAATAGTTTTTCCAGATCTGGAAATCTTCAAACTGAATCCCATATAAAAGTTACTCAACAAAACAAGAACCTTTCGTATAAGCATGGCAAATTGCTACAGCAAGAGCGTCAGCAGCATGGTGGCATTTTATACTCAAATTTTTAACTATTTGCTTCACCATAAATATAATCTGATCCTTATCAGCATGGCCATTTCCGGTAATGCTTTTTTTTACATAGTTTGCATCATATTCATTCATAGTTAGCTTTGTTATTTTTAACGCTAAAATTACAACCCCTCTTGCATATCCTAAAGTTAGTGAAGATTTAGGATTTTTATTAACAAAAATTTTCTCCACCGCAGCTTCATTCGGAGAGTATAGGGAAATTACTTTCTTTAATTGTTCAAAAATTATATGTAGGCGTTCACCTGTACCCAATTTACCATCAGTTGATATGGTACCGCCGCCCAAAAATTCAATATTATTTTTTTCGTTCAGGCTGATAATGGCCCACCCAGTCTTGCTTATTCCTGGATCTAGACCTATTATTTTAACCACTTAATAAACGCTTAACCAATAGACAAACAAAAATAAAAATATCCAGACTACATCTACAAAGTGCCAATACCAGGAGGCAAACTCAAAGCACAAATGGTCCTGAAGTGTAAATTGGCCTTTCCGTGCTCTAAATAAACACACTGATAAAAATATTATTCCTATTATAACGTGTGCGCAGTGAAAACCGGTAATCATATAAAAATTGGATGTATAAATAAGCTTTTCTCCTGTTTCTTGTAGAGAAAAACTCGCTTCATGATACTCTATTGCTTGCACTATTATAAAAAAAATTCCAAGCAATATAGTTATGGACAGCATTTTAATCATGCTCTTTTTATCATTTTTAAGTAAAGAGTGATTTGCCCAAGTAATTGTTGTACCAGAAAGCAATAATATTAATGTATTCATGAATGGTAGTGACCACGGATCAGGTGGCAAAATTCCCTCAGGGGGCCATTCAACTTTTTTTGCAGGAGAAAACGCCTCAAATAAAAAAACTGGATCAAGCCAGGCTTTAAAGAATGAACAAAAGAACACTATAAAAAATACGACCTCCGAGAGAATAAACAAGTACATTGCAAATTTGAGTCCATGTTTTACAATGGCAGTGTGACATTTGTCATAAATGGCCTCCCTTATTACATCTCTCCACCAATAAAACAGCACCCCTGATACTGCGGAGATTCCCAAAACTAAACAAAACATTCCGACAATTTGTTTATGAAGCGCGCCAACTAATCCAAGTGCAAGAATAAGAATTGCTGCTGATACAGCAATTGGCCAAGGGCTTGGATCCACTAAATGAAAATCATGTTCTTTACTTTTCATAGCATTTTAAAAAATACTTATTAAGGATACAAATTAGCTTAAAATTGTCAATGTTCCTTAGGAAATTGATTGAATCTTGAAAAATTATATGCACCGTTCAAAAAATCTAACACAAATTGTGCAGTTATTCTAAACAACTCAAGCATTCTGCTCTTTTCGTTTTCTCTTGCTCTGCTGCAATATCCATCAACAATATTTTCCAAAATAATGCATCCAGACTTTACTGAATCACTGTAACAAAAATTAAACCAATCCCTATATCTATTATTTTTCTTGAATCTATTTTTCATGCTATCAACGACAGTCTCGTATATAAACATGCAAGAATACAAAACCGTCATAGCCTCATAGGTATTACTATGCGAGATGGATAAAAGAAAATTAGTGAAATTAAAACACTCAAGAGATTTCTTTTCGCGACTTATACCGTACATAGTAAAGTAGTAGTCATATAGCATTCTATTAACAGTCACTACTCTTTGGGCTACTTCAGCAAGCGAGATAATACTACTATAATCTTCCATTTTGGATGCAGTAATTAAGGTGGTACGAATATAATCACCTAAGAACAACGTCTTTTGTTGAGCATAGAATTTGAAGTTCTCTATATTTAGGGTGTTATTCGCTAACTCAACATTAAAAGGATGCTCAATTATATCCTTTAAAAGATTTGACCCGTAACAGCTCCTAATTATGCCACTGAACACTGTAGTTACCGATAAAAGATCAAGTTAACGTAAATAATCCGCTGCTAATATTCTTTGCTAGATATATTAGAGTAATATGCCTCATCCCAAAACATTATTTCTAATTCCAGCCCTTTCTTAAAAAACTCATACATCCTCTTTTTTTCACAGTCACTAGCTTTTTTATATAGCTTATTTGTAATATCAGTAACCTCATCAATTACAGCATTTACTGTTTCGCTACTATAAATGTTGATCCACTCTTTGTATTTGTTATTTTTAACCCCTTTAGTTGTTATCTCATTCACCATATGGCGTATAACGATTTGGTATATGTTAAAGCAAGAATAAGATGCTACTAAAGCTTCATTAACAGAATTGTGATATGCGGCACTCATGAAAAAGTCAGTAAAGGCAGAACAAGCTCTTGACTTTTTGTGATCATCAGATAGATCACAATCTTCAAAATATTTTTTATACTGTTCTCGAACATAAAATGCTCCTTGTGCCAAATTGATTAAACTACTCATCATTTCAATATCATCAACTCTAGCTGCAACAATTAAAAAAGCACGAGCGCAATCTATACAATACAGAAAATCCTGCTGAAGGTAGAATTTGAATTTTTCATAATCTAATGTATTATTTATCAATTCAACATTAAAAGGGTGTTCTTTTATTTTATCAATAAGATCAGAAAACTCTTTTAGAGGTTGTCCGGAAACAAGTAAAAGGCTATAATATCTGAAATTTTAGTACGGGGTAAAGATGAGAAAAAAGTATCCAACAGATCTAAGCGAAAGGGAATGGGCAAGAATAGAAAAACACTTCAGAGTATCATACAAGAAAGGAGGAAGGCCGCCAAAGTATAGCAAAAGAGAAATATTAGAAGCAATTTTCTATGTATTGCGTACAGGGTGTCAATGGTGGTATTTACCAAATGATTTTCCGCTATGGAAGACTGTGTATGAGCAGTTCAGGCAATGGAAGAAGCAGGGAATTTTTGAGAAAATGAATTATGAAATTACAAAATATAGTAGAAGAAAAATAGGAAGGAATGAGCAGCCGAGTGCCTGTATAGTAGATAGTCAATCTGTAAAGACTACAGAAAAGGGGGATCAAAGGCTATGATGGAAGTAAAAAAGTAAAGGGTAGAAAAAGGCATATAATTACAGACACTCAGGGTTTTATACTAGGTTGTTACGTAGGCGCTGCTAACGAAAATGATAGAGATGGTATGAAAATAGCATTAAACAATATGAGAACAAAATATACTAAAGTTAAAAAAATGTGGGCTGACATGGGATACCAAGGAAGAAATTTAAAGAATCACATAAAGGAAGAATATGACATAGATATTGAAATTGTTAAAAGGCCTCCATGTAGATTTTGGGTGCACAAAGATACGCCACCTGAGCTACTACCAACAAGAGAACAAGGGTTTAAAGTACAGCCAAGAAGATGGGTTGTAGAAAGGACTTTTGCTTGGGTTAATAGGAATAGAAGGCTATCGAAGGAGTATGATTTACTCACAACATCCACTGAGAATTTCATATACCTAGCTATGAGTAGGGTTATGTTAAAGAGGGAATATGCTTGAATTTACTAGTTTCCGGACAACCTCTTAGAGGTTGTCCGGAAACAAGTAAAAGGCTATAATATCTGAAATTTTAGTACGGGGTAAAGATGAGAAAAAGTATCCAACAGATCTAAGCGAAAGGGAATGGGCAAGAATAGAAAAACACTTCAGAGTATCATACAAGAAAGGAGGAAGGCCGCCAAAGTATAGCAAAAGAGAAATATTAGAAGCAATTTTCTATGTATTGCGTACAGGGTGTCAATGGCGGTATTTACCAAATGATTTTCCGCTATGGAAGACTGTGTATGAGCAGTTCAGGCAATGGAAGAAGCAGGGAATTTTTGAGAAAATGAATTATGAAATTACAAAATATAGTAGAAGAAAAATAGGAAGGAATGAGCAGCCGAGTGCCTGTATAGTAGATAGTCAATCTGTAAAGACTACAGAAAAGGGGGGATCAAAGGCTATGATGGAAGTAAAAAAGTAAAGGGTAGAAAAAGGCATATAATTACAGACACTCAGGGTTTTATACTAGGTTGTTACGTAGGCGCTGCTAACGAAAATGATAGAGATGGTATGAAAATAGCATTAAACAATATGAGAACAAAATATACTAAAGTTAAAAAAATGTGGGCTGACATGGGATACCAAGGAAGAAATTTAAAGAATCACATAAAGGAAGAATATGACATAGATATTGAAATTGTTAAAAGGCCTCCATGTAGATTTTGGGTGCACAAAGATACGCCACCTGAGCTACTACCAACAAGAGAACAAGGGTTTAAAGTACAGCCAAGAAGATGGGTTGTAGAAAGGACTTTTGCTTGGGTTAATAGGAATAGAAGGCTATCGAAGGAGTATGATTTACTCACAACATCCACTGAGAATTTCATATACCTAGCTATGAGTAGGGTTATGTTAAAGAGGGAATATGCTTGAATTTACTAGTTTCCGGACAACCTCTTACAATTACGTTGTACAGTTCTCCTTCTATTTCGTTATACACTTTATAAGCCTCACAATAAAAATTGAATATAAAAATTATTACTAATATAGTATAATTATTATGAAAAAGCGTGCTATGCTTTAACAATAAGCTAGTATATAAATATGGGGCTGTAAATCAAAAATTTTAGCAATCTAAAGAAATTTTACTATTACCTTCTATATTGAATTCTCTACGAAGATCAGCAGACAAGTTTATGCTTTCCCAAGAAAATCCACCGTCACTTTCTGACTCTTTACCAAAATGTCCATAACAGGCTGTACGTTTATATATAGGATGATTAAGCGATAAATGCTTGATTATGCCTTTTGTTGATAAATCTATATTATTCTCGATAAACTTTTTAATTACTCTTTCCTCTACCTTATTCGCACCAAATGTATCAATATAGAATGAAGTAGGTTTTGATACACCAATTGCATAAGAAAGCTGCACAAGACAACGTTCAGCCAAACCTGCAAAGACAATATTTTTAGCAAGATATCTTGCCATATAAGCCGCAGATCTATCAACTTTGGTTGCATCTTTTCCGGAAAACGCTCCTCCACCGTGTGGAATATAACCTCCATAAGTATCAACCATAATTTTTCGTCCGGTTAATCCACAATCACTAACCGGTCCACCAATAACAAATCTACCAGTTGGATTGACTAAGAGATTTTCCTCAGGACACATCCATCCTTCAGGTAAAGATGAAACTACGTAAGGGTAAATTATTTCTTTTACTTTTGATTGATCCAAATCCTCAGGGTGCTGTATTGAGACAATAATACTTTCAGCACGTACCGGGAGGTTATTCTCATATGCCAAAGTGATTTGTGACTTTGCATCTGGACCAAGTTTTGCTTCTTTAACTGCGCTCATGATATTTTTCAGAATCGAGTGTGCATAAAAAATGGGTGCCGGCATAAGGTTTTCTGTCTCTGTTGTTGCATAGCCATACATTATGCCCTGATCTCCAGCACCTTGATCCAACCCTATTGCAATGTCATTTGATTGCTCATGCAGCAATATATTTACTTTCACTTTTCTCCAGTGGAACCCATCGTGCTTGTAACCAATATCTTTTATTGTATTCCGTACAATACTTTCAATCCTGCTATTTTTGATGTTAGGCCCAAACACTTCCCCAGCTATAATAACGTTATCTTTGGTGACTAAAGTCTCTATTGCAGCTCGCGCAAAAGGATCAGTAAAAAGGTACTCATCAAGTATTGCATCTGAAATTTGATCTGCTACTTTATCTGGATGACCAGCCGCCACTGATTCACTGGTTACTAAATTTTTATATAAACTCATGTTTTTGCTTATACAATATCAAAACCGCTATAGAAAACACAGTTAGTAACTACTAAATGGTGGGTCTGGGAAGAGTTGAACCTCCGACCTCACGCTTATCAGGCGTGCGCTCTAACCACCTGAGCTACAGACCCCTGATTTATTCAAGCTGAAGCTTTCATATTATCTGTAGGCAAGATATCAATAAAAGTCTTTTTATTTGCTGATCTTCTAAAGCTGACCCAGCCTTCTATTTTAGCAAAAATCGTATGATCTTTACCTATACCAACATTCTTTCCAGGATGGAATTTTGTGCCTCTTTGGCGCACAATTATGTTACCAGGAATAACCTTCCCATTCTTCTTTATTCCTAATCTACGACCCGCTGAATCTCTACCATTACAGGAACTACCACCTGATTTTTTAGTTGCCATATCTTACCTCTTACTTTTGAAGACTAATTTCATTTATACGAAGAACAGTTATATACTGCCTATGACCAGTTTTCCTACGGTAATTTTTTCTTCTTTTCTTCTTAAAGATTATAATTTTTTCCCCCCTGCACTGCTCCAACACTTCAGCTTTAACAGTAGCATTAGATGAATAAGATAAGCCACTATTTGAAATACAAATCACCTTATTGATTTCCACCTCTTTTTTTTCTTCAGCTTCTAACTTCTCTACCTTTATTATACTACCTTCTTTTACTAAATATTGCTTTCCACCAGTCTCAATTACTGCAAACATGATAAATATAAATTATTGTTATTAACTTTAATCGTAAACGATGTCATATACGCTGTCAATATAAATAAAAAGCATGACTTAACGTTCTTTTTGAGCTACTAAAATACTTCTATCTGTTTTCATCTTTTATCTACCTTTTCTCAGACAGTAGACTTCTTGCATAACCTAAGCAGAAAAAAGGCAAATAGTTATTATAGCTCTAAGTTTACCGACACCGTCATACAAGTAGCCCCTTCTCCTGTCATCCGAGTAGCTTGACACTGGTTCCTTTATGACGATGTCATCCAAGTGTCAGCTACTCGGATGACAAAAAAAGGAGCACTAGGATGACATCATCCTTTTTTGGGATTCCAGTGTCACGCACTGGGATGACAGCAGTCCTACGTCATACCGCCGCGAACCGTCATACCGCGATTCATTCGCGGTATCTCAGCAATAGATCCCGCTAACAAGCAGCGGGATGACGATTGTCGTTTAGCCATAAACATTAAGGAATTTACCAAATGAAAAAAAAGGCAAAAGAAACCCTAGTCATTGTCTATTTTCAGTATTGGCGTTTTTTAAGTCTTAAACACTGCAATTTAGCTGCTTTTAATTGCAACTAACCTACGCTGCAAATGTTTAAGAAATTTACTAAGCAGAAAAAAAGACAAAGGCCCCCCGAGTTAGCTAGTCTTTTACTATCTCTGTCGAGTATTGGCATTTTTTGATGTCTTGTAACGCTTTATAAGCGCGTTCAGCTTATTTAGATAAAAATCTAGATGTAGATGAAGTTTTGTAAAGACATACAGTATCTATATACTGCAAAAAATTAAACATAAGACGCCGATACATTAAGTAATCCTTACCTTTTAATCTGCAGATTGGCGAAAGCAAATACAATAGCTTCACTGTTATGATAAGGGGGCTGGCGGAGTTTGTCAAGGAAGTTTTTTTGTTTCTATTCCCAATAAAAGTTTGTTATATGGTTATGCAAGAAGTCTAATATTAAAAATGACACAACAACATAATTAAATTAGACTACTTTATTCTCTTAGTTACTTGCTTTTCTCTTGCTATTGCAAGGCTTTTTTCTGGTACATCCTCAACTATAACACTACCTGCTGCAATTACAGATTCATCATGAATATTAAGCGGCGCAATTAGTGAGCTATTGGCGCCAACAAAGCAATTGCTCCCTATATTCGTTTCATGTTTATTTTTCCCATCATAATTACAAACAATAGTGCCTGCTCCTATATTACTCTCCTGCCCTACTTTAGCATTTCCTATATAACTTAAGTGTTTTATTCTAGTGTTGTGACCAACTTCACTTGTTTTCACTTCCACAAAATTTCCTATTTTTGCCTTATTACCAATTGTTGTGTTTCCGCGTATTCTGGTAAATGGACCGACCTCAGCATTACTTTTAATTAAGCAGTTTTCTAAATGCGAAAATGGCAGTATTTTCGCACCAGACTCTATTTTCACTCCAGTACCGAAAAAAACATATGGGTAAATAACTGAATCTCTGGCAATTTGCGTATCAAGAGAAAAGAAAACAGTCTCTGGTGCAACAAGCGTTACTCCGGAGTCGGTAAAAATTTTTCTTTTATTTTCTTGAAAGTAAAACTCAGCTTTTATAAGGTCATTTCTGTTATTTATTCCCGTTGCTTCTTCTCCACCGGTAATAACGTAACCGACATTTAAATTACTCTTCACTGC
Source organism: Wolbachia endosymbiont of Drosophila aff. chauvacae BK-2020 (assembly GCF_032848195.1). Taxonomy (NCBI): domain Bacteria; kingdom Pseudomonadati; phylum Pseudomonadota; class Alphaproteobacteria; order Rickettsiales; family Anaplasmataceae; genus Wolbachia; species Wolbachia endosymbiont of Drosophila aff. chauvacae BK-2020. Next base: position 35,830 of record NZ_CP136586.1, read on the forward strand.
AATGGAAACTATATCGGTCAAGTAATATTCATGAGTTGAGCTATTGCACTCTATTTTCTCCACCAATTCACGTAAATTCTTTGCACATGCAACCATTATTCCAGCATTTGCAAGAAATTCTTCATGATTATTTTTATCACTCTTTGCTTCTACGATTTCTCTTAAGGAACCATTCTCAATAATTAACCTACCGTATTCTTTATTGCTTGTCCTAAAACCTAGGCAAACTAGAGCCTTGCTTTCTAAATAACTAATCATTTTAGTTATTGTGCTGCTTTTTATGAGCGGAGTATCCCCATACTGCACAACAACTATGCTTGAATCTGGCAATTCTCTTAGGTTTCTCATCGCAGTTTTGACCGCATCTCCCGTGCCAAGTGTTAATTCTTGTGTAATTAACTGTATATCCTTAAAACACTTTAGTCTTTCAATTAAAGGCTGATCAACTACAACAGCAATATTTTCAGGATTTAACTGTTTTGCATTGTAAATGACATGCTGGAGCATGGAAAAACTGCCTATTTTGTGTAGGACCTTAGGCAAATCTGAATTCATCCGCCTGCCATTCCCTGAAGCAAGTATAACGAACGTATGAGTTTTACTTATCACTTATCTTAAAGATGAAAAATGAAAACCGTAATGATCAAGCCAGCTGATTTTGTTGTCATAAAAGCTCCTCAAGTCGCTAATTTGATATTTTAGCATTGCAAGCCTTTCTATACCAATGCCAAACGCAAAACCGTTGTATTTAGTATGGTCTATTCCAACATTTTGAAATACATTTGGATGCGTCATACCGCATCCCAGTACTTCTATCCATTTACTACCTTTATAACTTATGTCCACTTCCGCAGAAGGCTCGGTAAAAGGGAAAAAACTATTACGAAAACGTATCTTCAGCCCTTTATCGCCAAAGAACTTATTAAGGAAGTGATGAATAGTAAATTTTAACTGGCCCATATTGACATTCTCATCGACATATAACCCCTCTATTTGATGGAACATAGGGGTGTGAGTTGCATCAAAGTCGTTTCTGTATACTCTACCTGCGGCTACTATTTTAATTGGGAATTTTTTTGTTTTTTCCATGGTTCTAATCTGTACAGATGAGGTGTGAGTGCGCAGTACCATTCTTTTATCATCTATTTTATTCTTTAAGTAGAAGGTATCTTGCTCCTCTCGTGCAGGATGATGACTTGGAGTATTCAGTGCATCAAATACATGAAATTCATCTTCAATGTCAGGGCCATCAACTGCCTTAAAACCCATATGTGCAAAAATAAGCTTTACTTCATTTAGAACCTTACTGAGTGGATGGACCTTGCCAATTTTTTCTGGCCTCGCAGACAACGTGATATCAACTGCCTCGTTCTGCAATTTAAAGTTAACTTCTTCGGCTTTTAGTATATTCTCCTTATTCATTATAAGCTGATCTAGCTTATTACGTAAAACGTTGATAACTTCGCCTAAATTGCGCTTTTTTCCTGCGTCTTCTATCTCTTTTAAGTTGTCAAAATAAGCTTTAATTACACCCTTTTTTCCCAAATATGATAGCCTAACTTTTTCTAAATCTTGTAAAGAAGAAGCATTCTCAATTTCGGAAACTGCTTTATCTTCAAGTGAAAGTATGTCATCTAATAACTCTTTATTCATCTTAAAAACGCTGGCTTAAACTTTCATTATAGTGAAATTTTAAATATCATCAACAATCCGAAAAATTGCCCTATTCTGATTATTAATTTATTGACTGATTAATCTTTTTTATTTACCTTTGCGTTGATGAATTTGCTGTATCAACTATGCACAACAGTAATACTGAAACTAAGAATAAGTATAAAATAGAGGATTTACCTAAGCTCTTTAAGGAAAAATCCAGAAACATAAGTAAAGCATTTTCTAGCGAAACAATTAAGATCAGTACTATTCGCTCGAGAAGTATTGAAAGTAATATACAAGAATTTTCATTTGAGCTAACAGCAACAGATAAAGACACCTTTAATATAAGATTATTTCGAATAAACTCTTTAATTAATTTTTTCAAAATCTGCCTTTCCCGGGAAAAAAATTTTACAGCCAACATAAAAGTGCCCAAAGAAAGCAGTGAACTATATAATAACTACTGTAAAACTAACAGTTATAAAACTGTAGAAGAATTCGTAAATAGTGCTCCGCCTCAAATCCTTCTGCAGGGCACAACGATAACGCTACAAACAGACGTTGAAAACATTAACCTGGACAACTTGTACCAAATCGAGTTATTTCTAAATGAAAAGCTACAACATGCAGAAAAAACTGAAAATGAAGACAAAAAAGAACAGAGTGAAACTAACCAAAAAAATGCACAAAATAAACAAATCGTACCAGTTACAGGCTCATTTGGCTTCGATGTAACAAATAATGGAAAACAAGTTACACGTGTTTCGATAGTAGTTGCTGCAATGCATGAAAACGTTTTCTGGTTTAGATCTTTTTTCTGTCTACCCAATTTTTTTAATACGTCACAATTCTTTTCCCAACAATTGCCAAAATTTTCTATACAGAGCAACAATATACCATTTGGTGTTATTCCAGCGTTTGACCAGGAAAAAAGAAACATGGATCCAAGTAGTCAAGCTACTCGGATGACAGGGGGTAGTATAGAAAATCCAATACCTCAAGAAGCAGAACAGAATGTAGGTCAAACTACTTCGCACACAGAGTATTTTAAGGCTAACAGAAAAAAGAAGTCAAAAAAGCAGACCAAAGAACTATCAGAGAAAGAAAAACCATTAGCCATAAAACAAGCACAAAATGATGCTAGAGTAGCTATGATAGATAACCAAATTGAGCACAGGGGGAAAAAACTCGATAAAATATTTATTGAAGTGATGAGTGGATACAAAAATCAAGATCCAGAAACATTTTGCAATATTTTCAGCTCAGTATTCAATATTGTTTACTTTCAAGATAAACAATTACATGCAATATTAGAGCCAGGCGAGATATCAGAAGTATTACAGATACTCGAAAGGCCACAACCTCTTAGTAACTCACTTTTAGGTAAAGAATATTTACAAAAACAAGTATATAGAAAAAAAGAGCAATTGCTTAAATTAGTTTCAGGTGTTTATATACAACAACCTTCTCCACAACATGAAAATACTCCTCATAAATCTACAAACCCTTTACCAATTAAAGATCTTTCACCAGCAACAAATGAAGCTAAAACTCTACCACCTACTAACATTACACTCAAATCATCATTAAAAACTGTATTTTCCTCAAAAAAGGCTTATTTTTGTCTATTTATAATAGTAGCATCTGCATCAACACTTTGCTTATGGCATTTTCCGTTAGGAAAAGTGTCAATGTTAAAAGGATTAGTGCCACCAGAAAAAAGAGAAAGTATTGGGCTAGCATTGAACATAGGGTTACCAATATTAACTGCATTATGTGTTCTGAGTTTGGCTTATTTCATATATTCTGAATATTCTATAGAATCTATTGAACAAGTAAGTGAAAACGATCCCCTTTCTCGCGCCTATAGCTAGTGCAGGCTCAGTTTTCCTACGTCATACCGTCACGGTATCTCTAGATCCCGCTAACACGTAGCGGGATGACGAATTTGTCGTTTTTTAAATTGTCGGTAAACCAGAATTACTTTAACTATAACAAAATAGAAATAAGTTGTTGTAAAAAATTTTTCATGGTAAAATTATTTATTTTCACCATATGTTTAAAGGAATTATCACGGATATCGGGACTATAACTGATACTACCACTCACTCCAACTCTGATCAAATTTTCCATATCAAGACACAAAATTTATCCTCTATAAATAAAGGAGATTCAATAGCTTGCTCTGGTGTGTGTTTAACTGTTGTTGATATAATGAGCGATACATTTACAGTCCAAGCATCTCAAGAAACTATGAAGGTTGCTAACTTAAATACGTGGAGAATAGGAAAAAAAATAAATCTCGAACAAGCAATGAGATTAAGCGATAAGATCGATGGCCACCTGGTTCAGGGTCATGTTGATGGGATAGTAAAATTTTTAACAATTAATCAAAATTTAGATTCTCATGAAATCAAACTATCGTGCCCACAAGAATTAATTAAATTTGTTGCAAAAAAAAGCTCCGTTACACTAGATGGGGTTTCCCTCACAGTGAATTCAGTTATTAATCAGGAATTTACAGTAAATATCACTCCCTATACATGGGAAAATACAACTTTTCAGTACAACAAAGTAAATGATTATTTGAATTTAGAAATTGACATGATCGCTAGGTATTTAGATCAATTGATGCAGCATAAATACAATTAATTTTACAACCTTGTTATTTACAACTATTATATCTTGAAAACCATATAGATATAAAACATGCTTTTCGATAGCCTAATTATCTTCATTGTTGTTCTATGCGTAATAATCTCGGTAACTAGAGGCTTTATAAAAGAGCTATGCGCACTAATGTTTCTATTTTTATCGGTCTTTCTGACAGCTAATCACTATGATTTTTTCGCTCCAAATTATAGTAAATATTTTGATTCTAAAGTTACACTAAACATACTTTCTACAATCTCTGTATTTATTATACTTAATCTTATATTCATGATAATAAATAACTGGCTAATGTACATATTATCACCCATAAGGTTGGGGTTTATCGATAGAGTTACTGGAATCTTTCTCGGAGTGCTTAAAGGAATATTGCTCTCTTATGTATTATTTTTTGCTGTGCACTTATATTGCTACACAGTATATGACAAAAAAGAGGGAGAGTATAAAATAGAAGCAGAAGACATATTGCCTAATTGGATAATAAATTCACACTCTTATCAGGCTTTATTTGTGACAGCAGAAGAAGTAATTGACATGTATGTACCAGAGTCGTTGATACTAAAAATAAAAGAGATCGGTGGAGAAATGGTTGATCAAGAAAAACCTAAAAACAATAAAAAAGAAGAGTAAATATTTATTTATAAATATTTTCATTGGGAGTATTCAAAAAGCCATATGTGTCAGGTTAAGAGCACAGAATTTTTTACTGGAAATATTAATTTTGTTTTAGCAATAAATCAACTTAAGGTCCTAATATCTTGACATTTATTTAATGTTGCTATATAATAGCTATGTACATTTTGTGTACTATAGCAATAAAATTACCTTGTAATAGGTGTATTGGACCCGAGGGCAGTACTCGGCGTCTCCACCATGTTTTTTAATTTATATGGGGACGAATAAGGATCGACATGCATAGTAAAGATGGTAGCTTTGCTCGGTTAGACACCACCGCTAAGAGTTCATAATTTAAATGCAAACGATAATTTTGCTGCTGAAGACAATGTCGACGCAATAGCTGCTTAATTTAAGCACTATAACTTCATTGCTATAAGCACGGTTCAGGGAACGCCGGGTAACAGAAGTTCCCCAAAATTTACGTATGTGAAAGTTATATGGAGCAAACAGATTACAAAAAACTGCTTAATTCTGCTAAGTTTCAAGTTATCAAAAAGACTTTAGATGTTATATCAGGTAATGGTTTTATCCCTCACTTAGAAATATTATTTTTCACATATTTTAATGGTGTGACCATGCCAGATCGTTTGAAAAAGTCATACCCTACTCAAATGCTTATTATATTACAGCATCAATTCTATGATTTAAAAGTTTCTGAGGATAAATTTAGCGTCAGCTTGAGTTTTCAAGGAAAACAAGAGCGAATTACTATACCGTTTTTTGCTATTAGTGAGTTTCGTGATAAAATTTCAGGAGATGTTTTAATATTTGACAAAATCAGTATCGACTCTGATAAAGAATACAAAAGTGAAAAATGTACTGAAAAACTATCAAACGGTAGTATTATATCCATAGATCAACTGCGTGATGAGTAACTGCTCATCTTTATAAACAAAAAATATTAATAGAAAAAAGTGGTCTAACTTAAGTAATAGAATAGAGGGTAGATAAATATGCTAAATCTTTAATTATTTATTAACGCAGGTGGCAAAATTTTTCTTACATATCATCAACTTCCTTTATTGAAAAATTCAGAAAAATGTTGTATAATTATTAGTAGACTTTGGTAAAACATATGACAGATTCAGGAATTAGTATAACTTTTGACCCAAAAACTTCACATAACCTTACTAAGTTAGCTGAAATCACCAAGGAATCCGTTCAAGAACTAGCAAAAAGGTTAGTCATCGAAGGAATCGAGTGCGAAGTAGAAGATATTGCGTTATATAAAACTATTAAGGAATGTGAGGATGTAGACTGGAATACAGTACTATCTGAAAGGGAGAGGACATAAACTGAAATACGATATTGTCTACTCAAAAAACTTTACTGAAAGAGATTTTCTAAATCTTCCAAAAACAATAAGATCAAGGATTACAAAAGCGATAAACGAGCGGCTTACAACTGATCCAATTAAATTTGGTAAACCATTACGTGGCAGGCTAAAAGGGTATAGAAGAATAAGGGTTAGTGATTATCGAATTATTTATACTGTAAATATTGCAAAACATAAGGTATTTGTTGCTACAGCAGGACATAGAGACACCATTTATGAGAAGGCTACTTGATAAACATTAAATATATTTTTATACAGCCCTCCTTCCTTTATTGAAAAATTAAAAAAAATGTTGTAAAATAGCTATAGTAGTAGACTTTGGTAAAACTGATGGTAAATTCAAAAGTTAGTGTAACTTTCAACCCAGAAACTTCGCAGCATCTTGTTGAACTAGCTAGAGCCACCAAGCAGTCTGTTCAAAAATTAACAGAAAAGCTAGTCAAGGAAGCAATCGAACTTGAAGCGGAAGATATTGCATTTTCCAAAATTATTAGGGAGTTAAATTCTGATGATGCAGAAGAAGTAGAGGATAGTGAAGACATCTGGAAATAAGCAATACACCATTAAATATCTAAAGCATGTTCTTAAAAGAAATTTGCCTTCCTTGCCGGAAGATGTAAAGCCAAGTATTAAAGATGCAATAAAAGAGTATCTTGAGACTGATCCTATTGGTAACGGTGTGTTGCTACGCAAGAGATTAAAGGAACATAGAAGAATAAAAGTTGCTGATGATTATCGTATTGTCTACCGTGTAAATACTGTAAAACGTATAGTAATTATTGTTTCAATAGGACACAGGGACAATATTTACAAGCAGGCAATATTGGACCTACTGAAACATTAAATATATTTTTATACACCATTCCTTTCTTTATTGAAAAATTAAAAAAAATGTTGTATAATTATTAGTGGGCTTTGGTAAAACATATGGCAAATTCAGGCATTAACATAGCTCTTAGCGAAGAAACTTTAAAGCATCTTGCTGAATTATCTGAATTTACTAAACAGCCCGTTCAAGAATTAGCAGGAAAACTATTTAGAGAAGCAGTTGAGCTTGAAATGGAGGATTTTTTAGTATCTAAAATTTCTGATGAGCGTGATGTTGAAGGTGCAGAAACAGTTGATTTTGAAGATATTAAGTGGGATTAGAGCGTTACAAGGTTAAGTCTCTAAAGAGTGTTGTTGAAAAAGATTTACCAAACCTTCCAAAGATAATAAGGCTAAGAGTTCAAAAGGCTATAAAAGAACGTCTTACAGTTGACCCAATAAATTTTGGTGAACCACTACATCATAACTTAAAAGGATGTAGAAGGCTAAGAGTTGGTGACTATCGTGTAATTTACAGAGTAAATCAATTAGATCATATAGTAACTATCACAGAGATAGGACATAGAGATGATATTTATAAGAAATAAATATCAACATTAATATATATTATACACCCCTCCTTCCTTGTCCATTCTCTACTTTAGGTGGCTTTGCGCAGCTCAAAAAATGAAGTTTTTTTTGGTTCAGCAAAAACAACATTTTGAGTTTGAAAAGGCTAAATACTTGTCTTTTATATAACTTTCGTGTAATAGATATGTATGCATCCAATCATATATCTACTCAATACGTTACTTGATCTTTATAGCTTCATTCTAATATGTTGGGTTGTCCTAAACTGGCTGGTTAAACTTAATATGGTGAACATATATAATGAAACTGTCAGTAGCATAATGCACATCTTGAACCAATTGACATATCCACCACTAAAGATTATTAGAAGATATATACCACCGTTCAACGGATTAGATTTATCTATAATGATATTGCTAATAACAATTCACTTTGTAAAATATACAGTAGCTTACTACTTTAGGTAGATGTTAAAAAAATATCTAAAATCAGCAATATATCTATCCCTTTTAATATATATATATATATCAGTTTTTAGCTATAACTATAAAGATCCTTCCTTAAACACAGCTACAAATGAGGAAGTGACAAATTTAGGTGGAATAGTAAGTTCATATTTAGCTGATATATTGGTTCAATTTCTTGGATTAACTAGTGTTACAATAGCTACAACCATAGTTTACTTGTTGATCTTCAGGCCATCAAAAAGGCTGCTAAAAATTCTCTATTTAATATTAATCAATTTAGGGATATGTGCTATACTACCACAACTTTCGCTAGGCATCACTGCAAGGTACAGACACAGTGGAATAATAGGGAATGCACTAATTAATAACTGCCCGTTTTATATATTTGTGATAGTAACATCAATAGGTCTTGTAGGATCTGTTGGTTGGAAGAGAACAATTTACTCTCTATTCTTCTTATGTAAAAAAATAGCTTGCTTATTTGTAAATGTTCCATTCTTCAGATCACATAAAACTACTGAGTATTCAATTGCACCATTAGTAGTAGAAGAAAAACATAGAACTAAAATCACTACTAAACAACAACCAAAAGAAAGACAGAAAAAAGCTACCGAGGAGGTTTTAAGTGAGTTTAAGTTTCCAAGTATCCATTTACTTTCTAAAGCAGAAGAGTCTTTGCAGAGAAAACAGCTAAATGAAATGGAGAGCAATAAAAATTTATCTCTGCTGGAACAAGTCCTGAGTGATTTTGGCGTGCAAGGAAAAATTATCAGTGTATGCTATGGGCCGGTTGTGACTTTGTACAAACTTGAACCACAAGCTGGCACGAAATCTGCAAGAGTAATTGGCCTTGCAGATGACATTGCACGTTCGATGAGTGCACTCTCTGCACGTATTTCAATAATTCGTGGGCAAAATGCTATGGGAATAGAGTTGCCGAACAAGGAACGGGAAATTGTAATGCTGCGTGATTTGCTTGAATCCCCAGAATACCAAAATGCAAACTTAAATCTCCCAATTGCGCTTGGCAAAGAAATAAGTGGAAAACCAGTTATTGCAGATCTAACTAAAATGCCCCACTTGCTCGTTGCTGGAACCACAGGGTCTGGTAAATCAGTTGCGATTAACACTATGATTCTTTCACTCGTTTATCGATTAAGTCCTGATGAATGTAAGATGATAATGATCGACCCAAAAATGCTTGAGCTTTCAATATATGATGCAATACCGCATCTAATAACGCCAGTGGTAACAGAGCCAAAAAAGGCTGTAGTCGCTCTTAAGTGGATAGTGAAAGAAATGGAAAATCGCTATCGCATGATGTCCTATTTAAATGTGCGCAATGTAATAAACTATAACCAAAGAATCACAGAAGCGATGAATAGTGGAATAGAATTGGAGCGCGTTGTGCAGATTGGCTTTAACTCAACAACAGGCAAACCTCTGTTTGAAAAAATACCAATCAAGATGGAAACATTTCCGTATATTGTAGTGATCGTGGATGAAATGGCAGATTTGATGCTTGTTGCCGGCAAAGAAATAGAGTGCTCTATTCAACGCTTAGCTCAGATGGCTCGTGCTGCAGGAATACACATCATAATGGCAACACAACGCCCATCTGTGGATGTGATCACAGGTGTGATAAAGGCGAACTTTCCAACGAGAATCAGTTTTGCTGTTACTTCTAAGATAGATAGCCGTACAATACTTGGCGAACAAGGGGCTGAACAATTGCTCGGCATGGGTGACATGCTCTATATGGCCTCTGGTGGTAAGATCATTCGAGTTCACGGCCCATTTGTAAGTGATAATGAGGTGCAAGATATAGTTGATCATCTGAAAATGCAAGGTGAGCCAAACTACATGGAGGAAATCACTAAAGAAGATGAAAATTCTTCTACAGAGTCACACGATGAAACGGAGGATGAAGAAAATGACCTCTATAACCAAGCAGTGGCCATCATTCAAAGAGATCAAAAAGTTTCAACCAGTTACATTCAAAGGCAGCTTAGAATAGGCTATAACAGAGCAGCAAACATCGTTGAAAGAATGGAAAAGGAAGGTATTGTCAGCGCTCCAAATTACTCAGGGAAAAGAGAGATATTGGTTGAATAACAATCTTGTAATACCTTAATTTAAGTTTTCGCACTTTCAAAAAGCAAGTCAAACGAAATTATTAAAAGATCAATACATAATGACAATTGATTTAATAATAATTTAAACATTTGGAATGTAAAATTATAATATATTAATTAACTAGGGGGTTAAAAATGGGTATAACTAAATGGGTACTTGGCTTTGATGAGTCAGATATAACAGCATTGCAGGAAAGTCAACAAATTGATGCTGAGCAGTTTGAAAAAGTTTTTGGTGCATTAAAAGAATGGCAAGAAGCTCAAAAGATAGATGCTAAACAGTTTGAAGAGGTATTTAGTGCATTAAAAGAATGGCAAGAAGCTCAAAAGATAGATGTTGAGCAGTTTGAAAAAGTTTTTAGTGCATTAGAAGACAAGATTGGTACTAAGCAGTTTCAAGCTATGCAAGAGCACTTAAACGGCCTGCAAGAAAAAGTGGAAACACTTGCAGAGGCAGTAGCAGATCAACAAAAAATAATGGCAATTTGTATCATAGTCAGTGCTGTTGCCGCAATAGCAATAACTAGTTTTGTTGCATTCTGTATCTATCAGGGAGTTAAGCTTGATAAAGAGAAAAAAAACGACTTATCTAAAGATACGCCAGACGCAAAACTTAATAATGTAGATACTACCGATGGTACTGAAAAACTACAGAATAACTTAAAAGTTGCAAACATATAGCTGCATAACACTTTTCTTGAAAAGGTGTTACGCAACTTGTAACACCTTACTCTTCTCTTAGTCTGCGTAGGTTTTTTTGATAGCAAACATATCACTTTTTAGAAAAATATTTGTATTGTAAAGTTAGTAAAGATTCTGGTTTACTTAAAGTTTGTTAATTGCTATCTTTTAAAACACGATATTTACTATAGCACCATATGCTTAGGGTTTTTTCTAAAATTTTATTTATATTAATGTTTTTGGTTTCTAGCTTTTTTACTGTGCATAGTGCTGAAGCTAAATCTAAGCTCAGTAAGAGATACATACCTCCTGGTAACCCTGGTGGTGCAAACTTTCATACAGATGAGGATTTTGCTGAGTCATATAAACTGTATGAGAAGCGTAGGGAATTGCTCAAGAAAAAAAAATTACAAGATCGAGCTATAAATAAAGAAGATCTAATCAAAAAATTAAAAGAGAAAAAAATTGCTAGTCTTGATAATGAGCCAAATGACATGGAAGCTTGCATAGTCGACGATGAAGAGAGCACTATGATAAATCAGCATGGTATTAATATCGCACGTTTAAGGGGTGCTGTATTTATAGATCAAGAGTCAGTTTTCCAGTATGAAAATAAGCAGCATGAAAGTGAACAACAAGAAGAGAAGAAAGTTACTTCAACACGAGAAAAGAAAGTTTCTCCTATAAATGTCACTATAAAAGAAACTCCATCAAGAAGAACGTGCTCACATGATTCTATTGCTAATTTGGATAACGTAGATGCTTATAGTTTGAATGGTTCAAGTTCATTTGGCAGTGTAGCTGACACAGTAAAATAGTATCACAATATTGGCCATTAATAATATGCTAGATAAAGACCTGATATTGAATGATAATACATATGAATTATCGCAGATTTCCAGGCACAAAACTCATGTTGTAGAAGTTGGAAAAGTAAAGATAGGCGGAAATAATCCTGTAGTTGTACAATCTATGGCGCTTGGCGTGCATATAGATGCTGATAATATAAAAAGTAGCGCAAAACATTATGCAAAAGAGATAACAGAACTAGCGCGTACAGGTTCAGAATTGGTGCGAATTGCCTTGAACTCAGAGGAGGTAGCAAGAGCAATACCTTATATAGTAGAAGAGATAAATAAAGAAGGTTTTGACGGTAAAATATTGGTAGGCTGCGGTCAATATGAGCTAGATAAATTAGTTCAAGATTATCCAGACAACATCAAAATGCTGGGTAAAATTAGAATCAATCCAGGCAATATAGGCTTTGGCGACAAACGTGATGAGAAGTTTGAAAGGGTGATAGAGTATGCAATAATGCACGATCTTCCGGTTAGAATTGGGGTAAATTGGGGTAGTCTTGATAAATACCTTTTGCAAAAATTGATGGATGAAAACTCTTCGCTTAGTAATTCAAGGCCTTCTGATGTTATACTGCGCAAAGCACTTGTAATGTCTGCTCTTGATAGTGCAAAAAAAGCTGAAGAAATTGGTCTAAATTCAAACAAAATAATCATTTCATGTAAAGTTAGCAAAGTACAAGATTTAATTTTAGTTTATATGGCACTTGCAAAATCTTCCAATTATGCGCTGCATTTGGGTTTAACTGAGGCTGGTATGGGCAATAAAGGTGTGGTAAATACCGCAGCAGGGCTTACTTATTTATTGCAAAATGGCATTGGAGATACAATACGGGCTTCTTTGACTCAACGTCCTGGTGAATCGCGTACTAATGAAGTGGTGGTGTGTCAGGAAATATTGCAGTCTATAGGCTTGCGACACTTTAACCCTCAGGTTAATTCATGTCCTGGTTGTGGGCGCACGAGTAGCGATCGTTTTCGTATATTAACTGAAGAGGTGAATGGCTATATAAAAACTCATATGCCGATGTGGAAGAAAAAAAATCCAGGTGTAGAGCATATGAACATTGCTGTTATGGGATGCATAGTAAATGGTCCTGGAGAAAGCAAACACGCAAATTTGGGAATCAGCTTACCTGGATATGGAGAAAAACCTGTTTCAGCAGTCTACAAAAACGGCAAATATTTCAAAACTTTACAAGGTGATAATGTCTCTGAAGAATTTAAGGCAATTATTGATAATTATGTGAAGAAGCATTACACGTAACCTTTCACGGTTAATTAATAGATAAATCGCAAATAAAAAAGAAAATTAAACCTTGTTTTTCTTTTTTCGTTGGGAATGTTCAAAAAAGCATACGCGTCAAGTTAAGGAAATAAAGGTATGAAAGAGATAGAATAATAAGGTATAAGTTCTCCCAGAAATACTTTTAGTGAGAGAACCAATGAATAAAATAACTAGCTTATCAAGAAAGCTCAAAGAATTTTTTAATGAAAAAGCAGACAAAATCTCAATTACAACAAGGTTTATAAAAAGAAAGAGAAAGCTAAAAGGTTCATCGTTCGTAAAAGCCATGGTCTTGGGTAATATAGGGGTTGATAATTGTAGCGTAGAAACAATGTGTCAATTACTAAACGAGGACTCGATAGATATAACAAAACAAGGTTTGGATTTTAGATTTACTGAAGAAGCAGTGGAATTTATGAAAAGGATGTATAATGAATCTGTGCTTCTCTTCAAAAATATCTTGCAAGTTGATTGCAAAATCTTACAGCAATTTAATAGTGTTAAATTATTGGACAGTAGCTATATTACTCTACCTAACAGTATGGAAGAGATGTATAAAGGTTATGGTACTAGCTACAGTGGCTATGAAAGCAATACTAAGTCTGGAATAAAGTTACAATTAGTTTTCGACTACATGAATCAGATAATAGACCAACTTAATTTAACGGAGGGAGTAAGATCAGACCAGGGATATAGGAAACATTTAAGTAATATATTAAGCAATGATTTGCTAATATCTGATCTCGGTTATTTTGTGCCAAGTTCTTTTAAACAAATCAATGAAATAGGAGCTTATTTCATAAGTCGTTATAAATCCGATACCAACATATATGATGTAGAAACAAATCAAAAAATGGAGTTATTAGAATGTTTAGAGGATAAGTTATTTTTAGAAAACGAGGTATTGTTAGGAAAAGAAGCAAAAATTAGAGTAAGAATTATATGTCAGAAACTAACTGAAGAACAGTCTATGGCCAGAAGAAGGAAAGCTAATAGATTAGCAAGATCGCAGGGATATACATCCTCTAAAAGAAATCAAAAATTGTTGAACTGGTCAATATTTATAACTAATGTTCCAGAAAATAAAATTAGTGCTGAGCAAGTATTAACGATTTACAGAGTAAGGTGGCAAATTGAGTTATTATTTAAATTGTATAAAAGCCATATCAGACTTGATAAGCTAAAAGGAAAGCCATGCAGAGTATTATGTGAACTATATGCTAAATTGTGCGCAATTCTTATATTTCACGGCATAGTTGGTTGCACAGAAGTGAAAAAGAATACAGAACTTAGCTTAACAAAGGCATTTATTGAGCTAAAAAGGCGGGTTATAGAGTTATTTTTAGCACTAAAGAATAAAGTTAATAGTTTGAAAGTTTTTCTTAAAAAGCTTACCATAACTTGGTCTCGATTTTCATTAAAAGACAAGTACAGAAAAACTAGAGTATCTACCTTAACTTCCCTGAATTTACTTACAATCTCTTAACTTGACGCGTATGGTTCAAAAAAGTGTGTCAAACCGAAAAAAAAGTAATAAATTGATATAAAAAAAATGGAGGTTTGACTGACCTTACCCAGAAAAAGTGGAGAGAAAGTTTGGAATGTTTTTCACAAAGAGAATGATGAATCAAAATGCTCAGGAATGCAATAGTTAATAGTGACGTTGTTTGTTATAAAAAATTTCTATATATTCAAATATAGCAGTTTTGATATGCTGTTTAGAGTGCCGAGAGGTGTCTATTGGTAACTCCCTTTTTAGAGAACTGAAGAAGCTTTCCACAACAGAATTGTCGTAACAACAACCTTTATAACTCATCTATGTTTTTTATGGATAAGAGATATTGATAACCTTGCGAAGTATATTGTGAACCTTGATCACTATGTAATAGTAGATTTTTGGCAGGTTTACGCTTGTTAACGGCCATTAATAAAGAGTCCATAACCAATTGTTTATTTATTGAACTGCTCATTAACTACCATGCGTGAATATAGATCGATTATTGTTGCCAAATATAGCCATCCTTCTTTGGTTTTTATATAAGTAATCCCATACTTTATTTGGTTGATCGACAATAAAGTTTTGGTCTAATATATTGGGAGCTACTGTCCGTTTGTTGTTTCTTAATTTTAAATTTTCTTCTCAATATAGCCTGAATACCATTTTTCTGCATAATACTTTGCACTGTTTTTAAGTTGCAACTTTTACCCAAAGCCTTCAATTCAGCATGAATTTTAGGAGCTCCATATCTACATTTAGAAACTTGATATATTTTTTGAATAGCTGCGAGTAGCTCTTTATTTGCTGATTCTCTACTGCTTATTTTTCTTGTGGTCCACTTATAGTAGCCACTAGCAGAAAATCCTACATAATTCCTGTACTTTATAGCAGTTACTATATAAAAAAATATTTTACTCTTTTTGACTGGCCAGGGCTTTTTTTTAAATGTCTCTTTCCCTTGTTACTCTTGCTAACTCTCTTTGTAAATCAAACCTCTCTTTGTCGTAAGGAGCCATGTTACCTCTACCTGGAAATGCATCTGCTGCCGACTTTTTTTCGTTGTGTTTCTTTATCCATTTTCCTAATAAACCACCCTTTATTCCTAAATCCTTTGCTGTTTTTGTAATTGTTTGACCTACCTTTCTTTGTTCATTTGCCAGCTTAACAGCTTCCAATTTGAACTCTGCCGTATATTCTCTTGCCATTTCTAATCCTCCAAAATTTTATTTTACCCAAAAAAACTCTTTTCTTTCTCTCCACTTTTTCTGGATAAGGTCACTTGGCAACAGTTGCTCTACTTTCTCCTTCATCCAATGCTTCCATTGCTTCCATTGCTTTTTTCCTTAAGTCGTAACTATACGCTGCTGGCATACAAACCCCTCTACCATAAATCCATTCTTACCTTATTGGGATTATTATGAGAAGAGCTATAACTCTATGGGAGGGAAGCAAAATCTGGGATTCGGCCTTAATGGCATTAGCGTTGCATCAGCTTCACCCTCCCTGTGAGGTATTTTAGCTCTAATGCCTCACATCATAAAGATACAAGTGTCAAGCTACTTGGATGACAGGGGAGGGAGGCACTGGGATGACAGGAGAAGGTAGTGGGATGACACCCTGACAACCGCCATCCCGCTGCTTGTTAGCGGGATCTAGAGATACCGCGAATGAATCGCGGCATGACGTAGGACTGCTTTCATTCCAGTGCTTGACACTGGAATCCAGCCTTTCTGCAATCTCATCGAAACCGTTGTAACCACTTTCTATGCTAGTTTGCTTGTGAGCAACCTGGATTCCAGTGTCAAGCACTGGAATGACACCGTTATAAAGGAACCAGTGTCAGCTACTTGAATGACACAGTCTTTGCTTAAACCCGTAACGTTCGTACATTTTGCTAAAAGTTCAAATATCAACATCATGCACATTAAGTGCATTGCTATTAATAAAATCACGGCGTGGTTCAACTATATCACCCATTAATATTGAAAATATGGAATCAGCTTCTTCACAATCTTTTATTTCAACCTTTAATAAAGTTCTAGCCTCAGGATTTAACGTAGTATCCCATAGCTGATCAGCATTCATTTCACCAAGACCTTTAAATCTCTGCAGAGTTAAACCTTTTTTACCATAGTCCATTATTATTTTTGCAAGCGTACTTGGAGAAGTGATTCTTATTTCAGTTTCTTGTGACTTTAAAAATGAATCACCATTAAATAAATTACTTATACCATCAAGCAAACTTAATATGTTTTGCATATCTTTGCCTTCAAGCATACTAAGTGCAAATATATATTTGTCTGCCAATCCTTGAAACAATTTAGAGATATGAATTTCTTTTTCTTCATCTTTTATTTCCACTTCCCAAGTGTATTCGCTGTACATTAACTTCAAATACTTTAATATCTCATCAGCCGATGATAGAGCATTCTTTTTACTTAAAATTAGCAATGACTCTAAGAGATTTTGTGGTATTTCTCTATCATAATTTTTGCTAATATTAGAAGTGCTAACGCATTTATTCAAAATAAGGCGCAAGTTGTTAAATTCTGTAGCTGTACCACTTAGTGTTAATCCTTTAACTGCTGAGTTTATTATATACTCTTCAAAAGTTTCGTCATCTTTAATATAAGTGTCTTTGGCATTCTTTGTAACTTTATAGAGGGGTGGCTGTGCTATGTATAAGTAACCTTTTTCAATAACTTCACGCATATGTCTAAAAAAGAAAGTTAGAATCAAAGTTCTTATATGTGAACCATCAACATCTGCATCTGTCATGATGATAATTTTATGATATCTAGCTTTTTCAATATCGAAGTGTTCACTCCCTATTCCAGCACCAATTGCAGTAATTAAAGAGCCTATTTCTGCAGATGAAAAAATACGATCTAAACTTACACGTTCTACGTTTAGAATTTTTCCTCTTAAGGCAAGCACTGCTTGTGTTTTACGATTACGCCCCTGCTTTGCAGTACCACCTGCTGAATTACCCTCTACTATAAATAATTCCGATAACTCAGGAGCTTTTTCCTGACAATCAGCAAGCTTTCCTGGCAGAGTTGCAATATCAATATTGTTTTTGCTTTTAACTAGCTCGCGCGCTTTTCTTGCAGCTTCTCTTCCTTTTGCTGACCTGATTGCTCTTTCTACTATGCTTGCTGCCAATTTGGGATCAGTTTCAAGGATTGTGCTCAATTTATCAGAAACTATACTTTCTACAACTGCACGTGCTTCAGAACTAACTAGTTTATCTTTTGTTTGTGAAGAAAACTTAGGATCAGGCATCTTAAGAGATAAAACACAAGTTAAACCTTCTCTAACGTCCTCTCCAGTTAAATTTACTTTTGCTTTCTTTAAAAACCCTTCATTAGTTGCATAGGTATTGATACATCTAGTTAGTGCAGATCTAAATCCTGCCAAATGCGTACCACCATCTCGTTGCCGTATATTATTAGTGAAACACAACATATTCTCATAGTAGGAATCATTCCATTCCATCGATATTTCCAAGCTGATGCCAAGATCTTCTGCATCTCCTTTCATACTGGCAATTTTAGTTACATGTGTCTTATTCTTATCTAAATACTGCACAAAATTTGCTGTACCAAAATTGTCTTTAGATTGATTGCTCTGATTGAAATGAGATTCTGTATATGGTTCATTGCGCAGATCACGTAAAGTAATGTCGATATTTGAATTTAAAAATGCTAATTCTCTTATACGACTTTCAAGCGTTGAGTAACTGAAATTAATGCCATTAAAAGTCTCTGTTGATGGCATGAACGTGACTTTAGTTCCTCTTTTGTTTGTATTTTCGTTGACTACCTTTAAAGGTTCAATAGACTCACCATCTTCAAAACGCATAAAGTGTTCTTTCTTATTGCGCCAAATAATTAATTCCAACCAGCTTGATAATGCATTCACAACTGAGATTCCAACACCATGTAATCCCCCAGAAACTTTATAGGTATTGCTGTCAAATTTACCACCAGCATGGAGTTGAGTCATTATTACCTCTGCTGCTGATATTCCTTCTTCTTCATGAATGTCAGTTGGAATGCCACGACCATTGTCGGTTACTGATACTGAACCATCTTTATTTATGCTAACTTCAATTTTATCACAATACCCAGCTAAAGATTCATCTATTGCGTTATCAACAACCTCATATACCATGTGGTGCAAGCCAGATCCATCGTCAGTGTCACCAATGTACATACCTGGACGTTTCCTTACAGCATCAAGACCCCTTAAGATTTTTATTGCATCGGCATTATAACTATTTTCCATGGTATTGCTTCGTTTATGAATGTTAATTAATATTACATTCATATATGCTGATTAGCAACATTTTTAAACTGATAACCCATATTAAAAGCACAACTTTACGAATGTTTATTTTTGAAGACAGCAAATAGTGTCATTCCAATGTGTCTTCCATAACTGTACGAACATTCATTTTTGAAGGTAAATTGCACAACAGATGATGTCATTCCAGTGCTTGACACTGGAATGGCTTTGTTGCATCGCTAGCTATGATGGATTAAAGATAAAAAAGATGGAGAATATCAGTAGCTTATTATTCTGGTATTTATAACAAGAACGGTCAGTGAATACCTAAATTTGAGTAAAAGAAATTTCACTACCACTCACTAATCCGGCTAAAATTCAAGAATTTCAATGCTTTAGCTATTTTCAATAGAATTAAATTTATTAATGTAAATAATAAATTACTATTCTTAAATTTGATCAGATTGATTGCAAAAAAACAAGATTTTCAATAGGTTACTTATAATCCTAACTATAGTTAGCCTTTCATAAGTAGCGATGCAACAAAGCCCACTGGAATCCAGAAATTTTGCTTATAACTGAGCTGATGAGCTAAAGGTAGTTGTCTTACGCTAAAACAAACGTTTTTAATTAAGTTGCATAGAAGCTGGATCCCAGTGTCTGGGCACTGGGATGACACCCCACTGGTGGGAATTGCTCCCAAACTACAACGTTCGTACAGTTGTGTGTGTCTTCCCATGGAGATTGCTCTCAAATCATAATGCTCATGCAGTTGCATGCTCGACTAATTAACAGAAAAATCTATAATTCAGTTTACGTATTTTCTTATCTCAGCCAAAATCTTATCAGATTGACTTTTGTCTGAATTTAAATCAGCTGCAAAGTGTGTAACATATTTTCCTCCAGGGCCAATAAGGTACATTATTGAAGAATGGTTGATTTCTTCTTCTCCACCAACTTTGCTAGCATATACTTTATACTTTGCAATTACTTCGTCTATTTTTTCTCTTTCACCAGTTAACATTTGTATTCTGTGGTCAAATTGCTGCTGAAATTCTTTAAGTCTTTCCGTGCTATCGCGCTCAGGATCGACTGTGATGAAGAATGTTTGTAGCTTGTTGTTAGTTTTCTCATCTAACTTTGCAAGTGTTTCTGAAATTATTCCAAGGTTCATAGGGCAAATTCTTTTGCATGAGGAAAACCCAAAGAAAATCATCATGTATTTATCTTTAAAATCACTACTGCGCAAGATCTGTCCGTCCTGATTAATTAAAGAAAAATCTCCGCCTATCTTAACTTCTGCGTTGTGAATCGCTGCTGGGGCAAATATGCCTTTTTTAGTGAAACAACAATAACCTAAAAAAACAACTGCTAATGCTGCTAGCACATTAGATAATAATCTTATAAACCTTACCATTAGAATGCTCTCAGTAAAATTGAATTGTATCTTTATTGGTTAACCTATTCAATATATTTATTCCAAAGTGTATTGTTAATTTTGTCTAACAGTTTCTTATGTTCATCAATTTCTTCACTATTTGGTAAATGTTCTCTGGGAGTTAGATTACGTACTTTATGCTGAACGAATGTGGAGTTACTGTCCTGATTGCATTCATTATCAAACAGAAAGGTTTGTAACCCTCCTGTAAGTTCAACATATACCTTTGCAAGCAATTGAGCATCAACTAGTGCTCCGTGCAATTCTCTATTCTCTAGCGATATATCAAAACGCTTACATAATGCATTCAAAGAAGCAGGTGATCCTGCGAATTTTTTCCTCGCAAGAGGTAATGTATCTAGCACTCTGTCTGAGGAAATTAACCTAGCATTCAGCTTGCTTAACTCCATGTTAAGGAACTTAACATCGAATTCAGCGTTGTGAATTACCAAAATATCATTAGATATAAAGTCAAGAAATTCAAGTGCAACATCTGAAAATAATGGTTTATCTTCTAAAAATTCTTCACTAATACCGTGAATCTTAAACGAGTGATAAGGTATATCTCTTTCTGGGTTAAGGTACCGATGGAATACTTTACCTGTTGGAATGCGGTTAATTAATTCCACACACCCTATTTCAATAATTCGATGACCAGATTCAGTGTCAAGACCTGTCGTTTCAGTGTCAAGTACTATTTCGCGTAGCTTGCTTTCCATTTCAAATAAAACTCATCTTACTTATCATTTGTCTTATCGTTACTTGTCTTTTTATAGTGAATAGAAACAAGCAACCAGCTTGGGTCTGATGAATTAACATTTTTTTTGAATTGCCATACATCCTCAACTTTATTCATAGTGGATGTACTACCTGATATTATATCTCCTTCATTGTTCTTAACGAAGTTAATTTGCTCTGAAAGGAAATATACTGCAATAAACACTGCGTTTTTTACTAGCTTTATTTCTAAAATCTTTTGTGAAACGATAGAAA
The DNA here is from genome assembly GCF_032848195.1 of Wolbachia endosymbiont of Drosophila aff. chauvacae BK-2020. Taxonomy (NCBI): domain Bacteria; kingdom Pseudomonadati; phylum Pseudomonadota; class Alphaproteobacteria; order Rickettsiales; family Anaplasmataceae; genus Wolbachia; species Wolbachia endosymbiont of Drosophila aff. chauvacae BK-2020. Next base: position 57,215 of record NZ_CP136586.1, read on the forward strand.
CAATTATAGACTCGTCCACCTCTTTACGATGTTTAATCTTCTCTGCAAAATTATCATATAAGTCTTTATCGAGAAGTGGTTTTAACTGAGACAAATTTCCTTGATTGAAACATTTTATTATTAATTCAAAAGCTATGCTTGAACCTTCTATAAAGTGGGAAATAGAAAAATCTTTGTTTTTTTTTAATATTTGTTTATAAGTAACTTTTATTGAATTTTCATCATTGCTATCAATGTAACCCTCAATGTTTTCTACTACATCTTCTCTACTTCGGCTTACATCCAATACATTAGTTAGCTTTTTTAGGTTGAGGTTGGCTGACCTTCCTAAAGAATTATACAAACGTGAAAAAATGAACGCCGCTAATAAAGCATATATTACAAGCTCTATCATAGTAACTCAACTCCTTGGCATATAAAGTATCCGAACATTATTAATTATTAATGAAAATATGTTTTTCATATCAACTTATAATCAGGTTTGCTATTCGTTTGTAAATGAATATATTATATAAGAAAGTATTAAATATCTCAACTTAATTAAAGGAGACGTAAGAAATGCCACAACAAAAAATGAGAATTCACGGTCAATATGTTAAAGATCTATCATTTGAGAATCCGAATTCGCCATTCCTTTCTTCTAGTAAAGCCCCAGATATTAATGTAATGGTTAATATCAATTCAGCAAAATTAGAAGGGACGAAAAACAAAGAAGAAGTGAATGAAGAAAAATCTTTTCATGAAATTACTTTGCATATAGAAGTCAAAGCAACGGTAAAAGATGAAGGCATAAAAGATGGTGTAGCTTTCATTTGTGAGACGAAATATTGTGGCATTTTTTCAATAGAAAATTTAAAAGAGTTGAGTGAGGAAGAGGTAAGACAAGCTTTGTTTATTGGCGGACCTACTTTTCTTTTCCCTTTTGCAAGAGAAATAATTGCAAGAGTGACAAGTAGTGGTGGATTTCCCCCACTGATGCTAGATCCTATAGATTTTGAAACTATGTATGAGCAGCAAGGTCAACAACAAAAAAGTAACGGTAGTAATTCCAATTTTAACTAATATAGTGTGATAGGATGAACAATTCTTTAAATGCAAAAACGACTTTAAACATTGACGGGAAGTCATACAACTATTTTAGCCTAAGTAGTGCTAGTGAATTTTTAGGAATAGATGTGACTAAATTGCCTTGCTCACTTAAGGTTCTGCTTGAAAGTTTATTGCGCAATGAAGATGGAGTAAACGTAAAGCTAGATGACATAAGAGTACTAGCAGACTGCGTTAATAAACACACTAATCACGAAATTAGCTATAAACCAGCAAGGGTGTTGATGCAAGATTTTACAGGGGTTCCTGCTGTTGTTGATCTAGCTTCAATGCGGGACTATGTTAAGAAAAATGGAGGAAACCCAAGCAATATAAATCCGTCTGTACCGGTTGATCTTGTGATTGACCATTCTGTTCAAGTAGATAGTTATGGAAGTGTTTCCGCATTCAGTAAGAATGTTGAGTTAGAAGTAAAAAGAAATTTGGAGAGATATCAATTTTTAAAGTGGGGAGAATCGTCCTTCACAAATTTTAGAGTAGTGCCGCCTGGCACAGGGATTTGCCACCAAGTGAACCTTGAATATTTAGCGCAAGTTGTGTGTAATAATGATGGAGTCATATATCCTGATACTTTAGTTGGTACTGACAGCCATACTACAATGGTTAACGGGTTATCAGTTCTTGGTTGGGGTGTTGGAGGCATAGAAGCTGAGTCTGTGATGCTTGGTCAACCAATTAGTATGGTGATTCCAGAAGTAGTTGGATTTAAATTAATTGGCAGACTGCCGGAAGGAGTAACTGCGACTGATTTAGTGCTGACGGTTACCAATATCCTAAGAACAAAAGGCGTTGTTGGTAAGTTTGTAGAATTTTATGGTGATGGTTTAGATTATTTATCTTTGGCAGATAGAGCCACTATAGCAAACATGGCCCCAGAGTATGGTGCAACTTGTGGGTTTTTTCCAATTGATCAGAAAACACTCGATTATTTACATTTAACAGGGCGACCAGAAAAGCTGATTAAGTTAGTTGAGGCTTATGCGAAAGAGCAAGGATTGTGGCGTGGCAATAATGAGTTAGCATTTTTTGACGCACTAGAACTTGATTTATCGAGCGTGAAGCCAGTAATGGCTGGTCCTAAAAGACCACAAGATAAGGTTTTTCTTTCACAAGTGGCAGAGTCTTTTTCTAAATCATTTTCAGTTAATGAGTCAAAGGAAAGCGATAAACTCCAAGATGGAAGTGTAGTTATTGCAGCAATAACAAGCTGCACTAATACTTCAAATCCAAGTGTGATGATTGCTGCAGGTCTTATAGCTCGTAATGCAATTAAACTTGGATTAAAATCAAAGCCTTGGGTTAAAACTTCTCTTGCTCCAGGGTCACAAGTTGTAACAGAATATTTAGAAAAGTCTGGATTGCAGGTAGATCTAAATGCTTTGGGTTTTAATCTAGTTGGATATGGTTGCACAACTTGCATTGGGAATTCTGGTCCACTTAATAAAGATATAGAAGATGGCATTAAAAACAAAAACTTAACCGTTGCTGCAGTTTTATCTGGCAATCGTAACTTTGAAGGAAGAATTCATCCGTTAGTCAAAGCTAATTACTTGGCATCTCCGCCACTTGTTGTTGCATATGCACTTGCTGGTACTGTGCAAATTGATCTGACAAAAGATTCAATATGCAAAGATAAGAATGGAAATGATGTCTATCTCAAAGATATATGGCCAACAAACAATGAAATCGAAGATTGTGTTAAAAGTGTGGTAACACGTGAGATGTTTATACAAAAGTATAAGGATGTTTTTTCTGGTGATGAACATTGGCGGAAGATAAAGTGTGAAAAAAGTGAAATCTATAATTGGGATGCAAACAGTACTTACATACAAAATCCGCCTTATTTTGATAACTTATCACCTAAAAATAATAAAATCGATATAAAGGGTGCACAAATATTAGCAATGTTTGGCGATAGCATAACTACTGATCATATTTCCCCTGCGGGAAATATTGCCTCGAGTAGTCCTGCCGGTCTATATTTAAAAGGGCTTGGAATTGAACCACGGGATTTCAATTCATACGGGTCTCGCCGTGGTAATCACAATGTAATGATGCGTGGGACTTTTGCTAACATTAGAATAAAAAATGAAATGGTTAGCACCGAAGGTGGATATACAAAATATATTCCTTCTCAAGAAACTATGCCAATTTTTGATGCGGCGATGCGCTACAAGGAAGCTCTCATCATTGTGGCAGGAAAGGAGTATGGCACAGGTTCAAGTAGGGATTGGGCAGCAAAGGGTACTTTATTGTTGGGGATTAAAGTTGTAATTGCAGAAAGCTTTGAGCGTATACATAGGTCCAACTTAGTTGGTATGGGTGTTCTTCCACTTATATTCCAAAATGGAATAACCAGAAAGATATTTGATGGTAGTAAGGTAATAAGCATAAAAGGTGAAGTAGTGCCAGGTGGAAATCTAGAATGTATCATCAAAGGAAAGGATAATTCTGAACAATCAATTCAACTCAAATGCTGTGTACAAACCGCAACTGAGACTAAATACTTGATGTGTGGTGGAGTGTTGAGCTACATACTTGCACAATCTTTTTGATTTAGTGAAGTTATTGCATGGACTTCTTTTAGCCAGCCCTGATCCCTTTGTAAATAGCAATTTGCTCTGCGCAAAGTTATGATATAATTTCACCATACATATGGTGTCGGAGTATTTTTTGGAGATAATTATATATGATAAGCTCTATACAAGAACCTAATGAACTCAGAAAACGTTTACAAGGATTTTATCGTACTGATGAAAAGAGTTATATACGTTATCTTGTAGAAAAAGCAGAGCTTTCGGCTGATTCAAAAAATAGAATTTATAATATTGCAAAACAAGTTATTGAAAAAATCAAACACAATAAATTAAGTATTGTAGATTCCTTTATGCAGCAATACTCGCTTTCCAATGATGAAGGAATAGCATTGATGTGCCTTGCTGAATCACTACTTAGAATACCAGATGATTATACAATAGACGAAATAATCAAAGATAAAATTGCCAATCAGGAATGGAATAAATATTTAGGGCACTCTTCTTCGTTGTTTGTCAATGCTTCCACATGGAGCTTGATGATAGGTAGCAGTATATTGAGAGATAATGAAGGCGATTCGAAGTTCTATTACGCAATTTCTAAGTTACTTAAGAATTTAGGAGAACCGATCATTCGCAAAGCAGTAAAACAAGCAATGTCTATGCTTGGTAATCATTTTGTTGTTGGAGAAACCATAGAAGAAGCTTTAAGGTATGCAAAACTAGATGACAATAGTAAGTTTTTATACTCTTTTGATATGCTTGGCGAAACTGCTCACACAGCTGAAGATGCAGAAGAGTATTTTAATTCATACATGCACTCAATAAAAGCTATAGGTGAATCCACTGAAATAAATGATTGTTTTAAATCGCATGGAGTTTCAATCAAATTGTCTGCGTTACATCCATGTTATGAATTTGGTCAATTCGATAATATAGCTGAAGAGTTGAGAGCTAAACTGCTAGAGCTTTGTCATGAAGCAAAAAAATACAACATTTCATTATGCATAGATGCAGAAGAAACAGAAAGGCTTGAAATGTCCTTAATCTTGTTTGAACAATTACGGCTTGATGAATCACTTTCTGAGTGGGAAGGGCTTGGCTTGGCTGTGCAAGCATATCAAAAGCGCGCTTTATCTGTTCTTGACTTTGTTGAAGATGTTGCTATCCGATCAAAGCACAAAATTATGGTGAGGCTTGTAAAAGGTGCATATTGGGATTCAGAAATCAAGCGTACGCAAGAATTGGGATTAAATGATTACTCAGTATTTACAAGAAAAAGCTATACTGACGTATCTTACTTCGTGTGCGCACAGAAACTTTTGAGTAAACCAAACAGCTTTTACCCATGCTTTGGAACTCATAACGTCTATACTTTTGCTTCTATCATGGAACTTGCTGATAAAAACCACCCTGGATTTGAATTTCAACGCTTACATGGAATGGCAAAAGACTTATATGATTATGCAATGTCAGAGCTTGCAACAAATGTTAGCTGTCGTGTCTACGCACCCGTTGGGGAACATAGTGACTTGTTGCCTTATCTTATAAGACGCCTTCTTGAAAATGGAGCTAATAGTTCGTTTGTTAATCAAATAAGTGATCCTAACGTTAAAATCGATGAGTTAATTTCAGATCCACTGGAAAAAGCTATAAATTTTAATTATGAACCTCATCCAGGCATTCCATTACCACAAGATATTTTGGGACCAGAAAGAAAAAATTCCTTGGGGATGGATATTAGTGATTCTGTGATAGTCTCACAATTTGCAGATGATATAAAGGGTTTTAGTGAAAAAAAGTGGCAAATTGGACCAATAATTGATGGAAAAGCACTATTTGATAATGCTGAATTTATCGAAGTAGTGAATCCTACACATTTGGAAAATGTAATTGGAGAAGTGTCAAGTGCAACAAGCGATCAAGCTTTAAACGCTCTTGAAATAGCACACAGTGCTTTTGCTAAGTGGCAGAATGTTTCAGCAGAAGAGCGCGCTAAATGCCTTGAAAAAGCTGCAGATTTGCTTGAGGAAAGGATGAAAGAGTTAATTTACATTCTGATTGTGGAAGCAGGAAAAATTTTATCCGATGCAATAGCAGAAGTAAGAGAGGCAATCGACTTTCTGCGTTATTATGCAATGATAGCAAAAAATGAACTGAGCGACTGGAAAAAATTGCCGGGCCCAACAGGTGAAGATAACTTCATCTTTTTTGAAGGCAGAGGAGTTTTCTTATGCATATCACCGTGGAATTTTCCGCTCGCTATCTTCATTGGGCAGGTCTCAGCTGCACTTGCAGCAGGTAATGCAGTGCTGGCAAAACCGGCAGAGCAAACGCCGATTATTGCCTACGAAGCTGTTAAGATACTACATGAAGCTGGGATACCAAAGAATGTGTTACACCTCATTCCTGGGGATGGTGGATATTTAGGCAAAATATTAGTTCCAGACAATAGAATTGCCGGAGTAGCTTTTACTGGCTCAACACAAACTGCTCAAATAATCAATAAAATGCTTGCAAATAGGGATGGTCCTATTGTGCCACTTATTGCTGAAACAGGAGGGCTCAATGCTATGATAGTTGATAGCTCTGCTCTTTTAGAGCAAGTGGCTATGGATGCTTTGCTTTCTGCGTTTCGTAGCAGTGGTCAACGCTGTTCTGCACTTAGAGTGCTGTTTATTCAAGAGGACATAGCAGAGAAGCAGATAAAAATGATATGCGGTGCAGCGCAAGAACTCAAGATTGGTGACCCAATACAACTTAGTACTGATATTGGTCCAATAATTGACAAAGCATCTATCGATATGCTAACTCAACATACGCAAAAAATGTCAGAGGACGAAGATTCAAATCTGTTATTTAAAGTACCCATGGATACAAATTCTCATAATGGTTATTTCTTTCCTCCATATATTTATGAGATACAAAAAATTTCGCAATTAAAGCAAGAAGTATTTGGTCCTATTTTACATATCATACGTTTTAACAAGTCACAATTAAATGAAGTTATAAGTGATATAAATAGTACTGGATATGGGCTTACGTTTTCTTTGCAGAGTCGTATACAAAGTCAAATTGACACTATAAGTAAAAAAATATCAGTTGGAAATGTCTACATCAACCGTAACCAGATAGGTGCAGCAGTTGGGATACAACCATTTGGTGGTAGAGGACTATCTGGCACTGGGCCAAAAGCTGGTGGTCCTCATTATTTACAGCGTTTTTCTACAGAAAAAGTTGTAAGTGTTAACACTACAGCATTTGGTGGTAACACTACACTTATGTGTTTGGATTAATTTGCGGGCCCTAATTTTTCTTACCCCTAAACTAGACGTTCGTGCAGTTATGTACACAGCGCTAAAACCCGAAAAGGACCAGCTCATGCACTGAAATAAATCGTATCCGTTCAGCCAATGGCGTCAACTTAAGAACTTTCATTAGCAAACTCTCCTAAAGACATGATGGCGTTTAGGCTTATCTACTTTATTGCGGCTGTCCCGGTCGGATTTTAACTTTAGCGCGTATACTTAAAAAGGGCTTGAAAGTTTTTTGGCGCAATAAGTACCTGATAGAGTTTCTGTCTCATTACACTAAATAAAACTGAAAAATTTAAACGATACTCAGTAATTTGATCTGGGTTCCAAGGCCCTTGTGCATCACATATATGAAGCGATAATATATTGCACATGACCAAGTTTGCCCAAAATTCTTGTAATACAGCCTCTCCAGAAAAATTCTCTAACTCTGCTCCTACTTTGAGTCGTTTATAGCACTCCTCTATGTGCCACCTTAACACATAAGCTTTGCTCCAAAGTCTCGGTCAAAAACTCTGTTTCTCAGTTGGCTAATGTCAGCACTATAACTCTTACTTTCTGTCCTTTCATTTTATTTTTTAGCTTTTCATTTTCTAATATAAAATCAAAATCTAATTCGCCAGCGTTCCCATAGCTTACTATAATTTCTTTAATTTCTTTTTGCAAGCGAAAAATAAAATCTACTTCCAAATTATAATGCTGCTGAATGAATTTTACTGAAGACGATCATAGATAAATAATAATTTCTCTTGATTTAATAAACGCATTTGAGTGATAACTTCGGGTAATTGCTCTGCCGCCAACGTTTGTTCACCTATATTCCAAGCTGCAAGACGAGCACTGCAAATCAGCGAAGTACACAAATCAACAAACAAATTGCCAATGGTGCCTGTTGTTCCATTTGGTTCAAACTCGGATACAATTTCCCCAGAGCTGGGTAATCTCATACCAGAACCATCTGCTGCAATAAGTCTATAGCCTCTCCAACTCAGGTTCATCCTGATAGGCTCTTTGGATGCTTAAATTCTTGAAAGCCTGTATGGCAAATCTTATATCTTGCTTTAGAAAAAGCTTGCTTTGAGGGTACATGTCAATGGCTCCATAAGTTCACATTCTATTCCCAAACTTTTTTTAACTAACTTTAAAATCATAGAAAATACTGTCGAAAAAGGAAGTTTTCTTGTTCGTGTAAAACTCAACACAATGGATTTTCTGAAAAGTTTTCGAGTATATTATATTTTTAATTTGTAGAATAAGGTTTTTTCCTTTTTGCATATTTCACCTAAAAAGGACACATTTTAGACTTCTTTGTTGAAATAAAACAGAAACAAAAGTGCTGTCCCTTGCACTCTTTGGATAATTTAATGATAAAAAATTTGGAGAGAAATTTTATACACAATCTCTGACATTTTTCCTTAAGTTGACGCCATTGTGTGAACGGTTACGGTTTCCCGTCTTCACCATGCTATATAGAAAAAAGTCTGGATTCCAATTTGCATGACAATATGGAGTATCTGCTTCTTTCATCCCAGTGGGATCTTTTATTCCATTTTATCAACAGTTTGTTTTGCAGTATCAAACAATTTTAATCCTATAATCCCGAATGTAACTAAAATAAAGCATATTACTTCGAATAAATTAACTGGTTCATCAAATAGGTAAACTCCAAGTATCGAAGCTCCTATAGCGCCCACTCCAGTCCAAATTGCATAGCATACTCCGATAGGTATAGAACGTGTAGCGAGCGAAAGTAAATATGTACTAAGAGCCATGGAGAGTATGCTAATTATTGATGGTACGAGATGAGTAAATCCATAACCATGCTTAAGTGTTATGACCCAGAACACTTCAATTAGTGACGATAAGAGTAAATATATCCAATTCATGCATAAATTTTTAGGTTTAAATAGAGAGCTTTAGCCCTATGCTTCCTATTACAATTAAAACGATACATAAAACTTGAGATAAATTAATATTCTCTGTGAAAGTGGTTGCACCAATTATAGTTATTCCAATTGTGCATATTCCAGAGGAAACTGCATAGCATACCCTAATAGGTAGAAAGCATGCTGCAAGAGATAAAAAGTAAATGCTAATGATCATAATTACCAATGTTGCAATCGAAGGCACAACTTTAGTAAAACTGTTACTAAACTTTAGCGTTACAGCCCACAGTATCTCTAGGATACTAGACAGCAACAAATACAACCAGCACATTTTCGTAACATTTCAATCTTGTATTGTAACAGAAATTGTTAGTTAAAACTACACTAAAGTGCAATAGATCTCTCTTTCGGAATTGCTTTAATATCAAACTTAAAACAACATCCTAAAAAACTTTTCTACGAAATTCAATTCCTGCACGTCATTTGCTGCATAAAGTGGTGTAGTTTGTTGCTCAATACCTGGTATTTCTACAAAAACTTTGCCCACTTCTTGACCTTTTTTAATGGGTGCAGGTATCATATCTTTATATTCAATACGCACCTTAATTTGGTCATGCAATTTGCGGTTGTAAGTTATGGTAACATCGTTTGCAACTGTAATAGGCACTTTTCTATCTTTTCCATAGAGAACATTTACTTCCTCAACTACGCTGTCTTTAACGAATATTTTCTTAGTGTTAAAATGATTTAAGGAGTATTGTATCAATCTTTTTGCTTCTTCTATTCGCTCTTTCTCAGTGTTTAAACCATTTACGACAGCAAAAATTCTCCTATCATTTCGTTTTGCAGATGCTACAATGCCGTAACCACCAGCATTTGTATAACCGGTTTTTAAGCCATCAACACCAATATCGTGAAAAAGTAGAAGATTTTTATTCTTTTGTACAATTTCATTATATGTCAAATATTGTTCGGAAAATAAATCATAATATTCAGGAAAATCGGTGAAAATCCTTTTTGCCAGCATTACCAAGTCTTTTGCGTTCATAAAATGATCTTCATCTGGCCACCCGCTTGAGTTGACAAAATGACTGTCATTCAGATTCAAATTTTGTGCAACTTCATTCATTTCAGCCACAAAATTCTCTTCTGATCCTGCAATGCCCTCGGCTAGTGTTATGCAGGCATCATTGCCTGAGACTATTGTAATTCCTTCAAGTAATTCCCTCACCGTAACGGATTGACCTTCTTTCAAAAACATAGAAGAGCCTCTCCTTTCCCACGCTTTTCTACTTACTCGAAATTTATCCTCCATGTGTATTATTCCAGCTTTTAGATAATCGAAGGCTATATATAAAGTCATTAGCTTGCTCATTGAAGATGGGGCCATTTTTTCATCAGAATTATGGTCAAAAATGAATGAGTCTGAAGCTAAATCTAAGACTACTGCTTGCTTTGCTTTGGTTCTAAACTGGTATGAGTATGAAGAAAAAGGAAGTATAAAAACTAATAGCAAAATTACCAATCTGCTTAACATATCTATAATTTTAAATTTATAGTGTACTAATTAATAGTATAATTTTACAGGGGCATTTCAATAGATCTCTTGCATAAAAATTCCTTGACAAACCTCGCCAGCCCCCTTACCATGAAACTGAAGCTATTTATTTATCTTCTCTGTACAGATTAAATGACAAAAAAACTCACGTATCTGGCGTCTCATGTTTAATTTTTTGCACTATGTGCACCTTATGTCTTTATAAAATTTTTAGGTTTTTACCTAATATAAGCTAAAATGCGCTTATAAAGCATTTAAAACATAAAAAAACGCCAACTTAAAAAATGGATAGTGAATAACTAGCTACCCTAGGGTTTCTTTTGCCTTTTTTTCTGTTTAGTAAATTTCTTAAACATTTATGACTAAAGGTTAGTTGCATTAAAAAGCAGCTAAATCGCGGTTATTAAGCGTTTAGAATAAAAAAACGCCATACTTGAAAGTATAATGTAAGTAATTAGCCAACCACGGGGCTTCTTTTGCCTTTTTTTTCGTTTGGTAAATTTCTTAAATATTTATAGCTAAACGACAACCGTCATCCCGCTACGTGTTAGCGGGATCTATGTTAAGGTATGGCGGTTAAATAAGGGATCTATGTTAAGAGATACCGTGAATGAATCGCGGTATGACGGTTCGTGACGGTATGACGGTTCGCGGTGACATGACGATAACCTCGTCATCCCGCTACGTGTTAGCGGGATCTATGTTAAGGTATGGCGGTTAAATAAGGGATCTATGTTAAGAGATACCGCGAATGAATCGCGGTATGACGGTTCGTGACGGTATGACGGTTCGCGGTGACATGACGATAACCTCGTCATCCCGCTACGTGTTAGCGGGATCTATGTTAAGGTATGGCGGTTAAATAAGGGATCTATGTTAAGAGATACCGCGAATGAATCGCGGTATGACGGTTCGTGGCGGTATGACGGTTCGCGGTGACATGACGATAACCTCGTCATCCCGCTACGTGTTAGCGGGATCTATGTTAAGGTATGGCGGTTAAATAAGGGATCTATGTTAAGAGATACCGCGAATGAATCGCGGTATGACGGTTCGCGGCGGGATTCCAGTGTCTGGGCACTGGGATGACAGGAAAAGGGGCTACTTGGATTACAGCAGATCACCTCTTCACAAAGATTTTATCAGTAATACGCATATCAATAATACTCCAATCGCTGAAAGTAAAATCAGTTGTATTGTGTAAGTGGTTTAAATAGTCCCATGCACTATAAGGGTTATCTTCAGGCAGTTTTACTGTGGAATCGTTATCAAGTATGATATTCCATCTTCTATTCCCTATATAAGCAAAAGAAGAAATGTGGTCACTTAATTGAGTTTTACTCTCTAACACATCTTTAACAAATTCTAGGTTTGATAATGAGTTTTGTCCTGTAATTACAACAAGATCATCTACTAGATAGTCATCTACGATCACTTTACCTTCAAAATCAATTACCGAGGTTTTGTTATTATCTTTCCAGAGAGCAAACGGTTTATGCTCATCTATATTAATGTGTAGAGTATTGGGCAAAATTCTGTGAACTCTTACGTGTTTTATCCATCTGCTTACGGATTGTATGTTACCGGCAAGTTTTGAAAGTGATATATACAGGATAGGTTGCGTTCTATCTGTCAAACTTAGAATATCCTTTTTGTTTGTAAATTTATTGCCGCTCACGACTACTTCGTCGATTGAAAATCCACTACTGAGTAATAAACTAGATAGGCAGTCATTGTACCAAGTAAAGTAGTAATTAAATCGATTTATTATTTTATCAAGTGAGCTGTAAAGTATTAGCGTAAGAAAAAGTGCTGTGATAACAACCAAGGCACACTTACGCAAAAAACTCCTTTGGCTTCTAGTAATACTGCTCAACATGACTTAAATCCCTAATATTTTTGTGCTGCAAACTATCTTCAATAATAATTTTAACTAATTCATTAAAATTGATTCCTTTTGCCAATTTTGCAATTTCTGGCACTAACGATAACTCAGTAAAGCCAGGATGTGTATTAATCTCAAGCATTTTTAAAGTGTTATTTTTGGGATTATAACGGAAATCTGAGCGGGAAATAGTTTTGCATCCTAAAAATTGATGTATTTTCAGTGCGTGTTCCAAGGTCATTTTATATATATTGTCAGGAATTTTAGCAGGAAATATATGTTCTGCAAATCCATCTGTATACTTTGCTTCATAATCATAGAATTTATTTTTTGGTCGTACTTCTATAGTGCCAATTGCTTCATCCAGCAATACAGCAGTATGTAACTCTATGCCCGGTATGTATTCTTCTACGATCATCTTTTCCATTATAGTAGAACTATTATTTTTCAGTTCTAAGTAATCCTCGTGCGAGAAAATTATGTACACTCCAATACTTGAACCTTCATTCATTGGTTTTAAGACGTACGGATAATCGATTTTAATATTATTTTTTAGTACATCTTCTCGGCTAATTACATAACCTTTTGGAGTGTCGATATTAAGGGATCGAAATATATGCTTTGACATCACTTTATTTATAGCAACGGCAGAAGCCATAACTCCTGAGTGTGTATATTTTATACCTAAGATTTCCAATAAACCTTGAATGCAGCCATCTTCACCATAAGGTCCATGCAGAGCGATAAAAGCAAGGCCCGGATTAATTTTTTTAAGCTTTTCAGCAATATTGCTGTCAACATCTATTTCTATTGCATTATATGAAAGGCTATCGAGCGCCTTCTTCACTGCTTTTCCGCTCATAAGCGATATTTCTCTCTCACAAGAAAATCCACCACTTAAAATTGCTATAGTTGGAATCATAAGCATTCTATGTTTTGCTATATAGCATACATAATGGTTACATTAAGCTTATTAAATACCTACTTTGGCTAACTATAAACTTTCTTCAAGCACTTTTTTTATCCACTTCAAATAGCGTGCTCTGCAACGGTAGTGGCGTGTTTGCTGCACCTTTATACTGTTCACAGATAAGCTTTTCTAAATCCTCAGCAGATTGTTCTTTTGCTTCTTCTTTTTTCACTACTCCACTAGTTACTAAATCAATTAAGGCTGTAGTGTGTATTATCATTCGATTATTTAGCTCAAATATCTTTTTTGTATCAAGTGAAGAGTTTCTAATTAAGGCAGATAGTGCATGCATATATTTGTCTATATCAGAAAGACTTTTGCTTATATCATAGTTGCTAACTAACATATATTCCTTCAAACGCTCAATTTCTTCTGGAGTAAACTTGTAAACTTCATCAAGTTTCCTTATTAAAGATATAGTAAGTATTCTACTTAGAACTCTCAATTCTCTAATAAATTGTACTCCTTCTCCTTCAGGATAAGACATTTCTTCTTTTTTATATTTCTTAAATAATTCTTGATCATAAGACTTTCTGAGATCTGACGTCATTGCCAATGCTAACTCTTTTGAACCTAGCTTAAAAACTTCGTTGAAGCTGCTTGCGTTGGCATCTTGTGCACTGCCTGCAGTAATTCCACAACTCCAAGAAATCTTTTCAAACAAGCTATGATACTCTTTTATCATCTCTTCCAGCAATATTTTAATATCATCTTCGGTTAACTCTACTGTTGATAATAGATCACATGCTTTTTCAAGATTACCGTTCGCTTGAAAAAGTAACCCTTCAATCTTTTTAATGGTTTCTCTTTTATTTATACTCATAACTTACCCCCAAGATTTAATGCTAACAGCTAGTTTTATAATCAAATATTTCAAAAGTCAATAAGCCTTTTTCCTTAATCCTTAAATTAATCGATACTAATTTATCAGCATAACAACTTAGATAACGCAACTATTTTCAGCAACCAAAAACAACAACCCTGAAATACAAAAAGTTTCTTTTCCTTCAGTAGCATTATTCTAAATTTTCATCAAAATAAGCTGTTTTATCCTTTTTTTCCTTATACTCTTCTGCAGTATAGAGGGGTTGCTTTTTAGCTGTGATATTTGGCCACTTTTGTGAGTATTCTACATTTATATCGTAAAATAACTTGAAAGTTTTTTGTTCGCTGCTCAGCAACTCTTCATCTAGTTCTAAAATATCTTTTATGGAATCATCAGTTACAATTGCATCTACTGGACACTCAGGTATGCACACTCCGCAATCAATACATTCATCTGGGTTAATCACGAGCATGTTTTTGCCTTCATAGAAGCAGTCAACGGGACATACTTCCACGCAGTCTGTATATTTACATTTTATGCATTTATCTGTAACAAAATGCGTCATAAAACACTGTATATTTGCATTATCTTGGGTACACTAAATTGATAAGAAATTCAAGCTTTTTATGAAGATAAATAAATTGAACAACAAAGAATTAGAAGTATGGTTAAGCCTGGCTAGAACCATAGGACCAATAAAGTTTTTTAGTATACTAAGAACACACGGATCGCTAGATGAGGTGCTAAAATATCTCAATAGGGTGGCTAATGATAAGGTGTATGGCATTCAAGATGCACGAGAAGAAATCAATAATGCAGAAAGAATTGGAGCTAAAATTATACCCGCATGTGACCCAGATTACCCTGATCTTTTAAGAAATATCCCTAGTTGTCCTCCTGTAATAACTGCGCTTGGTGATATATCATTATTAAGCCGTGAGATAATTGCAATAATCGGTGGGCGTAACTCTTCAATGAATGGAAGAAATTTTGCCAATAAGTTGGCACTTGATTTAAGCGAAGCTGGTTTTATTATCGTTTCTGGACTTGCAAGAGGAATTGATACTGCAGCAAACAGTGTAATATACAAAAATCATCCCACTATTGCTGTTACAGCAAGCGGAATTGATGTGGTGTATCCAAAAGAGAATTTTGATCTATACAAAAAAATCACTGGGAACGGTGGGTTAGTAATTACTGAGCTTCCATTTGCTACTAAACCAAAGCCTCAGTATTTTCCTCAAAGGAATCGAATTATATCTGGCCTATCGCTAGGTGTTGCAGTGATTGAAGCATCGAAACGTTCTGGCTCTCTAATAACAGCAGATTTTGCTTTAAATCAAGGGAGAGAGGTGTTTGCAGTTTCTGGTTTCCCTTTAGATTCACGCTGTAGTGGTAGTAATTATTTAATTAAAAACGGTGCTAAGCTTATCGAATCCGCTGATGACATAATAGAGAGTATTAGGTTTAGTTTACCTCCGCAGCAAAAAAACCTATTTGATGTTGAGCACCATTTTGTTAACCAAAAACAAGAAAAATTACAACAGGCAAAATCTGTTATAGTTGATCATATTAACTCTGTACCTGTTGATATAGATGAACTTATATTAGCAAGCGGACTTTCTACCAACATAGCTCTAATGGCTCTTTTAGAACTAGAGTTGGAAAACAAAATAGAGCGTTCACCGGGGAATAAAATATCGTTAATTTTCTAGATTACTTTAGCTATACTAGATGCTCGTACAGACATATGCTTGACACTGAAATGATGCCATTTGTTATAGGATTCTTAGTTGCTGATTTTAGAATTGATAAGAGAAAACTTTTTTTCAACTTGTTGTATAATTTTATAAAAGTGATCGAAATCTAAGCTTGCACTGCCAATTAAAACTCCTGATAAATTTGAGATACTGAGCAAATTTTCTATATTTTCTGAACTGACTGAACCACCATATATAATGTGTTTTTTACTAGTACACAATTTTATTACCTCTATCACCTTAGCAATTGCATCATTATTTGGCACATGACCTGTGCCTATTGCCCATATTGGCTCATATGCTACGGTATATTCACCGTGTGTTGGCAAACGGTTTTTGCATTGATATTCTATTACTTCTTTTGTTTTTTCATTCTTATAATCTTCTGAATTTTCACCCACACAGATAATTAGGTGTAAGCCTGATTCTATTGCTATTTCCGACTTAAGTTTTATTTCACTATCTTTTTCATTAGCCCTTTCAGAATGCCCAAGTATTACGTAAGTGCACCCTAGTTCTTTTAACATTTCTGCACTAATTTCACCTGTGTAAGAACCGAACTTTTTATGATGGCAATTCTGTGCTCCTATATTAATATTATTGTTCAACTCTATACTGCTTGGAAATGACGTAAAAGGAGGGCAAATCACTAGCTTAGAGGTAATTTCGTTGCTCTTGTTGTTAAGTTTGCCTATAAAGTCAACAAATGAAGAACGCATTCCATTCATTTTCCAATTTGCTACTATTAAAAAGGACATCAACTTTACTTATATGGGCGAGAGTGCCGGCTGTCGGACTTGAACTGACAACCTACTGATTACAAGTCAGTTGCTCTACCAATTGAGCTAAGCCGGCGTTAAACACATTAATAATATACAATTATCAATGAATTTTCGTCAACTAATTTTTAAAATACTGTATAATGAAAATAATATGAAAAAATTTTTACTGAAGCCAAAAAAGAGTCTAGGGCAAAATTTTATTTTATCGAGTGAGATAACAAAAAAAATCGTCGCTTTAGCTGGTAGTCTGGAAAATTTTAATGTCATTGAAATTGGTCCTGGATATGGTGCATTAACAAGAGAAATATTGGTGCATAATCCAAAGTCTCTACTTTCTATAGAAAAAGATAGAGATTTAGTAAAACACCATGACCAACTGCTAAATGAGCATCAAGGAAAGTATAGAATTATAGAAGCGGATGCACTGCATATTATAGAAGAAGAGCTGATAGAGCGCCCAGTTAAAGTTATTGCTAACTTGCCTTACAATATCTCGGTAGCGTTATTTTTAAAGTGGTTAGATAGTATAAAATTTTTTACGAGTTTGACATTAATGTTTCAAAAAGAGGTAGCAGATCGCATTACAGCAAGACCCAATTCTAAAGATTATGGTCCTCTATCAGTGCTAAGCCAGTTACTATGCGATATAAAAAAGGAATTTGATATTGAACCTAAAGAGTTTTTTCCAAGACCAAAAATACATTCTTCAGTAATTACAGTAAATCCTTTGCCTACCCCAAAGTTTGTAGTAAACTTGGAAACCTTAATAAAATTAATACGTGCTGTTTTTGCTCAAAGAAGAAAGATGCTGAGAAATAGCTTGCAAAATATAACGAACCACGCTGAAACTGTCCTTGAAAACGCTAAATTGAGTGGAAATGAACGTCCAGAAAACTTAACTATTGAGCAGTTCTGTTTGCTGGCAAATAATGTAGAATGCTTATTGTGCAATAAAATGTATTAGCAACTATATAGCTTTTCTATCTCCTAAAAACAGTTAGAGCTATACAATTAAAGGCTCCTAGCTAATTTTGCCTATTGCAATTTAATTAATTGGCGTATAAGCTTTAAATAAAGCCTATGAAAAAAATGGAAGCTTGTTATTCGTTTGACGATATACTTCTTTTGCCAGCCTATTCTAATATATTGCCTTGCGATGCAGATACAAAAACTTATTTAACAAATAGTATAGAACTAAATATCCCTCTCATATCCTCTGCAATGGATACTGTTACTGAATCGGGCTTTGCAATAGCTATTGCCCAACATGGAGGGATAGGTTGCATACATAAGAATTTATCAATAGATGAACAAGTTTTAGAAGTGAGAAGGGTGAAAAAATATGAAAGTTGGATCGTGTATAACCCAATTACGATTTCACCGGATAAAACAGTTGCGGAAGCAATTTCATTAATGAGAGAGCACAATTATTCTGGCATTCCTGTAGTCGATCAACGCAAGTTAGTTGGAATTTTAACTAACCGAGATGTGAGATTTATTGAAGACCAGAACATGAATGTAAAAGTTTCTGAAGTGATGACAAAAGATAAGTTAGTGACAGTGCGGGAGCAGGGCGTGAATAGTGCCTCAGCAATGAAATTGTTGCATGAAAATAGAATAGAAAAGCTTTTGGTCGTAGATGAAAATTCTTGTTGTATAGGTTTAATTACGGTTAAAGACATTGAAAAATACAATAGATACCCAAATTCATGTAAAGACAGTAAAGGGCGTCTCAGAGTTGCCGCTGCAATTGGCACTGGTAAAAAAGATGGTATAGACAGATGTGAAGCTTTGATCGGAGAAGAAGTTGATGTAGTTGTTGTGGATACTGCTCACGGTCATTCCGAAAACGTTATCAATACCATTAGGGAAATAAAAAAGATGTATCCTAATACGCAATTAATTGGCGGAAACATTGCAACAAAGGAGGCTGCTGAAGCGTTGATTGATGCGGGTGTTGATGCAGTGAAGGTTGGAATAGGACCAGGATCAATCTGTACAACCAGAATAGTTACAGGTGTTGGTGTGCCACAATTCTCTGCAATCAAGAATGTTGCAGAGGCGTGTAGAGCAAGAAACGTCAGACTAATTGCTGATGGTGGGGTAAAATACTCAGGAGATGTTGCAAAAGCTATTGCAGCTGGTGCTGACTCTGTGATGATTGGTTCGATTTTTGCTGGCACTGACGAAAGCCCAGGTGAGATTATTATGTATAAGGGCAGAGCATATAAAGGCTATCGAGGAATGGGATCTATTAGTGCAATGAAACGAGGTTCAGCTAGCCGTTATTTTCAAGATAAAGATTCAAAACTCAAATTAGTTCCACAAGGAGTGGAAGGAAGAGTTCCATTCAAAGGTCCAGCTTCAGGAGTAATCCATCAATTGATTGGCGGATTGCAAGCTGCAATGGGGTATACTGGTAATAGGAATATAGAAGAGATGAAAAAAAATTGTAAATTTGTTACTATTACTGCATCAGGATTAAGAGAGAGTCACGCTCATGATATAGTCATTACACAAGAAGCTCCAAATTATGCTTATCAAACGTCCAATTTGTCAACCGATTCGGAGTAGTCCAGAAAAAGTAGAGAGAAAGTTAAAACGTTTTTGGAGTAAAATAAAACGTTTTTTCAAAATATGACAAATAGAAGAGAATATACAGCAGAATTCAAATTAGAAGCTGTTAAGCTGGTTAAAGAAACAGGTCAAGCAAGTACAAAAATAGCAAAAGATCTAGGTATAGATGGCAGTATGTTAAGTAAGAAAATATAATGGAAAAATGTCTGGAGCATACGCATTTCCAGGCAAAGGCTCCTTATGACAAAGAAAGATTTGATCTAAAAAAAGAGCTAATAAGAGAAAGAGACATCTTAAAAAAAGCCCTGGGCAAAGAAAAAGAGTAAAGTATTCTTTTATATAGAAATTGCTATAAAACACAGGAACTATGTAGGGTTTTGTACTGGTGGTATGGGTTGCTAAGGAAAAAAGCAGTAAAGAATTAGCAAAAGAAGGGCTTCTAGCAGATATTCAAAAAATACATCGAGCTTCTAAATGCAGATATGGAGCCCCTAAAATTCACGCTGAATTAAAAGCTTTAGGCAAAAATTAAAACAGTACAAAGTGTTATGCAAGAAAATGGCATTAAAGCCAAGTTTAGACGAAGGTTCAAAAATAAAAAACAGCAAATAAGCAACCGAGTTGTGGCTCCGAACACATTGGATCAAAATTTTACTACTGATCAGCCAAATAAAGTTTGGGATTACCTACATAAAAACTAAAGAAGGTTGTTGGCGGCAATAATTGACCTATATTCACGCATGGTGGTTAATGAGTAACATGATAATTAGTTATAGATTCTTTATTGATGGCCGTTGATAAACGCAAACCCGATAAAAATCTGCTGTTACATAGCGATCAAGGGTCACAGTATACCTCTCAAAATTACCAATTTCTATTGAATACAAAAAACATCATTTCCAGCATGAGCCATAAGGGCTGTTGTTACGATAACTCTGTTGCAGAAAAGTTCACTTAAAAGGGAGCTGCTTATTGATACTTCTCGCTCAACAAACCAGAACTGCCATATTTGAATACATAGAAATCTTTTATAACAAATAACGTAGACATTCTACTATTAACTATTGCATTCCTGCACAATTTATTCTCATGATAAAAACGTCTTAACTTTCTCTCTACTTTTTCTGGGTAAGGTCAAATAGAGAATTTTACAAAAATCTATTTTTAACTTACAATCAATTATTACAATTTTAAACCTACAACTTATGTATAACAGACTTATAGTCAAATCTTTTTCAGTATTATGCATCTGTTTATTTGCTTTATACATAACACTGCCAAATTTCTTTGATAATAAGCTTTTTATTTCGAAAAAAAGAATAAACTTAGGCCTTGACCTGAAAGGAGGGGCATCTTTGCTTTTAAACATAGACTTAGACTTCTATTTTAAGGAAAAGCTAAGCATGCTAGCTAACGAAATAAAAGAGACATTGCTAACAAAAAATATTGAATCTAACGTACAAAATAGCGTTATAACTTTAAATAGTATTGATGATTATAAAAAAGCATCTGTGTTGATTAATGCGATAAATCCAAATTTAGAGCTAAATAGAAAAGATTCTTCGATTCTCATTTCGTATAAACCACATTATAAAAATTCTTTGATCAGTGAAGTAGCTGCAGAATCAATAAACAATGTCCAGCGCCGTTTGGACAAACTTGGCACAAAGGAAGTCAGCGTTCAAAAACAAGGGCAGAATAAAATATTAGTGCAGGTGCCTGGAGTAGAAGATACCAAGCAGATAAAATCTCTGCTTGGCAAAACTGCTAAGCTAGCTTTTCATTTGGCAAACACTAACATAGCCAAGGTGCAGGATATAGACCATGAAACCACTGTCATGCTCAAGGATTCTTTAGGTAATTCTTATCCAATATTCCGCAAAACTGAAATAGGTGGTGATTCGCTGGTTAACGCATCAGTTAGATTCGGCAATTTAGGTAAACCGACAGTGCATTTTAAATTTGACAGTATAGCGAGTAAAAGATTCGCGAAAATCACTAAAGAAAATGTAGGAAAGCCTTTTGCAATTGTTCTGGATAACACAGTTTTAACAGTACCTACAATACGTGAGCCAATTTTAAATGGAGAGGGAGAAATTAGCGGTAATTTCACTGAAAAACAAGCAAGCGAACTTGCAATACTTTTAAAATCTGGAGCACTGCCAGCATCACTTAAAATAATTGAAGAAAAAAACATTGGCCCAAGTCTTGGAGAAGAATCAATAAAGGCAGGGGAAATGGCAGCAACAATCTCTATTATAGCCGTGGCTTTATTTATAATCATCACTTACGGCAAATTAGGTGTATTGGCCTCTGTTGCACTTTTTTCTAATGTAGTTCTTATATTATCAATTCTCACTCTGCTTGAAGCAACTCTAACTTTACCTGGAATTGCCGGTATTACACTTACTGTTGGTATGGCGGTGGATGCAAATGTTTTAATATTTGAGCGAATTCGTGAGGAAATCAAATCTGGCAAGAGAGTGGAACGTGCTATTGAAGAAGGGTTTAAAAACGCTATAAAGACAATACTGGATTCAAATATCACTACATTAATTGCTGCAGGAATAATGTTCATTATTGGCAGTGGAGCAATAAGAGGCTTTTCTGTCACTCTATCAATAGGAATTTTATGTTCGATGTTTTCTGCAATCACAGTCACAAAACTCCTGATAGAGTTGTGTATGAACCCGAAGGAACTAGCGCTTTGAATTAAGGATTTAGATCTCAGTCAACCACCTTCATTCCCACAACGTTATATCCTGAATCAACGTGCAAAATTTCTCCAGTAGTGCCACTACTTAAGTCGCTTAATAAGTATAACGCTGCCTTGCCAACATCCTCTATTGTAACATTGCGTCTGAGCGGAGAGTTATTTCTATTCCATTCTGATATGGAGTGAAAATCGCTTATTCCAGAAGATGCTAAAGTTCTGATTGGACCAGCGGAAATTGCATTTACTCTGATATTTTGTGGCCCGAGATCACATGCTATATATTTTACACTTGCTTCAAGTGCCGCTTTACATAAACCCATAACGTTATAATTTGGCATAACTTTTTCAGCGCCATAATAAGATAAAGTAAGTAAACTACCACCATTTGACATCATTTTTTCAGCCCTTTGCGCTAAAGCAGTAAAAGAATAGCACGATATATGCATTGCATTGAGGAAGTTATCCAGTGAAGTATTGACATATTTACCATCTAACTCATTTTTATCGGAGAATGCTATTGCATGCACCAAAAAGTCAAGAGTACCCCATTTTTTCTCTATTATTTCGAAAGCGTTATCTATGATTTTTTCATTTGAAACGTCGCAGTGTAATATTAGCTCCACATTTAGTTCATCTGCTATTGGTGATAGTTTTTCTTTTATTATTTCATTCTGGTAGGTGATTGCAAGTTCTGCTCCGTGCTCTGAGAGAGTTTTTGCTATACCGTATGCTATTGATCTCTTATTTATTATTCCGGTTATTAATCCCTTTTTGCCTTGTAATAGACTTGTCGTCATAGAACTATCTGTTTTTTTATAATTTGGAATATTAACTAGGTAAAGTCAAGATATCACTATGTTTTAAAATATTTTTTGCAGTAACTTGAAGTCTATAAACAGTAATCTTGATTCTTCTACAACAAAGCCATTCCATATGACATTCTGCCTATACCCAATTAAGCATATTAATAAGTAAGTAAATCTTAATATAATCTTATTATACTTATAAATACGCTGTATAGAATGAAAGTATGGATGATTTCATAACTGCAAGAAGAAAAGATGATGCTGTGGTATCTGTTTGTCAGGATAATAAGAAAAAAAACGTGTTAATTTTAGGGCTCAATCAAGTTGCAAGGGATTTGTTAAAATATGAAGAGAAGAATTTGCTTAATAAGCCATTAATTAATATCTTAAGCACAAGAGCAGCTGACAACGTGAAGAATTATTTAGAGTATACCGAAAATGGACACGATTTACTTGATATACTACCTAAAGTGATAGATTTTTCCTTAATTGATGCTAAGGGAGAAGATATCAGGACAAAAGTAAAAGTTTTCCGCACTGCACAATTTGCCAGTAATAAAATAAATTATGAGCTATTAATACGTGATATCAGTTTGTCCCATAAACTAGGAATCTTTAGAGATAAATATCTAATGGGTAAAAAATATAAAAACCATGACTTATTCGATATACCGGGCAATGAGTCCACTATTCTAGAGTTATACGTTATATTAAATTTTGCCTTTCAACATCAAATTAATGCAGCTATAGGAGTGATTGGCTTAAATAGTAGCTGTAGTGAGACAAATAATGCACTGAAAGTTATCATAGAACATTTTTATAAAAATTGCCGTAGTGATGATTTTCTAGGGTATATTGATGAGAATAAAGTGCTTTTTGTTTTGATTAACTGCGATGTAAAAAGTATATCTAAAATAATTAATCGTATACATTCTGCCATTAATAAGCAGTTATTAAAGCGAAAATTACCAAGTGTATCAATAATTTATGGGAATATAGCTCAAAAACAGGCAGCAAAATCTACCAGCGGTGCCTTCTGAAAAGTTGTTTTTTATTTATATTGAGTTTAAACTTAAATTTTTATAAAGATTTAAGTTTATTTATGAAGTTAAAGTACTACCTGGTAGCACTGCTTTCATCATTGTTTTTGCAGAATAGTGCTAGCTCTAAAACAATTTTGGATAAGGAAATATTTTATGCAGAACTAGACGGAAAAATAGATTTGAGATTCGGCTACGCCTTCAACAGAGATTCTTTCAATGCTAAGCCTAAGGATAAAACTTCAAGTTATTCATACTTGCGCTTTCTTTATTTACAGCAAGTTTATCCAAATACTCAAATGGGGGTTAATGTTAAGGCAGGGGTTTCTGGTATTGCAAACCTAAAAGCGTTAGACATAGAAAAGTTAGACATGGAGGAATGGTATTTTATCATAAAAAACCAGGAACTTGGATCAATTGAATATGGTAAAAGAAGTTTAGTTGGTCAGAGCATGTTAATTAACACTTCAAAAATTTATGCAGCTGCTGGAGGAGTAAATGGTCATTGGACAAACTATGCAAATTTGCGCGGTGATCATAAAAAAGATGGTGACCCTGGATATAATCAAGACAAGGTGTTCTGGGTCAAGCCCAATATTTATAGCGATTATAATGAACTCGAACTAGGGTTAAAACAATCATCAATTAACTACATCTCCCCTGAAATCTATAACTTTCAACTCGGATTCAGTTATGTTCCAGGAAAAAATAACTTACAGTACAGCAATTTAATTGCTGCTGGCCTTTCCTATAAAAACAGCTTGTCAAATGATATAGGTTTTACTACTGCTTTGACTGGTGAATTTGCAAGAGAAAATTTAACTGGTTGCTCAGATGGAACTTCTAAAAATTATGAATGTCGCAATCAATTACTGCACTGGAATTTTGGTTTGAAGCTAAAATTGTTCGATCTTGATTGCATTTTTTCGTATGGTAATGGTGGTGAATCTGGTGAGAGGCGTAATCCTGAAATAAATAATACGTATTATATGAATGCAGGTATCGCTTACCATTCTGATTCTTACAAATCAAGCTTAACATATTTTAGTAGTGGTAGGGATATTGCAGGCGAAGGTACAAACGAGTTAACATCATATGCTTTAAGCCTTGAAAATTCTCTTTTTTTAGGTACTTCATACTATTTCGATATTGTAAAATTTAGTACCAAAGAACCTAAAATAGAAAATAACAACTCTGGTTATGTGCTCTTGGCTGGACTGAAATTAAGTTTTTAATATTGCCTCCTTCCAACACTCTTTTCTGTCATCCAAGGTAACCGTTCACACTTAATTTTTCAATCTCACTCATGGAGAGGCCAGTAAACTGACCTTACCCAGAAAAAGTGGAGAGAAAGAAAAGAGTTTTTTTGGGTAAAATAAAATTTTGGAGGATTAGAAATGGTAAGAGAATATACGGCAGAATTCAAATTGGAAGCTGTTAAGCTGGCAAATGAACAAAGAAAGGTAGGTCAAACAATTACAAAAATAGCAAGAGATTTAGGAATAAAGGGTGGTTTATTAGGAAAATGGATAAAGAAACACAACGAAAAAAAGTCAGCGGCAAATGCATTTCCAGATGTAGCACCTTATGACAAAGAGAGGTTTGATTTACAAAGCAAGAGTAACAAGGGAAAGAGACATTTAAAAAAAAGCCCTGGCCAGTCAAAAAGAGTAAAATATTTTTTTATATAGTAACTGCTATAAAGTACAGGAATTATGTAGGATTTTCTGCTAGTGGCTACTATAAGTGGACCACAAGAAAAATAAGCAGTAGAGAATCAGCAAATAAAGAGCTACTCGCAGCTATTCAAAAAATATATCAAGTTTCTAAATGTAGATATGGAGCTCCTAAAATTCATGCTGAATTGAAGGCTTTGGGTAAAAGTTGCAATTTGAAAACGGTGCAAAGTATTATGCAGAAAAATGACATCAGGGCTATACTGAGAAGAAAGTTTAAAATTAAAAAACAACAAACAGATAATAGAGCTGTAGCTCCCAATATACTAGATCAAAACTTTATTGTTGATCAACCAAATAAAGTATGGGATTACTTACATCAAAACCAAGGAGGGATGGCTATATTTGGCAGCAATAATTCTCACGTATGGTAGTTAATGAGTAGTGCAATAAATAAACAATTGGTTATGAACTCTTTATTAATGGCCATTAATAGGCGTAAACCTGTTAAAAATCTACTGCTGCACAGTGACCAAGGTTCACAATATACTGCGCAAGGGTATCAATATCTCTTAGCTGTAAAGAATATAGATGAGTAATAAAGGCTGTTGTTACGACAATTCTGTTGCAGAAAGCTTCTTTAGCTCATTGAAAAGAGAAATACTTATTGATACTTCACAACACTCTGCTCAACAAACTAGAACTGCAATATTTGAATACATAGAAATTTTTTATAACAAACAACGTCACTATTAACTATTGCATTCCAGAACAATTTGATGCATCATTCTTTTTGTAAAAAATATTCCACACTTTCTCTCCACTTTTTCTGGGTAAGGTCAATTTTCATTGCACCCTATATTGTCCATTCCATTAGCTTTACTACGCTCGTTACCTCACGCAGCATAATGGTCTGTTCTAGGCTGTTGGCTAGACTTTGCCTAAGTTGGATTTTCACCAACTGTATTCTAAACGCTTACTTGGCGCACCCATAACAAAAATGCCTGAAAAACGTTAATAATTATATACTATTATTAATAATTATTCAACCATATTTTAAGCTTACAATTTTGAGCTTAACTGACGCTTATGGATAGGGGCAACTCTATCACCCTGTGTTATGTTTATTTTCTAACGGACGCTGATTTTTGTATCGTAATTTCTTGCTATAAATTGGTTATATAAGAGCTGGCTTCTAAAATTTTATAACCCTAATTTGAATTAACAGACAGTAGAATCGAAAGATTATTACAAGGAGAAATCTACACAGATCGACCCTTTTGTGAATCTGCGTTTCTGCTTTCTTCAACTTGTTTTGCAAAAGATGTTTCCGGTTTCTGAAGTGGCTTAGCAATTTCACGCACAACGGCAATAACTGCTGTTAAAAACGTTTTTAACAATGCACCTAAAGCTCCACCAACTGCTTCCCTGCCATATATATGAGCTTGCTTTTCGTTACCGTCAGCAGTTTCCCCTGCCCTCCTTCTTGGATCCATCCTATGAGCAATCACCGAAAACAACACTCCCCTGATTGAAGACTTCACTTTTTCCTTTGCTTCGTGGACATCCCCATCTTTTGCTGTTTCATGTCCATGACTTAAGTGTTTAGCGTTCATTAGCTCCTTTTGTTGCTGGGCAAACATGCTACTTAATACTTCTTCTATCACTTGCTTTCTTCTCTCTAACTCTTTTCATAGATTCTGATTTATCGCGAGTGTGTTTGGTAGTTTCAAATTCTGCATCAATATCTTCGGACGCAGCCTGACTATATAAAGTCTCTATGAGCCTGTCTATGCTTCGCTTTATTTGCATAGTCCTTTCGTAACTATCCGAATTATCAATTCCTTCGTCGATCTGATTTAGAATATCCTCAAAAACTTTCAAATAGTCTTGAATATACTGTATTATGTATTGCTTATCTTCCTCTTTGTGTTGTTCTTCTTGATTTTGCTGATTTTCATTTTCTAAACTTCTCTCTCTTTTATCATCGTTATTTTCTTCAATATTATCACCGTCTTCCTCGAAAAGGTTTTCGTCATTCATGATTTTTTTTAATTTAGTTAAAATCCTCACCAGTTATTATTGTATATGAAAAAATTAAATTAACATTAATGAAAAGCGTTTACAACTTCAGCACTATTTAAAACTACAGTAAAGCTGTCAAAAGTAACAGGATCATAATACCTCTCATACAATTCAACTGAACACCTAAGCCTTATCTTTTCCTTAGCATTAAAACTAATTTCATAATCATTATTAGAGTTTAGCATAGCAGAATTACGTAATAATTCATCAGCTAATACAGAGTCTAAAATTCCATTAATTTTTATCGTAATGTGTCTGCTTCCAGCACAATTGAGCACTTTCCTCCAGCCAAAAGAAGAAATATCTTTCACCTCTTCTCTGTTATTACGCAAAGTAAACCTTAGGTTTCTTATATTATTTAATACAATAAAATTATTGTCATGATCTTTAATTTTTAGCTGTAATTTGCTCATTATCACCTCCTTTTATTAAAATATCAAAATTAATTGTTGAATGTAAAATTTCATCGTGCTGATCCATAGCACAATTACTTTCTAAAATGGCCTCATTATTAAAACCTTCAATGCTCTTAAGTATCAAGTTAATATGCCTTATAATGGCAAACATACTGTCTATATGATAAGTATATATGTCGCATGAAAATCTTGCCTTTGTAGCAAAATTGGACAGCATATGCAGGTTATTATAATTCACTACACACAATCTCAGGTAAGGAATGGTGACCTGTTTAGGTAAGTAGTCATAAATGTTAGTAACATATTTCCTTAAATCAGAGTTTGCTTTTAGTGCTTCATAAATGCTACTGTACAACTCGTTTATAGCTTGAATTTTTTTCATAATTAACCCTCGAAAGATATATAGAAACTCGTCATCCCGCTGCTTGTTAGCGGGATCTATGTTAAGAGATACCGCGAATGAATCGCGGTATGACGATAAGGTTTATACCTCGTCATCCCGCTACTTGTTAGCGGGATCTATCCGTGACGGTATGACGTAGGACTGCTGTCATTCCGCTACGTGTTAGCGGCTGAGATACCGCGGCGGTATGACGATAAGGTTTATACCTCGTCATCCCGCTGCTTGTTAGCGAGATCTATCCGTAACGGTATGACGTAGTAGCCCAGTTTGAATGACCAGAAAGAGCTACAAAACAACCTTTGGTTCGCGAAATGGAGAATATACCTTCTTCACTTCAGATAAATGGCTACTTACCTCCGATTCACGATTTTTGTAAAGAGCAGAAACATGCCGCATAATACCTAGTTTTATCTGCTCAGGAACATTGTTATAACCAGCTTCGTATACAACATCAACTCTTATTGCATTCAAACAATTGAAAAACTCAACATAGCCCCCTACATCACTAAAATAATACTTAAGTGTACTCTTCTCTTGATTTTTAGACATCATTGCAGTAGCCAATACTATCTTACTCACAGGGCCATAGCTTAAATAGATCCTACGAGGTACATAATCTTCATATGAAACTTGCCATGTTTGTTTCACCAGTGACTTTTCCATATGCCATTCAGCGTAATCAGTTGCCATAAAAATTAGATCTGAAATCAACTTATCATCCTGGTCGTTCTCAATGCGTAAAAAAGATTTAACCTCTTCTAAAGTAACTGGAAAAGATTCAGGCTTAGATTTACGTTGCACAGATATTCTTGGTGAAGTAGATCTTATTGACATAATAACCCTCCTTTTTGATATAGCTAGAATAAGTAAGGTTTACCTCGTGACAGCGTGGGGCAAATCTTACTTACTTTAGCTATGCAGCTTGCATGCAACATTAAGTTAAATTGGCGCAGCAACAACTCTGAGTGCTTTATCGTATGAATATATTAAGAAGAGAACGTATTAAAGCTGTTTCTCCTTTTTTGTTGATAAAATTTGAACTTATAGCATATTCAACTAGGCTGGATTTTAGTAGATTGACATTTTGAGAATGAATATTATTGAAGGTGGAGTTTAACTCTTTAGCAAGCAGACTGCGAAATTTTTGCACACTGTCATATGCGATATTTTCAAGTTCATGTGCAAATTTATCTTGAGCTATAGTTGTTATATCTTCAATTTCCTTATTAAACTCCTCTAGCTTTTTTTCGTTATTTTTAAAATTTTTCGTAAAAGTTTTCATACCAATTAAACTCAACTATTATTATGATTATAATGACAATGAAAAACTACCGAAGTAAAAAATTCACACTACTGTGTAACTTACAAATACTTTTTACTACATTCCAGCGTCACGCGCTGGAATCTATAGCAAGTGTACAAATTAAATTTTACAAACACCGTTGTGCTGAATCTTGAATATTCACTTCTTTCAATTCAGTGGTAGGTTTTGGTTCAGCGATGGGTTTTGATATTGTGTATGTAATGCCACCAGCTATCAGTGCAGGTACCACAGAAGCTGCAACTATTAATAGAGCAGACAATCCGGAAGCAATACTAAGAGCAGCACCTACTGCTAACATAGCTGCAAGGCTCGCATAGGCAACTTTTGGGGAAAATTGTCTTTTTCCTACTTTTTCTAGTGACACTTCATTTGTTTTAGTTTTGCCCAGTTCACCATCAAGTGGTGTGTTTTCATTCTCCAGACTTCTTATTTTTTGTGTTAGTGATTCATTCTCTTTATTGAATTCTTTCAACTTAGTCTCATGTCCAACTATGCAACTTTTTGATTCTGCTAGTTCCTTTTGCGCTTTTTCTAACAACACTTTTGTTTTAGAATGCTTATTTTCGTTTTCTTCTAATTCGCTATTAAGTGTTG
This sequence comes from Wolbachia endosymbiont of Drosophila aff. chauvacae BK-2020, assembly GCF_032848195.1. NCBI lineage: Bacteria > Pseudomonadati > Pseudomonadota > Alphaproteobacteria > Rickettsiales > Anaplasmataceae > Wolbachia > Wolbachia endosymbiont of Drosophila aff. chauvacae BK-2020. Next base: position 87,474 of record NZ_CP136586.1, read on the forward strand.
TATTTTTACTTTCTAGATCTTGTATTTTTTGTTCTAGTGATTCATTCTCTTCATTGAGTTTCTCCAGTACTTCCAATTTAGTCTCATGTTCAGTGACACAATTTCTCAATTCTGTTAGTTCCTTTTGCGCTTTTTCTAATGGTACTTCGTTTTTTTTAGTTTTTGTTTTTTCTAATTCACCCTTAAGTGTTGTGTTTTCATTTTTTAGATTTTTTATTTCTTGTCTTAGTGATTCATTCTCTTCATTGAGTTTCTCCAGTGTGTCCAGCCTAGCTCCATGTCCAGTGATATAACTTTTCAATTCTGTTAGTTCCTTTTGCGCTTTTTCTAATGGTACTTCGTCTGTTTTAGTTTTTGTTTTTTCTAATTCACTATTAAGCGTTGTGTTTTTACTTTCTAGATCTTGTATTTTTTGTTTTAGCAATTCATTCTTTTTCTGCTCATCCTTTAGCTGAGTACGTAATTCTTTTAACTTAGCTTTACGTTTTTCAACCTTTTCTGCTTTTTCTGGAGTTTCCGTTGCGTTGTGTGTTTTGGAATGAGAAAAGGTACTAGGTACAACCTCAGATGGCTGATCACACATACTGTTTAGTCTATCTATTAGGTCTTCATCCTTTATCAATGAGCGATCTGCTCCATGCTTTATCAAAAGCTTTGCTAATTTTTTATTGTCATTTGCAAGAGCATAATATAAGGGAGTATGCTCAACTTTATCTTGTGCATTAACATTTGCTCCACCTTCTACTAGATATTCTGCAATCTCTACACAACCATATGCAGCAGCATAATGTAAAGGGGTCAGTCCATCTTTATCCTGTACATCAACTTTTGCTCCACATTTTACCAAAAGTTCCACTGATTCTTTATTGTTATCTGCAATAGCCCAATGTAAATGGGTCACGCCATCTTTATCTTGTGCATTAATATCTTCTCCATTTTCTAATATAGATTGGCCTAAAGCTTCAGATTCATCTGCATCAAAATATATTCCACTATCGCCACTATTACTTTTATTTAAAAAGGTCTGTTCCCCATTATATGTAGTATACTGCTCTGGATGTTGACTGTGCAAGTCATTATGTTCTATGCGCTTCTGATTATTGGCAAGTCTTTGTTCTGCCTCTTGCAACTTTTGCGCCATAGCATCTCTTTCTCTTATAGCCTGTTCTTTTTCTAATGTATCATCTACTTTGTCTGTATTGTTTTCATTAACGATTGAGTTTGAAGAAGTCTGTTCATCCTCATCTTGTACATAGACTTTTTTGTTGTTTGGTGTAATTCTACTATTCTCTTCCTGATGTTTTGCACCCCATGCTTGTACTGCAGCAGTTACGTTATTTCCGTTCAAAGCTAAATTTCCTGGAGTTTTATTATTAGGCTGCAGTAAAGTGCCTTGTCTATAAGGTTGTCTTCTCGTAGCTCTTGTCTCAGCATAACGTTGTTCTCCTTCCTCTAACATTTTTATTATAGCCTTTTTACCTTCTACATCGCCGACAATATCCCTTGGAGTTCGGCCTTGACTATCTTTTAGTAAAGGATTTGCGTCATTATTCAATAAAAGCTGAACTATCTCTTGATGACCATGCAAAGCAGCAATGTGCAAAGCAGTTAGCTTAGACTTCGCTTCATCAAGTTCATATATTGGTTCATTAACTTTTGCTTCCTTTGCTAGTAGGAGTTTTACTATTGGTACACTGTTACATTCCACAGCAAGATGTACCAACATATAATTTACAATTTTGTCTGAATCTAATATACTGAACATCTTATCTATCTTCAAATTGTTATAAGTGCTATATACTATTGAGTCTGCATCTTTTAGCTTATTCCCTATTCTTTCAAGTAAATTATTCTCATTTAAACCTTCACTCTTGCTTACCTCATTTATTATTTCAAAAAACTTTTTCTTTTCCATTGCCGTAACCTTTCCTCTCAATTTATTTATTATTGCTGAACCATCTCACAAAAAAGTTAAGTTTGTCGAAATTCCATGTTTGATCTAAAAATTAGTCATAAACATTTTCTATGCAAGTAGCTGACACTGGTTCATTCTATAATGGTGTCACAGCAGTCCTACATCATGCCACCGCGAACCGTCATACCACGATTCATTCGCGGTATCTCATCCGCTAACTGTTCTCCCTCATCATACCGTCACGGTATCTCCAGATCCCGCTAACAAGTAGCGGGATGACGAGTTACTATACCACCGCGAACCGTTATACCGCGATTCATTCGCGGTATCTCATCCGCTAACTGTTCTCCCTCATCATACCGTCACGGTATCTCCAGATCCCGCTAACAAGTAGCGGGATGACGATTGTCAGGGTGTCATCCCAGCGCCCCTATGATGTCATCCGAGTAGCCGACACTGGTTCCTTTATGATGGCAGTGCCCCTATGGTGTCATTCCAGTGCTTGACACTGGAATTCAGCCTTTCCATAATCATCAAAACATTGTATTTTAACGTAAAACAGCTATTTTTATGCTCACCAACTTAATAAAATTCCTGGATCCCAGTGTCAAGCACTGGGATGACAAGACATAAACCTTATCGTCATGCCGTCGCGAACCGTCATACCGCCGCGGTATCTCCAGATCCCGCTGGGATGACGATTGTCGTTTAGCTATAAATATTTAAGAAATTTACCAAATGAAAAAAAAGGCAAAAGAAGCCCTGGGGTTATTATCTGCTTTAAAATATTGGCGTTTTTTATGTTTTAAACGCTTGACAAGCAAGATTTAGCTGCTTTTAATTGCAACTCACCTATGCTGCAAATGTTTAAGAAATTTACCAAGCAGAAAAAAAGACAAAGAATCCCCGAGTTAGCTAGTCTTTTACTATCTCTGTCGAGTATTGGCATTTTTTGATGTCTTGTAACGCTTTATAAGCGCGTTCAGCTTATTTAGATAAAAATCTAGATGTAGATGAAGTTTTGTAAAGACATACAGTATCTATATACTGCAAAAAATTGAACATAAGACGCCGATACATTAAGTAATCCTTACCTTTTAATCTGCAGATTGGCGAAAGCAAATACAATAGCTTCAGTTTCATGATAAGGGGGCTGGCGAGGTTTATCAAGCAAGTTTTTTGTTTCTGCGGACTACCTAGATTAATATTATATAGAAGGTTTGCTGCCAATAAAGCCTAAACTTACCAAATACATTTCTGTAGATTCAGATCTACTTGACTTTGGTTTAAAGTATTTTACTGTTTTAAACATTTTTTTTAGCTCGTTACAAAAATCTTTGTCAGATTCTCCTTGGAAAATTTTTACTACAAACGTGCCACCATGACTCAAGAAATGCTTTGCAAAATTGAGCGCTGCTTCGCATAAAAGCATAATTCTGATATGATCCAACGATTTTAAACCACAAGATTCGGGCGCCATGTCAGATAAAATTACATCAAATTTTTGATCCTTGAATTTTTCTCTTAAAATTTCAAACTCATTGATAATATCACATTGTATAAACTCTACTCCATTAATTGCGTTCATTGGTTTTATGTCAAGAGCAACCACATTTGCACCTTTCTGAGATGCAACTTGTGACCATCCACCAGGAGAAGCACCAAGATCAATAATTTTTTGCCCTTCTTGGAATAATTTAAATTTGTTATCCATTTCTACCAGCTTATATGCTGAGCGTGACCTATAACCATCCTTGCTAGTTTTTTGCACATACTGATCATTCAAATGACGATGTAGCCACCTTGTTGAAGATAGTTTTCTGCCTCTAGCCGTCTTTACTCTAGTTTTTATTGCTAATACCCTACTTATTATTGATTATATCTTTAAGCTCTTTTTCAACTACTTCTTTTACCAGTGCATGTAGATATTTATTCAGCCATTCTGAGAGCTGAGGTTTTAAAAGAGATGTAACTAATTCTTCAACAGTAAGGTTCGCTTTTTTTTGTTGTTTATGCTGTAATTCGTTTTGCATTTTTCCAAGCAACGCTTTGATCTCTTCCATATTCTCTTTTAAAATTAGATGATCGTTATTTTGCGCTTGTAAGCCGCTATTACTCGCTTTGTTATTACTCATTTGGATATTATCGTACAAATAAATATCTTTTTTTTCTTCTGAATTGTAGCTATGGCCATTAAATTGGTTATTGTTGCAAGCCATTTCCTCACTTTGGTCATCATTATCAATGTCCTCTTTTTCATTATTTTCTTTTTTGCCATCTTCTTCTATTTCTTCTGGATACTCTTCCTCAAGGTATAGCACATCATCATTTTCATCCTTTATTTCTGCTTTATCGTTACTCGCGTTTTTACCCGATATAGCTTTTTTTATATCTTCTAGGATATCTTTTACAGATTGATTACCTTGTTCATCATGCATAGTGCTAATACCATTAAATTTAGAGGTTTATACTATTTATCATAAAAAGCAAGTTGTAAACACTAATCACATAATTGCTTTTTGCTTCAACTAAGTCTGAACGTGCTTTAAATAATGCATCTTCAGTGTCCAAAAGGTCAGATGTACTCTTTAAATTTAAGCTTACTTCTTGCTCAACTCCTTCCAATGCTAGAGCTGCTGCTTTTTCCGCTTCTTGACTTGCTTTGATAATGGCCTTTGCTGTCAACACATTATTCCAAGCATTTACAACTGCTTGTTCTATATTTTTTACCGTTTCATAATAATCGTAGGTAGATTTTTTTGCATCCATTTTAGCTTTACTGACACCAAAAGCATTAACTCCTCTCTTAAAGATTGGAACATCAAGAGTAAAAACTACATGAACATTTTCTAATAGTTTGTCTACCTTCATACCATCCTCCCCAAAATTTTTGCTTGCACTTAGATTTAAAGAAGGAAGCCACTTGGAGCTTTCAGCAATCACTTCCATTCCGGCTGCTCTTTTTTGATAAACTGCTGCTTTTAGAGATAAATTATTGGTTTTTGCTAACTGTAAACATTCATTTAGCTCTGGAACAGAAGGTAGTTTATCATTAGCTTCAGAAAGGTCATCAGCATCTTCGCCAATCAAATGATAATAAGCAATATTTACCAACTTTAATTTACCTTCAGCATCAACTCTTTCGGATATAGAAGACGAAAATTTTGCTTTTGCTAACAAAACTTCAGCATTGGTTACCTCTCCAAGGGAAAAGCGTTTTTTCATAGCTGACAAATGTTCCAAAGAAACGCGTTCTTTATGTTCTCTGAGCTTTAATATTTCTGTCTTTTGTAAAACATTAACATATGCTTTCACAGCATTAAGTGCAAGCTCTTGTTTTAATTGCTGAAATCGCATCTTTTCTGCTTTGAGAAGATGGCTTGATCGACTGAATGTGGCAAAGGTACCACCGCCATCGATTAATTTCTGGCGCAATGTAAGTTTTTTTTCAGATGTATCAAGATTAAAGTTACTATCGAAATTGTATTGCAAATTAATGTCAGGTAAAAATCCAGCTAACCCAGAAGATTTATAGTGTTTTTCTGCGCTTTTATATTGGTAAAATTGAGACTTTATTTTTGAGCTATTTTTGATGGCTTTGCTTATCACTTCTCCCACATCGGTTGCATAGCAACTTATAGTATTACAAATGATCGCAAGTGTGATAATCAATCGAAACATTCTAATTCCTATGCATATTGGTTGCGCAGCTCAATTACTAACATAAATTACTTTAATAATCAATAACTAATATTGTTGACACTATTGAGAAATTAAGTATATCATAGCTTACTATTGTTGGATCAAATAATGAAGACTTTTTTCTTAAAGGAGAAACAAATCAATAAAAAGTGGTTTGTCATAGATGCAGAAGGATTAGTGGTAGGGAGGCTTGCAGCATTTGTAGCGACACTATTACGTGGAAAGCATAAACCTGAGTATACACCTCATATGGATTGTGGCGATAATGTAATTATTATCAACGCAGAAAAGGTGCATTTCACCGGAAAGAAGCTTAAAGATAAAATTTACTATAAGCATACAGGTTATTCTGGTGGTTTGAAGAAAACTACTCCAGATAATATTTTAAATGGCAAATTTCCTGAGCGTGTAATAGAAATGGCAGTGAAAAGGATGCTTGATGATGGGCCTATGGCACGTAGACGCTTTGAAAATTTGTATGTTTATTCTGGTTCAGAGCATAAGCATCAAGGACAGCAACCTGAAAAGATAGATTTTGCCTCTTTGAATCGTAAAAATAAAAAGTAATGGAGTAAAAATGAAGAGTTCTACAATAAATAACAATGATTGGTCAGAAAAGACAATTAAATCAGCAGTTGATTCGCTTGGTCGTTTATACGCTACAGGCCGAAGAAAAGAATCTGTAGCAAGAGTATGGATAAAGCCGGGGAGTGGAAAATTTAGTGTTAACAAAAAAGGCGATCTAATTTCTTATTTTAAAAGAGAGTCAGTATGCCAAATAGTAAAAATGCCATTTGTTGCAACTTCCACATTGGATAAATACGATGTATTTGCAACTGTAAAAGGTGGAGGGCTATCTGGTCAAGCAGGTGCTCTAGCTCATGGAATAAGCAGAGCTTTAAGTAGTGTAAGCCAAGATTTGCATTCTATACTACGTAATGGTGAGTTCTTAACTAGAGATTCACGTGTTGTTGAACGTAAGAAATATGGTCAACATAAAGCTCGGAAAAAGTGTCAATTTTCTAAGAGATAGTTATTTTATAGGGGTGTTTTTTTGTAAGTATTATACAAATATTTGCAAAAATGTATGATATCCTCTATTTTTGTGATGAATTTAGTTGACTATCGGTGTCAACATAATATGCTATTTATGTGATTTTTTCAATATTAAGGTAATTTATGAGTAAAGAAGATATAATAAAACAATTAAAGGAAGATTGTTCTAGTCAGAATATAGATATAACAAAATCTGATTTGAGCAAGATTCATGATGCGTTTATTAAAATAATAAAGAATGAGCTGCATGGGAAAGGTGAAATACGTTTGCATGGAATAGGAACATTTTCTACTGCTATCAGTCAGGAAAAACAATGTCGTAACCCCCAAAGTGGTCAGATCATGACTGTTCCTAAAAAGACAAGGGTAAAATTTAAAGCAAGCCAAACTCTTTTAAGTATTTTAAATGAGAAGGAAAAAGCAGCAGTTAGTTAGACATTGTCATTTTCATTGTTTTTACTACGCTGTGTAAGCCGTAAAATACAGCTTCGCTAATTAAATAGTGGCCTATGTTAAGAGCTGAGATGTGAGATATTCTTGTCATCTTCTTAGCGTGTTTATAAGTTATGCCATGTCCTGCGTGGCATTCTATTCCTAATTTATTGACGTACTCTGCAGCATTAGTAATTAACTGTAACTTTTTTTCTGATGGATTATCACAGTAATCCCCTGTGTGAATTTCTATTATGTCAGGTTTTGTCCCTAGCTTTTCAAGATATTTTAGTTGATCAATATTTGGATCGATAAACAGTGAGACTTTTATGCTAGAGCTATGCATTTCCTCTATTATACTAGAAAGTTTACTGTGCATATTCACGATATCCAGGCCACCTTCGGTTGTTAATTCTTCTCTTTTTTCTGGTACTATACTAATCGAATAGGGTTTTACCTTTTTTGCTATTTCAAGCATTTCTTCCGTGGCTGCAATTTCAAGATTTAGCTCAGTGCTAATGCTTTTTTTTAGGTTAAATACGTCTTCATCTCTAATATGCCTTCTATCTTCTCGTAAGTGTACAGTAATAAAGTCTGCTCCAGCGTCAATGGCTATTTCTGCTGCTTTCAATGGATCTGGATAAGAAGTTCCACGTGCGTTGCGGAGGGTTGCAACGTGATCGATATTAACACCTAGTTTCACAATCTACCTCAGAAATTATTTATAGATTATACATGTTATTAGGTTTTTTGCATAGTCATTGTTTGACCTTATCCAGAAAAAGTGGAGAGAAAGAAAAGAGTTTTTTTGGGTAAAATAAAATTTTGGAGGATTAGAAATGGCAAGAGAATATACGGCAGAGTTCAAATTGGAAGCTGTTAAGCTGGCAAATGAACAAAGAAAGGTAGGTCAAACAATTACAAAAACAGCAAAGGATTTAGGAATAAAGGGTGGTTTATTAGGAAAATGGATAAAGAAACACAACGAAAAAAAGTCGGCAGCAGATGCATTTCCAGGTAGAGGTAACATGGCTCCTTACGACAAAGAGAGATTTGATTTACAGAAAGAGTTAGCAAAAGTAACAAGGGAAAGAGACATTTAAAAAAAAGCCCTGGCCAGTCAAAAAGAGTAAAATATTTTTTTATAAAAGAGTATAGTAACTGCTATAAAGTACAGGAATTATGTAGGATTTTCTGCTAGTGGCTACTATAAGTGGACCACAAGAAAAATAAGCAGTAGAGAATCAGCAAATAAAGAGCTACTCGCAGCTATTCAAAAAATATATCAAGTTTCTAAATGTAGATATGGAGCTCCTAAAATTCATGCTGAATTAAAGGCTTTGGGTAAAAGTTGCAACTTAAAAACGGTGCAAAGTATTATGCAGAAAAATGACATCAGGGCTATACTGAGAAGAAAGTTTAAAATTAAAAAACAACAAACAGATAATAGAGCTGTAGCTCCCAATATACTAGATCAAAACTTTATTGTTGATCAACCAAATAAAGTATGGGATTACTTACATCAAAACCAAGGAGGGATGGCTATATTTGGCAGCAATAATTCTCACGTATGGTAGTTAATGAGTAGTGCAATAAATAAACAATTGGTTATGAACTCTTTATTAATGGCCATTAATAGGCGTAAACCTGTTAAAAATCTACTGCTGCACAGTGACCAAGGTTCACAATATACTGCGCAAGGGTATCAATATCTCTTAGCTGTAAAGAATATAGATGAGTAATAAAGGCTGTTGTTACGACAATTCTGTTGCAGAAAGCTTCTTTAGCTCATTGAAAAGAGAAATACTTATTGATACTTCACAACACTCTGCTCAACAAACTAGAACTGCAATATTTGAATACATAGAAATTTTTTATAACAAACAACGTCACTATTAACTATTGCATTCCAGAACAATTTGATGCATCATTCTTTTTGTAAAAAACATTCCACACTTTCTCTCCACTTTTTCTGGGTAAGGTCATTTTTGCCTTGACCAAGAAAAAATTCAGCTATTGCCTTACTTTCTCTTGCAACAACTTCTTCCTTAACAATTTTTCCTTTCTCATCAACGATACTTATAAAAGTTTCTTTTAGTGAGATCGCTATAATATTCCATGAGACTGCTCCTACTAATAAAAGTTTAAATTATTTTTGAAGAACTTATTCTACTGAATTCGTTACTTCGTGCTAAAATAATGGACTCCATCATTCAACAGCAATTACAGTATGTTTACCCTTTTTCTTGTTATTTTTCTAATCTATAGCTAGCGTTCAAAACCATATTCGAAAATACGTTTTCGGATTTTTTTTAATGCTGTTTATTTCATCCTCAACATCGTCTCTACCTTTATGAACTAAGTAGCAGCATTAAAAATTATAACGTACCCCTATCTCTAGAGTTGCATCTGGTATTTGTTTTGCTTTTATACCACTTAGTTGCCCACCCATGGTCATACCAACTGCACCAATTATCTGCGGAATAATTTCATAATCAACACCTAACTTTAGTTTATAGGAAATAGAACTCAGTATTTTATCTACTACAGATGAACCAGCAGCTTCACCACCTGATTCTGGAGCACCTTGTGTTTCTTCTTCCTTTTCTTTTTCTTCTTGTGAACTATTGCCATCACCATCAACTGTATCACTAACACCAAAGCCAAAAGGTGTTATTTGGAGATATCCTCCTAAACCTCCGCTGACATATAGTTTAACGGGATCAATATCAAGGTCAGGATAGAAGCGGTAGTTTGCCAATAAGCTAGCTCCTATGCTCTTTAATGACTTAATATTACTGAGAACCTCAAGTTCAAATTTAGAGTTTTGGTCATAATGGTAACCAAGAACAACACCAGGTTTCATTTTAAAGCCACCACCCCAACCAGCACCAAAGTTTAAACCTGCATAGTACTTATCTTCTGACTTACTTGCACTATTACTAGCTGCACCTGCTAGAGATGAAGTAAGCAACACAGCCAAAACGCACAATCTCTTTATTTTCATATAACTCCTCATACAAAAAAATATATAATGCATAAGTATATATCCTTTATATTAAAAAAGATATAACTACATGTCAAAAAAAGTATAGCCATAAAATCAGATTATATAAAACGTACTACTCAGGTCTTTTATATAACTATATTTACTATCTTATTTGGTACAGCATATACAGTGCGAACTTTGCTTTGATCGATCTTACTGGACACAGAGTCTATCGCTATTTTCTTCAATTCTTCTTGAGGTAAGTTAATTGCCACCTTGATTGTTGTACGTAATTTTCCATTGATTTGCACTGCTATAGTTACCGTATCGTCAACTAATAATGATTCATCAGCTTTTGGCCAAGGTTGACCTCCTATTTCTTGCCATAGGCTTTCAGCTAGATGTGGTATGAATGGTTCGATTACTCTGATTAATATACATATACCTTCATCAATAAGAGATTTTCCAGTTTTTACGTCTATTTCAGCTATTAAATTCGTCATCTCACGAAATTTTGCCACTACACAGTTTAATCTGCAGTTTTCCAAGTCATCTGTAAGTCCGTGTAAGAGTTTATGAATTTTTTTTCTGTACTCTAGAAGTCCACCCGTAACATTTTCATTATCATAGTGTATATTTACAGGTCTTAGCTGCATGACCATACGCCACAATTTATTTACATAACGAGAACAACCTTCCACGCCATCATCGGACCATTCCATATCTTTCTCCGGAGGAGTGTCGGACAACACAAACAAGCGAGCAGTATCAGCACCATACTTTTCTATGATAAAGTTTGGGTCAACTGTATTCTTTTTCGATTTGCTCATTTTTTCAACTTTGCCCACTTGAACTTTTGCACCTCGCGCTATTAATTCTTTTGCTTCTGCGGGAAATAGCCACTTACCATTTTCGTCTTTATAAGTTGCATGGCAGACCATTCCTTGAGTGATTAAAGTAGAGAAAGGCTCTTTAATATCAAAATAGCCACATTTGGTTAAAGCACGGCAGAAAAATCTTGAATAAAGCAAATGCAGAATTGCATGTTCTATCCCACCTATATAATAATCAACAGGCATAAAACGATTACATGCATCTTTGTCTATTGATTTATCTTCACTACAGAATGCAGCAAAATACCAGGAAGATTCAAAAAAGGTGTCGAATGTATCAGTTTCACGCTCTGCTTGCTTTCCGCACTTTGGACAATCAACAAATTTCCAAGTTGGGTGCTTATCCAGCGGATTGCCACCACTTGTAAATTCTACATCTATTGGTAGAACTACAGGAAGGTCTTTTTCTGGCACTGGAACAGTTCCGCAATCTTTGCAATATATGATAGGTATAGGGCATCCCCAATAACGCTGCCTTGAAACTCCCCAATCGTGCAAACGATAGTTTATTGTTTTTTTGCCTATTTTTTTTTCTTCAAATTTTTTAACTATGGCTTCCTTTGCTTCACTAACCATTAATCCGTTTAAGAATTCGGAGTTAAACATTGTCCCGTCTCCAGTATACGCCTCCTTTGTCATCTGAGTAGCTTGACACTGGGATCCATTGTAAGAATTCTGGTCACGCGCTGGAATGACACCTAAGTGGGCTGAAGAAATAACGGGAATTATCGGCAAATTATATTTCTGTGCAAATTCAAAGTCACGCTGATCATGTGCAGGGCAACCAAAAATCGCGCCTTCCCCATATTCCATCAACACAAAATTCGCTATGTAAAGCGGCAATTCCTTATCAAGAAATGGATGTTTGACGTTTAATCCGGTGTAAACTCCTATTTTTTCATCGTTCTCTCTTTTTGATTTTATTTCCTGGATCCCAGTGTCAAGCACTGGGATGACAACAGAAGAACCATTCTTTAAATCCTGCACAATAGGATGCTCTGCTGCCACTGCACAAAAAGAAGCCCCAAACAAAGTATGAGGATAAGTTGTAAAAACTTTTAATTTCTTATTCAGGCCAACTACTTCAAACTCTATAGTTGCTCCTTCAGATTTTCCTATCCAACGCTCCTGCATTGTTTTGACTTTTTCTGGCCAATTTTTCAAACTTTGCAGGCACTTGAGTAAATCTTCAGCGAAATCAGTAATCTTTAAAAACCATTGGGACAACTTACGTTTTTCAACAACTGCACCTGATCGCCATCCTTTTCCATCAACCACCTGTTCATTTGCAAGCACTGTTTGGTCCACTGGATCCCAGTTAACCCATGACTCTTTTCGATAGGCAAGCCCATGCTTTAAAAAATCCAGGAAAAATTTTTGTTCGTGTTTATAATAGTCAGGTTCACATGTGGAGAGTTCACGCTCCCAATTATAAGAAAGACCTATAGATTTCAACTGTGTACGCATATTATCTATATTCTCTTTTGTCCATGTTTCGGGGCTAATATTGTTATCCCTTGCTGCATTCTCAGCTGGTAATCCAAACGCATCCCAGCCAATTGGATGCAAAACCTCAAATCCATTAGCTCTCTTGTAACGCGCTATCACATCCCCTATTGCATAGTTACGTAAGTGTCCCATATGAATTTTACCAGATGGATATGGAAACATTTCCAACACGTAACACTTTTCTTGTTTACCACTCTTGCTTACAGAAAAATCCCATTTATCTTGATAAAATTTTTCAACACTTTTAAAATCATATTTCATATAAATCCAAATTCAATTACAGTTCATATGCATCAAAGGATCAACCGCTTGGCCATTATGTCGTATTGTGAAACACATCTGTGGATCTTTATCTTGTGTGCTTGATTTACCTGCAGATCCAATTACTTGACCTTGCTTTACTTTATCGCCAATTTCAACATGTATGTTTTTTAAATAGGAGTACACAGTCATGTAATTATCTTTGTGTTCCACTATAATTAAATTCCCATACCATCTCAGCCCTTTGCCTACATATATCACTTTGCCTGGTGCAGAGGAAACTACGTTCGTTCCATTTTGAGCAGCAATTTTTATGCCATCCTTACACATTTCATCAGAAGAGGTAGCTGAACCTTTAACTGGCATTACAAATTTACAATTTACCCCCACATTTTGTGTATTATTGTTATCTTTGTATATCCTATTTATGATGGCTTTTCTACTTTCTTTTTGCACTGAAGGCTCCCTAATTAAATGGTACTCTCTTGTATATTCCAGATCTCTTTTTCCGTAAAATTCTTCGCCTTTAAGCAGCACAGGTGCAGGTTTTTGCAGGCCACAGCCTATTAATATTGCTAATAACATAAGAAATGAGGCTATATGCCACATTTTAAACTCTCACAAAACTCCAAAATTTTAGCGAGACGTAGTGTTTCACGCCTGCTTGTTACTTTCCTCGTTATTTATTTTACTAGTTAAATAGTCCCTCAAATCGGTGAGTTCTTGCAACAAATTCTTTGTGACTTTTATATCATTACCAAATTCTTTTTGCACTCCTTTTATTGTATATCCTTTATCATATAGCATGTATTTTACTTTCTTTATGGCCTCTATACACTTGCGATCATATAGCCTTCTTCCTTTACGCTTTGTAGGCTTAATTTGATGAAATTGACCTTCCCAAAATCTCAAAACATGCTGTTCCAAATGTAGCTCTTCAGCTACTTCCCCAATCGTATAAAATAATTTTTCCTTGTTCATTAATTATTGATTGATTTTTTTATAATTTTTGAAGGCCTAAAAGAAACTGAATTTCTTGCCTGAATCATCACTTTCTCCGATGTATTTGGTATATTTCCTGGTCTTTCCTTCTTTTTCTTAACCAAGAATGTTCCAAATGACGATATTTTTACTATTCCATCCTTTACCAAGCTTGTCTTTATTTCGTCCAATATATCATCTATTATCGAAACAGAGTCTTCCTTTGATAATCCTATTTCTTGGTTTATATCTCCAGCTATCGTTGCCTTAGTTACTGTTGTGTCTTTTGTTGTAACGTGATCCATTATTGATAAATATTACAATACGTAAATATAATATAGCAATCGACTCGAGATTCAGCTACTTTATTTTTTAGAGTATGTCTCTTTTGTTGCATAATTTAAAATACCGGCAACTATCAATATCGCAAATATTGCAAAAAGTTCCATTTTATGATCTGTAAAAAGTGCTAACATTGACACTATAACTCCACTGCCAATAAACATAAATCCATTGATAATGGATGATGATGTGCTGATGTATTTTCGTTTCACAATCTCGCTGCCGACAGTAAAATTAAGCATATGTCCTCCCGCAAAAAACCCGAACATTAACATACAAAAGTACACAACGTGGACTGTTAAATGGCTGTATAGTAAAATAATAATTGAGACGCCTTGCAATAAAGCAAAAGCAGAAATTACATGTTTCCTATTTTTAAATAAGTTTGAGATTCGATCTGCAATTGGAGCACCAACTGCAAGACCAAGCCATAGTATTGCAGTTGCTATACCTGACTCCATTGCATTGAGTTCTGAGTTGCCCAGTAACCTTGGAGCCCACAAGGTATTAAGTGCTAAAAATGTTCCAAAAGTAATAGCACCCACCACTGAAGTTATCCAGATATATCTTAATTTTAGCACTGTTAATATAGAGCACATTACTGTCTTCATAGAGCTTTTTATTGTGCGCTTTTCTGAGCTGCTTTCTGGAAGTGTGTTTGGACAAAAAAGCGTAAGTACAAATATCAACACACCAAATAGTATTATGCATACAATCAGATTTTTCCAATATGCATCTTCGGCAAGCAAGTTAGAGAACAGTATTTGAATTACCAAAGCAGAAAGGCTTGAAATTGTCTGCACTAGTGAAAACATTAGTCCAAATTGGGCAGCGGAAAAACATATGCTACTTGTGTGAGCAGCACCAATAAAACCAAATGATGCTCCAGTTGCAATCAACACTTGAGACAAAATCAAATGGGGGAAATTGTCACTATTAATAAGGACAAAAAACCCCAAGATCATAGTTGATAACGAGAAAAAATAAATTTTTTTACTGGAAAAAACATTAAACGTTGCTCCACTAAAAAATTGTAAGATGGCGAAAGTCCAAGTATATGCTGAATTAGCCAGTGCAACTTGCGCGATTGTAAGTCCAAGTTCCTTTTCGAGATTTACACTTATAAAGGTATAAATTATCTGCATGTTGCTGAATATGACAACCAAGTTACTAATCAGCCAAATGAACCAAGCCTTAGCTCTGCTTTCCATAAGATTTATTTTTATAAGTAATCTATTAGAAATTTAACACTAAGTCTCTTTTTAAGCTATTGTTTCCTGACTACTGTTATAGCTAACCCAAAAAACGGTTTCCCTACGTCATGCCGCCGCGGTATCTCTTAGCCGCTAACAAGCAGCGGGATGACGATTGTCAGGGTGTCATCCCAGCGCCCCTATGATGTCATCCGAGTAGCCAACACTGGTTTCCATCCAAGACGGTGTCATTCCAGTGCTTGACACTGGAATCCAGACTTTAATTGTTATACTTGTAAATAATCTGGTGAAAATAAACGTTCATCTCAAAATGCAGTATTTTTGTTGAAATAGCTCAACTGGATCCCAGTGTCTGGGCACTGGGATGACACCATAGGAGGCTACTTGGATGACAAAAAAAGGAGCACTGGGATGACAGCAGTCCTACGTCATACCGCCGCGGTATCTCTAGATCCCGCTAACAAGCAGCGGGATGACGAGCTTATCGTCACGCCGCCACGAACCGTCATACCGCGATTCATTCGCGGTATCTCAGCCGCTAACAAGTAGCGGGATGACGGTTGTCAGGGTGTCATGAAAGTAGCTGACACTGGAATCCAGAAAAAAAGAAATATGTATCAGCTACTTTCATTTGCTGCGCCTCGAAAATAAACGTTCATGTAGCTAAGCCATAAATCCAGTATAAAGACCTTTAATCATTGGCTTCGTAGTACTTCTCAACCAACTTATTAAGTAACCTTACACCAAAACCTACTGCTCCTCTTGGACAAATGTCAGTACCTTTCTCGTGCCAAGCAGTGCCTGCGATATCTAAATGTGCCCAGCAAGTTTCATTCACAAAACGCTGTAAAAACTGTGCAGCCATTATGCTATCTCCACCAGAGCCTGCAGGAGCGATGTTTTGAACATCAGCAATCGGTGAATCAATAATTTTGTCATAAGTTTCATTCATAGGAAAACGCCATAACTTCTCATTTACTTCATTTCCTGCATCAATCAGACGGTTTGCTAATTCATCATTATTTGAAAAAAGACCAGCATATTCGTTATTTCCAAGTGCAACCACTATAGCACCAGTTAAAGTTGCAAGATCAATCATAAATTTTGGTGAGAATCTATCTTGCGTATACCATAAAGCATCTGCAAGTATGAGCCTTCCTTCTGCATCGGTGTTCAACACTTCTATTGTTTGTCCAGACATTGAAGTTACTACATCACTTGGTCTTTGAGCATTACCACCCACTGCATTTTCTGCAAGTGCGACCACACCGATCGCATTTACTTTTGCTTTTCGTCCTGCTAAAGCATGCATCACCCCAACCACAGTAGCAGAGCCTGCCATGTCATATTTCATTGACTCCATACCACGTGAAGGTTTGAGTGATACTCCACCAGTGTCAAACGTTATACCTTTACCAACAAAAGCTATAGGCTTTTGTTCTTTAGAAGCTCCATTCCATTTTATCACTACTAATTTTGGTTCTTTACTACTTCCTTGTGCAACTCCAAGCAAGGCTCCCATTTTTTTCTCTTCCATCTGCTTTTTATCAAGCACCTCGATTTCAAGGCCAAGCTTAGTAAGTTCTTTTTTTATATGATCAGCATAGGATTCTGGATATAGAATGTTAGGAGGCTCTGTTATAAAAGAGCGCGCAAGGAATATACTCTCACCTTCTTGCCTTAAGTGCTCAAATGATCTTTCAGCATTACTTAATTGTTCATCTTTTACTAATACGGTAATCTCCTCTACCTCTGTAATTTTCTCATCCTTTTTAGTTTTATACTTATCAAACTTAAAACTACGCAGAAACGCACCATATGCAACATTTGCTGCACTACCTTCGATTAAAACCGCTGCTTTTTTAATTTTTAATCTGCTTAGCTCACAATATATTTTACCACCAATATTTAATTCTTTATTTTCATTCCATTCATCCTTCTTACCCAGTCCAACAACTATAACATTTTTTTCTTCTGGCAAAGCAGTAGAGAAAAATTCACCAAAACTTCCATTGAAATCGCTAAATTGCTTTATATTATCTATGACCTGTTTTCCTTGCAAAACTCCGCCATCATTTACGGTTTCGTTGTCTTCAAATAAACCCATTACTATTGTTTTAAAATCGGGCGAAATTTTAGAAATTGTTATTTTCATTGCTGGTATCTCCGTTGCAAATAATTGTAAACTGTACATAAAACATAGCAGAAACATCAGTAAGATATTTTTCATATACATCCTAAGTACAATAACACTTAAGTTTACTATGGACTCCCTTACATGCAAGGTTTTTTATCTTTTATTAGAGAACTTATTATATCCGCCCAAGGTAATGTTAAACGTATAGGTTTTTATGACCTGATCACTGTAAGTAAATGGTGTTATGAGAAGGCTTGCAAGCCCATTACTAACAAAATCTTCAAGAACAGGATCAGCGCAATTATCGCAATTATGGTCAGCAAAAAACATTTGCGTTGTGAATTCTGGAAAATCCGGATGTTGAACTAGAAAGTTGATATGTGGAGCTCTATCACCAATTTTACCAGGTGCTATCGTAATAAAATTATAATAGCCAAGATTATTCACTACAAACCTTCCTGATCCAGCAAAATTCAGATCATCCTCTATATTCTTATCGTAATGGTTCACGCCGCGTGAATTCGCGTGCCATATAGAAACTACAGCATTTTGTATTGGTAAGCAGTTTATATCAGTAATTCTACCCACTATGTGTATTAATTCCCCTATTGCACTATTTGGAGAACCAGGTTTCCTTCTTAAATTGTTTGAAGAGCTAAAATTTTTTGGCCTTGCATCAAGGTCATATATTTCCGGAGTTTTAATGCAGTTGAGCAAAACAGGATCAGCTGCAAATAGCGGCAAACTGAATATCATTTGTACTAAAAGTGCTAACAAGATATTTTTCACATTCATTTCATTTATAATAGACTTCTTGCATAACCATATAACAAACTTTTATTGGAAATAGAAACGAAAAAACTTGCTTGACACCCTTCGCCAGCCCCCTTATCATGAAACTGAAGGTATTCAGTTATCTTCATCTGTGCAGATTAAACAGCAAGAAAACAACGTAGTTGGCGTCTTATTTTTAATTTTTTGCACTATGTGCACCTTATGTCTTCACAATATTTCTAGGTTTTTACCTACACAAGCTGAAACGCGCTATTTAAAACATTAAAAAACGCCAACTTAAAAAATGGATAGTGAATAACTAGCTACCCTAGGGTTTCTTTTGCCTTTTTTTCTGTTTAGTAAATTGTATCCGTTCAGCGGAGTGGTAGAATAAGGTAGACAAAGCAAGATAATAAAGATAATCATAGAGCAAAAGTGAGGTAATGTGGTAAACCTTTGAGAACTTTGCAAAAATTTACAGCAAAAAATAGAAAAACTGAAAGCAGAGATAGAAAACTTAAAAGCAGAAAATAAAGCTTTAAAGATAGAGAACGCTGAATTAAAGGAAAGGCTTGGTTTAAACTCGAAAAATTCATCTCTACCGAGCTCTAAAGAATTGTACAAAACAAAAAAGGACAAGCCAAAAAGCGAAAGGAATGTTGGCGATCAGGTTGGGCATAAAGGAAATTTTCATGCCACAATGGAAGCGGATAAAGTAGTAAAAATAGAGTTGCCTAATATTTGCGAATGCGGAGGAGAGCTTGTAATATGCGAAAAACCTTATGTTCACCAAAAAGTTGATCTTCCGGAAATTAGGCCTTATGTAGTAATTGGAACATGGTCGTTGTTGGAGATGCAGAAAAAGAAAAAGTAGCAAGTTACCAGAAGGTGTTACGCCAGATACATTTGGTCCAAGGGTTAAGTCTATAATTGCAGCACTCAGCGGATTTTACAAAAACTCAAAGCGTGAAGTGGCTAGTATCATAAATGACATTTTTAATTTGAACATAAGTGTTGGCAGCATATCAAATCTTACTATTACCCACAAATATAAATGTACTTATAAATAAAGTATTACAATATTAAAGTTTGCAAATATTGAGGGTATAAAAATGGCAAACGAGAGTAATGAATGGGCTAAAAATGAATTTGGAGATGCTGTACTTGGAGATAAAAGATTAACTGACCGATTAGTAAAGATTGCTGATAGTTTGATAAGTTTACCTGAAAGCTCAATTAATGAGGCATGCGGAAGTTGGTTAGAAGCAAAAGCAGCATAACGTTTTTTTCAAAATGAGAACGTAAAAGAAGTCGATATTCTAGCTTCACACATTGATAAAACAGTTGAAAGAACAAAAGCTCATAAAAGAATTCTTGTGATTCAAGATACAACTTATATTTCATACTCAAGCCATAAGCGGATTGGGAACTATTGCTGAAAAAGGAGCAGTAATGCATACAGCCCTTGCTGTTAGTACGGAAGCTGGGAATACTGGATCAAAAGATTTACTCGAGGCAACTCATTTCTGAAGAAGAAAAAAGACTAAAGAGCCATCGTAACAACGTTCATATTGAGGATAAAGAAAGTATGAAATGGCTAGAAAGTTTAAAGAAAACAAATAATATTATAGATCTGGCCCAAACCGAAGCTATAACTGTGTGTGACAGAGAAGCAGATATGCATGATTTTTTTGAACTTGCACATAATCTTAACTCAGCAATTTTAGTAAGAGCTCGCCACAACAGAAATGTAAATAAAAAATTCATGCATACCAGGAACAAGCAAAAATTATGGTCATTTATCCAAGGCCTCCCTTGCGCTGGAAAAGTAGAAGTTGAAATCCCTGCTAGAGATAACAAGCAAAAAAGGACAGCGTTTTTAGAAATTAGATTCGGAAAATTTATCACATGAAGGCCATATAAAATGTAAAGAAGGTCACATAAAATATAAACCGACAGAGTCTACAACTTCACGCAATTCATGTTGTTGAAAAAAACTCTCCTCCCGAAGCAAGTCCTCTAGAGTGGATGCTTTTTTCCGGTCAGTACTTTTGAAGAAGCTGTTGAAAAAGTTAGTTGGTATTGTTTGAGATGGAAAATAGAGATATTGCATAAGATTTTAAAATCTGGTCTCAAAGTTGAGGAATGTAGACTTGGAACAGCAGAAAGATTAATGAGGTATTTAACAGTCATGAGCATTATTGCTTGGAGAATTTTCTTTATTACATCAATTGCAAGAACTAACCCAACATTACTATGTACTGCCTTATTAGCTGAGGAAGAATGGAAAGTTTTATATGTTAAAATACACAGGAAACCATGTCCAAATATAGCCCCTACTATAAAAGAAGCCGTTTCGTGAACTTGGAGGTCATTTAGCAAGAAAAAGCGACCCAAAACCAGGACCAATTACTCTTTGGAAAGGGTGGAGACGTCTCTTTGATCTAGCAGAAGGATGGAGACTTGCTCATGAACCTCATATTTGTGGGTAATAGTAAGGTTTCTAAGGGAGGGAGTAGTAGTAATACTGCTTCCTTACCTGACCAGTTTGCTCGTGATAAAGGTTTTGAGAAACGAGCTCAACTATATGCTGCTAAGGCTTACTCAAGGCAAGCTGATAAATCTGGTAAGTACATTGATTTAAAGAAGGTTTTCTTTATTGCTATCTCTAATTGTAATTTATTTCCTGATAAGCTTGATTATATATCCAGCCACACTATAAGAGATGAGAAAACCAATGAGCATGACTTAAAAGATTTTCAATTTGTATTTATTGAACTACCTAAATTTCCTAAGAATAAGGAAGAACAGCTAGAAAGCATAGTGGATCGTTGGTTATTTTTCTTCAGTGCGACCCGGAAAGCCGTGGTTTTGTGATGGTTAAATTCCATCTTCCCTAGACATCGGGGATAATGTATGTCTCACATTTCAAAGGATGGCAACCTTTGGGATGCAAGTATGAGATAAAAGCAGGTAACACTAAACCTCATGGTGAATCCCTGCAAACAGAGTTAGATATGATTACGAGAGGAACCTATGTTTGAATTGTCGTCAAAGCATAGTATGCGAAAAGAGGTTGAACTACGCATAGACCAAAATGGTACGAAGCAAAAGGGGAACTAAAGATTGAAGACTTTAGTTATTGATGTTCCCAGCTTCCGGCAAATAGTAGGAATCTAAGTTTAACGTGAAACGAAGCTATGGAACGGAGTAACCACATAAAAGCTCTTATATTCATTAAATATAAGTAGGTAGCCAACCACAAGCTGCTATGTGGAAGGATTGTTTAAGAAGCTAATGCCCAAAGTAATATCTGGGATATGCAGACGTAAACACTTTAATTTGGAAGGTAAAGTGGTGAATAGTAGTGAATATGTTATGGACCAGCAAAAAGCTAGGTATGAATGGAATGGAATTCCTTGGCGAAAGCTGAAGAAATCTTCATTTAAGCTACAAAAACGAATTTACCAAGCCTCTAAATGTAATGATATCAAAAAGATGCACAACCTTCAGAGATTATTACTCAAATCAACAAGTGCAAGAACGATCGCAGTTAGAAGGGTAACTCAGGACAACAGAGGGAAAAAAACTGCAGGTATTGATGGAAAAGCTAACCTTAGTCAAAAAGAAAGATTGCAATTGGCAAACTCCTTAGATATAAGAGAGAAGGCAAAGCCATCAAGACGTGTCTGGATCCCAAAACCTGGTAAGCCATCGGAATATCGCCCGCTTGGTATACCAACTATATCGTGTCGAGCAAAACAAACGCTTGTAAAAATGGTGTTGGAACCAGAATGGGAGGCAAAACTTGAGCCAAACACTTATGGTTTTAGACCTGGTAGATCATGTCATGATGCAATTGAAGCCATATTTAATGTGCTAAAACAGAAAACAGCATATGTATTAGATGCTGATATTTCTGGATGCTTTGACAATATTAACCATAATAAACTGCTTGAAAACCACACCAGCGTTAAAGAAAATCATAAGAGGATGGTTAGAAGCGGGTGTTATGGAAGATGGAAAGCTTCAATCCACAAAACGTGGTACAATTCAAGGAGGCACCGTTGCTAGCTTGTGTTGCATTACACGGATTAGAGCAACATGTCAAAAAAGCATTAACAAACGAACTCTTTCAATGCATGAAAAGAAAATATGGTAGGATATCGCATAAAAACGCGCAAAAGTCTATTAGTGTAATTTTCTACTGTGATGATTTTGTCATCATACATGAAAACGAAGAGATTATTCTTAAAGCAAAAATTTTAGTTGAAGAATGGTTAGAAACCATTGGACTAAAATTAAAGCCCTCTAAAACAAGAATTTCTCATACATTAAGAACCATTGACGAAACAAAACCAGGATTTGATTTTCTTGGATTTTCAATAAGACAATATCCAACAAAAGAAAGTAAAAAAGGTTACACATTATTAATAAAACCAAGTCGTAATTCTATAAAGCAGCATACATTTGCTATTAAACATAAACTTAGAGAAATGCGTGGGGCGCCACAGGAAGTAATAATAAGGAATCTCAATCCAATAAACAGAGGATGGAGTCAATATTACTCTTCGGTAGTTTCATGTAAAATCTTTAGCTCATTGGATAATACTATACATAGAAAGCTCTGGAAGTGGGCAGTCTTTAGGCACCCAAACAAAGGGAAATGCTGGATAAAAAGAAAATACTTTAAAAAGTATAATAACGATAACTGGCGTTTTATGACAAGTAACAAGATACATCTTATTATACACAGCGATCATGTTATTAAACGACATATCAAAGTGCAAAAAACCAGATCTCCATATGATGGTGATTGGGTATATTGGGGTAATCGTCTTAGAGAAATACCAGATAAGCCATCGAGAGTAATAAAACTATTGAAGTTACAACAAAGTAAATGCGGTAATTGTAGACTATGGTTTGAAAGTGATGATATAATAGAAATACATCATAAAGACCGGAATAGACGAAACAATATGATCAAAAATTTATCTTTGTTACATGGGCATTGTCACGATGAATTACACAGGAGGTGTGCATGACAAGCACCAAATTAGAGAGAAGCCGTATGAGGCGCAAAGTCTCACGTACGGTTTTGAAGTCGAGTGAGGAGGGGCGACCTTCTTCACTTAGACAACAGTATGCAGATGAAACTACAGATGAAGACCTAAGGAATATAGCAGAAAAATCACCAATAATAAAGTTAGCCTACGATGAATTAGACAGGTTTAGCTGGAATGAAAAAGATTTAGTAGCATATGAAGAAAGAATAATGGATCTGCGGAAAGAAGAAGCCATTCTTGAATACAAACTTGAGGAAGGTATAGAGAAAGGAAAAATCGAAGTTGCAAAAAATTTACTTAAAGCTGGTGTATCTGTTAATTTAATAGCTGAATCCACTGGCCTTTCTCAAGCTGAAATTGTACAGCTTAAGCAAGAAGTGGCCTAAGTATCACGTTTTTCAGGGCTTTTTTAGCTCGGCAGTGGTCTGAAAAGTCCATTTTTCACTTTATAAAATGTTTATATTTTACCACCTACTTTATTTGAATAAGTTCTTCTGCCACACTCTGAACGGATACTTGAATCAGGCTCAAGTTGACAAGTAGATGTTATCTTGTTATAATAAATATTTATTAATTTAATCTTAACTTAAGAGGGTATTTATGGTAGCAAGTGATAGTGTTTTAAAAAGGTATGCGTTAGCCTATATAAAGAAATTAGGTAATAATAATAATATTGAAGGGCTTCTACAGTATTGTAATAATACACCGAATTTAACTTGGAGCAAGGAGAATTTTAAAAATGTGTATGAAGAATTTACACATCCAAATTCAAGCAATAGGCACGATACAGGAAGCAGAAATGATCAATATAACGCAGGGAATAACGCACAACCTACAGGCTCTCAGATTACACATATACATGTACACAATAGAGGTTTAGACTTTTGGGATTATTTGCTATTACAATGCTGGATGGATTCTTTATTCGGTGGACGTGGGCACACTACGGTTAATAATATAACGAATATTAACAATGGTAATACCACTCATCAAGGGAGAAAAGAGAATAAAAAAGAATCAGAAGACAGTAGAAAGCTATTAGCTTTGGGTATAGTAGCTGCAGTTGTGTGTGTTGCTTTCCATGCTGGTATGTGTTTTTGGTATAACAGCAGCAGAAAAGTGGCTAGAAAAGAAGAAAAAACAGATTACCTGGATAGTAAATTTAAAACGTTCAGAAATATAGAATTTGCGGTTGGCGTTGTTTCTTTGGCAGCTTTGGTAGCTTGTGCTGTTTACCCAGTCTTACCAGTGTGGGGTTTAGCTATCCTTGGCGTTAATTCTCTCGTATGTTTTGCTGGTGGTTTAGCTTTTCATATGAAGCATGAGGAAGAATTAGAAAATATCGAGAAAGCTAAAGGAGCGGTAGATAGCTGTCTTAGACAAGGGCATGGTTATGGAGATTCTTCTCGTTATGATGCACCACCTCCTTACTTTTCTCAAGATCCTAATACTACTCCAACTGCTCCTCCTTGTAGTGAATTTGATAATTCTAATGCGAAACGGCAGTTTGAGAATTGTGAGGGGTTCACGTATGATAGAAATCAATAGTTTTATTTTTAGCCAAATTAATTGAATCAAGCTACAAAACCTGCTAAAGTTAACTTTGTGAAAGCACCCTTAGCTCAGTTGGATTAGAGCATTTGACTACGGATCAAAAGGTCGGGCGTTCAAGTCGCTCAGGGTGCACCACATTTTATAGGAAACAGAAGTCACACTTGAAATTAATATATGTAATACCTATCTTTAAAGGTTAAGCACTAAACTATTATATATGAGCAAAAAAGACTACTATGATCTGCTGGAAGTAGGCAGAAATGCCAGTATTGATGAGATAAAAAAAGCGTATAAAAAATTAGCATTAAAATATCATCCTGATAGAAATCCTGGCAATCAAGAAGCAGAGGAAAAATTTAAAGAAGTAACAGCTGCATATGAAGTTCTGTCTGACTCTGAGAAAAGGGCAGGCTATGACCGTTATGGCCACGAAGGTGCTTCTGGTGGATTTCAAGGCTTTAGCTCTGCAGGAGATTTTAGCGACATATTCAATGACTTCTTTGGTGGAGGATTCGGTGGTGGTGCAAGTAGATCGAGAGCAAAAAGAAGTACAACAGGAGTATCTGGAGCAGACCTACGTTATGATCTTGAAATTACCTTAGAAGATGCATTTAAAGGAATACAAGCGCCTATACATTATGTGACAAATGTAAAATGTGATACATGCCAAGGCACAGGTGGCGAAGGAGCAATTAAACCAGTTCAGTGCCACACATGCCAGGGAAGCGGTAGGATTAGAACTCAACAAGGCTTTTTTACCATCGAAAGAACATGTACTACATGCTATGGGGAAGGAGAAATAATACAAAACAAATGTAAGAAATGTGGTGGAAGTGGACGTAGAAGAGATGAAGTAAATATATCCGTTTCAATTCCAAAAGGCATAGAAGAAGGAGCTAAGGTAAGGATAAGTGGTAAAGGAGAAGCTGGAACAAAAGGTGGAAAAAGTGGAGATTTATACGTATACGTGAAAATAATTTTCCATAAAATCTTTGCTAGAAATAAAGCAGATTTACACTGTAAAGTGCCTATAAGAATGACACTAGCAGTGCTTGGTGGTGAAATCGATATTCAATCAATTGATGGAGCTAAAATAAAAGTAAAGGTCCCTGAAGGCACTCAAACTGGTACCAAACTACGTTGTAGGGAAAAGGGTATGCCATATATGAACTCACATGCTCGTGGTGATTTATACGTACAGGTAATAGTTGAGACTTTAAATCCAAAAAATTTAACTAAAAAGCAAATTGAACTATTAAAAGCGCTTGAAGAAGAGGAAAATGCAAGTGTACAACAGCAATCTGAAGGGTTTTTTAGTAAAGTAAAAAAAAAATAAGAAATCTGCTAAATGACATTAAAGGGGTAACTGTTTACGGGTTTTCATTTAATCCTGCAATTCTTTGACCTTATTAATGGAAAACTTAACAATAGTGTTATTATTAGCCAACAGAAACTTCTTAGTTCCTTAAAACTATGTAAAAGCAATAAATTTCTTTATTTAAGGTCGAAGTTTTGCTATTCTCAGGTTTTAATAATTTAAATTTAATGAATATAAACAAAAATGAGTTTTTATTTCTTCCGCTTGGGGGAGTAGGAAGAATCGGGATGAATGTTAGCCTATATCATTACCAAGGTAAGTGGATTATGATCGACCTTGGTGTTGGTTTTGCAGATGAAACTATGCCAGGTGTTGAGCTGCTCATTGCTGATATAGATTTTATTGCTCAAAGAAAAAAAGATTTACTTGGAATAATAATTACACATGCACATGAGGACCACTGCGGTGCAGTGCCCCACTTGTGGGAAGAGTTGCAGTGCTCCATATATACAACAAAGTTT
The DNA here is from genome assembly GCF_032848195.1 of Wolbachia endosymbiont of Drosophila aff. chauvacae BK-2020. Taxonomy (NCBI): domain Bacteria; kingdom Pseudomonadati; phylum Pseudomonadota; class Alphaproteobacteria; order Rickettsiales; family Anaplasmataceae; genus Wolbachia; species Wolbachia endosymbiont of Drosophila aff. chauvacae BK-2020. Next base: position 114,138 of record NZ_CP136586.1, read on the forward strand.
ACGGTTAATTTTCTTAAAGAGAAACTAAAAGAATTTCGATTGGAAGGTATAGTGCCTGTGAAAGAGGTAGACATAAATGGCAGCATAAATTTGGGTCCTTTTACCGTCGAGTTTATAAATGTAACTCATTCAATTCCTGAGGCAAATTCAATATTAATTAGCACTGAAATGGGTAGTGCACTCCATACCGGAGACTGGAAATTTGATCCAAAACCTGTTGTTGGATTAACTTCTAATATGGAGCATCTAAAAGAAATTGGCGATAAAGGTGACCTGCTTGCAGCAATTTGCGATTCAACCAATATATTAAGCAAGCATCACCCTGAGTCAGAAGGTGAAATTTATAATAATATTTATAACATAATAAAGCGGTCTAAAAAATTAGTTGCTGTTTCGCTATTCGCTTCAAATGTGGCACGAATTGAAACGATAAGCCAAGCTGCAAAAGCACTAAATAGAAAAGTAGTTTTACTTGGTAGATCTTTATGGAGAATAGTGAAAGTTGCGCAAGATAGTGGTTATTTAACTGATTCTCCTCAGTTTCTTGAAGCAAAGGAAGCAGTAAATTTTCCAAGGGAAGAACTGGTGCTACTTTGCACAGGTTGTCAAGGTGAGCCACTGGCAGCTACCGCAAGACTTGCTGCTAAGAGTCATCAAGCATTTAAAATGCAGCAAGGTGATACCATGATCTTTTCGTCAAAAATCATTCCTGGAAATGAAACTCGTGCGCACAACATGCTCAATGCCTTTATTGAGATGGGGGTAGAAGTTATTACTGAAAAAACAGAGCATGTTCATGCTTCTGGGCATCCAACAAGAGAAGAGCTAAAGGAAATGTATTCTTTAATAAAACCGAAGATGTCTATTCCAGTTCACGGCGAATATATTCACACGCATGCACATGTAAAATTTGCTAAAGAGTGCGGTGTGGCAAAAGCAATAATGATTGCACCAGGTGATATTGTTAATTTGGAGAACGGAGAAAAGGTTGATTCAATTGATGTTGACTACTTTGGTATTGATGGTATGTTGCTACGTCATCCGGAGAGCAGTGTTATAAAAATGCGTAAAAGAATGAGAGATGCCGGAGTTATTGTGGTAACAGCAGTTGTAAACAAGAAAAATAAATTGCTTGCTAAACCAAAAGTATTTGTACCTGGTGTTTTTGAAGTGCTAGAAGATGCAGCTACCATACAGAAAATTGTCAAGAAAGTTGAGTCGTTGTTTAGTTTGCAGCCAACAAAAAAAATTAAAAATAAGATTGAAAGTTCAATATTGAGTATCTTAAAGGAATATTTACTAAAAAGGCCTATAATTGAGGTTCAGATAGAACAGGTATGAAATGAATGAAGCTATTCGTTCATCTGGTGTTATTTATTTCGTTATTTATTCCTTATTTTACAAAAGCTGCTTTATATGTTGATATAAAAAAAAGCAGTGTTGGTAACATTGGTCTTGTTGTATCTAAATGTACATGTAAAACAGCGTTGGAAAGCGAATTAAGCGAAAATATTGCAAAGGTAATAGGAACAAATTTATCTAATTGTGGCTTATTTAATGTAAAACGTGGCGCGGAAGCTGAATCTAAATCTTGGAAAAGCGATACTGTAGTCACAGTAAGTTTAAGCGAAATATCTGGTAGTGCATTAGAGCTATCATTTCGTTTATTTGACGCTTTTACAAAAAGAGAATTACTTACTCAGTCAGTTGTTTTTCCAGCAAAAGACTGGAGAAAAATTGGTCACCTCGTTTCGGATGTGATACATGATAGATTAATTGGTGAGAAAGGGCACTTCAACACAAAAATCACGTATATCGCTGAAGAAAAAGATAGCAACTACAAATCTGTGCGTAAAATTGCTGTGATGAATCAAGATGGAAGTAATATAAAATACTTAACAAATGGCGATAGATTTGTGTCAACACCGAGATTCTCACCAAATGGAAAGGGTATTGTTTATATCTCGTACGCAAATGGTAAAAGTTATATAATATTAAAAAATTTAAAAGATAACACTGAATCAATAATCAGCGCATTTGAAGGAGTTGTTTCTGCACCAAGATTTTCTCCCGATGGTAAATCTCTTTTAATTTCCCACTCATTGGGTGGTGAAACGAATATATTATCTTTGGATTTAAGTAGTAACCGAACAAAAAAAATTACTAAAGGTTCAGCTATAAGCACTTCTCCCTCTTTTTCTCCAGATCAAAAGTATATGGCTTTTAGTTCTGATATAAGTGGGAGTCAGCAACTGTACGTTATCGATTTTACTAACAAAAGTAAAAAACCTAAAAGAATTAGTTTTGGAAGTGGAAGATATGCTACGCCTGTTTGGTCGCCAAAAGGAGATCTGATAGCTTTTACAAAGATTCAGTCAGGAAAATTTTACATAGGAGTTATGAAGCCAGATGGCAAAGAAGAACGTCTGCTTTCAGAGGGGCATAAAATTGAATCCCCGGCATGGTTACCAAATGGTAGAGAAATCATTTTTACAAGAACAGAATCACCAAGCAACTCTAAACTATATTTAGTAGACTTAGTAAAGAAAAATCAAAAAATGGTTTCCACTCCCACAAATGCTTCTTTACCGGATTGGTCTTATTTTTGAAAGTAGATCTATTATAGATTTGATATGAGCCTTATTTTACTTTAATTGCTTATAACCTTTGGCACTACGAAATACCCATGCTCAGGTTTTGTATTGGACAATATCTCTTTTTTAATGTTTTGAGAATTTATAACATCATCGCGTACATGAATGTCCTTGTCTATGCTGCCATAACGCATAGGAGAAACACCTTCAGTATTAACTTGCAATAAAGTATCATGTATCCAATCCAGCATTGTCAGTTCTTTGGAGTAGTGATCAATCTCGTCATTTGATAACTTAATCCTTACAAGCTGTGCAATTTTAAGCATTTCTTCTTTGGTAATTGTTATTTTTCTCTTATTTGCAAATTCTATTAGTGAAGTAATAACGTCTTCTGTTGACTTAGCTGGCATCTTTACCTCCTTGGATAAAGTGAGTTAAAATATCTACGACCGAAACAACTTCTATTTTACCAGTTTTTTCAAATTTGTGAAGTATGGTATCCGTAATCACTAATTTATCTAAAGAAGAGGAAGAAATTTTCTCAACTGCACTTCCTGAAAGCACGCCATGTGTGATGCATGAAATTACGGACTTTGCTCCGTGGCCTTTTAAAGCAAGAGCTGCATTACACAATGTTCCACCAGAGTCAACTATATCATCAACAATGACACAATTTTTATTTGCAACTTCTCCTATTATGTTCATTACTTGAGATGTGCCTGCTTTCTCCCTATATTTATCTACTACAATAATCTTATCATTTAACCCTATCTTGTACTTTTCCTCTAAAGTCTTTGCAAAAGCACGTGCTCTGCCAATTGCTCCAACATCAGGTGCAACAATTGCCAAATTTTCTGTGTGTATAGAGTCAACAAATGCTTCAAAGCAGTTCAAATTAGTTATCGGTACATCAAAGAATCCTTCAATTTGACTTGAGTGCAAATCAATAACTGCAACGCTACTTGCACCTGCAGTTTGAATAAGATTTGCAACTAATTTGGCACTTAAAGCAGACTGCACATTATTGTTCTTGATAATTCTATCTTGCCTGCTATATCCATAATAAGGGATAATTACTACTATCCTTTTGGCTCCTAATCTATTTACTGCATCAATTATAAGCAGAAGCTCCATAAGATTATCATTCACAGGGGGAGAAAGAGATTGTATTATATATACTTCTTGATTATATAGATCATTTGCTACTTCTACATTTACCTCACCATCGGTAAACTTTGATATCCAAGCAGAGGATGGTTGAACATCTAGCCGGTTAACTACTGATTCCCCTAATTCCTTACTAGCATTACCTATTATTATCTTCATAACGCACTAATTGAGTTTTTAAGATTATACAGAAATTGTGAAATAATTGAAATGTAAGTGTCTTTATCTAGCATTCTTGTCGGTGAATTAGATACCTCTTGTACAATGACCTGTCATTTTCACGCGTTGTTTCAATATATAGACCCAAATTGAAACAACTATACAAAATCCTGCTTATGTTTCAAGATAAATGACTTTAATGAAATATAATTTATCTAGTCATTTGTATCTGCTAACATACTACACTTCCCATTGTAGAGCCTCTGCAACTTACTGAAATTTATAATCGCTTTATAAAAAGCTTTATACTCTTTGCTTAATTGGAGGCGCTACCTCTGCACTTTCTGCTCTGTCTAGGGTACTACTTGGTTTTTCTGCAGTAATTTTTTGAATGCTACCATCTACCTTATTCTTGATATCTGCTCCATATGATCTTAATACTTCAATAGCTTTCTCGTTTCCACTATTCAGCGCAATATCCAAAGCATCCATTCCATCATTATTTTTGTGGTTGATAAAATTCTCTAACTCAAAGATTTTTATATATTGCTCAATGATGAATTCTACCACTTTTCCAGGGCAATTATTAGCGGCAGGAAAGAGTACTGCATTGTTATTATTGTCTTTCTTTGTTACATCTGCTTTGAGCTTGTCTATCAAATACTTGATAATTTCTATTCTGCTATCATCTTCTGCTTCAGTGCACTGCCTAGCAGCTAAAAACAGAGCTGTTCGCCCATTATTGTCCACATCTTCAATATCTTGTCCCTTATCAATTAAGGCTTGTATTATATTTTTGTTCCCATATAAAGCAGCAAAGTGAAGAGGAGTATACCCTTCGGTACTTTCTCTTTCATTAATCAATGCACCATGGCTAGCTAGTAATTCTATAAATTCTGGCGTATTTGCAAAAACTGCAAAGTGCATTGGTGTTAGATCATCTTTACCATGATTTTGAGTTTTTGCATTAACGTTTGCTCCATTTTTTATCAGCAATTTTGCTATTTCTAATTGTTTGCGTCCGATGGCAATATGCAGTGGCGTACGATTGCGTTCATAATGATCATTGACGTTTGTGCCACATTTTATTAGTAGTTCTGCAGCTTCAATATTACCTTCCTGAATTGCAACGTATAAGGAAGCATATCCATCTTTTGTTTCCTCTGTCATACGAAATTGCAAACATGTTAGTTCATATATTATTAAGGATTATTATTAAGTTTTTATTAATACAATATTAATGTAGCGGGATGACGAGCTTATCGTCATCCCGCCGCGAACCGTCATACCACTGCGAACCGTCATACCGCCGCGGTATCTCTAGATCCCGCTAACAAGCAGCGGGATGACGGTTTTTCAAATTATCGTAAGTCAGTTTAGCTATAGCTACAAGTTTCATTCTTCCCTTACAAATAACTTTACTGCGTCCTTTTTTCGGATTCAGAATTAGCAAGAAACGTTCTTGTAAGGTGGTCTACTAAAATTTTGCTTTATAAAACAATGTCTGAACTATGCAATTAATACATTATCAACACAACTGATTCATAAAAGCAAATATTATAACCACGAAGAGAGAAAATGTTATGCTTAGTTTAATAAGAAAGACCTTGAGAAAAAAAATGACTCATCAGGTAAACGATTCGAAATTGAAAGAGAAAGATGAAAAAAGTATTTTAAAATTAGCATCAAAAATAGAAGGCAAAAAAAGTAGCATTGCTGAAGAACTAGAAAAAATATCTGAAAAGGAAAAACAAAGGATTCTTACTACGGAAGTAAGTAAACATCGGGGTAAAGAATCAACTATTATATCACTTGCTTATGCTATACTACGTAAAGATAGTATAGCTGTTGAGAAAATGTTAAGAGTAGCTAAAGAAAACGGTATTCTGAAAGACATTCTTGACGCAACAACAACTATAAAATATCCAGGTGGTCAGGAAGAAACTTGCACACCACTTACTTATGCCATATTATGTAAAAATAGCAAAACTATTGAAGAAACTTTAAAAGTCTCTAAAGAAAACGGTATTCTGAAAGATATTCTTAACGCAACAACAACTATAAAATATCCAGATGGTCAGAGAGCAACTGTTACACCACTTGCTTATGCTATACTATATGAAGATAGTATAGCTATTGAAGAAATTTTAAAAGTCTCTAAGGAGAACGGTATTCTGAAAGATATTCTTAACACAACAGCAACTATAAGATATCCAGATAACAAGGAAGTGACTTACGCGCCACTTGCTTATGCTATGTTCTGGAAGGATAGCAAAGCTATTAAAGAAATTCTAGTAGCAGCTGAAGAGAACAGTATTCTGAAAGATATTCTTAACACAACAACAACCATGAAATATCTAGACCGGGAAGTGACTTACACACCACTTGCTTATGTTATACTACGTAGAGATAGTATAGCTGTTGAGAAAGTGTTAAGAGTAGCTAAAGAAAACGGTATTCTGAGAGATATTCTTGACACAACAATAACTATAAAACATTTAGATAGCCGGGAAGTGACTTACACACCACTTGCTCATGCTATGTTCTGGGAGGATGGCAAAATTATTAAAGAAATTCTAGTAGCAGCTGAAGAGAACAGTATTCTGAAAGATATTCTTGACGCAACAACAACTATAAAATATCTAGATGGTCAAGAAGAAATTTACACACCGCTTACTTACGCCATATCATGTAAAAATAGCAAAACTATTGAAGAAATTTTAAAAGTCTCTAAAGAAAACGATATTCTGAAAGACATTCTTGACGCAACAACAACTATAAAATATCTAGATGGTCAGAAAGAAATTTACACACCGCTTACTTACGCTATATCATGTAAAAATAGCAAAACTATTGAAGAAATTTTAAAAATCTCTAAAGAAAACGGTATTCTGAAAGATATTCTTGATGCAACAACAACTATAAAATGTCCAGATGGTCATGAAGAAACTTGCGCACCACTTACTTATGCTATACTACGTAAAGATAGTATAGCTGTTGAGAAAATGTTAAGAGTAGCTAAAGAAAACGATATTCTGAAAGACATTCTTGACGCAACAACAACTATAAAACATTCAGATAGCCGGGAAGTAACTTACACACTACTTGCTTATGCTATACTGCGTGAAAATAGTATAGCTATTGAAGAAATTTTAAAAATCTCTAAGGAGAACAGTATTCTGAAAGATATTCTTAACGCAACAATAACTATAAAATGTCTAGATGGTCGGAGAGTAACTGTTACACCACTTGCTTATGCTATACTACGTAAAGATAGTATGGCTGTTGAGAAAATGTTAAGAGTAGCTAAAGAAAACGGTATTCTGAAAGACATTCTTGACGCAACAACAACTATAAAATATCCAGATGGTCAGGAAGAAACTTGCACACCACTTGCTTATGCTATACTACGTAAAGATAGTATAGCTGTTGAGAAAATGTTAAGAGTAGCTAAAGAAAACGGTATTCTGAAAGACATTCTTAACACAACAATAACCATAAAACATAAAAATAATCAAAAAGTAACTGATAAGTTACTTGCCGCATTACATGATCGCAAAGTTATTCAAAAAATTTTAGACATAGCTAGAGAAAATGATATTCTGAAAGACATTCTTAATGCAACAATAACTATAAAATATCCAGATAGTGAAGAAAAAATCTGCACACCACTTACTTATACAATATCATGTAAAAGCAACGAAGCTTTTAATACAACAAGAGCTATAAATCAAGATGGTCAGGAAAAAACTCACATCCCATTTCCTACCCTTGATAAAAGAGAAACTGAATTAAAATTAAAAGAAAAAAGACAAAGTAGAAGAGATGAGGGATTAAATTTTAACAATGGTAGTAGTGACAAAAATGTTGAAATAAAAGTTAATGGGGATATCTTGTTGCAGCATAGTAGTGGAATTGAAAATGAAATAAATCATACTGCTGTACGTAATGATGTAAGGGGGGTAAAGCCTCTAATAGAAAGTAGAGTAAATGTTAAAGTACAGAATATAAATGCAGTGATTGCAACTTCTGTGACATTTAAAATGATTGCAACTTCTGTGACACTTGAGTTGGTAGCTAGTAAAATAACATGTGTACTGTCAAAACCCACCACTAAATTGGAAGAAGTAGCTATAACATATTTTCAAGGTTTAGCACTATATTTGTGAAACTTAATTTATATGTGCTAAACAAGATGCTGATTAGTTTTATAGCTAACCCAAGAAAGGTTTCCCTACGTCATACCGCCGCGGTATCTCTAGATCCCGCTGCGGGATGACGATTGTCGTTTAGCCATAAATATTTAAGAAATTTACCAAATAAAAAAAAAGGCAAAAGAAGCCCTGGGGTTATTATCTGCTTTAAGATATTGGCGTTTTTTATGTTTTAAACGCTTGACAAGCAAGATTTAGCTGCTTTTAATTGCAACTAACCTATGCTGCAAATGTTTAAGAAATTTACCAAGCAGAAAAAAAGACAAAGAATCCCCGCATTAGCTAGTCTTTTACTATCTCTGTCGAGTATTAGCATTTTTTGATGTCTTGTAACGCTTTATAAGCGCGTTCAGCTTATTTAGATAAAAATCTAGATGTAGATGAAGTTTTGTAAAGACATACAGTATCTATATACTGCAAAAAATTGAACATAAGACGCCGATACATTAAGTAATCCTTACCTTTTAATCTGCAGATTGGCGAAAGCAAATACAATAGCTTCAGTTTCATGATAAGGGGGCTGGCGGAGTTTGTCAAGGAAGTTTTTCGTTTCTGTGAACCACCTGCTAACCGACAGCTAACATTAACTACCGATATCGTATCTGAAGAAGCCCCCTGGCCATTCTAAAAAATTTAATGCTGAGTACACCTTACTTTTGGCTTCCTCTATAGTGCTCCCTTCTGCTACTATATTTAGCACTCTTCCGCCATCGGAAACTAAGTTACCACTTTCATCGAATTTAGTACCAGCATGAAACACCAACACACCAGGAATGCTTTCAATCTTATCTAATCCTTTAATTACTTCTCCCTTTTGATAATCACCCGGATAGCCTTTACTTGCAACAACTACACAAACTGTAGATTTGTTGTTAAGTTCCACCATTTTGACATTTAACTTTCCTTCTGCAACTGACAACATCAATTTTAACAAATCGCAATTTGAATCAAATCTAGGTAATATAGATTGCGTTTCTGGATCACCGAATCTAACGTTATACTCGAGAAGTTTTGGGCTATCTTTGCAAATCATTAAACCAGCAAAGAGTACTCCTTTATAAGACGTACCCATGTTAACCAATGCTTGAGCTGTAGGGTATATTATTTTTTGGATAATTTTTTGCTCCATGTCCTTACTTATAATTGAAGGTGATGAGTACGACCCCATACCTCCAGTATTTTGGCTTTCATTACTTTCATCAACTCTCTTATAATCTTTTGCACACCCAAGAGTTACTACTTTCAACCCATCAATAAGAGCAAAAAAACTTACTTCTTCTCCAACTAAAAACTCTTCTATGATTATTTCTTCACCTGATTCACCAAATTTTTTCTCCACTAGCATTGAATTTATTGCTGAAAAAGCTTCGCTTTCTGTATTACATATAACCACCCCTTTTCCTGCTGCAATTCCATTTGCTTTCACTACAAGTGGAAACTTTATTTTATTGCTACGTACAAAATCTTTAGCTAACCCTTCATCAACAAAACACTCGTACTTGGCAGTTGGTATACCATATCGCTTACATAGTCCCTTGGTGAAAGACTTCGATCCCTCAAGTTTTGCAGTTGCTTGACTTGGAGCAAAAACATTTATTCCCTCTGCAACTAAATCATCAGCAAGCCCATCAATTATTGGTTGTTCTGGACCAATAACAACCAACTCTATATTTTCTCTCTTGCAAAATTGTGTAACATCCACTGAATTTTGAATATTTACATCCACAAGAGCCCCAAGATCTTTCATAGCTTGGCGACCAGGAGTTACATATAACTCAGTCAAGATAGGAGATTTTTTTAGAGCCCAAAGTAGAGCGTGCTCACGCCCACCAGAACCTATAACCAGAACCTTCATCTTTATTTCCTCGCTTTTCTATATGTCAAAATTATTATTTGCTTATAACAGTATCATTACTCATGTATTTTTGCAACACGTTTGGTATTGCAATCGACCCGTCAGAATTTTGATAATTCTCCATTATGGCAATAATCGTTCTTCCTATAGCTAAAGCTGAGCCGTTTAAAGTGTGAATATATTTTTTCATCTTTTTATCAGTTTCTGAAGAGTATTTAGCGTTCATCCTTCTTGCTTGAAATGCACCACAATTTGAGCAGCTTGATATTTCTCTATATTTATTTTGCCCAGGTAACCATACCTCTATGTCATAAGTCCTTTGTGCAGCAAAACCCATATCGCCACTGCAAAGCAGCATTACTCTGTATGGCAATTCTAATTTTTTTAATATCTCTTCAGCAACACTCGTCATACGCTCAAGCTCATCATTTGATTGGTCTTCAGTTGTGATGCTTACCAACTCCACTTTACCAAATTGGTGTTGCCTTATCATGCCCCTGGTATCGCGACCTGCACTACCTGCTTCTTTACGAAAGCACTCCGAATATGCAGTAAAGCGAATAGGCAGTTCTTTTTCTTCCATTATTTTGTCAGCAACTAAATTTGTTAAAAACACTTCACTTGTGGGAATCAACCTCAATTCGTCGGTAGTTAAATACGAATCGTCAGAAAATTTCGGTAGCTGACCAACATTATACATAGCTTCGTTTTTCACCAAAGCCGGGTGGTACACCTCAGTATAGCCAAATTCATTAACATGCATTTCAAGCATACAATTTATTAGCGCTCGTCCAAGCTTAGCTAACTGTCCTTTTAATATCGTAAATCTTGATCCGGAAATTCTCGCCGCTTGTTCGAAGTCCATTAACCCTAATTTTTCTCCGAGTTCATAATGAGATTCTGGTACAAAATCAAACTGTCTTTTTCCTCCATATCTTCTCACCTCTAAATTAGAGTTCTCATCTGCGCCTATTGGCACATCTTGCGCAGGAATATTCGGCAAGTTAGATAAAACATTCACTAACTTATCCTTTTCTGCTTGTTCTTTTAAGCTGATTGCCTCTATCTCATTTGTGATGCTTTTTGACAACTCTATTTGCTCTTCACAGGGGCTCTTGCTCATTTTAAGCTTTTTTATTTCCTCTGTGATTTCATTGCGCTGCCTATTCAAATCCTGCAGTTTAGTGGTTAATGATCTTTTCTCGTGATCGATTTCTAATATCTCTTCCGCAGTAGATTCTCTAATTCCCCTGCTTTTCATTGCCTTTTCAAATCCTTCAGGGTTTTTGCGTATATATTCTATATCGTGCATATATTGTGCTATTACTAACATTGTTACTGTACTCCAAAAGCTCTTAATATTCAATATATTCTCATACTACTAAAATTATTATGGTTGATTTTTTTGTTAGAATTTGTTTAAATTTAATTAACTTACCGTTCATAGGGTGTAGTATGCTGGGCATTACAAAAAATAATCAGAAAGAGAGCACTTACTTTGCTGGTGAGGAATTCGTTATCTACGCTACTTGTGTATGCCTAGCAGCCACATTCGCTGCTGGCTGTTTAGGGGCGGTAATAGGATCCCCTCTATTGACCTTTCCACTTGCTATGCTCATCTCTAACCCCGTAGTTTGGGTTTTAATGGGAACAATTCTTACAGTAGCATACAAAATGGTTGTTGAACCTTTATTTTACTTAGCGAAGGGTTATATTAATGGAAAAAGAGCAAGTCAAGGTGAGCAAAAAACTCCAGATGAGGATAGTGGTATTTTTCCTGGACCAGATAATGAAGATGGGTCAACTGTTTCAGAGAACAGTAGTCGCAGAAGTTCTATTGCTTCAAAAGATAGTGGTTTGGGTGGTAAAGAGTTTCATGAAAATTTGGACACTCTTGTGCATCAGACAAACAGAGGAAATTATGCTTACTGGTTATGTGATGATGACATTACACATATTGCAAGAGTTGTGTATGGGTACTCACAAAGTGAACATAGTAATAATAATGTCTATTTTCTTGCTCCTAGCTATTCTAATGGTTGGGACGAACTCACAAAAGAATTTCTTCAGAATTATAGAGGTGAATTAAAACAAAATTCTAAATTGATATTTACTTCGGTTCTTCATATTAACAACAATCATTGGGTAACTTTGGTTATTAAACCTGATGCAGGTGATAAAAAATTTAGAGCTTATTACTGTGACTCATTTGGTAATCAATTGCCAGATAATGTGCTAAATATTGTTAAAAGAGAACTGCAAAAAGAGGAATGGGTATTAGACATAAGAATTTCCCCAACTAAGCAGCAAAGTGACGGGTATAACTGTGGAATATTTGCGTTAGAAAATGCTCATAAAATTACACAAATGCTTAACGAAGACAAATCATTTGACGAAATTGACAAAAAGTTATCAGAATATAAATTTGATTTGAATGAGAAAAGAGAAGAATTTACAAGAGCGCTTATGGAAGATGAGAAATGTAAGGAAGATCTAAGAAATCGTAAGCGTCCGCCAAGGACGAAAACATCTCAGTCTTCTATTTCAAGGGAGAATGCAAGTTTGTGTTGCATTATGTAATCAATGAAAAATTACCATTGACCTTATGCCCCTCCAAATAGGAAATTTGACAATTGATTCTCCAGTTATTTTAGCTCCAATGTCTGGAGTGACTGATTATCCGTTTAGAAGTATTGTGAAGAAACTTGGTGCAAGTTTGTTAGTTTCAGAGATGATCGCAAGCAGAGCTATGATTATGCAAACTCGCCAGAGTTTGCAAAAAGCAAAAGTCGATGCATTAACTGCTGTGCAGCTTGCTGGGTGTGAGCCAGATGTTATGGCGGAGGCTGCAAAATTAAACGAGGACATGGGAGCAAAAATTATAGACATAAACTTTGGTTGCCCTGTTAAAAAAGTTGTAAACGGTTATGCAGGATCAGCGCTAATGCGTGATGAGAAAAAAGCCGCTGAGATAATTGAAGCTGTGGTCAAAGCAGTGAATATGCCAGTTACGGTGAAAATGCGCACTGGATGGAACGATGAAAATCGCAATGCCCCGAGACTTGCGAAAATTGCCGAAGACTTAGGAGCAAAAATGATCACTGTGCATGGAAGAACAAGAGCGCAGCTTTATAATGGTCAAGCAGATTGGAAATTCGTTAGAAATGTTAAAGAGCAAGTGAAAATTCCAGTTATAGTAAATGGCGATATTAAAAATTTAAATGATATTCAGAATGCTTTCAAAGAATCTGGAGCAGACGGAGTGATGATAGGTCGTGGTGCCTACGGTAAACCTTGGCTGATTAATCAAGCAATGAACTTTCTCAGTGGAAGTGAAACTTCTGAGCCAACAGCTTCAGAGAGATTAAGCATCATACTCGAGCATTACGACAATATTCTTGAGTACTATGGAAATGACACAGGAATAAAGATGGCCCGCAAACACATAGGTTGGTACAGTAGCGGGCTTCAAGGCTCATCTGAATTTCGTGTGAGAGTAAATAACATGACAGATAGCACAGAAGTGAAAGAAAATATTATTGGCTTTTTTGGTCAAGAGACACACTAGCTGTACTCAATTCGACTGATCGTATGCCACTACGCTCTCTTCCTCACCAGAGTGTAAATGACAACCATTATCCATCAACCATTCCTCGTCATAAGTTTCAATATCAAAATATTTTTCATATTTATCCACATTATCACAAAGTGAAAGTGCTCTGATCTTATTCATAATCAAACCTGTACCAGCAGGAATTAATCTTCCTACTATAACATTTTCTTTTAATCCACTTAAAGGATCACTCTTCCCGCAGAATGCTGCTTCTGTAAGTACTTTTGTTGTCTCTTGGAAAGAGGCAGCAGAAATAAAGGAGCTAGTTTCAAGACTTGCCCTAGTAATCCCCTGCAGAATAGGAAGATAATGAGTAGGCCGTTTGCCAGAGTTACTCATAGCATCATTTTCCCTATCAACTTCCAGCTTGTCAATGCTTTCGCCAACCAAGTACATAGTATCACCAGGATCAGTAATTTCCACTTTTTGTAGCATTTGTTTTAAGATCACCTCTAAATGCTTATTGTCTATACGAACACCCTGCAGTCTATAAACTTGCTGCATTTCAGAAATCATATAGTGCGCTAAAGCTTCTAACCCAAGCACACGTAAAATATCATGGAGATCAGGGTCACCATCCATCAATAGATCACCTTTACGTACAAAATCACCTTCATTGACTATTACATGCTTACTTCTTGATACCAAATATTCAACTGGAGAAATTTGTTCATCTACAGGTTTAATTAATATACTGCGTTTTCCTCTACGGTCTTTTGCAGAAAACGTTACATAGCCATCTATCTCACTAACAATAGCATGCTCTTTAGGACGACGTGCTTCAAATAACTCTATAACCCTCGGTAAACCACCAGTAATATCACGAGTTTTAACTGACTCTCTTGGTGTTCTTGTAATAACATCACCTGCATGAACCTTCTGGCCATCTTGTACATTGAGCACTGCACCGATTGGTATAAAATAACATGCTTCAACGCCACTTGCGAGTGTCATTACTTTACCATTATCGTCAAGCAGCACAATACGAGGACGTAAATTAGCTCCACCAGAATGCAATTTCCAGTCTTTTACTACTTTGCTTGATATTCCTGTAGATTCATCCATCACTTCAGTGATCGAAATTCCATCTTTTAAGTCCTGATAAGACACTGTACCAGTCTTCTCCGTGATAATAGGCAATGTATAAGGATCCCATTCCGCAACTTTATCGCCAATTTTTACTGACCCACTCTCATCTACATAAAGCTTAGCGCCGTAAGGTACACTGTGCTTCAACTTCTCACTACCAAGGCTATCAATCAACACGACTTCACAGGAACGGCTTATCACAATTTTATTTCCGTTTCTATCTATAATTATATTACTATTGTTTAACTTTATTTTAGCATTAATAGAAGCTATAATATTCGAGGATTCAACGCCTCTAGTCATTACTCCACCTATATGAAAAGTACGCATCGTTAACTGAGTACCTGGCTCTCCAACAGATTGAGCAGCTATAACACCAACTGCTTCACCTATTGAAACAATTTTACCAGTTGCAAGGTCTCTTCCATAACATAAAGAACATACACCAGGACTTATTTCACAAGTTAAAGGCGATCTAATTTTTACAACATCAAGACCTGCAATGCTGATTTGCTTTACTTTATCCTCATCAATTAATTTCCCTGCTTTTACTAATAATTCTTTTGTCACTGGGTTATATATATCATTTGCAGCTGTTCTACCCAGCACAACACTCTCTAGAGATGCAACTATAGTACTTCCTTCAACTGTAGCTCTCACAACAAGACCATTTTTTGTTTTACAGTCATGCTTTGTAACTATGCAATTTTGAGATACATCAACTAAACGACGAGTTAAGTATCCAGAGTTTGCAGTTTTAAGTGCAGTGTCAGCTAAACCTTTACGCGCACCGTGAGTAGAATTAAAGTATTCAAATACGTTCAATCCTTCACGGAAATTAGAAATTATAGGTGTTTCTATAATCTCACCAGAAGGTTTGGCCATGAGCCCTCGCATTCCTGCTAGCTGTTTCATCTGTGAAGTAGAACCCCTTGCACCAGAGTTAACCATCATATACACTGAGTTGTACTTACTATTTCCATCATATATAGATATTGCTTTTAACATATCATTAGCTATCATATCCGTACACTTAGACCATTCATCTATAACCTTGTTATACCTCTCACTTCTAGTTATTAGCCCATCTTGATATTGCATAGAGAATTTCTTAATTTCACCCCTCGCGTGATCAACATGTGTAGCTTTAGTTTCAGGTATAACCATATCACAACGACCAAAAGAGACACCAGAAAATGTGGCATACTCAAAGCCAAGTACCATTAATTTATCAGAAAATGCCACTGTAGCACTTTGACCACAGTTACGATATACCAAATCAACTATACCAGTTATTTCCTTGACTGTTAATATCTGATTTATTAGATCGAAGCCTAGATTCTCATGCTTAGGAAAAATTTGCCATAATATTAAACGGCCAGGAGTTGTACAAACAGTTTTATAGTGAGTTTCACCGCTGCTATTAATATACTCCATCCTATACTTTATACTAGAATGAATATGTAAAGTACCATCACTCAAGGAATGCTCAACTTCACAAAAAGCACCAAAAGATGGTAAATTATCTTCCTTAGGTTCTTGTAAAGTCAGATAATATATACCAAGTACTATATCTTTACTAGGAACTATAATCGGTCTGCCATTAGAAGGACTTAAAACGTTATTAGTGGACATCATCAACACCCTAGCTTCAAGCTGAGCTTCCAATGAAATTGGCACATGCACTGCCATTTGATCACCATCAAAATCAGCATTAAACGCCGTACAGACAAGCGGATGAAGCTGTATTGCTTTGCCTTCAATAAGGATTGGCTCAAAAGCCTGAATACCAAGTCTATGTAGCGTAGGCGCTCTATTCAACAAAACAGGATGCTCTTTTATTACCTCTTCAAGCATATCCCAAACTTCTGGTTTTTCTGCTCTTATCAACTTACTAGCAAACTTAATAGTTGGAGCCATACCATACATCTTAAGCTTTGAGTAAACAAAAGGTTTGAATAGTTCAAGAGCCATTCTTTTTGGTAATCCACACTGATTTAGTTTCAAAGTTGGACCAACAACTATTACAGAACGTCCAGAGTAGTCTACCCTTTTTCCTAAGAGGTTCTGGCGAAAACGACCCTGTTTTCCTTTTAACATATCACTAATGGACTTTTTATATCCAACAGCACCAGCTTTATTTACCAAAGTATTACGACGACTATTATCAAAAAGAGAATCAACTGCTTCTTGTAACATCCTTTTTTCATTACGAATCATAATCTCAGGAGGATTTAAGCTCAACAATTTTCTCAACCTGTTATTTCTATTAATAATAGTCCTATAATGATGATTCAGATCAGAAACTGCAGGACGACCACTCTCAAGCGATACCAAAGGACGCAAATCAGGTGGTAAAATAGGTATAGTTGTAAGTATCATCCACTCAGGCCTATTTCCAGATTTAATGAAGTTTTCAACAATACGCAATCTCTTTATAATTTTCTTTCTTCTTATCTCAGAAGCAACAGATTCTAATTCTAGTCTTAAATCCTTCCTAATTTCATGTAAATCAAGGCGCGTTAGCAACTCTCTTATAGCTTCAACACCTTGCATAGCTACAAAACTATCGATCCCATAGCTATCTTTAGCTTCATTATAAGCTTTTTCACTAATAATCTCACCTTTTTCAAAAGGCGAAACAAGAGGATCTATTACGATATAATTATCGCTATATAAAATATTCTCAATATCTCTGAGAGACATATCCAATAATGCTCCCATTCTTGAAGGAAGCGATTTCAAAAACCATATATGAGCAACAGGAGATGCAAGCTCTATATGACCCATCCTTTCTCTTCTTACTTTAGAAGATGTAACTTCTACTCCGCATTTTTCGCATATGCGACCTCTGTGTCTTCTTTTTTTGTATTTTCCACATAAACATTCATCGTCATTGACAGGGCCAAAAACCTTAGGGCAAAATAATCCACCTTTCTCAACTTTGAACGTACGATAATTTGCAGTTGAAACATCTTCTATCTCACCACAAGATATACGCTTAATACTTTCAGGGCTAGCAATCGATATGCTAACCTCATTAAAAGGTTGTGCAATGTTAGTGTGAGATATATCTTCAATCACTACATCATTTTGCTTTAAATCTACATTTAAACATAAAGAACGTAGTTCTTTTATCATCACATTAAAGGATTCAGGAATTCCACATTCAAAATTACTGTCACCTTTTATTATCGATTCATAAATCTTAACTCTACCATTAATATCATCAGACTTCACAGTTAACATTTCCTGCAAAGTATAAGCAGCACCATAGGCTTGTAATGCCCAACATTCCATTTCACCAAAACGCTGACCACCAAAATGAGATTTTCCTCCAAGAGGTTGTTGAGTAACCAAACTATAAGGCCCTACTGAACGCGCATGAATTTTACCATCAACCAAGTGGTGCAACTTAAGCATGTACATGTAACCAACTGTAACCTTGCGGTCGAATTTTTCACCACTGCAACCGTCATATAATACAGCTTGTCCAGAGTTATCTAAACCAGCAAGTTCAAATAATTTTGCTATTTGTTCATCTTTTGGACCCTCAAATACAGGTGCAGCAACAGGAACGCCATCACGTAATTTGCGTGCAAATTCAATGAGATTATTATCACTAATATTACGAATATCATTACAGATAGATACGTTACTGCCATAGCTATAAACCTCAATCAGGAAGTTACGTAAATTGCTGTATGAACTTTTACAAGAGTTCAAATAGTTCTCTACTAACTCATTCAACTCGTCATTTAGTGCATTCTTATTAGGTGTATTTAAAACAGAAGCCGTTATTTCATCATCATCAATATTTTCAATTTTTTTATTATCAAGGTATGCTACTGCAAATTGTGTAAAATTATCATCGTTAAGGGACCTAATTCCCTTGCAAAAAGCACTTTTGATCTTATTGATCTCATCGAGAATATTACTTACCTTTTCCCCTAATTTTCTACAAGCCCAACCTACATGCGTTTCCAGTATTTGCCCTACATTCATTCGTGAAGGAACACCAAGAGGGTTAAGAATAATATCAACAGGAGTACCATCTTCCAAATAAGGCATATCTTCCACTGGCACAACTCGAGAAATCACACCTTTATTTCCATGTCTACCAGCCATTTTATCCCCTGGTTGCAGACTATGTTTCACAGCAATGAAAACTTTTACTGACATCGACACACCTTGAGGCAGGTCATAACCTTCATGTAATTTTTCTACTTTTCGCTTAAACTGTGCTATTGCATGTGATACTTTTTCATCAAAATCTTTTTTTAAGCTCTTAACTTGCTCAGAAATGGATTGGTTTTTTAATCCTATACCCCACCATTGCTCACGTTCAATAGAGTCAAATTTTTCTCGATCTTGAGAACCAGAATTAATAAGAAGTTTCTTCAGTTCATCATAGAAATATTCACTAGTAACATTGATTATATAATCTCGCTCTTCCTCAAAGTCATTTATCTCTTTTTGTTTGATGAGTAATGCCCTTTCATTTTCTTCAACCCCCCTGCGTGTAAAGACTTGTACATCAATTACTGTCCCTTCAACATCTGGAGATGTATATAAAGAGGAATCCGCACAATCGAATGACTTTTCACCAAAAATTGTCATTAATAACTTCGTTTCAGGAGGCAATGAAAGAGAAGGTTTAGGTGTAACTTTACCTACCAGAATATAGCCTGGACCAACTCTTGTACCAATTTTCACTATACCACTATCATCCAAGTGATATAGATTTTCTTCATTAACACCAGGTATAGCACGAGTTATTTTTTCTGATCCTAAAGGGGTATCATGTACAACACAGTCAAATTCTTCTATATGAATAGAAGTAAAGAGATCTTTTTTAACAACTTCACTAGAAATAATAATAGAGTCTTCAAAATTATAACCTTGCCAAGACATAAAAGCGACTAGCAAATTTTTACCAAGCGCCAACTCACCACTATTAATTGCAGGACCATCAGCTATTACATCACCCTTTTTAACATAATCACCTACGCACACTAGCGGTCTTTGATTAATACAAGTATTATGGTTAGAACGCTGAAATTTCCTTAGATGATAAATATCTACGTCCAAGTAGTTAACCCTTTCTTTATCAAAAGCACGTATAACTATAGAATTATTATCAGAACTATCAACTATGCCATCGCGTTTTGCTAAAACTACAGCACCAGAGCCAGAAGCTACAAAAGACTCCATACCAGTAGCAACCAGAGGAGCGGTAGGCTTCAATAAAGGTACGGCCTGACGTTGCATATTTGAGCCCATTAATGCTCTATTAGCATCATCATTTTCTAAAAATGGAATCAAGGAAGCTGCAACTGATATTACCTGCTTAGGAGATAC
This sequence comes from Wolbachia endosymbiont of Drosophila aff. chauvacae BK-2020, assembly GCF_032848195.1. Lineage (NCBI taxonomy): Bacteria > Pseudomonadati > Pseudomonadota > Alphaproteobacteria > Rickettsiales > Anaplasmataceae > Wolbachia > Wolbachia endosymbiont of Drosophila aff. chauvacae BK-2020. Next base: position 134,190 of record NZ_CP136586.1, read on the forward strand.
GTCAATGTAACTAACTTGGTCGCTACTTACCATGACGAAGCTACCAGCATATCTACAGTATAGCATGTCATCAACAAAGCAATTATTTTCATCAAGCTTTACGCTAGTGTCAGCTATATGATGTGAGCCTTCGTCTATAGCAGAAAGATACTCAATTTGATCAGTAACAACCCTATTGACTACTTTTCTATAAGGGCTTTCAATGAAACCATATTTATTAATACGCGCGTATATAGCTAAGCTGTTGATTAACCCTATATTTTGCCCTTCAGGAGTCTCAATAGGGCAAATTCTTCCATAATGAGTTGGATGAACATCACGCACCTCAAATCCTGCCCGTTCTCTTGTTAAACCGCCAGGACCTAACGCGGATAACCTTCTTTTATGTGTTATTTCAGATAACGGATTAGTCTGATCCATAAATTGAGATAATTGAGAAGAATTGAAGAAATCTCTTAAGACATTAGTTAACACTTTTGGATTAATAAAATCAGATGGAGAAACTTTATCTAAACTAGAAGTGGACAGAGAATCAACTATTGCGCGTTCCAATTTCAACAACCCAGTTCTAAATTGATTTTCTATAAACTCTCCAACTGATCTTACTCTTCTGTTTCCTAAATGATCAATATCATCTACAGATCCTTGACCGTCACGTAACAATACTATTTTTTTCACAATTTCAATAATATCTTCATGCGTTAAAACAGTTAAATCCTCATCATAATTTAATCCAAGGTAAGAGTTAAGCTTCAACCTACCAATGTTAGACAAATCATAATATTCCGGACTGAAGAAAAGATTACGGAAAAACTCTTCTACTATCTCTAAAACAGGAACTTCACCAGGACGCAAAACTCTATATATTTCATATAGTGCATCCTGATAAGACATGTTTTCATCTAAGAAAAGCGTATTTAATATATAAGGTCCAACAAACAAATTATCTATGTTCAACACTGATATTTCATCTACAGATAATAACTCAAGCTTCTTTATGTCTTCCAGCTTTATAGATTCACCAGCAGATAAAATTTTCGTAGAGCTAGCACTATCCATTAAATCTTCTGCGAGGAATAAACCACATATAGAATTAAACGGAACCAGATACTCTTTCAATTCATTATCATATAGCTTTTTAGCTAGTCTTGAGGTAATACGAACGTTAGCTTTAAGCAGCACATTACCTTCAATATCCATTAAGTCGAAAGGCAGCCTCACTCCTTTAAATTTATCAGGAACAAAAGGCACTTTCCAACCATCTTTATGTTTTACATACTTTATTTTCTCATAAAATCTATCGAGTATATCATTATTTGATAGACCCAACGCCTTTAATAAAACTGAAATTGGCAATTTTCTTTTTCTATCAACACGAAAATACAAATGGTCTTTAACATCAAATTCAATATCAAGCCAAGAACCCCTATAAGGAATAATTCTAGCAGAATAGATCAATTTACCAGAATTGTAAGTTTTTCCCTTATCGCTATCAAAAAATACACCAGGAGACCTATGCATTTGTAAGACGATAACTTTTTCCACACCATTAATGATGAAAGTGCCCTTATCAGTCATCATAGGCAACCCACAAAAGTGGACTTTCTGCTCTTCTATAGATTTTACAACGGTTGCAAGTTTAGAATGATCTCCACTCTCTTTAATCGATTTATATTCATCAAGAGAAATACCATCCTGCATAACAACAAGACGTATAGAAGCAATAACCTGAGCAGAAAAAGTTACACCACGCTTTATACACTCAGATTCATCATACTTAGGATCATCTACCCTACAACTCATAAACTCAATAGTAGCCCTACGCAAAGGATCATTTATTGGAAAGATTGTATGAAAGATAACTTCAAGTCTTTCATTACCCTTATTCTTAGGAGTAAAAGAATCATATGATTCTTTTTGAACCTTAACCAAATCCAATAAAGAATCTTTTAAATCAATCGACCTAGAATAAGAAACTCTAGGAACAAAAGCACCAGAAGCGTACATATAAGAAGAATCAACCATTAAAATACCCCAAACTAATTAAAAGAGCTATATCAATATAAAATTAATACATTAAATATTATTCAAGCTCCACTTTAGTTGCTCCTGCTTCAATAAGTTTTTGCTTGATTTTTTCTGCTTCGTCTTTAGGAACATTAGCAGTCAAATCTTTAGGTAAAGATTCAACCAACTCTTTTGCTTCTTTTAAACCCAATGTAGAATTAACCTCTCTCACAGCTTTAATAACTCCTATTTTTTTACTCGCATCAATTTCTTTAATCACAACTTTATACTCAGCTTTTTCTTGAGCAGCAGGAGCAGCAGCATTATCACCAATAGGCGCCCCAGCACCAACAGCTCCACCAAGAAAAGAACCAGCAGGCAACCCTATTTTCTCTTCTAAAACTTTTACAAATTCAGAAGCCTCTAATAGGTTTAAAGATAATATTTTATCAACCAAATCACTTGTTACATTACTCATAATTACCACCTTACTTAACAACAAATTTATTTTTTAGAACTATAATAATCCAAAACTCTCATAAGCCTCATAGAAGATGAATTAATAGACAACGCTAACCGAGCAGGAATATCATAAGATATTAAACGCATAATTTTAACACGCAATTCATCCAGAGAAGGCAACTTAGCCAGTTTATTAACATCTTCCACTGTTAACAATTCATTTAAATGAGCTGCGCAAATCACAGACATTTTTTCTTTGTTAGCATTAGTAAAATCAACTATTAATTTTGCAGCTTCTACTATGCCACTAGAGTATATAATAGCAACAGGACCGGAAAATTTGCCTGATAAATAAGAGAATTTACCAGTCCTTTCCAAAGCCAAGCGCGCTAGAGTGTTTTTAACTACTAATACCCCACCTGCTATAGACTTCAGACTATTCCTCAGAGTTAATGAATCATTAGCATTTATAGATTTAAAATTTACTAATATCAAGAAATCATTATTTACAAATACGTTTATTGTGCTCTGTATAAATTCATCCTTATCTTTACGCTTCACGGTATCACTCCCTTAAATTATATCTTCCACTTTGCCTATCTTATAAGCTTTACCCATAGTTGAATTTAAAAAAACACCCTTAAAGTAAATTCCTTTCGCAGAAATAGGTTTATTATCTTTAATTACTTTAAGAAAGGCTTTTAAATTTTCTAGCAAGTCATCAATATCAAATTTAATATTTCCTAATTTACCATGAATAACACCATTTTTATCTGTTCTAAATTTTACCTGACCAGACTTAATGGTTTTAATAGCTTCTGCAATGTTAGAAGTCACAGTACCAAATTTAGGGTTAGGCATCAGCCCTTCAACACCCAATACTTTTGCAATAGGAGTGATTTTTGCCATAAAATCAGGAGTAGTAATGCACCAATCAACATCTAACTTTCTACCTTTTTTTATTTCTTCAACTAAATCCTCTCCTCCTGCAATATCAGCACCAGCTTTTTCAGCTTCTAATAAATGTTTATCTTGAGCGAAAACAGCTACTTTAATATTCTTCCCGATACCTTTAGGCAAAACTACTGTACCACGCACCTGCTCTTCAGATTTACGTGAATCTACGCCTAAATTGACCGCAATATCAACTGATTCATTAAATTTTGCTGAAGCAGACTCAACAATCTTCTTCAAACACTGCTTAGGATTATCATTATATGTATTCATTTACCTAACCTTCCACAACTTCTATACCCATAGATTTTGCAGTGCCTACAACCATTTTCACTGCTGAATCTTCATTATCCACTTTCATATCAACCATCTTGCACTTTGCTACTTTAATTATAGCAGACATAGGTAATTTAGCCACTAATTCTTTACCAGGATTACCAGAACTTTTACTTAATTTAGCCTCCTGCTTAAGTAAATAAGCCACAGGCGGACCGCTGACAGTAAAATCATGAGAGCGATCATCCTTTATGGAAATTCGCACTGTTACTAAATCGCCTACTTTATAATTAGCGTTAGCAGCACTAGTAACTTTATTAAAAGCTTCACAAAACTTAGGAACAGATATACCACGTGGACCAAGTACTGAAGCAATTTTCGGTCCTGGAACTGCTTTCCCAGCTTCCATAAGTAAGTTAATCTTAGCAACTATAACACTCATAATTAATCCTCTATTTTCTCTACTTGAGCCAGATCAAGCTCTATTATTGTCGGCTTACCTAAAATCGATACTTCCACATTAATAATTTTTTTCTCATCGTTTACCATATTTACCTTACCAGTAAAATTTTGAAAAAGACCATCATTAATTTTCACTTTTTCACCTTTTTCATAACCATAACCTAACTTCTTTGTCTCTTGAGCATTATAAAGTGCATTACACATTGAGTGAATCTCATCATCCAAAATCACCTTTGGAATATTACCGTTTTTCAAAAATCCATAAACCTTAAGAGATTTTGGTATATTATTGATAAAATTCAATACTTCATCGCATAAATTCACGTATAAAAAGACATAACCAGGAAAGCATTTCCTTCGTGTAGCAATTTTCTTAGATTTCAACTCTACTTCACTTAGCTCTTCATATGGAATAAAAACTTCCTTAAAGTAATCATTAACACCCAATCTCATAGAATTTTCCAATATATGTTGGCGCACTTTCTCTTCACAATTGGAAGCAACTCTCAAGATATACCATTTATATCTATTAAATTCTTTACACTTTAAACTTATCTCATCATCTGAAATCATCTCAAAATCACCAGATTCGCCACTGCAGAATCCAGGCGTTTGATTCAAAATATTTTTGCTTTCATCACACAGATGCATATATACATACACTTCACATAATTCTTTTATATCAGACTTTGAATTACATACCGTTTGATAAGGAATAAACACTTCCTTAAAATAAACAGCATTACTTACCAATTCGCGTATGTTTTGCTCATATCCATAATCAACTTTAATGATATACCATTTATATTCACATTCCATAAATAATTCCAAATAAAGCCTTAATTACGTAAAGAGACATAAAATCCACAAAACAGAAGAAAATCGAAAAGCATAATATAACAATCATTACAACAAATAGAGATGACAACACCTCCTGTTTCTTTACCCAAGCAATTCTTCGTATTTCTTGCTTTATATCACAGAAAAAACCACACAAACTTTTTAACATTTCCACCACAACATTAATGCAGGAGCGATAGGAATTGAACCTACAACCTCTGGTTTTGGAGACCAGCGCTCTACCAATTGAGCTACACTCCTATAACTCAAACTCTCACTCCAAAATTTCAGAAACAACACCAGAACCAACAGTTCTACCGCCTTCTCTTATCGCAAAACGCAATCCCTTATCCATTGCTATCGGTACTTGCAATTCTACTTCTACACTCACATTATCTCCTGGCATTACCATCTCCTTCCCATCTAGCAATTTTATGCTCCCAGTTACATCCGTTGTCCTTAAATAAAACTGTGGCTGGTAATTCGCAAAAAATGGTGTATGCCTTCCTCCTTCCTCTTTCTTTAATATATAAACCTCCGCCTTAAACTTTCTATGCGGTGTTATCGTCCCCGGTTTCGCTAATACTTGCCCTCTCTCCACTTCTTCTCTTTTTGTTCCTCTTAACAATATTCCTACATTGAGTCCTGCACTTCCCTTATCCAGCAACTTCTTAAACATCTCAACACCTGTGCATATCGTCTTTTGCGTCGCTTTCAGACCTATTATCTCTATCTCTTCTCCCGTCTTTATCTCTCCCTTCTCTATTCTTCCTGTTACCACTGTTCCTCGCCCCGATATCGAAAATACATCTTCGATTGGCAATAAAAATGGTAAATCCACAGGCCTTGGTGGAACCGCTACATATTCATCTAACTTTTCCATCAATTTATCTATTGATTTCTTTCCATATTCGCTGCTGTCATCCTCCAGCGCCTTGAGCGCTGAACCAACCACCACAGGCACTTCATCCCCTGGAAATCCGTATTTACTCAGTAATTCCCTCACTTCCATTTCTACTAAATCTATCATATCAGCATCAGCAACATCAGCTTTATTTATATACACCACGATATATCCAACACCTACCTGCTTCGCCAGCAATATATGCTCTCTCGTTTGTGGCATTGGCCCATCAACCCCCGACACTACCAATATCGCCGCATCCATCTGTGCTGCACCTACTATCATGTTCTTTACATAGTCAGCGTGTCCAGGACAATCAACGTGTGCATAATGCCTTTTCTCTGTCTGATACTCAACATGCGCTGTTGCTATCGTTATCCCCCTCTTCCTTTCTTCTGGCGCTTTGTCTATCTGATCGTACGCTACAAAATTTCCATAATGCTTCGTTATCGCCGCTGTTAACGTCGTCTTCCCATGATCCACATGTCCTATTGTTCCCACATTTACATGCGGCTTTCCAAATGCTTCCACTACTGCTGTCATAATTATTACCCTTAATTATACTCTAACTTTAACTCATCAACCACATATTGTGGCACTTGCTCATAACAAGAAAAATGCATACTATACTGCGCCCTTCCCTGAGACATAGAACGCAAAACGTTGATATAACCAAACATATTTGCAAGAGGTACCGAAGCAGTAATTATTTTACTATTATTACCTAAATCGAGCATATCAGCAACATTTCCTCTTCTACTATTTATATCACCCATAACATCACCCATATATTCTTCAGGAGTAATGATTTCAACTTTCATTATAGGCTCCAGCATTTTTGGACCAGCTTTATTTGCCATCTCTTTAAAAGCACCTTTAGCAGCAAGTTCAAAAGCTAAAGGACTAGAATCAACCTCATGAAAAGCACCATCAAGAAGGGTAGCCTTAAAATCAATCAACGGAAATCCCGAAATTATACCACCTTCTTTTATCAACTCCAAGCCATTTTCTACCCCAGGAATATACTCTTTTGGAATAGCACCACCTACAATTTTACTTTCAAATTGAAACCCAGAACCAGGCTCAAGAGGTTCAAATTTTATTTTAACCTTAGCAAACTGACCAGCTCCACCAGATTGTTTTTTATGAGTGTAATCAATTTCAACAGATTTAGTGATAGTTTCACGATATGCAACCTGAGGAGCACCGACGTTAGCCTCAACGTTAAATTCGCGCTTCATTCTATCAACAATAATCTCAAGATGGAGCTCACCCATGCCTTTCAATATAGTCTGGCCACTTTCCGCATTTACTGACATTCTCAAAGAAGGATCTTCTGCAACCAACCTATTTAGAGCAATACCTAATTTTTCCTGATCTGAAGTGGTTTTAGGTTCTACAGCAATTTCAATAACAGGCTCAGGAAATTCCATACGCTCCAATAATATAGGAAAATCAACAGAACATAAAGTATCTCCGGTGGTTGTTTTCTTTAGCCCAACTAAAGCAACTATATCTCCAGCCCTAGCCTCAGTTATATCTTCTCGGTTATTTGCATGCATAAGTAACATTCTGCCAATCCCTTCAGTTTCGTTTTTTAACGCATTTGAAACGGTAGATTTAGACTTTAATTTACCAGAATAAATACGGATAAACGTCAAGCTGCCTACAAATTTATCCGTCATCACTTTAAATGCAAGAGCAACAAATTTCTCTTTTTCTGAAGGTTTGACCTCAATTTTCTTTTCTGAATCTTTAGGATCAATTCCAACAATTACATCAACATCAATAGGAGAAGGTAAAAAGTCAACCACACCATCTAAAAGTGGTTGTACGCCTTTATTTTTAAAAGCTGATCCACATAACACAGGAACAAATTTTCCTTTAATGGTCCCATTTCTCACGCATTTTTTCAGTAAATCCACTGGCAGATCATTAGACTCAAAGTAAGTATTCATCGCTTCATCATCCATCTCAGCTGCAGCATCTAATAAAAGATTTCGATATTCTTGAGCCTTATCAAGCAAATCAGAAGGAATATCTTCATAAGAAAATTTAGCGCCCAACGTTTCTTCTTGCCATATAATGGCTTTCATAGAAATAAGGTCAATTATACCTTTGAAATCTTTCTCACTCCCTATTGGTAAATGAATAACTAAAGGTGCTGCACCAAGCTTCGTCTTTATCATATCAACACATCGATAAAAATTTGCCCCTATTCTATCCATCTTATTAACAAAGCAGATACGAGGAACGCTATATTTATCAGCTTGACGCCACACTGTCTCAGATTGAGGTTCAACTCCAGCAACTCCATCAAATACAGCAACTGCACCATCCAAAACCCTTAAAGATCTCTCAACTTCAATAGTGAAATCAACGTGACCAGGAGTGTCTATTATATTGACCCTATGATCATTCCAAAAACATGTTGTTGCAGCAGATGTGATTGTAATACCACGCTCTTTTTCCTGCTCCATCCAATCCATAGAAGCTGCACCATCGTGCACTTCACCAATTCTATTTTGCTTACCAGTATAAAATAAAATACGCTCTGTTGTGGTAGTCTTACCAGCATCTATGTGAGCCATTATCCCTATATTTCTGTATTTAGATATTCCAATTTCCATATCACAATTAATTAGCTAACATTAAAAACGAAGATGAGAAAATGCCTTATTAGCTTCAGCCATTTTATATTTTTCTTCGCACATCTTAAACGCACCACCGCGTTTATTATAAGCATCCAGTATTTCAGATTGCAAACAATCAACAGTGGTTTTTCCACTCTTTTTTCGAGCAGCAGAAGTTGCTTTAGCAATCCACCTTAACGCTAAAGAAACCGCTCTATCTTGTCGAACTTCAACAGGTACTTGATAAGTTGCACCACCAATGCGTCGAGAACGCACTTCTATAGAAGGAGTAACATTTCCTACTGCTGTCTCAAAAATTGATAACCCACCTTCGCCTATTTTCTTTTCAGCTAAAGACAAAGCGTCATAGATAATCTTTTCTGCAGTAGATTTTTTACCACATTTCATGATTGTATTAATGAAACGCATCAGCAAAACACTGCCGTAACGCGAATCAGGACTTATTTCTCTTTTTTTTGCTTTATTTCGACGAGCCATAAACTTTAACCAGATTTCTTTACACCATATTTTGAACGAGCTTTCTTTCGATTTTGCACACCACGCAGATCAAGGGCACCTCTTATTATGTGATAACGCACACCTGGCAAATCTTTAACCCGCCCACCACGTATCAAAACAACAGAGTGTTCTTGTAAATTATGACCTTCACCAGGTATATAAGCCGTCACTTCACCATACCCACTAATTTTTACTCTGGCTACTTTACGGAGTGCTGAGTTAGGCTTTCTAGGAGTTGTAGTATACACCTTAGTGCAAACACCTCTCCTTTGAGGGTTGCTTTCTCCCAAAGCTGGTACCTTTTTCTTATGGGTCAATCCTAATCTACCCTTACGTATTAATTGATTTATCGTAGGCATATGTTATAAACTCAAGCTCATTAAAATAACTAAGTTTTTAGTTATAAAATAATAAACCTCAATAGTCAATATAAAAATAAACATTACTACTCTAATAATTAAGCTCAACTGCCTTGAAAGCCATCAGTAGACTTCTTGCACTACCTCCCAAGCCACAACTGTCATTCAGTAGAAACGAAAAAACTTACTTGACACCCTTCGCCAGCCCCATTATCATGGTACTGAAGGTATTCATTTATCTTCAATCTGTGCAGATTAAATGACAACAGTATTACGTAATTGGCGTCTTATTTTTAATTTTTTGCACTATGCACACTTTACTTCTTCACAACATTTCTGGGTTTTTACCTATATAAGCTGAAACGCGCTTATAAAGCGTTTAAGACAGTATAGTACGCCAATTTGCAGGATTAGAGAGTGACAACTAGCTAATACGGGATATCTTTTGCCTTTTTTTTGCTTAGTAAATTTCTTAAACATTTAAACTAAGGTGAGTTGCATTTAAAAGCAGCTAAATTGCAGTGTTTAAGACTTAAAAAACGCCAATACTGAAAATAGACAATGACTAGGGCTTCTTTTGCCTTTTTTTTGCTTGGTAAATTTCTTAATATTTATGGCAACATGAACTGGACAGGAAGGTGTCATTCCAGTGCTTGACACTGGAATCCAGTTTTCCATATAATCTCATCGAAAATGTTGTAACCACTTTCTGTGCTAGTTTGCTTGCTTACAAGCAAACTTTTCTGGATCTCAGTGTCTGGGCACTGGGATGACAGGGGAGGGAGGCTACTTGGATGACACCATTCTTTTTCCTGGATCCAAGTAGTCAGGGCACTGGGATGACAGGAGAAGGTACTAGGATGACACCCTGACCTCGTCGTCCCGCTACGTGTTAGCGGAATCTAGAGATACCGTGACGGTATGACGTAAAGCTCGCATTAGCTATACTTTTATGCTCACCAACTTAGCTGGATCCAAGTAGTCAAGCTACTTGGATCTGCAAATTGCAATGTTCGTACAGCTGCGTGCTTGACACTGGGATTTAGTGCAGCTACCCTAAACTGGAAGCTCATCTTGCTATTTTTGGCTGAAAGAAACATATTTTTAGAATAATGAAAACAATCAGCACTTTAATTCAAGAAGGATCGGAGTTATTATCGTCACATAAAGTTGAATCACCACATTTAGATTGTGAAATCATCATGCAGCACGTACTTGGAGTGGAAAGATCATTTATAATTGTGAACCATGCTGATCAAGTGCCGATGGAGAAAGAACTTTTATTTTGGAAATTAACAAAAAAAAGAGCGGAAAGATATCCAATATCGCAAATAATAGGTAATCGTGAATTCTGGAGTAAAAATTTTATAGTTAACCAGCATGTTTTAGATCCAAGGCCAGATAGTGAAACAATAATCCTAGCAGTGTTAAAATATTACCCAAACAAAAAACAGAAACTAAAAATTGCAGATTTTGGTACAGGCACAGGTTGTTTATTGATATCCGTACTTAGTGAGTATGAATATGCTGTTGGCGTCGGTTTTGAAAAAAGCTTGGAAGCATATAAAGTTGCCTATCAGAACACAAAAAAACATGATCTTCTCAGCAGAGCCAAAATATTTCCAAGTTCGTGGACAGAGTGCAGAGGTTCATTCGATCTTATAATCAGTAATCCTCCATATATTAAAAGAAGCAAATTGAAAGACTTGCAAGCTGAAGTGCAAAAGGAACCAAGAATTGCCCTTGATGGTGGTATTGATGGTTTGAGCTGTTACTTGAGCATTTTTCCAATATTGAGAAAGTGCCTTAAAAAAAATGGGTTTGCGATATTGGAGATAGGTGAAGATCAAAGCAATATTGACAAAATAATCCCCTCATACGAATTAGCTTTTCAGGAATATGTATATGACTTAGCGGGAATGAAGAGATGCATTGTTGTGAAAAGAACATAGCTAATGTTTTTTTGCCTTCATCCCATATTATCCTATATCATCCCAGTACCCTCTACCTAGTCATCCAAGTAGCGTGACTACTTGGATCTATATTTAACTAGATCCTATGGTCAAGCCATAGGACGACAGGAACGGTTTTATGCATTTTTTAAAGGGCAACATGTTTAAGCTTTGCTGGCAAAATGGAAAGTAAGACCAGCCTCTATACCGTGTGTGTGAAATAGTTGATTACCTATATTTATTTCCTCAGTTACTTTGCTACCTGAGCTAGGATTAAGCTTCTTTTTTTTATCATTATTAGGGTCGTCTACCACTTGTCCTAACCTTTTTGCTGTAAGCTTAATATCGCTACCAATAGCACCAAAACCTCTATATCCGATATGCATATTTACATCTTCGTTTATGCGATAGTCAAAGCCAGCTTTTAATTGACCTGCGGGTCTTATTGACGGTTTTTCAAACATCGTCATTCTTGTTGCACCGATCCCAATACCAACGTAAGGAGAAAAAGAGAAACGGTCACTTTTCCAATGATGATAAACATTTGCCATTACAGATATGTTCTCAATTTGGTCATGACTAACTGCAGCACTATAGAGATAAGTTTCTTTATCAGGATCCTCACCAGTCTCCTTTAGGTATGAAACAGTTATTTGGCTACTTGTTAAACCAATATTATCCACTTTTACAGAAGAATACATCCCTTCCAATTCAGCCCTATAGCTGTTGTTACCCAATTCCCCTGTGTAACCAAATGCCACATTTGCAGCAAAAGGTGGATTATAATCTCCTTTATACTCACTTAGTGACTGACCTTCTGTGTTCTGAGCACCCCTGTCATTTATAGACAAATTTTTGATACCTGTAGTGCTTGTTTTTAGTACGCTTGTGTTATTTAAATATTGACCGTAATACCCACTACCAAAGTAAAACCCTTCTGTTTCACTTGCAAAAGATTGTTGTGACAACAATAAAGCAAATGCTGTAACCGCTAATGTTTTTTTACTAATCATTACTACTCCCCTAGTTAAAATAGCTAAGCTAATACTAATTAATTAAAAATGGCTTAATATGAAAAACCTAATTATTTGCATAACTTGCACTTTTCTGAGCTAAAAATAGGCAAAGTTAACCTTACTTCTCGTCATTTTTTAATTTATCCTCATCTTCAAATTCATCCTCCTCTTCTTCGTCATCAAACCCATCATCGCTCCTATCCTCATCTTCCTCGTCATCATCTTCAAACTTATCGTCGATATCTTCATCATCAATATCTTCGTCTGCAAATTCATCTGATTCATCATATACTGCATCTTCGGTTTTAGTTTCAGCAGGATAATCAACTGAATTAGGTCCCTCAAGAACATTATTCCCCTCGTTATTAACCTTATCTTTGCTCGCAGCGGCAGAAAGAACTTTGTTTGGGTCATATGGTTCTTGTGTAGGCACACGAGTTTGTTTGAGCAGCCTTCTTGTGAAGGTGGTATCACTGTAGTACAAAATTTTCTTTGATTTAATTGGGTAAGTCGACTCTATTAAAATTATCTGATCGTCACGTGGCAACATAATAACTTCTTGAGGCAATAGCAATGCTCTCTGTATTTCAGAGATATGTAATGACCTTGAAGCAGGATTTAAATCTAAAAATTTAGGCTTATTCAACGATTCTTGTTGTACAGTTTTGTTTCCTATAAGTTGCGATATTAAATTAGCTGTTTCAATATTATTGGCTGCAAAAGTTATTCTGTAAGTCGAGTTTGACAAAAAGGAGTTCATCCCTGCTTCTTCGTATATTCCTTTGAGCTGCTCAGTATCTTGAACAATTAAGAATAACCTAACTCGATAACCACGAAAATATGCAATACCTGTTTGAAATTGCTCCATTTTTCCAAGTGTAGGAAACTCATCCATTAAAAACAATACGCCATAAGGCTCGTCATCCGATGGCAATTTTCTACATAAAAACTCAGTTGCCTGTTGGTAAAAAACCTGCATTAAAGGCCTGAGCCTAGTCAAGTTGTCAGGAGTTAAACCAACATAAACTGTAATTTTCTTCTTTTTAAAATCTAGAATATTAAAATCACTTGACGCAGTTGCAGTATCAATCAATGGGTTTACCCACAATTCAAGTGATGAGTTCATGGTTGATACAACACCTGACCTTTCTTTATCAGCTTTTTGTAAAAAAGCTGCAATATTCATATATGCTACAGGGTGTAGTATTTTACCCATTGTATCAAGAGCAACAGCAAGATTATAAACCACGTCATCACTACGCATCGTACGCACAACTTCACCAAAAGATTTAACTTTCTCTGGTGCAGCAAGTAAGTATAATACCACTCCAACAAATAAGCTTCTTGCTTCATTCTGCCAAAAGTCTTGTTCAGGCATGATTAGGTTAGCTATTTTCTGCACATCGTCAACCATCTGCCCAGGTTTTTCACTAATCCATTGTAATGGATTGTAACAGTGACTTATTCCATCTGGCTGCGCTGGATTCCATACGTATACTTTTTGTCCTTGTCGTTCTCGCCAACCACTTGTTATTTCATAGTTTTCTAATTTTATGTCGTGTACAATTACCGAGTCAGTCCAAAATAATAAATTAGGAATTACAAAGCCAACACCCTTACCAGAACCTGTAGGTGCAAATAACAATGCATGCTGAAACCTATCAGAAATGAAGTATCCTCTTTTATCTTTACCAAGCAATAATCCCTTTTTGCTTCTTAATCCTGCTTTTCGTATGTCTTTCTCTGATGCCCACTGCGAATCTCCATGAAGTGATTCCTTCTTTTTAAATGGTCGCCACTCAATTATCCTTTCTCTTAAATTCCATAAGATAATCATTAAAACAATGATAGGCAGTGCAGAAGATATAATTAATGTGATTTTGAGCTCAAGGCTATATAACTCTGGATGATGCCAACAATATTGTATATGATCAAAAATCGTTGGCCAAAGAGCTTGAGGGAAAGGCGTCAAACTAGGATTAATTGCCTTAAAATCCACAGCATCCGGACCATCAGCAAACAGAACAAACAATATACCAGATAGATAGAAGCAAAACTCAAGTACGCTAAAAGCTACTACACCTCCTATGAGAATATTACGTAGGTGATTTCTATTACTCATAAACTACTCTTCCTTAACTTATATATAAATTTAAGCATTTTCGCTCGCAGATCTAGTAAATAATATCTCAGAAATGCTTCTTTTGCCCCCACCGGTTCTTTTTAGCTGAATAACAATATCAATCACATTTCTAATGTATGGTATAATTTGGTCTGGAGGAATGCCAAGGTTTGCTTGCATAACCATCAGTTTTATTTGCTCAAGGGCCATTGTTGGACTATCCGCATGAAGGGTTGATATTGATCCAGGGTGACCAGTATTTATCGCCCTAAGAAAACTAAAAGCTTCCGCTCCACGGAGCTCACCAACTATTATTCTGTCTGGCCTTAAACGTAAGCACGCTTCTATCAAATCTTGAGTGGTTACTTTTGCTCTGCCCTGCCCTCCTTTAGAGGCAATTAGATGGACTTTATTGGGATGATCGTTCAAAACGATTTCCCTTGCATCCTCAACAGTAATAATTCTTTCCTCATCTGGAATAGCACGCAAAGTAGCATTAGTAAAAGTAGTCTTACCAGTGGAAGTTCCACCACTAATTATAATATTTTTCTTACTTATTACAGCGTATTCTAAAAACTCTTTTATTTTTTTTTGCCTTAACAATAAATCCAAATGACGGTCAACTGGATTATCAGTTGCTTCTGTAACAGTTTCAGAAAAAGCCCCCATTTTTTCGTAATCATCGAGTGCTAACTGCATGCTAGAAGGCTTACGAATCGACATGACTACTTTATCAGGTTCACATGCTGGCGGAAATACTACCTGTATACGATAACCATTTGGTAATGTTGCCGAAAGTAACGGCGCTTCTTCGCTAAGTTTTTGTTCTGTAGCTTGAGCAATCAGTCTGCCAAGAGATTTCAAATGGTTAAGATCGAATACTTCTAATTTTTCACACCTTATTTCACCGCGATTTTCAATCCATACTTCCTTTGGCTTATTTATTGATATTTCATTTACGCCTTCTTCTTGAAATATGCCTTGTAATGGCTCCAAATATGTATCAAGTGCAGCATAGTTCATTTCATTGATTTAATATTGCCTGTGGAGGAAATACTATATCTTGGTTAACAAATACTTTCAATGCAGTGCCTTGATCAACATAAATAGTTGGTTTTTTATCTGTATATCTGCCCACTACATCCCGCATATCTTTAGAAAAATCCTCGATTGATTTCCCGATTGCTTCATCATAAACAGACTTGCTTTTTCTTTGAATTTGTTCTAACAGTTGATTTACAATTTCCAGGCTTATATTTACCTCGTCTTCTTCAATTTCTAGTGCTTTTGCTATTTCCTCTTTCATTATTTTTAGTAAATCTTGTCTGCTTTTGGCACTCCGAATTCTTCCGATAGCCCCAAGGCCTAATTTCCATTTGTCACTAGATATCTTCTTTTCTGGGTCAATAATGAGTTGGAGAGAAGAAAAATCTATTTCGGTTGCAGTGATAGACTTTACTGCATCTCTGACAGTTAGCGCATCAACAAGATTAGAAGCCTTTTGCCCTATAACAGCAGAACCAATCGAAACACCAGCAAGTGTCACCGCAGAGAATAACGCACTTACTATTTTGCTATCAACTATTCCTGCTATTCCTGCTCTACCAAGCTCGTCAGTACTAAGTGATGAGATTGCAATATCTATTCCATGTGGCAGAATCACTCTATTCCAGTTTATATTTACACGAGATTTAGCAACATTCGAGTCAAATGAATAACTGCCTATCAATCTTGAGCCTTTAGGTATTAAAACTGTATCACCAGTTTCTGCATAAACATCTCTACTCACCATAGCACGCAGCATTCCTTGCAGATCAGAGTTTATTGCAGTTTCAAGAACAGCATCAATAATTTTACCTTGAGTAATCATTAAACCAAGCTTTCCTACTCTGGTAGCTTTGCTCGATTGTGCTGAAGTGTCGGATAAAATAGCATCAGCAGCCTTGTTCTCTCCACTACCACCTGAAATTGTCAACATCTGTGCACTACGTCTGTCTCTAGGATAACCACCACCCCCTATTGTAGGAAACGAGGTAGGTAAATTGCCCATAACATTACTAGAAGGAAAATTTTGCTTTGGCAAAATAGGTATATTTGACACAGGAGTTTCTTTTGGTTTCTCTTCTTCTTTTTTCATCACTTCTTCTTTTCTAATTTGTTTTATTTCTGGTATGATTAGTGGTGTAGGAAGAGGAGGTAAGGGTGGTAAGGGATCAGTTATTATTCTTTCAGGAACCATTACATTATCTGGAACTTGTTCCAACTTTCCTTTCAATTCTTGAACGTTTTGCTTTGTTTCCTCTTTTTTAATAACTTCTGAACCCTCTTTAGGAGAAGGACTAAAATAGAGATAATACACTCCACCAGCCAGAAGCACTAAAATAATGACCATCAATGCCCTATGACCTTGATTAGAGCCAACTGTTACTACCTTATTCTCTATTTCTGATTCATCTTCTGAATTGTTACGCCTTTCTTTATTCATATTGCATGTACCACAGCTAAAGTGACCTATTTATAATTTCAACTTCACCATCTTCATAACGCATAAATAGCTTTTTATGTACTCCTTTTATTATAACATAATCATCAAATAACAGCCTTTTACAAGGTTTATCCTCCCCTTCTACAAAAACCTGAGGTATTTTATTATTATTTCTAAATTTTAAATAGGTTAAATAACCATCATCAAATAACTCGATCGGAACTATATCCGCATTACCACCTTCATCAATATATGTATAATTGTACTTCGTATCATTTTCTTGTATTATTTTTTCTAGCTTGTCTGTAGTATATTGCATTTGAGTAGGTAAAGAAACCTCATCTAAATCAACATCAAATTCACCTTCTTCTTGAGGATAATAAAAACGTACTACGTAAGATATATCCTTTTCAGCAGAATAATCGTGATCTACTTTCTTAGCATCAGTATCCGGGTATTTATCGTAGTTTGGCCTTGAGATTAAATCAAAAATGTAATTTCTTTTTTTAGTTGTCGTAATAATCATGTTAGTGCGACTACTAACTTCAAATGGCATGATAAGCAATTTATTGTCATAAGGATTAATTTTCCAACTTGATGCATCACCAACAGCGATATTTTTAACTTTTTCTCCTTCCGCAAATTCAATATAAGAATAGTAACCCTGACTAAAAACCACCGTAAATACTTCATTAGGGCTATACACAAAAGTCTTTATTCTACTATCTATAGAAATAGGCTCATTATAATTAATGGATGCGTTTAAATTGCCACTTACAAGTAAAGCTAAAACTAATAATATCCTATACATATTCATCATCTACTCTATATGAAATAACTTGAAATCCTAATGGGTTAATATATCTTTGCTGATCATCCATTTCAAGCGATGCATATCTATATGACATAATAACTATCTTATTTTTTCTCGTAGAACTTCCATCTTTCCGTGTAAATTCCACAAAAAATCTCACCTGAAGAGCATCGTTACCCAACTTTTGAATTGAGCGAATTTTAAATTCACTTTTGGTATCTGAATATAAATTAAAAAGATCATCCATATTCTGCGATCCTACATAATTTCTAAATTCATTATACACATCAGGTGAGGAAAACAACCTCACCTTTGTATAATAGTTATAATTATAATGATATGGATCAAAAACCTCCCTTGCTTTTATATACTCTGAAATAAAATAATCGTTTAGCGCTTCATCTGCAGAATACTGTTTTACTGTGACAGGATCAACCAATTGCACTATTCCTGATTTCTTGTCAATTTCTATAACAAATGGCTCAATAGTGCTACTTGTGCTAATTTTAAATATGACTAATATGCTGATAGAGATCGTTGCTAATAATATTAATGCAAATAAAAGTAGAATATTCCTTTGAGCAATAACTGTGCTGTAGCGGTTTGAATTCCAATTTATATCCTTATCTAAGGATTCAGTATTTTTTTCTCGCTTAAAAAATCTTAGCATTTTAGTATTCCTAAAAATCTTAACTTATGTTAATAAACATAGCAAATTAACAAAGTAGTTACAGCAAAAAAGCTAAAAAACTCTTAATCTATGGCCTAATTTACCAAACTTTGTCTCCATATATGAATCGTTATATTTATTACGTTCCACAATAAGTGGTAGACACTTTGTAACTCCTATACCACTACTTTCCAATTCTGACAATTTCCTATCATTGTTTGTAAGTAATTGGATTTTGTTAATGTTCAATTTCTTAAGCATTTTAGCTGCAACAGCAAAACTCCTTTCATCATCTTCAAAACCCAATATTCTATTTGCATCAACAGTATCAAGATTATGTCCTCTTTGCATACTGTACGCTCTTAACTTATTAGTTAAACCAATGCCTCTTCCATCTTGCATCAAATACAATATAATACCACTTCCAGAGTCAGCTATCATTTGAATTGCTTGATGTAACTGACTTCTGCAATCGCATGACAAGCTATCTAACAAGTCACCCGTATAGCACGAAGAATGAATTCTCACTAATGGTTCGTCATCTTTATCTGGATTGCCAATGATAATTGCATGATGTTCTCTTCCACCACTTTCGGTTCTATAAGATATGATATTTACTTCTTGAGTCTGTTTTAAAAATAATGATGTTTTGCACACTTCATATACATCCTGATTTTCTTGAAAATTATTTATGAATGACGTGTCCAGTGCAATAACGTCATTTTTCTCGCACCAATTTCGCATTTCATGGTTATTCTCAAAAGTCATATCAGCCACTAACGCGTATGGCAATAATTCTGAGAACTTAAGCAAGGCAATAGCACATTCATCTATTGTCTTTGAGCATTGCAACTCTTTTATGCAATCTTCCTTTGAACAGTTTATTAAATAGAGCAGTTCATCAAAATTATTCACCAACAGACGTTTGCTGTTATGTTCTTTATTCTGAGATATGTATTTTACCTTACTTGAAGTTAAAGTAACATATACATTACTTGATGTAAGCTTGTATTGATTAAATAAATCTCTTTCTAAAGCCTCAGCAGCAGCAAACAATAGGTAATTACTTTCATCATATATTACAATTGGCCGACCGCGCCTGATTTCGCTGATAGCTCTTTCTACCTTATTGCTACTCTGATTTCCTATAAACATTTTTACCCATATTAAACAGCGATAAAAACTGGTGCGGCCGAGAAGACTTGAACTTCCAAGGCCTTATGAGCCACAGCGACCTCAACGCTGCGTGTCTACCAATTCCACCACGGCCGCACTATATTCTAGTTTTTATATAATTATTTTAAATTACTTAATCATTTTAGAATTTTTCATCTAGAGTGTCAATCTGATACTAGAATAATTTAGAAATTGTTTGTATAATTTGATTATGAATTTTGTGATTATAAGTTTTAATCATTTAAGATAACCTTACTACTAATTTTTAACTTAGGTTTTTATACAAATGAATATAGCTAATATCTTTATTTTTTTAGCTCTCTCTCTTATAACTAGCTTTCATTTCGTCCATGCACAAATATTATACACATGGTCTCAAGTTATCCCAGAAAATAAACTAAGCATACGCGCAATTACGGACAATGACATGTGTCCCATTGTTTATGTTGATGGCGAGGAAACAGAAATGCTGAATCGCAGCTCAATTAACAATGGTGGTCATAACGAAACAGTTTGTGAACTGACAGTACAAACAAGTGCCAAAAACATTAGTATTGAGGATCTACGGGTTCCTATATTACCAAAAAAGGTTAATAAAATTGCTTTCATTGGTGACACGGGCTGTAGAATAAATATGTTATTTCAGCAGGAATGTAATTCGGTAGATAGCTGGCCTTTAAAAAAAAATTTAGATTCAATCGCCCTTCATAAACCAGATTTAATTATCCATGTTGGTGATTATCATTATAGACAAACAAAATGTAGAAATACAAAAAAGTGTGGCGATATTTATGGATATAATAAAGAAGTTTGGTACGCTGATTGGTTTGAGCCTGCAAAGGATATTTTATCACAATCCCCTTTCCTTTTTGTTCGTGGAAACCATGAGAGTTGTGATAGAGCTTATGAAGGATGGTTCAGGTATCTAGATTCATACCCCTTTTCGTCTGAAAAATGTGGAAACTTCGTTTCTAGTTGGTCCTTAGATGCTGGACCGATGAAATTTTTTATCTTCGACTCTTCATCCGGTGAGGATATTTTTACAACCCAAAGCACAATTGATGCTTTTGAGAGGCAATTTGATAAATTGATACAAAATAGTTCTGACAAGCCCATGTGGTTTTTAACTCATAAACCGCTTTGGAGATCTCCAAAAAAAGAATTTTTGACATTAAAAAGCCATGGTAATCTTACACAAATCGAAGCTTTTGGAGATAAATTTCCAAGCAATGTTACTACCATAGTTTCTGGCCACATTCATATAGCCCAGATTTTATTAATGGATAATGTTCCAGACCAAATTATAGTTGGAAACGGTGGTGCATCATTACACGCTCAAGATCAAGAATCTGTTTATCAAAATGTAGAATTTGACTATTCAAATGGTAAAAACTACTTAGCACACGAGGTTAGAAACTTTTTTGGCTTTGGCTTTGCAATACTAAATTTAGATGATCACGAATTTACCTTCTATAATCAACACAATAAGGAAATGTATTCTGCGAAGCTAACAGAAGATTTTAAACTTAAACGGATTAAAACTATAGTCGATTCATTTTAGGATTTGTTATTAGCTATTTTAAAAACGCTACTTAAACATTTTTTTTAATCGATTGATTTCATCAGCAAATTTTGAGTCGGTCTTTATAAAATTTTCTACTTGTTTTACTGCATGTATAACAGTAGCATGGTCTCTGCCACCAAAGTTTCTCCCAATATCTGGTAGGCTTTTTTGCGTAAATTTTTTGGCAAAATACATAGCTATTTGTCTTGGCCTTGCAAGACTGCGAAGCCTTCTATTGGATTGCATATCTGCAACCTTTATATTGAAAAATTCAGCTACTTTCTTTTGTATTTCTTCTATTGTGACTGACCTATGATTTGACCTAAGAAGATCGATTAGGGTTTCACTAGCTGATTCTACCGTCATACTTCTTCCAATTAATGAGGTATGGGTAACCTTATTTAATGCTCCTTCTAATTCTCTTATATTAGATTTTATGTTCCTTGCTAAAAACTCTAGGACATCTTTCGGAACATACATATTCATCTGCTCCACTTTTGCCTGCAATATACCAAGTCTTAATTCAAAAGTTGTTTCATTAATATCTGCCACCAACCCCCAACCGAGTCGTGATTTTATTCTTTCTTCCACTCCATCAAGATCACTAGGAGACCTATCAGCTGATATAACCAATTGTTTATTTTGGTCTATCAATGCATTGAAAGTGTGAAAAAATTCTTCTTGTGTACTATCTTTACCACTGATAAATTGCACATCATCTACCATCAATACATCTACTGATCTAAATTGCTCTTTAAATAACATAATATCTTTGCTTCGCAGCGCTGTAATATATTGGTACATGAATTTCTCTGCTGATAAATACACCACTTTTCTTTTTGCTGATGGGGAATTGACTATGTGCCAAGCTATAGCATGCATTAGATGTGTTTTACCAAGTCCCACTCCACCATATAGAAACAAAGGATTGCTGCCTAATATTGGATCTATAGATTCTGCCACACGCTTTGCCGCCGTAAATGCTAATTCATTTGGCTTTCCCACTACAAAATTATCAAAGGTGAACCTTGGATCTAGCGGCGAACCAAGATTATGATTACTTTCCTCTCTGTTTTTTAGTATAACATTAAAATTTGAATTCCTCTCCTCAATTACTTGAATATCAATAGAACGTATACTTTTATCTTCGCTTTGCCATAATGATAATATTTTTTTCATGTAATGAACTGTAATCCACTCTTTTATAAACCTTGTTGACACGGATAAAAGAACTTCCCCATTTCTGCTACTGACAAATTTTAGTGAACTCAGCCAGCTATTATATGTTGCTTCTCCATAAAGATTATAAAGACAATTTTGGATTTTTTCCCAAGTAACATTGTGATCCGTTACTGTAATAATCTGATCAAAAAACATAGTAGAAACCTTAGGGCTAGTTAAGTTCATATACCACACCAAGAAAAAAGCAATAATTAGAAAAATATAAGATAATCAATAGCTTACTGCAAAATGAAAAGCTAATACTACTTAATACATACTAAAAATTATGGTGATTTTTTGATGGGTTGTAAAGGGTATAAAAACATTAAAATTGATCATTTTTATTTCAAAAAAATGAAAAATTTGTAAATGTCGCTTGTATCGAGGATTAGAAGCATGCTATTAAAAACAGTAATACATTATGTATAAATAAGATGTTAAATTTACTGGCAAATAAGTAAAGTATTCATATAAATATAGCTAACCTAATATAGATTTACTGAAGCAAATTTATGATTATATTAAGTAATTTGAGTTGTTATGCTGTATTCGGTATTGAACTAGAGTTTTACATTGAAGGAATAGAAAAAGAATACTTATTTCTGAATAGCATCAAAAATAAAATAGCATCTCTTGAATTTTCTTGCGAGAAGGAGAATTCTACACATCAGTATGAGATAAAAAGTGGTTGTTATACGAACTCCTACAATTTAATTAAGCATTTTGAGTTAGCAAAACAATCACTTACTGAAACAGCACAAAAACTAGGTGGGAATGTTTCTTTTAAAGCAAAGCCTTATTTGGATAGAGCAGGCAGTGCATTAAATGTGCATGTTAATCTCGTGAATTCAAATAACGGTAACTTATTTTATATCAATGAGCAAAAGTACAGTGACTATCTGATTCATAGTATTGGTGGATTATGTGCAATGATGAAAAAACATATGTTGTTTTTTGCTCCAAATGATGATTCATATTTAAGATTTCAGTATCCGGATATTCACACTCCAACTACGATTAGTTGGGGAGTAAATAACAGAACTGCTGCGATAAGAATTCCCTATTTTGGCAACGATTCCAAAAGATGCCGCCTAGAGCACCGTGTTCCTGGAACAGATTGTAACCTTGAAAAAGTACTCACAGCAATAATTGAAGGTATAGTTTTTGGTATAGAGAACAAAATTGCTCCGCCAAATAGAGTGTATGGCATTGCATCTGATCCTCAATATAAGATGGAGAGTTTGATATAGCAACTACCTGTTAAACCCTAACCCATTAAACTCCTTGAGGTAATTGGCCATTCTAGCACTTTCCTCACATCATTATTTACATTCCCATACTGTAATAGCAAGTCTGCAGCAGATAGTTTCTGCGTACTTTTAGATGATCCAAGCCCTATATTGGTAAGGTTGCTCGGTGGCTGCTCAGGAAGTGGATTACCAGATACATCCATGTGTTCAGGGAGAGATTTTATCTGATTCTTTATAGAGCTAGAGTTATTTTGTGCAGGATTTCTATCATCTGACATGTCAAGAATAATTTTCTCAGGTACTACCATAGTTTTTGTATAATCAGCAGAATGACTGCCTTCAGTGTTCTTAAATTCATCAAGAATTGGTTCGCCAAACGCATTTATAGGGCCACCAAGTGATCCTTTCTCCATGCGCTCTTCTGCTCTTTTCCTTATTATTTCTTCTGCTAGCTCAGTTTCAGTTCTTTTTGGTTCTTTTACGGTACCTTTTTCTTCACCTTCATCTCCTGAAACACCAGTAATTTCAGCAGCCTGTTCTTTTTTAGTTCTTATTTTATGAATCAGCGAAAGTAATAAGTAAGTAACTGCAGCAGCAGAAACGATAATGGCTATCTTTGCGGCAATGTGGATTGCTGTTAAAAATATTAAAGCTGATAAAGCTCCAGCTAATCCAGACACAATAACTTTATTTTTGCCTTTTGTTATATTGAGAATTGCCACCATAATAACCTCTCAAATACTGCTCTAGAATTATTATACAGAAATTTTCTTATACTTGCAATTTTGCAAAAATTTTAATTATTTGCGTAAAGTTTTAAAGCTACACAAGGATTAATTAATATGCAATGTATCTCGACTATAATATTGTACAAACGCACATATTCAGCTAACATTCAACATGCAGAGCTTACTCATAGAGCGAAACAGGGCGGTGGTATTATTACTTATAGTAATTTTTATCTTCGGTTCATACGTTTATGTAAAAATGCCAAGGGAAAGCAATCCTGGTATACAGATTCCTATAATCAGCGTGTTTGTTGGACTTCCTGGGATTTCTGCTCAAGATAGTGAAAAGCTATTAGTGCTTCCTATAGAAAATGAACTAAGATCCATCGAAGGTGTAAGAGAATTGAGAGCTTTTGCAACTAATGATGGTGCTCACATGATACTCGAATTTGGAACAGAGTATGATAATAAAGAAGTGCTCGATAATGTCCGTTCAAAGCTTTCAAACATAAAATCGAAGTTACCTGTTGAAGCGGAATCTCCGATAATCAATGAAATAAACTTGAGCTTATTTCCGATACTCAATGTCGGCTTAATTGGTAATTTGCCAGAAAGAGCCTTAACTGAAATAGCACGCAAGCTAAAGAAAGAAATAGAATCTCTGCCAAATGTTCTCAAAGTTGAAGTGGCAGGTATGCGTAAAGAAACAGTGGAAGTGATAGTTGAGCCCACAGTTCTAACAAAATATAACATTCAATCAAACGAAATATTCCAAGCTATATCAAGCAATAACAGACTAGTGGGAGCTGGGTCACTGGAAAATGATACCGGTAAATATTCGATTAAAATATCAGGGTTATTAAAAGATATAGAAGATATTATGAATATTCCTATTAGATCTCAAGGCGATGCAGTTTTGAGAATCAAAGATATAGCAAAAGTATACCCTAGGTTTGAGGATCACCAAGGATTTGCTCGCATTAATGGATTACCTAGTGTCGTGCTAGGAATTTCAAAACGTAACGGAAAAAACATAATAGACACAGTAAATCAAGTAAAATACTTAATGGATAAGGCAAAAGATCAATTACCTGAAAATTTAAAAGTGGTGTACTTAAACGACCAGTCAAAAAACGTCCGCGATGTGCTTGATGACTTGGAAAACGGCATAATATTTGCTGTGTTGTTAATATTGATCATAATGATGCTTTCTATGGGAACAAGGATTGCTATTCTTGTGGCACTCTCGATACCCGGTTCCTTTCTCATTGGGATAATAGCTCTTTACTTTATGGGTATAACCTTAAATATCGTTGTGCTCTTCAGTTTAATTATGGCTGTTGGCATGCTGGTTGATGATGCAATTGTGATCAGCGAATATGCCGATGGAAAGATGATCTGCGGAATGGACAAAGTAGAAGCTTTTTACACTTCAGTTCGTGATATGTTTTATCCGGTTCTATCATCAACGTTAACTAAATTAGCAGTGTTTTTTCCTCTATTATTCTGGCCTGATACTGTTGGTAAATTCATGCAGTACATACCAATTACAATAATCCTAACTTTGACTGGATCGCTCATTATGGCTTTGGTTTTTATACCAACACTTGGTGCAATATTTGGTAAGCCTTCGATAACTTCAAAAAAAGAAATAAAAAAAATGAGTGCTATAGAAAGTGGTGAAATAAAAAATGCTGGGCCTATAATAAGAGCTTACGTACGCATGCTAGAGAAGGTTTTGGATCATCCTAAAAAATTCGTATGTGCTACTGTATTCGTTTTGTTTTCATTTAGTGTGCTGTACTTTACTTTTGGTCCTGGAGTAAAGTTTTTTCCGAAAGTGGATTCAGATAATATTTTAATCAGTGTTAAAGCAAAAGAAAGCTTATCAGCCAAAGAACGAGATCTGATACTCAAAGAAGTGGAAGAACGCATTTTGAGCATTGAAAAAGAAATTCATGTTTCTTATGCTAGATCAGGAGCATTTTCAGACAACGTTATCGCCAGAATACAACTAGAACTTATGGATTGGCGCTTCAGGCGCAAAGCTAAGCACATACTAAATGATATAAGGAGCAGTGTGCAAGACATGAAAGGAATAATAATTAATGTTCAAGAGGAAAAGCCAGGACCGTCGGCTGACAAGCCAATACAAATTAACCTCAGCGGGAGTGTATCCAGTTTGAATTTAGCAGCAGAGAAAATTCTAGAAATTATGAACCAACCTTCATCCGGGTTTATAAATATTCAAGATAGCAGATCAGCACCTGAAATAGAGTGGAATATGAGTGTTGATAAGAGTAAGGCTACAAGCTCTGAAGTAAGTGTTGCAACCATTGGCGATTTTATAAAGATGGTTACAAATGGAGTATTGATTGGAAAATATAGACCAAATAACACGGATGAAGAAATCGATATTGTACTCCGTTTCCCCAGAAAGGACCGCAATATGAAGACTATAGACAATCTTTTTATCAATGCAGTTAATGGCCCGTATCCTATGAGCAACATAGTAAAATATGCTCCCGAAAAAAAGGTAAACAAACTAAACAGGATTGATGGATTACGCACAGTGACAATCTCTGCTGACGTTGATACTGGCTATCTTGTTGATGAAAGAGTAAAGTTCATTCAGAATTCTATTGCCCAGGATTGGGACAAGGGAGTAAAAATTGATTTTAAAGGCGACAAAGAAGATCAACAAAAATCAGGAGCATTTTTGTTAAAGGCTTTTATATTAGCGATTACACTAATGATATTGGTATTAGTGACACAGTTTAATAATGTATACCATACATTTATCGTAATGACAGCAGTGTTTTTATCCACAACATGTGTGTTTTTTGTTTTCTTTCTTATCCAACAAGTTTTCGTAGTTGTTATGTGTGGAGTGGGGATAATTGCTTTGGCAGGAATTATAGTGAATAATAACATACTATTGCTTGATGCCTTTCATCATCAAATTAAGGTACACAAAAATGACATCAAGCGATGTGTAATAAACGCTGCAATTTCTCGCGTTAGGCCAATATTGCTTACCGTTGCAACCACAGTTCTTGGTTTAATACCGATGATTACCAGGTTAAATATCAATTTTTTTACGCTACAAATCACATATGATGCTCCATCAAGCCAGTGGTGGGTTGACATTTCAACAACCATAGCAAGTGGAATATTGGCTGCAACGGTTTTAACTTTATTCTTTACTCCTGCGTTGCTTGTTATACAAAAACATGAAAAAACTTGACTTAAATTAGCAATCATTTAACATTTAAGATAGTGTTCTTTGCCCGTTGGAGCTATAATTATAACTAATTACATTGGATTTATTTATTATGATTGCTAATCGTAAAAGCAGTGTTAAGCAGAAAAGTAACAAGAATAACATAGTTGGAAGCCTTGATGTAATAAAAACAGCAGGAGAGCTTTCACTTCAAAAAGGTTTAGATTTTGATGTTGTAATAAAGGCACTAGAAAGTGCTATAGAAGCAGTGGCTCATCAAAAATATGGTAGCAAAAGTAAAATTGTAGTTGATATAGATAGAAACACAGGCAAAGTTACTTCATATAGAAAACTAAAAGTTATTGATGATGAATCAAATGAAAAAGAGAATACTGAGTGTGAATCAATTACGCTTACACAAGCTAAATTAATAAAAGGAGATGCAAAAGTTGGAGATACTGTTAGTGAATTGCTCTCTCTTAACACTGATCTTGCTTCAGCAAGAATTGCCCAGCAAAAGATTGCTCAAGTAATTAAAGATGAAGAGTCAAAAAAGCAATATGAGGAGTTTAAAGATAAAGTGGGAGAAATAAGGTATGGTATTGTTAAACAAGTAGAATATTCAGATCTTATTATAGACATAAATGGCACTAGGGCATATCTTCCATTGCGAAATTTAACTGGTGGTGAATCATTTCGTGAAGGTGATAAGGTTAAAGCTTACATACAGACTGTTAAGCGCTCTGATGATGGACGTCAAATTATTCTTTCTAGGACTCATGAAGGCTTTTTGGAGGCATTATTAAATCAAGAAATACCAGAAATTGCTGACGGATTAGTGACAATTAAAGGTATAGCTAGAGATGCTGGTTCAAGGTCTAAGGTTGCCGTTTTCTCTCCCGACAAGAACATTGATCCAGTAGGTGCTTGTGTTGGAGTTAAGGGAGATAGAATAAAAACTATTATACACGAATTAAATGGTGAAAAAATTGACGTTATAAATTACTCCTCAGATTTGGGTCAATTCGTTATTAAAGCCATTACTCCTGCAGAAGTATCGAAGGTTATTATTGATGAAAATGAAAATTGCATAGAGTTAATAGTTGCTGAAGATCAATTGAGTTTAGCGATAGGAAAAAAGGGCCAGAATGTAAGATTAGCTTCAGAGCTTGTTGGATGGAAAATTGAGATATTAAGCACTCAGCAAGAATCAGAAAGGCGAAGTAAAGAACTTAGTCAATGTTCAGCTTTATTTGCTGAAGCTTTAAACTTAGAAGAGATTATGGGTCAGCTATTGGTAACAGAAGGTTTTTCAAGTGTAGAAGACATATCTAGCGCTTCAATTAAAGAGCTTGCTTCAATAGAGGGCTTTAATGAAGATATTGCAAACGAACTTCACAATAGAGCAAATAAGTACCTGAAAGCAGAAAATGATAGAAAAATAGAAGAGCTAAAAAGTTTAGGTATGGAGGATGATGTAATCAATTTAACTTTATCAATAGACAATAAAATTGCTCTTAGTAAGCATGATATTAAGACTTTAGAGGACATAGCAGATTTATCAAGTTATGAGTTTTGCAGCATACTCTCTTCCTCATCCGATAGCAAAGAAGATCTAAAAGATACAGTAGATTCAATAATCATAGAAGCACGTAAAAAGCTTGGATTAATATAATAAAATAATATGAATAATGAAGATATCAGTGATAAAAAATTAACGCTCCAAGGTTTAAGCAAGCTTAAATTAGACCTCAATTTAAACTCTTCAGCTAGCCCAAGTACTGGAGCTACAGTAGTAAAAAAAAGAAGAAAAAAATCTCATGATGCAGAAGAACATAATTTATTTGACGAGAGTAAATTATGTTCTTTAACAGAGAAAGAACAAATTTTTCGCATTAATGCTGTGCAGAATGCTGCTTTGCTGAAAGAAAGAAATCAGAGAGAAGAAAAAGAGAAAACAGCAAAAGAAGACAGCAATAAAGAGATTGACGAGAAAAATGAAGCGGACGCTTTATCTAAGGAAATAAATAAGCAAGTTTTAAGTAATACCCACTTAGTTGAACCAAAAGAAGATAGTATTGACCATGAGGACAACGATAAAAAGTCTTTTAAAGTCAACAAAGATATATATTCTAAGCATTCTAAACTGGTAATTGCACAGGCAATAGATGAAAAAACTGAACAACCCCCTGTATTTAAGCAAAGGTTTGGTATAAGAGGTAGAAAGTCAAAGTTTACTAAGGGTAAAAATATATCAAGAGAAGTTATTATACCAGACAAAATAACTATCAGGGAGTTATCTATTCGCATGGCAGAAGATAGCAAGAGTGTGCTAAAAATGTTCAAAGAAGAAGTCGGTGAGAGTTATAGAGTAGATGATCTGGTGGATCCAGATATAGCATGTGAAATAGTGGAAAAATTTAATCATACGGCTAAACGAGTGAGCGATACCAACAGAGAAAAAGATTTATTTTTTATAGAAGGCAGAGAAAGCCTGCCTAAAAAACCTAAACCACCAATCGTCACTTTTATGGGACACGTCGATCATGGTAAAACCTCATTGCTCGATGCATTTCGTGAATCTAATGTTGCAGAAAGAGAGTCAGGTGGCATAACTCAACACATAGGTGCTTATCAAATAACGACAAAAGATAAGCAAAAAATTACCTTTATTGATACACCAGGACATGAAGCGTTCACTGCGATGCGTGCACGTGGTGCCAATATTACTAATATAGTTGTAATAGTAGTTGCAGCTGACGATGGAATCATGAAACAAACAGTTGAAGCAATAAATCATGCAAAAGCAGCAAATGTTTCCATTATAGTTGCTATTAATAAAATTGATAAATCTGAGCCTGGTGATGTAGAAAAAATAATTAATAGTTTGCCTCAATATGATCTCATCCCTGAAGGGCTTGGTGGTGATGTTATGATTATGCCAGTATCAGCAAAAAAGAAAACTAATTTAGATAAACTAGAAGAGGCGATTTTGTTAATCGCTGAATTAATGAAGCTAGAAGCAATAGAAGATTGTCGAGCACTTGGATGGGTAATAGAATCCAAAATAGATAAAGCAAAAGGAATATCAGCCACATTGATAATTGAGGAAGGAACGTTAAAGGTTGGTGATATATTGGTAGTTGGTACAACATACAGCAAAGTACGTAGTATGGTTAATCACCTCGGTCAAAGAGAAAAAGCAGCACTACCCTCCGCTCCAATTGAAATTACTGGTCTAAATGGTGTACCAAATGCTGGAGATAAATTTGTTGTTGTAAATTCTGAAAAGCAGGCGCGTGAAATTGTTGAATACAGGTTAGAGTTAATCAAGAAAAAGAAAGAAGATTTGGGCGACAATAATTTAGATATATTCAGTCGTAATAACAGCGAAACAGAAGAACTATCTGTAGTTTTAAAGTGCGATGTAACTGGTTCTATTGAAGCAATATCAAGTTCAATTGATAAACTCGGTAAAGACCAAGTGAAATTAAATATCCTACACAAAGCAGTAGGAGGGATAACAGATTCAGATGTGCTGCTTGCAGAAGCATCAAGTGCAGTAATTTTAGCTTTTAATGTAAAAGTGGACTCAAAAATAAGGGACTTGGCAAAACAAAAAGGTATAGAAATACATACTTATAACATAATATACGAGCTCATTGACGACATGAGAATGTATTTAACTAAAATGTTAAAGCCTGTTACACGAGAGGTTTGTGTTGGCTTTGCATCTGTGAGGCAAATATTTAACGTATCTAAAGCTGGTAATATCATTGGATGTTACGTAAGTGATGGAGTCATAAGAAAAGATTCTTTAATTAAGGTAATGCGTGGTGGCAAATTGGTGCATGAAGGAAAGTTAAAAGCACTACGTAGATTTAAAGATGATGTTAAAGAAGTAGGTGTAAACTTTGAATGCGGAGTATCACTAGAGGGTAATGTCGATATTAAAGTTGGAGATATTTTGAAAGCTTATCAATTAGTGCAAGAAGAAAGGGTGTTATAGTAGCTGGATATGAAAAAGGAAATTAGAAACCTAAAGATAGCATCGGTATTGCATAGAGCAATATCAAGAGTTCTAATGGAAGGTAAGGTGTTCAATAAAAATGTAGCGGTATCTGACGTAAAATTAAGTAAAGATTTGAAAAAAGCAGATGTATATATTGTGTTATCTTCATTGAATATTCAAGTAGCTGACTACTTAGATCCAGAAAAAAGACGCACTGGAGATCCTTCTGAGAATAATTGTGATATTAACACTGTTGTTAATGAAATGAACCAGTCTGCATGGTCAATACGTAAATCTATATTGTGTTATGTTGATTTGCGATTTATACCTGAGTTAGTTTTCAAGCCTGATTTAGCGTTCGATAATTTTGTTAATGTAAGCAAAATATTACATAATCACACTTAATTAATGTATTTCAACCATTACTTTTCATTAATGAGGTTGCACAGTTTAACAGGTTTGTGGCTTGTGCTATTTCCCAGTTTGAGCGGTATTCTTTTAGCCTCAACTTCTCTATCGTATCAGGTTCTTTTTCTCCTTGTTTTGTTTACTATAGGTGCATTTTTAATGAGACCCGCAGGGTGCATAATCAATGATATCTTCGATAGAAAAATAGATGCGCACGTTGAACGAACAAAATATAGGCCACTTGCAAGTGGTGCATTAAACATAAAGCAGGCTTTAGCTTTACTTTCACTGTTACTGTCTATTGCCCTGGTAATCTTATTATTAACTAATAAAACTACACTCATACTTGGAATAATCTCAATGTGTATGATAGCTACTTACCCTTTATTAAAGCGGTATGTTTGGTGGCCACAATTGTTCTTAGGGTTTACCTTCAATATGGGATCGCTCATGGGCTCAGCAGCAATAACAAACCAGATCAGTATAGAATCCTTGCTGTTTTATATAGGATGCGTCTTTTGGACACTTAGCTATGACACCATATACGCCCATCAAGATAAAAAAGATGATGAAAAACTCGGGATGAAATCTACCGCATTATATTTTGGTGATACAACAAAATCTTGGTTGAAAAGATTTTATTTAATATCTCTTATGACGTGGCTATATGCTGGTATCTTATCATCATTAAATAACATTTTTTATATTGCTCTACTTGCTGTAGGGTTCATATTTCACCGCCAATACAAAAATTTCAATCCTGACGATCCCAGTCAATGCATGTCCATATTTAAAAATAATTCCTACGTAGGGTTGCTTCTCTTTTTTGGCATCCTTTTAGATAGAATTATCACCTAGGTCTCAAGAGTTTTGGCTCTAATGAAGTCAATAAACTCAGGTACTCGCAGAAACGAAAATTGCTTGACAAACTCCGCCAGCCCTCTTATCATGAAACTGAAGCTATTGTATTTGCTTTCGCCAATCTGCAGATTAAAAGGTAAGGATTACTTAATGTATCGGCGTCTTATGTTCAATTTTTTGCAGTATATAGATACTGTATGTCTTTACAAAACTTCATCTACATCTAGATTTTTATCTAAATAAGCTGAACGCGCTTATAAAGCGTTACAAGACATCAAAAAATGCCAATACTCGACAGAGATAGTAAAAGACTAGCTAACTCGGGGATTCTTTGTCTTTTTTTCTGCTTAGTAAATTTCTTAAACATTTGCAGCGTAAGTTAGTTGCAATTAAAAGCGGCTGAATCTCGCTTGTCAAGCGTTTAAAACATAAAAAACGCCAATATTTTAAAGCGGATAATAACCCCAGGGCTTCTTTTGCCTTTTTTTTCATTTGGTAAATTTCTTAATATTTACAGCTAAACAACAACCGTCATCCCTAAGTATCCCGCTGCTTGTTAGCGGCTGAGATACCGCGAATGAATCGCGGTATGACGGTTCGCGGCAGGATGACGATAAGCTCGTCATCCCACTACTTGTTAGCGGCTAAGAGATACCGCGGCGGTATAGCTATAGGATGACAAAAAAAGGGCACTGTGACGAACTTAAATCACAATTATCAGTTAATGCGGCATTATAAAAAACGCCAAACTTTTTTCTGCTTTTATGCAAGAAGTCTAGTCCATATATTCCTCCCACTTCTCCGCGACTTTCCTTACTATTTCCTCACTCATCTCAATTTTCTTTCCCCACTCTCGTTTGGTTTCAGGCGGGATTTTATTTGTCGCATCAAATCCCATCTTACCTCCAAGTCCACTTTCAGGGGAAGCAAAGTCTAAATAATCAATAGGTGCATTTTCTATCATGATTGTATCACGCACAGGGTCCATCCTTGTTGACATTGCCCACATCACTTCCTTCCAATCACGTACATTTATATCATCATCAACAACGATAATAAACTTCGTGTATAAAAATTGCTTTAGAAAGGAAAGTATGCCCATAACAATTCTTTTTGCCTGCCCTGGATAGGATTTTTTTATCGACACTACCGCTATTCTATATGAGCAACCTTCCGGTGGCAGATAAAAGTCCACTATCTCTGGAAATTGATTGATAAGAATGGGCACAAAAATTTCGTTGAGTGCTTCACCAAGAATCGATGGTTCATCAGGTGGCTTGCCAGTGAAAGTGCTGAGATAAATTGGATTTTTGCGCATAGTAATTGCAGTAATATTAAATTCAGGAAATTGCTCAACAGAATTATAGTAGCCAGTGTGGTCTCCGTATGGCCCTTCGTCTTGATAGCTATCCAAACTCACATAGCCTTCCAGAACGATTTCTGCGTGAGCTGGCACTTGAAGTGGAATAGTCTTACAATTTACAAGCTCAAGCGGCTTCTTTCGCAGTAGTCCAGCAAATTGGTATTCTGACAATGTTTCTGGCACTGGAGTTACCGCAGCAATAATCGTTGCAGGATCACTACCGATCACAGCAGCAGCAGGAAATTTCATATCTCTGCCTTCTTCCTTCCAACGCTTATGGTGAGTTGCGCCACCTCTTTGTGCAAGCCAACGCATTAGTGTTGTTTTTTTATCTATAACCTGCATACGATATATTCCAAGATTAAAATTATCTTGCTTTTCTTTCGTGGGTCCTTTTGTTACCACAATCGGCCAGGTGATAAGTGGTGCAGGTTCATTTGGCCAGCATGTTTGAATGGGCAGTAGACTTAGGTCCACTTCATCTCCGGTTAGCACTACCTCTTGACATGGAGCCTTGCTCACGACTTTACTTCGCATCGATAACACGACTTTCAACAAAGGAAACATTTTTATAGCATCCTTAAAGTTTTTTGGCGGCTCAGGTGATTGCAAAAATGCTAAAAGTTTACCAAGATCTCTTAGTTCATCAGGATTTATGTTCAACCCCAATGCAATCCTCTTAATAGTACCAAATAAATTCACCAAAACTGGAATCGAATTTTTGCCATTTTCTGTGATAACATTTTCAAAAATGATCGCTGGCCCTTTGCTTGACAAAACTCTGCGATGAATTTCTGTCATTTCAAGAACTGTTGAAACTTCCTCCTTAATCCTAATCAGATCTTTTTTTTCTTCTAAGGCTTTGATGAAGTCGCGTAAGTTGTTGTACATATTCCAGTTTTTAAAATTTTAAGTTTATATCTAGTTTTCAAGCACTTTATTGAAATTTGACCTATGCACTGTCTAGCGAGCTTTCAGTTAATTTGAGATCAAATCTTCATATTGCTTACTAAGTTTGTATTTCCTTCCTCTATTGGAAAAATCTACAATCTTGATAAACCCCATTTCCACCCACTTTTTACAAAGTTGCGCACTGGTACGAGGCTTAAAATTAAATAGTTCGCCAACCTGACTAGCTGTAATAGCGGAAAACTCCTGGAAGAGCTCAAGAGCTTTGCGTTGTTTAGGATCAAGCTTACGTATAAGATCAGTCTGATCAGTGTGGTATTCTTCTTCATTTATACGTTGTAAAACGTTCTCAAATGAATTTGCCATACCTTCTACGAAATACTCCACCCACTTAGTGATATCTGCTTCAGCTCGTCCCATATAATAATTGTGCGATGGACCTACACTGATTGCCTCATAATAAGCTCCTAGATTCTTAGCATAATATTCTTCCAATGAATAAAGCCCTTTTAGGTCATACCCACCAAGGTGTAAAATTAATGTAGTCAACAATCTTGCAGTACGACCATTACCGTCATAGTAAGGGTGAATTGTTACAAATTGATAATGCGCAATACCTGCAATAATTGGGCAAGGCACTTGCTCACTGTTACGAATCCAATCAATCATACTGCTCATGAGCTTTGGTACATCCTTTGCTTCAGGTGGCATATAAATTATTGCACGTGTAAGACTATCGCGGATAACATTTTGACCATCACGATAAGGTGTTGATTTTATTTTAGATTTTCCACTTGCTATTACTAGAGCATGTAGTGTTTGAACAGCTTTCTCAGTAATGGGTATTCTCCTTGCTGCCCATTGTTCAACTTGAGTTAAAGCTGCATAATATCCTTTAACCTCATTTTCATCTCTCCTATATTTTGGAAAGTGGCTTTTACCACTTAAAACCTCTTCAATCTGTTTAGGTTCAAGTCGATTTCCTTCAATCATAGTAGAATAGTGTGTGGTATAAAGCCGTGCAGTTTCACGAAGAGACAAAAGCATTGATACAGTGAGCGGCAAATGTAACACTTTTTCTTTTGCTGCTTCAATCCTTATAAGACAACTAGCAATTTTAGAAGTAATCGTATAATTTGGCATCGGCATAATATCTGCATTACATTACTTCTATATTATGCTGATAAAATGCAGATAATACAACATTTACACGACGCCGACCATAAACAGCAATAAATTCGGCTGATTGAGAAAGAAGTTTGTCTTGTAGAATAGCTATTTCTTTTTCTCTACCAATTATTGGCTCGTTCATATGTTTATTCCGCGGAAAATTATACACAGCGGAAACAACTTAAATCTACGCTCCGCGCGCCTCTGCTACCAAGTCTTCTGATGAACTTTGTGGTAATGTGCTTGAGTTTTATTGTGTAAAGTTTGCATTTGAGGCAAAACTGGTTATAAAATACACTTGATATAAATGTTTTTATATATTAACATTAGATGCTCCTTTTAATATATAGATAAATGTGTACTAAAAGTTTTATATTGTAGGTTTTTAAATAAATTGTATGTCTAGAATATCGTTTTTATTAATTTTAGTAATAGCAATAGCAAGCTTGCCGATAATAAACAATTGGCTTTCAAATCGCAGCCAAATGCTAAACGATGATTATATAGGTGAGAAATTAGATAATTATATAAGCAGAAATTTTGATAAGATCGTAAAAACTCTCAAAGAGGAGTCGATTAAAAGTAGTTACGCTGCTCGAGATAATGTAACCAAAAGTAAAATTTCACAATACAAGGATCAAATATTTGACCTTACTTATCCTTACTCCGGAAATGAAAATAGTAGTGTTATAGCTGTAGGCTTCCTTGACTATTCTTGTGGACATTGCAAAGCTATAAAGAATGATATAAAGCAGTTAATTAACGACGGCAAAATTAAGTATATCTTTAGGGATGCTCCAATACTTGGTAACGCTTCTTTAAAGGCAGCAAAAAGTGCTTTAGCTGTCTATTTTCTCGATAAAGAAAAATATTTCGATTTTCACCATGCTGCTTTAAGTCACAAAGGAGAATTTTCAGACAAAAGCATATTGGATATAGTGAAAAACATAGGGATTGATGAG
Source organism: Wolbachia endosymbiont of Drosophila aff. chauvacae BK-2020 (assembly GCF_032848195.1). Classification (NCBI taxonomy): domain Bacteria; kingdom Pseudomonadati; phylum Pseudomonadota; class Alphaproteobacteria; order Rickettsiales; family Anaplasmataceae; genus Wolbachia; species Wolbachia endosymbiont of Drosophila aff. chauvacae BK-2020. Next base: position 171,512 of record NZ_CP136586.1, read on the forward strand.
GACGATTTTAATGATTCCATAAAAGATAACGCGGACAAAATTGAGCAAATGATAAACAACAGTAGGCTTCTAGTAAGAGATTTGGGAGTAGGTGGTACACCTTTTTTAATAATTGGAGATAGCCTGTTTGTAGGAGCAACTGATTTGAATGTATTACGCAAAAAAGTAGATGAATTAAGTCACAAGCAAGGCTAGTTACAGTTTGCCATAAAATTTTATTTTTTTGCTTGACAACTCAAATGAACCTGAGTATAGTAATTGTGGGTGTGACAGCAGTTTAACTCAGTAGTCTCATCCACTTTCCATAGCGTCATTTACTATGTGAAACGCTTTCAAATTACAACATTTTCTTCAACCAAACTATTTTACTTTCACAGGAGGACATATGTCATTCACAGAAATTAGATTTCCAGAAAATATATCTTATGGTTCCACTGGAGGACCGGAATTTTCCACTGACGTTGTAACAACGCACAATGGTTGTGAACAGCGCAACATCAATTGGTCTCATGCACGCACTAGATACAACATAGCTTACGGGGTCAGATCAAACGAGCAGCTACTAGAACTAATAACATTTTTTCATGCACGAAAAGGTAAAGCAATAGGGTTTCGTTTTAAGGATTGGTCGGATTTTATAGCCATCAACCAAGAGATTGGTATAGGAGATAACAAAAAAACGACTTTTCAGCTAATCAAAACTTATGTAAGTGGGGAAGATAAGCATATACGTATGATCAAAAAGCCAGTGCATGGGACAGTAAAGATTTATTTAAATGGTAAAGAAGAGAGTGAATATTCAGTAAATTATTCAACGGGAGAAATAACATTCATGAAACCGCCAGTAAAAGATGCAATAATCACTGCGAGCTTCGAATTTGATGTGCCCGTGCGCTTTGATACAGATTACTTAAACGCTTCTATTGATGACTATGGAAGCAATAGCTGGAATAATATCCCCTTGGTGGAAGTGAAATTTTAGTTATAAGCGAGCATAGATCCACATCATAGTAGGGCTACTAGTCTACCATAAATTGAAAAATTAAGCACCACTGAGGCTCTATACCTAAATGAGCCTCAGTATATGCAATTATTTTAAACTTTATCACCAGCTATATACTACAATGTTGCTGAGCTTTGCTAACATTTACACTTGAAGCTTGGGGAGATTCTAACTCAGTGCTTTTTTCTTCCTGCAAAATAGAAAGCTTCAACAACTCCTTTAGAGTTGATTTTGCAAGTGTTGTATCATCTTTGTTTAAGATGTAGTCTAGCATGCCGTTTTTCTGTAAGAGATTAACAAAATATCTATCTTCCTCATTAAGAACCTCTATCTTGTTAATACAAGATAATACTAAATCCGAATTCTTTGTTGCTAAAATTCCATTCAAAAAGATATCTAATTTTGTTTTATCTTCAGTTAAGTCTTCAGCTAACCTCTTTCTGATATTCTCATTGTCAAACACAATGTACTCGAGGTACGAGGAAGGCTCAATAAGTATAAAGTCCTCTAAAGGCACTAGTTCTGGATAGGTGCCAGCGTAATCAAGTATGCCACACTCAGTAATACACCCTCCTTTTCTTATAACACAGCAATTGAGACGACCATGATACATTGATAACAAAGAAAAAAGACGTATTATACTTGTACCTCTATCTTTCATTTCCTCGAAAAGCTTCCTATCATTTATTAATTTGTGCAAAATGTAATCCATAGCAGGACCTGATTTGCGGAAACGAAACATATTATTCTCTTCAAAAATGGCCTCAGCTAATTCGATAGATTCTTTATCCTCATCTACAAAAGCTTTTTCATTTCTATTTAACTGTATGATCTCAGCTTTGCTATCTCTGCGTAGACCAGTTCTCCTTATTAACATCTCAAATATTTTTGTATTCATATATATCCTATATTAATTAAAGTAAATATTAATAATGTTTACTTTTTAAATAAAAATAAATGAAAATTTTAATAAAAATTAAATTTTTTTTAATAGAATAAAAATCTTTTATATTTGCTTGAGTACCAAAAGGGCTTTATTGGTGTAATGCGTTTTCTATTGCGCCTGGCTGCAGTGCCCAGCGTCAAGATCTGATGAACAATGTTCGCTTGCCAGCTTTCGCTTCAATATTTGCACAATTGTGCTAGATCCCCTGCATAACCTGCTTTAAAATCTCCTCCTGCTGCTGAGTGTGAACACTAACATAACCACATGCAGGAGATGCAGCAGCAGGTCTTGCGATACACTTAGGTCTTTTTGCTTGGATATCGAGATTAGATAACACTTCTTCTATCAATGGGTTGACAAAAAACCATCCTCCCATATTTTTTGGTTCTTCTTGACACCATATAATTTCAGCGTTTTTGTACTTTTCAAGTTCATTACTTAGTTTATCTGCAGGAAAAGGATAGAATTGCTCCAAACGTATTACTGCTATATCGTTTATTTTTTGTGCTTCACATATGTCGTAATAAACTTTACCACTGCATATTACAACTTTACGTATTTTATCATTCGAAACTAAACCTGTTCTACATTCTGGAATTACTGTGAGGAATTTTCCTTCAAAATCAGATAGGTTAGATACTGCTCTTTTGTGGCGCAGTAGCGATTTAGGTGTAAACACTACCAGAGGCTTACGAAAGTCTCTATGCATTTGTCTGCGTAAGACATGGAAGTAATTCGCCGGAGTGGAACAATTAACTACCTGCATATTATCCTCTGCGCAGAGTTGCAAAAATCTCTCTATACGTGCGGAGCTATGCTCAGGTCCCTGTCCTTCATAACCATGAGGCAGCAATAAAACTAGACCGCTTGATCGCAACCACTTTGTTTCTGCAGATGCGATAAACTGGTCGATCATAATTTGCGCACCGTTTGCAAAATCACCAAATTGTCCTTCCCAGAGCACCAGTGAATACGGAGAATCAAGACTATATCCATATTCAAAGCCCATTACAGCATACTCAGATAGTGCGCTATCTATGACCTCAAAGTGAGCTTGCTTTTCATTTATATTGTTTAGCGGAATAAATGCTTCTTCTGTTACCTGATCAACAAGCCTTGAATGACGGTGCGAGAAAGTTCCACGACCAGAGTCTTGTCCTGATAAACGCACTCCTATTCTTTCTGTGAGCAGTGATGCAAACGCAAGACTTTCGGCAGTTGCCCAGTCTATATTACTACCAAAATTTATGCTGTCTATTCTGCCATCGAGTATTTTTCTAACCTTATTGTTAATGTTAAAGTTACTTGGGATATTGCTATTTATACGCACACCTAATTTTTTCAGCTCATCTGGCGGAACACCAGAATCCGTGTAGTATTCGCTCAAATCGTTCAGCTTTGCTCTTCTTAATTTTGACCACACTCCACCGAACCAGTCAGCTTTTTTTGGAGTGTAAGCCGCTGATTCAGCAAGACTTTTATCTAATTTTGCCCTGAATTCACTGCGCAATTTATTTACTTCATCGCCATCTAATACTTTCTCTGCAGTCAATTTTTCTTCATACAATGTTCCAGGAGTTTTATGCTTTGATATCGCCTTATACATAAGTGGCTGAGTGAAATTCGGTTCATCACCTTCATTATGGCCATATTTGCGGTAGCACATTATGTCAATTACTACGTCCTTTTTAAATTTCTGCCTATATTCCATCGCCAGACTTGTAGCAAAACTCACAGCTTCCGGGTTATCTCCATTGACGTGAAACACTGGAGCTTCTATTGATTTTGCTATATCAGTGCAATAAAAAGAGGATCGTGCGCAACATGGGTTAGCAGTAAAACCAACTTGGTTATTAATGACAATGTGCACAATGCCATCCACTTTATAGCCTTCAATATTGCTTAAGGTTAAAGTTTCAGCAACCACTCCTTGACCGATGAAAGCCGCATCACCATGAATTGATATGCCAAGCACAGATCTTATATTCTGTTTTGCTCTTATTCTTCCAGCCAAAACCGGATTTACCGCTTCAAGGTGAGATGGATTAGGGCATAAACTTAAATGTATTTTTTTGCCACCTGAAAGTGCTCGATCAGAAGAGTAACCAAGGTGATATTTAACATCACCGGACACCTCAAGACCACTTGGGTATGCAAGATTGCCTTGAAATTCAGACAGCATTGCCGCATATTCTTTCCCCATCACTTTGGTTAGAACATTGAGTCGTCCGCGGTGAGCCATGCCAAGGACTATTTCTTCAATACCAAAAACCGTAGAATCACTAATGATTTTTTCAATTGCAACGATAGCTGATTCTCCACCTTCAATAGAAAAGCGTTTATATCCAGGAAATTTCATATGGAGAAATCGCTCGAACATCTCAGATTCGATCAAGTGCCTCAGTATTTCCTTTTTATCTTGTGAACTCAGCGTATAGGTTTGATTTTCGATCTTTTCCTGCAGCCACATCCTCTCCTCATAAGAGGAGATATGCATAAATTCAAAACCGATGTTCTTGCAGTAAATATCTCTATAGATTCCAGCGTCACTTGCCGGATATAGATTCGAATATTTCTGATAATCTACTTCCTTATTCACATTGGGTAATAACGGATTAAGATCCGCAAAAAAATGACCGTAAGATCTGAAAAAATTTGCTAAACTAGAAACTGAATCATCCACCTTAGTTACATGTTGTGCACCGCAGGTCTCCGCTTTATTAACTTCTAAATTGCTTGAAAAAATTCTATACCAATCCTCCCCGATTGATTTATCACCCTGCAAATAACGGCTATACATTTCTTCCACAAATTCTGCATTATCACCATAAAGGCAGCTTAAACTCGACATAATCACTATAAAAAGTATCAAATACTTATAAGTATAACTTAAGTTTTTTAAAAAAGAACTTTTTTAGTTTCTATACGTCATACCGCCGCGGTATCTCTTAACATAGATCCCGCTAACACGTAGCGGGATGACGATTGTCAGGGTGTCATCCCAGTGCGTGACACTGGTTCACTCTATAATGGCAGCGCCCCTATGGTGTCATCCCAGTGCCCAGACTACTTGGATCCAGAAAAAAGAATGGTGTCATCCGAGTAGCTGACACTGGGATCCAGAAGACTTAATTTCAACCAAGTGGCTGCATAATAAAGGCTAGATCCCAGTGTCACGCACTGGGATGACAAGGTATAAACCTTATCGTCACGCCGCCACGAACCGTCATACCGCGATTCATTCGCGGTATCTCAGCCGCTAACAAGAGATCCCGCTAACAAGCAGCGGGATGACAACAATCCTACGTCATGCCGCGGTATCTCTTAGCCGCTAACACGTAGCGGGATGACGATTGTCAGGCCAGCGCCCCTATAATGTCATCCGAGTAGCCGACACTGGGATCCAGATTGGATACTGAGTTGGTGAGTATAAAAGTATAGCTTCTACGTCATACCGCCGCGAACCGTCATACCGTGATTTATTCACGGTATCTCACATAGATCCCGCTAACAAGCAGCGGGATGACAGCAATCCTACGTCATGCCGCGGTATCTCTTAGCCGCTAACACGTAGCGGGATGACGATTGTCAGGGTGTCATTCCAGCGCGTGAAGGTGGAATCTAGTTTCACTTTATTATGGTGTCATCCGAGTAGCCGACACTGGGATCCAGATTGGATACTGAGTTGGTGAGTATAAAAGTATAGCTTCTACGTCATACCGCCGCGAACCGTCATACCGTGATTTATTCACGGTATCTCACATAGATCCCGCTAACAAGCAGCGGGATGACAACAATCCTACGTCATGCCGCGGTATCTCTTAGCCGCTAACAAGCAGCGGGATGACGAATTACTTAACCATCATCTACACCGTCATACCGCGATTCATTCGCGGTATCTCTTAACATAGATCCCCTACTATACCTTAACATAGATCCCGCTAACAAGCAGCGGGATGACGAGCTTATCGTCACGCCGCCGCGAACCGTCATACCGCGATTCATTCGCGGTATCTCAAAGCATAGATCCCGCTAACACGTAGCGGGATGACGATTGTCGGTGAACTTAAGTTACTTTAGTCATAAATATTTAAGAAATTTACCAAACGAAAAAAAGGCAAAAGAAGCCCCGAGTAGCGAGTTTTGACTCTATATTACTGTAAGTGGCGCTGTAATAATGTGCTGACGCTTAGTTTAAGCGCGGTTTGGCTGAATGTAGAAAAAATTTAAAAGACATGCAGCCACTATAATTTTATGTAATCCGCCAAAAAATACCCTGAGTTTTTTACTGAATTTTGTCATTGAGCCTGCAGGTCAAAAACAAGTTTTGAGTCATAAATACCCTTAATACTATAATAAGGGCGCTGGAGGAGTTTGTCAAGGAAGTTTTTTCGTTTCTATGAGCTACTTGGATGACGAGAAAGGAGCACTTACATATTTATGGCAACCTCATTACCTACGCTCAAAAAGTTTTTCAATATCACTGAGTTTCATTTCTATATAAGTTGGTCTTCCGTGGTTGCATTGCCCGGAATATGGGGTTTTTTCCATTTGTCTAAGCAGCACATTCATTTCTTCTAATCTCATTTTTCTACCCGCTCTAATTGATCCATAACAAGCGATAGTGGCCAATATTTTGTTCACTTTATCTTCTACTGGCAATGTATCTTCTATTTCCGTTAATCTATCGACTATATTAATTAGCATCTCTTTCACATCTATTGCTCCCAAAATTGCAGGGATTTCTTTTACTATCACTTTATTTTCTGGTTTGATCTCAATATCAAAACCCATTTCAAATAACTTATCTTTATAGATTTCAATCATCTCCATTCCGGCTTGATTTTTGATTTCAACCGTTTCAGGAAGAAGTAGTTTTTGTCTTTTTACACTTGATTTTTGTTTTAAGCATTCATATACTAGCCTTTCGTGGGCTGCATGCTGGTCGACTATAATCAATTTGTCTCTTACCTCGGCAATAATGTAAGTATTATAGACCTGACAGCGTGCAAACCCGAGCGGGTGGCTCTCTATCAAATCAACTTGCTCTAACACCTTTTTTTCTAGAACCATAGTCTCCGCTTGTGATGGAAATTTCTGTATGCCGGTATAATCAAACGATTTTGACTGTTCTGATAAGCCTTTTGCTTTTTCATTTGGAGAAGCAAATTCTTTTATTAGTTGATTTTTAAAAGGACTTGGTCTTTTTTCATAAAATTCTTTTTGAACATTAGGTTTATCAAAAGGATCCGGCAATGTTGAATCCATTTTCTGGTCATGCGCTGGAAAAGTGCCTATCCTTCTTGACAATGCTTTAATTAATCCTCTTGTCATTATCTCATATATGAGCTTCTTATTCTGATACCTTACTTCTGACTTATTTGGATGCACATTTACATCTACTTGATCATAAGGTATCTCTAAATGTAACGCTGCAAAAGGATACCTATCGCTTGGAATAAAATCATGATATGCATACCTAACTGCGCCAATAAGTAAATTATCTTTAATTGGCCTTCCATTAACAAACGTATAGATCTGAGTGGACTTACCACGATTGACGGTCGGCTTACAGATGTGTCCCGTAAGTTTAATGCCGTCTTCTTCTTCATTGATCTCCAAAGAATTGCCCTGAAATTCTTCTTCTACTTCACACAATCTATGAAATAACGAAGTCTGCTTAGCGTATTTTAAGAGCTTTTTATTACCTGAAGTGAGAGTAAACCCTATATGATAGTTAATCATTGCTAGGTTGTTTACAATATCAACAATGCTTTGAGTTTCTGCTCTTTCAGTTTTTAGAAATTTTAGTCTATTTGGAGTGGCAAAAAATAAATCTTGTACTTCAATATGTGTGCCTTGTGATAAAGAGTAAGGAGTTTGCTCCCCTATTTTCTCTCCACCCTCATAACTTATAGACCATGCTTCATTTGCTTCTCTTGCCTTAGACGATAATTTTATCCTACTTACTGCTGCTATTGAAGGCAGAGCTTCTCCTCTAAAGCCAAGATGCTTGATTTCTATCAACTCATTGTCGCTCAATTTTGAAGTAGCATGGCGCATAAACGCAAGTTCTAAATCGTTTTTTTCTACTCCGTTACCATCATCTGTCACAATAATAAGGTTACGCCCACCACTTTCTATTTTAATCTCTATTTCTAAACTTCCAGCATCTATTGCATTTTCCACTAATTCCTTTACTACACTTGCTGGCCTTTCTATCACCTCCCCCGCTGCTATACGGTTTATGGTTTTTGTGTCTAAAAGAATTATTGCCATAGATTTATTATGAAACTGGTTTTTCTTTTACTTCTTTGGTCTGCTTCTCTCTCCACTTTTTTAACCTACCTGCAATTTCACTGTTAGAAATTGACAATATAGATACGGCGGTAATGGCAGCATTATGTGCTCCATTTTCCCCTATAGACATGGTTGCAACTGGAACACCCTTTGGCATTTGAACTATAGAGAGTAGGCTGTCCAGCCCATTTAATTGTTTACTATGCACAGGAACGCCGATAACTGGTAAACAAGTTAGTGACGCAACCATACCAGGTAAATGAGCTGCACCTCCTGCACCAGCTATAATAACCTTAAAACCTTCTTCTTGTGCAGATTTAGCAAAATTGAAGAGCCTTTCTGGTGTTCTATGTGCAGATATTATGAATATATCATGTGAAACTTCTAATGCTTTTAACATATCAACAGTATGGACCATAGTGGTGTAATCTGACTCACTTCCCATAATAACAGCAACATCTTTTTTTATTTTTGTCATATTCAACACAATTTTACTTACTAACTAAATAATGTTCCAGCTAAAAAGCAACAAATATTTAAATTATATTATAAATATAATATATAGAATTCTCGTTAAAATAGAAATTTTAAAAATTTAAATAAATATTTATATTAAGATATAGAGATATAAACTTCTTATGTAAGATAAATTTATAAAATAATTATTTTTGTATTTCAAGCTTTGTAATCTTAGCTTGTTCTTTCTATAAATGGTTTTTTCAGATAGACTGATGGTAAAATGGTAATTTAAAATTACTAGAAATTTGATAAAAATATTAATATATAATCAACTTAAAGTTTTAAATATTGATATCATATAATTATTGACAAGTTACATGATATTAATATCTTGGTATATTAAATATTATGTTATAATATTTAATAAAGTTAATTGATATGTGAGTGTAAGAATTATGGAAATAATATCGTTAAATAACTTAGACAGTGCAGGAATAAAAACAAAGTTGCTTTATATAATAAATAAAATTATAGAAAAAAATGCTTGGACTCAGGCTTTTGCAGCTGAGAAACTTGGTATTGATCAGCCAAAGGTATCGCAAATTAAAAATGATAAAATAGATGGTTTTTCTTTAGAGCGATTGTTAGGATTTCTAAAAAAACTTGATCATGAGATAACAATCACGATGACAGAAAGCCAAGAAATAAAATCTGAGGCAGAAAAAGTAAAACATGAAGTTGAATCGCAATAGATACAAAGTTGACAACTTGTTTTTTGTGATATAGTATAAAACTTATTAAGGTAGTATCTTATGGCTGAGTCTATTGTAGAAAAGTGTATAGAACGGGTAAGTAACCGTTTCAAATTGGTTCTGTTGGCAAGTCAAAGAGCACATGATTTAAATACAGGGGCAAGTAATCCAATTCAAGCAGCTAAGTTTAAAGGTCATAAAAATACCATAGTTTCCTTACATGAAATAGCAGGAAAACAGGTGGATACTCATGAGCTGTTTAGCCTTTTGGTAGGTAGATGCAAGGAATACATGAAAGGAAATATGAATAATGTTTACAGCAGTAATACAAGTAAGCTAGCGAATTTATTAAATTTTTCTGATAACACAGATCTTGATGCAAGTCAAGAAAGCCAAGATTATGAAGTGGATGGTGAAATAGATGATGAAATAAATGATCAAGATGGCGATGAAGAAGTATCCGTTTAGAAATCTACTGAAGTCACATAGTCTTTAAATGATTTGCATTGCTATCTATACACTGTTGTTCTGTATGAGTGTAATGTTGTGTTGCATAGTGTCTAAGTCAAATGATGTGTACAATAAGGTTTTAGCGTTCAATAATTTCTCAACGCAAGTAGTTGTACTTATAACAGCAATATCAATCATTCTGAATAATTTTTTTTTAATTGATATAGCATTGTTGTATGCTAGCGTTAGCTTTATATCAACTATAGCACTAATGAGATTAATGTTGTTTTGATAATTTATGATAGGATCCATTTTCATATTTTTAGGTATTTGTTTGATAATTATTTCAAATATAGGGGTGATCAGATTTCCTGATTTCTATACTAGGTTACATGCAGCAGGTATTACAGATTCTAGCGGTGCAACGTTATTGTTAATTGGTTTTGCTTTGCAGAATGGATTTTCAATCAATACTGTTAAAATAGTATTATTAATTTTTATAATATGGGTAGCTAACTCAACTAATAGCTATATTTTAGCGCGCACTCATTATAAAGTTAAGAAAAAAACTGTTAAAGAAGGCTAAGGTGTTAGAAATATTAAATGTAGTGTTACTTTTGTTGTTACTAACAGTTACGGTTTTTATAGTTTTCTCGCGACATTTAGTCGTAAGTGCTGTTCTAATGTGTGTATTTAGTTCACTGATTGCGCTTATATACTTAATTATGAATGCACCTGATGTTGCAATTACTGAAGCTTCTGTTGGTGCGGGGCTCAGTACAGTTTTTACGTTTGCAGCACTCTCCTTGATAAAGAATCATAAAGTAAATCTATCTCATAACCCTATAACGCTTTTTTTTATGTTATTTCTGGCTGTATGTTTGTCATATTTTATGATTCAATTGCCAGATTTTGGCAGCCACAATGCTCCGATCCACTTGCATGTTGCTCCTTATTATGTGGAAAATACCGAAAAAGCTACCGGTATTCCTAATATAGTGACAGCTATTTTGGCAAGCTTTCGTGGTTATGACACGTTTGGAGAAACTATAGTAGTTTTTACTGCTGCGCTTTGTATAACGTTGATATTAAAAGAAGAAAAAGAAAATGATTAAAGATCCGATATTAAATGCAGTAACATTTTTGATGATACCTTTTATCATTTTATTTGGTTTATACATACAATTTCACGGTGATTACACTCCGGGTGGAGGTTTTCAAGCAGGAATAATTATTGCCTCCGGGATAATATTATATTCAATGCTATTTGGTGTATCTACAACTCTAAAAGCAATACCTTATTCTGTGATTAGATTGACTAACGTGTTAGGTATTTTAATTTATGGAGGAACGGGCGTTGCAACAACTTTACTTGGCCAAAATTTTTTATCTTATGATATCTTGTTAACCAATAATAGAACCGGTCAAAAATTAGGTATTTTTTTGGTGGAATTAGGTGTAGCATTTACTGTCTGCTCCTCTATGTTAATTATATATATAAATTTTGCTCGTAGGAAAAAACAATGACTTTATATAATTATACGATTATTATTGTATTAATGGTGCTAGGTTTATATATTATTATAAACGATAAAAATTTAATCAAGAAAATGATAGGGGTAAGCGTCTTCCAAGCATCTGTTTTGTTATTTTACATATCTCTAGGATATATAAAAAGTTCCTTGCCTCCTATATTGGTTTCAAATTTTTATTCATATAGCAATCCTATACCCCATGTTTTAATGCTTACTGCTATAGTGGTTGGAATTGCAACATTTTCAGTTGGATTATCCATAGCAGTAAAAATGGAAGAAAAGTATGGAACAATTGATTAAGACAAGTGTACATAAATTAACAGTATCTTAAACTATATGAAGTAACAAATAGCCACAAGTTAAAAGTAAAATTATAGACTTGCTCGTTGTAAGTTTGTTTGTTAATAAGAAATAAAATTATAAACTATAAAGGTAATGATGTCAACTATTAATGATGCAGAAGATAAGAAAAAAATTATCAAAGATCTGGTAACTAAGAGTATAAAAAAGGGTGGTTTTATCACCTTTGATGATATAAATGATAAATTATCAGATGAAAATTTTTCATCTGACTTTATAGATGATGCTATATCTTTATTGCAGGATTCCGGAATTAATGTGCTTGAAAGTAGCGAAGATGAAGAAGATATTCCTTCCAACAGTGATGATAGTAAACTTGATGATGATGACACATCGCCAAATGTTACTGCAACTTTAGTACAAAATGATGATCCAGTGAGGATTTATTTACAAGACATGAGCTCCGTAAAGCTTTTATCAAGGGCAGATGAAATCGAGATAGCAAAAAAAATTGAATCTGAAAAGCATAACATGTTACGTGCAATAATTGAAACATCAGTAACATTAAAGGTGATAAAAGTATGGCGTGATGATTTAAGTAATGGAGCTCTCTTACTGAGAGAAATTATAGATCTGGATGCAATTTATAACTCTGATTTTAATGTGGTACCCAAAGAAGAAAGTGAAGAGAGTGAAGAAAGTGCTGAAGATGTTGAGGATTCTGAGGATGTTTCTGAAGATGCTGAGTACTGTAGTGATGATGAGAAAGATAGTAAAAAAAGTGATGATGAGAAAGACGGTAATAATGAAGATATAAGTTCAGTCAATTTAAATGTTTCTATTCTTGAAATGGAAAGTGACTTATTGCCAAAGGTCATAGTTGCATTGGATGAGATAATTACTTTAACAAATGAAGCGCTGATATTAAGAAAAAATTCTAAAAATTTCTCTAATGAGCTAGAAAATTTGTATAATCAAATATGGTCTATAGCATTACAAATTAAGTTAAGTGATGCTGCTGTTGCCAGAATTACACAAGAACTTTATAAGATAAATAGATCCATTACGCTTGAAGAGGCTAATCTTATTGCTGAGGCTAGAAAATACGATATCGATAGAGAAAGTTTCTATAAAGTTTATGATGACGTGCTTTTAAAGCACGAATTGAAAAAGATAAGTCTTTTAAAGATCAATGAAAATCAGTCCTCTTTTACAGGTGAATTAAAAAACAAATTTTTAAGGTTTATAGACGATAACTCTGAACATATAGCTAGTACCTTGAACGGTATTAAGCAGCATATACAGGAAGATAACGTACAAGAATTTAAGGAGCTAATCAAGAGAATACAAAAACACGAACGAGAAGTCTCTGAAGCAAAGCAAGAAATGACTAAGGCTAACTTAAGGCTAGTAGTTTCCATTGCTAAGAAGTATTCAAAAAGAGGCCTTGATCTGCTTGATTTGATACAAGAAGGCAATATTGGTCTTATGAAGGCCGTGGATAAGTTTGATTACAAACGTGGATATAAATTTTCAACTTATGGCACTTGGTGGGTAAGACAATCAATCACTAGAGCAATACCTGAGCAGTCTAAAGTAGTTAGAATACCAGTTCATATGGTGGAAATTATCAGTAAAATCAACAGAGCATTAAGAAAGATGACTCATGAGATGGGAAGAGAGCCGACGTTAGAGGAATTGAGTGTAGAACTGACAATGCCACTGGAAAGAATACGCAAAGTTATGAAAATAGCAAGGGATCCAGTAAGTCTTGAAGCTCCAACAGGAAAAGATGATAGTAGTACCTTTGGTGATTGTATAGAAGACAAGCGAGTCTCCAGGCCAGAGGATGCTGCAATACTTGCTGACTTGCGTGGCATTACAACCAATGTTCTTGCAACTTTAACACCAAAGGAAGAAAGAATTTTAAGAATGCGTTTTGGCCTTGGTAAAGATGGGAAGGAACATACCTTAGAAGAAGTAGGAAAAATTTTTAATGTAACACGTGAGAGAATTAGGCAAATAGAGGCAAAAGCACTGCGCAAGTTGAAACATCCAAGCCGTGCTAGAAAACTTAGAGGGTTCTTTTAAGTATACGTGTCAAGTTAAGAAGAAGCTGATTTTGCCCGGAAAAAGTGGAGAGCAAGTTAGGCCAAAGTTGTATAATTTCACCGCTATTTTTCTTTTTCTATGAATCTAATGAAACAACATGCTAATCTACGGTAAATATTATGACAAACAAAAATGACAATTCTAATTCAAAGTATAGAAATTTTTATGTTCTGGGTGATAGCTTATCCGATAATGGCGCAATCATTGGAATTTTAAATAATTTATCCTTTGCAAAAAGCGTAAAATTTGATGATCCTTTTTATCAAGGAAGATCTTTTAGCAATGGCCCTACTGCTGTTGAATATATAGCAAAATATTTAGATTTAGATGAATTTAAACCTGGGTGGAGTTATTCATTTTTTGGGAGATGCCACGAACAGCAAGGTCAGAATTACGCAGTTTCATATGCAACAGCATCTGAAATTTTTGACCCTATTTTTTCTTATTTCTTCAATAAATTTCGTTTAGCTAACCAGCTAGATGCAGTAATTAAACATCATCCAGATATAGGTAAAGAAGATTTATTTTGCATCATAATCGGCGGAAATGATGTTATGGTTGCCACTGCTTATGACGATACTAAAGCGGAAGAAGTGTTGGAACAAGCAGTGAGTGAAATATGTAATGCACTTAAGGTTCTAAATGAACATGGTGTTAAGCATGTAGTTGTTGCAAATGCACCTGAAGTTGGCTCAATACCAGCTTTTAATAGAGATGAAGAAGCAAGGGAACTAGCTACAAAGCTCACGGAGAGTTTCAATGCAAAACTGGCTAAAGGCTTAGATTATATGAAGAAAAGTACAAATCTTGAAATAAAAGCATTTGATCTTAACTCTAAAATGAGAAGTATGTTTAGCGAATACAAGAGCAAAGGTTTAAATTGTCAAGATGCATGCACATCGAACATTGCAGACCAAGTTGGGAGATTTAAAGAAAATATAAAAATACTCTTAAAGTTGATATTTAAAGGGGAACTTGACGTTCACTATAACCCTGGGTGTAGCAAAGAAACACTAAAGGATTATTTCTTTTTTGATTATTTCCATCCAACTGCGGAACTTCATCATGAAGTTGGTAATGAAGTGTATGAGTTGATTTGACACAGTTTTTTGAACATATCCTTTTCAATAGTAACCAGACTGCATTCTGTGATTTTTAGCAAAACACGATCTTTCATTTGAGCTTTCTTCAATTTAAAATAAATACAGAAAATTGCTGCCTATAGCTAAACTGACTTAGATTTACCGATAATTTGAAAAACCGTCATCCCGCTACTATATAGTTATTGATATATATTTTCTTTTAAGCTCTTGGTTTTGATCGATAAATGTAATCATTTCATCTTCTAAAGTTTTAATTTGATTACGTAAAATTGCAAGAAGTTCCTCTATTTGTTTGATTATAGATGTATCAGTTACCTGTTGGATTTGGGTTTTTTGTATTTTTGCTATTTCTACAAGTTGGTTTCTACGAGATAATTTTTGTTTCAAGCAATCAATATTACCATTACTAACTGTTAAAGGAGTAACACGCATATCTGTATTATTAATATAACGTGAGATGATACTGCAGTCTATTTTATCAGTTTTTGTAGTAATACCAAGGCTTTTAGCATAGTCTCTCCCACCTTGGTTGAATGACGTACACCTCAAAACCATTGCTTAGTAAAGTATAGGCACATAATTTTTCGTATCCACCAGTTGCCTCAAGACCAATTTTGGTTACATTATGCAAACATAAAAAGTCCAGCATTTCATCAATGGATTGTACATTGTTTTCAAATATTTTATAATGCTCAAGTGGGTGAATGTGGAGATCTAATTTACTTTTGCTAACATCAATGCCAGCAATAATGTTTGATGAATTCATAATTCCTCCGTAATAATAACATATACTGCATTTTCCAGCCTTATATACGAGCCTAAAAGCTCAATCAGTTGTTCGGAACTTTCAGTATAATAAACCAGAGAAGAGAACCTTGCTGAACAACGATTCTTATAATCAAGGGGCGTGACGATTCCTCTTCTCTGTGTGTCTTTAATCTCACTACTTTGATATTTATAAAGACTTGTTCTTAACATATAAGGGAAGTGTCCTCTAGGTGAGATTGTGGAGCATTCGTTGCAGCACTTGGCTGTTCAATTACGCTAGTTGATTCTTTAGGTATACTATTTCCTTCAAAATTTCCATCTTTTTATTATGTTCTCTTTAGCATTTTGAGAGTGAATTATTCTAGTTTTGATATTTAAACGTTTTGTATCTGCTGTAATGATTTCACTTCCAGTTTGCTATTCTTTACATATTGAATTGCAAGCACTAACGCTTTACTTCCGGAAGCTGTGGTGCTGTAAGCTATATTTTGCAAAATAGCAGTTCTCCTGATATCTTTGCTGTCTGAGACTGACTTTACACCTTTTGAAGTATTAATCACTAGATTTATTTTTCCATCTTTGAGCATATCAACTATGTGGGGTCTGCCTTCTCTTACTTTATTTACAGCTTGTGCAGCAATGCCGTTATTGTTCAGATACGAAGCTGTGCCTTTGGTGGCATATATTTCAAAACTCAGTTCTTTCAACATTCGTGCAACTGGCAATATATACTTTTTATCATCATCTTTTACTGAAACCAGAGCTGTTCCTTCTGTTGGTAACTTGTATCCTGCAGCCATGTGCGTTTTTGCAAGTGCAGCTTCAAATGATGAGTCAATTCCCATCACTTCTCCTGTTGATTTCATTTCAGGACCAAGTAAAGTATCAACTCCTGCAAAGCGGGTAAATGGAAAAACAGCAGCTTTAACTGCAAAATGATTGAAAGGCTTGTTTTCCTGATTCAATTTTTTACCCAAAATAACCTGAGTGGCAAGCTTTGCAATAGGAATATTGATTACCTTGGAAATAAAAGGAACGGTTCGACTAGCCCTTAAATTCACTTCAAGTATGTATACATCACTAGACCTCTTGCATAACTCGATTTCTGAAGGCAATTTTGTCGTCAAAGCTTGTCTGCGCTCCTCAAATACATTCGAGTATTCTGTGGTGCTCATCTGCACTTTTCCTAAAGATTTCTCATCACAAACAGGTTCTGCAAGAGGTCTATTCTCTTGAACAGCAAACTGAATGTTTATCAGACCTTTCACTTTTAATGCTAATGCTATTCTCTCAGTTTGGAGCTCGATCTCTTTTATTACTTCGTCACTCAATGTATTTGTCGGTATTGAGCATGTTGAATCACCAGAGTGGATACCAGCTTCTTCAATATGCTCCATGACCGCTGCAATGAAAACTTTTTCCCCATCACATACAGCATCAACGTCAACCTCAACTGCATTGACTAAAAATTTATCAAGAAGCAGCGAACCATGCTCAAAGATTTTAGTTTGATCTAAGACGTACTCTTTAAAGCTCTGAGTATCGTGTCTAATCGACATAGACTGACCGCCGAGGACATATGATGGCCTGACTACTAGTGGAAACCCCACCTTTTCTGCGTTGGTTAACGCTTCTTCTACTGAATGGCAGATAGAATTTTCAGGTTGTTTTAAATTAAGTTGCAAAGCAAGGTTTTTAAACCTCATGCGATCTTCTGCAAGGTCAATAGAATCAAACGAAGTTCCCAGAATTTTGAAACCTCTCTCGTTAAGCACTTTGGCTAACTTTAAAGGTGTTTGACCGCCTATTTGAACTATTACACCAACCAGTGTGCCATTTTCTTGCTCTTTACTTAGTATTTCAAGCACATCCTCTGCAATGAGTGGTGCAAAATATAAACGATCAGCGGTATCGTAGTCAGTTGAGACAGTTTCGGGATTACAGTTGATCATTATTGTTTCATACCCCATTTCTTTGGCGGCAGAAGCTGCATGTACGCATGCATAATCAAACTCAATACCTTGACCAATGCGATTTGGACCACTTCCTAAAATGACAACCTTTTCTCGGTCAGAAATATTCGCCTCACATTCCGTTTTATTTTCAACATCACCCTCATAGCAGCCATACATATAAGCAGTGCTCGATTCAAATTCAGCTGCACAGGTGTCTACGCGTTTATAAACTTGTTTAATGCCAAATTTTTTTCTTATTTCTTCGATTTGTTTTACTCGATCTCCAGCGTGTAACGCTGGCTGGATCCCAGTGTCACGCACTGGGATGACATTAGAGGGTACTGGAATGACAGAGGTAGGTCTATTACTTAACTTTGCTAATCTTGCATCTGAAAATCCCATTTTTTTCAGCTCTAACATTTCGTACGCAGTTCCAGGAAATCCATTTTCCTTGATTTTTTGTTCAGTTAATATAATTTGCTGTATATTTTGCAGAAACCATAAGTCATATCCTGTAATCGAATTTATTTCTTCTATGCTAATTCCGTGGCGCATTGCGTCAGCAGCAATCAGTAATCTGTTTGGTAGCAATTTTGCTAATTGAGATTTTATGTGATCAATATCAATGTTCTCAGGAAATACTTCATCAAGTCCTGTAAAATCAGTTTCAAGTGAACGGAAAGCTTTCTGTAGTGACTCATTAAAAGTGCGGCCTATAGACATCACTTCTCCCACTGATTTCATGGAGGTTGATAATTCACAATTCGTCCCCTTAAATTTCTCAAACTCAAATCGAGGAATTTTAGTGACGATATAATCAATCACTGGTTCGAATGCTGCTGGTATTATTGGAGCACAGTCGTTACGTATTTCGTCGAGCGAATAGCCAATAGCAAGTTTAGTTACAACTTTTGCAATAGGATAGCCTGTTGCTTTCGAAGCAAGTGCAGAAGAACGAGAAACCCTTGGATTCATCTCAATCACAACGAGGCTTCCATCTTCTTTAGGATTCACTGCAAATTGAACATTTGCACCACCGGCACTAACATCAATTTCTCTCAGCACTGCTATAGATGCATTTCTCATCTGTTGGTATTCTACGTCACGCAGAGTCAAAGCAGGAGCAACCGTAATACTATCTCCGGTGTGCACTCCCATCGGATCAACATTTTCTATCGAACAGACTATTATGCAGTTATCTTTACAATCGCGGATAACTTCCATTTCATACTCTTTCCAGCCGATAATTGATTCATCTATCTGAACTTCATTTATTGGCGAAATTTTGAGAGCACTTTCTGCGATATTGAAAAACTCCTCTTTATTATATGCTATGCCACTACCTGCACCACCAAGAGTGAATGATGAACGAATGATTGCTGGTAATCCAACGTAATCCAAAGCCTTTTTTATTTGTTCTTGATTTTTTATAATGATACTTTTGGGGTATTTCAGTCCTATTCTATCCATGGACTGACGGAATAACTCTCTATCCTCTGCTTTTTTTATTGCTTCTCTATTTACCCCTATTAATTCTACGTTGTATTTGTCTAACACTCCATCATCTGCAAGTTTTATTGCACAATTGAGCGCTGTTTGCCCGCCCATTGTTGGCAATATTGCGTCTGGCCTCTCCTTAATTATAATTTTCTCTATGATTTCAGGCAGTACCGGCTCAATATACGTCGCATCAGAAAACTCAGGATCTGTCATTATAGTTGCGGGGTTGGAGTTAACCAAAATGACTTTATAACCTTCGCTTTTTAATACTTTACAGCTTTGCGTTCCGGAATAATCAAACTCGCATGCCTGACCTATAACTATTGGGCCTGCTCCTATTACTAATATAGATTCTATATCTGTGCGTTTCGGCATAATTACAATAACGGTCTCTATTCAAGTAATGTTACCAATCTTTCCTGTATATGTGAATTTTTATTAAACCTATTAGCTAATTACTTTTAGGCTTGACGCATAACTGTACGAACATTGCAATTTGCGTGGCAGATTCCAGTGCTTGACACACAGCTGTACAAACATTCATTTTTGAAGGTAAATTGCACAGCAAATGATGTTATTCAAGTAGCTGACACTGGTTCCTTTATGACGGCAGTGCCCAGAGGTGTCATCCCAGTCTGGGATCCAGAAAACTTAACTTTAAATAAGTGGCTGCATAATAAAGACTAGATTCCAGACTGGAATGACACCATAGAGGCACTAGGATGACATCCTTCCTAGTGGAGATTACTCTCAAATCACAATGTTCATACAATTGTGGGCTTAACGGTATCTTTGCAGATACTATGGTAATTTATTCGGGAGATTTGCTGAGCGGTAAGATTTTTCCTGATATGCTGCAGTCTTCAGAAGCTAATTCCACAAATTTATCTGTTAGTTTATCAGGTGACACCAATTCAGATCCAGGAAATGCCTGCTCACTACCCACAGGTCCTTCCGTGTATACAGCATTTACACATAATTTTGTATGTTTTGTCTCAGATGCATATATCTGCACCATTATTTCTAGTGCAACTTTACTTGCAGCATACGGCATCCAATATGGATAAGAGGAAGGAGAAAGTGTCACTTCTGAGGTCATGAATATCGCTCTTCCAGCATTAGACTTTTTTAGCATTGGATCTAAGTTTTTTAGTAAGTACCAATTGGCAGTAAAATTTGTATTCATTACGTTCTGTAGCTCTTCAATCTCACAGTCATGAATGGGGTTCAGTTTGCCTAAAATTCCAGCACACGCAACTAATATATCAAGTGCTCCAGATTCTGATAATTTCAGGCTTTCTATCATGTTTGTCAGTATCTTTACATTCTCAAAGTCTAAAAGATCAAGCTGAATTAGTTTCACAGAGCCTTCTTTAAATTCTTCAAGCTCTTCAATTTCATTATATAGTGGCTTGAGATTATCAAGAGATCTTGAAATCAGAATCACACATGCACCTTCTCTTATAAACCTTTTTGCAACAGCAGAGCCTACTCCACCTGAAGCTCCGGTGATTAAAGCTACTTTACCTTCTAACTTACCCATTTCTTTCTCCTTAGCGAGATTCATTGAAATATTTTAGCTGAAAATTGAATTTTGCTCCATATATAAAAATCAAACTTAGCATATAAAAAAATAGTAATGACACTACCACACCACCTAAACTTCCATATATCAAATCCAGTTGGTCAAAGGAAGCTTTTAAGTATTGCTTAAAAGCTGAAGCAGAAATCGTCCAAAGAATAACAGCTACACAAGATCCAGGAAATACGTCTGATAAATTTTGTTTTATGTTTGGCAACATAAAATATAGCCAAGAGACTACTGTGAAAAGTACAAATTCAATAAGTAAATACCTAGTATAACTTAGTCCCTGATAGGAAAAATCAATTAGCATTGGTACTAGTGTAGAAAACACTATAGTTAGAGTTATAATAAGCGTGATTACTAAAAATTGTAATATACTTAGTACTCTTCTTAATATATAAGGCGGCAAAACCGGAACTTTATAGGCCTTATTGAGTATTGTTCTAAGCCCTTCAATTGTCGATGAAGCGGTCCAAACAGCACCTACAATTGCTAAAGTTAGTAAGCTTTGCGGCGGGCCTGATATTATCTCCCTAATACGCGGCATCAAAGATGATAAAATATCCTGTGGCATGTTATCAATGATAAATACCCAGCCAATGTTGTACTGGTCTAAAAAATTTGCAAATGTTGACGCCACAGCCATTAAAACGATGAGAAAAGGAAATATTGATAACAGAATTAAAAATGATAAATACCCTGCATGCTCCACTCCATCATTATAAATTGTGTCAATCAAAGCACGATAAAGACAATAAACGATGCTGTAAAATTTCTGTGGCACTGTAATATAAACGAACCAAGAAAAGTATTCTAAATGAAATAAAGGATACTTTTAAGCAAAAAAATCCTCACCATTTACTTAAATTTAATCAAAATGGTAGATAATCCAGCATTAAATAGAAATTATCGGAGGCATAATGAAAAATTTTCTTCTACTTGTGGCGTTAATTCTCTTCTTTGCATTTGATAATGCTTTTGCTAGCAGTGTTACTGATGACGCAACGTCAAATACAATATGCAAAATAGTAGGCTATACTCACGGCATAGGTGGACCGATAATCACAATAGTAATAATTGGTGCAGCATTGCTTGCAATATTTGGCAGAATGCCGTGGCCAGCGCTTTTTGCACTCGGTGCATTTACTGCTGTGTTTTTTGGTGCGCCTGTAGTTGTTTCAAAAATAGTACCAGGCGGTGTGATTTGTAAAAATGGTGCAACTGCTTGCTCTGATGGTAAAGTATGGAATGCAACAACAAATACATGCAACTAGGCACTAAAATTTCAGAAAAACATTAGCTAAATGGTGCTCCTTAAAGGAGCACCATTATTCCGCAATTGTATAAATGTTGTCCAAGTGAATAACACTGAGATCCGGGAATTTTTATAAACTGATAGGATGACAAATTTACTAGAACCCTCACCATTTACTTAAATTTAATCAAAGCGATAGATAACCAAACATGAAACAGAAATTATAGGAGGCGTAATGAAAAATTTTCTTCTACTTGTGGCGTTAATTCTCTCCTTTGCGTTTGATGCAAATGCTAATACTAGTGGTGGCACCACCAACACCGTTTTTGTTGATGAAAGTGATATAACATCATCAGTGATATGCAAGATAATAGGCTATACTCACGGCATAGGTGGGCCGATGATCGCAATAGTGATAATAGGTGCAGCTTTGCTTGCGATATTTGGCAGAATGCCATAGCCAGCGCTTTTTGCACTCGGTGCATTTACTGCTGTGTTTTTTGGCGCTCCTGTAGTCGTTTCAAAAATAACACCAGGAGGTGTGATTTGTGAAGACGGTGCAGTAGTGAATAATCCATAGAAATTATAGAAGGCGTAAACGTAGTTTTCTTTACTTGAAAGTGGTAAGTTTTACCACTTTCAGTGTCTATAACTACCTAATAAATTCTCTTTCTGTAATCATATCAGTTAAAGTCTGGATTCCAGCGCCACGCGCTAGAATGACAAGGCTGATCGTCATGTCACCGCGAACCGTCATACCGCGATTCATTCGCGGTATCTCAGCCGCTAACAAGTAGCGGGATGACGGTTGTCGTTTAGCCATAAATATTTAAGAAATTTACCAAACGAAAAAAAAGGCAAAAGAAGCCCTGGTCATTGTCTATTTTCAGTATTGGCGTTTTTTAAGTCTTAAACACTGCAATTTAGCTGCTTTTGAATGCAACTCACCTTAGTTTGAATGTTTAAGAAATTTACTAAGCAGAAAAAAAGGCAAAAGAAACCCCGTGTTAGCTAGTTGTCACTCCCTAATCCTGCAAATTGGCGTACTATACTGTCTTAAACGACTTATAAGCGCGTTTCAGCTTGTGTAGGTAAAAACCTAGAAATATTGTGAAGACATAAGGTGCACATAGTGCAAAAAATTAAAAATAAGACGCCAACTACGTTGTTTTCTTGCTGTTTAATCTGCACAGATAAAGATAACTGAATACCTTCAGTATCATGATAAGGGGGCTGGCGAGGTTTGTCAAGGAAGTTTTGCATTTAATTCATTTGATAATTCAAAAAACTTGAAAGAATAAAGATAGCTATTGAAATTATCTTGATTTACATCAGTTATCCAAGTTTGACATTGAATACTTAACACTTCCTCCATTAACGCCTTTCTGTAATGTTTATCCAGATGAGACATTATATCATCAAGTAGAAGAAGTGGTGCCTTATTGTAATGAATACACCTTGCTTTTACACTGGATAAAATAATAGAAAGCAGTAATAACTTTTGTTCTCCAGTGGAGCACAGATTTATTGGTACGTTTCTTTTTTGACAAAAACCCGAAAATTATCGTTATGCACACCAAAGGTTACTCTACCAGTCAATGAATCTTTTTCTCTGTTTTCCTTTAGACGATTCTGAAAATATTCTGCAGTATCGTCCAAAGTTAGCTGGCTGCTGAATTTCAAACTTGCCTTCGGAAAAAACTCACTGGAATGGTTATCAATTGTGTCTTGTAGTGTCTTTAAAACAGACGATCGCATACGTAAAATACTAACTGCATTAACGGCCATTATGTTTTCAAGACTAGAGAGCCAATTTTCGTCCAAGGTGTTCTCTCTCAACAGTTTACTTCGCTCACGTTTAGCTTTGCTGTGTTTCATGTAGCAGCAAGTGTAATTTTCCTCAAACAGTGAGACTATACGGTCTAAAAATTTTAATCTGTCACTTGGAGAATTAAGAAGAACATAGTCCATTTGTGGAATCAGCCATATTACATTGGATATCTTATACAAAGATGAATAACTCGATTGCGTTTTTCCATCAATTTGTATTAGTTTCTTATCAAAACTCTTTGCGATACCAATTGAATTAAAATCCATTCCATTAAAAAAATCATAGTGCACTACCCAATCTTCATTACTGAATCTATTTTGTATCTCACTGGCTTTTGCTTTTTTCATTCCATTGCTTTTAGCAAGCAACGAGATTGCTTCAAGTATATTAGTTTTACCAATACCGTTTTTGCCAGTTATTACAACTGAGCTATCATCTGAATCCAGTTCAAAGTTTGAGTGGCTACGAAAATTATGTAATTTCAGCTTTTTTATGTAGCAATGGGTAGCCATTAACCTATTCTTTAGTTTATATTCTCTTTACTTCTTCCAGAACCTCATCAACATGTCCACTAACTTTTACATTTTTCCAGATCTTCACTATTTTACCTTTTTTATCTATTAAAAAAGTAGTGCGTTCTATTCCCATATACTTTTTGCCAAACATACTTTTCTCTACCCAAACACCATATTTTCCCAACATTTCAGCATTCTCATCAGAAACTAAAGAAAACGGCAGAGAATATTTTGCTTTGAAGTTAGTGTGACACTTAACACTATCTTTTGATACACCAATTATCACTGTGTCAAGGAAAGAAAAATCATCTATTTTATCTCTAAAGCCTTTTGCCTCCATTGTACAACCCGGAGTATCGTCTTTAGGATAAAAATAAAGAACTACATTTTTTTTATCAAAAAATTCACTCAGTGATAAATTTTCACCAGAATCTGCTGGCAAGCTAAAATCGGGTGCATTATTTCCTACTGCTAATTCCATACCTTGCTCCATTAATAACACTTCCATCTACAGTAGTATATTGTAGTCAGAGTATCAAATTTTATATATAGCTAACAGATAAGATTCTTGATGGGGGCTTATTGATGAATTTCTGCCTACCTTCTCGGCTTGCCGCTCTTGATAAAGTGTGGTTTTCGTCTGATGTAAGGCCATATCAAATAGATCCTATTAAAAATCAATCGAATCTTCACATGTTTGTTCTTCATAAAAGAAGTTCAATGTTATCGTAGTACCAAGTTTTGCTTCACTTTTAATGTCAAAAGTTCCACCCATTAACTCTACTAATTTCTTGCTTAGCGGCAATCCGATGCCCGTACCTTCGTTTCTATACCCCGAATCTGCTTGGCCAAAAACAGACATAACTTTATATATGTCCTGCTGCATTATTCCTATTCCATTGTCATGAAACTCAATAGTTAATAAGTTTTTTTCTATATTTTCTTTTATCACCATTCTTATTAAACCATCTTTGGGAGTAAACTTGATTGAGTTTGATAATAAATTTATTATAACTTGTTTCATTCTCTTGGGATCTGCAATGACTAATAATTGTTTATTAGTCATCTCTTTTTTTAAATTAATCCCGGCTTCTTTTAATTTAGGCAATAGCATATTTACACATGAATCTATTATTTTGTTCAGGTTAAACTTCACTTTTTCTACTGTTAAACTACTTGATTCAGCTTTTGAAAAATCTAACACATCATTAATTAAGGCAAGTAAGTGTGTCCCTGCATTATATATATCGTCTGCATACTCCTTGTATTGAGAGTTATCCATTGAACCTAAAGTTTCATTTTTGATCAACTCTGCAAATCCAATAATAGCATTAAGAGGTGTGCGTAATTCATGTGTAACGCTTGCAAAAAACTTTAGCTTGTTTGCATTTTCTTGCTCTAATGTCTCTTTTATCTGCTGTAATTCAATGTTAGTTTTATGTTGCTTGGCTAGCATTTGGGTATTAGAAAAGTGCAAATAGAACATTATTAATATTAAGATTATTAATAATAGGCCCAAAAATGTTAAAAACAGGCCATATGCTATAACATAAGAATTATTGTAGTTTCGAAGAATCTTCAAAAAAAACGACGGTTTAACGCTATTTTCATGGAATATAGGGAAAATAGAAGTTAATGTATTTCCTGTAGTATAAAATATTTCTTGGTTACTTAATAGTTTATCAATTTCATCGTTTGTAAGTAACTGTTCATAATCACAATCTTGAGTGTTAAAATTACTGAATATTATTCTGCCGTTTTGATCATACAGTATTAAGCTGAAATCCTTTACTTTGCTCACTGATTGTAATAATTCAGCACGTAGTTTTACTAGTTGGTTTATGTAGTCAAAATTTTTGTATTTAATGTGATGCTTTTCTATTAGTAAATAATGGTATTTTTTTATTATGCCATTTTCCAGTACGCTTTTTAAGTTTACACTTGAATCACGGTAAGAAGAAAGGAAATTACTCCTTAGTAAATGATTACAATATATCACACTGAATAAAATCATAAAGATCGATGAGAGTAATACAATAACTTTTGTGTATTTGTTTTTCTTCAACGCAGAAAACATCAATTTACCTAGCTTATACATATCCTTCTTATTGTGAAACAACGGTTTTTATGTTATTAATAATAAAATTTAGCATATAATATTTTATGACAATTTCTCCTATTTTGCCAGTTTATTCTCCTGTTAATATAAATTTTTCTCATGGCAAAGGTATCTACCTATATGATGTTGATGGTGAGCGCTACGTAGATTTTCACTCCGGAATAGCCGTTAGTAGCTTAGGTCACACTCATTCGCGATTAATTAGTGCTCTTAAATTGCAAGGAGAAAAATTATGGCATATATCAAATACCTATAATATACCTGCTGCCAATAATTTTGCAGAAAAATTAATAAACAATAGTTTCGCTGACACTGTATTTTTCTCAAATTCTGGATCAGAGGCAGTAGAATGTGGACTTAAGATTGCTAGGATCTATCAAAATGGAAAAGGCAATAAAAATCGTCACAGAATTTTAACATTTCATGGTGCATTTCATGGAAGAACCTTTTTAACTTGTGCTACAAACGATAAACAGAAATTTTCTGAATTACTAAATCCCTACATTGATTGGTGTGATAACATCGAGCCCAATATTGAGAGCGTAAAGAAAGCAATTTCAAGTGGTATAGGCGTTATATTAATAGAACCAATACAAGGGCAAGGTGGTATCAAAGTAATGAATGAAGTCTTTATGAAAGAACTAAGAAGGCTGTGTGATGAAAATGACATATTGTTATTTTTTGATTGCGTACAATGCGGTGCTGGTAGGACAGGAAAATTATTCGCATACGAACATATAGGAGTGGAACCTGATATATGTGCTCTTGCAAAGGGAATAGGCGGGGGGTTTCCGCTGGGGGCTTGTCTTGCAACTGAAAATGCTGCTAAATATATGGCGGTCGGTATGCACGGTTCCACTTGTGGTGGCAATCCGCTTGCAACCTCAGTAGGTAATGCTGTGCTCGAAGAATTGCTCAGCCCCGGCTTTTTGAAAAATGTTGAAATCAGAGGTAAATACTTAAAAAATAAACTAGAAGACTTAGCAAGTAAATTTCCAATAATAGAGGAAGTAAGAGGGCAAGGGTTAATGCTTGGAATAAAAGTGAAAGCAGACAATCAAAAGTTTGCAGAAGAGTTAAGTCATCGCGGCTTGCTTACTGTTGGGGTAACATCAGATAACGTTGTGAGAATTTTACCTCCACTCATTATCACTGAAAAAGAGATTGATGAAGGCATCGAGATTTTGACTCAATATTTATCTGAGAAATCTTCTGATTAGATACTTGCATTAATATGAACGACAATCTGGTATGCTTAGGAATTATTACCTCTCCTC
Organism: Wolbachia endosymbiont of Drosophila aff. chauvacae BK-2020; assembly: GCF_032848195.1. Lineage (NCBI taxonomy): Bacteria > Pseudomonadati > Pseudomonadota > Alphaproteobacteria > Rickettsiales > Anaplasmataceae > Wolbachia > Wolbachia endosymbiont of Drosophila aff. chauvacae BK-2020. The sequence continues at coordinate 199,277 of NZ_CP136586.1, forward strand.
ACGGAATTAAAGGAGCTGTTAAAGTAAAAACCTTTACTGAAAAGCCTGAAAATATCTCCTTATATGGTAAGCTAATAAGTGGTGATGAGAATTATAAAATAGACTCAGTATCCGTCATAGGTGATAATTTAGTAATAGCTACAATAAGCGGAGTAAATTCCCGTAATGAAGCAGAGCTTTTAAGGAATAAGAAGCTATATATAGAAAGAAGCAAGTTACCAGAGCTAAATGATGAGGATGAATTTTACCAAAGTGACCTTGTAGATATGGAAGTAAGGCTGAAAAGTAATGAATTATATGGCTATGTAAAATCTGTGTATAATTTCGGCTCAGGGGATATATTAGAAATTTTAGTTATCAGCACAAAAAAACGTATTATGCTGTCTTTCACTAAAGAGATATTTCCACATATAAATATAAAGGGGAGGTATATAGTATTAAATATACCAGAATTTATTGACTAATAAAGACTTTGATATTTATATAAAGCTATTTATAATTATAAGATCAAATTGAAAATGTAATTATGGCAGAAAGAGCTAACGATATCAGACCAGGTCAGGTGTTGGAACATAACGGCGGATTATTTTTGGTTGTAGGTATTATGCATACTCAACCTGGTAAAGGTGGTGCATACATACAAGCCGAAATGAAAAACATCAAAACCGGAGCAAAACACTATGAAAGATTTCGTTCTGATGCAACAATCAGAAGGGCAATTTTAGATGAAGAGGAATATGTTTACCTTTTCACTGAAGGAAACATTGTAAATCTTATGCATCCAAGTAATTACGAGCAAATCACTATAAATTTGGACTTATTGGGAGAAAAAAAAATTTATTTACAGGATAACATGAAAATTAAAGTTGTAGCTTATCAAGACAAAATAATTTCTGCGCATGTGCCTGATTATGTTACACTTGCTGTGAAAGAAACAGAGTCTGTTATTAAAGGACAAACTGCTACTGCTTCTTATAAGCCTGCAATTTTGGAAAACGGAATGCGCGTTAACGTGCCTCAATTTATAAAAGAAGAGGATAAAATTGTAGTATATACTCCAGGTGACAGCTATTATGAAAGAGTGAAAGAGTAAAAGGAAGAATGTCCCTCTCATCACCACGAATTAATGTGATGCTTGATTCTGTGCGTAATGCTTCCAAGCAGCTTATGCGCGATTTTAATGAATTGCAAATTTCTAATGTTAAATCAGCAGACTTTATTAATAAAACTTATTCAAAATCCAAGCAAACCATATACGATTGCTTGCACGACTACAAACGAGACTATGGTTTTATTTTTGAAGATGATACTGATCAAGAAGTAAAAGATAACACTTATACCTGGTTTATTATGCCTATAGAGGGCAGGGAGAACTTTTCTAGTTGCATGGTTTATTTTGCAGTATCAGTCTGTCTCATTCATAAAAATAAAGTTGTGGCAGCTGTAATTGATGCTCCGGCTCTTAGAGAAACTTTTTGGGCAGAAGAAAAGAAAGGTGCTTTTCTTGAGGATTTTAGATCTCGTCATGTAAAAATGCGAGTGAAAAGCCGTGAAGGGGGTCTAATAGATGTAAGTGGTAATTTGTTAAATAAATTGCTGCCTGGCAATAGTAATGTACGCTCCATAGGTTCAACAATTTTAGGCTTTGCATACCTTGCGGCAGGAAGGCACAGTGGAATAATTTACTCTGGAGTTAACAAATATAAAGCCTTGCTCGGTAGACTTTTTCTGCAAGAAAGCGGTGGAAGGCTAACGGAAGACAACGGGCTAATCATTGCTGGAGATATAAAACTATAGCTAAAGTAATTTATGTTTACCTACAATTTGATAAGCGTAAAACTCGTCATTCCGCTACTTGTTAGCGGAATCCATGCTGAGATACCGCGAATAAATCGCGGTATGACGTAGGGCTGTACTAGCTATAGCATAAACAGGCTACAGAGATAGACAACTTTTCGAAAACTTTTACAAGAGATTCTGTTAAATGCTCTATCATTTCATCGGTATGATAAGGTGTAGGGGTAATACGGAAACGCTCAGTTCCTCTTGGAACTGTCGGGTAATTTATATGTTGAACATATATTCCATACTCATCAAATAATAATTTTGATGCTTTTTTGGATAACTCTGAGTTGCCAATTATTATTGGAATTATATGAGTTTCTGTTGGAATGAAGTTAATTCCTGCATTTCTCAGTGAGTTTTTTACTTTTTCAACGACTTGCTTTTGCTTTTCCCTTTCAATGTTGCTCGATTTTAGGTGCTCAACGCTTGCCTTTGCTGCCGCTGCTAAAACAGGCGACATAGCAGTGGTAAAAATAAATCCTGGAGCGGAACTTCTTATTACATCTACCAAGCTCTTTGAAGACGCTATATACCCACCCATCACTCCAAAAGCCTTTGATAGTGTACCTTGAATAACGGTTATTCTATCCATCAGACCTTCTCTTTCTGCAATTCCGCCACCATGTGAACCATACATGCCAACTGCGTGCACCTCATCCAAATAGGTAATTGCATTATGTTGATCTGCCAGGTCGCATATTTCTTTAAGCGGAGCTACATCACCATCCATTGAATATACGGATTCAAGTGCTATTATTTTTGGTGTCTTTTTGTCTATAGACTTGAGTAACTGCTCTAGATGATTAACATCATTGTGTTTAAATATATGTTTTGGCCTTTTTCCTGATTTTATGCCTTCTATCATCGAAGAATGGTTCTTCTCGTCTGAAAAAATTACTACGCCCGGAATAACAGACGATAAAGTGCTAAGTGTTGTCTGGTTAGCGAGGTAGCCACAAGCAAAAGTTAAAGCAGCCTCTTTTTTATGCAAACAAGCTAAGGATTTTTCAAGTTCAACAACCTCTTTTGTTGTACCAGATATATTTCTTGTTCCTCCAGCACCAACAGATGAATTTTGGATAGCGGCAATTACACTCTCATTTTGTGACATTCCCAAATAGTTATTACTGCACCAGACTATTACTTCCCTATTTCTTTCATAGTCCATAATGTGGGGGAGCCTACCTGGTAATGACGCAAAGTGCGTAAATTCACGGTAGCGCCCCTCATCTTTTATATCTTTTATTTTATTCAAGAATATTTCTTCGTAGTTTACCAAGTCCTTATTTACCGATAATTAACATAATTATAATAAATTATTAAATGGTAAACTACTATATTTATTATACATGTACGGCAGTAGGTACTTTCCCCGTGTTGAAAGGTTTGTCAACCTTGTTGTTTTCAACTTGGCTTTTAGGCGTACAGCAGTATATAATTGCAGCGGCAACCAGACAACAAGCTCCAACTGCTATTCCTGCAGCTAGCATTTCCAAATAAACTGCAATAGCTACTCCTGAAACAACTCCAGCTACTGCTAACGTCCATGTAGCTATGGTAGGCCACTTACTCTTTTGCGTATTTTGTGTTGCAGTAATAGAGGTTGATTGATTGTTTATAGCACTAGTTTTTTCTACTGCTGCAGGCTTTTCCTTACTGTTAATAACACCTCCAATTGTAGACACATTGTCAGCATTCGAAGAAACTTCACTTACCCCCAACTTCTTTTCACAACCCGTAATTTCTGGAGTTGTGGTAAGTGTACTATTGCTTCCGGTATTATTAGAACTTGTAGATTGGTCTCCTGAATTTGGCAAATCGTTGTTCAGTGAAATATTAACATTACCTTGTTTTGTATTATGGTTTTTAATTTCTTTTTTAATTTCTTCTACTTTACCCTTAAAGGGACCGTCTTTATTTTTTACATATTGTAGTACAAGAGTAGGAGAGTTACTTTTTAGAATATTTTCGAGTTCTTCTCTTGAGTTAGTACTGGTTTTGCTTATAAGTCCATCAATCTTTTTCTTAACAGGACTGGCAAGTTGCTTAACACCTTTTTTTCCGCTGCCTTTTTTGATTTCACCCTCCTCAAAATTATTAATTAAAGGCTCCTGCGTTGAAACCCCTGTGTTATTTAAGATAGCATTTTCTTCCTCCCCTGCAAGAACATTTTTTTCTGTCTGTTGACTGCCAGCACTTTTGGATTTTGGGTTTCTTTGACTGCTTGGTTGATTGTTATTCTCTTCATTTACTACAGCCGTATCGCCTTTTGTAACAGGTGATACTGCATTATCACTGCTGCTTCTTTTATTAACTTGTGTATTCGCTTGTGTCTGTATATTTGCTTTACTGGAAGTATTGATTAATTTACTACTTTCTAACAAATTTCTAATTAGATATAGATGACTCAAAGTATCGCTATTTTTTTGATACTCATTACGAGTCATACTTGGAGAAAGTTCCATACTTATTTTTTCAAGCTGTTCTGCAATTACTGGTAAAGCTTTCTCAAATTCTTCCTTGCATATTGCCTGAAGAGCTGCGAATTTTAGGTCAACATGCTGACATAAGGGTACAACAACTCCATAACTAGCTTCTTTTATTGCATTTCTCAGTATATTTTGTATGGTTTGCCTGACTACTTGCTGTTTATTATTGAGTATGCTTTGATAAATTTGAACATGAGCTAGAACACTGACTATAATGTCTTGACTTTCAGTATTAGACAATGCAATCAGAATTGATTCATATATTTCATCAAACTCGTTGTTTTTAGATTTATGATCAAGATAATTAATAACATCATTGCTGCATTTAGCACATTTTTCACACAAGTGCTCGATAAATGCAATATTACCAGCATCCAATGCAGTTTTCAGAATTAAATCATAAATTTCTTTTCTGCCACGAGCTCCTATGTTTTTCAGGATTTGTTGCCTTAGTATTGTAATAACTTTATCATCTGCAAATGCTTGTTCATATACATCGTAAATGGCACGATCTGCACTATTAGTGTATCGTTTGCACAGGTATTCAATGACAGATGTGTGTTCCTGGCTTATCGCAGTTTCTAACAAGGTAGCAGAGCTCTTTTTTAATAACTCTTCTGTTGAGGCTTTTTTAGTTAGCTCATTAATATATCTTTCAAATGCATCTAGCACTATCGTGATGAATTCTTCATTTTTGATCAGAGATGCTGTTTCAAGCGCACCATACAAAGGATTAGGTTTACTTGTTTTTAACACCTGTCCAAAATCTCTTAAAACGTATTCGACAAAAACTGTCTCTAGTAATTCTTGCTCTTTTCTTAGTGCTATAACTGAGAAAAAGTCAATCTTATTAGGTTCGACAAGTTGTATAGCTTGACCTTTTAATCTTCCATAAACTCCATCAGTACCATGGAATTTTTCTATAAAAGCTTCAATATATTTTTGACCACCAACAAGTACAGGTAAAAGACTTAAATTTTCTTCAGCAAAAAGAAAATCCTGATATTGCTCTACTAGCTTGTCATTAGCTGCAATTGCCAATAATACCAATTCTTTTACTGAATAATCACACTCAAAATTCTCCTGATCAAATTTATACTGTGATAGTACATTTGAGTATATATGTTGATGATCGCTTCTATCTTGTAAATCTAAGTTAAGTTGTTGCTCACAAAAACTCTTTAAATTTACATTATCCAGCGTAATAGACCTGCCTTCATAATCTTCAATATTTTGTACAACCTTGTCTAGTTCTTCACAATTATCTTCTTGTATAGCTTGATTTAGGATATTTGTTATTTCAGCGAAAGTTAAGCTTTTAGGAATGGTATCAAATGAACCTTCATCTTTTGATTCTACGGTAAACGACCTATCATAACCATCAGGAAAGTTTGCAAGTATTGCATTCTCTAAACTTAGATCTTCAGAGGGTGTGCTACATGGAGTAGCTGGTATCTCTTGACTTTCGCTATCTAAAACTTCAAACTCTTCTTTAATACCTGAATCTTCAGAATCTGGTTTTTCAAAACCATGCCAACTTTTGATTAATCTTTCAGAATTTGATTGGCCCTGTGAAGTTGTATCCTGTGATACAAAGTCTCTAAAATTGGAACCAAACATGTTTTACCTCCTAACTAGCAGCTAAGCTAAGTATAGCATTAAACAGAAATCTTGCCAAGCAAATTATTCAATCTCTTAGCAAACAGACTTACATCATCCATCTCTTCACCTTCCACGATGCAAGCTTGGTAAAATAATAAATGAATCATGTCTTCCAATGTTGGGTTTTCACCACTTTCAGCATAAGATTTCATTATACTCTTTATTACAGGATGCTTAGTATTAATTTCAAGCACCTTTGGCGTGCGGTAATTTAGCTGCTTTTGTTCACGCAAAAAACGCTCCATGCGAAGATCCATAGCACCTTCATCAACCGCTAGGCATACGGGACTATCAGTCAATTTTTTGGAAATTTTTACGCTTTTTACTGAATCTCCAAGCACTGTGGTAAAATATTGCAGTATAGTTTCCTCAGTTTTTTCTTCATTCGATTTATTTTCTTCATCTGTCTTATCTTCTTCTGAAGAGAATTTTTCCAAATCAACATCTGCACGGGTTACAGACTTGATTTTCTGATCTTTGTATTCATGAATTACACTAGTCCAAAAGTCATCAACTGGATCAACAAATAGGAGCACTTCTAGTCCTTTACTGACGAATCCCTCAAGTTGCGGACTGTTTTTCACTGAATCCAAGCTATTTCCAGTGAGATAATAGATATGCTCCTGCTCAGGCTTCATTCTGCTTATATAGTCATCAATGCTGACTAATTTCTCATCACCAGTGCTATGAAATCTGCAAATCGAGAGCAGCGCTTCTCTCTCATCAGTTGGCATAGCTTCACAAAGACCCTCTTTTAATACTGCACCAAAATTGGTCCAGAATTTTGTGTACTCCTCTAAATTCTCTTTTGCCTTTTTACCGAGCTCTGATATCGCGCGTTTAGTGAGGGATTTCCTGATTTGCTCAACAACACGATTATTCTGCAACGTTTCTCTGCTGATATTAAGAGGTAAGTCCGGTGAATCAACAATACCTTTCAAGAAACGTAAATACTGCGGTATGATCTGTACATTATCTTCAGTGATAAATACTTTATTTACATATAACTTAACAGAGCAACGTCTATCTGGATGGAATAAATCAAAAGGTTTTATAGAAGGAACATAAAGCAAATTTGTATATTCTATTGCACCTTCATTTTTATTATGCAATATCATCCAGGGCTCCCCGCCAACGTGGGCAACACTGCGGAAAAAATCGTTGTGCTCCTCTTGAGTAACGTCATTTTTTGGCTTAGTCCAAATTGCAGCCTTACTGTTTAACTTTTCACTTTTTCCTTCTTCGTCTATAAATTCAACAGGAAAATTTATGTGATCAGAGTAAGTAGTGACAATATTTTCAACACGAAATTTATCTAAAAACTCGTTTTCTTCAGGATGCATAATGAGCGTAATTTTGGTTCCGCGAGGGACTTGATTATCTGACTTGCTGATTGAATATTCCCCATCTCCTTTGGATTGCCAGATCCAAGACTCCTCTTCTCCAGCTTTTCTCGATTCTACTATTACTTCTGATGCAACCATAAAGCTTGAGTAAAAACCAACACCAAACTTCCCAATCAGCTCCACAGTTTGGCTTGAATCCTTGCTATTCTTAATCGCATCCAAGAACTTTTGCGTACCAGAGCTTGCAATTGTACCAAGATTGTCTATTAAATCCTGTCTATTCATTCCAATGCCATTATCAGTGATATATAGCTCGTTCTTATCTTTATTGGAGCTGATAGTGATTTTTAATTCGTCACTCAAATCTAGCAAATTAGGGTTTAGTTGAGATTCATAGCGCAACTTATCACATGCATCTGATGCATTTGATATTAATTCACGCAGAAAAATGTCTTTATTGGTGTAAAGTGAATGAATCACTATATTCAGTACTTTCCCTACCTCAGCGTCAAATTTTAAATTTTCAGTTTCTTGTACATTATGCATTTTGAGCTCCATTATTTGCCTACTACCCTAATAATTTAAGTATTGAATCACGATCTTTCAAGGTCACGTACACCAAAATTAATGTGGGTGTAGTTATTATGACACCCAATTTATGGGATCTCTTGCATAACAAACTTTTGGCAACGCATTGGATGAAACGAAAAACTTCCTTGACACCCTTCGCCAGCCCCCTTATCATGAAACTGAAGCTATTTATTTATCTTCGCAATCTCTGCAGTGGATTAATGACAAAAAAACTTAATGTATTTGGCGTAAATCATGCTTAATTTTTTGCACTATGTGCACCTCATGTCTTTATCAAATTTCTAGCTACACAAGCTGAAATACGCTATTTAAAACATCAAAAAACGCCAACTTAAAAAATGGATAGTGAATAATTAGCTACCCTAGGGTTTCTTTGCCTTTTTTTCTGTTTAGTAAATTTCTTAATGTTTATAATTTAGATTAGTTGCGGCTTAAAAGCGGCTGAGTCACGGTTATTAAGCGTTTAGAATAAAAAAACGCCATACTTGAAAGTATAATGTAAGTAACTAGCCAACCATCGGGCTTTTTTTGCCTTTTTTTTCGTTTGGTAAATTTTTTAATACTTAGATTAGTTGCAATTTAAGAGACCAGAAATGGTCAGTGCTTGGCACTGGAATAACGTCCTCCTTTGTTATCCCAGTGCCCAGACACTGGGATCCAGGAAACTTAATTGCAAGTAATGCATTGGATTTGGTGAGTATGGGTTTTATGTTATAGAATGAAACACTTTTGGTGAATTTGTAAAGAAAACTGGATCCCAGTGTTTGGGCACTGGGATGACAAGGTATAAACCTTATCGTCATGCCGCCGCGAACCGTCATACCGCGATTCATTCGCGGTATCTCAGCCGCTAACAAGAGATCCCGCTAACAAGTAGCGGGATGACGGTTGTCGTTCAGCCACAAACATTAAGAAATTTACCGAACGAAAAAAAAGGCAAAAGAAGCCCTGGGGTTATTATCCGCTTTAAAATATTGGCGTTTTTTATGTTTTAAACGCTTGACAAGCGAGATTCAGCCGCTTTTAATTGCAACTAACCTACGCTGCAAATGTTTAAGAAATTTACTAAGCAGAAAAAAAGACAAAGAATCCCCCGAGTTAGCTAGTCTTTTACTATCTCTGTCGAGTATTGGCATTTTTTGATGTCTTGTAACGCTTTATAAGCGCGTTCAGCTTATTTAGATAAAAATCTAGATGTAGATGAAGTTTTGTAAAGACATACAGTATCTATATACTGCAAAAAATTGAACATAAGACGCCGATACATTAAGTAATCCTTACCTTTTAATCTGCAGATTGGCGAAAGCAAATACAATAGTTTCAGTTTCATGATAAGAGGGCTGGCGGAGTTTGTCAAGCAAGTTTTTTCGTTTCTATTCCCAATAAAAGTTTGTTATATGGTTATGCAAGAAGTCTAATGCATCGCGGTATGACGTCTTAGCTATAGATGCTGGTTTGTGTGATTTCAAGAGAAGTTTAGTAGATAAGTTGTGTTTTAAACCAGATTCGGTATTTTAAACTGAACATTTTCAGTAATACCACCTGGCATAACTGAAATTTTTACACTCAGGTTTACTTTTAGGTAGTCTATTAATTCATCAACTAATATGTCAGGAGCGGAAGCACCTGCGGTGATTCCTATCTTTTCTACGCCCTGAAACCAGCTTTTATTCACACAGCTGTAATTATCAATCAAGTAGGCTCTTTTTCCTCTGGCAGTGCACAGATCTAATAAGCGGTTTGAATTTGAGCTATTTTTACTTCCTACAACTAATACCATGTCTACAATTTCAGCTAGCTTTTTAACAGCATTTTGTCTGTTTTGCGTTGCATAGCATATGTCCTTTAAATCTGGACCTGTTATGCCTGGAAACCTTAATTTCAAGGCAGCAATAATGTCACGGGTATCGTCGATGCTTAACGTAGTTTGTGTAACATAAGACAAATTATCTGGATCTTTAACCTTTAAATCATATACATCCTGCAAAGTTTGCACTAAAGTGATAGGATTGTTTACTCTTCCCCTAATTCCCTTAACTTCTGGATGGTTTTCATGCCCAATGAGAATTAATTCTTTACCACTGTTTTCATACTTTTTTGCTTCTTTATGCACTTTGTTGACTAAAGGACATGTTGCATCAATCACTTGAATACCCTTTCTTTTTGCCTCATCTTCTATATTTTTTGATACTCCGTGCGCGCTGAAGATCAGTATTCCTTCATTATCTTCAATTTCCTCGATACTGCTTACAAAAACCACTCCTTGTTTCTTAAAGTCCTCTACTATATATTTATTGTGAACAATTTCGTGTAGCACATAAACTTGGCGCTCGTTTTTGTATTTTTCTAAAGTAATAGCTAATATGTCCACAGCTCTTTTTACCCCGGCACAAAAACCTCGTGGTTCAGCTAAGATGATTTCCATTTTTGTCAAATCAAGTAAATATGCAAGCATTACTTAAAAATAAGCTCCGCTCACTGTGTTTTATAGTACCATTATTTATATTTTATATAATAATTATTTTTCGCATATTCTCTTTAACATTTGATCAACTTACTACTTCAGAAAATTTTAGAAAAGATAATATAGTACATAAACAACCTGATATTTTAGATAGAAATGGAGTGGTAATAGCAACAAATGTGCCCACAACATCACTATATATAGATGCAACCAAAGTAAAGAATCCGGAAAGTATAGCAGCACAACTGTGTTCTACTTTGCATGACCTCGAATACAAGAACTTATATAGAGTACTTACTTCAGAAAAGAAATTTGCTTGGATAAAGCGGCACTTGACTCCAAAAGAATTACTAGCGATCAAAAACGCTGGTGTACCAGGAGTAAATTTTGATGACGACATAAAGCGTATATATCCTCACAGTAATTTATTTTCACACGTGCTTGGTTACACTGACATAGATGGCAATGGTATTGCAGGAGTTGAGGCGTATATAAGTAAAAACAATGAGCAAGAAAAGCCCATAATACTATCCTTAGATACACGAGTGCAAAGCATAGTGCATGAAGAGCTAACTAAAGCTGTAAGCAGATATCAGGCACTTGGCGGAGTAGGAATTGTTTTAAATGTGAGAAATAGTGAAGTTATCTCGATGGTCAGCCTACCTGATTTTAATCCCAACTTACAGAATAAGGCAGAAGACGTACAAAAGTTTAATCGCGCCAGTCTTGGGGTATATGAGATGGGGTCGGTATTAAAATACTTTACAATAGCCGCAGCGCTTGATGCGAACGCTACAAAAACTAGCGATTTATATGACGTATCAACACCAATCACCATCGGAAAGTATAAAATTCAGGATTTTCATAAATCTAAAATTCCAAAAATTACTGTGCAAGATATATTTGTAAAATCATCCAACATTGGTGCAGCAAAAATTGCAGTCAAACTAGGTATTGAAAAACAGGTAGAATACTTTAAAGCTATGAAGCTATTTTCTCCTTTGAAAATAGAAATACCAGAAAAATCCACACCGATAATCCCGGATAAATGGAGTGAAACCACTTTAATAACAGCATCTTATGGTTATGGCATAGCTGTAACTCCTATACATCTTGCACAAACTGCAGCAGCATTAATCAACAATGGGATATTTCATAACGCAACCTTGATGTTGAATAAAAGAAGTATAGGAGAGCAAATTATCTCAAGAAGAACTTCCAGGGAAATGAGAAAATTATTACGTGCAGCAGTAACAGATGGCACTGGCAGAAAAGCAAAAATAAAGGCATATTCAATAGGAGGAAAAACTGGATCGGCGGAAAAAGTTGTAGATGGTAAATATAGCAAAGATGCAAACATAGCATCATTTATAGGAGTGCTAACTATGCTTGACCCAAGGTACATAGTGCTAATTGCTATTGATGAGCCTCAAGGGATGCACCATACCGGGGGAATAATTGCTGCGCCTATAGTAAAGAACATTATAAATAGAATAGCGCCTATACTAAATGTTACACCTGAGATGTAAAATTATGATTGCTTTACTACAACTTCAAATTTATCATCACCAAAATCCTTATTAATATACCAAGAACCATCATCTTTAGTTACAAATTCAAGACCTTTAAGGTCTTTTTTTATTGTCTTTCCATTTTGACCATCAATAGCGATATTAATATCGAATGTAATAATGTCTAGATTTATCATAGCTTCTTTCCCGCTGCACGAATTTAGACTGAACTTGCCTAACATGACATCATTAAAACTCACTTCCCCTGTATAGACATCACACTGACCGTCCACACAACACGTAGTTTCAATATAGAAAAGATCTGACATACAAAATACCTTAAAAAAAAGAACTAAACATATATGGCCACTACACCACACCGCTAACAAGTAGTAAAGCGTCGATAAACCTAAGTTACTTTAGCTACGTAGCCATAATACAGCTAGAAATGTAAAATTCAACAGTTAATTGTGTGATTAATAGAGAAGTCTTATTTAGTACACCTTATAGGAATGGCTGTTTAGTTTTTTTGTTAATCTTTTTTACCATGCTGTCAATCATATGCTTTATCCCTTGATATACAGAGTATGTACTTTCGTCGCTACGCATATAAGCAGAACAGGAAAATACATTATGTTCTTCGTCTTCTATTGATAACTCTGTATCGCATTTTATGTGCTCGCCGCCAAGCCTTTCTATCAACTGTTCTCTGTCATCTCCTATAGTTACCTTAACCTTACTTTCTTCTTTACCTATCTTGCTACTTAAAATTGAAACAATGATGGCTGGAGATATGCATATCGCTCCTATTGGCTTTTTTGTAACAAAAAATTCTGAAACTAATCTTTCAAATTCAGGCATTACTGTCACCATGTCTTTACTTTCAGCTAAGTCAGATAAATTTTTCGCAACCCCGTATCCACCAGGTACAACTAGCATGTCAAAATTTTCAGCTTTGGCTTCTTTTAAGTCATATATTTCGCCTCTTGCGATTCTTGCTGCTTCCACAAGTACATTCCTTTTTTCTTTTGTTGCCTCTTTTGTTCTATGATTCATAACTTGTGTGATATTGATATCAGGTGCAAAGCATTTAACATCCACTTCCTGCTGATCAAGCACAAGCAAACTTAAAACCGCTTCTCTTACCTCTGCACCGTCAAGGTGACCACACCCTGATAAGACCACAGCAGCTTTTAATTTTTTTTCACCCATAAAGTACCTTGATTTCATATAATCTAGATATTTTAATACAAATTCTATATTTGGAAAGGGGTATGTTATATCAATTATAATATAATTAATGATTAGTATGTATAATTAGGCATATTTATAATCAACGAAGCTGAATATGGAATCTAGCAATAGTATGTTTTTTGACACTGACTATCCAGAACTAAGAAAAGCTATTTCAGATATAATAGAAAGTATTGCACAATCCTCACAAGAGGGGAAAAAAGAGTTATTTACAACCCTATCAGAACAAGTTAAAGGGATGAACCTCAAAGATTTAGGTTTAGCGATTAATGACCAAGGCTTGCAAAAGGAGGTCAACAAAGAATTATTTATAAAATTCATTGAAGAAGCGCTTGAAGGTTTAACTTCTGAAAATGTTGACTCAAAAATAAGAGAAGAGGCGTTAAAATCTGTTAATCAGCAAGCAATAAGTAATGTTATAAATAATAATAAAGGTCCACTGGACAATCTAGTCAATTATTTTAAATCAGCATCTGCAAATAAAAAAATTGGAATAGCTTCTGCCGTAATGGTATTAGGAGCAGCATTTTCTCCACTTATTGTGCTTGCTACATTAATAGCACTTGTAGGTATTGGAGCACGTTATGCAGGAATAGGTATAGTAAAGGCAGGGGAAAAAATAAAAGAAGGTGCGATTGATGCAGGAAAAGCAGTGAAAAGTTTATCTAAAAATTTAGGGGATAAATTGCCTGAGGTTGGGCCAAAAAAAGATAACTTTAGTAAATTATACAACAGTTTGGCTCAAGAGATTATAGGCTATAATATGTCCGAAGAAGGTGAAAAAATAAAAAACGCCCAGAGTAAAGCAAAGGTCATAGGCATGCTTCAAAATGAAGGGCAGCGATCTGCTATACAAGAGTTAGTAAAGAATGGAACTATTCAAAATTTTTCAGAAGATGACATGAAAAAGCTTAGAGAAAAAGGTACTAGTACTTATGAAAGTGATAAGGAAGCACTTGAGGAACTTATGGAGAAATTTCAATCTAAAATTATGGCCATTGGTGAGGGTAAAATAGAGGAGGTAGAAAAAATGGTTAATGATAAAGTTAACCAAATGAAGTCACCAGTTCCTCAATTAGATAGTCCAAGTTCTGAACAAGCGAGTACAGGAGAAACCAAAACCCTCTGATGGCTTGGAGAGGGAGGGAATGGAAAAGGTAGAGATCTATTCTTTTTTATCCACTTTTTTGAGCAATCCACTTCCACATCTAACACACATCTCAGTGATTATAATATCCAATTTTTGATCATGTTTTTCTACAGGTAAATCTTTACAATATTGTTTCTCATAGGCTACACCTATAAATATTTTTCCAAGTGGCCGCAGTTTTTCTATCATTGTATCATACCAACCACCGCCAAAACCCAATCTATTAAAATGATCATCAAAAGCAATAACAGGAGTAATGATTGTGTCGGGAATTACGTCTTCATTTGTTTTGTTCCATTCCTCAAATTTTAGTAACTTATTTTTATTAGGAATTGCTACTTTATAATCTAAATCGAGTAAACTATGCATCAAAGGCACAACATCTATTTCCTCATCCATTGGAATGTAAGCTGCTATTGTTTTGCCTTTAACGTAGCTTAAGTTCTGATTAAAGAGATTAATAAGGGAATTTGCCGCATAACTGGAATAACTTTCATCAATATCTTTTCTTATAGCTCTATATTGCTCTCTTATTTCCTTTTTGTGCTGTTTAATATCTTTGAACATGATCTATCCATTTTGCAGTAAGTTTTTCTTGTAAACTATTTTGCTTCAAGCGCTCACTTAAAAAGTCAAAGTCAACACACCCCATATCCTGGTCTTGATTACTGCAACTATAAACAAAACTCCTTTCTCCTGTTTTCGCATTTATATGTTGCTGCACACACTGAGCGCAGATTTCTTTCATCATACACTGCATAGGAGAATTAACTGATGATATCGCTATGTGGCCTGATTTCAGATATGGCTTTAAAATTGTTTTTCTAGCTTCATTCACAGCTTTCATCATTTTGTCAGAACCAATAGTGATAATTTTATCTATAACGTTCAAATTAATACCTAATCTTCCTTGTTGATAAGAGACTATTGCATCAACTATATTACCATGAAAGGATTTATCTTGATCTCTGCTTGTTTCTATCAATCCTTCTTCACATGCCCAAACTACTGCATTTGATGCACGCTCTATCAGTGCTCGTTTAAATACATCACTTAACTTCTTATAGCCAGCAAAGTACAAAACCTTGTTATTATTTTCAAGACATGCCTTCCCTATCGAAAATAACACTGCATTTCCAACTCCACCACCAATTAGCATTATATTCTTCATGTGCTATTTTAACTGCATTTGTTCAAATTTTTTGAAATTTTATAGAACAAAGTAATTTATATAGTTCTATACACAAAGACAAGAACACTCTCTGACTTCAACTATACCGATAACTGATAGCTGCATTTTTACGCATATCATCTAATAACAAGTTGCTTTGTATCATAATCTTTTGTTGGTACATTTTCTGTTTGATTGCTTCTATACCCGCTACATTACTCTTGATATCACACAACATCATCAACTTTGCAGTGCCATTTTCTCTCAATTCTACTATTTCATTCACACTTGTTTTACTAAATAAAATCTGTAAATCAGGATTTAAATCTCGCATTTTTATTTCAAATTCTTTTGCGTTTGGCAGCTTAAAATTATCTGCCAATTTATCAAAATTTAAACAACTGACCTTTTGCTCCTTGAGATTATCTAATAAACTTTCTGAACCTTCAACCACAATCTGTTTTAATTTTAAAGTGCTTTCCAGCAGTGCATGATTAAGTTGTACTTTATCTATTACTTTTATAACGGAGTAACCTTCACTGAAACTGAATGGACCTGCTATGTCGCTGGTTTCTAATCCTTCTAAAACGCTCTTGAGTTTTCCTTTTAGCTGACTTAAATTAACTGTTGCTTTACGCATCTTTATTGGAGATTCTGGGTTATCACTGTTGCGTAATTTTTTTACTAAATCTTCAGCTATACCATAAACGTCCTTGTCTTTTTGATCAGGAATTATAAACTCTTGGAACGTGATAAGATAATCCGGCTTTTCTGTTTGCCTTTTTACATCATCTACTTCTTTATCGCTTATATTAATAAATGGCACAATTCTTACTTCAATAATTTTGCTCCACAGTAACTGACATTTTATTTGTTTTCTTAAAATACCAAGATCTATATTATGCTTCTCTATGTATTGATCAACTTCATTAGCCTTAAGTTTAAAACTTTGGGTTAAAAATAACATAATAGCATTATCTAACTCCTCGTTGCTCAATTTTATATTCAGCCTCTGTGCTTCATTGATAATGATAATTTCGTCTATTAGCTCCCTAAGCACTTGAGGCTTTGCTTCTTTTTGATTAACACTTTGAGTGCCAAACAATGAATTTATCAAGTTGATGCGTTTTTCGATATCTAAATTTGAAATTGGTTCACCATTTACATCTGCAACAATTTCAATCTCGGTTGCAAGCAACCTAAGTGGCAACACTATCAACAGTAAAATTAGTATTTTATACATACAAGTAAAGTTAATAACCAATTCTATAATAAATACTGAGTCAATGCTAGCCAACTTTTTAATAGTGATCTCAGTGACAATGGAAATAAAAACCATTGCAACAAAATCAGGTACGCTGGTAAATAGGCTAAAAACATGCTAACATAGCGAATTTAAACCGTGCTAAAAACAGTATACGGAAGGAGAGGGATTCGAACCCTCGATACGACTTTTGGGTCGTATAACGGTTTAGCAAACCGCCGCCTTCAGCCGCTCGGCCACCCTTCCAAATTTAGAACCTAAAGATTATATAATACCAAGACCTCTACCACCTGTCTAATGCTTTTAATTGCAATATTTGTATCTGTTCAGATGCATGGCTAATGCTGAAACAAAAATTCCAGTGCTCCCTTTCTTGTCATCCCAGTGTCACGCACTGGAATGACATCGTTTACTATGTGCCATATTGCAATGTTCGTACAGTTGTGCGCGGTATAGATTCCGCTAACAAGTAGCGGAATGACGAATTTGTTGTTTTTCAAATTGTGGGCAAACCTAAGCCACTTTAGCTATAAATCAATAAAAACTAATTTCTGCTTTTTTCAATGATTTTCTTTGCTTCTTCCACACCAACCCATTCTCCAACTGCTACCGTTTTTCCCTTTTCCAGATCTTTATAATGAGAAAAGAAATGAGTAATTTTATCTAGTAGGCTTTTAGATAAGTCAGAATAGTCCTTTATATTGTCATAATAGCTATCAACACTGGAAACAGGCACTGCTAATATTTTCTCATCTTCTCCTTTTTCATCTTTAGTGAGTAATGCGCCTATTGGACGCACCGATATTAAAACACTAGATGCTAAGGGAAATTGAGTTAGCACCAAAACATCCACAGGATCACCATCACCTGCGCAGGTATTTGGTACAAACCCATAATTGCAAGGATAAGTCATTGAGGTAGATAAAAATCTGTCAACTTGTAACAACCTAAACTCTTTATTAAATTCATACTTTACAGGCTCAGCATTCGCACTTATTTCAATTACCACATTCACCGCATTTGGTCCTGCTGTTATTTTACTTAAATCCATAAATTACCTCTTAACTTAAGAATAAGCATTATACAATATATGCTTTTAAGTTGCTACATTTATGTAATTCTAAACTTATTTTGCACGGGCTGTCCTAAATTTTCATTCGTCATCTTATTGACTGTTGAAAGTGGTGGTTCCTGTGATAATTGAAATAAAGCATATACTATTACGATAGTAAGCACTGCAGCAATTACTAGATTAGCAAAATTATCCTGTGGTAGGACACCTTTTATTGGATTAAATAATTTTTGCTCCATAAAGAAATAATCAGCAACATATAACCCAACAGATAATACAAACATACCTAAAATAAGTTTACAGACTGTGTTTTTATGGTCTTTTTCTTTTTTCTTGCTGGTGATAGGATTTGGCCTACATTCATTCTCTTCTTGCAGCACTGAGTAGTATATATTATCAGGGCTCGTTATTAATTGTTCAAATTCATCACTATTTTGGTTTTTTAACAGTTGCTCTAGGGTGTTTTTTGTATTTATAGGATATATTAATCCATCCATTTTCAATGCTTTCTCTTGCCGATCCACATTCTCATGGTCGATTGTATATTTATCTCTACTTGATAATCCGATCATGTGTAGTTTGCCAGCTAAGAACATTATATAGCTCTCTATTAACTGATTCTCACATATCTCTAATACTTCTCTTTTTACTGTTTTGTTAGATGACGAAAGTTCTTTATAGTGACCACCCAAAGAAAAGAATAATGCTATATCTTTATCTGCTTTTATGTCATGAATGGAATAATAGCTGCTGATAACGCACTTATTTAATGCAAATTCTCTGTCATATTTGTTTAATGTATTTCCTTCACTTAGTAACTTTCTAAGACCAATGAGTACTTTATTTTCAAAATCTTCTTCTGTTTTAAATATTGGTTCTCTCTTTGGATTTGCTAAGATGTTAAGTAAATCTAATTTTCTTCCATCTACTACTTCATTTATATATTCATTTAACTCAGATCCTTTAATAACTTCATATATTTTATCTATGACATCTTTAGTATTCAGGTTATTGTTTTCACTTAGAATTTGATAAGCTTGAGCATAAATTAAAAACAGCCCTTGTAGACTAAATTTTAAGTTAAAATATTTATCTAATGGTTCCTCTTTTTTTCTAATGAATTCAGACAAACCAAAATGATTTCTGTGATCCATAAAACGACCTAAGTCAGCATGTTGAAAGCTACCTAAAAAAATAAATAACGTCTCTAATAAATTACCCTTACCAACAATTTTTATTAGTTCTTCAATTTCTTTTATCATTGCTGAAACCTATAATGTTCTACTTTATAGTATAAGGGATACATGGCAAAATAGCAATAAATGTTATTAGACTTCTTGCATAACCCAAACTAAGTAGAAAAAGGTATAGCTATACCGCCGCGGCACTAACAAGAGATCCCGCTAGCGGGATGACGAGCTTATCTTCATGCTGCCACGAACTGTCATACCGCCGCGGTATCTCCAGATCCCGCTAACAAGCAGTGGGATGACGAGACTTATCTTTATGCTGCCGCGAACCGTCATACCGCGATTCATTCGCGGTATCTCTCAGCCACTAACAAGAGATCCCGCTAGCGGGATGACGGTTGTCGTTTAGCTACAAACATTAAGAAATTTACCAAACGAAAAAAAAGGCAAAAGAAGCCCCGTGGTTGGCTAATTACTTACATTATACTTTCAAGTATGGCGTTTTTTTATTCTAAGCACTTAATAACCGCGATTTAGCTGCTTTTAAGCCGCAACTAATCTAAATTATAAACGTTAAGAAATTTACTAAACAGAAAAAAAGGCAAAAGAAACCCTAGGGTAGCTAGTTATTCACTATCCATTTTTTAAGTTGGCGTTTTTTAATGTTTTAAATGCTTTATAAGCGTATTTCAGCTTGTGTAGGTAAAAACCCAGAAATTTGATAAAGACATAGAGTGCACATAGTGCAAAAAATTAAACATGAGACGCCAGATACGTGAGTTTTTTTGTCATTTAATCTGTACAGAGAAGATAAATAAATAGCTTCAGTTTCATGATAAGGGGGCTGGCGGAGTTTGTCAGGCAAGTTTTTTCGTTTCTGTTATATGGTTATGCAAGAAGTCTATTGTATGTTTACACTCTGCATTAAAGCTTTTAGTTAAGAGCATATCCATCCACCGCCGATAACTTGCTCATCTTTATACGCTACACAGGCTTGACCTGGACTGATGCCAAAGTAATCGTCGTTTAAAATGACACAGGCTTTATTTTTTTCGTCAGTTGAATGTATTGTTGCTAAACTTCCCACATGTGATGATCTCAGCTTCACAGTTACTTCCATACCTTCCTTTGGTTGTTCTAACCAATTTAACTCCTTGATCAATATTTTTTTTTGCATTAATACGTTGATCGGACCTACTATAACCTCATTATTTTCTGTATTAATTTTTATCACATAAAGAGGTTCATTGTGTGCGATACCCAAGCCCTTTCTTTGCCCCACTGTAAAATTTACTATGCCACTGTGCTCGCCTAGCACTTTTCCATTAACATCCACTATTTTACCTTTCTGTACAGATTGTGGAGCTAATTTAGCTATTGTTTTACTATAGCTTTCGGAAACAAAGCATATATCTTGACTGTCCTGCTTTTCAGAAATTTGTAAGCTGAAATACTTTGCTAATTTTCTTATATCACTTTTATAGAACCCACCTAGTGGAAATCGCAAAAGCTTCAATTGCTCTTGAGTTGTAGCAAACAAAAAATAACTTTGATCTTTACTTTTATCAATGCTTCTGCACAACTTTACCTCACCATTTTTTTCTAACCTTCTCACGTAATGTCCTGTTACGAGCACATCCGCACCAAGATTTTTTGTAACTTGCAATAGATCACGAAATTTTACCGTTTGGTTACATCTCACGCATGGTATGGGAGTTTCCCCACGCATATAGGTACTCGCAAAATCCTCTATTACTTCCTTTTTGAATATTTCCTCATAGTTTAAAATATAGTGAGGAAAGCCAACACTTTCAGCTACACGCTTAGCGTCATAAATATCCTGTCCAGCGCAGCATGCGCCCTTTCTTGCGTTAGCATTACCGTCGGTGCCATAGAGTTGAAGAGTCACACCTACCACTTTGTACCCAAGGTTATGTAGCAGTGCTGCAGCAACGGAGCTATCAACTCCCCCGGACATTGCAACAACAGCCTTGGTCTGGTGCGGAGCTTTATCTTTTAGCAGAGGTTCTATTTCAAATTCTTTTAGCATAATCGCCTTAATTTATAAACACAAACTTGGTGTCATGCAAGTAGCTGACACTGGAATCTAGTTTCTATTGCACAATTTCATCGAAACAGCATACTTGTTTATAGTCAATTTTTCTGGATCCCAGTGTTGGCTACTTGGATGACATCTTTATGCTTGAGGTAAAATTTGCTATAAAATTCGATGAACTACCTTTAAAAATAATTTAATCCTGCTTAAATAAAACATGGCCAAAATAATCCATGTTTTCAAGCACTTTTCCGCTACCCAGAGCAACACAACAAAGTGGGTCATCTGCAACACGAACCGGTAATTTTGTTGTTTCACTGATAACTTTACCTAGATTACGTAATAATCCACCACCACCGGATAAAACTATTCCTCTATCGACTATATCAGAAGAAAGTTCAGGTGGAGTGCTCTCCAGCGCAGTCTTAATAGCAGAAATTATCTGATGTACAGGCTCTATTAAACTCTCTGCAACTTGGTATTCTGATAAAAGCATTTCTTTTGGCATGCCACTCACTAAATCCCTGCCCTTAATTATCATTCCCTCTTTGTTATTTTCACCTGGCAGACTGGCTGAACCTATGCTTTTCTTAATTTTCTCAGCGGTTGTTTCACCGATTAATAATTTATGATTTTCACGAATGTATGACTTTATTGCCTCATCCATAATATCGCCACCTACTCTGGCAGAACGTGAATAAACAATTCCGCCTAAAGAAATAATTGCAACTTCAGTTGTACCGCCTCCTATATCAACAATCATAGAACCCTCAGGTTCAGTAACCGGGAGCCCAGCTCCGATTGCTGCAGCCATTGGTTCTTCAATTAAAAATACTTCATTTGCACCAGCACTTTCTGCTGCATCTTGTATAGCACGCCTTTCAACTGGCGTGGATCCAGATGGAACGCATATGATAATATTAGGTTTATTAACAGTGAATTTTGTGTTTGCACTGCGTATGAAATATTTTAGCATTTCTTCCGCACTTTTAAAATCAGCAATAACTCCATCCTTTAAGGGCCTTATCGCCTCTATTTCTCCAGGCGTTTTCCCAAGCATCATTTTAGCTTTTTTACCAAAAGCATAAGGAACATAACTTCCTTTTTCTTTTATTCTTGCTACAACTGAAGGCTCATCAAGCACTATTCCCTGATTTTTCTGATAAACTAAAGTGTTTGCAGTACCAAGGTCTATAGCAATATCGCTAGCAAACAAACCTTTGAAAGTAAAAAGGCTATAAAACTTTCCGGTTAATTTTCGAACAAAATTCATACATAACTCAAGAAAACCATTTATTAAGACAAATTATACTTTTCAGATAAGTAGTAAGTAACACACTCAACGTCTAAACCCTTACCTGTTACTTTTTTTAGCAGTTCCAGGCCACACTTTGCACTGTATATATTTTCAGATAACCAACTGATAAGTAAACTAAAATCTCCTTTTATTATAGCACTTAATGATTCGTAATGATTCTTTTTAACGCAAGAGAAAATCTGCACAGCAGCAATTAAAGCAATAATTTTTATAGGAAAGTAGCCCATAACACCGCTTGCCCAATATTCATCTTGAAAATAAGTGTTTAGCTCATTTTCAGCTTTTACTGGAATTTTATAGTGCTTCATACCTTCCAGCCACGCATCATGCAGGTCTTTGACTTCCAATGTACCATTTATTATATCTTGTTCTAACCTAGTTCTCAACATAATATGAGCTAACAGACTAAATTCATCTGCATTTTTTAAAAAAGAAGAAAGGTTTATTTCATTGAAAATCAAGTACAAATTTTCAACACTGCTAACTTTCTCGTTAGTTTTGCCTTTTATAGCAAATTTCTCTTTTATGTGTGGTTGAATAAACTCAATAAATTCTCTGGATGTTCCAATCATCCTTTCCATGAATAACCCTTGAGTTTCATACATAACATGTCTCGTAATTGGACTACTTATAGAATTTTGCGCTAAACATTTTTGATAAATTGCATAACCACTATGCCGTAAAAGTGAAAATAAACCATAACAAAAATCAGATTCATCATAATCTATAGGGTAGTAATAAGAAGTACGAATCTCATTTAGTGCAATACCCATTTGCTGTAAGCATAATGAGCCAAGTTCAATCTGTTTCTGAGTAGCAACTTTTTGTATATTAGTAACCTTATCCTTTTTCTGCTTTTCAATTATTTTATCTACATTTTCGCTAAAAAATTTGCCTACCTTGGGGAATACTTCCCTTATATTCTTTTCTGTGATATCAGAGTCATAGTCAGCAAGCAGTGAGTCGTATTTTGAGCATTTTAATTGCTGCGATTTTATAGAAGCTACTTCGCGAATGAGTGTGATTAAATCAGTAAAACGTTCTTTTAGTTTTTCTAAGTTACTGGTTTCAGAATGAGATAGCTTCCATAAATTTTGGCATTCAACCTTAGCTTTGGATAAAGACTTTACTAAATCAATAGGAACAGCACTGTTGCTTTTATGTATTCTCTCTATTAACTTTAGCTGCTGAGTATTTGCACTTTTTTTGTTACCAAGAGCATCTGCTAATGATTCCTTTATTGCGTCATGAGAGATAATTTCATGTCTGATTTCTTCTAGAAGACTCATTTGTTCAACTTTGTCCTCTATATTCAATTGGCTTTGGTTTAGTACTTTTAGCGTATTTTCGATATTCTTTACCCTATATAATACCTCCTCTAAAAACTTATAAGATTGCATATTTGTTCATTATTTTAGAAAACATCTGTTTAATACCGTAATAGATTAATAATAAAGTTAAAAGTATATTTGCTTAAAGTACAATAAAAAATTGTACTTTTTATTCTTTTATTGGATTTTTCTACTCAGAGTCCAGCATATTATAGGAAAATTAATTGTAAGGTTGTAGAAAAAGTATTTAGTATTTTATTTCTCTTGACTATATTACAATATGGAGAGATATTAGCTACTGAAATTAAAGTTACGCACTATTTAAAATTTATGGAGGTTTAGTAATGTGGAGTAGACTGGTTATAATGTGCTGTTTTTGTTTATTACTTACTGGTGTAAGTTCTTGCCCCAAAAAAGGAGCAAATACAACAAATAAAATAAATTCTGTTGTTAAGCAGATAGGTGATAAAAGAGTTTTCTTTGGTTATGATGAATCTAGTATTGCTGAAGTAAGTGCAGATGCATTACTTGACGTAATGGAGGTGTTACAAGATAACCCTGACGCGAAGGTTACTTTAACTGGTCACACTGACAACCGTGGTTCTCATGAGTATAATCTTGCGCTAGGCGCTAGAAGGGCTGATGCAGCTAAAAAATTTATGGTTAGTTGTACACCCTACATAGAAAACAGAATAAAAACTGCTTCTAAAGGTGAAACTGAGCCTTTGGTTAATGTAAAAGATGATTCTAGAAATTCTAAATATGAAAAAGAGCATGCTAAAAATCGTAGAGTGGAATTTTCATTTTCTGGAATAAAGAAATAGTTTCTTGCATTAAAACCTGGATCCCAGTGTCAAACACTGGGATGACATAAAGAAAGGGCACTGGGGTAGACAAAAAAGGACAAACTTGTCATATTTCGTTGCTTGTTAGCGGGATCTATATATACCACAAATAAGTCGCGGTATGACGTAAGAGATCTGACCTGTCTGGCCATCAAGAGACATAATGGAATTAGAGTTATTATTTCAAAATGTGGTTAATAGTTTTGCTTTCTATAACAATCAAATTGCAGTTGCAGTATCAGGTGGTGTAGATAGTATAGTCTTACTGCACTTAATGACTAACTGGGCAAAAAAAAACAAGCTTTCACTTCCTATAGCATTAACAGTAAATCATGGATTACGTCCAGAGTCTCAAAAAGAAGCTGATTTTGTTGTAAGTTATGCAAAGGAACTTGGAGCAAAGGAATCGTTCATATTAAATTGGGAGAAGCAAAATATTAAAGGCAATATTCAGTTACAGGCACGAAAAGCACGGTATAAGTTACTAGCAGAGTGGTGTAAAAATAATAATGTTAAATATTTACTTGTTGCTCATCACAAAGATGATCAAGCAGAAACGTTCTTGTTAAGATTAGAGCGAGGTAGTGGCGTAGATGGATTATCATCAATGGACTACAAGTCTTTCCTAAATGGTATTTATATATTTAGGCCATTGTTAAATTTTAGTCGTAGTGAAATAGAAAAGTACGCTAAGCTTCATCGGTTAAAATGGATCGAAGATAGAAGCAATCATGACTTAAAATACAGACGAACTTTATACCGTAACTTACTTAAAGCAAGTGATAATCAAGAGATTTTAACAGAGCGAATATGCCTCACAGCCCTTCATATGAAAAGAGCTGCAAAAGCGTTGATGCACTACACACGCCTTGCGTTTAATGACTGCGTTAATGTGCATGATCTTGGTTATATTGAAATTAAACTAAGTGAATTTTATCAATTGCCAGAGGAAATAGCCTTGAGGCTTCTTCTTTACTCTATAATGGCAATTGCCAGTAAACATTATAAACCAAGGTACAGCAGCCTCATTGCAATATTTAATAGAATATTGCAAAAGGATAGTAATGTTAACTGTACACTTTCTGGGTGTAAAATAAGAAAGTATGGAGAAAATATCTTAATAATTAGAGAATCGTCAAGGATACAAGAAATTACCGTAAACCTACCTTTAAATGAACCTACCCAATGGGATAACAGATTTAGCTGCACAATACTCGGAAATCAAGGGTGTTCAGTTATCATCGCTCCATTAAAAAAAACACAAAAAGTTCCTGAATTTCTGAAGGATTACAACTGCTGCCCTGAAGTTTTCTACTCTTTGCCTACAGTACAAAAAGATAGCAAGGTGCTTGCTTATCCTGATGTAAATTATAACGGAAAAAATACCAATGACGATAAGGTTCAATGCATTATTAATAGCACGATAAAACAAAATTTGGTAAGCTTGATTAGTATTTAGTTAGAAATAGAAATGAAAAAATTTTTAGAAGGCTTATTGATCTGGTTAGTAATTATTGTTCTTATTTCAGTTGCTTATATTCAATTCAGCGGAAATGTAGGTAAAAGTAAAACAATTATACCTTTTTCGGAATTTTTAACTAGACTAGAAGACAATGATGTAGAAAATATTGTCATAAAAAACCAGAGCATTGAAGGCAAGTTCAGGGACGGTTCAAGTTTCAATTCAAGCGGTGTCATATATAGCGACCTAATAAAAAATTTACATGATAGAAAAGTGAGATTCTCCTTTTCAACTGGAGATTCTGCCATGAACGTAATTGGTGGATTACTTATCTCATGGGTCCCAACATTTATCTTTATTGGCTTTTTGCTATTCTTTCTTAAACAAACACAAGCGGGAGGCAACAGCACTATAAGCTTTGGCAAGTCAAGGGCTAGACTCATGACTAGTGGAAAAAAAGTAACATTTGATGATGTTGCTGGAATTGATGAAGCAAAAGAAGAGCTAGTAGAGATCGTTGATTTCCTTAAACAAAGGCAAAAATTTCAAATATTAGGTGGAAAAATACCAAAAGGGTGCCTTTTAATTGGCTCTCCTGGAACTGGTAAAACTTTACTTGCTCGTGCAATTGCAGGAGAAGCTAATGTGCCATTCTTTAGCATTTCTGGATCTGATTTTGTTGAAATGTTTGTTGGTGTTGGTGCGAGCCGTGTTCGTGATATGTTTGATCAAGGCAAGAAAAATGCTCCTTGTATAATTTTTATAGATGAGATAGATGCGGTGGGTAGACATCGTGGCATTGGTCTTGGTGGCGGCAATGATGAAAGAGAACAAACATTAAATCAGTTATTAGTTGAGATGGATGGCTTTGAGTCTAATGAAGGTGTAATAATAATTGCTGCGACTAACCGTCCAGATGTCTTAGATCCAGCACTGCTTAGACCTGGTCGTTTTGACCGACAGATTACTATTTCTTTACCCGATATAAATGGGCGTGAAAAGATATTAAATACTCATATAAAGAAAATATCAATAGCACCAGATGTAAACGTGAAAACAGTTGCAAGAGGAACACCAGGTTTTTCAGGGGCTGATCTAGCAAATTTGGTGAATGAATCTGCACTTATCGCTGCAAGAAGAAACAAGAAAATTGTTACCATGGATGATTTTGAATATGCACGTGATAAAGTAATGATGGGCGTAGAAAGACGATCCCTAATTATGACAGAAGAGGAAAAGAGACTGACTGCATACCATGAAGCTGGTCATGCGATAATTGCGGTTAATATGCCTGCTTCTGATCCTATACACAAGGCAACAATCATTCCAAGAGGTATGGCCTTAGGTTTAGTTATGAGACTACCGGAAACAGATAGAGTCTCCCACACAAGAGAAAAGCTGATAGCAGATATAACTGTTGCCATGGGTGGCAGGGCAGCAGAAGAGTTAATTTTTGGCTACGATAAAGTTACAAGTGGCGCGTCTTCTGATATACGACAAGCATCTAACATAGCACGTGCTATGGTAAAAAAATGTGGAATGAATGATGAGATAGGGCTAGTGTATCACAATCGTGAGCAGCAAGATCCACAACATCCTCATATGACATCTGAAGATACGCTAAAGCTCATAGATGAAGAAGTGAAAAAAATCATATCTTCTTGCTATGAAAAAGCAAAAGACATTTTGACCAAGCATAAGAAAGGCTTAGAGCTTATTGCTGAAAATCTACTGGAGTTTGAAACTTTAACAGGAGATGAAATAAAGGATATACTAAACGGAAAAAAAATTGTTAGAGAAGAAAATGAGAAGAATGAGAAAGTAAAAAAATCCTCTCTCTATGAGAGTTGACCTCATCTTAAAAATGCTAATCAGCTAACGCTGCAATAAAACATTCAGAATTGTAACTGTCAATATAAATTGTATTAAAATATTCATAATATTGCATTTTCATCACAATAATGCTATCATTCAGTTAGTATTAATGTTTAGAGGTTGTCCGGAAACTAGTAAATTCAAGCATATTCCCTCTTTAACATAACCCTACTCATAGCTAGGTATATGAAATTCTCAGTGGATGTTGTGAGTAAATCATACTCCTTCGATAGCCTTCTATTCCTATTAACCCAAGCAAAAGTCCTTTCTACAACCCATCTTCTTGGCTGTACTTTAAACCCTTGTTCTCTTGTTGGTAGTAGCTCAGGTGGCGTATCTTTGTGCACCCAAAATCTACATGGAGGCCTTTTAACAATTTCAATATCTATGTCATATTCTTCCTTTATGTGATTCTTTAAATTTCTTCCTTGGTATCCCATGTCAGCCCACATTTTTTTAACTTTAGTATATTTTGTTCTCATATTGTTTAATGCTATTTTCATACCATCTCTATCATTTTCGTTAGCAGCGCCTACGTAACAACCTAGTATAAAACCCTGAGTGTCTGTAATTATATGCCTTTTTCTACCCTTTACTTTTTTACTTCCATCATAGCCTTTGATCCCCCTTTTCTGTAGTCTTTACAGATTGACTATCTACTATACAGGCACTCGGCTGCTCATTCCTTCCTATTTTTCTTCTACTATATTTTGTAATTTCATAATTCATTTTCTCAAAAATTCCCTGCTTCTTCCATTGCCTGAACTGCTCATACACAGTCTTCCATAGCGGAAAATCATTTGGTAAATACCGCCATTGACACCCTGTACGCAATACATAGAAAATTGCTTCTAATATTTCTCTTTTGCTATACTTTGGCGGCCTTCCTCCTTTCTTGTATGATACTCTGAAGTGTTTTTCTATTCTTGCCCATTCCCTTTCGCTTAGATCTGTTGGATACTTTTTTCTCATCTTTACCCCGTACTAAAATTTCAGATATTATAGCCTTTTACTTGTTTCCGGACAACCTCTTAATGAGGTGTGAGTAATGATTGATATAGCTTCTATTGGTGTAAGTACAGTTATTGATCAGAATTATAGAAGAAAAGCACAATTATGTTTATCAGGATTATTTGTAACTGTGTCAATAGCAACTGTTACCTGGTTTATTTTCCCTGCGTCACAAAATGTATTAGCTCCGTTTTTACTTCCGGCTATGTTCTTGCTCTTCACTTTATCGATGGGTTATTACATGTTCATATTTAGTTGTGAAGAAAAATCTTTGGTAAAGAATGTTCTTGGTATGGTTGAACCGGCTGAATCGGTAAAGAGAGTGCATTGCCAAGAAAATATTAAGTCCTTATTAGCAGAAGTGAGAAGTACTACGAAAGATAGGTTTCGTAACGTGCTTGTTAATCTTTGTTTTGAAGATCGTAGTAAAGCACACAAACTTGCATTATATGTGAAAGAAATTGACGATATTGTGTCTTCAATAAAAAATCAAGACCTCTTAGACCATTTTGATCAATTTTTTACTATTACTGAAGTAAGCAATAAAAAAAATAGAAGTGAATTAATGAACCTCGCAAGGGCATATAAGATGATAAGTGAAGAAGATCCAGACAAAATACAGGATTTTTTAGCTACTCAAACAAAAAGTTATTCATATGAAATAATGTTACCTGAAATTGATAATTTTCTATCACAAGCTAGGTGATTTTATCAATAATTTCATTGTGTACGTGATTATCATTTTTTGTTTCAATTCCAGTGATAACACTGCACCTAACGGGCTCTTTTATGGCTATTTCCTGAAATCCTTTTCTGACCTTATTGTAAAAATTAACATCCATTTCTTCATATTTATTCTTGTCTTTTGCTCTATTTAACCCAACTTTAACATCAATATCTAGAATGAATGTAATATCTGGATATTTAATTTCCACTAGCTTATGTAAGTCCCTTATTAGCCCTAAGTCAACTCCAAACCCATATCCTTGATATGCAATAGTTGAATCAATAAACCGATCACAAATCACTATTTTTCCTTCTGCAAGAGCTGGTAATATTAATTTTTTCATATGTTCGCGCCTCATCGAGATAAGTAGCAAGAGTTCAGAAATAGAATCAATATTATTCGTTAACAATACTCCTCTTACCTTCTCTGCAAAGTTAGTGCCACCTGGTTCTCGAGTCAATACCACATTATTTTCGCCGCGAATTTGCTTAAAATGATTTGCAAGTAGCTTAGATTGTGTTGTTTTACCAGAGCCGTCTATTCCTTCGAAAGTTATGAACATAAGTTTTATAATTATAATACTAAAAAAGAATATGCAAACAGTATACATAGAAACCGTTTGACATTTAAATAATAAGACCGTAAATTACATGTGGTATAATAATAGTCTATGGTTGCTCTGAATACTCCTAAAGTCGATTTTAGTTTTACTGCAAAAGATTTTAATCTTTTGGGAGTAGACAATAAATATTATGCATTAAGTGACTGTTGTGGAAAAAATGGTCTTATTATAATGTTTATATGCAATCACTGTCCTTACGTTCAGTCAATTATTAGCAATCTGGTAAGCGATGTTGATCAATTGAAAAAAGATTATCAGGTAAACACCATTGCAATAATGCCAAATGATGTAAATGAATATCCAGAAGATTCCTTTGAAAATATGATTAATTTTGCCAAGGAAAATAAGTTTATATTTCCATATTTAATTGATAGTACACAGAAAATAGCTAAAGAATACGGGGCTGTTTGCACTCCTGACTTTTTCGGCTTTAATTCCAATTTAAACCTTTGCTATCGTGGACGTTTTAACGACACAAAAAAAGAAAAGGTTCAAAGCTATGAAGTAGGAAGTAGTGACTTATTTCAAGCTATGAAATTTATTGCAGAAACTGGTAATTCTCCAATTGACCAAAAATCAAGTATTGGCTGCTCAATTAAATGGTCTAATTCTACAGGTTAAATATCATGCACAGTGGCTCTCAGCATTTATTTGATATTATAATTTTGCTTTCTGCTGCTGTGTTTATAGTCATAGCATTTTGGAAAATGAATATTAGTCCAGTGCTTGGTTACTTCGTTGCAGGTGCAGTTATTGGTTCTCACGGATTTAATCTGATACACTCAGCTGAAGCAATGGATAATCTTGCAGAATTTGGTGTAGTTTTTCTATTATTCATTATAGGCCTTGAATTGACATTTGAACGCCTGATCGCTATGCGTATTCATGTATTTGGGTTCGGTTCTCTTCAAGTTATAGTTACCATGGTAGCAATATGGTGCATCGCTCTTGCTTTCGGAGTGAATACGAATATAGCAACAGTTATTGGTGGTGGGCTTGCGCTATCCTCAACAGCAATAGTGTTGCAGGTTCTGCAAGAAAAAGGTTCTCAAGCAAGTCAGGTTGGTAGGTTGTCGATAGCAGTGCTATTAATGCAAGATTTTGCAGTGGTACCATTAATAGTATTGGTACCTTTACTTACTGGCAATTCTGAGCACAGCCTGATAAGCTCATTGGCAGGTTCATTGGTGCAAGCAGCTATTGCATTAGTGCTGATATTTATAACTGGTAGATTATTGCTTAGACCTTTATTTTCGGTTATTGCTAAAATGGAAAGTAATGAGATCTTTATATCAACAACGCTTTTAATAGTATTAGGAGCAGCATTTATTACTGAGCAATTCCATTTATCGTTAGCATTAGGTGCATTTGTTGCTGGATTGTTAGTTGCAGAAACAGAATATAGACACTCAGTAGAACACGCAGTATTGCCATTTAAAGATTTGTTTCTTGGCTTATTTTTCATGACTGTTGGTATGTCCATCAATACCGAACTTTTACTCAATAAGTTACCACTAATTACTTTATTATCGATTATCCTTATCGTTTTAAAAACATCTATTATATATATATTGTGTAGATTTTTTGGGTTTAAGAGTGCACCTGCTATACAAGCTGGGTTACTGCTTTCACAAGGCGGTGAATTTGCGTTTATTTTGTTTCGCTTAGCAGATGAGCTAAATGTGCTACCAAGTGAAATCGCTCAAGTACTTATGATGGTAACTACAGTAACCATGGCTTTCACTCCTCTTTTATCGGGGCTTGGAGATTGGATAGCAAACTCATTTAGCACTGAGAAAACAATATTAGATGATGAAGCTGTTGAAACAGATACACAAGATCTTTATAACCATGTGATAGTTGCTGGATTTGGTAGAGTGGGATATATGGTAACAAAAATGCTTACGGCAGAGCATTTAAGTTACGTTGTTGTAGATATTCAATCGAAAATAGTCAAAGAAGGAAAAAGTGATAGTTTTCCTATATATCTTGGAGATGTTACAAGATGTGAAATTTTAAAATCGGTAGGAATAGAAAGAGCTCAAGCTCTCGTTATTTCAATAAAGAATGAAGTTACTATAAAAAAAGTTGTTTCTTTAGTTGCAGCAAATTTTCCGCATGTAAATATTGTAATACGCTTACCAGATCTGAGTAATGTGGAGGTTTATAGAGATCTAGGAGCTAGTAAAATTATTCCTGAAACATCTGAGATAGGATTGCAGCTAGGTGGAGCTGCACTGAGCCTTAGTGGTATTAGCGAAAGTGGAGTTACGTCTTTAAAAAGTAGATTCAGAAAAGGCAATTACAGTATGTTAAAAGACCTTGGTAGTGATAAAGATGAATAACTACTTCTCTAATTTTATGTACAGAAAGCTTCAAGCTTTATTGAGGTTTTGCCTATAGTAAATTACGCACATAATCAACCAAATTAAGGAAAGTGCAAACCAAGTGATTGCATATTCCAAATGCTTCATTGGCTGTATAGCTACTTTGCTGCCAAAATTGTTCGGCCACAATACACACTTCTCTAGCTTAATACCTAACTCATTGGAAATTTCTTCTGTACTCAGGGTAAACCATGTATTCGAAGCAGTATCGTTCTTGATAAACCAATTTTTACTTTTATTGCTATCGCAATATAAAATTCCATCTGCAACTACTTTTTCAATTTTTACTTTTTTCTCCTTTTTTTCTCCGACTATTCCTTTATTCACCAACATGTAACGTCCAGTGGTGAGCAACATAGGAGACAGCACGTGATAGCCGTGTTGCCCTGCAAAAACATATAGTTCTATGTCACTTAGAATCCCATCAATCTTGACATGCCTATAGTTAAATTTTTCAAGGTCGTTATTGGGCAACAGATGAACAACAGGAAGACTCATATTTTTGATAATATTATTCTTCCAGTTCAATCTGAATACTTGCCATAATCCTAATAAAAAAAGGAGCAAGCAAGGTACAATTAAAATAAATACTATTTTTTTTAACACTCTATATTTGTGTTCTTAAATAGTTTTCAACACCCATTAGTTCAATAAGGTCAATCTGTTTTTCAATCCAATGGAAGTGCTCTTCTTCATTTTTTAACATCTCTTCTAATAACATTACACTAACAAAATCTTTTTCTTTCTCAGCGATAGAGATCGTTTCTTTGATATCCTTAATACCTTTTCCCTCTAATTTCAAATTAGCTTCTAAGATTTTCCGTATTGTGTCTTTTGTAAACTTTCCATCATGCTTTGATATTTCGTTTGTATCCTGAAAATTTGGAACTCCTTTGAATAACAAAATTCTTTCTGCCAACTTGTTTGCATGTTCAAGTTCTTCGTTAAGCTCATTTTTTACCTTTTCTGCAAATCTATTAATTCCATTGTTTTTGAGAATCGCAAAATGCAAAAGATACTGGCGTACAGAAGTTAGCTCATTGGTCAATAATTTGTTCAAATGTTTTACTATCTCTTCATTCATAATCTTCCCTTAGTTCAATTCATCAGCATAATTTATATGATAACGATAGTTATAGCAACTCATTTAATATTTCCTTTGATAACAACCGTATTAAATAGCATGTCGTGGTATGTCTGTTTTTTCTTAGAGAAGCAAGCAACTAGATACCAGCAAAGAGTGAGCAGCACCGTTAATATAGTGAGTAGCACTATTAATATATCGAAAGCGTTTATTAACACGTCCTGTTCTTGGAAAAGCTCGATGAGGATAACTATTATGTTATATAATAGAGAAAGAAAAAACTGAGAAATGCTTCTATCAAATGCTAAACTCAAATCTATTTTAGAACCGTCCAAGCTTATGGTATGTATGTTCATTAATTGCTGACCAGGAGTTGCTTGGGCTTTTGAAGATATAAAATATGTGAAGTAACTGCAATCTATACACATAGATGAAATTAACGGAAAATTCTTTAACAATAGCCTGATTAATAAGTTTGGAATTAATAAAATTGCTCTATCTATCAAATATGCGCAAAAGCGTCTTATTATACTGGCAATCTCTGTAACAGTGGTCATTACCTATCTTCTAAATACTTTATTATAAAATCTGTAAGTCTATCAAAATGTTGAAAACATAACAAATCTTCATAACCGCTTATTGATTGACCGTATATAATAGGTAAACAATTGGCATTTTGTGCACACAGAACATCTGTGATGCTATCACCAACGAAAAACACATTTTCTCTATTTATAGGCAACGTACTCTCTTCTAGTGCAAATAGCAGTGGGGTTGCAGATGGTTTATCTTCTGCAGTATCGCATGACCCAACCACTCTTTCAAAGTAGGAATCTAGTTTAAAATAGGCAACTTCTTTACGTAAATTAGTATTTTTCTTATTACTTACTATTGCTAGATAAATATTGTGGCTTTTCAGTGTCTGCAACATTTTCTCTACTCCTTGATTCAAAGCAATGTTTTGCAATAGTGCATCATCTAAATATTGTTGATATATCTGATTCGCTTTTTTCCACTGATCGCCAAATAAATTGACCATATAACTCTTTCTCGACTCATGGGAATTTCTATCAGCAGCTTTATTACTATACCCCATTGAGTTTATGGTATGCTTAATAGCATTAAAAATATTATCTTGAGTGTCAACTAAGGTATTATCCCAATCGAATACTACTGCTAATGAGCTATCTTTCATCTCTTATATAATTATACATTTTAACTTAATAAGTAAATAGCATTTTAATGCAAAAGATATAAATAGGACGCCCTTGATAAACACTTTTTACCACAAGTTATGTTAACTGTTTTTTATATAATTAGCTAATATACTGATTATATGATATGTTTTAATAGGTAACAGGTATGGCCCAGACATCTAAAGAAAGTGTTGAAAAAAAGTTTAAAGATGTTTTTGAACGTTCTCCAGGTGCTTTTCCAGAAGGTACCTCATTAGAAAAGAAGGTTAATTATATCGCAAAAGGAACAGAGGCTCTAAAAGCTGTGAAAAGTAAGGAGCTTGAGAACAAAATGAAAAACGTTGCAGAATTGAGTCAGAAATTTGAAAGTCAAAAAGGACGTGCAGATGAAAAAGTACGTCAAGATTTTGAAAGAATTGCTGAGCTTGACCAACAATATAAAGGGAAGGGCATCTTCACAAGTGAAAAAGTTGCAGAGCCAAAAAGTGACAAAAAACTCCAAGACACTCCGAGAAAAACTACAACACAGTTAAAGACCTTGAACATAATACACAAAAAAAGACTACTGAAGCTTCTGTGCAAACAGCATCAGAGCACGATTCACAAACCGTTAATCCCTCAGTAAGCAAGAGTTCTGTAAAAGAGAAGCTCAACACTGAGCCGGACAAAAAAGATAACACGCCTCAACCACAAGAAAATCAAAAAGAAGAAGGGTTTTTGAGTCTTCTGAAGCGCTTTGTTAAGAAAATATTAGAAAAATTTTTAGGTGAAGGTGAAAAGGATGTAGAGAATGCTCGTGGCATGAAAGAAGATGCTCAAAGAGATACGTCAAATAACGAAGAGCAACAAAAGAGTAAGCAGCTTGATGAAATTTTAAAGGACAAAAGTGTAAGCGAGGGTTTGAAGCAGGCAACAAAGCTTGAAAACCCGGCAATAACGCCTGTTAATACTCCTAAAGTGAATGAAGTAAACACGGGTCGTGAAAGGTGATCCGCTTTCAAGCTTCATTATACCGCCACAAACCGTCATACCGCCGCGGTATCTCATCCGCTAACAAGTAGCGGGATGACGATTGTCAGGGTGTCATCCCAGTGTCCCTATGATGTCATCCCAGTGCCCTGACTACTTGGATCTAGCAAGCTTTGCTTGCAAATAAGTCTAATACGCGTCGCGTTTTATGCCAAAACACAATTGGAGTTACATGCAAAATAGATCCCAGTGTCAGCTACTCGGATGACAAAAAAAGGAGCACTGGGATGACACCATTTGTTGTATTTAACAAAGTTCGTACTTAGCTTCATGTTAGCTATAAACATTAAGAAATTTACCAAGCGAAAAAAAAGGCAAAAGAAGCCCCAGCTAATATCTATTTTAGAACATTGGCGTTTTTTAAGTCTTAAACACTGCAATTTAGCTGCTTTTAAATGCAACTCACCTTAGTTTAAATGTTTAAGAAATTTACTAAGCAGAAAAAAAGGCAAAAGAAACCCCGTGTTAGCTAGTTGTCACTCCCTAATCCTGCAAATTGGCGTACTATACTGTCTTAAACGACTTATAAGCGCGTTTCAGCTTGTGTAGGTAAAAACCTAGAAATATTGTGAAGACATAAGGTGCACATAGTGCAAAAAATTAAAAATAAGACGCCAACTACGTTGTTTTCTTGCTGTTTAATCTGCACAGATGAAGATAACTGAATACCTTCAGTTTCATGATAAGGGGGCTGGCGGAGTTTGTCAAGTAAGTTTTTTCGTTTCTAACGGTTGTTGCCAAAAACTATGCAAGAAGTCTATTGACAGGTGATTAAATTATAATGTAGCCTATCGCCGTATATCCGGGGGTGGGTTGTTGTGAGGCTTTTTCACTTTTTATTCTTGTTAATGTGTTTTTCTCTGTATTACTATGCGGGTTTTATATTTTCGCCCTGCCCAAAAGCTACGGTTTGCTTTTCACCTGGAGAAGATTGTGCTGTACCGATAATCAACGTAATAGATCAGTCTAAAAAATCTATCTTAGTTCAAGAATATACATTTACTCTTGGAACAGTTGCAAAATCTTTGATTAATGCTAAAGAACGCGGTGTTGATGTTAAAGTCATCTTAGATAAATCGCAACTCTACTCAAAATATAGTGTTATAAATGAATTATTTTCAGGTGGAGTACCAATTTGGATCGATGATAAGCCAAAGATTGCTCATAATAAGATAATGATTGCTGACAATCAAAAAGTCATCACAGGGTCATTTAACCTTAGTAAGACAGCTAAAAAAGGAAATGCTGAAAATTTATTAATTATTACAGATTATCCTGAATTGATTCAGCAGTATGTGAAAAACTGGGAGGCACGAATGTCACAATCTTACAAATACGCTCCCAACTAATCGAGAGCGCTTGCTCAAAATCAGTTTTAAAAACAGCAAGGGAGAGCTTTTTTGATTGATTGGCATAATGATTATGATATAATGAACTAAAAATTTAAGGAATAAAGTAATGGATTATATAAATGATGCTGCCGGTCGCTACACTGCTATTCATGATTTTTTTCAAAACAACGGTGTTGGAGATTACAAAGTTCAATGCAATTATGGTGGGGTGCCGTATGCTACTGATGAGTACGTGCATTCTGGCGATAAATTTTGGAGTAATAATTTCATAGACTCACATTTTGGCAGGGAAATAAAAATGTATCCTCAAAGTGAACTTTTAGCTAAAGAATATGCTGGAAATACGTTGCCAGTTTCAATATCACTAGATAAGGATTTAATAAAAATGAAGGAATGTCAGAAAAAAACGAAATTTGTGGAACTAGAAAGGGAGTCAGGTGATTTAGTGCATGATAAGCAAAAGTATGTAAAGTGTTACACAACAAAGCTATCATATGATGATGTACATATTTACAATAACGATAAAGTTTCAACATTTAGCATAAAATACGACGTGCCAAATGATCCGAAATACAGTTTAAATATAACATTTACAAAGGTTAATGATAATAAACCAGGATTTTGGCAGAAATTTAAAAATATGTTTTAACGTGACCATTCACTGGTTTTTACTCAATCAACCAACAACAGTTAATATCAAATTTTTATAATTAAAAAATATGCTATTTTTTAAAACTTTCATTCTCATTGACTCTGTCAACTTCACAAAACAACTCTTGGACCAAATGTATCTGGCATAACACCTTTTGGTAACTTGCTACTTCTTTTTTTCCGCATCTCCGACAACAGCCATTGATATTCCACTACATAAGGCTTGATTTTTGGTAAATCAACTTTTTTATGAATAATACTATGCTTCTCCTTAAATTGACCATTTACCCTAAACGCTATTAGCTTCCTTAAAATTTACATTAATGCCTATTTTGCCTAAACTGAAGCGTCTTTTCCAATTTTTTCTAGCATCAACTCAGCAGCTTTTTGTTCAGCAATCTTTTTACTAGAAGCGCATGCAGAAACTTTACCATAATCTTCTATGCAAACTGATATAGTAAATTCAGGATTGTGCGCTGGTCCAGTTTGTTTTACAAGCTCATACTCTGGTAAAGGCAATTTGTTTTTCTGAGTCCACTCTTGCAGTGAGGTTTTAGGATCTTGAGGGGGGGCAAGCATGCCTTTAGCTAGCTTTTCCCAATATTGGATAATAAATTTTTCAACATTTTCAAGCCCGCCATCAATATAAATTGCACCTATTAGTGCTTCAAGCGAGTTTTCTAAATTTTTTAAGTTACATCTCCCTCCATTGCAGCGTTCACTATTATTCATGATGATAAAGCTGCCTAATTTTATTTCTTTAGCAACATTAGCAATGGTGTTGCCACAAACTAAATCCGTCTTTCTTTTTGCCAATGCTCCTTCTTTTTCTTCAGGAAATAGTTTAAACAGTGTGGCAGATACAACCATATTCAAAACACTATCGCCCAAAAACTCTAGTCTTTCGTAGCTTACAATCTGGTTTTTGCTATTCCTTTTATTTACGCTTGGGTGAGTTAGTGCCTCTTCTAATATTGCATAATTTGTAAATTTATAATCAATGATCTTAGATATTGCATCATTCAAACTCTTCATACCCATTATTTAAAAGAAAAGCACTTTCTACCACCTTTATACCAGAGAATTAGTTTTATTTTATTAAAATAATACCACCAACTTTCAAAATTAATGTATACAACCCACCACCTCATTAATGTTACTAAATCCATCTCTCCTTATTAGTTCTGCAAGTTCTAGATTAATTTTGTTTACAACTTGAGGTCCGTGGTATATGAGAGCAGTGTACAACTGCACCAAAGAAGCTCCTGCCTTTATTTTTTTATATGCATCAGCACCACTTGAGATTCCTCCGCACCCTATCAATAATATTTTGCCCTTAGTAAATTTGTACATATCGCCCAATAACTCGGTTGAAAGTTTAAACAGCGGTTTGCCACTCAACCCACCACTCTCATTATGGTGAGAATGCAGATTATCTCTACTTACCGTAGTGTTGCTTACTGTTAATCCGTCAATCTTATATTCCAACGCAAGCTCAGCGATATTTTCTTTCGTTTGCTGATCTACATCTGGTGAGATTTTTAATATTATTGGTATGGATTTAGAATTATCAATTGATTTTCGGGTTAGAGTTACGGATTTCAACAATTCCGATAATTCTTGCTTATTGTGCAGATTGCGTAAATTAGGCGTGTTTGGGGATGAGATGTTCAGCACTATATAATTGCTCTTTCCATATACTATCTTTATTAAGTCAACATAATCGCTGATTTGGTCCTTTGATGTACTGTTTTTTCCTATGTTGATGCCAAAAATGCAGTCATCAAGCTTGGTTTCACCTATTTGTTTAAGAAAATAGTCTATTCCTTTATTGTTAAATCCCAATCTGTTAATTACCCCTTGATCTTTAATTAACCGAAAAATTCTTGGCTTTTTGTTTCCATATTGTGGATTACGAGTTACAGTACCAGTTTCAATAAACCCAAAACCAAATGAGAGCATAGGCCTTATAACTTCTGCATTCTTGTCAAAACCTGCAGCCAGACCTACGGGGCTTCTGAGCTTATTACCAAAAAAATTCACACTCAAAGATTCTGGTAGCTCTATAGGATTCTTATAAGGCATTTTCTTTAATGCCATAATTGCCAAAGAGTGAGCAACTTCGGGCGGTAGTAAAAATAGTAAATTACGTTTGTAAAACACTTTGCTTATTTTTAGTTTATTTTTTACCATGAAACGCTATAAGAGTATAACCATAACTTGAAAAGAAATTGATTTTACTATGGACAAGCTTTCTCTATAGGTTACACACTTAAAGCTACTGTTAACTTTTACAAGATATAGAGAATGAAAGAGGCCGGGACCGGAATTGAACCGGTATAAAAGGATTTGCAGTCCTCCGCATAAGCCATTCTGCCACCCAGCCGTTTTTTATGTGTAGATATCCATTATATCTTTTAGCATAGATAAAGCCTCCTCCCTTTTGCGTTGAAAAGTGTTACGTCCAATGATTGAACCATTACCGCCACCCTGCTTAATTTCTTTCGCTTCATTGTATATGTTATCTACTTCCTTCGATTCACCACCAGAAAAAACTACTATTCTTTTCCCTGCAAAACAAGACCTTTTAACATATTCAATTCTTTTAGATAATGATTCAATATTTTCTGTTTCTATTTTCTCCCTTTCCAAATATTTAGTTGGAAGTTTTACTTTTATTATATTAGCGCCAAGCAAAGCTGCCATGTGCGCAGCATAGGCAATAACATCAACTGCTGTTTCACCTTCTTTGGAAATCCCTTCACCGCGTGGATAAGACCATAGCACTACTGCAAGTCCATAAGATTTGGCTTCAGCTATGATTCCACGGGCTTCCTCCATCATATCGAAACACTTAGCAGAACCAGGATATATAGTAAATCCGACAGCTAAGCATCCCAAACGCAGCGCATCTTTCACAGAAGAGGTTATTGCCTGATCAGAGGTTAGATCCTTTGAATGTAAAGAGTTGGAACTATTAAGTTTCAAAATAAGTGGGAGCATTCCAGCATAAGTTGCAGCACCAGCTTCAATCATACCAAGTGGAGCAGCATATGCACTTACTCCCGAATCAACCGCAAGCTGAAAATGATAATGTGGGTCATAAGCATCAGGGTTAACTTCAAAACTTTTAATTGGACCATGCTCAAATCCTTGATCTACTGGCAGAATCACTAACTTGCCAGTGCCGCCAAGCTTTCCATGCATGAGAATACGAGTAAGATTTGCTTTTACCCCAGGGTTTTCACTTTCGTAGTAGCTTAGGACTTGTTTTACTTTATCACTTATCACTATAATTCAAATTGAATTTAAGTTATAGATTGTAACAAAGATGAAGTTCAATACAAGGATTTTAAACTATATCAAAAGCAATTTTATTTTCTACTTTATTCAT
The DNA here is from genome assembly GCF_032848195.1 of Wolbachia endosymbiont of Drosophila aff. chauvacae BK-2020. Lineage (NCBI taxonomy): Bacteria > Pseudomonadati > Pseudomonadota > Alphaproteobacteria > Rickettsiales > Anaplasmataceae > Wolbachia > Wolbachia endosymbiont of Drosophila aff. chauvacae BK-2020. Next base: position 240,626 of record NZ_CP136586.1, read on the forward strand.
ATAGATTCTTAATTTCTTTCCTTTTATTAATTTACGATTCAGTATTTCTTCCGCTAAGTAACTTTTTATCTCTTTTTCAATAAGTCTCTCTATCGGACGTGCTCCCATTTCCTTACTATAACCTGTTTGTGCAAGATAAGATTTCACTTCATCTTCTACCAAGCAGTTTATGCCTTTTTGCGTCAGCTGCTTTTTCAGTTCCTGAATAAATTTATCTACAATATGCAGAATTATATCCGCATTTAAGTCAGAAAAAGAAATAATCGCATCAAGACGATTACGAAATTCAGGGCTAAAAACCTGTTCTATCGCTTTTTCACTATCACCAGTGTTAAATTTTTTATGCCCAAAGCCAACAAAACTTTTGCTGCGTTCAGCTGCTCCTGCATTAGTTGTCATAATTAAGATTATATTGGAAAAGTTAACTTTACGTCCGTAAGTGTCTGTAACGCAACCATAATCCATAATTTGTAGCAATATATTATAGATATCGCTATGAGCCTTTTCAATTTCATCAAGCAGCACAACACTATATTGATTATTAGATACAGACTCTGTGAGTAATCCACCCTGATCATAACCTACATATCCAGGAGGAGAACCAATCATCCTTGATATCGTATGAGACTCAATATATTCGGACATATCAAAGCGTATAAGATTCATGCCCATGCTTTCTGCTAATTGTTTTGCTAGCTCGGTTTTACCAACACCGGTTGGCCCTGCAAAAAGATAATTTGCTAAAGGCTTATTGTAATTTCTCAACCCAGATTTAGCAATTTTAATAGAATTAACAAGAGATTCTATTGCCTGCTCTTGGCCAAAAATCACCTTCTCTAGATTAGCTTTTAAAGACTTTACTTTCTGCAAATCATCAGATTCAGATCCGCAAGGCACATTTGTAATTCTAGTAATGGTATTCTTAATATCTCTACTATTTACAATTTTACCCCTGTTTCTTAGCAATTTACAATATGCCCCTGCCTCATCAATAACATCAACCGCTTTATCAGGTAATATTCGCCCAGTAATATACTTATGCGAAAGTTCAGCCGCAGACCTAATGGCATTCTTTGTATAATATACTCCATGATACCCTTCATAGTAGTGCTTTATACCATCTAGTATCTTTATCGTTTCGTTAACAGAAGATTCCTTAACATTAATTTTTTGAAACCTCCTCGCTAATGCTTTATCTTTTTCAAAACTATTGCTGTATTCTCTATATGTAGTTGCACCTATACAACGCAGTGTACCTCTTGCAAGCGCAGGTTTGAGTAGGTTACCTGCATCAAGAAAGCTACCACTTGTAGAACCTGCTCCAATGATAGTGTGTATTTCGTCAATAAAAAGGATAGCACCTGGTTTTGCCTCAATCGCTTTTATTATAGATTTTATTCTCTCTTCAAAATCACCTCTATAGCGTGTCCCTGCAAGGAGTGACCCTAAATCCAAAGCATAAATTATACTGGACCTGAGCGCACTTGGAACACTGTTTTCAATGATTTTGAGTACCAAACCCTCAACTATTGTGGTTTTGCCAACACCTGGATCTCCAACATATAAAGGGTTGTTTTTTCTACGCCTCAATAATATTTCTATAGTGCGATTTAATTCATAATCACGACCAATAACATAATCTATTTTTTTGCTTCTTGCATAGTCATTTAAATTTTTACAATAACTTTGTAGAATTTCCTCATCTTTTAGTAGCTCACCTTTATTTACTGTAGTAGGAGCATCATTATTTTTATCAAGTTTTACTTTATGATTAGTGGTGTATTCATCTATATCGTTAGAGTATTTCATGTTAGATATGTGGTAAATCAAATTGGAATCTTTCGCACTTTGTTTCTGCAATAGATCTTCAACGTATAAATCTTGCCCAGACAAAATTTCTACTAGAACACTTGCTCCATTTATTTCTTTTTTCCCCAAGCTATGAGCCCGTATTATTGCTCTGTGTATTATGCATTGAAACATTGAGCTAGGTTTAACTCCACTGATAATCAATTCAGAACTGCTTTGTAAAAACCCTTTTATATTATTATTATAATCATTAGCCTTAATATTGCATCTTGATAGAATGTTATCCATACTGATGATTTCATCAGCTCTGATATTACATCTTGATAAAACGTAATTTACATCCACGTCTTTAGTTAACGCCAGCAATAAATGTTCTACTTTCGCATATTTAAGATTAAAATTAGAAGCAATGAATAGTGCTCTATTCAAACTTGCCTCTAAGTTTTTGGAAATCATCTCCTATTCTCTTTAAAAGTGGGAACTCATATATAATGAATAGCACACAATTATTAAAAAAATTGAAATCCAGCAGTTCGCTGTAGCCAATTTGAATCCCACTCTGGATCTACGTCATAGCACCGCAATATCTCAGCATAGATTCCGCTAATGAGTAGCGGAATGACGAGTTTTACGCTTATCAAATTGTAGGTAAATCCTATTTAATACGCTTTTTCTAGTACTCTGCTTTTCTTCTTAAATGCATTGATCTTTTTTCTACCGTATTTAGTCTTTAACGTACTTGGCCTTTTAAAGACCTTTTTGCTGTTACGTTTTTTAAATTGCACACTACAATCAAAATTTAGCTCTCCTTCTTTGTCTGCCAGTGCAGGCAGTCTTCTCTTATCTTGAGGTGTAACAAAAGATAGCGCATACCCTTCAGCTCCAGCGCGTGCAGTTCTACCTATACGATGAATATAGTCAGCTTGCGATTGTGGTGCATCATAATTGATAACATGTTGAATGTGGGGAATATCAAGGCCGCGAGAAGCAACATCTGTTGCAACCATGATTTGATTACGGCCACGACGAAAAGAATTAATGACCCTTTCGCGCTTGTGCTGCCTTAAATCACCATGAATTGCTAAAGCGCTATAGTCATCTTTGTCCAATCTGTTAGCTAGCTGATCCGCTCCTCGCTTTGTTTTGACAAAGATAATGATTGATCCTTCGCGCTGACATAGTTGTGTAACAAGCTTTTCATATTTTTCTGATTCTGATGCATAAACAATTTCTTGCTTAATTTTTACAGAAGTTGTAACCTCACAATCAACAGAAATACGTTCTGGTCGATTAAGGTACTTCTCAGCAAGTTTTACTATATCTCCAGGAAGAGTTGCAGAAAACATAAGAGTTTGCCTTATTTTAGGCAAATGCTTCATAATTTCTTCAATCTGAACTCCAAAGCCCATATCAAACATACGATCCGTTTCATCAAGCACAAGAACGCTAACATTGCGAGTAATCAAAGTTTTACGCTCAATATGGTCTATAATACGACCAGGAGTACCTATTACAATTTGTGGTTTTTTCTGAAGCTGATTTAGCTGCCTAAAAATAGGCTCACCACCAATCAACAAAGCGACCCTTAGTGCAGAATTTTGAGATAAGAGTTTTCTTATCTCATTTGTTACCTGATGCGCAAGCTCTCTGGTTGGCACGATGACTAAAGCTGAACCAGTGTTAGGCTCATTCAGCAACTTAGCAACCAACGGAATAGCAAATGCTAAAGTTTTTCCAGTCCCCGTTTGAGCAGATCCGAGAATATCTTTACCTTGTAGCGCTAAGGGAATCGCTTGTATTTGAATCGGAGTTGGGACGAAAAGATTATTTTTATCTAGAGCTTGTCTAAGCGAAGCTGGGAGACCCATCTCATGAAAATTATTCACAATACGTTAATCCTGTTAAAAGACTTCATAATAGATTAATCTTCCAATCTTAAATTTATTGCAGATTTTTTATCTTCTCCGTTTCTACCGCGCTCCTCTTTCACCTCATAACTCACCCTTTCTCCTTTTATTCCCTTCTCTTTATTCTCTCCTTTAAGTGCCTCAGGTCTTATTCCCGAACGTTCCAATGTGCTAATATGTACAAAAACGTCACCCCCTTTACCTTCTGGCTTGATGAAACCATAGCCTTTTTCGGCATTAAACCATTTTACATTACCAAATTCCATTTAAACAACTCCTAAATTATTAACTAACATTACTAATGTGATGAAAAACTTTGAAATTACGATTGAGAATGCTTTAAGCTTAGCTATTGAAACTAAACCTTTATACTCCATAGTCTATTCTTAACATTACATGACAATAATACACAATTGTTGTACTTGATGCAAATAAATTTTTTAATCGTTAAGCGAACCTGCAACCGTCATTTCGCTAACTTTAATCGTTGGTGAATTAAATTGCCCACAAAAAGTTAGATCATCTGCAACGACTAAATTGCTAAACATATCCTTCAAATTGCTAGCAATGGTAATCTCATGTATTGGATACGTTATTTTTCCATTTTCTATAAAAAATCCGGAAGCGCCTTGGCTGTAATCGCCATTGATTAAATTGACACCAAAACCAAATAAATCAGTTACATATATTCCCTCTTTCACTTCCTGAATTAATTCTTCAAACGATACATCACCTTTCTCAATGTAGAGGTTACTAGCTGCAGGAATAACTGCAGCATTACTTGCACGAGTTGCACTTCCGGTTGTTTCTGAGTCTAATTTTCTAGCCGAGTATAAGTCTAAAATCCAATTTTGTAATATTCCGTTTTTTACAAATATATTTTTCTTGCTAGTTATCCCTTCTCCATCAAATGGTCTCGATGCTATGCCTCTTGGCAACAATGGATCATCGATAATATTAATTCTATCGTTGAAAATCTGAGCGTTTAAACTACCCCTCAAGAAAGAACTGTTGCTTATAATACTGCTCCCATTTATAGCAGAAGCAAAACTTTTTACTAGCCCTTTTGCTGCTCTTTTTTCAAAAATAACTGGAAATTTACCAGTTTTCATTGTACGTGAATTCAATTGATCAACTGCTCTTTTTGCTGCTTCTTTTCCCATTAACTCTGGCAACTTTAAATCACTAAAATTACATGCTATATCATAATCGTAACCAACCTTCATTTCACTTTCTCTTCCAGCAACAACAGAGACCTGATTAGCAAAGGTTGATTTACTAAACGAGCCAATAAAACCAGAAACAGTCGATAATACTGTATTCACTAAAGCGTATGAAGAAGAGGCTCCTTCAGAATTAGTGATACTCTTATGTGCAAGGGCTGAATTTTCTGCAGCTTCAGCAATTTCTTTTAGGTTATCAACGGTTACAACATTATTATCTGAGATACTTAAATCTGCAGAAGAGATATAATTACTACCATTTACAGCAAAATTAATGCAAGGATCTTCTGGCGCATTCTTTGCCATTTCTACCACTTGGCTTACTGTATCACTCAGATTATTCAAATCGTTTGTAGAAATATACGCAGCTTTGTTTTTACCTGCTATAGCTCTGATTCCTACAGTGCAATTTTTAGATTGTGATATTTGCTCAATTTTTGATAGACGCTGAGAAACTGAAGTCTTATTAGTTTCATATATTGTAACTTCCGCATCTTGATTTTGCTTTTTTATTAGTTTAGTAATATCTGCTGCAATATTTAATATATTCATTTTCTATTCCTTAGATTTCTATAAAGATTCTGCACCACCTATAACTTCAATTAAATCAGTCGTAATCGCTGCTTGACGAGAACGATTATAAAGCAATGCTAATTTGTTCAGTATCTCTTTAGTGTTTCTGTTTGCTGATTCCATAGCAACCATTCTAGCACTATTCTCACTCGTTGCACTTTCAAGTAAAGCAGAGTAAAGAGCAATTACAACGTAATCTTGAACCAAAGATTTTAAAATAAATTCAATATTTTGTGGTTCATACTCATAGCCGTAATCTGTTGTTGGACCAGCCAGAGAGCTATCAATCAAGGATGAGTCTTTACTCCATGGTTTTATTGTTTCCAACATTGGTTTTTGCGTGAAGGTATTATAGAATTTACTATAAAAAACTTTAACTTTATCGTATTTACTTAAATCTATACCATCAACCAAAGCTTCTACGTGCTTTAGCGTGATTCCCTTACTATTTTCAATTTTTAAGATACTTTTAGAGTCAAATCTATTTTTACCTACATCAAAAGCTTTTTTACCAAGAAATACAATATCTACTTTTTTGCCATTTGCGATTGACTTATTTACACGCTCTTGACTAAATTTGACAATAGAAGAGTTAAAGTTGCCGCACAAGCCACGATCAGACGCAATAATGAATACTAGGTAAGAACCGTCGTTACTGACATTTAGAATTTTTGCCAGTAATTCTTGATCAACTGATAGCATTAATGAAAAAATAATGTTATGCAGCTTAGATACATATAATTTTGAATTTAATAACTTCTTTTGGCTTTGTAACAACTTTGCTGCAGAAACCATTTGCATTATTTTCGTGGTTTTCTGTACAGACCTAATATTCTTAATTCTTAAGGATAATTCCTTTAAGCTCTTCATTTTGTATACAACCCTGATTTATTAAAATATATAACTGTTAGTGTCTAAAAGCAAGTTTTTTTGACATTAAAACCAAGTCTAGCTAAGAAACTTGCAGGTTTATTGTTTGGAGATAAGGATTATATTAAGAAAGTGCTCTAACTTCAGCAATATCAATGTGAAAGTAGCCTAATGGTAATTTCTACACTTTGTGGAATTTTATAATATATAATAAACACAATTAAAACTATTACAACTTGAACACTTATGATCCCATTGTTCTAGTTCCCTGTTACAATTTTTACATTTCCAGCCTGGATCAGGCAAAGCTTCTGAGCCCATCTTGTTTAGCCAATAAATTACCTTGTCGTGTTCTTGCAATGTAACCTTGAGTTGTATTACAATAAAGTAGATTGACATGTAATTAGCTTTTTTCATAGCAGTATCTAAATATTGACTTGCAAGATCATATTTACCTGAACTCATTGAGGACAAAGCAAGTAAACAGTAACTAAAATAATAATCAGGGCGTAAGTTGTATAGTCTTTCAGCACCTTTACTATTTAAATTGATGTACATTTTAGCTGACTGAGGAGTAGGATTTACTGTATACTCTGCCTCTAGCACTGCAGAAGCTTTTCTGATTTTTCCAAGTTTAATATATAATTCTGCCTTCAAATAATTGATGGGCTGAAAAATTGCACTATAACGTTGTGCTCTAAATAAAGACTTTATAGCCTCCTTAAAATTTCCTTTACTTTCATATTGCTTTGCTAAAGCGCAATAAAACACTGCAAACATTTCTTTATGATCAAAGGGGAGAAAAATATTGGACTTAACTGCTTCCTTCAACCTCAAAATTGCATTAATCCAATCTTCTTTCAATATGCAATGCTCTATTTGAAAGGGAATAGATAGCATTTTATCGTTAATTGAACTAGAGCAATATTCTATAAATTTTTGAAAGACTACTTTTTCTTGTTTGAGGTGGACAATCAGCTTATTGGCTAGAAGTAGAGCTAAGTTACGATTTTTATTTGCAATATTTGTTAAACCGTTACTGAAAAAGCTGTAATTTCCCGTCTTACCTGAGTTAAAGAGCTTTATTAAAGACAACCTATCGCTCTCCTCACTCAGACTTTTAACTAGCTTTTGGGCATTCTCTATATTGTCTAAGTCTATGCTAAAGAAAGCTTCAAAGAGAAGCAATTCTTCCCTATCCCTTCTTCTATTTCTTATGTTGGCAAATGTTGATGAAATGGAGGAAAAAAAGCGTACAAGTGTAATTAATAAAAATAATAAAACTACACAAGTAAAAATAATGAAATATAGATCAATACTTATAGTGTAATTGCCTAATTCCAATTTTATTACTTCACCACTTACCTTGACCCATATACCAAATAAAAACGAAAAAGCGAAAATTATAAAATAAATCATGAGATATATTGTAATAAGTGATGATATATTGTTGAAATATTCTTAGAAGCTACAATAAAACCATTCAATTTATTCAGCCATAGCTTGAATTCTGAATGCGTTAAATTGCTTACTGTAACAGTTATATTTTGCCAATCATTATCATTTATTGACTCCTCAATTTCTGCGAATTTTACTCTTAATGGATCATTTCGGTCGTCTACCTTTATCCAGTTTGAAATGATTTTTTTAGACAATGTACTTTTGTTGTAATCGATAGTATCAATAGTTTTTTCAAAAGATAACTTCAATTCGTGTAAGGTATTTATCTCTTTCAAATTTTCTAATTCATCTACTGCATTTTCTATCTCTGGATCGTCAAGCTCTGATATCAAAGGCTTTATTGAATTTATATGGTTATCAAATTTTGCTTCTCGCAATAACGAATTCTTCATTTTAACCACAAGTAATAGCAATTTTGCAAGGTTCTTACATCTTGAGTTATTATCACCTTGCTCACATTGAGTATGCTGACTTCTCTTGAGGTCAAATATCTTTTTTTCTATTCTAGATTGATTAACTTCAAGCAACATTCTAAATTCATCCATGTTTTCCGTTAAAGCTTTCACATTGTTTTCACTCTCTTGCTGATTTATTTTTAAAAAGATTATGTTATTTATTGTGATGTAACCGGTAAATAACAATACAATTAAGAACCAACCTATGTACTTTTGCTGAGTATCATTCATAACGTAGTATCTCCGCAGGATCTTGTGCAGCTGCCTGCAACGCAGGAGCAATTGTCGCTAAAAATGATAAGAGTAACGCAAGTGCAGAAATATTTACTACGTCTTGGGGTACTAATATCACTGGCAAACTTGAAAAAAAGTATATCATAGGATCAAACAGCTTGACGTTAGTAATGTTTTCTAAAAACACTCTAATGCTTTCGATATTGAGAGAAAAAACGACACCTATAATACAGCCAAGACAAGTTCCCGTAAAACCGATTAATAGACCACAAGCGCAAAATATACGCATAATGCTTCCACTTGTTGCACCAAATGTACGCATAATTGCAATCGCGGATTTCTTTTCTTGCACTATCATCATTAAATTTGAGATAATATTAAACGCTGCTACAACTATAATCAAAGTGAGAATTAAAAACATCACATTTCTTTCAGTTTTTAAAGCACTAAAATAATGGCTTTGCTGTGATTGCCAACTTTCAGCTTCCATTCCTATTTCTTTTTCTATAGCATCTGCCAGCTTATCAGCTCTAGTAACGTCGTCTACAAGTACTTCTATATTTTTTATGCTATTTTTATAATTAAAAAAGGCTTGTGCTGATTTTAGAGGCATATATATCAAGGTATTATCATACTCAAACATACCCATATCAAATATTGCTATAACTTTATATTTTTTCATTCGCGGCATTTCACCAAGTAATGCATCAAATTCTTCAGATGATATAAACGTAATTTCGTCGCCATAGTCAATGTTCAAAACTTCCGCTAAGCGTGCTCCTATTATTATCCCTTCATCAAATTTTTTTACATCACCTATAATTACATTATTTGTAACGGCAGTACTATCAAGCAAATCTTTAGTTGACACACCTCGCACTACGCTACCTGCAATTTTACCATTTGCTACAATAATAACTTGATCATTGGTCATAGGAGTAGCTTTTAATATACCAGGAATTCTCTCAATAGATTTTGAAACTGCGTAGTAATCTGAATTTATGTTCCTATCAAAATAAACGTTAATATGGCCATCAATGCCAAGTATTGAGTCAAGCAACTTTGCTCTGAATCCGTTCATCACAGACATCACCACTATTAGTGTTGCAACTCCAAGGGCAATGCCGATAATAGAGAACAAAGTCATTATAGAGCAAAATCTGGCATTTCTTGCTCGCAAATAGCAAGCAGCCATAGTAATTTCAAAGGCAATGGACATTACAAAATATTTTGAGGTTAGACATTATATTTTTGAAACTTCGTATAATTGTAGACTTTTCTTTATTTAAAAACTAGAGATTTTTGCTTCCTTAAATTTAGCAGACTTATAGAGTATCTTTAACATTAGAATTTCAAAATCTTCCATATACATCATCCAACCTCACTATATCATTATCAGATAAATGCTCTCCTATCTGAAATTCAACTATTTCAAGTGGAGAGCTTGTGCTTTTATAACATAGAAAAAATCAAGAATATTATTGGGTTTATTCAATAAGTTATAATTCTTTCCTTCCATAATTTTCAAATTGTACAACTAGTTGCTTTACATTTACATCTGTGAGAAGAGCATTTTTGCTAACATGAGGTCTCGGATCAGATTTTGCTGATAAGGGATTCATCTGAGATATTTCATCCCTCATTGGAAATAAGCGAGATTGGGAAGCAACTTTTGGTGATGGCCTAGTTTTTTTCTCCACATCTATATTCACTTGTGCAACAGGAGGGGTCCTGCTTTCAATAGTTTGCGCATTAGGACTTTCTTTTGCTTGATTTTGTTTGAATTTTTTTCTTATCTCTTGTACTTTAATATCGATATTATAATTAATTTCTTTTTCCATAGAAGATACTACCATTTCTAGCTTTGTGCTTGATTTTTGATCAGTATGACCTAACTTTTTAAGTTTTAGTGGTAATTCAGGTTTATCTTTAGTTGATTTAGGAACAGTTCCTACTACTTTTGGTTTTTGTCTAACTTCTTAGAGGTTGTCCGGAAACTAGTAAATTCAAGCATATTCCCTCTTTAACATAACCCTACTCATAGCTAGGTATATGAAATTCTCAGCGGATGTTGTGAGTAAATCATACTCCTTCGATAGCCTTCTATTCCTATTAACCCAAGCAAAAGTCCTTTCTACAACCCATCTTCTTGGCTGTACTTTAAACCCTTGTTCTCTTGTTGGTAGTAGCTCAGGTGGCGTATCTTTGTGCACCCAAAATCTACATGGAGGCCTTTTAACAATTTCAATATCTATGTCATATTCTTCCTTTATGTGATTCTTTAAATTTCTTCCTTGGTATCCCATGTCAGCCCACATTTTTTTAACTTTAGTATATTTTGTTCTCATATTGTTTAATGCTATTTTCATACCATCTCTATCATTTTCGTTAGCAGCGCCTACGTAACAACCTAGTATAAAACCCTGAGTGTCTGTAATTATATGCCTTTTTCTACCCTTTACTTTTTTACTTCCATCATAGCCTTTGATCCCCCCTTTTCTGTAGTCTTTACAGATTGACTATCTACTATACAGGCACTCGGCTGCTCATTCCTTCCTATTTTTCTTCTACTATATTTTGTAATTTCATAATTCATTTTCTCAAAAATTCCCTGCTTCTTCCATTGCCTGAACTGCTCATACACAGTCTTCCATAGCGGAAAATCATTTGGTAAATACCACCATTGACACCCTGTACGCAATACATAGAAAATTGCTTCTAATATTTCTCTTTTGCTATACTTTGGCGGCCTTCCTCCTTTCTTGTATGATACTCTGAAGTGTTTTTCTATTCTTGCCCATTCCCTTTCGCTTAGATCTGTTGGATACTTTTTTCTCATCTTTACCCCGTACTAAAATTTCAGATATTATAGCCTTTTACTTGTTTCCGGACAACCTCTAAACACAAATATTCCAGAGTTCCAATAATGATCGTTACTTAACTTACACTCGGGCTTTTCTGTAAAATCTTTCACTATATGACATTTTTCTTTCTGATCATATACTGCATTTATATAGCCGTATTCAGAATTGAATTCATGAGGCTTAACCCCAAAAGTGACTATAGAGTTAGTTTCAGAGGCTAACTTAGACGCTTTTTGAGCAGAAGCATAAAAACTATTCAAATCACCTATAAAATGGTCTGAAGGCAGAATTAACATTGTCTCGTTTTCATTGCAGAGAAGTGCAGCAATTAATATTGCCGCTGCTGTTCCAATTTTCACTGGTTCGAAAATCACTTTATATTCTTGCAGTACATGCAATTCCTCCATCACTAATGACTCGTACTGTATATTTGTAGCAATTATGGGCGGCATATAATCGCTTTTTAGCCTCAACAAAGTGTTGTGAAACATAGTGTTCTGACTAAATATTTTCTGAAATTGCTTTGGCTTAGATAAAGGCCAAAGTCTGCTACCACTACCACCACACAATATTACAGGGCGCATTTAGTTAAGATATTAATTAAATAATTAATATCTTATACTGAGGGCAAAATACATGCAAGTTTTTGTTGTGGAATAGTTAATAAAGAAAGTAAATGTTGATTTAAAGTAATTGCTAATGAGAGTGATCATGTGTAGCGCCTTGCCCTTGCTGTGAATTTCTTCTATTTTGTAATTCCTCAACATGACCTTTTCTTTTATCACTTAATATTTCATTACCCTTATTTTGTTCTTCCTCAGGACTCTTTAGTATTTCATTACTCTTGCTAACTTCTTTATCATCCCCTTGTTTCTTTGGCCTTCTAGCGTTAAGCTCATCCCATGTGCCCACTAGTGAATCACGATTCCCATGATCCGGCTTTAGCCTTTCTTCACCTTTAATAACATTAAAGTCACTTTTTGCTTCTTCCAAACATCCTTTCAGTTGGTGTTTCCACATGGTGTAGTAAGCATCACCATATTTTTTCTCATTTGCTACAAACAATAAAATTGGAGCCTTAAGTATGGTAGCTCCCATATCCACTAAATTTTTTACTGCCATTGCAGGAGTAAATAAAAGATAACCAAAAGACTTTGCAATTGGGTTTTGTTCGCTTATTAAATGCTCCCCTAACTTTATAGGAAGAGAAGTCAACAATTTAGTACAAACTTTAGCTAAACTTGTAGCAAAAACGATAGGAACAGATATAAGACTTTTATCTAGCTCTAGATTACCATTCTGATCTCTAATTTCTGAAAAATGGGTGCTTAGCTTCTTGTAATCACTAGTGTATAATAATTCTCCATTTCTTCCTTTTTCATCAACAACTTCCTGAACTTTACCTTCTTTATTTTTTACCTCTTTAGTTAGCACAGAAGAATTAGTTAATTCAAATGGATATTGAGGATCCTTAGTTTTTTCAGCTTCAAAAATTGGCACGTGTTTTTTCAAATCCATTCTCGAAAAGCCTAATGGCTCAAAATATGACTTATGCAACTCATTTATCGGAATTTGCTTACCCTGATTGTCTATATAATTGATAGTAAAATAAGATCTATCATTATCTTTATCTTTGGTAACTAAAGATAATCTGAAACTTGGTTGTTCTCCATTCTCATCTTTTTGACCATACAAAAGTTTATAGGTTGGATTTTTATCTTTATCTAGTATAGCATTTCCATGCATATCCCTGTTTTCTATGATTTTAGCAGACTGTACAATTTGATCATAATTTTTTGGATACTGGCATTTCCTTCCATCATACATCATTACCTTTCTAAGGTCTTCGACGTAAACTTGAGATTCAGGTGAAGTAAGCAGACCTTTTGCTTTAAGTGTAAGATCTATTGCTCCCTTTTTTAATGCTTCAAACATATTGTCAAACCAAAATCGCTATAATGCTATAGTTCAATAATAAAACTAGTACACTAATAATATATTAACACAGCACCGGTGATTTTACAAGAAAATATGCCTGTAGAAGATAAAGATTGTAAAAGCGAGGGTTATATAAGTAATGCTTGATAAGTACTTTATGCATGTAATTGTAAAAATCCTCAAAGGTACGCTGTGTATATAATCTTCGCATACTACCTGCATTCCAAGAACTGCGTGCCAAAAAATGCAAAACAACAATACAACAAAAAATAAAAGCTCTAGAGGGTGATTAATAAATTTTTCACTAAAAGACAAAGAGCTATCAGTATAAAATGTGCAAGAAAATGAATAGATAAACCAAGGAAACAGGAACAGTAAAATTACCGCAGAAACACGCTGAACCCACCAATGATGTACTGAATTTCCAGACTGACTCATATAAACATAAATAAAAAAGCCATAGTAGAAAGAAGTAGCGTTACTGTCAGCAGTATAGCACTCCTTGAAACGCCAGTAATTTCTAAATTAAGCCCAACATCCCACAATAAATGACGAATACCATTAAGAAAATGATATACAAAACTTATAAAACATAAGACATAAGCTAATTTAGCAACAGGAGTGAATAATAATGCATTTAAGTACCTTACTATAAGTAACTCAGGAAAGTAAACATGTAATATGAAATACCAAGAAAGTATCATTAATAAAAGGAATAGCAAGATACCAGTCAATCTATGCATAATAGAGAAAAAACTAGTAACTTGTACTTTATATATTTGTAAATGTGGAGAAAGAGGTCTATCACTCATAAAATTCCGTTATCGGGAAATTAAAATAAAGTAGAAGTAAAGACAGCAGTATAGCACATAACAACACCATCATTAAAAATGGTAAATTATGTGCAAAGCCTAAGGAGGTAATCCAGCTGCAGATTCCCCTACTGCTACCTTGTTACGACTTCACCCCAGTCACCGATCCCACTTTAAATAACTCCCTCCTTGCGGTTAGGTCGTTAGCTTCGAGTGAAACCAATTCCCATGGTGTGACGGGCGGTGTGTACAAGACCCGGGAACGTATTCACCGTGGCATGCTGATCCACGATTACTAGCGATTCCAACTTCATGCAGGCGAGTTGCAGCCTGCAATCCGAACTGAGAACGGCTTTAAGAGATTAGCTTGACCTCGCGGTTTCGCAACTCGTTGTACCGTCCATTGTAGCACGTGTGTAGCCCAGGTCATAAGGGGCATGAGGACTTGACGTCATCCCCACCTTCCTCCGGTTTGTCACCGGCAGTCTCATTAGAGTGCCCAACTTAACATGCTGGCAACTAAAGATAAGGGTTGCGCTCGTTGCGGGACTTAACCCAACATCTCACGACACGAGCTGACGACAGCCATGCAGCACCTGTGTGAAACCCGGCCGAACCGACCCTATCCCTTCGAATAGGTATAATTTCCATGTCAAGGAGTGGTAAGGTTCTTCGCGTTGCATCGAATTAAACCACATGCTCCACCGCTTGTGCGGGTCCCCGTCAATTCCTTTGAGTTTCAACCTTGCGGCCGTACTCCCCAGGCGGAGTGCTTAACGCGTTAGCTGCGACACTGAAAGTAAAACTTACCCAACATCTAGCACTCATCGTTTACAGCGTGGACTACCAGGGTATCTAATCCTGTTTGCTCCCCACGCTTTCGCGCCTCAGCGTCAGTTATGAACCAGATAGCCGCCTTCGCCACTGGTGTTCCTCCCAATATCTACGAATTTCACCTCTACACTGAGAATTCCACAACCCTCTTTCAATCTCTAGATTAGCAGTTTTAAAAGCAATTCCAAGGTTGAGCCTTGGGATTTCACTTTTAACTTACTAATCCGCCTACGCGCCCTTTACGCCCAGTAATTCCGAATAACGCTAGCCCCCTCCGTATTACCGCGGCTGCTGGCACGGAGTTAGCCGGGGCTTCTTCTGCGGGTACCGTCATTATCTTCCTCACTAAAAGAGCTTTACAACCCAAAGGCCTTCTTCACTCACGCGGCATTGCTGGATCAGGGTTTCCCCCATTGTCCAATATTCCCCACTGCTGCCTCCCGTAGGAGTCTGGGCCGTATCTCAGTCCCAGTGTGGCTGATCATCCTCTCAGATCAGCTATAGATCATTGCCTTGGTAGGCCTTTACTCCACCAACTAGCTAATCTAATATAGGCTCATCTAATAGCAATAAATTTTTCCCCCGTAGGGCGTATACGGTATTAGTTGCCGTTTCCAACAATTATTCCGTACTACTAGGTAGATTCCTATACATTACTCACCCGTCTGCCACTAAGTTATACCATAGCAAGCTACAATATAACTCCGTTCGACTTGCATGTGTTAGGCCTGCCGCCAGCGTTCATTCTGAGCTAGGATCAAACTCTCAAATTTAGACTTCAACCTATAAAAGGTTGAGGGTACATCGGATAAATCCGACAAAAAATAATTTAGCTTAATACTGCTGTCTTTATTTCTACTTTAGAAATATTTTAATCTCCAACTATTCAAACAACTTTAAGAATATTATTATGTGATATAATCACTATGTCAATATGTTTTTGCAAATCAAAAGCATTAATGTATAAATATATAACTATTCAGAATATTACCATGAAAAAATACATCTTTCTGCTTGCACTCGCGCCAATGTTAGTTGGCATCACATTATACTTATTGCGCAACATTGATAACACAAAACAATCTATAACTGCAGGTGACAAGTTTTACGAAGTATTATTCTTAAAAAAAGATAATAAGCCGCTGCTAGAAGAAATAGATTCAAATTGGGAGTATTTAGCAAATTTTGAACGCGCATTCAATCATATCTCAGATTCAATGCCAACAGACACAGCATCTATTTATAATGATTTGGCAGATGATAAAGATGCTCCTAATGTTTTGCGTGAGTTAGCACAATATTTAGAAGTAATGAGCTTACTTCACTCCAACGGTGAAAAAATAAATAAAGACAAAATTGATAATTTAGAATCAAGCACAGTGTATCCTTATTCAAGCCAAGAAGCTATCGCTGTAGTAAAGATACATAATAACGACATTAAAGGTGCAACTGAAATATTGCGTTCCCTATTAAATGATAGAAAATGCCCTATCCTAATCAAAGCTAATGCACAAGAATTACTCAGGATATATGGGAGTTAACTCATTGGACTTTTTGCATAGCTTTTGGCAGCGCATCGGATGAAACGAAAAAACTTACTTGACACCCTTCGCCAGCGCCCTTATCATGATAGTGAAGCTATTGTATTTGCTTTCGCCAATCTGCAGATTAAAAGGTAAGGATTACTTAATGTATCGGCGTCTTATGTTCAATTTTTTGCAGTATATAGATACTGTATGTCTTGACAAAACTTCATCTACATCTAGATTTTTATCTAAATAAGCTGAACGCGCTTATAAAGCGTTACAAGACATCAAAAAATGCCAATACTCGACAGAGATAGTAAAAGACTAGCTAACTCGGGGGTTCTTTGTCTTTTTTTCTGCTTAGTAAACTTCTTAAACATTTGCAGCGTAAGTTAGTTGCAATTAAAAGCAGCTTAATCTTGCTTTTCAAGCGTTTAAAACATAAAAAACGCCAATATTTTAAAGCGGATAATAACCCCAGGGCTTCTTTTGCCTTTTTTTTCATTTGGTAAATTTCTTAATATTTATGGCTAAAGATTGCACGAATGTTGCAATTACAAAAACGATTTCTACTAGGGTGTCATCCCAGTGCGTGACACTGGAATCCAGCCTTTATTATGCAGCCACTTGGTTGAAATTAAGTCTTCTGGATCCCAGTGTCAGCCACTTGGATGACACCATTCTTTTTCCTGGATCCAAGTAGTCAGGGCACTGGGATGACAGCTACCCTGACAATCGTCATCCCGCTGCTTGTTAGCGGATACCGCGGCGGTATGACGTAGAAGTTATACTTTTATGCTTACCAACTTAATAAAATTCCTGGATTCCAGTGTCAGCTACTTTCATGACACCAACAGTTGATATTGGTTTGTTGCTTTGCTAGCCAACTACTAGCTATGCCTCAAGTTTCCTATTCAAAATTTTCAATATCAAATCCAATTCATTTGGATTATCATACCGTATCATAACTTTACCCTTAGAATTGTTGTCATTAATTTTGATCTTTAAACCAAGTTGAGAAGATATAGCGCCTTCTATTACTGTCATATCTTGATTTCTAGTATATCTCTGCTCTTTTTGATTGTTGTTTTGATGTAGGTCCTTTATCAGTTTTTCAGTTTGTCTAACGCTTAAGCCCTGAGAAACTATTTTTTCTGCAATACTTTCCGCATTTTCAACATTAATCAACGCTCTTGCATGACCCATAGACAATTTTTTCTCATTGATCATTGTTTTCACCCTATCAGGGAGCAACAACATCCGAATCATATTGGTTATGTGGCTGCGGCTTTTGCCTATAGCTGAAGCTAATTCCTCATGTGTATAGAAAAACTCATCTATCAGTTTTCTGTAAGCTTCACCTTCCTCTATTGGATTAATATCTTGCCTTTGTATGTTTTCAATAATGGATACTTCCAAGCATTCCTTGTCGCTCAGATCTTTTATGATAACCGGTGCACTATCAAGATTTGCAATCTTGCTTGCTCGCCAACGACGTTCTCCAGCTATTATTTCATAACCATCATCATTTGAATCTTTGCGTACCACGATAGGCTGTATAATGCCACTTTTCTTTATCGAATTTGCAAGTTCTCTTAATGACTCCTCGTCAAAATGTTTCCTCGGTTGAAATTTGCTTGGGTGCAGTAATGAAATAGGCAAATGCTCTTGTCGATCTTCTTTATTATCATAATTATCGCCTATGAGGCCGGCAAGACCTCTGCCGAGGCGTCTATCATCCTTCATACTACGCCCTCGCTTACTAGTTTCTTCTCCTTACAACTGCTCGCGTGCTTTTTTAAAATTTCCCTTGCCAAACTTATATATGCTTGTGCACCAGGACACTTAAGATCATACACAATAGCGGGTTTTCCATGAGAAGGCGCTTCTGATAACCGTACGTTACGTGGAATAACAGTCTCATACAATGGGATGATAGTTTTGTATACTTTATCATTTAAATACTGGCAAATATCGTTTTTAATCTGTTCACTGAGTTTGTTGCGCCTGTCATACATTGTTAACACTATCCCTTCTATTGCCAAAAAAGGGTTTAGGTTATTCCTTTTTATTAGCTCCACAGTTTTAACTAAATGGCTTAATCCTTCCAGAGCAAAAAATTCACACTGAAGAGGAACAATAATAGAATTAGCAGCAGTCAAAGCATTTATGGTCAGAAGCCCAAGTGATGGAGGGCAATCGATGATTATATACTCATAATTATCGCGTATCTTCTCCAATGCGCTTTTTAGTACGAATTTTCCTCGCTCAAGTTGCGATAATTCAATTTCTGCAGCTGACAAATCAACTACTGACGAAATTAGCGATAAATTCGGAATTTCCTTTATATTGAAAATTGCCGATTCTATCAATTTATTTTCGCTGCTTAGTAGTATTTTGTATATGTTTTTTTCTTCCCTACTACGATAAGAAATCCCGAGTCCGGTGCTAGCATTTCCTTGAGGATCAAGATCTACCAATAAAGTGCTTTTTCCCACAGCAGCAAAGGCTGTCGACAAATTTATACTAGTTGTGGTTTTGCCAACTCCACCCTTTTGATTTACTATTGCAATAATCTTGCTCACGCCTTTTATCTTATGTATAAAATAATTCTATTGTATATATGCAAGAAACTTTTGCATTAGAAAATTTTTTTGTTGCTAACCACACTAAAATTAGACTGTCTTTTTTGCTTTGTGTAACACACTTTGAACCTTGTTTCCTAATTCATTCAGAGTGAATGGTTTTGGCAAAAAGTGAAAATCTTCTATATTGATGTCATCACTCTTTAAAAAAGCATCTTCTGCATACCCAGAAATAAAAATAACGTTGATATTTGGCCTATGGATCAATGCTTCTTTAACTATTTCTGGGCCGCTCACCTCTGGCATGATTACATCAGTGATTATAAGATCTATATGTTGACTTTTTTTACTGATTATTTCTGGCGCCTCGCTGCCTATGCTTGCTTCTATTACATCAAATCCTTTTCTTTTGAGTGCTTTAGAGATGAATTCCCTTACTGAATCTTCATCTTCGATTAATAAAATTATACCATTACCTTTAGTTTCACTTACTACCGGTTTTTCTGTTTCTTCACTATCTTCCTCTCTATCATTTTCATCTGATATGTAAACCATGGGCAAAAATATGCTAAATTTAGTTCCATGATTTACTTTGCTAGCAACATAGATGTATCCTTCAGTTTGTTTAATAATGCCATATACAGTAGAGAGGCCAAGACCTGTACCAGAGGTAATATCTTTGGTAGAAAAAAATGGATCAAAGATCTTTTCAGTTGTATCACTCGTCATTCCACATCCAGTATCAATTACTTCAATCACAACATAATTTCCATGTTCAATCGCTTCCTTGTCTGGAGAAAACATATCCTGAGGTGTAGAATTTAATGAGTCAATCTTTTGATTAAAGGTTCGTATAGTTAATTCTCCGCCCTTTTCCATAGCAGCACTAGCATTGACTGCTAAGTTAAGTATAACTTGCTCTAATTGCCCTTGATCAGCCCTAACAGCACCCAAGTCTCTACCATAATAAATATTAAATTTTATATTTTCACCTATTAATCTTTTTATCATTTCATAAAGATTAGCTATAGTATTATTTACATCAATAATTTTTGGCTGCAAGGTCTGTCTTCTTGAGAAAGCAAGCAATTGTCTTACTAAATTTGATCCACGCTTTGCATTTTGCTGTATCTGTATTATATCTCCAAAAGATGGGTCACCAGCTGAGTGTTGGAGTAAAAGCAAATCGCAAAATCCTATTATCCCAGTCAATATATTGTTGAAATCATGCGCAATACCACCTGCTAACTGCCCTATAGCTTGCATCTTTTGATAATGCTCAAGCTTTATCTCTAGGTTTTTGTGTTCAGTATTGTCAATAAAATAACAAAGTATGAAGATCATTTTATTATGAAGAAACTTATTGAAATATATTTTTATGTTATTACCGCCGTTGAGCTGTACATCAAAAGACGCATTATTTATTCTATTACTCGAAAAATATTCACGTATTTTCACATGATAACTATCCAATATCAACGTAAAGATTGAATTATTATCTGACCCTGCAAGCTTTATTAGTGCCGTATTTTTCTTTACAAAGTTGCCGTTTATGTCACATTGTGCAATAGCAATTGATGAATTTGCAAAACAAGGGTGTAATTGATAATCAACAATATTTGATTCGGTTGGTGTTATAAAGCCATATATATAGCTATGGTTGTATTTATCACAAAATATAGCAGTGCTCATATAAGCCTTGAATGGAATACCACTTATAGTAAAAAACAAAATTTCATTATCGGTTGTTGTATTGTTATATTTAGATTGAGATATAAAATCACTGATTGAGCTACCTTTTTCCAGTTTTTTTAGTTCAAATATGTCTAAAAATCTTTTATTTACAGATAAAATCACCCCTTTGGCATTTGCAATGTAAGTTCCTATGCTGTGTTTTTCTATTAACTCTTCATATATCTGCTCCTTGTTTATCTGTGTTGCTTTTAATACAAAATACCCATCTGGCCTTGCTATTGGCACTAATGATAAATTTAAAATCTTATTACGATTTATAGCAATTTGGGGATTATCTGGTATCGGCTCAAAGAGCAAAAGAAAGTTAGATACTCTATTCTTCTTGTTTAAGGAAATGCATACCTGTACAGAAGAGTTATTTTTTAGTGCATGATAGAGTACTTTTTTGTCTGCTTCTGAAACATCTCCTATTTCAAGAATCTTGTCTAACGTAATGTCATCATCTATATGATCTTTAAACCTTTCGTAGAACCTTGCATCAGCATAAATAATACCTTCATCTTTATGTAAAATAAGGCAAAATTCTGTATTATGATTTAGTGCATTTGCAAATATTGCATTTTGAAATTCTATAGTATTAAGTAGGTATCTGTAGCGTTTTACATTATACATCATAAAGAGAGTTGTTAGAATGCTAACTAATAAATTAATCTCTATATTAATATGCTGACTATATATATCAAAAAAGTAGAGTATCGATATTGCTACTGGAGGTAAGAGAATAATAACTGCCATCACAACAATTGACATTCCATAATTTCTTAGTATGAAGTCAACCCTGTTCTCTTTTTTGTTATCTATGTATCTTTTATTCATTATTGTTACTTGGCATTGTTGTACATACGAAAATGTTCTATTATATTGATTTAATTATTATAGATTTATTAACGTCTTTGATAGATAATTATCATCCAAATCTAATTAAGTTCCTTAAATATCAGATATAACAATGTTAATAAGCTAGCAAGAGGATATTATGGAAAAACAAAAAACACAAGCATTTAAATGGTTCTGTGCACTAAGAGATAAGATTATAGAATCTTTCTTATTAATTGAAAAACAATCATCCGCAGAGCCAAAAATCGAAAAGAGAAAGTGGGATCGCCCAGGTGGTGGAGGTGGTGAATCTACAATTATTTTTGGTAATGTTTTTGAAAAAGTTGGAGTAAACGTTTCAAAAGTACACGGAAAATTTGCAGATTCAGCCATTAATGAAATTCCTGGTGCAAGTGAAAGTAACGGAGAGTTCTGGGCAAGCGGTATATCTTTAGTGTCTCATATGCAATCGCCCCTTATCCCTGCAGCACATATGAACACAAGGCTGATATATACTTCAAAACAATGGTTTGGTGGAGGAATGGATTTTACGCCAATATATAAAAATGAAGAAGATTGCAAGTATATTCATGAATCAATCAAAATGACATGTGATAGATTTGACACCGGATATTATCCAAAATTTAAAGAGCAATGTGACAACTATTTTTTCTTACAACACAGAAAAGAGCCGCGTGGTATTGGTGGCATTTTCTATGATAATCTGAGTTCTAGCAACTGGGAAAACGATTTTGAGTTCACAAAAGCAGTAGGTGAAGCCTTTTTGGAAATTTATTTGCACATCATACGTAAACATATACAAAAATCTTGGACAAAAGAACAACGAGAAAATCAATTAATAAAACGTGGCAGATATGTAGAATTCAATCTGTTATACGATCGTGGCACAAGGTTTGGTTTAATGACTGACGGCAATCCAGATGCAATTATGATGTCAATGCCACCACTTGTTAAGTGGTTATAGAGAGCTGCTATTAGTAGAAAATAAATCATCATAGTTTAAAATTGTACCATGGTAGTGAGCTTTTATATAGGGGGTATAATCATGGGCATAATAGATAATTTTTTAATTAAATCTGTCAAAAACAATGACATAAAAGGTGTTAAACTGACTCTAATTCTCTATGATGCATTAAATAGTTTTAGAAAATTCTTTTCAAAGACTATGTCTCTCAAGAATACAGGATCATTTGATATAAATAATAATCAAGCTTTAAATCAGGGTTTAGGACATGCTACAGATCACAAAATAATGGAATTGCTGATTAATCGTGGAGCTGATATCCACTCAATAGATGAGAATGGAAAGAATGTTATAATTCGTGTTATTGAGAGTTTAGCAGAATCAAAAAATCTAAAATTGGATAGTGAGAAAAACTTACCAGCAGAGATAATTCTTCACCCCACAGTTTCCTTTTTACTAGGAAAAGGCGCAGAGTATTATTCTACAGATGATTTGAATGTTGAAGCTATACAACAAAAACCTCCTAGAACCTCTGAATATGAGCCAATAACTATGTACGCTGAGGTGAACAACAATGTAATACCACCTCAAAAACCTTCTAGAACTTTTGAGTATAAGCCAAAGAGCACTAATTATGATGCTTTGCCTTCAAAAGAGCCAATTTACGCTGAGGTGTATGATGCTAAGGTTAGTAACTCATTAGGGGAGAATGGTTATTTGAGTGTATCAGAAGAATCTATTTATGCTGAAATATATGATTCACATAAAAAATCCACTGAAAATTTATCATTGGAAGATAGTGGTTATTTGAGTATATCAGAAGAACCTATTTATTGCACTATAGATGATCTTTCAGAACAAAAAAGCCTACTAGCCTAAAATAGAAAGAGCCAGAACAGTCGTCAGAACCTATTTATGCTAGGGTAGATTTGTCCAAGAAAAGAGCAGAAAGAAAAGCAAAAGACATAAAAGCTAATTCTGGAACTTGCCATGGGTTAGTGCAAGATAAAGTGAATGATTGGCAAGTGAAGCTAAATGAGCTAAGTGCTAATAAGTCGATAAGTCAGCAACAGACTAATGATCAAAAAATTAAGACCAAGGCTGGCTTTAGTGTAGAAGAAATAAGGCAGAAATATGAGCGTAGAGATTCTGGCTACGATTCTGGCTATGATTCCGATACAAAAGTTGAACAACAATTAGAATTAGCTCCTAAATCTGAGATAGGTTCAGTGAGTATTGAGCATGGAGTAATAGGAGGCTGTCGATATAAGATTACTGATATATCCCTCTAACTATGTGATTCAAAATAATTGAATTGACTTTATATATGTAATCGATATAACCTAGTTAGATTCAAGTTGACTCTTTCGTCTAGTGGTTAGGACACCACCCTTTCACGGTGGTAACACGGGTTCAAATCCCGTAAGAGTCACTCAAGTAGAATATAATTAAAGTTTTGAATGGGAAAAATTAGGCTCTATGTTGAAGAAGCTTTATCACAAGGCGTGAGTTTAGCACTTAATCCACAACAAAGTCACTATATTTGCAATGTAATGCGGCTTAAGAAGTATGATAATCTCTCTCTTTTTAATGGAAAAGATGGAGAATGGTTAGGAGAAGTAGTTAATATATCGCGTAAATTGACAGAAGTTACACCCAAAGAATGCACTAAACAACAGCAATATGAGGAAAATTTATACCTGTATTGTGCCATGGTAAAAAGTGCTGCTTTGAACAACATAGTAAGACAGGCAACTGAAATGGGAGTAATCTGCATTCAATTTATTTCAACGGAACGTACAGTGGTAAAAAATATTAACCTAAGTAGAGCAAAATTACAAGCAATCGAAGCAGCGGAACAATCAGGTAGGATAAGTATACCAGAGATTTTGCCTCCTATTAACTTTTGTGAGTTACCTGATTCCCAGAGTAAAAATTTTGTTTTGTGTGATGAAACAGGTAAAGCTGACAAAGTGCTGAAAGGCAAAAAAAATGTTGCTATTATTGTTGGCCCTGAAGGTGGTTTTTCATCTTATGAACTTGATCTTGCCGATAAGTTTTGTCAAAAATTGAGTCTAGGAAAAAGAATTTTAAGGGTCGATACTGCTGTAGTTGCTGCACTCACTTTCACCAATTGGTGTAGCTAGATTTTTAAATATGACTAAGGTTTGGGTCATAAAGAAATCTGGTTCAGTGTTGCGCGCACAAAAACCCTGTAGACTTTCTACGAAGCAGTCTGTTGTTAAAGAGGAGCTAATAAAAAACATATTCTAAGATAATATTAAATCTCATATTATATTTTTTCTAAAGTAAACAAATGAATCTTGCATTTTGCCTGAGTTATTGATACTCTGAGTAAAGAAGTCGGGGCGTAGCGCAGCCTGGTAGCGCATTTGGTTTGGGACCAAAGGGTCGGGAGTTCAAATCTCTCCGCCCCGATGTTAGTATAATTGTAAGAACGCTGTAACATAAGAGCAATCTCCATCAGTAAGCAAGTAGCTGACACTGGAATGACATTATTTACCATGTAAATTATGGCATATTACATTTTAACGCTCAAGTTTATAAAATAATTGACAATGTTAATTTTCTAATTTATAAATAGATTTTGAAATGATTACCGAAGGAGGTATAGAGTTTGATAGAAGTATCAGTCCATTATGGTGATGTAGACAGAGCTCTTCCAGTATTGAAAAAAACAATTCAAAAGGAAGGAAGAGGGTTGAAAATGAAAAAACAATATCATGAAAAAAAATCAGAAAAAAGAGCTAAAAAGAAAGCTGAAGCTAAAAAAAAGAGGTACCAACAAGAGTGCAGAAGGCAACGTTATGGTTGGTAGTTTGTACTCAAGTTAATAGTTTATCATTGGTTATTTTATGAATATTCACGAATATCAAGCGAAAGAAGTTTTGCATAAATTTAATGTCCCAGTGCCAAAAGGTTTTGTTGCTACATCTGCAGAAGAAGTAAAGACTCAAGTAAGTCAATTAAAATCTGACGTGTTTGTAGTTAAAGCTCAAATTCATGCAGGTGGTAGGGGTAAAGCCGGTGGCGTAAAGCTAGCAAAGTCAGTTGAAGAAGCTCAACAGTTTGTAAAGGACATGATTGGTATGACTTTAGTTACTCATCAAACAGGGCCAAGCGGGCAGCAAGTAAGAAAAGTGTACGTTGAAGAAGGCTCAAGCATTAAGAAAGAGTATTATTTAAGCCTGGTAATCGACCCGAAGCTCAGTAGGCCAATATTCATATTTTCCTCAGAAGGTGGAATGGACATCGAAGAAGTGGCAAAAAATTCTCCTGCAAAAATTGTGAAATTTGATATTGATCCTGCTACAAGTTTTGATAGCAGCAAGTTAAGCAGCAGTTTTCATTTGAGTCCAGAACAAATAGAAAAGATATCGAACATTGCAAAAAAAATATATGATGCGTTTATTGCAACTGATGCGAGCCAAATTGAAATTAATCCACTGGTTGAAACAAATTCTGGAGATTTTATTGCGCTCGATGCAAAAATTAATTTCGATGATAATGCTTTATATCGTCACCCAGAAATTATGGAACTTCGTGATTATGATGAGGAAGTGAAAGAAGAGATAGAGGCTTCAAAGTATGGGCTCAGTTACATCAAAATGGATGGCAGTATTGGTTGCATGGTAAATGGTGCAGGTCTTGCTATGGCAACAATGGATATAATAAAATACTACGGAGCAGAGCCTGCTAACTTTTTGGATGTTGGTGGTGGAGCGAGTAAAGAAACTGTAACTGAAGCATTTAAAATCATATTGTCTGATAGCAACGTAAAAGGAATTCTGGTTAACATATTTGGTGGTATAATGCGTTGCGATATTATCGCAAGTGGAATTGTTGCGGCTGCAAAAGAAATGAGCATTAAAGTTCCTCTAGTGGTTAGATTATCAGGTACTAATTTTGAAGAAGGAAAAAAAATTTTAGAAGAGTCAGGATTAAATATTATTGCTGCAGATGAGCTAGATGAAGCTGCGCAAAAGATAGTAAAAGAGGTAAAATAAAGCATGTCCGTTTTAGTAAACAAAGATACAAGATTAATATGCCAGGGTTTTACTGGCGCACAAGGCACATTTCATTCAGAGCAAGCAATTGATTACGGAACGAAAATGGTGGGAGGTGTAACTCCTGGAAAGGGTGGGAGCACTCACCTTAATTTACCGGTTTTTAATACTGTAGCAGAAGCCAAAGAAAAAACCGGTGCAAATGCTACAGTTATATATGTACCTGCTAAATTTGCTGCTGCTGCAATACTTGAAGCAATAGATGCAAAAATAGAATTGATAATTTGTATTACAGAGGGCATTCCTATACTTGATATGGTGAAAGTTAAGCGTGCGCTTATCGGCTCAAAAAGTCGATTGATTGGTCCCAACTGCCCGGGAATTATTACCCCTGAAGAATGCAAAATAGGAATTATGCCTGGCCATATCCATAAGCGTGGACACATAGGAATTATGTCTCGCTCCGGAACTTTAACTTACGAGGCAGTAGCACAAACAACCGCTGTTGGTCTTGGTCAATCCACGTGTATCGGAATTGGGGGGGATCCAGTTCATGGTATAACATTTGTCGACTGTATGGAGCTCTTTTTAAAAGATAACGATACTCATGGTATTGTAGTTATTGGTGAAATAGGTGGAAACGAAGAAGAAGATGTATCACATTTTGTGAAAACAGAAAAAACTAAAAAGCCAATCGTTGGTTTTGTAGCAGGCCAAACGGCACCTCCAGGAAGACGTATGGGACACGCTGGAGCAATCATCTCTTCCAGCGGTGGAAGTGCTGGTGCAAAACTAGAAGTTATGCGGAGCGCTGGAATTGCAATTGCTGAAACCCCTGCAGTAATTGGTAAGAAGGTATTGGAAGTAATGCATCACTAGAATTAGGGTCACAAAAACCCTATATCACCGGTCATGAATACGTTATTTGCCCATTCGATTAATAACTTGCCTCCTGGTAAATTTACTGAAGTCTGTTGGGCAACCAGATATCCACGTAGTGTGGATGCAACAAGTGCTGCACAGGCTGCACTACCGCATGATGCAGTAATGCCTGTACCTCTTTCCCAAACTCTTAAAGCTATTTCTCCAGACTTTTCAACTTGTGCAATACTAACATTAATTTTCCGAGGAAATAATGCGTGATTTTCTAGCTTTGGTCCTAAATTTCGCAATGGTATTTCACTTATGTTATCAACAAAAAAAACTATGTGAGGATTGCCAATATTTACTGCAACAGGATCTTTTAGCATTTCAAGCTCTATAGGTAAGTGAAGAGTGTCACACTCAGTAGATAAGGGAATTTCATGCCATTTTAGCAAAGGTTTACCCATGTTAACCTTTATGGATTTATCACCCACTTTAAAACACTCTAAAATGCGTTTGCTTGTTAGCTCAATAATGGAGTATTCAGCACCTTTTTCTGACATTATCAAATATCCAACACAGCGTGCTGCGTTTCCGCACATTTCAGCTCGACTGCCATCAGCATTATAGATATGCATAAAACAGTCTGCAGCATTAGACATTGTTATAATTATCACTTGATCACAACTGCTTTGATCAGCAATTTGTCTATGGTTCCAGTCTAAATTGTTTGTTGAACGTGAGTCTATGATAACGAAATTGTTACCAGTGCCGTGCATTTTGATAAAATTTTCAGAATTTTGGCCACTCATCATAAAAAAATATTTCTTCTATTGGTCTTCTTTTCTTCTTACTTGTTTCAGCACCCTCTTCTTCGTAACCAACCGCTATCACTGACATTACGTTAAAGTCATTGGGTATATTGAACTCTTTCACTATTTTATCTCTATCAAATCCACCCATTTGATGGGCCATTAAGTTCATAACTGCAGCTTGTAACATAAGTCCATAATTCGCTGCACCAGTATCGTGATTAGCCCAAAAATTTTCACCTTTATCAGATTTGCGGAAATTCTTAGCGCTTAAAGATATGATTAACACTTGTGCATCTTTTGCCCATTTTTGATTAGATTCATCAAGGCAATTTAGCAGCTTTTCCCATGCGCTTTGATTGTTCTGTTTGTTGCATATTACGTATCTCCAGGGTTCATCACCAAAACATGAGGGAGTCAGCCTTACAGCTTCCATTAAAATATCCATGTCTTCCTGAGATATTGCTCTTGTAGGATCGTATGAACGTCCGCTGTGTCTTGCTTTCATCAACGATAATAGATCTTGTTTACTCATCATTTTTAATTTAATAGTGCATAAATAATTCATTGTAGCACAATATAAGCAAAATTTAAATTGCAAAACCTCTCATACACATATATTACATTTAATAAGTTATTTTTATTGGGAAGGTATGTTTATAACACAATCTAGCAGCAGATCAACACTGGCTGAAATATTGTCTTGCGTTTTACTTTTATTCTTGATGGCTCAAATAAGTATACCATTGCAGCCTGTGCCTATCACATTGCAAACTTTAGGAGTAATGCTTATTGGGCTTAAATTTAACCGCAGAACAGCATTCTATTCTGTGCTTACATATCTATCACTTGGTGCAGCAGGATTGCCTGTTCTTGCAAATTTTTCTGGTGGTTATCACGCTCTCCTTGGACCAACAGGTGGATATTTAATTGGCTGTTTAGCTGCTGTTATGGTAATGAGCAAAGTAAATGAATTACTGAACTCTAAATATAAATCATTTGTGTGTAATTCTTTAAGTTGTCTGGCTGGTACAGTTGTAATCTTTATTTGTGGTGTTAGTTGGCTTGCTGTTTACTTGGGTCTGGGACAAGCAATAATGGTGGGTGTTTTACCATTTATCCTTCCTGATTTGATAAAAATTTTTCTACTTGTAGCAGCTTTGCAATATTTGAAAAAATGATAAAATTTCGCCCTCATCATTTTATGTGCACCCTCGCGTTTCGGGGATATGGGTATTCTCAGGGTTTTGTAGAAAATTATAGGAAGATAGCAAGTGAAGTGGTTAGTACTCAAATCGAAGTAGTTGGTAACCTTGATAGTATTTGTAGTGCTTGCCCAAACCAGACTAAACAAGGTAAATGCACCGAACAAGCTAAAGTTTTAGAGCTAGATAGAAGGCATATGGAAATTTTAGGAATTAAAATTGGCGAGACTTTGACCTGGAGTGAAGCGGTAGAAAAGATTAGGGAGAAAATGTCTTTAGAGAAATTCGAGTACGCATGTGAGGGGTGCAACTGGCAGCCATATGGAATATGTAAAAATGCCCTTTTAAATCTACAAAGGTAGTTGACAAAATGTTAAGATAAATTGAAGCATTTTTGTGGAAATAAAGCGAAATATGGAAGACAAAAGATAAATGCATTCTGAAAGGCTACACAGCATGTTCGTCCCGCTAATTAATAATATCTTTATTATTGTATGAGATAGGTAATTTAGCATTTATGAATTTGTAATGTGTTGCATATAGCTCAAAGAAATAAGGTTTACTGGTTACACGCTGCAGCCAATGCCACAACACTAGGACCTATGTTTATCTGCATGTTAATTTGCGTTGTGATTTTATGGAGGTCTTCTGTTACCTATGCTAGTGAAAATTTGGAGATACAGAAGGCCTTTGATAGTGTTGTCAAGCATATAAAAGCTGATAAAAAATATAAAGATCTTGATGTTATTGAGAGAAAAAGTGATAAATTTAACATCAAAATTGCGCAGAATTCTGGCAAGAGTTTTGACATATACTCTACTTTAAAAAAAGCAAAAGATTCCTTTGAATCAGGAGATAATGAAACAGCTATTTCTCTCCTTAATCAGATCATTGCAAAGTTTCCTTATCATAAAAATGCTTTAATTGGATTGGGAAATATTTATTACGCTAATAAAGAATACAAAAAAGCTGTAGAGATTTACACAAGACTGTTAAAAGAACACCCTAGTAACCCTTACATATTAAAAAATTTTCTGACGATAATCTCACAATATAATCCTGATCTGGCGTTGAGTGAAATGTTAAAATTGTATGATATACATAAAAATTATGCTCCTTTATTAGCAAATTTAGGTATGATCTATATGAAAAAGGAGGATTATGTAAAAGGTAAAGAGTATATGATAACTGCTATTTCCCTCGATGAAAACAATATTTTTTATACTTATAATTTAGCTGTTATTCTAGATAAACTTTCAGATTTTCAAAACGCTACAATATTCTACTTAAAATTGTTGAACATGGCTACAACTTCGAAAGATGTGAGTGAAAAAATACCTTTATACAAAGTGACAGCAAGACTAAAATTTATAAAACTTCACAGCACGCACTCAAAGATTTCATAAAAGCTTATAGCTCACCTAAATCTAATTTATCGTATCTGTTCAAGGGAGTGGCTAATGTGCAAATATTGAAGCAAAGTGTGTGAAACACAGATGTACGAACATTTGTTTGCAAAGGTAATTTACACAACAAATGCATAACTGTACGAACATTGTGATTTTGGCCCATCAGGAGGGTGTCATCCCAGTGCTTGACACTGGGATCCAGGAATTTTATTAAGTTGGCGAGCATAAAAATAGCTGTTTTATGTAAAAATACAACGTTTTAATGATTATGAAAAAGCTGGATTCCAGTGTCAAGCACTGGAATGACACCATTCTTTTTTCTGGATCCCAGTGTCGGCTACTTGGATGACACCATTTATTGTAAGGACTTACCTCACATTTACTCTATGATTATCTTTTTAGATCACCTTGTCTACCTATTTTGCCACTCTGCTGAACGGATACAATTTATTGCTATTTTTGTTTACAATAATAATATTGAGCTATAGAATTAGATCTAAAGGGGCAATTAGCTCAGCTGGTAGAGCATCTCGTTTACACCGAGGAGGTCGGCAGTTCAAGTCTGTCATTGCCCATTTGCTTAACTGAATGTTAGTATTATTAATTACTTCAATTAAAGTATAGAAAATGCAGGATAATATAGTACCAATCTCAATAGTAAAAGAGCTGGAAGATTCTTATCTTTCCTACGCAATGAGCGTTATCATAAGCCGGGCTATACCTGACGTGCGGGATGGATTTAAACCTGTTCACAGGCGCATATTATACGCAATGTCAAGAGCTGGATTCGATGCCGGTAAGCCATATAAAAAGGCAGCTCGTATAGTTGGGGATGTAATGGGGAAATATCACCCACATGGTGATGCAGCTATTTACGATTCCTTGGTTAGAATGGCCCAAGATTTCTCTCTTCTTTTACCACTTGTTGATGGGCAAGGTAACTTTGGTTCGATAGATGGAGATCCACCAGCTTCAATGCGATACACAGAAGCAAGACTTCAAAAAGTGTCGCACTTTTTACTGAATGATATTGATGAAGATACAGTTAATTTTAGGCCAAACTACGATGGAAATGAAACAGAACCAGTTGTGCTGCCTGCAGAGTTTCCGAATCTATTGGTAAACGGTGCAAGTGGTGTTGCAGTTGGTATGGCAACCAATATTCCTTCTCATAATCTTGGAGAAATAATAGATGCTTGTATATTATATGTAAATAATCCTGAAGTTACTTTGGATGAGTTACTTGAAGTGATGCCAGGGCCGGATTTTCCAACTGGGGGAACAATTCTTGGAAGGTCTGGAATAAGATCAGCATTTGCAACTGGTCGTGGATCAATTGTTGTGCAAGGCAAGACTCATATAGAAGATCTGCCACAAGATAGGCAAGCAATAGTGATTGATGAAATACCTTACCAGGTAAATAAAGTAAAATTAATTGAGAAGATAGGTGAGCTTGTAAAAGAAAAAAGAATTGATGGTATAACAGAAATTAGGGATGAGTCCGATAAGTCTGGTATTAGAGTAGTAATTGACCTCAAAAGAAATGCTGAAGCAAGTTTTATACTTAATCAAATATTGGGGCTAACTCCACTAAGAAGTAGTTTTAGTGTTAACACTTTAGTGCTCAATAACAACAGGCCTGCTTTGATGTCATTGAAAGAAATCATAACTGCTTTTGTTGATTTTAGAAAAGAAGTATTAATCAGGAGAACAGAATTTCGTCTAAGAAAAACGAGGGAAAAAGCTCATATATATATAGGGCTCTACATTGCGGTCCTCAGCATAGATGAAGTGATAAAAATCATCCGCGGTGCAAAAGATCCTGCGGAAGCAAGTAGAGAACTTTTAAATAAAGAATGGAAAACTTCGAATGAAATCAATACTATTATCGAGTTGATTTCAGATAGCGCAAGCTTTTTGAAAGATGGAGTGTATAGATTAACTGAACTACAAATTAAAGCTATCCTTGATATGAAACTGCAGCGTTTAACAGGCCTTGAAAAAGACAAATTAGAAGCTGAGCTAAGTTCAATGATCAACCTGATAAAAGAATATATCGCTTTTCTTGGCTCAGGAGAGAAGTTGATGAAAGAAATAAAAAACAATCTACAAGAAATAAAGAACAGATTTGCTGTGCCGCGAAAAACTTCAATAGAAGAGTCAGACGCGGACATTGAAGCTGAAGATCTAATTCCACAAGAGGATATGGTGATAACCGTAACTATGAATGGTTATATCAAGCGTGTAAAACTTTCTCACTACAGAACTCAGCGTCGTGGTGGAAAAGGAAAGCTAGGACAGGGATTAAAAGAAGAGGATGTAATCACAGAATTATTTGTTGGAAATACCCATACTAGCTTTTTATTCTTTTCTAACATTGGTCGAGTTTATAGATTAAAAGTTTATAAGTTACCTCTTGCAGAGCCAACCGCACGTGGAAGAGCACTTGTTAACATATTTCCGCTTAGCGATGGTGAAACTATAACTAATATCATGCCATTGCCAAGTGAAAATGACGAAAATCAAAACATAGTTTTTGCTACTGCCTATGGAAACATAAGGCGTAACTCCTTAGCGGACTTTCACTATATTCCAAGCAATGGAAAAATAGCAATAAAGCTCGATGAAGGAGACAAATTAGTATCGGTTAAGGTATGTAATGAAATTGACCATGTTTTACTTTCAACAACGCTTGGAAAAAGTATCAGATTTGTTGTAAGTGATGTGCGTCAATTTAAGAGTCGCAATTCAGATGGCGTAAGAGGTATCAAACTTGTAAAGAATGACAGCGTGATATCCATGACCATATTAAATGGGATAGGTGTAGCAACAGAAACAAAAGAACTTTACTTAAAAGTTCCACTTGCAAAAAGACTGGGGACTGCAATTAATAACTCCATTGATTCTAAATTGGAAAAGACTTTGAATGATTTAGGAATAGATAACGAATTATTCTTAAAACTTGCAGTGAATGAGGAGTTTATATTAACTATTACTGAAAATGGCTTTGGTAAAAGAACTTCTGCGTATGAGTATAGAGTAACTAACAGGGGTGGTGTTGGTATCACCAATATTCTTACTACTAGCAGAAACGGTAATGTTGTTGCTAGTTTTCCAGTTGAGCAGGTTGATAATATAATGCTTATTACAGATAAAGGAAAGTTAATTCGCATTTCGGTCAATGAGATTAGAATTGCAGGACGCAGCACTCAAGGAGTCACTCTGTTTAAAACAGAAAGTAGAGAAAAAGTGGTGTCAGTAGCGAAAATTGAAGATCCTGATTCCACTGAAGATAGTATTTTTGAAGTTGAAAACTCTATCGCTTCTTAACCGTAGTATAGGTTAAACAAAAAGCGCAAGTTTTTGTTGATTAATACGCAGTATTTAAATTAAAATATATACTTATGGCTAAGTAAAGATCAATGGACAAAAAATTAACTAAAAATAAAAAACCACTGGCAGACAAAGAGGATAAAAAAACACCTCCTGTTAAAGATCTTACTAAAAATAAGAGTAGGAGAGATTTTATAACATTAACTACATGCGCTATGGCAGGTATAGGAGCTGCAAGCGGACTTTGGCCACTGGTTAAATCTATGAATCCTTCTGCTGAAGTTCTAGCAACTTCCACAGTGGAGGTGAATTTGTCTGGAATTCAGGAAGGACACGGAGTAAAAGTAAAGTGGCAAGGTAAACCAGTATTCATTCGTAGACGCACAAAGCAAGAAATTGAGGCTGCAAGAGCTGTGAATGTGAAGAGCTTGAGGGATCCTCAATTAGATGAGCAGAGAGTATACGAAGGAAAAGACGAATGGTTAATTATGCTTGGAATATGTACACATCTTGGGTGTGTACCGGTTGACCACGCTACAAGAGATGGTAATGGTTGGTTCTGTCCTTGCCACGGTTCATATTATGATACATCAGGTCGAGTAATTGGGGGTCCTGCACCGAAAAATATGGCTGTACCTGATTATTTTTTTCCCAGTGAGAATGTTGTGGTAATTGGCAAGAAGGCTTAACGAATATAAATAAACTCGTTAAAAAAAACTCACAGGATCAACATCTATTATCACTGCAATACTCGAATTCAAGTTACAATTTTTAATCCAATATTTCAGCTTTTTTTGTATGGATAGACTATGCTTATTGTGTATTTTTAATAATACCCTATACCGATACTTATTATTTAAAAAATTTATCGCTGCTGGTGATGGGCCAAGAATTTCAAATTCCTTTTTGTCTACACCTACATTTTTTTCCTGGATACAAATAGTTGAGCTACTTGAATGACAGAGAAGAGATTTTACTATTTCATTCGCTGCTTTTTGTGTTGCAATCTGATTCTTACCACAGATTATAAGCGCTATTAATCTGCTAAATGGTGGCATTTTGGCTTCGCGTCTTGACTTAAGTTCGATTTCATAAAATGAGTCTCTTTTTTGATGCAGCAATGCTTTTATTATTGAACTTTCAGGATTATTGGTTTGCACTATTACCATTCCTTTTTCATTAAACCTTCCTGATCTGCCTGCAACTTGGTGCAATAATTGATACGTCTTTTCCGCTGCTCTCAAATCAGAATTTTCGAGACTCAAATCTGCATTCATTACTCCAACCAAAGTTAATTTGGGAAAATTGTGCCCTTTAGCAATTATTTGTGTGCCGATTATAATGTTCACCTCTTCTTTCAATATCAAGTCAATTACGTTACTAACCGACTTCTGATCGCTGCTTATCATCGCAGTTTTTGCGTTTGGTATTAATTTCACCATTTCTTCAAGCAACCTTTCAATTCCTATGCCGTAGAGGGACAATGGCTGTTCACTTTGGCAATTAGAGCATTTCTCTGGAAGTTTTAATTGATAAGAGCAATGATGGCACAAAAGAGCATTTTTTTTCTTGTGATATGTAAGCCAAACAGCACAATTTAAGCAGGAAATTTTATATCCACACTTTTTACAAATTGCCAGTTGTGCATACCCTCTGCGGTTTAGAAAAAGCATAACCTGCTGTTTTTTCTCTATGGTTTGTTTGATGCTTTCAAAAAGCTCAGAGGAGATCGATTGCTTGTTGTTCCTCATATCTACTACTTTAATGAGTGGCAATTCTGCACCACCAAATCGTTTAGTTAGCTTTACATGATTGTAATTCCCGTTTTTAACATGATGAATCGTTTCAAGCAGTGGAGTAGCTGATGATAAAATAATCGGAATATTTTCAAATTTGGCTAAGATTATCGCCATATCTCGAGCATTATATATAATTCCCTGTTCTTGTTTAAAAGATGAGTCGTGCTCTTCATCAACGATAATCAATTTTAGGTTTTTATAAGGCAAAAAAAGTGCTGATCGTGCACCAATAATTATCTGCGCATTTCCACTTGCTATATTGAGCCAATTATTCCGGCGAGTTTTTGGAGTGAGTCCTGAGTGCCATTCAACTAAGTTTTTTGATATCTGACCGCGAACACGATTTACCAATTGTGAAGTTAAAACAATTTCAGGTAGGAGGATTAAAATTTGTGTATTACCTTCTCCTGATGTCATTTCAACATATTCTGGTGTCATACTAGTACGTGGCAAAGACGGTATGCTAAATGTTACAGTGGGTTTTGCCTTGAGTATAAAGGTGTCATTCCAGCGCTTGACACTGGAATCCAGGAATTTTGATTGTAAATTAGGTATTGGTTTTAAGTTAAAATAAACATTTGTAATGAGGTTATATGAAAAACTGGATCCCAGTGTCAGGCTACTCGGATAACACCCTCTTGGTAGACCCAAATCACAATGTTCGTACAGTTGTGTCTCTGGGCACTGGGATGGTAAAGTCTGAGCAGCATTTGGAACGGCAGTGTAATTCTTAATCAATTGTGCAATCACAGAGAGATAAACTTCCGTTTTTCCAGATCCTGTCTCACCATCAAGCAAAGTCACTGAATACTCATTCAAACTGCTGATTATTTTATCACTAGCTACCTGCTGTTCAGGGCTTAATTGGCAACTTATTTCACTTATTTCCTGCTTCTGCTTAGCACAAACCAATTTATCTATGTGATTTACTTTTAACACTCCTCCCATTATCACTTTGGCAAGCATACCAACAGGTATTAAGTTATACTGCGCAACCCACTCTGCAAATGCGATCAATTTTGGTCTAATATTTGGTAAATCAATTTTTTGCTCAATAAATTTTAATTCTCGGTTACTTTTATCACTGTATTTCCAAACTATTCCGATTAAGCGTTTTTTGCCAAATGGCACCACTACGTAATCTCCAAGTAAAATCTCAGTATTTTCCTCAATTGCATATGAAAATAACTGATCAATTGGAAGTGGTAGTAATACGTCAACTGTTTTTGCCATAGTGATTGAGTTTAACATTGTTTTAAAGAGCTTGTAACTTTATTAAGCTTGGCAATATAGATGAATCGGTACAGAGAAAATCTTAACGTTTAACACATTTTTCATAGTACAGACCGTATGATTGATAAATAAAATGATTTATAGAATTTGTGGAGGCTACCAATGGTCAACGACAAGATTACTTTGAACTTTGAAATAGAAAAAGGCGAACCTATAGATCGATACTACTTTTCTGCACATATAAAGCTTACAGATGAAAGCAAAAATCTTTTGCGCGAGAAGCTTGGCAGTACAATTCAATTCGATAATCTAGATGATCACTTCAATCTTAACCATGAGAATTTTTATATCTACTACAACAAATATAGTGAGCACAATGGTAGAAGTGAGCTACACGTTAGGGATGATAACGGTAAATATTTAACCTCCAATCTTCCACTTAATTACTATGGATTCTCAATGGAACTATCACCTGACGGAGCGTCAATTGCAGATTATGGTTTTTATCCTCTGTATGCAATCTATAACCCAAATCACTATGATAAAGCAAAGGAAAAAGTATTTGATGATCACGGTGAATTGTCACCAATTGCATCAAATGTGTTAGATAATTTTTTAAGCAACACAAATAGCTTAACCACACAAGATATATTACAAAATGTATTCTCACAACTGCAGAAGAAAGCTGATGAAGAAGCAGAAAGATTGGCAAGAGAGAGAGAAGCAGAAAGACAAAGGGAGGAAGAGTTAAATGAAAAGAACGAGGAGTTAAAAGAACTTGTAGAAAAGGATGAGATTAAAATATTCAAAGTGGTAAAAGGTAATGATTTAGGTAATGGGCATTCAGCAGTAGTTTTACAACTTGATGGGGAAGAAGGTGACAAGATACCTCTCGACTCTAGTAAATACTACATAGCAGAGTATAGACACCACCCAGAATGGGAAGGCGATGAATATTTAAATTTTGTTAGCCCTGATAGTGATATGCTGGTTAATTATGAAAACTTATTTTTTGTGCTCAATCAAAGCTCCTACTCAGACTTTGAAAGTGGGTTTTATTCAGAAAACAGAACCGATCCCCATAATTATGCTAAATATTCAAAGGAACCATATTTGAGTGGTGACCAGCTATCTGAAAAATTATCTAATGAATTGGAGGAAGATAGCAATCAGATAGGTACTGAATTTACAATTGATGATGAGCAAGTAGACGAAGAAGTTGTGGTAGAGAGTGAAGCCAAGTCTGGGGAGAAAGGAACGGTTGGTGAGGATAACGCAAAAAATACTATACAGGAAGAAGAATCTAACTATATAGATCAAATGCAAGCGGATGATAGCAGCAGTTATAAACCAGCTTTGCAAAGCAATCGTGATGATTATGCTGATACGAAAAAAGCTCTGCAGGAAAAATTGCATGGAGATGAAATACACAAGCAAAGTAATGAGAAAGCTCAAAAAGATATAGAAGTAAAAAAAGTAACTGTGGAAACTGACAGTAGCAGTAATAAGACTGAAAAACAAACAAAACCAACAGAAGATGAACAAGAAACTGTTATGGCAAGTGTGATAGAAAATATGGATAAAAATTCTGATATTGAAGCAGAAACTTCTAACAGTGTTGCAAATTCACAACATCCCTTAAAAATAAAGACAGGAAGTCCTCTTGAAGTGGGAAAGTATAAGGTGGAGCTGCAAGTGACATATGATGATGTAAAGAATTTTTATGATACCGTACGTGGTAAATATCATGCTGGCGATGGATATAACTACGAACAAGTAATGGTTTTATATAATGAAATTGTTAGGCCCGCTCACAATCACCATTACGAGCTGTTTACTCTTGATGAAGCACATGTTGCTAATGATCACCTGTTTATCAAGGGTCAGGATTTTGGAACTCTAAATGATTTTAATGAGATGTTCTATAAAAGTGATGAGTTAATGTGATGTAAAAAGCAAGATTCAATCTGGTGAACGAGAGTTAACTGACAGAGGAGATTGACACGTATGCCTTTATCTTTAAGATTGTTTCTCAAGTATAGACATCAGCTCGCCCCATTCTCTTTTACCAATATTACTTTCTTCTCTAGTAACGTTTTCCCCTTTAATTAATTTGCGAATTATTTCTAGACCAGTTCTTGAAATACAGGCTGATTCTAGGCAATATTCAACAAAGGCATTGTAGGCCAGTGGAACCCATTTTTTTATTATATCC
Source organism: Wolbachia endosymbiont of Drosophila aff. chauvacae BK-2020 (assembly GCF_032848195.1). Taxonomy (NCBI): domain Bacteria; kingdom Pseudomonadati; phylum Pseudomonadota; class Alphaproteobacteria; order Rickettsiales; family Anaplasmataceae; genus Wolbachia; species Wolbachia endosymbiont of Drosophila aff. chauvacae BK-2020. The sequence goes on from NZ_CP136586.1 coordinate 280,171, forward strand.
AGCATAACTTCTGCATAAACTCTGATTTCATATTGGGCATGCTTATCAGCTCTAAGCTTCAAAAAATGAAGGAGATTATGCAGATCTATTTTCCAATAAAATTGCGTGTAGTAATTAAGCATTAGGTTAGTTCTGGCAATTTCTCTTGCAAGCCCCTGCTCAATAAATTTTTCATAATGAGAATATACTAAATTAGAGTCATTTATTAGAGAATCTATTATTTCCTTTGAGGTATCTGGATCAAAAGCTTCCCCGCTACCTTGTTTATTATTGTCAGATTGTTTTGCAACTTGTTCTGGTTTAGGTGTATAAAATTCATTATCAAGTATTGAATACCTTGCTGAATATTCATTCACATTTGCAGTTCTATGCCTTATCCATTGCCTTGCAACAAAAATTGGAAGTTTCACGTGAAACTTAATTTCACACATTTCAAATGGAGTTGTATGATGATGTCTCATTAAATACTTTATAAGTGCTTCATCCTGACTTATCTGTTTTGTTCCCTTGCCATAAGAAACACGAGCAGCTTGAACTATAGCGCTATCAGAGCCCATATAATCCACTACTCGAATAAATCCATGGTCTAATACCTTATGTTCTTCATATAAGATTGCATCTATTTCTTTTACTATAGTTCGTTTGGTTGCTTCATTCATAAAATATCCTCAAGACGAAATGGAGATATCAGCTCCACATGAATTGAGTTTTTCATGCATTGCTTCATATCCTCTCCATAAATGATGTGAATTGTTTATTATAGTTTCTCCACCGGCTACCAAAGAAGCAAGCACCAAAGCTGCTGTTGATCTTAAGTCAGTAGCATATAGATTAGCTCCAGATAAGCTTTTTATTCCACTTATAGTAGCTTTGCTTTTCTCGATGCTGATATTAGCACCTAACTTTCTCAATTCATCTGCATGTGTAAATCTGTTTTCAAAAATGTTCTCTTCAATTACTGATATCCCATCAGCGATGCACATTGCAGACATCAGTTGTGGTTGCATATCACTGGGAAAATTGGGATATGGATCTGTCGCAACGTTAGCAGACTTAATAGAGCCATTTTTTCTGGAAATAACAATGCCTCCATCATACAGTTCAACCATAGCTCCTATAGTCTCCAACTCATTTGTAATACACCTTATATCAGATAGATTTATTCCTTCCAACTCCAACTTACCACCGGTTATTATAGCAGCTAGTGCATAGGTGCCTGCTTCTATGCGATCTGGTATTATTTTATGAACACATCCATTTAGTGCTTCAACTCCTGTTATTATGACCTTTGTATTATCAATTTCAATATCAGCACCCATTTTCTTCAGAAAATCTATTAAATCAAGAACTTCCGGCTCAGTTGCAGCATTGTTTATTGTTGTCACTCCTTCTGCAAATGTTGCTGCCATTATTACATTTTCTGTTGCGCCAACACTTATTTTCTCAAATGTGATTTCTTTTCCTTGTAGCTTTCCTTTCACTGTTGCAATTATATTATAGCCGTCAATTTCAATTTTAGCTCCCATTTCTTCTAATGCTTTAATATGCATATCAACGGGACGCTTTCCAATGTTGCATCCACCAGGAAATGCTGTTCTCGCTTTGCCAAATCTGCTAAGCATTGGACCCAATATTAGAAAAGAAGTTCTTAGCTTACTTGCGGTTTTATATGGCATCACGTGATTGTTGATATTGCTGCAGTCAATTTTCAAAGTATGGTTCGCTTTATAATTTTTATTGTGCATAAAGTTCACTTCTGCTCCAAGACTTTCAAGCAACTTAGACATTAGATGCACATCAATTAAATCAGGTACATTATGCAAAATTACCGGGGAGCTACTTAATAGACTTGCTGCCATTATTGGTAAAACAGCATTTTTTGAGCCATTAATCTTGATTTTTCCGACCAAAGGTTTGTAGTTATTTCTTATTAATATCTTGTGCATTTAATTAGATATAAAGTATAATTCATTAGTTTATTGAAGTCTTACTAAGTATAATAGATTGACCGTAAAAGGCAAAATTTGCTTTTTCTTCCTCATCATCCCAGTGTCATGCTACCTGCATGACACCTGATGCGAATTGCCCCCGAAATTTTATACTATGAATTACTCAAATGACGCTCTCGAGCTTTATCAAACCAAATAACACCAATTGCAACAATGAAATAACCAGCTGCTCCTCATGTAAGGCGAATTACTGCATCGAAAGTTGACAGAGGAGGAGACGGCATTAGAATGCTCAAAACACTATACACAAGATTATTTGTTGCATGAGCAATAGTTACTGGCCAAATCGAGTTGTCTTTTTCAAACAACCAGGTAAACATTATAGACATTGCACAAATATAAAGGGTATAAGCACAAATAGTCGGGAATGTAAAGCCATCCTTCCACAAAGCTGAGCCAGCAACCACATAAGTTGGTATGTGCCATACTGACCAAATAATACCGACAATAATTGCTCTGATATAAAAATTTGATATTTTGCTTTTAAGATTTTTCAAAAGATAGCCACGCCAACCGATCTCTTCACCAAGAGACATAATGATCCACATCACAAAGGTTGATAATAAAACAAATAACATCACTAATGGACTCAAAACTGCACTCAAATCCTTTACACGGTCTAACGTAAAAGACTCTCGGAAAAATGAAAAACCGCAATAAATTGACAAAAGACCATTGGAAATTAGCATACTTACCAGAATAAGTATAAACCCTAATAGACAGTTTTTTGGCGAACTAAGTTTAAAAAGATCCCTTACCTTCTGTTTATTATAAATGGTTAGCAAAATTGCAACTGAAGCCGGAACAAATGTTGTTAATAATGTTATGTCTTTGAAAGGTAAGCACCAAGCTATAATGCACGTCAAAAAATATGTAATTACAACAAATAATGTACAATTAATAGTGGTTAAATTCATGCATACGCCCATCAATTCCTTTTCTGCATTATTGATCTTTATTCATAAATTGTCAATAAAATACTTCTTCAGGGATGAATAGAATATTTTTTCTTTTTGAATTGCTATTGATAGTTTAATTTTTATATGTATTCCCTTTCACAACCGTTTGTCATCCCAGTGTCACGTGCTGGGATGACAGTAGGAGAGCTGCTTGCATGACAAGAGGAGGGTACTGGAATGACAAGAGGAAGACACTGGGGTGACATCAACTAAACTTGTCCAAATATGAGCGATGCATTAGTGCCACCAAAACCAAACGAATTAGAAAGTGCATATTGAATTTTATGCTCCTGAGCTTTAAACGGTACAAAATTTAAATCACATCCTTCTGAAGGCTTGTGTAAATTTAAGGTTGGCGGAATAATTCCATTATTTAACGCAAGAATACTGAATATTGCTTCGACGCTCCCTGCAGCACCAAGTAAATGTCCTATAGAAGATTTAGTTGAAGAAACAGGTATTTTATAAACGTAGTCACCGAATAACTGTTTCATTGCTATTACTTCAATTTTATCTCCAAGTGGCGTTGAAGTTCCATGTGCATTGATATACCCTACTTGATTGGGATTAATTTGTGCGCTCTTTAAAGCAAGCTGCATTGCCTTAAATGCGCCTCTTCCTTCTGGATGTGGTGCTGTAATGTGGTGCGCATCTCCTGTGAGTCCGTACCCAACCAGTTCAGCATGTATTTTTGCCCCCCTTTTTTTCGCATGTTCGTATTCCTCCAGCACCAATATACCTGCTCCTTCACCCATAACAAAACCATCGCGTTCTTCATCCCATGGCCTTGAAGCTTCTTCCGGTTTATCGTTAAATTTAGTTGATAACGCCTTCATAGATGCAAAACCTGCAATTCCAACTCTACACAGTGCACTTTCTGCTCCACCTGCAATCATAACATCCGCTTCACCAAGTTTTATAGTTCTTGCTGAGTTTATGATTGCATGCGCACCTGTTGCACATGCGGTTACTGCTGAATCGTTTGGACCTGTAAATTCGTATTTAATAGAAATATGGCCAGATATCAAATTTATTAGACTTGCAGGGACAAAAAATGGACTGACACGTCTGGGCCCTTTTTCCTGCATGGTAATAACATTTTCCTGAATTGACGGAAGACCACCTATACCAGAGCCAATAGTCACACCAACACGTTCCCGATTGATATTTTGGCTTTCCAAAATTAATGAATCATCTACTGCCTGAATAGCTGCTGCAATACCGTAATGGATAAAACGATCTGTCCTTTTTGAGTCTTTCTCAGAAATATAATCTAGTGGATTGAAATGGTGCTCAATGTTGTCTGATTGCAACGGCACCTGCCCTGCAATTTTGCAAGCAAGATCAGAAGAGTCAAATCTATCCGTATTGATTGCTTTTATGCCAGACTCACTTTTTATTAGCCTTGACCAAGTGTTGTCAACATCTGCCGCTAGTGGAGTGATTAAACCAACACCAGTGACTACTACTCTTCTGCTCATTTAACACTAACTATTAGCCTTTTTTATTATTAATGTACTCAACTATTTGCTCCATAGTTTCCATTTTTTGTGCGTCTTCATCTGGAATTTCTATTCCAAACTCTTCTTCTGCTGCCATGATGATTTCAACTGCATCTAAGCTGTCTGTACCATGCTCCGAAAGCTTTGAAGAGCTGTTGAATTTCTCTACATCCTTACTAATATGCTCTAGTATAATCTTTTTCACTTTTTCTTCTATGTCTTCTCTAGTGCTCTTTGCTAGTTCGCTATTCACATTTCTTACCAAAAAAATAACCTATTCTTTGATGTTATAAAAAATTTTTATGTTTGCAATATCTTTTATAACTGGTAAACTACAGTAAAGTTTTCTACTGCCCTAGCTGGCTAGCGTTACGTGCTAAACAATTAACAATTCAAAAATGCTAGACGAAACAACAAAAAATTTGCTTATTGTAGAAGTAAATAAACTCTTACCCGAAAATAGCGAGAATAAGCTTATATCAGCTATGCGTTATATACTCCTTGCTCCTGCAAAACATATACGCTCCTTTTTAGTCGTAGCTTCATCGCGAGTGTTTAACGCGGAAGCTAAAAAAGTAATATCAGTTGCTGCAGCAATTGAATTTGTTCATGCTTACTCTCTAATTCACGATGATTTACCGTGCATGGACAACAGTGATACTCGCAGAAGCCAGCTAAGCTGCCATAAAAAATTTGATGAAGCAACAGCAGTGCTTGCCGGAGATGCACTACTTACTCTGGCTTTTGAGGTATTATCTTCGTTAAATGAGAAACGCTGTGAGATCATAAAAGTTCTTTCTCAGGCAATAGGAATTAGGGGAATGGTGGGAGGACAGGCTTTAGATATTAACAGTGAGCATATAGATTTTAGCCCCCAACCCTCTGTCATTCAAGTAGCGGACACTGGGATCCAGAAGGCTTTGCCTACAAGCATTTCGTGCAAAAAGCCATGCGATAGTGGAGCTGAACATGAAATGGATTCCAGTGTCAGCTACTTGCATGACACCCTTTCTACCTTAAAACTACAACATTCGTACGGCTGTATGTATGACGCTGGAATGACGTCGGGCCAAGCTGATAAAATAAAAGAAATTCATTTGATGAAAACCGCAAAACTATTTGCAGCTTCATGTGAAATAGGTGCTATAATAGGGGGTGCTACAGACAAGCAACGTAAAGCGTTATATAACTATGGAATAAATCTAGGGCTTATCTTTCAAGCTAAGGATGATATTGAAGACTACGAACAAGATAAAACAAATAATCTTATGTCTGTGCTTGGTAAAAGTGAAGTAGAGGACTATATAGACGGCCTCTTTAAACAAGGCTTGGATAATTTGAGTGCGCTTTCAGGGGATACTAATTATTTATATGATTTATTGAATCAAGTAAAGAAAGATGGTTAGAAAAATTATATTACAAATACTTATTTCCGTAGTAATGATTCTCACTTTAACTTCTGCTTTTGTGTTTACTATTGTCTATATAAACAAAGGTAAACCGGAAAAAAAGGACAAGCTTTATGAGATAAATGCCACGCATGGTGGTTTGATACAGACGATAGCACATTACCTAGTGAAGCCAATACTTGAATCAGCACTTGACCGCTATATTGAAAAGCATGGGCTGACAGAATATTTAGAAGAAATAACGCAGCAAAAGGAAGAAGATTCAATAAATTTTTATGAAATTACTGAAGGCAGTGGCAGCAAGGCTTTTTGTGGCCTGGAAGTCCTATTGCAAATATATAAAATTTCTAATAATAACTCAGCAACACTCCCTAGCAAAGTTTCTGATGTTACTTTGAAAATAGGTCAAGATGACCTAAAAGAAGTGAGTTTAGGGGTAATAGGTATGAAAGAAGGCGGAGAGCGTGTAGTTACTATTGCCAATGAGAACAAAATGAATTTTAATTCTTATTACGTCAAACTGATCGAAGTAAAGGATAAATATCCCGACTCAGTAAATAATCTGATGGTTTTTAATGACTTAATTAACAAGACTGGAAAACAAGTAAGGTGCGGTGATGAGATATCGGTTAAATATAGCGTAAAGGAGCATAATGGGGAATATATAGTCAAAGATCAAACAGTGCAATTTAGGGTTGGCGATAAAAAAATACCACTTGCTATAGAGCTTGGAGTTGTGGGAATGAGAGCTGGTAATAAAAGAACTATTCTTTCTCCGCCTGACCTTTTGACTATTACTGACGATATGTTAATAAAAGACATAGATTATGATGAAGAAAATATCTCAATAATTGACTTAAGCTTAGATGTTAAGCAAGAGGTCGCAGCACACCATTCTACTGTTGAAAAACAGCCTAAAGAATATAGCTGAAATTTTAGGTCTACTGGCTAATCTTCTGAACACTCTCTATACTACTTAAAGTAGGCTTTTCGTTTTTCCTAAAGTATAAACTTAGATAAATCAAGCTGCTTCGAAATTGACTCAAGTTTATCTTTTACATACTTGCTGTCTATAATGAATTTTTCGCTATTTTTCTCAGAAGCAATGAAACTTATTTCATCTAAAAGCTTCTCCATGACAGTGTGAAGCCTTCTTGCGCCTATATTTTCCACTTGCCTATTAACTGTAAACGCTATTTCAGCTATGGTTTTTATACCATCATCAGTGAACTCAAGTGTCACATTTTCTGTTTTCATTAAAGCTATGTACTGCTTTAACAAACTAGATTCTGGTTCCTTTAATATTCTTATTAAATCCTCTTGAGTAAGTGCCTTAAGTTCTACCCTGATCGGTAATCTGCCCTGCAATTCCGGTAAGAGGTCAGATGGTTTAGACTGATGAAAAGCACCAGATGCAATAAATAATATATAGTCTGTTTTTACATGGCCATACTTAGTTGTAACAGTTGTTCCTTCAAGTAATGGTAACAGATCGCGTTGCACTCCTTCTCTGTTTACTTCACCTTTTACTTCTGTACGCGCTGCAATTTTGTCTATTTCATCCAAAAATACTATACCGTCATTACTAACAAGATCAATGGCTTCTTTGATTATCTTATCTTCATCCATTAGCCTTTCACTTTCTTCATTAATTAATATTTCACGCGCTTCTTTTACCTTCACCGTAATAGTTTTTGTTTTTTTGCTCCCGTTAAACATCTTGCCCATTATTTCTGTTACATTCATCACACCAACTTGCCCACCTGGCATGCCTGGTATATCGAAAGTAGGTAACATACTCTTGCTCTCTCTGACGTTAATAGAAACTTCTCCGTCCTCAAACTCTTTATTCCTCAACCTTTCTCTAAAAATTTTTTTACTCTCTTCGGTTGCATTTTCGCCTACCATAGAGTTTACTATTGTTTTCTCAGCTAAAATTAAAGCCTTTTTAGCTAAGGCTTTACGGGCTTTCTCTTTAACTAAAACTATTGCTGCATCAACTAAATCGCGTATTATCGAATCAACGTCACGTCCAACGTACCCTATTTCAGTAAACTTCGTTGCCTCAATTTTTATGAACGGTGCACCGGCAAGTTTTGCTAAGCGACGAGCTATTTCAGTTTTACCAACCCCTGTATGACCGATCATCAATATATTCTTAGGTATGATTTCATCACGCAATGGAAATGGAACCTGATTGCGACGCCAACGATTTCTGAGCGCAATAGCAACAGCACGCTTTGCATCATCCTGTCCGATTATGAATCTGTCCAATTCTTTAACTATCTTCTGTGGTGGCAGGTCATCTAACAAAACTTGAGTGCTGTCATTAACTTGAACATCGCTGTCATTTGAATCAAAACCACTCTTAGTATCTTTATAGAGGTTATCTTTTTCATCGTAGGTGTCACTACTACAAGACCGCCCTTCTGAAAGGGTTATGGGCTGATTGGAAAAATTGGTGCATAAAGTTTTTTGCTTGGAAGACATATCACTCCTCTATCTTTTCAATAACTACATTATGATTTGTATAAACACATATATCGCCAGCTATCTTCATAGCCTTTTTCGCAATTTCCTCTATTGATATTCCTTTAATGTCAATTAAAGCTCTTGCTGCAGATAGAGCAAAATTTCCCCCAGAGCCAATAGCTGCGACTCCATCTTCAGGTTCAAGAACATCACCTGTTCCCGTAATTACTAATGAAATAGATTTATCTGCAACGATCATCATAGCTTCTAATTTCCTCAGATATTTATCCATTCTCCAGTCTTTTGCAAGTTCAACACATGCTCTCATTAATTGCCCTGGGTGCTTGTCAAGTTTAGATTCTAATCTTTCAAAAAGAGTAAATGCGTCGGCTGTTGCCCCGGCAAATCCAGCAATTACGGAATCACCAGAAAGACGCCTAACTTTTTTTGCTCCAGATTTTATAACAGTGTGGCCCAGTGAAACTTGTCCGTCACCTATTACTACTACACTTTTATCTTTTCTAATTGATAATATAGTAGTGCCATACATTTTATTGTTATCGTGTTGAATCATTTTTCTATCACTTTAAATAAGAATCTCATTATACTTTAATCTTTAGTCAAATTTACTAAATATGTTCAACTATAGCTTATAATATAATACCTTCCTTATAACATTTAAAGTGCAGATGCAAAACATAATTCACCCAGATTTGGAAAAAAGTATAAATAATTGGTTCGAAGCAAAATTTAATGGCCTTACATCGCCATTTTATAGCTCTATAGATCTTAGAAACTCTGGCTATAAAATCGTTCCAGTAGACGCTAATTTATTTCCTGCGGGGTTCAATAACTTAAGTGAAGAATCAAGAACGATGGCAGCAAGATTGATAAAAAGCTATTTTAAAAGACATCAATACAAAAAGGTTCTTATAATACCGGAAAATTATACACGCAATAAAATGTATATAGAAAACGTATTTGTTATAGAGAAAATACTACAACTCGCAGGTTTTGAGACTAGAATTGGCCTTTTATATAATGAAGTATACAATTTAATAGAACAGTATGAAACTGTTGTGAAAGAAAACTCTCTGCTAAAGACAACTTCAGGATTTGTGCCTGATGTTATTATACTGAACCGTGATATGACGAGCCACATTCCAGACACGCTGAAAGACGTAAAGCAAGATATAGTACCAAGCCCACTATACGGTTGGCATAGCAGGCAGAAATTTAAGTATTTTGAAATCTATCAAGAATTAGCATCTGAGTTTTGTGGCAAATTTAAAATAGACCCATGGCTAATTTCTGTGCTTACAGAGAGCTGTGATGGAGTTGATTTTGATGATGATTTGTCACTAGGAGCAGTAGCAACTAAAGTTGACCAAATATTATCTCTAGTGCAAAAAAAATACGAAGAATATAAAATAAAAACACAACCTTACGTTTTTATCAAAGCAAGCAATGGCACATATGGGATGGGCATTATAACAGCAACAAGTGGAGAGGAAATATTAAACCTCAATAAAAAAAAGCGTCATAAAATGAAAAAGATAAAAGAAGGAATAGCAATCAATAGCGTTATTATACAAGAAGGTGTACCAACCATTGACATGTTTAAAAGCAGTTCTGCAGAACCGCTAATATACTATATAGGAGATACTTCAACATGTTACTTATACCGATGTAATAGCAGAAAAGATGTATATTCTAGCTTGAATGCCACTGACTGTGAGTTTCATGATGTTAGCCAGGTTGTAGAAGGTAAAATTCTATCACTTTGGAGTATTGTTAGCAAATTAGCAGTACTAGCGTTGGCAGTAGAAATAAAATCTTTTCATCCCTAATTCTTATACCTCTACAGTGCTGTCATTAGAATGACCGTTTATATTATGAACATCATCAAGTTCAGTGGAAGGATCATCATTGACAGGTTGATTAAACAACTTATCAAGTTGAACTGCAAGAAATACTGCACTATATATTATGCTGACTGTTACGCTTAAGTTGAAATTATAGATTATACCACTACCCAAGTTTATTGGTATAGTTGGAGTTTCTATCCTTCTTAATATGAAGTTTAATAAACCTAACGACAAAGTTAATGTGCTGATAATAAGGTCCTTCTTACACTTAGCAGACTTTTCAGGATCCTTATTATCCAGATATTTCTTGCATGTATAATAATAGCTTATAGGTTCTGAAATGAACAAAAATAGGATCGTTGATGTTGAACTAATATAACTTGTTACATCTGCATTACCTCTAGCCAAAAAATGGATGACTTTCAACATCATCAATGCTTCTATGGTGCTGCTTGCAAGATTAGCCGATTTACCCACAATTTTTGCCAGCTCTTTTTTACTCTCAGGGTTTCTGTAATCCTTAATTAGATCCTGTAGAGTAAATGCAGAATGGGCAATGTATAGAATAGATGTCGGAAACTTTACTAGTCGAGCAACATTCCGTATAAGAAAGATATTGGATCTATTATTGTCAATGAACTCGCAGCAAAATTGCAGTGAAATCTTACACAATAGGGCTGTTAAACCTGTTGTGATGCAGATTACCTTCCTGAAATCATGATCATAAATATCATGCACCCTTTGTGCGAGTATGTTAGATTTCTTTTTTAGCTTGTTTGGCATGAAATAGTTAATAACTTCCTGTTATTCTATCACATAAAATCCTAAAAGAAAAGCCCTATGAATCAGGACTTTAAGGGAGATTTATGCACAAATCGGCTAAGCATTTTATAAACAAGGGATCGGTACTGAGAGTTGGCACACGAAAGTAATATCCATCCTTGATAATTGCTTTATATTCTATATCAAGTTCAACTAGAGTTTCTGAATGCTCAGAAACAAAAGATATAGGTGATAGAACTACAGGTACACCATCAGCTTTTGCGCGTAATAGCTCACTTTCAGTGCTTGGCTCTAGCCATTTTACAGGACCAATCTTACTCTGATAACATATTGACCAATCTAAGTTATTGATAGCTAACTTTTCTACTATTAACTCTACGCTTCTTTCTACCTGTGAAGCGTAAGGGTCGCCCTTTTTAATGATACTAAGAGGTAAGCTATGGGCTGAAAATAGGACTCTTGGTTTACCGATTTTTCTAGCCAATTTATAGTACTTAGCTATCAGATTAGTGTGAGCTTCAATAAAATCTTGGTTATCATAATAACGGTGAATCATTTTTGTATTGCATTTTAGGCCATACCGTTTAGCATTTTTTTGCCAATTCTCGATGGATGACAGAGTTGTGGTAGTTGAATATTGTGGATACAGTGGCAGCAGAATTACTTCGTCAGGATCAAACTGTTTTACACTTTCAATAACTTCGTCAGCAAATGGACGCCAATAGCGCATGCAGATGAATACCTTGTGTACATGGTTTCTATTTTCGTTTAATTTTAGTTCTGAAGCATTAGCTTGCATTTTTGTATTCTCTAGAATTGGCGATTTACCTCCAATTTCCTCGTATATTTTTCGTGCAGTATTTTCTCGTTTCGCAGATATAAACTTTGCTAAAAGAAACCGAAAGGGATTCGGTAGATTGATTATTCTCCTGTCATAAAAAAGGTTGAATAAAAAAGGACGGACCGCATTTAGTGAATCAGGCCCGCCAAGATTAAATAAGATAACTGCCTTTTTCACCTACGCACTACTACAACAAGTTACTTCTGGGGTGCCTATAAAATTAGCTACACACTCATCAAATTTAGTTATAGGCACTAAATTTCTTACACTGGCATACAATAAGTGGCCTGATCTCTTCAGGTTACTCTTGGTGGATGTGAAGTTCCAATCGAAAAATGTATCGACAAAAAGACTTGGTACCGTTTCAAGAAGTTCAACAGCAGCTAAAGATAGCATTATACAACTTTGCAGGACATTCAGAAGAACCTTGAGGGGAAAAAGTAAAACTTTAACGAAAAGAGAGGTGCTACTTGTTTCATCCAGTAGTCGCCCTGAGTTAGGCGAATTATACTCGGTGTGTTTTCTATTTTGATCAAAGATAGGAAATTTTATAGTATCTTTCTTAAATTCCGCGTCTATTTCTTTTCTACTATGGTTAGTGATTTTTTCCATTAACTTCTCACGCAGATGAAAAGTTCTGACAATAAAACATGTGGCAATCATTAAGGAAGCACATAAAAGTGCGCATTGCATGAGGCTCATACTGCCTAGCATAGCTGGCAGTGCAAAACAAACAAGCGGTGCTATGATTGTCATTTCAAGAAATGGAATAGTGTTTCTTTTCATTGCAAAGGCAGCACCTTCTTTTAATTTTGTATTATGATGTGAACTATATTCCAAATAACTTAAAAATGCCAGACTAAAAGTCAAAAACCCTTTTGTTCCACAAAAAAGTGATGACTTAAAGTTACTTACTCATTTTTTAGTAGTAGATTTAGCTTGTTTTTTAGTGGTAGGCTCAGCTTGTTTAGTAGTGTTATTTTTACAACATTCACCCATACAATACCTCCTTGATGGTTTATTCTTAACTATAAATAAAAAACTGCTTTTATCAAATCAAAATTTACAATAAAATAAATCTATAAATATACTATTTTATATAAGGAAATAATATGGCAATTGAGAGAACACTTTCGATATTAAAACCTGATGCAGTAAAAAATAATATTACAGGCAATATAAATTCCTACATCGAACAATCTGGGCTGAAAATCACAGCACAAAAAATGATGTTACTAACAAAAAAACAAGCAGAGCTGTTTTATGAAATTCATAAAGATAGGCCTTTTTTTGGGGAATTAGTAGAGTTTATGACCTCTGGTTCTGTGGTAGTTCAAGTTTTAGTTGGTGAAAATGCAGTAAGTAAATACAGACAAATCATGGGAGCTACCGATCCAAAGCAGGCAGGTAAAGGGACAATCAGGGGTGATTTTGCTGATGATATTAGTGAAAATAGAGTTCACGGCTCAGATAGTCTAGAAAATGCTCGTAAGGAGATAGCTTTCTTTTTTGCTGAATGTGAGTTGGTGTAGTCAACTCAGATTGGCGTCATCCAAGTAGCTGACAACATAGAAACGAAAAAACTTCCTTGACAAACCTCGCCAGCCCCCTTATCATGAAACTGAAGCTATTGTATTTGCTTTCGCCAATCTGCAGATTAAAAGGTCAGGATTACTTAATGTATCGGCGTCTTATGTTCAATTTTTTGCAGTATATAGATACTGCATGTCTTTACAAAACTTCATCTACATCTAGATTTTTATCTAAATAAGCTGAACGCGCTTATAAAGCGTTACAAGACATCAAAAAATGCCAATACTCGACAGAGATAGTAAAAGACTAGCTAACTCGGGGATTCTTTGTCTTTTTTTCTGCTTAGTAAATTTCTTAAACATTTGCAGCGTAGGTTAGTTGCAATTAAAAGCGGCTGAATCTCGCTTGTCAAGCGTTTAAAACATAAAAAACGCCAATATTTTAAAGCGGATAATAACCCCAGGGCTTCTTTTGCCTTTTTTTTCATTTGGTAAATTTCTTAATATTTATAGCTAAAGTAATTTAAAAGTCCGTGAAGGGTGTCATGCCAGTGCTTGACACTGGCATCCAGTTTTCCATATAATCTCATCAAAAATGTTTATTTTCTAGCTACTTTTATACTTATCAACCCAGTATGCTTACTTACAATTAAAATTTCTGGATCCCAGTGTCTGGGCACTGGGATGACAGCTAGCCTGACAACCGTCATCCCGCTACGTGTTAGCGGCTAAGAGATACCGCGAATGAATCGCGGTATGACGGTTCGCGGCAGTATGACGTAGAGCTCACGTTAGCTATACTTTTATGCTTACAAACTTAATAAAATTCCTGGATCCCAGTGGGCTTTGTTGCATCGCTACTTATGAAAGGCTAACTATAATTAGGATTATAAGCAACTTATTGAAAATCTTGTTTTTTTTGCAATCAATCTGATCAAATTTAAGAATAGTAACTTGTTATTTATATTAATAAATTTAATTCTATTGAAAATAGCTAAAGCATTGAAATTCTTGAATTTTAGCCGGATTAGTGAGTGGTAGTGAAATTTCTTTTACTCAAAATTAGGTATTCACTGACCGTTCTTGTTATAAATACCAGAATAATAAGCTACTGATATTCTCCACCTTTTTTATCTTTAATCCATCATAGCTAGCGATGCAACAAAGCCATCCCAGTGTCTGGGCACTGGGATGACAAAAAAGGAGGCACTAGGATGACAAAGGAGAGCTACTCGGATGATACCTTTTTTCTACTTAGTTTGGATTATGCAAGAAGTCTATTATAATCAGGCTTTAAGTGTGCGGAAGTAATTTTTTGCGTTAGAGTAAAAAATTTTTTCTATAGCTAATCAAAGTGGGATCAAGAGAAACTTACCACTTTCTTTACAAAGGGTTTGATGTTACCATTTGACTGCCTATTCTGAATTTATTGAATGAACGTTAACATAAAGAATCTAGTTCATGCTTTCTCTAAATTGCCAAGTTTAGGGCCATCATCATCACGCAGGTTAGTTATACATTTACTCCAAAACAAAGAAAAAGTTATGCTACCACTTGCATCTTTGATTAAAGAGCTAGCAGATCTTATAATAGAGTGTGAAGTTTGCGGAAATCTAGATACTAAGTCACCTTGTTCTATTTGTACTAACCCAAAACGTGACACTAAGTTACTGTGTGTAGTAGAAGAATTAGGTGATCTATGGGCGTTTGAAAAAGGAAATATATATTCAGGTTTATACCATGTTTTGGGTGGCAGATTGTCTGCAATAAATGGCATAGGTCCAAAAGAACTCAACCTTGACACTATTCTGAAAAGAGTGACAGAGTCTAAAATTGAAGAGATAATTATCGCAATTAATCCGACATTAGAGGGCCAAGTTACTGCACAATATATAATTGAATTGCTAAAAAATTTGGATGTGAAAATATCACGCCTTGCTTGCGGCATACCAATGGGCGGAGAAATTGACTATCTTGATGAAGGAACGCTGAGGATAGCACTTACTTCAAGACAAGAATATGAGTTAAATATAAAATAAGACATGTGCTTAAAAAAACTTATATCGCTAATAACATTCAAAAAGAAAAAAATAGTGCCACCACTTAAAGTGGTGGCTTGGGAAAATAACCACCTAAACTATAAGCAATTTTCAGGTAAATTCAACACTATAATTAAAACAATTGATCAGTCTTTTACAATAATATCTTTGGAAGGATATGATGGATGGGGCAAGACGTTTTTTTTGAAAGAATGGGTAAAAGAGTTAAAACAGCAAAATGAAATTGCAGCTTATTATAGTGCATGGGATATCAATGCATTGGACCAACCACTGCCTTCTTTTTTAAATTTCCTATTTGAAGATTTATTTGTATCGTATAAAGTAAAAAGAAGTGTTATACAACAGTTCAAGAACATAAACCAAGAGCTATTTTCTCTAAACACACTAGGAAAGCTGATCAGTAAATCTCCACTTGCTATGCTTTCAGTATTTCTTGATGCTGCAAAAGAGGCTGATAAAAAAGACATAGGTTTTGTCTTGAGTGAATTAAGTCTTCTCCAAAGAAGAAAAGAGAGTACTAGAGATTTTAAAACACAGTTAGCGGATGTGGTTAATAAAATCAGAAAAGACAAAAACATTTATATAATGGTGGATAATCTTGATGTGTGCCGTCCTAAATTCGTTGTCGATTTTTTGGAATCTATAAAGTATATGCTTGATGTGGAGGGGCTGGTTTTCATTATTTCTGTAAGTAAAGATAAGAGTAATGTACAAAGAGCAATCAGCACAATACTTGGACCAAATTTTGACCTAAAATCTTTTACTGATCTCTCTTTACATTTGCCAAAACAACCGATAGAAAAATTTACAAAAGAACTATTTGAAAATATTAAATTACCGAAAAAGTCAAAAAATTTGATTGTAGATAGTTTTATATTTTATGCAGAAAGCCTGTCACTATCGTTAAAAACAATAGAATACTGCGTAAAAAAAATAAAGCTGTGTCTTCTGAATCACACAAGAGAAGAATTACCTGATCCGAATTTGTTTTCATTTTTGGTAATACTGCAATCGATAAATATTGATATATATGAGGAATTAGGTTTTTCATATCAAAGAGCATTGGAAAAAATTGAAAATGAATATAAATCTTTAGTTCTAAATGGTCAAGAAGAATGGGAAAAACTTAAAACCTCTCTAGAAACTGCTTTTGCAGAGAGGGAGTCAAAAATTAACAAAGCTATAAAGGATATACTATTTTGAAAAGATACCCTACCTTTACATATACAAAGATAGGGTAACATTTGATTAACGCCCTTTTACTATGTCATTACCTTGTTCAAACTTTCTGATTAATTCGCTTACATTGACATTAGATAATTTTTTACCTGCAGATTTGTCATTATGTGAAGCATCAGGTTTACGAAGGTCTTCCTTACTGTTACTCCTAGTAATATTACATCTAACAATGTTTGAATTATTAGACTTATCGCTTACATCTGAAATATTGCTTTTTTCACTACATGAAGACGAATTACTCGACATATTGCCTAAGCTAAAGAGCTTTTTACCTTGATAGATTGGATTCCAATCAAGTGGATTATAAGTTTTTTTGCTAGTCTCAACCTTTTGGTTATTTTGCTGTTTAGGAGAAAAACCAAGTTTTTCTCTTTCTTTCTTGCTTAGCGTTTTGAGAAATTTTACGGTTTCTAATTCATCAGTTGCTTGTACTTTATGTAAATCAAAGCTTTTTTGATGGTTATCCTGCTTAACATTTTCCATCATTTTATCTTTTATTGTTCTATCCTCATCATCAGAAGTGCTGCTACTAATATCACTGATACCACTATCCCCTGAATTGCGGCGTTGTTTGTTAGGAGTGCTATGAATGTTGTCTTCCATGAGTTTTTGCATTGTTGGGCCAAATGTTCTTCCAAGATTGCTACTCACTGTTTTATTACTATCATTTGCTTGAGAATGAGGTACATTTCGCTCAAAAATTGCTTTTATTCCAGCAAATTTAGCTTGGGAAGATTTCGGAGGAACAGGTGGGGCAACCATGCCTTTTGAGTTAATCTTTCCTTCATTTTGAGGAAAAATTTTTGGATTATTTTTTTCTACTGTAGTATTCATTTTTTTACCTCTAAACCTATTAACTAATAAAAGTATAAACTTAGAGGTATTAATTTTGTAATAACAATGCTAATAGATTACCGCAGTTTCAATAAGCATCACCAGAGGATTCTCTATATAATGCTTAAAGGCATTTAAAAACTTTGCTCCGAGTGCCCCATCAACTGCTCTATGGTCAACAGAGAGCGTTACTGTCATTATTTCTGCTATTTCTATTTTCTCATTCATAACAATTGGTTGTTTTTTAGATGCACCAACTGCCATAATGCAAGATTGCGGCGGATTGATTATAGCACTGAAGGCTTTTATACCAAACATCCCTAAGTTGGAGATAGTAAACCCTCCTCCTTGAAACTCTTCAGGTTTCAATTTTCCAGATCTTGCTCTGCTTACTAAATCTTTCACTTCTTTTGATATAGATAAAATACCCTTTTTATCAGCATTTTTTACTATAGGAGTAATTAGCCCATCTTCAAGTGCCACAGCGATTGAAATATCTATATTTGAATATCTCAGTATTTTATTATCTATCCACGAAGAATTTATATCAGGAAATTTTTTCATGCTGAAAGCTGCAGCTTTTATGATTAGATCATTAATTGTTACTTTATTGTTTTCATCTGCTGAGTTAATCTCGTTTTTTAACGATATTAACTTATCAACCTGGCAGTCTACAGTTAAATAAAAATGTGGAACATTCTGTTTTGATTCAGTCAGGCGCTGTGCTATCACTTGGCGCATGTTGCTTACTTCAACTATGGTATCTTTCTCAGGACTTTCAGTATGTATACCACTGCCTAAAAACTCCAACACATCAGCCTTAATTATGCGACCATATGGTCCTGTACCTTTTAATTGCTGCACATTAACCACTTCATTTTGAGCTATTTTCTTAGCTAATGGGCTTATTTTTGTTCTACCTTCTGCATAACCCTCTGTCATCTGAGTAGCTGACACTGGGATCCATTCTTCTTTTCTAGATCCCAGTGTCAAGCACTGGGATGACATTGAGGGGTTGGATTCCAGCGTCACGCGCTGGAATGACACCGAAGAATGACTTATTGGCTTTCCGTTTAAATCTTGGTGTTCTGATTTTTGATTATCAACAGCACTTTTTGTCACTTCCTTTTTAACTGCACTATTGATGGAAGTTGAAGTATAGTTGTTAAGTGCACTTTCATCTTCTCCTTCTTCCAGCATTAAAGCTATTGGTTGATTTACAGGCACGCCACTTGTTCCTTCTGTTACTAAAATTTTTGCTAAAACTCCTTCATCTATAGATTCAAACTCCATTATGGCTTTATCAGTCTCTATCTCAGCAATTACGTCGCCTACTTCAACTTTGTCTTGTTCTTTTTTATGCCACTTTACAATTTTTCCTCCAGCTTTGCTCATTGTTGGTGAAAGAGCAGGCATTAATATTTCTATAGGCATTGATTTTGCATTTAAAGATCTATTCAATTTTTAATTTACTCTTTATCTTATGTCAACCTAATCGTGAATTATGATGAATAAGTCTGTTACACTATCCCTCACGTTATCCCAGTGCGTGACACTGGGATCTTGGTTCAGTACTATTATCCTATTGTTTTTATTATTTAGCCATAGCTTGTTTGCTAACAACTTTGTTTCAACCAAATCAAATAAGATCAACATGAGAACGGGGCCAGGGTTTCACTATCCTGTAAAATGGATATACACTTGCAAAAATCTGCCCCTGAAAGTGATAGAAGAGTTTGAGAGTTGGAAAAAGGTCTGCGATATAGATGAAGACTGCGGATGGATAAAAGGCAATCTTCTTAGTGATAAGCGCTACGCGATTGTAAAAGAAGATACTTATGGATATCAAAAACAGAGTGTAGACAGCAAGATTACTATGAAAATAGACAAGTTTGTTGTGATGAAGATAGAAAAATGCAACGAAGAATGGTGCTTTCTTTCCACCCCAAAACGCAAAGCATGGGTACAAAAAAAACATATATATGGGGTTGATTAGGTTGACAAAAGATCTGAATTAACACTAGTTTCTGGGCCTTCTGTAGCATGCTCTTCAGATGAAGCAGAGGGTTCTTGAGGCTCTGGAGACTGTACAGGGCTATCACAGAAACTCCTTAACATCTCCTCAGCGGATGAATCTAAAATTTGTACAATAGACTTTTCACTCTGCTCTTTTAGCGATTGATCCACTCTAGAAATCAACTCAGAAAACTCGCTACCTGATTTTTCAGCTTCACTTTTTATTTTACTTTCTATGCTTGCAATATTACCTTGGTCAATTTCTTCTTTTGTTATGTTGAATGACTTTGCAACATCTTGATATCCAATCTTGCAATTTCCACAACCAATTATGCAAAAAGTAATAGAATCAGATATTTCGCTTGCAGCCCAATTATGTATAGTGTAAGCCAAATAATTGTCATGGTATTTAATGCTAAATTGTTGTTCTATTAACTCAGAAATTTTATTCTTTAGAGACATAAAGCACCCTCCTACATTCGTTATACCTTTTTGTTAAGATACAGCAATTACACCATTTACTACATGCTTTACTTTAATTAATTATTAAAACAAGAGCATCATTTCCAGAGCTATATCTTTTTACCTTGATAATTCTTTTTTGACTTCCTCTTTAATTATCCCACTTATATTCACGTTAAGATCCCCTACCCAAAAATCAGTCATAGTTTCAAGATCGTATAGATCCTCTATTACTTTTTTAATAGCAGCATTTATTTCTTCTTCGTCAAATTCCTTTATAATAGGTCTAATCTTCACATACCCTGGAGAGCCTTTACCATAAATTCCTTTGCTTTTATTAATGCAGCCACCTGCACCAGATCTACTGCTTCTCAAACCACTTCCACACTCTACTGTTTCATACTTGATTTCACCATTTTCTATATATGCTATTTGATTGTCTTGTGTAGACTTCAGTTTATCTGCCTTTACAATTTTCTCCTCTAGCTTTAAATCTTGCTTATGAATTACTGTTTCCTCATAACCCTTACCACCGTATGTTCTACACTCACCTCCACCTCCAACAGTAATCAGTTGCTGGCAATGTTGCTTCTGCGAATTGCACATTTCTATGAAAACAGGTCCCCCGTCCTTATCTGAGAAGTTACTTTCCTGGTTACCCCCTCCCTCTGTGACTTGCACCTTAATTATAGGATAATTAGGATCGATTTTCAGTTTAGCTTTAATATAATCTCCTGGCATCCCTACTCTGCTTTCAGTAGAATGGCATTTTTGATTGTCGCAGCCACTACCTTGTATATGACCTGCTTCACCACTTCCCCACGCTTCTATTTTAATACGATCAAATTTTATTGATAAGTCATCTGTATAAACATCTTTATTTTTATGATCATAGGATTTTTCATTATTGTTTTCAAGATCTGGTTTCTTATTTTTCAGATGTTCCTTGATTATCTCTTTTAATTTTTCTTTTAATTTCTTTTTGAGACCTTCTAAATCGAACCTACACAATTTATCAGCGTAAAAAACCTCTGTTCTGTTTGCTTTAATCAGTTGATCTTTTAATTGTGTACACTTTCGTACTTCATTTTTTTCATCTCTTAATACTTTACCATCCTTATCTTTACAATCCACTTCCTCATACCTTAAGTAGAATGGCTTATCATCTTCATTTTTATTCAAATATTGTTTTGAACGGCTACACTTTCCATCAAAGCAGATGCAACCATCATCACCTTGCGCACATCCTTCTTTATGCTCTACATCCGTCAATTTGTATACTACTTTCAGTCCTTCACCAGATTTTAATTTTTCGTCTATTTTGCTATCTTTCTTCACACAATAACTGCATTCTTCCTTCTTCTGCTCATTTTCATCAGGGAAGAAACCATACTCTTGCTTATTAAATATTATTTTATCCAACCTCTCTTGAGTTTCTTTCAAAGGGTAAACTATTTCCTTGCTTGGAAGATAATAGAACTGATTTGATTCCTTGGCGTAAACAGCATTGTATTTAGTATATCTTGTTCCCATTAATTTTAGTGGTATTATTTTATTTTCTCTTTTAAGAACAAACTCCTCTGGTTCTGGCTGCCATCCAGAAAGACAAAGCATTTTACTGTTAGAATTTCCTTTATACTTTACTTCTATTTCCGGCTGCCCAGAGTTATTAAATTCACATTGAATAGATTTGTCTTTTAACTTTTTCTCAAAATCATTAAAACTATAAAAACTTCCGCCTTTAGAACATTTAATTTGCACATCAGGAACATAGCCATATTCTTTCAGAACTTTAAATTGTTGCGGATTACTTTCTAATATACCTTCTATAATATTATCAATATTACTATCAGTTGTTTTTGCTACTATTGCTGGTTTTACTACTTTTAAAGATAGGGGGCCAATGTTTATAGGATGGTTGAGGTCAGTATTAACATTAAAAGTACAGGAACCATTACTATAGGTTCCATGTGCTTTAGCACAAGTGCTCTCACTCATCTTCATTTCTACTTTCAATGTATTTGCATTTACTATCTCCACTATCTCAGGTTCTGGAGCAGGTGGTGCAGGAAAACAGCGGATGAACTGTGGATTGTTTTCATCTATACTTTGAGTTCCAAGGTATTCAGCGCAGAGCTTATCTTTTTCTCTATAAGTTTTGAAGTAGTACGTGATGCCATCTTTGTCTAAAATAGAGCGCCACTCAGCTTTATTTTCTCCATACCCTTTAGGGAAATCTAATTTTTCTCCAATCTCTCCGTCTCTTCCTTTCAGATCACCAATGATTACCTTAACCTTAGGATTAAAGTAATCATTGTCTTTATCTGTTATAGGAACAATTCTAACTTGTGGAAGCGACATTGCAAGTTGTTCACAAAATGGAGGGGGGCCAGGTGCAAGTGGAACAGGAGCACATTTTACTGCCGTTTGGTAGCAGGTATCACAGACTTTTTCCATCTCCCCAGGACGGAAAATATTCTCACCCGAAAATACTCTAGAACCCCATGAAGAAATTCCTGACATACAAGCCCATTTTTGACTGCAAGCACATATTTTAGGAGAGTTAGCGAATCTTCTTTTTTCCTCATCAGTAACACCGTCTGCCCATTCCCATTTAAGACCCCGAGCAATTTCTCCTCCAGCTTTTGTTTTATCTCCTTCCCAGTCGATAAAAGCTGCAGCAGAAACTCCAGCTCCTGTACCTTGCGTTCCATATATCTGGCGGCAGGATTCCCCACTTTGTAAGTCATAACAATAACTTTGTCCATCATAAGCACATACTCTAATTTTGGGATTAAAGTAACCATCAACTCCTTGATCTTTTATTGCTTGCACCTTAATTTCCTTTACCCAATCTCCACCAACTATTGCTTCCCACCAAGTATTACTTTCTACAAATGTTGGACAATCAGCATATCCTTGATACGAAAGACCAAGTATCAAAAAAAATATCAATAAGAAATTAAGCCTTACACTTCTCATAAAATACCGGTAACCACTCATTAACTTCTTCTCCTTTTTCTTTTATTGCCTCATACATATACTTTATAGTCTCTTTGTTAGCTGAAAGTACATGTATTTCTTGCATATCCTTCAAATCCAGATTTAAGGTTACTAATCCTTTGTACTGTTTTATCAAAAATAAACCTTCCTGTGTTGGCGTCTGCAGAATTATATTCAGCTCCTCTTTCGATAGAGAAAATGCCTTCATGTATAATCTATTTGCATTGACGTTCGGCATCAAGATTCTTGTATCAACATGTTTATCTAAATATTGAGTAAATTTGCTAGCAAATGCGAGATTTAAATTCTCAGTACTTAGGATTACTACAACATTTAGTTCCGTCATTCTTTGCATCCAGTTATCAAACTCTTTCTCTGTAGGAAAAATATTACTTATCTCCCATGCTTCATCCAAAACAAGTATTGCAGGCGAGCCATCACATTTTGCCTCAAAAGAATATAAAAAATAGTAAAGTATCACGGACATACATTCCTTTTGTTTTGTAAGGTTTGCGGTGTTGAGAGATATAATTTTTGTTTCCCAGTCAATATCTGATTCATCACCATCTTGAAATAAGTAAGCAAAGTCACCATCGTCACACCATCTACTTATCTTACCCCCAAGGAGCAAGAGCACCTCAGAAATTTGTGAAATAGAACGTGATTCCTTGGGTATAGCAAATATAGAATCCACAATTTTTCTTATCTTTTCTTCTACGTCCACCAAGCTCGTATCGGCTACCATTCTTCTGATCAGTTCAACCAACATATTGCGATTGGAAGCACTATCTTCAATGTTTAGTGGATTAAATTTTAGGCTTTTGTCCTTATATTTTGGATCGATTATGTAATATTTACCACTCACTGCTTTAGTAAAAATTATTGATTTTCCAGTGTTATCCAATATGACAATTCTTGGGTTAAACTTTCTTGATTCTGATAATAGAAAATTAATGAGTGAAGTTCTGCCTGAATTTGGAGCTCCGAGTATCGTAGTATGGCCATTATTTCTTTTTCCATGAAAATTAAAGAAGTAAGGATTTCCTTTTTTTGAAAAAAAAATCATTACCGCTTCTTTCCACCTTCTTCCTTTTAATGTACCTGACGTAAAATCGTGCAGCATAGCAAAGCTGCAAGCGTATTTTGTTAAGATATTTTTCGGTTGCGTAATAAAAGCAAAATTGCCTGGAAGTTGTGCCCAAAAATGACTTTCCATATGTAAATCAGTTCTAAACATCATGAAGCCAACTAATGACATTATAGAAGATAAATCACTAATACTTTCAGCTAACTTATTCCTATCATCTGCAAATATTGTAAAAATAATTTTCTGTTGGCAGAAGTCTATACTAGAGGTCTTTTCAAGCTCTATTATTTCTTCAATTCCTGAGCTTTTAAGTAAGGTATTATCCTCACTAATTTGCAGCATGTTGATTTGTTTTTTAAATTCTTTTATTGCTTTGTTATTACTAGTAAATATCATTATTTCTGTAATGATAAATTCAGATTCAAGCTGCAAGCATCTATCTATATTACCTAAAGAGATTTCCCGGTATTCTTTTATGCTGAAAATAGAGCCAAATTTCTGTTGATTTTCAAATATTGTTTGAAACGTATTGAAACCAAAAGCTATTTTAAAATTTCTAATATATTGCGACAGGTCCCTTTCATGTATTGGATAATCTTTGTGCGTTAATGTAACAATATAGTGGAGAAATTCTATCATTTCAGAATATATTTTACCTTCACTAAACCTTAGACTCAGTTTTTTAGCTCCAAAAGGTCCTAAATCATTTTGAATTACGTCAGTTATCTTTTGCAACTCCTGATGGCTTTCTTGTAAAGACAACTTATGCTTATTCTTTATTCTATTGAAAAAAAACGAATTATTAGTATGCTTGCCAAAATCGCTAAACAATATTACAATGTATAGTTCATTTATATACTGTAATTTACTATCAGTTAGTTTATTAAACCACGTTGAATGTAGGTTGTCAGAGAAGTCTTCAGTTTTATTCCATTTCAAGCTCAGTTTATTGCGCTTTCTAACGGTATGAATCCAAACGGTAAAACACAGGCTATTAATATTTTTTGATATGCTTTTTCTAATTTCAGTTCTGAGGTCGCTGTAGTTATCAACAGAAGAATAATCTTCTAACTTGATTATTTTTAACAATTCTCCCTGTTTTGTTAGTATGGTTTCTTCATCGTAATGACAAGCATAAGGAACAAAATCTAAATCAATGCTTTCTAGTAATGCTAAGTTGTTCTTTTTTTTAAGCTTAGAGTTAACTGTTGGTACTTTTAACTGCATATGCGTATTCAATAAAGATAATTAAAAAAGATAAAAATACTATCTTAATTTTTATCTTTTTTTTCGCTATCGGATTGTAATTTTATATCTTTTGCAAAGTTAAATTTTTCTTTTAAGTAGTCTGTTGCCTTTTCTGTACTACCGAACATCAGGACCAGTACACCAAACATTATCATAAAAAAGATTAGACCTCTCAACACTACTGCAAGTATCACTGCAGCTATACACAACCCTATGATTGTTGAAGGACTCATATTTTCTACAGTATCTTTAACTGAAAATGAAGAAATAAAATTTTTTACCGTTTCTTGTATACCCTTTAATTCATCACTCGCCGAACTTGCTTCGCTAGAATATGATGCAAAAATGAAACTTAATAAGGCTATAAAAACCAAAACTTTATTCAATTGAATGCGCATCAACTAAATACCTTTTAAACATTTCTTAAATATAACAACTTTTATATCAATAGGCAAGCACTGAATTCACTTATCCACTACAAGTAACACATATTTAATTTTTACAGACGTGAACATGCTGTAAGCTCTTTATCATCAACAAGAGGACTCACATTAATGGATGTTAATTTACTTGATAGGAAGTTTGAATGCAATTCAGCTACTGCTGCTATAGCAAACACTGCAGCCATAGCAAGTAGTCCTGCTCCTATCAATCCTGATGTCATTGCTCCTGCAACAATGCACCCTATTGTGGAGAGAGCACAACCTGCTACAAGTGCAACGTGAAGATTTCTGTTATTGGGTTGGTTTTTAAGTAGGATATCTTTCTTAACTTGATCTGGATTTGCTTGACCATCTGAGTTTTCATTTTCTTGCATTTTTGGCTCTTTTTTTACAGTCTGCTCTGGCTGCACTTGAGTCTCGTTTTCTTTTGGGGATTCCAAATTTGATTCTAATAACTCAGTTTTTTCTCCACCCTCTGGTTGTAAGCCATTATCTCCTTCAACAGAGCTCAATGTTGAGTTTAAACTTTCCTCAGATGAAGTGCTTGTTACTAAAGTTAAACTGCTCCTTCTGCTACTTACTGGTGATTTCAAACTTTCTTTACTCGTTCTAGGTGAGTCTATTCCACTATCTGAGTCATTGCCACTACTGAGTTTAGAAGTTTTCTTCTCCTCTATTTCTTTCACACCCTTGCTATATTTTTCAAACACTTCCTCTGCAACATCTGAATTACTAAGTATTTTATTATCACCACTTTTTTTCTCAGCTACATTCAAGAGTGTTTCTTGTGTGTTGTTTTGCTCTTCCATATGTTTTAGCTGCATTTGATCTTCAATATTTTCTTCAACAGCATTTGGTATTGAGCTTACACTGCTGCTCCTGTTAGTAATATCCAAAATTGTTTTTACTATTTTTCCTCTTATTGTTTGTGGTCTTTGTGATTGTTCTCTTTCATTGTTAAATACTGTAGGTACAGCTAGTTCTTCTGATTTTATTACTTCATCTTTCAATGCAGGAAGAAAGTTTTCGATATAATACTTATAATGTTTTTGATATTCCTCTTGTTTTTCTGGTGATTTTTCTAATTGTTCTCTCAGCGATTTTTCTAATTCAGTTAATACCTCAGGACTAGCTCCTTCCTTGAACAACTCTATGCATTTTTTGATAGTTCCATCTCCCTTTTGTGGGCTTCCATATTTATGATTTTCTTTTGTTACCTTTTTGTATATAGTGTCGTGCAATTGTTGGTTAATATCTTTTTTAGAACTTAGCATAGACTCCTCCATACATAACAAAATGTATAGATACCTCTTTAGCGTTAATTTTACATTAAAACTGGGCAATTATGCCATATTATAAATAATTGCGGCAACTTGCTTATTGGAAGGTCGCTTAACTATTTGCTTTCTGGGCTTTCTACTTCTACAGATTTGCTATTAATATGATTCTTTGCTTGTTGAACTAACATATCCACTACTTCTTTTACAGGCTTTTCCTTATCAACCATGCCAACACTTTGGCCAGCCATTAAAGATCCCGTTTCAACATCTCCATCAATTACTGCTCTTCTTAAAGCTCCAGCCCAGAATTTTTCTATTTCAAGCTGCCCATCTTCTTTTGAGATCTGTCCCTTTTGGTATTCATCAATAACTTCTTTTTGACGCTTCATAAAGTCATCGCTTGCTTTGTTGGCTATAGCTCTTACTGGAATTACAGGAAAATCAGCACTTATCTGTACAGAAGGTATTGCATTACGTGCGGCCGATTTAATAAACACTTCCTTAAAATTTTTGTGGGCAATTGACTCATTAGTGCAGACAAATAATGTACCTATTTGACAGCCACTTGCTCCCATTTCCAGGTAATTAACTATCATTTCACCTCTTCCTATTCCACCTGCAACAAACACTGGTATTTGTTCATTTTTAAAATGAGGCAATATCTCTTGTGCAAGAACAGAAGTGCTAACTGGACCTATATGCCCACCTGCTTCCATTCCTTCTATTATTAATGCATCTACTCCCATTTTTACTAACCTTTTCGCAAGGCTTAATGCTGGTGCAAAGCACATAACTTTAATGCCTGCACCCTTGATTTTTTCTATATTAGGCTTTGTTGGCAGTCCACCGGCAAGCACTATATGGCTCACTTTCGTTTCAATACACACATCTATCAACTCACTCAACTTTGGGTGCATAGTAATTAGATTTACACCAAATGGCTTGTTAGTTAATTGCTGCGTCTCTATGATTTCTTTTTTTAGCAAGTCTGGAAACATTGCACCACATGCAATCACACCAAAACCACCAGCGTTTGAGATTGCTGAGACCAAGTTTCTCTCTGAAACCCAGCTCATAGCACCACCCATTATAGCAAACTCACTGCTAAGAAAATCTGTTCCTTTTTTCCAGAGGCTACTTAACATATAACCTATATCATACGTTTAAAAATGTTTTGTTTATCTATAAATGTGTGTTTTAAGGCGCCAAGTATATGTAAGATTATAAAGAGTACCATAAAATATGCAAGCATCGAATGTAGCTCGTTAGCCGTGTTAGCTAGATCTTTGTTTTGATTAATCAACAAAGGGATATGAAAAAAATATTTGATCTGTTTGCCAGAAGCAGAAGACATGACATAGCCAGATAGTGGCATTAGCACCATCAAAGAATATAAACCAAAGTGTACTGCTTTACTTATATTGATTACAAACCGAGAAAAATTTGCTGGAAGTGGTGGAACATAAGTAAAGACGCGAAAAAATATGCGTACTATGATTAATCCAAGAATAGTGATACCGCAAGCCTTATGAATAGCGTATATGTTGAACTTAATTTCATTGCTAAGTGGCAGGCTTTTCATATAAAGTCCAGAACAAAGCATACCGATAATAAAAACAGCCATCAACCAATGGATAACTCTTAAACCTAGGCTATATTTATCGTCTTCCATTTTGATTACCCTAAAGTAGCATTTATATAATAGAAAAACTATTTTTCAATCAAAATCATTAAAGCAATTTAGATTTACCGACAATGTAGCTATACAAATTCGACCCAGCCGGAAGTCAAGGGCACCTAAATCAAGAAACGGATTAAACGAAAAACTTACTTGACAAACTCCGCCAGCCTCCTTATCATGAAACTGAAGCTATTTATTTATCTTCTCTGTACAGATTAAATGACAAAAAAACTCAACGTATCTGGTGTCTCATGTTTAATTTTTTGCACTATGTGCACTCTATGTCTTTATCAAATTTCTAGGTTTTTACCTATACAAGCTGAAATACGCTTATAAAGCATTTAAAACATCAAAAAACGCCAACTTAAAAAATGGATAGTGAATAATTAGCTACCCTAGGGTTTCTTTTGCCTTTTTTTCTGTTTAGTAAATTTCTTAAATATTTATGACTAAAGGTTAGTTGCATTAAAAAGCAGCTAAATCGCGGTTATTAAGCGTTTAGAATAAAAAAACGCCATACTTGAAAGTATAATGTAAGTAATTAGCCAACCACGGGGCTTCTTTTGCCTTTTTTTCTGTTTAGTAAATTTCTTAAATATTTATGGCTAAACGACAATCGTCATCCCTGTAAAGGTCAAGTATCCCGCTACGTGTTAGCGGCTAAGAGATACCCGGCGGTATGACGGTTCGTGATGGCATGACGATAAGGTTCCAGTGTCAAGCGTTTGGCATGCAAATTTCCTTAAACGTTCGTAAGCTTAAAACTTTACTTTAGATCAAACTGCTGTATAGTGACTTTATAGCTTCAATTTTGTAATGAATATACCTAGTATAGAAAATTGTGATCTTCACAATAAAACCGTCTTACTCAGAGTTGACTTCAATGTTCCTATAAAAGATGGAGAAATTCGTGACGTCACTCGTATTTTGAGAGCATTGCCTACTATTCAGTATTTAGTGAATGCGAGTGCAAAGATTATTATTATATCACATTTTGGACGCCCAAAGGCCAGAGACAATAATCTGTCGCTAAAAAATGTAATTGACACTTTATCGCAGTTACTAAATAAAAAAGTGAAATTCATTGACGATTGCTTTGGTGAAAAAGTACAAAGAGCAGTAAGTGTTATGGATGCAGGAGATATAATATTACTAGAGAATCTAAGATTTTATAAAGAGGAAGAGCAAAGTGACTCAAATTTTGCCAAACAACTAGCATCTCTAGCGGATATATATGTAAATGATGCATTTTCTTGCTCTCACAGAGCTCACGCTTCTATTTCACGCATTACAGAATTTTTACCCTCTTATGCAGGGTTTTGCTTGCAAGATGAGCTAAAGTATCTTGAAAAAGCTGTATCGTTTAAAGCTAAACCTATTACTGCGATAGTTGGGGGAGCTAAAATATCAACTAAAATAAAAGTGCTTATGAAGCTAACAGAAAAGGTTAATTACCTAGTTCTAGGTGGTGCAATAGCCAATAATTTTTTGTCATTTAGCAAAGTAAATATAGGGAAATCTTTCTTTCAAAATGGTGTTGACGACCTTCTGCATAATATTCTTGAAACAGCAAATAAAAACAATTGCAAAATAGTTGTGCCAGAAGACGTTCTGGTTGCAGTAAACTCTGATTACAGCACTAGTATTTCAAGAAGAACTGAGTCCATTTTGGACGGTGATATAATTTTGGATATCGGACCACAAACTTTGAGTACAATAAGCAGTATAATAGCAAGCAGTAAGACTCTGCTGTGGAATGGACCTATTGGTGTTTTTGAACATTCAGCTTTTGCAAGCGGTACAATAGGGGTAATGAAAATCGTAAGTGACTTAACGCACAAAGGAAAGTTAACCAGCATAATAGGGGGAGGCGATAGTCTATCTGCAATAAGCGCTGCAGGCCTTGCCGATAAGGATTTTACATATGTTTCCACTGGTGGAGGAGCATTTTTAGATTGGTTAAGTGGCGATGAAATGCCGGGAGTTGCTGCTCTGCAAAAACGATTAGATTAAAACTTTTTTAAATTATTTCTTATAGGCTAGCTTTTTTGTGAACGTGATTATGTCGAAGACAGTTAAACTAATTTTGTGTTTAATAATACCAATAATAGGATTTATTTTTTATATTAAGGATCATTATTTTCACACCGGCTATGTAGAAGAAAATGTTGAAGTCAATTTTGAACCATTTTTCAGTTCACAACCAGCCACCGTTTCAGAATTAACTGACTTCGATAGAGGAGTGTTGAAAGTTTGTGGAGATTGGGGAGCACATCCAGATAAAGAAGATTTCAAAATTTTACTTAGTTGTCCGCAGCATCAAGAAGTAGTGAAAGGAATATATAAGTGATTACGCCAGATGCGGATTTGGAGTTACTTAAAGATGAACTGGCTAACATTTGGTTTACAAATAGTGGAAGTGAAAAAGAAACTATAGGGTTTGGACATATTTTTTGTGGTGAGCCAAACGATAAATTAGGTGGTATGCATTTTGTAGGTAGATATGTTGAAGCTCAAGAGGATAAATGGGCAGTTGGAATCCTGTGCAATGAATCAGATATTAAGCCGCCGGTTTATACATTTGGAATGAAATATTTGGGTAAGGATGGGGAAGTGAAAGTTAAATGCCCAAATGGATACGCATATAACCTTCATGCCGATAATTTCTGCAACTAAGGCGTTTAAGGAATTAGGAAAAGATGGAATGTGTCTATATGAAATGGAAGATGACAATTATCAATCAGCGTTTGTAAGAAAGAATGATGCTATACTCACGTTCTATCCTGACTTAACACCAAAATGTGATGATAAGAGTACTTATTGTAGTTGCGGTAAATCTTAATTTCAAAACCAATAGGGTGAACAAATGATAAAAATGCTATAGGGTGTAGCAAATCTAAATGAGTTAAAATTTTGATTAAAGGGTTTTGTGAATAATAATGAAGAAGGGCATTATTCGTCTAATAAAAGCAATTCAATACTCTTGTGAAGGAATAAAATCAGCTTTTATATCAGAAATTGCGTTCAGACAGGAGTTACTGCTTTTTATAGTATGTGTCTCAATTTTGTTTGTTTTGGATGTAAGTAATCTAGAACGTGCAGTAATGATAAGCAGCCTATTCCTGGTGTTAATTGTGGAAATTGTTAACACTGCTTTTGAAACGACAATTGAGCGTATTTCCAGTGAACAACACATACTTTCAAAAAAGGTGAAAGATCTAGGTAGTGCAGCAGTTTTTCTTTCATTAATTAACTTCCTGATAACATGGATGATAATATTGATAGGTTAATACGAATGTTATTAAGATATGTTGTCAAACTCACCAATTAAAGTTTTTATATCTTGCGGTAAATCAGAGACAAATTCCATGTATTCCTTACTTTTTGGGTGGTATAAGCCCAGTGTATAAGCATGTAGTGCTTGTCTATTGAAATTACGAATGAAACTAGAGTTTTTAGCATATTTTGTGCTTTTACTACTATTTTTTCCATAAACTTGATCACCCACTATGGAATGTCCTATGTGGCTCATGTGGACTCGAATTTGGTGTGTTCTGCCTGTCTCTAAAGTGCATTTAACGAGGCTTACTTGTCCTATAACTTTTTGCACTAAATAGTGAGTGATTGCTAATTTGCCTGTGATTTTTGTTACACACATCATTTCTTTATTACCGCGTTTGGGAGCAATGTTAGTTTTTATCGTGCCTTGCTGAGAAGATAATGTTCCCCAAACTACTGCTAAGTATTCCCGCTTTATTTTGCGATTCGATAACAATTCAGACAAAAAACTATGGGCTGCTTCATTTTTTGCAATTACCATTAGCCCACTAGTATCTTTATCGAGTCTATGAACAATTCCTGGTCTTACATTAAGGTGAGCGATAACTGCGTTCAAAAGCGTATCATTGTTTGTCCCAGCACCTGGGTGCACTGTTAATCCACTTTGTTTACTCAGAACTATAATGTCCTCATCTTCATAGACGATATTAAGTTTTATGTCATAATTAGGCTCAATTGATGTGGATATGTCAGGTTGAACGAGATGCACCACATACTCTTCATCTGGTTTTACTATGTAGTCATTATTAATTATCGGTGTGCCAAGTAATTTCACCTGCTCATTTTGTATCAATCTTTGCGCTTTGCTGCGTGATATGTTGCATTTTTCAGCTATATAGGTGTCTAACCTTAACTTCTCTTTATCATTATTAACACTTAAGGTTATTATTGAGTAATCTATAGTGATTTACCCCGCGCCATTTCCCATGCTGCTTGAACATTTGGGTCTGTAAACATTGTTGCACTAGACTCAATTTGCAGATCACCTTGTTTTTTAATATGGCAAATTGTTTGAGAGCCATCTTTCCAGTAGATTGTAACTTTATTATCAAAATCTCGTAATGTTGCCTCAACCTTTTTTTCTTTATTATCTTTTTCTTCCAGCTTAATAGATTCTAATAAATAATATAAGAATTCACTTGGTTTGCCGTTGATTTTTTCTTTCCATTCATCTGTTTTTTCTTGTTCAGATTTTTTTTGCTCTAACTTTTCCTTCTTTTGCTGCAGCTTATTTTGTTCTGCTTCCAGCTCTAACTTTCTAACTGTGTCACGTAGTTCTTTGACTTTATTTTCTAATACTAATAATTTATTAGTATTATTTCCATTGTTAGCTTCTAAATCAGGCGTACTTGGTTGAGCTTGCTTCTTTTTTATTTCTTCTAATTCATTCCTTACTACGTTTAATTGCTCCTTCAATTCCGTTTTTTCCTCTTCTGTATCCTCTTTTAACTTTTTTAGCATGCTAAGGAACTCGTTATTATTAGACTGCGTAGTTGATTGAAGCCAGCCTACAAAGCGGCTTGGTTCAAATCGTTCAATTTTATCTTCAGCAATTTTAATAGCATTCTCTAACCTAGAAAAAGTACCTTCAATATCTAGTGAATGTGCTTTTTTTGTCAATTCTTTAGTGTTGTTTAAAACTTCTGAAATTTCTGCATGTAGCCAATCTAAATCTTTTTTGATGTCTTCTCTGATTTTTTTTAGGTGATCAAGCGTTTCTTTAATGTTAATATTTGCAGGCTTTAAAAGACTATTATCAAGTAAATCGCAAGCTTTTTTAAGGTTACTGTCAAATGAGTTGCAAAGCGGACTAAGTAGTTTTTTCATTAGAGATATTAGTTCATTTTCCCTTTTACCAAGCTTATTTTCTACTACTGATACAACCATGCCCTTTCCAGACCAGTATGGAAATAGAAGACCTAAAGAACTGTGTTTTCTAATAGTATGATTTTCATGATCCACGCTATTACTTATTAGATTGCTAAGTGTTGATATGATGCATAAAAGAATAGCGACTAATAAAGCTATTAATATTATTGGAGCATTAATGGATTGTGATATTGCTGAAACTACTATAATAGTACCAAATACATATGATCCAGTAAACAAGAGAATCCTATTTCTATTTTCTGCTTCTATATCTTCTAGTATTTCTCTCTGCGTCTTAGAAATTGGTAAAACTATTGAAAGCTTTTCCCCCTTTTTATCTAAATTTGTTACAATTTCAATTTTTTTAGCTTCTTGAGCAATCTGGCTGTACTGTTCATCAACTTGATAGTTTCCTATTTTTTTATCTATTTCATTCTCTTTTATTTTTTGTGTATTTATAAAGTTTATAACAGCAGTAAATAAGAGAACTATAAGAGGAATAAAGGCAAGAGGTGCTGGCGTGAACGCAAACCCAGCAATACTTACTGTAACAGGCTGAATAGAAAAGACAGTAAATGCTATAAGAGTAGCAATGGTACTTGCTATCGATATAGTACCAGAATACTTTCTTACAGAGCTCAAAATTCTACTGGGCTGGTCAGAAAGTTTTCTAAATCCTAAAAAATCAAAATAGTCTTTGAAAGGATCTTGAGTGTCTGTAACCATAACATTTTTCTAGTTTAAACTTATTTAGGTATACGTTAACCAAACCTTAAAATCAAGTTTCTTAATTTTTCAACATGTGCCAAGGCCTATTGGAGCGCACTGTATTAATCTTTACGTAACGATTTGTTAACCAAACAGAATGTGTGCCATACGTTTCTAGATCAGCATGTTTAATAATTTTAGCGTTGCAAGCTGAATAGTCGAATTCACTTAATTGAATTGTTAAATCAACTTTATCACAATTTTCTGAAATATCTTCTTTTTTATAAGCTAGCAGCACTAATTTATTATTTCCTTTATTATATATGCAGCCATAATCGTTACACTTTAGCCTTTTATCTGAGTTATTGTATTTTTTATGATTCAAAATTTGGTTCTGCCCATTTTGCTTCGCCCATGTTTTGACAACAAAGTTCCTATTTTTTCTGGTGAGAGAATATAGTAAGTTATCACTCTCCTTTGCAGCAACATTATCAGCATTTATCAAGATATCAGGAGTTCTATACATAGCACTAGAGAAAATACCCAGCACAATAAAGAAAATTCCGAAGAAACGCCAATTTCTTTCCCACAAGCACAGCCACAATAACCCAAATGTTATTATAATAATTGATGAGGCAGGAAAAGTACGAATGGGAATAACCAAATACTGAAGACTAGCGATTGCATTTGTTATATACAAAATGCTGTCAATTGGGCGCTCTATAAATGGCGCTATAATCCATTCAACACCCAAAGGAATCAACAAAACATAGATTATTCCAAGTGGAATAATAATTAATGTAACTATTGGTATAGCAACTAAATTTGTGATAATGCCACTAATTGAAAAATAATTAAAATTATATATCGTATACGGAACAGTTGCTAAACTTGCTATTACTGAGCTGATCATCATCGACACAAAATATTTCATTATTTTTATTTTGAACAACTTATTAGCATTAATTTGATAACTGGCAACCAGTGCCAAAACAGCAGAAAATGACATCTGAAAGCCAGGCTTTAAAATTGCTTCTGGTTCTACTGAGAGTATCACTGAAGCAGCAAACGCAATTGCTATTAACCCTCGATATTTTCTCTCTATCATTATTGCAACGAGTACTAAAATCACCATAATGTAGGCACGCTGAGCAGAAATTTGCATACCGGTAATCAATAAATAAAACGTGGTTGGCAAGATAGTAAGGAATGCAGATATTTTCTTGGTGTTATACTTAAGAGTCAAAGTTTCAGATATTGCGAATAAATTACGAAACACTACAAAAAACAGACCAGCAACAAATGATAAATGCAAACCAGATATGGCAAACAAATGTGCTATACCTGAATCTCGTATCGCGTCCATAGTTTTTTGATCTATGCCATCTTTTTTACCGATCAGTAATGCAGAGATTATATCCGCATGTGGTTTTTTGATATTTTGCTGCAGGTTTTCATAAATGTATTGACGGAAAGATTCTATATACTCTAGAAATTGCCTTGCTTCAGCCTTTTTGTGTAGGGCTATTTTGCTTGTTGCAAAACCTGTTGCACTTATTTTCTGGTAATATGCTATTCTTGCAAAATCGTATGCATACTCCGAAGGTGCAATCTTTAGAGGGAAGAGTTTTGCTGATAATTTTACTTGATCGCCTATTTTAATGCCTTTTTCCACTTTGGTTCTAACTGATATTCTGATGTTATCTAGAGCTCTATCCGGTGTCATTCCAGCGCGTGACGCTGGAATCCATATCTTTTTTTTCTGGATCCCAGTATCAAGTACTGGGATGACAAAAGGGGGCACTGGAATGACAAAAGGGGGCGCTGGGATGACAGGAGAGGATTTTGAGATAGTAGGGGATTTTCCAACAGAAAGCAGAAATTGTTTATATGAGCCCCTGTCGTTAATATCCTTCACTGTGGCAACGATATTTTTTACATACCTCTCTTTATCAAGAATTTGAGTATCAACTAAAGCTGTTCTTAATTTACTGGCTGTAAATCCTATGAGCACTGCAATTAAAGCAATGCATAATATTGCGTACTTTCTGTATAATATTGCAATCAAAATTAGTGTGGGTAAAAGCAAAAGAAAAATAGATATGCAGCTTGGTTCAAAACTTAGGGAAAAATATGTTAAAATTCCTGCACACTGAAGAACAGGAAACCACAGTATCAAGTTATATTGTTCATTGCGCAGATTGTTACGTATATAACTAACTATTATGTCAAGAAAAGTTAATAAGTGTGTCGATATTTGCATGTGGTGAAATTTTATTTTTCTTTTTTCATTATTTGTATATATAATAACTAAATAAGCAACGACGCGGGATGGAGCAGCTCGGTAGCTCGTCAGGCTCATAACCTGAAGGTCGTAGGTTCAAATCCTACTCCCGCAACCATTTTTAAGGATATAGTTGTTCCACTTTCCAATCGCTTCCCTCAACAAGAGTGTATCTAAATCTAATATGCTTCCTATATTCACCTTCTTGCCAAAATTCAATTACTTTTGGGATTACGCAAAATCCCACCCAAAAATCAGGACGAGAAACTTGTGTATTGTGAAATTCTTTTTCCTTCAATTTTATAGCTTGCTCAAAATCTTGCCAATCTTTCAGAATGCTCGATTGTTTTGAGCACCATGCGCTAATTTGACTACCCAGCGCTCGAGAAGAGAAGTATTTGTCAGTTCTTTCATCGTTTAGAAGTTTAACCTCTCCTTCAATTCGCACTTGCCTAGCAAATTCTATCCAATGAAACACTAACGCAGCTTTGGGGTTCTCAGTCAATTCTTTCCCTTTTTTACTGTTTACGTTAGTGAAAAACACAAAACCTTCTTTGCTATATTCCTTTAGTAATACCACTCTTGCAGATGGAATACAGTCTTTGCTACAAGTTGCTAGCGTCATTGCAGTTGGTTGTTCACACGGAGAATTAAGTACTGCTTTGTACCACTTTGAAAACAAATCAAATGGATCTTTTTCAAGTGAAAATATCATATCAAAAAATAAAATCTTAATTCTGGCACGCGTTGCAAAAATAAGTGCTACGGCCATTTTGTCGTATAAGTGTTATGATATTATTGCAAATCTTGCAAGGTTTTTGAACTTTACCATATACGTAAAAGTTATTTTGAAAGTATCCAGCAGATCCAGATGGCTGTGCATAATCTTTCAGTGTTGAACCACCTGCAGCAATTGCATCACTCAGAGTATTTTTTATTTCAGCAGCAAGTTTTTCGCACTCTCTATAGGTCAAGTTTTTTGCTGACCTGAGTGGTGATATACGGGCTCTAAACAAGCTCTCAGAAGCATATATGTTGCCTACGCCAACTATTGATTTATTGTCCATTAACGCTGATTTGATATTCACTTTTTTGTTTTTCAGCAACTCCTGTAAATAGTCTCCACTGAATTCATCCGTGAGGGGCTCTATTCCAAAATCGCTAAAAAAATCCGTTTCTTGTTCTTTATTTAAAACGATAACTAATCCAAATCTTCTTGGGTCATTAAAAATTATTGAAGTATTGTCAGAAAATAAAAATACCACGTGATCATGCTTATTCCGCATTTGATCGTGGTCAGCATATATAAGCTTTCCGCTCATGCCAAGATGTATGATTACAGCCACACTACCATCTGTATTCCAGATGGTATACTTACCTCTACGCTTGATGTTACGTATGACTTTGCCCTTTAGCATATCATCAATATTTTTTGTTATTGGGGCACGTAAATTCCAATTATTCACTATAACATTACTGATTTGCTTGTTTTTAATTTTATCAAGCAAAAAATTAGAGATTACTTCCACTTCCGGTAGTTCTGGCATGATACCTCCTTCAAAACTTAAGTTTCTGATGGTAATTTTGTCGTTCTCAAATACATTCGAGTATTCTGCGGTGCTTTCTCCTAAAAATTCCTCACCACAAACGAGTTTTGAAAGGGTTCTCTGTCTACTCTGTTGCTGCTTTTTTCTTTTCAAAATATTTTGCTTTAAAGCTTTCGCTAATCTTTTTTTCTCCTCTTCTTTTTCCTTATTCTTTTTTGTGTTATTCATTATCATAATATATAAACTTGCCGTTGTAGCTCAGGTGGTAGAGTACGTCATTGGTAATGACGAGGTCCCAAGTTCGAGTCTTGGTAACGGCACACTGATTATACTTATAATATTGCATAACTTGTAAGCAAGGCTTAGAAGAAAGTTACAGAGGTAAGTTGTCATGCTTTTTCCATATCCTTTCTACCTTCTTGTTTTTGAGTAGCTCTAATGCTTTACAAAAGTGATACCTTGTTTTACTTGGCACTATAATGTCATCAATGTATCCATATGATGCAGCAAAAAATGGGTTAGCAAATTTTTCTTTATATTCTTTAATTAACGTTTGCTGATCTTTTTCGTGTCGAAATATAATCTCAACTGCACTTTCAGGGCCCATCACAGCTATTTCAGCAGTTGGCCAGGCATAATTTATATCACCTTTTAGATGTTTCGAATTCATAACAATGTATGCACCACCATACGCTTTTCTAGTGATAAGGCTAATTTTCGGCACGGTCGCTTCAGCGTAAGCGTAAAGCAGTTTCGCTCCGTGTTGTATTATATTATTGTATTCTTGATTTGTACCCGGCAAAAATCCTGGAACATCAATAAGTGTGATGATCGGAATGTTAAATGCGTCACAAAACCTTACAAACCTCGCAGCTTTTCTTGAAGAATCAATATCCAAACATCCTGCAAGGTGCATAGGTTGATTTGCAACAATACCGACAGTATTTCCTCCAATTCTACCAAAACCAGTTATGATATTACGAGCAAAATCAGGTTTCAGTTCAAAGAAATTCCTTTCATCACAAACTTTTTCAATGAGTTCATACATATCATAAGGAGTATTAGGATTGGTAGGAATTAGAGTGTTTAAGGATTCATCAATGTCGTCAACATCATTACAGATTGGTGCAGATTTTGGTGATTCTTGATTATTTGCTGGTAAGAAAGTAAAGAATTCACGCATTTTTAGCAGCATTTCAACATCATTATTGAATGCAAAATCCGCTACTCCTGTTTTGCTTGTATGAATTTTTGCTCCACCGAGGTCTTCGAAACTTACATCTTCGTAGGTAACCTTTTTTACTACATCTGGCCCGGTTATAAACATATATGAACTGTTTTTCACCATGAAAGTAAAGTCAGTTAATGCTGGGGAATAAACTGCACCTCCTGCACATGGGCCCATAATTAAAGAAATTTGTGGTATAACACCCGATGCATTTACGTTTCTTTGAAAAATTTCTCCATAACCAGCAAGAGAATTTACTCCT
Source organism: Wolbachia endosymbiont of Drosophila aff. chauvacae BK-2020 (assembly GCF_032848195.1). Lineage (NCBI taxonomy): Bacteria > Pseudomonadati > Pseudomonadota > Alphaproteobacteria > Rickettsiales > Anaplasmataceae > Wolbachia > Wolbachia endosymbiont of Drosophila aff. chauvacae BK-2020. Next base: position 320,136 of record NZ_CP136586.1, read on the forward strand.
TCCTGAATTCTGGCTCCACCAGAATCATTTAGTCCGATAATTGGAACTCTGGCATTAATTGCCATATCCATAATTTTGCATATTTTTTTTGCATGTGACGCACCAAGTGAACCACCAAAGACAGTAAAATCCTGAGAATAAACAAAAACTTTTCTGCCATAAATAGTACCATGACCAATCACTACCCCATCACCTAAAAAATTAGCATTTTGCATGCCAAAATCATTTGCATGATGTTTTACGAATTTATCGTATTCTGCAAAAGAACTTTCATCGAGCAATATACTGAGCCTTTCTCTAGCAGTTAATTTCCCTTTTTCATGTTGTTTGGTAATCCTGTCAGAACCGCCTCCTTTTTCAGCTTCTAGTGCTTTGGTTTTTAGATTTTCTAGTATTTTAAAGTCTTGCATACAATAAAGTAGTTTTCAAATTAGTTGTAGACTTTATTAAGTTTACAAACCCTACTAACTATACACATACACTATTGCTATATGCAACAATGTATGTATGATAATTGTTAATGCTCTGGTGATTCATGGTCACTACTTTGAAAATGTTGCGATGTGTCAACTCTTTTCATATTAGAAAGAGGTGGACTAACTGCACTGCTTTTCGTTTGTGCAAAACTTTTAGCAGCTTCAACAACCTTGCTTATACGAGGTTCTTTTTCTAGCTCTTTTAGGTACTTTGAGAAGATTTCACAACTTTTGTCATCCATATGTACCATTATTTTACCAAAACTTTCAGCTTTTTCAGAAGATAAAATCATTTCGATCTTTTCATCGCCTACCCTAAAGGTCATTTTTACTTTGCCTTGCATATCATGATATTGCCAGCTTTTTATTCAGATTAGATTATCTCCTTCTCCTATTCGCAATGCACCATATTCTAAGTCCTTAAATTCCGGGGAGTTCATAAATTTTGCAGGAGTGATCACACTTTTTTCTGGACACTGTACATAATAAAATTTATTATCTCTTTCTACTATAATTCCTTTTTTTTTGTCATTTTCAATACTATCACTTACAATTTGTTTTAGACGTGACAAATATTCGCCGCGTTCTTTCAGTATATCTTCTGGCAATAATCTCCGAACTTCTTGGCTCACATCAGTGCCTGTTGAAACTAGATTAAACATTTCTAACATAAGAGGCCGTAGTTTTTCTTTTCCAGTCTCAGTAACATTTTTATCTTGCTCCATGAGGTGGTATAAGATCAGTATCGAATAATCTATTATTGATGACTTTTTTCTCCTTGGAATACATCAACACTAAACATGACCTTGTGCTTTTTTGCATCGTCTATAGATTTTTGAAGTCTCTTTGCTATGTTTTCGATAGCTTCATCATTAGGTAAGTGTTCAGGCAATGGCGTCAACTTAAGGAAAAATATCAGCGATAGTATATAAAATTTCTCTCTAAATTTTTTATCATTAAATTATCCAAAGAGTGCAAGGGACAGCACTTTTGTTTCTATTTTATTGCAACAAAAAAGTTTAAAATGTGTCTTTTTTAGGTGAGGCATGCAAAAAGGAAAAGATCTTATCTTACAAATTAAAAATGCAATATACTCGAAAACTTTTCAGAAAATCCATTGTGTTGAGTTTTACACGAACAAGAAAACTTCCTTTTTCGACAGTATTTTCTATGATTTTAAAGTTAGTTAAAAAAAGTTTGGGAATAGAATGTGAACTTATGGAGCCATTGACATGTACCCTCAAAGCAAGCTTTTTCTAAAGCAAGGTATAAGATTTGCCATACAGGCTTTCAAGAATCTAAGCATCCAAACAGCCTATCAGGATGAACCTGAGTTGGAGAGGCTATAGACTTATTGCAGCAGATGGTTCTGGTATGAGATTACCCAGCTCTGGGGAAATTGTATCCGAGTTTGAACCAAATGGAACAACAGGCACCATTGGCAATTTGTTTGTTGATTTGTGTACTTCATTGATTTGCAGTGCTCGTCTTGCAGCTTGGAATATAGGTGAACAAACGTTGGCGGCAGAGCAATTACCCGAAGTTATCACTCAAATGCGTTTATTAAATCAAGAGAAATTATTATTTATCTATGATCGTCTTCAGTAAAATTCATTCAGCAGCATTATAATTTGGAAGTAGATTTTATTTTTCGCTTGCAAAAAAGAAATTATAGTAAGCTATGGGAACGCTGGCGAATTAGATTTTGATTTTATATTAGAAAATGAAAAGCTAAAAAATAAAATGAAAGGACAGAAAGTAAGAGTTATAGTGCTGACATTGGCCAACTGAGAAACAGAGTTTTTGACCGAGACTTTGGAGCAAAGCTTATGTGTTAAGGTGGCACATAGAGGAGTGCTATAAACGACTCAAAGTAGGAGCAGAGTTAGAGAATTTTTCTGGAGAGGCTGTATTACAAGAATTTTGGGCAAACTTGGTCATGTGCAATATATTATCGCTTCATATGTGTGATGCACAAGGGCCTTGGAACCCAGATCAAATTACTGATACCAATTCCCACTGCACAATAAACGGATAGATAACAATGGAAAAAAAGCCATACTATTGCCTTTCTTTCTCACTCCACAATTAAATAACTCTACAATATCGCTTATTTGATTCACTAATAATGAGAATTGGTATGAGTATCGTTTAAATTTCTCAGTTTTATTTGGTGTAATGAGGCAGAAACTCTATCAGGTACTTATTGCGCCAAAAAACTTTCAAGCCCTTTTTAAGTATACGCGCTAAAGTTAAAATCCGACCGGGACAGCCGCAATAAAGTAGATAAGCCTAAACGCCATCATGTCTTTAGGAGAGTTTGCTAATGAAAGTTCTTAAGTTGACGCCATTGGCTGAACGGATACGGAATGACATCATCCTTTTTTCTGGATTCCAGACTGGAATGACACCTCTGGACACTTCCGTCGTAAAGGAACCAGTGTCAGCTACTCGGATGACACCTTTTTTCTACTTAGTTTGGGTTATGCAAGAAGTCTAATGAAGTGAAAATAAATTTATTTACCAAAATAGAGTTGCCTTGGTCTACAGATCTTAGTTTCTTTATCATTTATCATTTCATACCACTGAGTAACCCAACCAGTGGTTCTTGCAAGTGCAAAAATAGGCGTGAACATATTTGAGGGGATATCAATAGCATTCATTATTATACCTGAGTAAAAATCAACATTTGGATATAACTTACGCACGATAAAATATTCATCCTTTAAAGCTATTTCTTCAAGTTTTTTTGCAATTTTAAGCAGTTCATTATTTTGTTCTAGTTTACTTAGAACCTCATGGCAAGCGCCTTCCAATATACGCGCGCGCGGATCATAATTTTTATAAACACGATGTCCAAATCCCATCAATTTAAATGGATCTTTATCATCTTTAGCTTTTTCGATGAATTTATCTATATCTTCACTTTGCTCTATCTCTTTTAGCATATTTATAACTGCCTCATTAGCTCCACCATGTGCTGGTCCCCAAAGTGTAGCAACTCCTGCAGAGAGGCTTGCAAACAGATTAGAACCAGCCGATCCCACCAATCTGACAGCCGCCGTAGAAGCATTCTGTTCATGATCAGCATGGAGAGTAAATATTTTATCCAGAGCTTTTGCAAAAAGGGCGCTTTTATCATTATCAACAGCATCGCCAAATATCATCTTTAAGAAATTTTCACTGTAACTTAATTCATTGTTAGCATTTATGAATTCCTGATTGTTGATATGCCTATAAATCATTGCAATAATTGTGGAAACTTGCGCTATTGCAGAAATTCCAAAATCTAGGTCTTCACCATTGACATTGTTGCCATGCTTTTCATGATAAGATGCTGACAAACTTGCAAAACATGCAACTAAGATTGACATAGGGTGAGCAGTTTTTGGAAATGCTTTAATTACATTTGTAACTTGCTCTGATACTTTGGATGATTCTTGTATTTTGAGAAGAAATTTTTTGTGTTGCTCTGAACTGGGTAATTCACCATAGAGCAATAAATAAATCACAGCAGTAAAATTATTATTCTCTGCCAAATCAGCTATATTATGTCCCCTATATTTAAGAACTCCTTCATCTCCATCAATGAATGTAATTGTAGAAGAGCATGAAGCTGTAGAAATAAACCCTGGATCGTAAGTGAATAATCCTGTCATCTTATATAAATCCTTGATATTTAACACATCAGGACCTGTTGTTCCGCTTAATACAGGTAGCTCGATTTTTAATCCATTACTTAGTTCTAATAGCACTTTTTTATCCATCACTTAAGCTACTTAAATTTTATACAGAATATACAAACTGAGGAGTATATATTAATACAGTTAACTTTACATTAACCGTATTAAGCGGTCATCAATGCTTTTACTTTTGCATTTAAGCGACTTATTTTACGCGCAGCGGTATTCCTATGAATAACACCTTTATTCACACACTTGTGTAAATTAGATTCAGCATTCCGAAATGCCAGAACAACATTTTCTTTGTCGCCAGACTTGATTATATCAACCAAATTTCTAATAGCAGTGCGAGTTTTACTTTTCCACATCTTATTTATTAAAGTGCGCTTTGCTATTACCTTTATCATTTTTTTAGCACTCTTATGATTTGCCATATATTAATACCTAAAATACTGTACTTTTCTTTTAATTATAAAGTTTTTTTGTTAATTTGCAATATCAGTTTTTCCTATGGTTAATCTACTGCTTCTCTCTTCAATAATTTTTTCTAAACTTTGCAAGAATTCATTTTTGTTTAACCCAGGATATATTGGGGGCAATATTTCTATTACTGCCTTTCCGGGATTCTTTCTCAGAGAAAGTATGCTTTTTGGCCAAAACAAACCAGTGTTTAAAGCAACCGGTAACACAGGAACAGATAATACGCTATATAAAGCAGCAATACCTGGTTGATATTTTATATTTTGGTTTATAGTTGTTCTTGTACCTTCAGGAAATATTATTATGCTTCTATTTTCTTTTATACGCATTTTTGCTAGTTTGATTATATGGCGTATAGAACTGATACCATCTGAACGGTTAATAAAAATCATTTTCAGCGCTATAAGATGCAAACCAATGAATGGAATCCATTTCAATTCACGTTTTAAAATAAAAACCGCTTTTCTAAATAGTAGTATAAAAATAAATGTTTCAAATGGAGATTGGTGTTTAGATGCAATGATAAAAGGTTGCTTAGGGATGTTTTCCATTCCCCTCACTTCATATTTAATGCCACATAATAAACGCAGCATGAATAATACAACTCTCACCGAACAGACGAGGAAAATGGTTATTACACACTCAGAAAAGAAAATTACAGGGAGAGTAATGAAAGTATAGAATACCTCCCATAATATAAGAAAGAAATTAAACAATAAACTTGAAATCACAAACTCACATAAATTTATTTAAATTTAACTTTATTACAAATTAAAAACAATAAATTTAATTATTGATCATCTGAGTAATAGGATGCGAATCAGCTAATTTGTCCTTTAACTTTTCGTTAGCAATATGAGTATATATTTGTGTTGTAGAAAGGCTAGTATGGCCAAGAACTTTCTGTATCAACACAATATTTGCTCCGCTATTTAGTAGATGGGTAGCAAAAGAATGCCTAACCACGTGTGGAGAGATCTTATTTTCATCAATATTGCATTTTCTTGCCAACTCCTTCATTAATTGACCGACCCTCTGCCTTGTAATTGGTTTATTAGGTTTATCACCTGGGAATAGCCAATCGGATTCCTTTTCTTTAGAGATCAGGTTATCACGAACTGATAAATAATTTCTAAGGCTCTGCAATGCTTGTTCATTAAAAAGAATTTGCCTCTCTCTACCACTTTTTCCTTTTATTATTATATAGCATTCTTTGTTATTACTGTTTATTAAATGTGACACTTCACATAATTTCATACTAATTAGTTCAGAAACACGCATTCCAGAAGAGTAAAGGATATCTAAAATCGCACATAGCCTTTTACTGCTTATTTCTTTATTCGATTCGCTTGCTGATTTTCTCACTGTGTCCATTAGCAAAAATATTTCTTCGACACTTAAATACTTAGGCAAAGGACGAGAAACTTTTGGATTCTTTAATTCAGCATCATTAGCCGGCGCTGGATTAAAATCTATTATTCCGTCATTAAATAGACACTTGTAAAAATTTTTCATAGCGGATATTTTTCTTGATATAGAGCTACTTTTATATTTTTTTTGTGTACATAAAGATTTCACATAATCTTTAATATTGGTTTTGTTTACACCAACCAAGGTAGTGCCGCTTTCCAATAAAAATTCTTCAAACTGGTGTAAATCCGAACGATAACTTTCCAGAGTATTTTGTGCAGCGGACCTCTCTGAAGCTAAAGCATCTATGTAATATGTTATGTAAAGATTTTCTTTTTTATTTTGCGACTGTTTATTTTTCATTATCAGTTCCTATATTTATTTCTTTGGCTATAATTTGATTAGAAGTGTTCCCTGTGTTTCTTATGAGAAAATATGAGACAAATAAAGCATTTATCAATAGAGTGAACATCACAAACTTTTGCTTTAACCTTTTTCTTAAATTTAATCTTACTCTTATCATAGTTAAATTATAACGTTAAATCTATAAAAAACACCTTATAAAGTGAGCTCTACTATAAATATAGAATACTTCTTAGCTGTATCTATCTATATTTATTATAACATAACATTGATTATAATTCTAACATGGACAGGTAGAGATTCCAATTACGTTAGTGTTATGGGTGTTAATAAATTTTTAATATACACCTTTACAAAAGAAGAAATCAAATGGCATCTTTTTTTAATAAAGTGCTAATAAAAGGAACGGTCACATTTGACCCTATAGATTCATTATCTATCTTTTCTATAATTTTATCAATGCTATAGAAAGAACGTTCTATTCTTGCTAAAATATAATTAATCACTTTTAAATCAATTTTTAACTGTTTATCTGAAAATCGTTTTATTAGCATAATTCTTAATAATTCCTCGCTTGCAGGCAAAATTTTTACGCTGATAGTTGATAATATTCGAGAACTTAAATCTCTTAGTTTGAAGTTAAGCTTTTTTGGTGAAATTGAAGAAGTGATTAGCAGCCTCTTGTCGTTTTCTTTCATGTAATTGTAACAATGTAATAACATGGCTTCATCTTTAATGTTTTGTACGTCTTCTAAAATAAAAGCATCGCTATACCTAATCTCGCTTACGAAGTTATTCACATTGATAAAGATTGCATCGTTTATTGATTGCCAAATATGAGCAAGATGAGTTTTACCGGAGCTTTTAGGTCCAAAAAGAATCAGACATTTCCAAGATAAATCATTAACTACCGAATTATATACGTGCTTATTTTCATCTAAGATGATGTAATTTTGCCGGCTATAATCAGCTTGATTGTTGTTAAATAAATTTAATTGCACGTTGAACCTCTTACGTAACCTCTTTCTGGTAGTAATTTTTGCGCAGAAATTTACTTACGCTCCTCAAATGTGTCAGGTATTCTGGGCTCATTTCTCCTCTTACCATAAATTGATTATGCAAAAGGTCTGTTAGCCGTTTTTATAAAGCTCACTTTTAAAATATTTATTGATTGCATATTCTACTGATACATTGAACATTGCTATTATTGGAATAAAAAGTAATATACCTGTAAATCCAAAATATGAAGCGCATATAGTAATTCCCAGAATAATTACAGTTGGATGTATATGAACTTTTTTTCCTATTAATAAAGGAACTAATATATTTGAATCTATTAATTGTCCAACACCAAATAATAGCAAAACAGCAGCACTTTCAAACCATCCACTAAATTGAGTGATAGCGCTCAAAAACCCAATAATGGTATATAATAATGGCCCTACGTAAGGTATGAACGTTAACATTCCTGATAAAATTCCAATAACAATAGAGTGTTCCAATCCAATTATGCTCAGACTCACAGAGTAAAAGACCATCATGACAATACATACATTTACCTGCCCCTTTAGATAATTAGATATAATGAAATCCACTTTGGAAAAATAATCTGCAATTTTTCCTCTGTAAGGAATAGGGATTAATTTACTAGCTTTTTCTATAATTAAAGGCCAATCACGTAATATATAGAAAAACACTACAGGAGTAATCACCATTAATGATACCGTGTTAAAGCTTGAACTTAACACTTGGATTATAAAGTTACTAGCAATATCAAGAGCATTCATGAAATAAGATACATAGTTGCTGTAATTTTCTGCTAGATTTTTAGATAAATGATCAAATAAGCTATCCTCGATTTTCATATTAAGAAATTCTAATACAGAGGGGATTACTTTAAACTTTAATGAAGGCACTTTACTCACTAAGAAATTTAATATTGAAGTAATTTGAACATATATAATAGGTAAAACAAATGTTATGACTAGTATAAAAGCTATTAATAAAATAAGTATTATAAAAATTACAGAACATGAACGTGGTATTCTATACTTTTCAAACTTGACTACTAGCGGATTAAACAAATATGCAATAATAATAGATATTAAACATGGAAAAATCATAGGACGCATCAGGAATAACATCCCTATTATAAAAAGCAGTATGAAACAAATAGTTATATGACGTTTTTGCATGTGTTTAGCATAGCTAATTTACTGAAAAATATGCAATTTATTTTTCCTATGTTGAAAGTATTTTACGATTTGTAATACTATCATTTTTTACTAAAATTTAGTTGTTTAATCCGCAGGCAAAGATAGATTTTGAGCTCTCTAAATATCTCTTTTGCTATTATAATTATGCTAGTTAATAGGGGAAGTAACTTTTATATGATGTCAGAAATTTTATTTTTCGGAAAGAATCTTGGATAGAGAGGAAAGCTTCTACAAAAAGAAATATGTGCGCTAAGAAATACAAAATAGCAGCATTAATAGTTGCAGCGGGAGTAGGCAGTAGATGCAATTCTACGATTCCTAAGCAATATATAAAACTGGCAGGTAAATCTGTTTTATTTCATACAATTAAAAGATTTCTGGCTAACCAATATATAGATTACATAAGAATAGCAATTAATAGAGACCATGAAAGTTTCTATGAGAAAGCTATATCACTAATTACAGACACTAAATTACTAAGCCCTGTATACGGAGGAGAAAACAGGCAAAGTTCAGTTAAACTAGGGCTTGAAAGCTTACAAAAAATTAACCCAGATTTTGTAGTTATACACGATGCTTGTAGGCCTTTTGTGTCAGATGTTCTGATAGATAACTTGGTTGAATCTATGATTAATGATCAATATACAGGAGTAGTTCCAGCAATAGAAGTTGAAGACACTATGTCATTGGTGAGTAATAGTTTTATTGAATCTACGATTTCAAGAGGAAAGCTCAGAGCCATACAAACCCCTCAAATTTTTAATTTCAAAGAATTATTATCATGCCATCAATCAGTCAAAGAATTTACTGACGATTCATCACTAATGGTAGAGCACAAAAAACATGTTGCGATTATTAAAGGTGAGAAAAGCAATTTTAAGTTAACCACAAAAGAGGATATCAATATGGCAAAGCTTCTTTTTGAAGAGCCAAAATTTCGTGTCGGAGCCGGTTATGATATACATAAGTTCATTAAAGTTCAAAATGGTGCTGAAAGCTTTATAAAAATTTGCGGTGTGAAAATTGAACACAACATGGCAATAGAAGCGCACTCTGATGGTGATGTTGCAATACATGCAATCGTTGATGCAATACTCGGAGCACTGGGATGTGGCGACATAGGAGAGCACTTTCCTCCTAGTTCCTCTGAATGGAAAGATTGCAATTCATCTCACTTTCTTGACTTTGCTGCTAAAAAAGCAAAAGAAAAAGGGTACAGCGTGTCTAATTTAGATATTACTATAGTTTGTGAAGAGCCTAAAATATCGCCTTACAAAGTAGAAATGAAGAAATTCATATCAAAAGCATTAGAAATTGATGATGAATTTGTAAATATCAAAGCAACCACTGCAGAGAAATTAGGTTATATTGGAAGAAATGAAGGAATAGCAGTGCATGCTTCTGTGTTATTGCATACAAACTTTTATTGGAAATAGAAACGAAAAAACTTACTTGACACCCTTCGCCAGCCCCCTTATCATGAAACTGAAGCTATTTATTTATCTTCTCTGTACAGATTAAATGACAAAAAAACTCAACGTATTTGGCGTCTCATGTTTAATTTTTTGCACTATGTGCACCTTATGTCTTTATCAAATTTCTAGCTATACAAGCTAAAATGCGCTTATAAAGCATTTAAAACATCAAAAAACGCCAACTTAAAAAATGGATAGTGAGTAATTAGCTACCCTAGGTTTTCTTTGCCTTTTTTTCTGTTTAGTAAATTTCTTAATGTTTATAATTTAGATTAGTTGCGGCTTAAAAGCAGATGAATCGCGGTTATTAAACGTTTAGAATAAAAAAACGCCATACTTGAAAGTATAATGTAAGTAACTAGCCAACCACGGGGCTTCTTTTGCCTTTTTTTTCGTTTGGTAAATTTCTTAAACATTTATGGCTAAACGACAATCGTCATCCCGCTACTTGTTAGCGGGATCTAGAGATACCGCGGCGGCATGACGTAGGACTGCTGTCATTCAAGTAGCTGACGCTGGAATCCAGCCTTGCTGTAATCTCATCAAGAACGTTGTGTTTTAACATAAGATCAGCCACTTTTATGCTTACCAACTTAATAAAATTCCTGGATCCAAGTAGTCAGGCTACTCGAATGACACCTTCATAAAGTGAAATGAGATCCCGCTAACAAGCAGCGGGATGACGAGAAAGGGGCTACTCGGATGATACCCTCATAAAGTAAAATGAGATCCCGCTAACAAGCAGCGGAATGACGGGAAAAGAGGTGCTGGGATGACACCTTCACAAAGTGAAATGAGATCCCGCTAACAAGCAGCGGGATGACGGGAAAAGAGGTGCTAGAATGACACCGTTTACTATGTAACATCTCATCATATCACAATGTTCGTACAGTTGTGGCGGTATGACGTAGAAAAACTGTTAACTTAAATCTATATTGACATGTCCCATTTTACGCTTATCCCTAACCTCTTTTTTCCCATATATGGTTAAACTAGCTTTTTCGTTGCTCAAATACTTATGAGAATCATATATATCATTACCTATTATATTTTTCGTCATACAAGGAAAGCGTAATACTACTTCCTGCATAGGTAGCCCGCATATTATCCTAACTAGCTGTTCAAATTGACTAACGTTACATGCATCCAAGCTCCAGTGGCAAGAATTGTGAGGTCTTGGAGCTAGTTCATTAACTAACAATTCGTTATCCTTAGTAACAAAAAATTCAATAGCCAGAATTCCTATTACATCAAGCGCATTTGCTATTTTCTTTGCAGCTCGTTGTACCTCTTGAGTTAATTTACTATCTATTTTAGCTGGCACTGTTGAAGTATCAAGTATTCCATCAACGTGGTAATTTTCTGCTATAGGAAAAAAAGCTACTTTACCGTTTTTATCTCTTGCAACGACTATTGAAACCTCTTTCAGTAAATCAACACTTGCTTCAAGAATGTACTCTGTATTCCAATCAAAGGAAGCAAATTGCTTCACTTCAGAATCATTCTCAAGCACATATTGCCCTTTTCCATCATAACCCATTTCTGTTGTTTTCAGCCTTGTTGGATAGCCAAAAGCTCTACTGCTTTTCAGTAGCTCATTATAATTTTGTATACTTTTGTATTCAGCAGTTTTTATACTCAAGCTTCTAATGAAATCTTTCTCTCTAAGCCTATTTTGCGCAATGTGTAACGCTTTTTTACCCGGATAAAAATTTACATCGATATCAATTGCACTACATGGAATATTTTCAGACTCAATAGTGACCAAATCCACACTCTGTGCAAAAGATTCAAGCGCTTTCTTATCAGAGAAATCTGCTATTGTGAAATCATCAGCAATAGAACAAGCTGGATCGTCTTTAGCACTGGCAAAAACATGTATTTTTTGTCCAAGTTTTGTTGCAGCGATAGCAGTCATTTTACCTAATTGTCCACCACCTATTATTCCTATTACTTTTTTGCTCAGCGCATCTGGTTCATTCATACTATAAATTGATATTTCCTAATTAAAGTATACTTGAAAAATCTATGAAAAAAGTATATAATTAAAATACTATTTTCTTATCATGAATATTTTATAATGATAGAATACACACTAACTACCAACTTTGTTGAAGTTACAGTTTTACCAATTTATATTGAAGAGCAATCCATTCCTTATGAAAATTGCTATGTATGGATGTATAACGTTAAGATAAAAAACAAAAGCCAATCAACTATTCAATTGTTAAGTCGTCATTGGCAAATAATAGATTATAAGGGAAAAGTAAATGAAATTGCCGGAGTTGGTGTTATCGGAGAACAACCTGTGATAAAATCTGGAGAGGTATTTAAATACACAAGTGGAACATACTTAAATGTACCGTCAGGAATAATGCAGGGTAAGTATGAATTTCTGAATGAAGAAAGCATAAAAGTTTTTGAAGTTATGATACCACCCTTTTCTTTGGATAGTCCATACATCAAAACTAGACCCCATTAACTGTCAAAATAGTTTATTTGTAACCAGACTGCATTCTGTGATTTTTAGCAAAACACGATACACAATCGTCATTCCGCTACTTGTTAGCGGAATCTATGCCGAGATACCGCGGCGGTATGACGGTTCGCGGTGGTATGACGGTTAAGTAATTCGTCATCCCGCTGCTTGTTAGCGGGATCTAGAGATACCGCGGCGGTATGACGGTTCGCGGCGGCATAGCTATCTTCAAAAATATGGTTGAATAATTGTTAATAATAGTGTATAATTATTAATATTTTTAAGCACTTTGGCTATGGCTTTATCTAAGTTTCTCGACCCTAAGCTGGATTTAACCTTCAAAAAAATATTTGGCACTGAAAAAAATAAGAATATTCTCATACATTTTTTGAATGATATTTTAGGGTTTACCGAGATAAATACTATACAAGAAGTGGAATTCCTCAGTACTATAATGGATCCTGAAATTGCCTCTGATAAGCAAAGTATAGTTGATGTTCTTTGCAGGGACTCTAGTGGGGCTAGGTATGTGATTGAAATGGTGCGACCTGAAAGCCTTCGGTCATATTGTTTAAAAGGAGAGGAATTCATTCAGAAAGAAACTGAAAGGATTCTAAAGCTTATTGAACCAGATGTTTTGCCATCTGAGTCTACGCATCAGTGCGAATTGGGTAACCAGTTGGTGCCGAGCGACGCGGACAATGAACCTCCTCTTGATAAAGAAGATGCTCAATCGTGAGAGAAAGCATAAACTACAAGCATCATGTGGTTGGAGGGCTAGGCTTAGTGGTATGGTGAACGTAAGTGAAGCTTCATAAGTATCGTAACGATTAAAGAGCTAAAGATGCTGATAAGCTCCGACCAAAAGGTAATGTGGATGAGTTACATTTTTCATTTCTGGAGGTACGCAAATAATAATTCCACCGGTATAGAGAAGCCACCTAACCCACTATTGTATGACAAAAGGAACAGGATAAGCCTGTATTTTCGCCTATATGGCAGGCAACCCGCAAGGAATGCTGATGGATGTGCAGGTAAAGGATAATGGAGAAAGCGAATGCCATTTTGTAACGAAATGGATAGAATTTGTAACATTAATTCGCGTGAAAACGAGCAGACTTCCATTTGGTCCCTCATGACAAGAAACTTTGTTAACCACTTAAGGTAGGAAAGCAGATGATTACAAGTACAACTGTAAGTGCACCTACCAATAACTCCGAAGCATGGAACCAGTTACCCTGGAAGAAATGCCAAAAAGTTGTTATGAGGCTACAGAGGCGTATTGTTAAGGCTGTCCAACAAGGCAGATGGGGTAAGGTGAAAACTTTACAACACCTTCTCACACGCTCTTTTAGCGGCAAAGCTTTGGCGGTTAAGAGAGTAACTGAAAACCAAGGAAAAACACAGCAGGTGTAGATCGTCAAATATGGTCAACTTGCAACACAAAATTTCAAGGAATAAAGCTATTAAAACAAAGAGGATACAAACCTTCTCCGCTAAAACGGATATACATCAGTAAGTCTAATGGCAAAAGAAGACCTCTTGGAATCCCTACGATAAAAGATAGAGCCATGCAAGCATTATACTTGTTTGCTTTGGAACCGATAGCTGAAACGATCAGTGATCGTCACTCTTATGGTTTGAGACCAAAAAGATCCTGCGCAGACGCTACTGTGGCTTGTCACTTGTTACTGGCAAGCCGTAACCAACTACAATGGATACTCAAAGGTGATATTAAAGGGTGTTTTGATAACATTAACCATGAATGGCTCATGAAGCATATTCCTATGGAGAAGAAAATTCTTCATAGCTGGTTAAAAGCTGGCTTCCTAGAATCAAAAACTCTGTATTCCACAACTGCAGGTACCCCACAAGGTAGTATCATCTCTCCAATACTAGCAAATCTAGCCCTAAATGGACTTGAAAAATCATTGGAAAGTCAATTTGGTAAACTTGGCAGTAAAAGAAGAAGCAAAATCAGAAGTGGAGTAAATGTAATCAGGTACGCAGATGACTTTATCATTTCAGGAATCACACGTGAAGTACTGGAAAATGAAGTAAAACCTCTAGTATCGTCCTTTCTTCAGGAGAGAGGTCTTATCCTTTCCGAAGAGAAAACAAAAATTACATCTATTACAACAGGGTTTGACTTTCTTGGTTGTAATGTACGCAGGTATAATAAGAAGTTAATTATAAAACCTTCAAAAGAAAGTATTAAGAAACTTCTTAATAAAGCACGTACATTGATAAAGGCAAACATAGCGAACACTCAGGCCGTACTAATCAAGTTGCTCAATTCCCTATTAAGGGGATGGGGAAATTACTACAGCCATGTGTGTGCGAAAAGAGCTTTTAACAAAATAGACCATGAAATTATGTGTGCTCTATGGAAATGGGCAAAGAAAAGACATCCTCGTAAAGGATTACGTTGGATAAAGAATCGTTACTTCAAGGTAATGAAACAACGCCAATGGGTCTTTGCTGCACCCATATGCAAGAACAAACCGAAAGAGATAAGGTAATTAAGACTGCTTAGGTTGATTGATATACCTATCAGACGACATGTTAAAATCAGGGCGGATGCAAATCCACTTGACTTAAAATGGAAAAAGTATTTTGATGAAAGAGTGAAACAAACAAAAATGTTAGCAAGCTCTTTCTCAAGAGAAGGTTCTCTACTGTTGGTGTCACCATTAAGAATGATGTTTTCTGAGGAATCATGAAGGACAAGCCGGTTCGAGAAAAGAAGGACTTAGATAAGGGGCTCAAGCGTAGTGTGGGGAAACCTGCATGCTGCGTTTCTAAGGGAGGGAGTAGTAGCAATACTACTTCCTTACCTAACCAGCTCGCTAGAGACAAGGGCTTCGAAAAACGCGCTCAATTATATGCCGCTAAAGCCTACTCAAGACAATTAGATAAATCTGGCAACTACATTGATTTAAAGAAAGTCTTCTTTATTGCTATATCAAATTGTAACTTACTTCCTGAAGAAGTTGATTATATTTCTACTCACAATATACGTGATATAAAAACTAACGGCCATTACTTAAAAGATTTTCAGTTTGTCTTTATTGAGTTGCCTAAATTCGCAAAAAAATAAAGTAGAGCAGTTAGAAGGTATAGTAGAAAGGTGGTGTTTCTTTTTTAAATACGCAGAAGAAACAACAGAAGAGGACTTAAAAGAGATAGCAGAAAAAGCGCCAATAATAAAGCTAGCATATGATGAATTAGACAAGTTTCGTTGGAACGAAAAAGATTTAGTAGCCTATGAAGAAAGGATAATGGATCTACTCAAAGAAGAAGCTATTCTTGAATACAGACTTGATCTTGCTGAAGAGAAAGGTATACAAAAAGGTATAGAGAAAGGGAAAATTGAAGGGAAAATTGAAGTCGCAAAAGCAATGCTGGCTAATAATGTTGATGTCAACACTATTGTTAAGTTTACTGGCCTTTCTATTAGTGAGATTGAAGAATTAAGTGGAAATCTGTGAACGGTTACGTTTATTTTTTATCCTTATCATCAAGTGTAAATAAGGTTATTGTAGAGATTAAGCCTATTATAACTATTATTAACGAAAATGGGGCAGCTTCTCTATAGCGCTCATCGCTTACAAGTTCATATATTCTAGTTGATATAGTTTCAAAATTAAATGGTCTTATAATGAGTGTTGCTGTGAGCTCTTTGATAGTATCCATAAATACGAGCAAAAATCCCGATAATATACTCTTCTTGATGAGAGGGATATGAACATTCAAACATGTGGAAATAGGTCCATGACCCATAGTATATGCAGTCCACTCAATTTCATTTGGTGTTTTTTTGAGCCCTGACTCTACCGCCTTGAAAGATATAGCAAAAAAACGAAATAAATATGAGTAAACTAATGCGCCAATAGTTCCTACCAAGCTAATTTCCACAACATATTGAGTAATGAAAGAGGATATTCTGCTTAAAAATATTATTATACTAATTGCGATAATTGCATTTGGAATTGCGTAGCCTAAAGAAATGAGACGCGCTATATTGTTGATTACCTTATTTTTACGCGCCGTATATCCAATCATTATTGCAATGCTAATTGAGATTAATGCGGTGATAAATGATAAACTAATGCTATTTGCTATTATGTTATAGAATCTTGCTTCGTATATGAAAAACCCCTTCTCTATGCTCCAATATATGAGCGGAATCATTGGCAAAATAAAACCTATTAAGATCGGCAATACACACATAAGATAAGCAAAGATCAACGGCATAGCGCCACTTATACTCCGTTTGTTGTGATAGTCCGAATTGGTATTGATTGAAGAGTAAGATATTCCTTTTTTTTGTAGTTTTTTTTCGATAGCTATTAGTATCACAACGAAAATTAATTCTGCAACTGCTAAAACAGTAGTTGAATATTTGTCATGCAGTAAAAACCAGGTGCGATATATTCCTGTCGTAAAAGTATCGATAGCAAGAAACTGTGGTGTGCCGAAATCTGTAATTACTTCCATTAGTACCAAAGACAACCCAGCTATAATTGATGGGCGTATGGAGGGTATGATAACAGAAAACAGGCTCTTCAATGAGGAGAACCCAAGCGTTGACGCAATAGTGACTGAGTTACTAACATTCTTTAGACTTGAGCGAACTAACATATAAACGTATGGATATAGGCTGAATCCCATTACTAATATTCCACCACCTAGGGATTTTATTTCAGGAAACCAATAGTCACCTTTGCTCCAATCTAAAATGTCTCTTAATAAGCTCTGCACCGGACCTGAAAACTCTAGCGTATTTACATAGACGAACGCTACTATATATCCAGGAATCGATATCGGAAAGAACAAAGCAATCTCAAAAATTTTACTTCCAGGAAATGAAAAAAATGTGGTGAGCCAAGCTGGAATTACTCCAAATATGAAAGATATTCCCCCTACTCCTACCATCAAAATTAACGTACTCAGTATATATTCAGGAAAAAGTGTACTGATTACCCATTCGGAATTCGCTGAATCTGTAAATAAGATTGATATTAATGATAATATTGGGCAGACGAATAATATGCTTACTAAAAATAAGAATATATTTTTAAATACTCTTAAAAACATTAATTTGAATCTATATTTTATATTAAAATGTTATATGTAAAAACTGAAGATATCCAGTAATTAACAGCCGTACTATTGAATATCTTTATAATTTTGTATATCATGTTTCTAGTTGATAAGTGAATAATCATGAGCTTCGTCATTGCAACTTTCTATCACTTTGTAGAACTCTCTAATTATTATGACATGAAAGACGAAATAAAAGCTGCATGCAACAACGTTGAGTTAAAGGGCACTATACTCCTTGCAGAAGAGGGTGTTAATGCAACAATATCTGGTGAAAGAAACGCAATTGATAAAATATTCGATTTTCTACATTCTGATTATAGGCTAAGGGACCTTACATGGAAAGAGAGTGCAGCAGAATATCAACCATTTAGCAAGATGAAGGTAAAATTAAAAAGAGAGATTGTGAATCTTGGTGTAAGCAATCTTGATATTTCCCTTAGGGGTAAATATGTTGATCCAGAGCATTGGGATGATTTTACTTCTCAACCTGACGTTTTAGTAATAGATACACGAAACGAGTATGAAGTGAAATTAGGCAAGTTTAAGAATGCAATTAATCCACACACACAATGTTTCCGTGAGTTTCCTCAGTGGACAGAGTCATTTTCTGAGAGTAAAGACCTGAAAGTGGCTATGTACTGCACTGGTGGGATTAGATGCGAAAAATCTACAGCATATATGAAAAGCCTTGGATTTAGTGATGTTTACCATCTTAAAGGCGGCATTCTTTCTTACCTTGAAAAAACTTATAATAAAAATGGTAATTGGAAAGGAGAATGTTTTGTTTTTGATGATAGAATTGCTGTTGATAACTCACTTACTCCAAGCAACACAATAAAATGCATATTCTGCTCAAATCAAGTTTCAACTGATAAACTGAAATCAGTTCCACGTGGCCAAGTGGTTTGTTCTGATTGTAAACTTCAGTGTTATAGCTATAATAAATAAAACATCATACTGCTGCAGTTGTATGCACGTTGTGATTTGAGAGCAACCTCTACCAGAAAGGGTGTCATGCCAGTGCCCAGACACTGGCATCCAGGTTCTTTTTTTCTAGATTCCAGCGTCACGCGCTGGAATGACAATAAAGAGCATATGGTTATGCAAGAAGTCTATTTCTTACCCTTAATCAACTCTAAAGCCTTCTCCAGATCTATACTCTCAATATCTGCACTCTTGCCCAAAGCAACGTTTGTTTTACCGCATTTTATATAGAATCCGTACCTACCGTTGCAGATAAAAACTTCTTTTCCCTTTTCATTAACCCCGAGAGATTTTAACTCTTTGCGTGGACTGTTTGCAATAATTTGTACAGCTTCGCTCAATTCTGTATTCAGCACCTCTTTGGAGCTTTTCTTAAGAGAAAAGTATCTACCATCATAGAAAATATAGTACCCAAATCGCCCAAGGCCTATTTTTACTTCCTTTCCGGTTTCAGGGTGTTCTCCGATTACTTTTGGCAAGGAAAGTAACTGAGTAGCGGTGCTCAGATCAATCTCATTAACATTTATATCTTTTGGTATGGAAACCGTTTTTTTCTTTTTTAACTCGTTATTAAACTCCAGATAAAGTCCAAAAGGACCCTTTTTGATCATCACTTCTTGGTTTGTTATATCATCTATACCTAAACTTTTTGGATATTCTGAATTGTCGTTACTACCTGTAATTTCTTTTGTATGGTTGCATTCAGGATAGTTAGAACATCCAAGGAACACCCCGGCTTTTCCAAAGTTCAATTTCAATATGCCACCTAAGCAAGCAGGGCATTTCGTATTCACCTCTTTTCTTCCTTCTTCTGAACAAAACCAATCGATTACCAAATCGTGAATGCCGCTGAAAACTTCATCATGCGTCATTTGCTTGACAGAGTTTACATGACCAAAAAATGGCACCCAAAAGTGGCCTAATTCTTTTTTCCAATCTGCATGTCCATTTGAAATTAAATCAAGCTTCTCTTCCATTTGTGCTGTGAAATCATACTCTACACAACGCTGAAAAAAAGTTTCTAAAAATATAGTAACGATTTTACCGCGGCTGCTTGGAATAAACCTTTTGCTATCCAATGAAACGTACTCACGATCTTGTAATACCGAAATAATTGTTGCATAAGTTGATGGTCGACCTATACCGATTTCTTCCATTTTTTTTACGATACTTGCTTCACTATAACGAGGTGGCGGTTGAGTGAAATGTTGTTTTGGCTCAACTGAAATCAGCTTACACGCTTCCCCTTCCTTCATGGCAGGTAGCAGGCCTTCATTTTCGGCTTCTATGTTATCTTGGTAGACTCTATAAAAACCATCAAAGAATATACTTGATCCACTTGCTCGCAGAATTACTTTCTGGTCAGTAGAACTAATTTCGACTACCACTTGATCAAGAATCGCCGACTCCATTTGACTTGCAATGGTCCTTTTCCAGATTAAATCATACAATTTAAATTGCTCTGGCGTTAAGTAATCCTTAATACTACCCGGCGTTCTATTGATATCAGTTGGACGAATTGCTTCATGTGCTTCTTGAGCATTTTTGACCTTTTTTACATATTTACGAGGAGACTGCGGTAAATATTTATCACCATATAATGACTTAATTGACCCTCTAATTGAGTTTATAGCCTCATCTGCAATATGAAACCCATCTGTACGCATGTAAGTTATCAACCCTACAGTTTCACCACCAATATCGATACCTTCATATAAATTTTGCGCTATGCGCATAACACTTTTCACATTAAAATACAGTTTATTCACTGCATCTTGCTGAAGACTTGAAGTAATAAACGGAGGAAGCGGGTTTCTCTTAACTTGCTTGCGTTCTACTGTGCTTACAGCATATTGCCTTGATTCAATCTCCCTGACTAAGTTCTTTGCTTCTTCTTCATTCTTAATATCAAATTTTTCTAGCTTTTTATTGTCATAGTGGCTTAGCATAGCAAAAAAAGCCTCATCTTTGCTATTTTGCATTTCTGCTTTTATGCTCCAATACTCCTGTGTTATAAATTTACTAATTTCATCTTCTCGTTCGCATATAATCTTTAATGCAACAGACTGCACTCGCCCTGCAGACTTGCTTCCCGACAATTTTGTCCACAGCAGTGGTGACAAACTAAATCCAACTAGATAATCCAAAGCTCTACGTGCTTGTTGTGCACGCACTAAATCCATATTAATTTCACGTGGATTTTTTATTGCTTCTTGTACTGCTCTTTTTGTTATCTCATTAAAGACTACTCTATAAATGTTGTTTTCATTACTGATTGCTTTCTTTTCTTTTAATGTCTCTATCACATGCCAAGCCATTGCTTCCCCTTCTCTGTCTGGGTCTGTTGCAAGATATATATCTGATGTTTTGCTTGCGGCTTTTACTAGCTCTTTTATATACTTTTCTGCTTTTTCAATGGTTTCATACTTTATAGTAAAATCATTATCCGGATCGACAGAACCGTTTTTTGCTGGAAGATCCCTCACATGTCCAAAGGATGCAGCTACTTTGAACTCTTTACTCAAATATTTACCTATTGTCTTTGCTTTCGCAGGTGATTCAACTATTAATAATGCCATATTGTTAATTATTTTAGTACTTAAAGATAATATGTTGAGAAATATACAATGAAAAGTAAAAAAATATTTTAATGGTTCTTGTGAATTTTACGAACCGGGTTGTGGGACCTTTTCAGAAAACCCTTGGACGTTGCTATTTTTAAGTGACTTTGAAGGCTCATTACAATAGTATATGATCGCAGCAGCAACGAGAAGCTAGATTCCAGTGTCAGCTACTTGCATGACAAAAAAAGGAGCGCTGGGATGACATCCTCCCTTGTGGAAATTGCTCTCAAATCACAATGCCCGTACAGCCGTAACCCTAGAGGTACTGTTTCTCACCCACTGCAAATATTGCACGGTACTGTCCACTTGGTCGTCGTGGCGCGTTTCAGGAAACATTAAAATCTCATACTCAAAATCGTTCAGCCATACTGCTTGATGTGGCAGAAAAACCTTGCCAGACTCTATAATCGGAACAATTTGATGAAATCGAGTGAGCTTGTCATCATGTGGCACTATTTCAATAATCGGTAAATCACTGTTTGTCTTTAGCTCTTGCACCAATTGTTGACCACTTGTTTTTGCTTCGATTAAAATTGCGTGTGGCGTCCATCTTGCAGCTAGTGACAAAACCTGTTCTTTAAGCTTTGGATACTCAAGCTTTGCGCGATATACGTCGAGTAAATAGAATTTATTATCTATTTTTGCCCAGGTGGTGCAGACACTAAAGTTGCTCATGTTACTTGTTGAAACCGCAGTATCCCAACTTTGTGTTATATGCGAGAGATTATCAGGAAATTTTTTATAGCGTTTCAGAGGTTGTCCGGAAACTAGTAAATTCAAGCATATTCCCTCTTTAACATAACCCTACTCATAGCTAGGTATATGAAATTCTCAGTGGATGTTGTGAGTAAATCATACTCCTTCGATAGCCTTCTATTCCTATTAACCCAAGCAAAAGTCCTTTCTACAACCCATCTTCTTGGCTGTACTTTAAACCCTTGTTCTCTTGTTGGTAGTAGCTCAGGTGGCGTATCTTTGTGCACCCAAAATCTACATGGAGGCCTTTTAACAATTTCAATATCTATGTCATATTCTTCCTTTATGTGATTCTTTAAATTTCTTCCTTGGTATCCCATGTCAGCCCACATTTTTTTAACTTTAGTATATTTTGTTCTCATATTGTTTAATGCTATTTTCATACCATCTCTATCATTTTCGTTAGCAGCGCCTACGTAACAACCTAGTATAAAACCCTGAGTGTCTGTAATTATATGCCTTTTTCTACCCTTTACTTTTTTACTTCCATCATAGCCTTTGATCCCCCTTTTCTGTAGTCTTTACAGATTGACTATCTACTATACAGGCACTCGGCTGCTCATTCCTTCCTATTTTTCTTCTACTATATTTTGTAATTTCATAATTCATTTTCTCAAAAATTCCCTGCTTCTTCCATTGCCTGAACTGCTCATACACAGTCTTCCATAGCGGAAAATCATTTGGTAAATACCGCCATTGACACCCTGTACGCAATACATAGAAAATTGCTTCTAATATTTCTCTTTTGCTATACTTTGGCGGCCTTCCTCCTTTCTTGTATGATACTCTGAAGTGTTTTTCTATTCTTGCCCATTCCCTTTCG
The DNA here is from genome assembly GCF_032848195.1 of Wolbachia endosymbiont of Drosophila aff. chauvacae BK-2020. Taxonomy (NCBI): domain Bacteria; kingdom Pseudomonadati; phylum Pseudomonadota; class Alphaproteobacteria; order Rickettsiales; family Anaplasmataceae; genus Wolbachia; species Wolbachia endosymbiont of Drosophila aff. chauvacae BK-2020. The sequence continues at coordinate 343,014 of NZ_CP136586.1, forward strand.
CTTAGATCTGTTGGATACTTTTTTCTCATCTTTACCCCGTACTAAAATTTCAGATATTATAGCCTTTTACTTGTTTCCGGACAACCTCTCAACCACTCTGGTTTAATTATACCACTTGAAAGCGGCAGAGGGTTTTGTTGATATTGAGCAGCAAAAGCGTAACTCCCAAGTTCAGCTTTTATTATCTCAACTTCTTCTTTTCCTCCATCGAGGGGATATAACAACTGACCTTCTTCTCTTGAATATAATATCCTTACAGGTGACGCTGGTTTATTATATAATCGCCTGGTCGCACAGTGCTGAGCTACTCGGATGACAGGAACGGGAGGCATTGGCTTTTTGATTGAATAAATAACCTGCTTATTTTCAGAAATCATTGGCAAACAAATATGATGCCATATGTTTTTTGGCTTGGAGAGAAGGTGTCCAGTTAAGTCCTCCTGGTGTAGCCTGTGCATTACAAGAACGATGACTCCTTTTTTTCTATCGTTCAGCCTGGTTACTAAAGTCTGATCAAACCAGTTTGTGGCACGCTTTCTAAGCGTTTCACTCAAAGCTTGAGCAGAACTGAGCGGATCGTCCACAATGATAAAATCACCACCTTCACCAGTTAGTGTTCCACCAACTGATGTTGCGATTCTGTATCCTCTCTGCACTGTTTGAAATTTATATTTGGTATTCTGGTCTTTGGATAGTTCTATCTCTGGAAATAGCGCTCTATACCAACTAGACTGCATCACGCACCTGGTGTCGAGCGAGTGCTTTTCGCTGAGCCGCTGAGAATAACTTGCAACTATTATTCTCGCAGTTGGTTGGTTTCCCAGTATCCATGCGGGCCACGCAACGCTTATGCACATGGACTTCATCGAGCGCGGAGGCATATTGAATATTATTCGTTTCACTTCACCAGCGCTCGCTGCTTCCAGCCTGTCTGCTATGACTTTTATATACTGATAATCGTTATACTCACACCCCGGCACTACCGTTTGAAAGCACAGTTCAATGAATTTTAGAAAGTTCATGATATAATGTTGAAACCAACGCGTGACGCTGGGATGACAAAAAAAGGAGCACTGGAATGACACCCTACTTAACCGTCATACCGCGATTCATTCGCGGTATCTCTTAACATAGATCCCGCTAACACGTAGCGGGATGACGAATTACTTAACCATCATCTACACCGTCATACCGCGATTCATTCGCGGTATCTCAAAGCATAGATCCCGCTAACAAGCAGCGGGATACTTAACCATCATTACACCGTCATACCGCGATTCATTCGCGGTATCTCTTAACATAGATCCCCTACTATACCTTAACATAGATCCCGCTAACAAGCAGCGGGATGACGAATTACTTAACCATCATCTACACCGTCATACCGCGATTCATTCGCGGTATCTCTTAACATAGATCCCGCTAACACGTAGCGGGATGACGAATTACTTAACCATCATCTACACCGTCATACCGCGATTCATTCGCGGTATCTCTTAACATAGATCCCCTACTATACCTTAACATAGATCCCGCTAACAAGCAGCGGGATAACGAATTACTTAACCATCATCTACACCGTCATACCGCGATTCATTCGCGGTATCTCTTAACATAGATCCCCCTACTATACCTTAACATAGATCCCGCTAACACGTAGCGGGATGACGAATTACTTAACCATCATCTACACCGTCATACCGCGATTCATTCGCGGTATCTCTTAACATAGATCCCGCTAACAAGCAGCGGGATGACGAATTACTTAACCATCATTACACCGTCATACCGCGATTCATTCGCGGTATCTCTTAACATAGATCCCCCTACTATACCTTAACATAGATCCCGCTAACAAGCAGCGGGATGACGAATTACTTAACCATCATCTACACCGTCATACCGCGATTCATTCGCGGTATCTCAGCCGCTAACAAGAGATCCCGCTAACAAGCAGCGGGATGACGATTGTCGTTTAGCCATAAATATTAAGAAATTTACCAAATGAAAAAAAGGCAAAAGAAGCCCCGTGGTTATTATCTGCTTTAAAATATTGGCGTTTTTTATGTTTTAAACGCTTGACAAGCGAAATTCAGCTGCTTTTAATTGCAACTAACCTACGCTGCAAATGTTTAAGAAATTTACCAAGCAGAAAAAAAGACAAAGAATCCCCGAGTGAGCTAGTCTTTTACTATCTCTGTCGAGTATTGGCATTTTTTGATGTCTTGTAACGCTTTATAAGCGCGTTCAGCTTATTTAGATAAAAATCTAGATGTAGATGAAGTTTTGTAAAGACATACAGTATCTATATACTGCAAAAAATTGAACATAAGACGCCGATACATTAAGTAATCCTTACCTTTTAATCTGCAGATTGGCGAAAGCAAATACAATAGCTTCACTATCATGATAAGGGCGCTGGCGAAGGGTGTCAAGTAAGTTTCTATATAATATTTTCTAAAATAAATAGACTTCTCGCATCCAATTTTGGCAGCGCGCGACACACAACTGCAATGACAAGGTGTCGCAAGATAAACATCATATTCACACGAAGTACTTGACTTCACTTGTACTAAGAAGCATTTTATATATGTTGTGTGCCCGTAGCTCAGCTGGATAGAGCAACAGCCTTCTAAGCTGTGGGTCGTAGGTTCGAATCCCACCGGGCACACTCTTTTATCAATACTTTCTATAAATCTTCAAGTACTCTGGCACCACATTTTCAATTGCTAATGGTCGAACCTTCATTGTTTCAAGGTCAACTGACTTTTCGATTGAACTATTCATCATAACTTTCACCTGATCTTGAGTAAGCATAGGGTTCGTATCTCCGGTTATTGGTTTTAGCAGCATAGAAATAATTTTATTTTCTAAAAAGAAAGCTATTAACTTTGCCATTGGAAAAGATACATTGATCAACAAACACTTTCTGTTAGTAACATTCAGAATAAACTTCAATAAGCTTTTGAAAGAGTAAACCTTTGGTCCACCCATGTTATAAATTTTCTTGTCTTGCTTATTAAAACTGATAATACGATATACCACTTCAGCTAAGTCTGTTACACATATTGGCTGAAATTTAGTTGTTCCATTGCCAATTAGTGGTAAGAAAGGAAGAATAGTTGCTAATCTTGCAAATTTATTAAAGAAGTTGTCTTCTTTACCAAATACAAGGCTTGGCCTAATTATTATTGCTTTTTGAAATGCTGAAGTTACAGCTTTTTCACCTTCCAATTTACTTTTGGCATATTTTGACAACTTGCTATTTTCTATTCCCATAGCAGAAAAATGTATCATCATAGGTACATTTTTCATTTTTGCAGCTTTTGCTATCCTTTCAGCTATTTTAACGTGAACAGCGTAAAAATCGTGCTTTTTTGCTTCATATAATATTCCCACTAAGTTTATAGCTACATCACATTCTTCCATACCATCCAGAACTGATTTTTCATCAAAAAAATCGCCTTTAAATATTGATATTTGTCCTAAATTGCCACACAATTTTAAACAAGCAGCTTTTTCCTGATTACGAGTGAATATCTTTATTAAATATCCTTCTGCTGCCAAGCGTCTTACGATGTGTTTCCCTATAAACCCCGTTCCACCAAAAATAATTACACGTTTTGTCACAATTAAAGTTCCTAATAATTTGTTACTGTAAATTAATACAATGATTTCGCTTAATATTTTATTACGAATTCCCGTACAATAAGATCCATTTTCATTCCTCGTGAGCCTTTAACTAGAATTGCGTCATTATTCTGAATAATGTTAGCTAAATCACTTTTCAATTGATTAGAATCATTAAAATGCGTGCCTCTTATATTATCTGGCAAAAGCTCATGCAATTCTAACATAAATTTACCAACTGTATAAACTTTATCTATATTATTTTCTGTGATAATCTTAACCAAATCTGTATGAAACTCTATGCTTTCATCACCAAGTTCCAACATATCACCAAGCAAAGCTACTTTTCTCTGATTAGAATATGTACTCAAAGTTTTTATTGCAGTTTTCATCGAAGCAGGGCTGGCGTTATAGGAGTCATCAATTAAATGTATATATTTTTTATTGCATTTGACCTTATGAATATTGCCTCTACCTTTCGCTACACTAAAATTCTTAAGTGCAAGTGGTAATTTTGATAAATCAAGTCCGAGGCTTTGCACAACTGCTGCAACAGCAAGTAGCGAATAAGCAAAATGCTCACCTTGTACACGTAAATTACAGTTTATAATTTGATTATCACTCAGCCTGATTTTTAAACTTAATCTATTAGCAACTCGGTTTGATGTCATTCCAGCGCGTGACGCTGGAATCCAGTCTTTATTATACAACCGTCTGATATGCTCATTTGCAATTGAACTTCCTGGATCCAAGTAGTCAAGCACTGGAATGACAGAAGATAGTGCTGAAATGACAGAAGATTCATCGTTTCTTATTAAGTTTAGTAAACAAACTTCAGCATTTTTATCTTTACCGAAGCTTATTACATTTCTATTGGCGTGTGATGAGAGATAATCATAATATTTATTATCTCTGCTTAAAACCAAAGTACCGTTATTTTTCATACCATACAGAATTTCTAACTTCGCTTGTGCAACGTCAAATAGTGATGAAAAATTTTCAGTATGTGCAGGTTCGATGTTGGTAATAACTGCAATATTCGGATTACTAATTTTTGATAATTCTTTTATTTCACCAGCTTTATTCATTCCCATTTCAAGAATTAAGTACTGGCAGTTTTTTGGAGCTTTCAGAATTGTCAAAGGCAATCCTATATTATTATTTAAGTTACCTTCGTTTGCATGGGACACTCCATATTGCGATAAAACAGTGTGTAGCATATCCTTTGTAGTGGTTTTTCCGACACTGCCTGTAACTGCAATAACTTTAGCATCAATAAGAACATTTCTAATGTAATATGATGCCATATCGTGCAAAGCTTTCAGGGTATCTTGTACAATAATGAGAGGGAAACTTTTATATTTACCCTCACTCACTATTGCAGCGATAGCCCCTTTTAAAAACGCTTCATGCAAAAAATTATGGCCATCAAAATTCTTTCCCTTGAGGGCAATAAATAAATCACCTTTTTTTATGCTTCTTGTGTCCGTTGAAATATTTGAGCTATGTATCCAATTACAACCATTTACGTCTCTTCCGCCAGTTGCATCAATGATATTATTTGTGTTCCATTTAAACATAATTTAGAGTATTCTTTATAATAAATTGAACAATAAAAGTAGCGAAAATACTACATGTTTTAGACAATGTGCAAATAATGGTTGCAATCCCTATAATTCTATCTTATAATGGATATAGAAGTTTAAATTTTTTCGTCTATAATTAAAATGTATTTAGTTGTAGAAAGTACCTTGGAGGTATGTATGTTCACAGGAAAAAATGAAAAATCTACTTCTATACTAGCTAAAGTTGGTAATGCAGCTTCGGGAGTAGGAAGTTTTCTGGGTAGAGGTGTAAAAGTTCTAGTCAAGGGTGCAGTGTACCCTATATGGCCAAAGAATTGGTTTAAGTCCTGGGATGAAATGCGGCACGACATAAAAAATGGCGGACGTTCTATTATTGGCAACCCACTTGAAGAATATGATCCACCTATAGAAACCACACAAGCTAGTGAGGATCTTGGTGTCCAAATAATGGAGCAAAAGAAAGGAACAGGAAAGGTAACTTTTTTAGCATCAAGGACTCTGACAGGGGATATACCCTATTTGACGCCAGAACGATTAGGTAAAATAAAGCAAAACCTGCCAAATGTAACTATCTTTAAAGAAGAAAATAAAATTGTAATTGAAGTTGATGTTAAAAAAATAATTGAAGACATTAAATATAAAGGAAAGAGTCCAGAGGAGATAAAAAAGCTTGCTATTGAAGAAATTAAACAAAAAGTTGACGGTAACCTTAAAGATCTAGCAAAAATTACTGGTGGAGAATTTAAAGTTCACACAGACTTAAAATTGCTGTATGGTATTGCAGAAAAATTGTATAAGGAATATGATAATCAAAAGCAGTCATCAGACAAAGTTGTGAAGTCTGATGTTGGTCAGCCTTCAGAAACTATAGCTTCAGGTGAGAAAAAATGGGCGCAAGAAGCTATAAAAGCAGGTAAGTCGCAAAGTTGTGGAATGCAAAAATAAGTTATAGGGGAGTATTATGAGTGAAGCTAAAAAAATAGAGGAAAGACATCATAGTCTAACTGTTCCTGGGGATATGTATCACTTACAACCAGGAGTTATTACTGGAAAAAGGGTAAGTGGAATAGAACCCTTTTTGAAAGAACAGCAGGACATGGTAAAAGTAAGGGAACTTGTAAGCTCTTTAAATCTTGAAGATGCTTCTGGTGATGCGATAAAACCACTATCTACACCTAATGTAGAGAAAAACGAAGAAAGAGGGAAAGGTCGCTCTTAAAATATGAGCAATGAAGTTTATGATAGCGGTAACATCTTTGCTCAAATATTAAGAGGTGAGTTACCTTGTGAGAAGGTACATAAAAATGAAAATGTACTAGCTTTTCATGATAAGTACCCTGACGCACCAGTTCATATTTTAGTTATATCAAAAAATCAATATATTTCATATGATGATTTCATTCTAAAAGCTCCTGAAGAGGAAATAGTGGATTTCTTCAAAACTGTAAGAGAGATAGCACACAAATATAATCTAGAAAAAACAGGATATAGATTAGTCACTAACTACGGTGAAAATGGAGAGCAGGTTGTACCACACTTTCACGTGCATATTTTAGGTGGTAAAAAGTTAGGAAAGCATGTAAACTCATAGTGTTATATGTTTTGTTAAATGAGCGAATATTTAACCATAGTAATCTTTATCTGCGTATCAATTGTAGTATCTTTTGCTTTAGGTATATTGCCTATGTTTCTTGCAGTGAGTAAGCCAGATGGTGAAAAGCTTTCCACATATGAGTGTGGCTTCAATCCACTATCCAGTGCAAGGAAAAATTTTGACATTAAATTTTACCTAGTTTCAATATTATTTATAATATTTGACTTAGAAATTGCTTTTCTTTTTCCTTGGGCTGTTTCTTTATCTAAGATAAGCTATGGTGGATTTTGGTCTATGATGGTATTTCTTGCAATACTCACTATAGGTTTTATCTATGAATGGTGTAAAGGTGCATTAGAGTGGGAGTAGTTTATGACAAATCAAATTCTATCTAATGATGACTGGGGTCGTTATAAAAAAGAAGGGTTTCTTGTCACTAAATTTGGTGATTTAACAGATTATGTAATGAATTGGGCAAGGTCTGGTTCATTGTGGCCAATGACATTTGGTCTTGCATGTTGCGCAGTTGAGATGATGCATACTGCATCCAGCCGTTATGATCTTGATAGATATGGTATAATGTTTCGTGCAAGCCCACGTCAATCAGATGTGATGATTGTTGCTGGCACACTAACTAATAAAATGGCAGCAGCATTGCGCAAGGTTTATGATCAAATGGCAGACCCGAAGTATGTTATTTCCATGGGAAGTTGTGCAAATGGTGGTGGTTATTACCATTACTCTTATTCAGTAGTCCGAGGCTGTGATAGAATTGTGCCAGTTGACGTGTATGTCCCTGGATGCCCACCAACCGCTGAGGCGTTGCTATATGGAATGCTATGCCTACAAAACAAAATAAAACGGACTCGGAATGGATAAAACTGCAAAGTATATACAAAAAAAGACCAAATGCGAGTGCATTCAAAAAGATGATGGCATTATTGTAATATATTCAACTTTAGATGAAATTGAAAAGTACCTATTCTTTCTACGTGATGATGAAAAGTGTAGGTTTGAACTATTAGTTGATATTTTTGGGGTTGACTATCCAAATAGAGAGAAGCGTTTCGAGCTAATATACAATCTACTCAGCATTGTGCATAATATTAGAGTACACATAAAGCTTCAGTTATGTGAAAGCGACATGCCTCCAAGTGTAGCGAAGATATTTAGTACGGCTTTGTGGTTTGAGCGTGAAGTGTTTGATATGTATGGAATAGAGTTTTCTGATCACCCTGATTTGCGTAGGATTCTAACAGACTATGGATTCAAAGGTCATCCAATGTTAAAAGATTTCCCTCTCACTGGTTATGAGGAAGTAAGATATGATATAGAGACAAAAAAGGTTGTGTATAATCCTATAGATTTACCGCAAGATTTTCGTATGTTTGATAGCTTATCGCCTTGGGAAGGTAAAACCATAAAAGTAAATACAAAGGAGTAGAAAATGACAGTACAAAGAAAAAAAATATCTTTAATCGGTGCAGGAAATATCGGTGGAACTCTCACCCATATGATTGCACTAAGGGAACTCGGTGATGTTGTTTTACTTGATATTAGTGATGGAATACCACAAGGTAAAGCACTCGACATAGCAGAATCATCCCCTATTGATGGATTTAATGTCAATATTACTGGCACAAATAGGTATGAAGATATAAAAAACTCCGATGCAATTATAATAACCGCTGGCATCGCTAGAAAACCTGGAATGAGCAGGGATGACCTCCTGCAAACCAATGCTAAAGTAATGAAGGAGGTTGGCGAAAATATTAAAAAATATTCTCCAAACGCGTTTGTAATAGTGGTTACCAACCCTTTGGATGCCATGGTTTCAGTGGTGCATAAATTTTCAAACCTTCCAACTAATATGATTGTTGGCATGGCAGGAGTGCTTGATTCTTCCCGTTTTCGTTACTTTCTTGCAAGTGAGTTAAATATCTCAGTTGAAGATATATCTGCTTTTGTGCTTGGAGGACATGGCGACACTATGGTACCACTAATCAATTGTGCTTCAGTTGCTGGAGTTCCACTTACTCAAATTATCGATATGGGTCTTATCACACAGAAAAAAGTCGATGAAATAGTTGAACGCACTCGCAATGGCGGTAAAGAAATAGTTGATCTGCTTAAGTCTGGATCTGCATACTACGCTCCTGCATCTTCAGCTATATGCATGTTAGAATCATATTTAAAAGATAAGAGGCGCATATTACCATGTGCTGCTTACCTTAATGGTGAATATGGTGTAGAAGAGTTGTTTATTGGTGTTCCTGTAATTATTGGAAAAAACGGAATTGAAAAGATCCTAGAAGTTAAAATGAATGATAGTGAACAAGAAATGTTTAATAAGTCTGTAAACTCGGTGAGAGAGCTGGTGAAATCTTTAGGTTCATAAGCAAATTAATGGTTTTATAGAGCTTCTTTATAGCTCAAACAGCCTAAAAAAGTTGCTTGTGGTTACCTTCGCTACTTGTTCTGGTGACTCATTCCACAACTCTGCCAAACAATCAACAACGTATTTCACCATTGCTGGTTCATTCTTTTTTCCCCTATAAGGCTCAGGTGATAGATATGGTGCATCAGTTTCGACTAAAACACGCTCGCGTGGTACATTTTGTGCAATTTCTCTGAGTAAGCTCGCATTTTTAAAAGTAATAATTCCAGAAAATGAAATATATAACCCTAAATCTATAGATTGATAAGCAAGTTCTTTAGAGGAAGCAAAGCAGTGCATTACTCCACTAAAAGCACCGGCTTTCATTTCTGACCTTAACATATCGATCATCTCATTATCAGCGCTTCTTGTGTGAATAACTAAAGGTAGTCCAGTTATTCTTGACGCTTCTATATGTAATGCAAAACTTTTTTTCTGATTGTCTTTGTTGTCAGATTTATAAAAATCTAACCCGGTTTCACCGATACTAATTACCTTTTGGTTCTTGGTAAATTCAACTAATTCATCAACATGTATACACTCACCGTTTTCTATAGCAGCATCAAGCGGATGTATACCAACAGAGGAGTAGACCTGATCATAGGATGAAGAAATTTTTAATAACTTAGGAACATCGTCAATGCTTACGCATATGTTATGCAAAACCTTTACACCATTTTGCTCTGCCCTTGAAATTACTTTTGGTATTTCATCGTCAGAAAAATAAATCAAGTGGCAATGAGAATCTACTATCATGAGCTTATTGTTGAGGCTTTTATTATAGAAGAAAACTCTTCTATCACTGTTTTATAAACTTCTTTTTTAAATGATATAGCACTGGCTACTAAACTATCTATACCTTGCCAACGCCACTCTTTGAACTCTGGATGACCAGTATAATTAATATCAATGTCCTCATCCTCTCCGCAAAACTTCATTAAGAACCACCTTTGCTTTTGACCAGAATATTTTCCATTCCAGCATATTGGTATAACTTCTTCAGGCAAGTTGTAGTATATCCAATCCTTGCTTTTAGTTATAACCTTTACTTTATTAGTACCAACCTCCTCTAGCAACTCACGTAACGCTGCTTGTTCCAGTTCCTCACCATCATCAACACCTCCTTGTGGCATCTGCCAGTAAGAATCGCTATCAAAGCGTTTTCCAATAAAGGCATGTCCTTGTCTGTTAAATAGCATTATGCCAACACAAGGACGGTACTTATCTTTCTGCTCAACCACGAGTACGCTCTGTTTTTAAATGATTTGTTACAGAAGTTTTAATTAATTTTCCATTTTTTTCTTTCTTCATCTCTTCAACAATTTTCTTTGCAACTTCCTTTGCACTCAAGTTCGAGTTATCAATTTCAAGCGAACCCTCAGGTATAAATAGCCTTTTCCCTTCAATTTTCTTTATAGCAAAATCCGGATCAGTAATTTTATTTTCCTGATATCTCTCTTCTGATTGGACACGTCTTACTAGTTTTTCATTATTACAATGTAATACTACAGAAAAAATTTCCATGTCCATTTTTTTACTTAAATTTACCACTGAGTTATATAATCTTTGGTCATAGGGATCACCCTCTATCAATTCATTTGTAAATATATAATGTTTTGATTTTACGTAGTGTTTTTCCAGTATTGCTAATACATTTTCCCTAACTGCAAAAATTTTTTCCCATAGGTCATCTGGAACTTCAGCGTTTTGTAATTTAACAATATCAAATATAATATTATTGAATAGATTATTGCTTACTATTACTGCACCAATGATTTTACACAGTTCCTTTGCAGTAGTAAACTTACCACTGCCTGGAAAGCCGATTAAGTAGATGAGAGTCTTGCCCATAATGAATACTAGTAAAAAGCTATTTTCAATTATATAAAAAGTATATACATTGTACATGCTAAAAACATGATGATAAAATAGATGCAGGTAATACCTTTAACAAGTAGTTGCGTTGAAAATAGTTCATATTTAGAAATTTTGAGTATATAATTATAAATGAATCATATAACCTGTAAACAATGCTTAGCGATATGGAATCGATAAGAAGTACAATTGAAGAGATAATAGATCAAAATAAAGGTCATGATATAGTAACTTTTGATGTGCAGAATAAAACCGTTATTGCAAAATATATGATTATTGCATCTGGTGATTCAAGCCGTCACGTTAAAGCTTTAGCTGAGCACGTAATAAAAAGCCTCAAGCCACATGATAAAATAGATGTAGAAGGTATGGATGAAGGCAATTGGGTAGTTTTGAATTTTCAAGGCATAATGGTTCACATATTCAGGCCGGAAGTAAGGGAGTATTATAAAATAGAAGAGTTATGGAACTGATTGCCTGGATAGCTGGTGCACAACTGCACAAACGTTGTAATTTTGAAGGCAACTCCTGCACAGGTAGTGGTGTCATGAAAGTAGCTGACACTGGAATCCAGTTTTTCATGCAATTTCATCGGAAACGTTGTATAGTGTGCTTGTTTATAATTAAGTTCCAGTGTCTGAGCACTGGCTTCTCTATTAGGGTTACCTTCGGCATTAATGACAGGATAGACTGGGGTTTATAAAATGAAACACGCATCTGAATTTTTAAATTTCATCCAAGAAAGAGGGTACCTATACCAATGCACAAACATTGAAGGACTAGATCAATTATTATTGCAGAGCAATTATATAGTTGCATACATTGGGTTTGATTGCACAGCACCAAGTCTTCATGCTGGTCACCTAATTCAGATTATGATGCTCTGTCACCTACAAAAATTTGGTTATAAGCCGATAGTCTTACTTGGAGGTGGCACAACAAAAATTGGTGACCCATCCTTCAAAGATAAAGCAAGAAGCATCTTGCCTGTAGAGAACATCAATCAAAATACATCCAGTATAAGGAGAATATTAGAGAAAATGGTGTCTTTTAATGACAGCAAGACTGGTGCAATGATAGTAAATAACGCAGATTGGTTGGATAACATAAAATACATAGATTTTTTGCGTGATATAGGAGCTTATTTTTCTGTAAATCGTATGCTAAGTTTTGATAGTGTGAAAACCAGGCTGGATAGAGAGCAAACCTTAAGCTTTCTAGAATTTAATTACATGCTATTGCAAGCTTACGACTTTATTGAATTAAACAAAAAATATGATTGTCGTCTGCAGATTGGAGGGTCAGACCAGTGGGGAAATATAGTAAACGGAATTGAACTTGGAAAAAAGTTGAATTTACCTGAGCTATTTGGCCTTACCATGCCTCTTTTATTAAATGCACAAGGAAAAAAAATGGGCAAAACTGAAAGTGGAGCAGTGTGGCTTGATGATAATATGCTAAAGCCTTACGACTACTGGCAATATTTTCGCAACGTTGATGATCAAGATGTTGGACGTTTTTTAAGATTGCTCACTGATGTGCCAATTGATGAGATTAGAAAATTAGAGTCTTTAAAGGATCAAGAAATAAATGAAGCAAAAAAGGTCTTGGCAACAGAAGTGACAAAAATATGTCATGGTGACAAAGAAGCGGAACTTGCACAATTTGCTGCAATTTCTGCTTTTGAGAATGAAGATAGCTCACTACTTCCTGATTACATCATAAAAAAAGAACAAGTTGCAAGCGGCATATCCTTAGTAGACCTACTACATGACACCGGTTTTGAACCTTCAAAAGGCGCTGCAAAGCGTTTAATACAGGGCAACGGATGCAAGATTAATGATAATGTTGTAAACAATATTGATCATGTAATAAATTTCGAAAGCTTTAAAGATCAGCCATTTATAAAATTATCTGCAGGAAAGAAACGCCATATAAAAGTTGTGGTAGATTAGGTCTCGAAGTAAGAAAACAAATTTTATACAAGTGAGAAATTAGATATGGAGCAAATTTTCAAAATTCGAGAATTATGTATAAAACAACTGGAAAGATAGTAGAAAGCGAAATTCTATTATATATAGCTAAAGTGGCTTAGGTTTACCTACAATTTGAAAAACAACAAATTCGTCATTCCGCTACTCATTAGCGGAATCTATACCGCGAATGAATCCATAACTGTACGGACATTGCAATTTGGGCCTACCAGGAGGGCAATGCCTCTTATCCAAGTACCCTCTTCTTGTCATCCAAGTAGCCGACACTGGGATGGCTTTGTTGCATAGCAACTGAAAAAATCTGGTGGCTACTGACAAAATTCATTATAAAATAGCCATTTAACCTTGAAAGAAAAAATATGCCACAAAAAATGAGGGTCAGTAACCATAGCGAATATAACAAATTTCTAGAAAAAAGAGGAAATATTTTTCATTATATCAACGAAGCCATAGAAAAGTGGTACGAGAATGGTCCAAAAATACCAGGTGGCAACAATATTTATAGCGATAAAGTTGTAATTTTGGTGCACATAATAACTTGTTTATTTAGAATAGGCCTGAGGCAAACAGTTGGGTTTATAGCAGGATACCTTGAGCAAATTGGGAAAAATTTGCAAGTTATCAGCTATTCACAATCATCAAGAAGGTTTAAGAAACTCAATATTAAGATCAATGATTGCAGAAAATAATATGGAAGATATCGAAATTGCTATAGACAGTACAGGAATTAGTATATACAACAACACTCCTGGTCATAGCAAAGAAAATAGCGAAGATAGAAAGTATCGCAGCTATGAACAGACAAGAAAATTGCATGTAATGTTGAATACAAACAGCAAAAAAGCCATAGCTGTAAAATACAGTAACGGCTGATCACTATGGAGCTTGTGATTTGCTAAAAGAAGTCGATTTTCAGTATGTCATAAAAGTACTATATGCAGATAGGGCATATGACAGAGAAAAGCTCTATAAGCTGTGTAATCAATATGGTATAAAAACGAAAATTCCTCCGAAAAACAACGCAGCAGAGCATCCAAAGTTAGACTATATGGCTGAGAGAAATTCTGCAGTCAAGCTCATAAAGTCATATGATGAAGATGGTATAAAGAAGTGGAAAAAAGAGATGAGTTATGGAAAAAGATCTTATATAGAAAGTTTTTTCTCGCGACTGAAACAAACATTCGGGTTTAGTTTTAGGAATAAATCTGAGACAAATAGAGAGAAGGAACTACTTGTTAAATGCTATTTGCTCAATAAGTTCACTGATATTGGTATGGCTAAATTTGAGATAGCTTCATAAATTTATTGTGCGTTACCTACTATCCGAAGAGCGATGCAACAAAGCCCACGCACTGGGATGACAGCAGTCCTACGTCATACCGCGATTCATTCGCGGTATCTCGGCCGCTAACAAGAGATCCCGCTAACACGTAGCGGGATGACGAGCTTATCGTCACGCTGCCACGAACCGTCATACCGCCGCGGCGCTAACAAGAGATCCCGCTAACACGTAGCGGGATGACGAATTACTATCTACACCGTCATACCGCGATTCATTCGCGGTATCTCTTAACATAGATCCCTTACTTAACCGTCATACCTTAACATAGATCCCGCTAACAAGCAGCGGGATGACGGTTGTCGTTTAGCTACAAACATTAAGAAATTTACCAAATAAAAAAAAGGCAAAAGAAGCCCCGTGGTTGGCTAATTATTTACATTATACTTTCAAGTATGGCGTTTTTTTATTCTAAACGCTTAATAACCACGACTCAGCTGCTTTTAAGCTGCAACTAATCTAAATTATAAACATTAAGAAATTTACTAAACAGAAAAAAAGGCAAAAGAAACCCTAGGGTAGCTAATTATTCACTATCCATTTTTTAAGTTGGCGTTTTTTAATGTTTTAAATGCTTTATAAGCGTATTTCAGCTTGTGTAGGTAAAAACCCAGAAATTTGATAAAGACATAGAGTGCACATAGTGCAAAAAATTAAACATGAGACGCCAGATACGTGAGTTTTTTGTCATTTAATCTGTACAGAGAAGATAAATAAATAGCTTCAGTGTTTATGATAAGGGGGCTGGCGGAGTTTGTCAAGTGGTTTTTTAGCCACGTTTCCCTGTTATAATGTTCGTTTGCTTGACCTCAGATCCAGGAGTATTTAAACTGAACTCTATATAGTGTTAAAAATGATAGGAAATCTAAGCGGAATAGTTGATGAAGTGCGCAGTGATCACATAATCCTGAATGTGAATGATGTTGGCTATATGGTGTATCTTTCAGCCAAAACTTTAAATGCATGTTCCATCGGAAGTAGAGTTAAATTACTTATCGAAACCTATGCAAATAACAGAGAAAATGTCGCTCAGCTATATGGTTTTATAAGCAAAGAAGAACAGCAGTGCTTGAGGTTGCTTGTCAAAGTAAGCGGCGTTAGCTATAAAACTGCAATGTCAATTTTGGGCAAATTAACTCCAGAACAGCTATTTTTGGCAATTATGAATGAAGATAAAGTAGCACTCAAGATGAGCGGACTTGGCCTGAAACTCATAAATCGAATCATCACTGAATTGAGTGGCAAAGTGAGTAAACTAGAAATAAATAACAATAATTTTCATCCAATTAATGAAGATGCCCTTTCAGCATTGATCAATCTTGGGTATGAAAAAATGAAAGCTTATGATACGATAAAAAAATACAGGCCAAATCTGGACACTAAGGATATTATTCGCATGGCGCTTAAGGAGCTTTCAATACTATGAAATCAATATCGTGCGGTAAAGAATATACTGAAGATGTGCGCAATATCCACATCAGGCCTGAACAACTTGATGATTTTGTCGGGCAAAAAGACTTAATACAAAATTTAAAAGTGTTTATAAACGCTGCACAGACGAGAACTGAAGCTTTAGATCACGTTTTATTATATGGTCCTCCAGGGCTTGGCAAAACAACTTTAGCACAAATTGTTTCTAAAGAATTAAGAGTTAGCTTTCGCGCAACTTCTGGTCCTTTACTTAGTAAAGCTGGAGATTTGGCCGCAGTGCTTACCACTTTAAATGCAAAAGATGTTCTATTTATCGACGAAATTCATAGATTAAATCGCAGCATCGAAGAAGTTTTATATACTGCTATGGAAGATTTTTGCCTGGACATATTAGTAGGTGAAGGTCCATCTACTCGCACTTTAAGGATAGATCTACCACCATTTACGCTAATTGGAGCAACAACACGGCTTGGATTACTTTCTGCGCCACTCAGAGATCGTTTTGGCATTCCTTTGCATCTTGAGTTTTATTCCTTTGAGGAGCTGGTTAATATTATAAAAAGAGGCGCAAGAGTTCTTTCTGCTGAAATTGAAGAGGATGCAGCACGGGAAATTGCCTGCCGTGCGCGCGGCACTCCAAGAATTGCTTTGAGGTTACTCAGAAGAATAAGGGATTTTGTTGAAGTGAAAGATGATAAAAAAATTACTTATGAAGTCGCTGATTCTGTATTACTAAAATTGGGTGTAGATAAAATGGGACTCAATAAACTTGATATGAATTATCTAAGATTTTTATTCAACACTTCAGGCCCTGTTGGAATTGACACCATATCTATTGCGCTATCCGAAGATGTTGGCAATATTGAAGAAACAGTAGAACCTTATTTAATCAAAATTAGTTTTGTAAAGCGCACACCAAGAGGGCGCGTTCTAACCGATCAAGCAAAGGAGTATTTGAGCTTTCAACATTAAACATCATAATTTATATTGACTAATTGGCATGGTATCTATATGCTAACATTTATATATTAAAAATAATGGAGGCATATATGTTAACTAATAGCACTGAAACTGTATCTTTAATTGAAACTTCTTCTAATCTAAATATCAGTCCTTCTGATAATAATTCGATTTCGGATACTAAAAATGTACCTAAATCAACACTAGATGAGAACGTACCTAAATACGTCACTCTTAATAATGCAGAAGAATGGAATGAGTTCTTTATAATGCAGAACAACACTTCTACTAATACCACTAATAAAAAGAAACCAAAACCTTATATTCATAAGGATAGTAATGGTATATGTACATATACTGCTCGGGATGAGAATAAATATGGTGGTAAGAACATTATAGGCAAAATTGCTGAACAAATTAAAGAAGAGATATCTAAAAATATAGAAAATAATGATATAGAATTTATAAAACTTAAAGAAAGCAAAAATGAAGATAATATTATTGAGCCTGCCGTAAGAATTGCGATAGGTAGTAATACAAAAGAAATAAGCATGAGTGACATTCTAAATAACGATTTGTGTAAACAATATGGCGTGAAAGCAATTACATTATTGCTACCTCAAAGTAAAGCAAGGGGGCTACTTTGCCGGGTTGATGAACATGGAACAAGAATTTATGAAGTAGCTAATGGGTCATATCAAATGACTTTAAAGTGGAATGCTCAAGGAAAAGAATGTAATATTAAAATTAATATTCATGATAATGGCTCCGTAGAACTTATTGAGGGTAATGGTGTTACTATGGAGCAATTAGCTGCACATAAAGAAGTAAAAGTAGGAAGGCAATATGAAGCAAAGCCTTTACATGAAGTGTTAGCATCACAATTGCCACAAACACAATTACAAAAAGCTCTGAAGAAGTAAAATTTTTGGAGCAGCATTCAACAAATGTAGAAGACTTGAGCGGCGCATCACAAAAGCATCAAGCTCCTGCTGCTTCAAAATAGGTAAAGTAGTAAAAATTCAGTATAAGTTGCTTGCATCTGCAAGTAACTTATACTTTTATGATGAGCAACACAATACTACCAAGAAATTTCTACGAGCGGCCAACTTTGGTTGTAGCCGGGGAGTTACTAGGAAAGATGCTGAAATTTTCTAACTTTAGTGGAATAATAACCGAAGTTGAAGCCTATATAGGAATGAGTGACCCAGCTTGTCATGCAGCTAAGGGTTATACTAACCGAACCTCAGTAATGTTTGGTATGCCGGGGTTTTCATATGTGTACTTTATATATGGAATGTATTACTGTTTAAATATTGTAACAGAAGCAGAAGGGTTCCCAGCAGCAGTGTTAATACGGGGATTAAAGCTCATTGAACCGCTTGAGGCAAATTTAGGTGGGCCAGGAATATTGTGTAAAAGATTAAATATTACAAAAGAACATAACAAACAGGACCTTACTATAAGCCACGAATTTTGTGTTTATGAATCTCACCTCAAACCAGATTATGTGTGCACTCCGAGAATCGGAATTAGTAAAGGCCAAGAGAAATTTTGGCGGTTTAAAAACTTAAGATCTTGCGTAGACTATTTGCCAATTGGATAATCACCAGTGAAACAAGCATCACAATATTGTGGTGTAGCATTGTTACGCACTTCTCCTTTAACAGCCTGATATAATCCATCAATACTCAAGAAGGCTAGGCTATCTACTCCTATAACTTCCTTAATTTCCTCTACAGATTTATTTGCAGCAATTAAATCTTTGCACTCTGGCGTATCTATTCCATAAAAACAAGAATGCTTAATTGGTGGGCTTGAAATTTTGAGGTGAATCTCTTTTACTCCTGCATCCTTTAGCATAACTATTATATTTGTTAACGTACTACCACGCACTATACTATCATCTATTAAAATTATGTTTTTACCTTTCAAAGTGTGCTTATTAGCATTGAATTTTAATTTTATTCTAACTTTACGTACTTCAGCGGTTGGTTGTATAAAAGTTCTTCCTATGTAATGATTACGAATTATTCCCAGTTCCATAGGTAATCCTGAATGCTTTGCATATCCAATAGCTGCAGGTATTCCAGAATCAGGTATTGGTACAACCATATCTACATTGTTTTTTGGTGGGCTCTCTTCTGCAAGTATTCTTCCTATTTCTTTTCTTGTATCGTATATAGACCTATTCTCCATTATGCTGTCTGGTCTTGAAAAATAAACGTATTCAAAAATACAAAAACTTGATTTTTGCTGTGGGAAAGGAAACATTGAGGCTAGCTTACTACCCGAACTGATGGTAACTAATTCGCCTGGTTCTATTTCTCTAACAAACTCTGCATTTATTATATCAAGAGCACAAGTTTCAGATGCAAGAACGTAAGAACCGTTTAACTTTCCTAAAACAAGAGGCCTGATTCCAGATGAATCACGTACTCCAATAACTACTTCTTGATTGATTGCAACAAAAGAATAAGCACCTTGTATTTGCTTTAATGCATATATAAAACTCTCTAAAAAGCTATCTTTTTCACCGCTTGCTGTCAGATGCACTACTACTTCTGTATCAATATCTGACTGAAAAACGCACTCTTGTTTAATCAATTGTTCGCGTATCGGAGAAATATTAATTAAATTACCATTATGTGCTATGGCGAAATCCCCAAATTTGCCACTTTTGCTAAACATGGGCTGCACTCCAAACTTATTACCACTTGTTGAGTATCGAACATGACCTATTGCACAATCTCCAGGTAAGGATTTCTTTATTTCATCTATATCATCAAATACGCTGCTCACTTGACCTTGAAAGTGATAAGAGTGCAGCTTATCGTTGTTACTGGTTACTACGCCAAAAGACTCTTGACCTCTATGCTGCAAAGCGTGGAGAGCAAGTATAGAGTTAAAAGCAGCACTTTGGTTGCAACTTATGCCAAATACCCCACATTCCTCACGCATTTCATCTAGCATAAAAACTATTAAGTAAAATTTAATTTTACTTTAGCATAGGTAAAATACAAGCATTTTGTTGTTCATCTGCTTTTATTGCCAGCAATAATCCTATGCATATTAAGCTTGCAGCAGTTGTACTTCCTCCATAGGACAGAAATGGCAATGGGTCGCCTATCACAGGTAAGAGGCCCATTGTCATTCCGATGTTTATAAAGAAATGAGCACTAAAAAAGGCGAAAATGCCGATAGATATCGACTTAGAAAAATAATTTTTCGACCTATAAGCGATAGAGAAAATTATGCCAAGTAATGAGGTATAAAGCAAAATTAAAGCCATGCTACCTAAAAATCCCCATTCCTCACTCAGCACTGCAAAAGCAAAATCTGTACGTTTCTCCGGCAAAAATCCAAGTTGAGTTTGACTTCCGTTAACAAAGCCCTTACCAAGCAAACCTCCTAAACCAATAGCTATCTGAGATTGCTGCGCATTATAACCTATTCCAAGTGGATCCACTGATGAATCCAAAAACGACAATATCCTTTGCTTGTGATAAGGACGTAAAAAAGGCCAAATAGCCGGTACTGCAAAAATGCCAAGCGTTCCACATATTACCGAATGAGATCTTTTTATTATTGCTGTGAATATAATTGATATCCCTATAAATAACATTATCACAGCTGTGCCTAAATTAGGTTGCTTTAACACCAAGAACACGGGTAAGAAAATAATTATAAGTGCCTTAAGCAATCTTTTAAATTCCATCATTTTATATACACTCTGCTTATCAAAATAGCGAGCAAGCGCAAGTATTAAGCCTACTTTTGCAAATTCTGATGGTTGCAAACTAATTGATCCAATTCTTATCCACCTTGTTGCACCCATTATGTGTGAGCCAAAAAAATTCACTACTAATAGCGAAATCACTGCTGCTACATAAAAAAAGTAGGCGTGCTTCAAATAAAAATCTAGCTCTATGAATGACATAGCTATAGCAAGTAGGAAAAAGAAGGAGAATATGACCAGTTGGTGAATCGCAAATGGCACCCACTTTCCTCCAGCAGAAGAGTATTGAACAACAATGCCAACGCAAAACAGCGCTATCACGTTAATGACTAACAACCAATGAATCTTCTTCAGTCTATCCACAATAAAGACCTTATAACCTTAAAGTATAGTAAAATATGAAACAAAGATAAAAATCAAAAAACCAACTTCTCAACTACTAACCGAATTGGAGTGCTATATATTCCAGTTACTACTGTTAAAACTGCCATAAACAATAGACAGAAAAGCATAGGAAATGGCACATCATTAATTTTGTCCGGTGTCATTCCAGTGCGTGACGTTGCATCATTTTCAAAATACATTTTCTCTACCATCTTCCACATATATATCAATGCAAGGAAAGAGCCAGCAGCAAATGTTACAAGGGAAATCCACGCATGAGATTCGATAATTGCTTTCATTATATACCACTTGCTTACAAAGCCATTTGTTAAAGGCACACCGATTAATGCTAAACTGAGTAGAGTGAACGCAAGTGCTGTATAAGGCATTGATTTCTTGAGTCCCGATAAATTCTCTATTTTTGTTGTATCAAATTTGTAAGAAATACATCCTGCAGCCATAAATAAAGATGTTTTTATTATGCTGTGGTTTACTATGTGAAGAATTGCTGCAAATACACCTGTTTTTGAGTTAAAACTCAGTGCTAAAATTATATAACCAATTTGGCTAATACTAGAGTGAGCAAGCAGTCTTTTTATGTCTTTTGCGGTTATTGCAAATATCGACCCAAATATAACAGCGCAAAGTGCGAGGATAATTATCACTTTGCTTAGTGATGGTTTAAATAAGAAGAAATTTTGATGAAAAACAGTATAAAAGATTCTGATGAAAACATATATCATCACTTTTGTCACTGTGCCTGAAAAGAATATGCTAATGAAACTTGGCGCCTCACTATATGCATTAACCAGCCACCTGCTTAATGGAAACAGTGCCATTTTGATTGAGAGACCAATAAAAATGAACAACGTGCCAAGTTTTATGATGTTGTTATCGTGTAATGGAACTATTCTTTCAGCCATGTCAGACATATTGAGCGTTCCAGTCATTGAATACAAGAGCCCGATGCCAAATAAATAAAATGTTGCGCCTATTGTTCCACTAATTAGATATTCAAATGCTGCAACCAAGGCTTTTTTATCCCTTCCCATTGAAACTAATACATAAGAAGAAAGAGATGAAATTTCCAAGAAAACGTAAAGGTTAAATATGTCGTTTGTTACTAGAATCCCGAGCAGTCCGCTTAAGCACAGTAGAAATAGAGAGTAAAAACCAGTGATTTTGTTTTTGCTAATTTCTTTTTCGTTAATATAAAAGCTATAAAGCACGCTAATCAGCGCTATAAAATTCACCAAAGTTAGAATCAAGGAGTTTAACACGTCGATTCTTAACTCTATTCCATACGGAGGAGCCCAATTTCCAAGGTGATAAGTTATAATTTCACCTTTATATGTTTTAATGAGTAGTATTGATGAAATGATAAGAGTGATTGTTGTTGCAATAAAAGAAATAAACCAAGATACCTTGTGTTTCTTGGCAAGAAAGCAAAACATTGATGCAATTATTGGTATAATAACTTGTAAGATTGGTAATTGCATTAAATTGTTGTTAATATATCGTTAAAGTATTAGTATATATAATACTTTTTGTTTTAATACCCTTATGTTATCTAAAATTTGTAACGCAATAAAACGCCTATTACGAAGAGAAGATAAATTTGTAGGAAGAGATGAAAATGGAAATTCTTACTATGAATCAAGTAAAGGAAAAAGGTGGGTTATGTATAGCAGTGTCTCTGAGCCTACAACAGTGCCTCCGGAATGGCATATATGGCTTCACTATACTGATAATGTAGTACCAGTTAATAATAAAAAAAGAAAAGTAAAACATACTCCTAATTTAACGGGTACAAAAGATGCATACTATCCAAACCAAAAAGTGAAAAATTACTATAAAAGCTGGAGTCCTGATAACTAAAGATGCGAAGGTCAAATATACTTGAAATAACCGCTGGATTATTTGTATTAATTTTCACTATTTTTCTGATTTTCTTTGCTATTGATAAGCTATCTTACATAAAGAAAAACTATAAGGATTGCAATAAAATATATGGTCTTTTTGCTAACGCTAACGGTATAGGAGTTGGTGATAGTGTCAAGATCTCTGGTGTAGATGTTGGAAGCATAACTGGTGTATCACTTGACAAAGCTACCTACGTAGCACGAATCGATATGTGTATAAGCAAAGACATAAAATTGCCAATTGATAGTTCAGCTCTGATCACTAGCAGTGGAGTTGTTGGCAGTAAATTTGTTAATATATCACCTGGATCAGATATTAAACTAATCTTGCATGGTGGTAAAATAGAGTATACTCAAGCTGAAGCAAATATGGGTGGAATAATGGACAGAATTCTTGGTATGTTTACAAAGTGAAAATGGCAGGATTCCAAGTATATCCGTTCAGGTAAAGCCTCCTGTAGTTCTAAAGTATTTAAGGAGTTTGCCTTATTTCTTGCCTTTTCTACCGCTTGCTTTGGGGTTTATAGTATAGAAAGTGCCTTAATAGTTGCAGTGCATGTCTATCAATGATAAAATGAAAATTAATTTATTTTGATATTATGATTGGTTTACTGTTTGCCGTACTGTTGTTCCTCTGTGGTAGTGATGCACTTGCAAAACAGGAGCCACGTTCAATAGCTGGAGATAATCACATAAAGGTGATAAATTATAACCCACAAGCTATACATAAGTATACGGGTTTTTATGGTTATCAGTCCAGTATATTGTTTGAACCAGGGGAGGTAATACAAAACCTTTCAATGGGTGATTCAACTGGTTGGCAACTCCTTCCTCAAGGTAATAGATTGTTTATTAAGCCTATAGATGATATTGCCGATACTAATGCAACTATAATTACCAATAAAAGAGTTTATTACTTTGAACTTCATGCTGAAGAAGCAACTGGACTAGATGATCCAAGATTAGCATATGAAGTAAGGTTTCTTTATCCACTATTTAGCAGTGATGAGATTTACACAACAAATAACGGTGATATCTTCGAACAAGCTAGTCATACCATTATTCCTGATATCAATGATATTGAAGTTGTAAAGAAGGGATTAAATTTTAATTATTCCATCTCGCACGTCAAAGGTAGTCAGTCAATAATACCAATTAAGGTTTTTGATGACGGAAAATTTACATATCTACAATTCAATAAAATAAACTCTGATTTTCCGGCAGTTTTTATGGTTGATTCTGCAGGATATGAGTCTTTAGTAAATTTCCGTACAGTTGATAACTACCTGATAATCGAAAGGGTAAGTTCAGTGTTTACCTTAAGGAATGGATCGAGTACAGTTTGCCTATTTAATGAAACCATACCTTTCAAAAAAGGGTAAAGGCTATAATGCCCGAGATATGGGTGCAAAATTTTTTCTATGATGTTCTGTAATTCCATAAAGGCCAATAGCGTTAAGGTGCTCTTTTGTCCCATATCCTTTATTTTTATACCAATTATATTCAGGATGCTTATTATGCAATTCTTGCATAAGCCGATCTCTCGTAACTTTTGCAACGATTGAAGCTGCTGCAATTGATGTACTCAAATTATCACCATTTACTATGGATTTCACTTGCCATTTCACTTCAGGTGGTTGATTACCATCAACTAGTACATAATCTAATTCTAGGTCCAAGTCTATCAACGCACGTTTCATTGAAAGCTTTGTTGCTTGCAAGATATTGTATGAATTTATTTCTTCTACGCTTGCCATTCCTATACCAAATTTTGCAACGGATGTTATTTTTTCATATAGGACTTGCCTACATTGAGGAGTCAACTTTTTCGAGTCGTTGATTCCATCAATAATTGTATTTCTATCAATAAACACTACGGCTGCGGATATTACTGGACCAGCTAGCGGACCTCTTCCAACTTCATCCACTCCTGCTATCACTCCTGATAATTTATTTTCTAATGTAAAGTCTGGGTATTTCATAGGTTTTTATAATAAGAAAGTTATAGTAAAAACTGAACAGACAATAGAAATTATCCAAAATTTCATAACGATTACATTTTCTGACCATCTCTTCTTCTCAAAGTGATGATGTATTGGTGCCATAAGAAAAACTCTTTTTCCTTCTCCATATTTAAACTTTGTATATTTAAAATATGATATCTGAATAATAACAGATAGAGTCTCTATTACAAAGATTATTCCAATAATGGCAAAAAGCATTTCTCTTTTAATTAGGACACTAGTTAACCCTAAAGCCGCACCTACCGACAAGCTACCAACATCACCCATAAATATTTTTGCTGGATGTGTGTTAAACCACAAGAAACTTAGAATAGCTCCTATAAATGCAATGCAGAATAAAGTAATATTCATATCTGCCTGAGTTATATATGCAATTAGCCCCAAAAAAGCAAAGGAAGTGATAACTTGAGTTGCAGCAAGGCCATCCAAACCATCTGTGAGATTCACAGCATTAGAAGAGCCGACAATTACAAACGCAGCAAACGGAACATATAGATAGCCAAAATCTATTATTACTCCTTTAAATAGGGACGTTTTTGTAAAACATTCAGCAGAGTATAGCTTAAGTATAAACACACCAACCAGAGCAACAATAAACTGAATAAGTATTTTGGTTTTTGCACTTAAACCTCGATAGTGATTTGTCTTCAATTTTAAATAATCATCAATAAATCCAAGTAGAGCAAAAAATAGAGTTATCAATATCAGCAGCAAAATTTCTGGTGTTAACTGAGCCCAGAGTAAAATTGGTAATAAAGAAGAAATCAGTATTATTATTCCGCCCATAGGTGGTACATTCTTTTTTGTTATTAAATGACTTTCTGGTCCACATGATCTAATTGGTTGCCCATCTTTGCTTATTTTTTTTAGAAGCTTTATAAAATAGGGAAAAAGAATAAACCCAAAAACAAATGAGGTAAAAAATACTTTTGTAGCTAAGATCATCTGCTTACTTAAATTGACTAAGTGTCATACCACCTATAGCTAATAAAGTCAACTTCTGTCATCCTATAGCCTGACCCACAACTGTACGAACATTGTGATTTGGGCCCATCAGTAGGGTGTCATCCCAGTCTGGAATCCACAACTGTACGAACGTTGTAGTTTGGACCACCAGTGGGGTGTCATCCCAGTGCCCAGACACTGGTTCTATGCAACTTAATTAAAAACGTTTGTTTTAGTGTAAGACAATTACCTTTAGCTTATCAGCTCAGTTATAAGCAAAATTTCTGGATTCCAGACTGGAATGACACCATTTGCTGTGCAATTTACCTTCAAAAATGAATGTTCGTACAGTTGTGAACCTGTGGCAGGTATTACATAAGAGCATTTCCCTCTTCTAAATTAAAACGCACTTTTGCCTCCTTTGCAGTCTATACTTTAGATGTATTTAATTTACAAATACTAATTATTTATTAATAATGGTGATATGTAAATATAGTTATAAAATAATTGTTACACTTGAATTCCTTCCTGGTTTCTGTTGTTATCAGAACATTTAAAACACTTTAAGAAAGCTGCTTAGTTAAATTAACTTAGACAAGTAAATAGCAGTTTTGCAGCCTGTTTTTATGAATGATGATAAAATGTTGTAGCCAAATGCGCTTTCAGCATTGTGCTGAATTGCAATATCTTTGTGCTCTAACTCCTCGTCGCGAAATTTACTTATAGTTTCTCTTAATTCCCCATCTTCTAAATGTGAAACTTGCTCTTTGTAGTGCTCCCCGATAACTTCTTCAACTGCAGCAGTGCAAGCCATAGCAGCTTTTTTGCCCATAATGGCAGTTGCAACGCCAAGCGACACTCCTAAAACACGCCAAACAGGCAACAAAACAGTAGGACGAACTTTTTGCTCTTTGATTTTCTCATTAAAATAGTGAAAATGCTTTTTTTCCTGCTCTTCCATTTCAATTATTTCATTGATTATAGAAGATTTCTTAAGAATAAATTTTTGACCAGAATAAATGCAAATAGCTCCATATTCTCCAGCGTGATCTACTCTAATTGCCTGTTGCAAGAACTGATTGTTGCTGTACCTTAAATTATTTAGATTTCTTTCTTTCTCCACAATACACCTTACCTGATACGAACAGAGCTACTATGAGATAAATTAGATTCCATGTTGCTAAGGAAACACCTAGAACGTAATGAGGTCTGTCACAAGATGGAGAGTAATTAGGATTTAGTAGATTATTTCTGAGCTCTTCTATACTAACGTTACTACTTGCTTGCTCTGTACAACCTAAAACATCATGAAATAAGTGAAGTTCAAGACCTATATGATAAAAAGATATTACTGCACCTATGAGGTAGCTGCAAAACATTGCATAGATTAGAATTTTGTTGTCTTTAAGCATGCACGCTACTGCAAGTAATCCAGCGATATAGTAAACTATTCGCTCGTATGTACATAACTTGCATGGCAGCATGTTGAAAAAATATTCTAGCACATATGCAAAAATTAGAGCAGCGGCACTCGACAGCAGAAAGATTGCAGGAATTCTGGAATTATTACACATAACTTTAAGTAAATTATCCCTGAAAGTATAAAGCAGAGTATTCATTTTACATAGGGATTTTTATTTTTTTTCAAAAGCAATCTAACTGGCACACCGTCTGCAAAGAAATTTTTTCTGAGATCGTTAATTAAATAGCGTTTGTAACTTTCATCAACACTTTCAGGTATGTTACATATCAAAGAAAAAGCTGGAGGTTTAGTACCAATTTGAGCGATATACTTCATTTTAACTGCTTTGCCTTTTACAAGAGGGTGAGAATGTTTTCCTACAGCATCTATGAGCCACTTATTCAGTTTTGCAGTGCTGATCTTCTTGTTCAAGGATTCACTCACTTCAAGACACTTATCTATCACATCACCGCAGCGCATGCCTTTTAACGCAGAAATTGTTATAGTTGGCACTTCCAAGAATAACCTGGTTACTTCCTGTTGTTTGACAAATTTTATTAACCTGCTTCTGTCATCCTTACCTATTAAATCCCACTTATTTAAAACAACAATAATCCCTTTCCCTCCCTTAATTGCAGCTTCACCAATTGATAAATCCTGCTGCTCAATACCAACTAGGGAGTCTAGCATTAAAACTACCACATGAGAGCGCTTGATTGATTCCATGCTTTTCTCAACAAATCTTGATTCTAAGCCATCTACAACATTCGCCTTTCTGCGGATTCCGGCAGTGTCAATTAGAGTAATTAACTCTCCATCATGATCATATGTAATATCCACAGAATCACGTGTGGTACCTGGCTCTGAACTTGTTATTAGTCTGTTTTCTGCAAGTAAACCATTTAAAAAAGTTGATTTTCCAACATTCGGACGGCCGATGATCGCGATCCTCAGCCTACTCAGTTCATTGTTAGGTAACTCAGTGTTCTCGTTAAAATTTTCAATAACACCAGCTAATGCATCATAAAGATCAACCATGCCAAGATTATGCTCGGCAGAGATATACACCGGGCCAAGAAAATCAAAAAACTGCAAATAATCAACATTGTCGGATTTATGACTCTCGCATTTATTTGCTACTAGTATTACAGGTTTATTTATTTTTCTCTTCAGCCACTTTGCAAACTCTTCATTTCGCTCATTTTGCACTTTTGCATCAACAAGAAAGAAAATTATGTTTGAATTGGATAAAGAAAATTCGATTTGTTCAATAACTTGTAGTGAAAAATTAGTTTGGTCGTTCCATCCTCCTGTATCTATAACTTTAAACTCCAAATCGCTAATTCTCCCCATTCCCTCTCGCCTATCCCTTGTCACTCCTGGAATGTTACTCACTACTGCTGCTTTTCTTCCTACTAATCTGTTGAATAGGGTCGATTTTCCAGCATTTGGTAGGCCTACTATGGCGATTTTTAGCATAATTCAAGGGCATGTTCTATATGAAGTAAATTATAACCGAAACTTTTCAATTTAACTATTGACTTCGTAGATTATATAAGCATACTACAGTTAGAATTTTTTTATTTCGTTATGTAAAATATGGGGTAGTTATGCTAGTGTCAGAGCAAATAGAGAGTGTAGATAGAGAAGAATTAAAGCAACAAAATCATATACATAAAGATACAGAGTATTCGGAAGAGACGACAATATATGGGCATATTAATCAACATATGGAAAAAAACATCTCAAATACATTGCATGAAATATATGATGCTCTTATGTCATATAACGAATCGGAACAGCCAATGGCGTCAACTTAAGAACTTTCATTAGCAAACTCTCCTAAAGACATGATGGCGTTTAGGCTTATCTACTTTATTGCGGCTGTCCCGGTCGGATTTTAACTTTAGCGCGTATACTTAAAAAGGGCTTGAAAGTTTTTTGGCGCAATAAGTACCTGATAGAGTTTCTGTCTCATTACACTAAATAAAACTGAAAAATTTAAACGATACTCAGTAATTTGATCTGGGTTCCAAGGCCCTTGTGCATCACATATATGAAGCGATAATATATTGCACATGACCAAGTTTGCCCAAAATTCTTGTAATACAGCCTCTCCAGAAAAATTCTCTAACTCTGCTCCTACTTTGAGTCGTTTATAGCACTCCTCTATGTGCCACCTTAACACATAAGCTTTGCTCCAAAGTCTCGGTCAAAAACTCTGTTTCTCAGTTGGCTAATGTCAGCACTATAACTCTTACTTTCTGTCCTTTCATTTTATTTTTTAGCTTTTCATTTTCTAATATAAAATCAAAATCTAATTCGCCAGCGTTCCCATAGCTTACTATAATTTCTTTAATTTCTTTTTTGCAAGCGAAAAATAAAATCTACTTCCAAATTATAATGCTGCTGAATGAATTTTACTGAAGACGATCATAGATAAATAATAATTTCTCTTGATTTAATAAACGCATTTGAGTGATAACTTCGGGTAATTGCTCTGCCGCCAACGTTTGTTCACCTATATTCCAAGCTGCAAGACGAGCACTGCAAATCAGCGAAGTACACAAATCAACAAACAAATTGCCAATGGTGCCTGTTGTTCCATTTGGTTCAAACTCGGATACAATTTCCCCAGAGCTGGGTAATCTCATACCAGAACCATCTGCTGCAATAAGTCTATAGCCTCTCCAACTCAGGTTCATCCTGATAGGCTCTTTGGATGCTTAAATTCTTGAAAGCCTGTATGGCAAATCTTATATCTTGCTTTAGAAAAAGCTTGCTTTGAGGGTACATGTCAATGGCTCCATAAGTTCACATTCTATTCCCAAACTTTTTTTAACTAACTTTAAAATCATAGAAAATACTGTCGAAAAAGGAAGTTTTCTTGTTCGTGTAAAACTCAACACAATGGATTTTCTGAAAAGTTTTCGAGTATATTATATTTTTAATTTGTAGAATAAGGTTTTTTCCTTTTTGCATATTTCACCTAAAAAGGACACATTTTAGACTTCTTTGTTGAAATAAAACAGAAACAAAAGTGCTGTCCCTTGCACTCTTTGGATAATTTAATGATAAAAAATTTGGAGAGAAATTTTATACACTATCGCTGATATTTTTCCTTAAGTTGACGCCATTGCCTGAACGGATACAACTTAATTTTTAATCTGCAGGAGTCAAGTTGAGAATGTCCAATTTTCCACTTTCTTTATAGCATAACATACTTCAGCGCCTCTTGCTCCTCTTGAAGTCCAATGGGCTCACCACTTATGTGTAAATTAATCGTTAATGTTGTACACGTTCTTTTCTTTTTCTACTCTCTCTTGCTCTTCAATACAATATATAGCAAGCGGATTAGCTTTAAGTCTTTCGACTCCTATTTCTTCTCCTGTTCCATCGCAGTAACCATAAGTGCCTAATTTTATTTTTTCTAACGCCTCCTTAATTTTTTCTTTTCTATCTTTTCGACGCTTGATTAATTCCTCGTTTCCACTATCTTCATCAGAATAGTATGTATCAATACTATTATCTTCTAGTTCTTGTTTCTCTAACTCAGCGAGTATTGATTGTAACTTTAAGCTGAAGTATTCCAGTTGTTTTACGCTCATATATTCTTCATCTTCTGAAGGAGTGTAATCTTCTGGTGACTTTATTTTTGGTAACTTTTCCATAATTGCATTATCAAAAAAATAATAAAACCTATATAATTTATGAACAAAAAATTATACTACCTCAAAGTAAACACTATAATTTATAATAAACATTTAAAAGCCTAGTATGATCGACTCAGTAAAAAAATTAGTAATAGATGATAAGAACTTTACCTATATAGTATGTATTTTTATCATAATGTTAAGTTTATCTTCATTTACACTTAAAAACAACAATAAACAAGAAGTTATGTTAACATTAACATGGATATGTGCTACATTTGTTTTGCAGATTTCTACAAATAATTTGTTTACATCTGATTATCATGATGGAATATTAGAGCAAATCTTTGTACAGCCACTCTCTTCTAGGCTTATAGTTGCTTATAAAATTTTCGCTCACTGGTTATTATTTGGGTTACCGATTTCAGTAATTTCTTCCATATTCAGCTTTGCAATTCTAGGCAATAGTATTGAACACTCAATAGCAGTTGGAGTGTCTTTATTATTTAATACGCTGATAATCACTAATATTTCAGCTACTGGAAATGCATTGATGATTGGTCAAAACAACTTAGCATCAGGAGTATCGCAAATTCTTGTTTTGCCAATGATAATGCCAACCTTTGTGTATTTTAAAATGCTAACTCAATTTGAAAATTTATCCTTGAATATTTATACACTACTAATCACCATCTTAGTTTTTGTTATTTTGATTGTTAACAGCACCATAACTACTCACATGGCACTAAAATTTGCTGTGGAACAGGATTGAAAAATCTTACTGTTATTCAGTAGACTTCTTGCATAACCTAGAAAAAAGGCAAATAGTTATTATAGATTTAGGTTTATCGACAATTTGAAAAACCTTCATTCCAGCATCCTTCCCTGTCATCCAAGTAGCCCTTCGTTGTCATCCCAGTGTCAAAAACTGGGATAACAGCTAACCTGACAACCGTCATCCCGCTACTTGTTAGCGGCTAAGAGATACCGTGACGGTATGACGGTTCGCGGTGGCATGACGATAAGCCTCATCATCCCGCTACGTGTTAGCGCCGCGGCGGTATGACGATTCGCAGCGGCATGACGAGAAAGGGGCTACTTGGATGATACCTTTTTTCTACTTAGTTTGGGTTATGCAAGAAGTCTATTCCTTCATAAGGAGAAGTAGTTAAAGGAATTTACTCTATTTCTCCCTCTTTTTTTATTATTTTTAATCTATAGTTAACGTAAAAGAGATATGCAAAAACTCTATTGATCCATAGTCTGCAAATTATTAATAACACTTACTTTAAAGAACCTCACTTTACGCTGATCTTTGAGCGCTCTTCTGTGGTATTTTGTAAGAGTATAACTTGCGAAATCGTCTTCCCTATAGATTAAAGAGTTACACTGCTTTATATGTGATGCTATCCACTCTGCATAGTCCTGATGATCGGTTGCAATGAATATTTCCCCTGTTATAAGTATTTTTTTTGCTAATAAATTTAAAAATTCCGTATTAATTAATCGTCTTTTATTGTGACTTCTTTTTGGCCATGGATCTGGAAAGAGAATAAAGAATCTTTCAACACTGTTATCAGGAAAATTTGCAATCAATTCTCTTGCATCTTCTGTCCACATTAAAATATTTTTTATGTTCTGTATTTCTATGTTTGTTAGCAAGCGAGAAACCCCCTTTAAGTAGGGCTCACATCCTATAAATAATAGATCAGGTTCATTGAGCACCTGGTAAAGCATATTTTCACCGTTGCCAAAGCCTATTTCTACCCATATTCTTTTTTGTGAATTTACAATTTTCTCTATAGATTCCTTGCTGTTTTGAATAGAATATTTTTCCAATATTTCATCAACATCAGGTTTTAGCCTGGACCTTCTGGAGAACGATCTAATCCACTTGCTATTCTTAAATAGCATATTCTTGATACATATATAATTTTCTCACTATATTTTATATAGCTTAAACAATTCTCGAAATGAGTTAATGAAAAATTACTTGTCAATAATTGTTAATATTATATAATATATGAGTTCTAATAAAGTTTAAGTTAAAGGTATGAATAATAATAATCCAGTCGTAAATCTACCGGTTACTATCAGAAAGCTATCATCAAACAAATTTATAGAAGAGATATGTCAAGGCCAATTTGAGGATCAAGATAATACCTTGTTTGAAGATTCTTTTGTTAACAAAATTAAAGAAGGAGATGTGGTAGAAGGTGTAATTACAAGAATAAACCCTAACGACGTTGTGGTTGATATTGGTTTAAAATCTGACGGGAGAGTTCTGATCAAGGAACTCGGTTGTAATGATGAGGTCATTATTGGCTCGAAAATCAGAGTTTATGTGGAAAGAATTGAAGATTATCATGGTAATGTTGTTCTTAGTCGTGAAAAAGCAATTAGGGACGAAAAATGGAATAAGTTGGAAGAAGATACAGTTACAAGGGCTGAAGTAAGCGGAGTTATTAAACGCTCAATTAAATGTGGCTTTATTGTTGATCTTGGTGACGGAATAAGCGCTTTTTTACCGCTGAGTCATGTGGATTTGAAGCAAGTAAAAGATGCGAAGCACCTTATTGAAACTGAACAAAAGTTCATCGTGCTTAAAATGGATAAGAAGCAGGGCAATATTGTAGTATCAAGAAAGCTGGTGTTAGAAAAATTGCACGCTGGTGAAAAAATTAAATTTTTAGAATCTTTAAATGAAGGCGATATAATAGAAGGGAAAATAAAAAGTATCACTCATTACGGTGTATTTGTCGGTATTCATGAATCAGATGTAGTGGGAGTTATAGATGGATTGTTACATATTACAGATATCTCTTGGAGTAGGGTAAGTCATCCGTCTGCAGTTTTTACTTGTGGTCAGACTATAAAAGTTAAAATTATAAAAATAGATAAGGAAAATGCTAAAATTTCCTTGGGTGTGAAGCAGCTAGAAGATAGCCCTTGGCAAGATGCAGAGTCAAAATATCCAGTTGATAGTGTGCATAAGGGTTATGTAACAAGCATAGAAGATTATGGATTATTTGTTGAGCTTAGACCTGGAATTGAAGGTTTAGTGCACTCGTCAGAAATAACTTGGGTTAAGAGTAATTTACCAGTTAGTAGTCTCGTAACAAGGGGACAAGAAGTATATGTAAAAATTCTCAGTATTGACATTGCTAAGAGTAGGATGAGTTTAAGCATGAAAAGGTGTGTAGACAACCCTTGGCAAGTATTTATCAATAAATATCCTCCTGGTTCTATTGTTTCTGGTGAAGTGAAGAATAATACCGGCTCATATGTATCTGTTGCTTTCGGTGATTCTG
This sequence comes from Wolbachia endosymbiont of Drosophila aff. chauvacae BK-2020, assembly GCF_032848195.1. Classification (NCBI taxonomy): domain Bacteria; kingdom Pseudomonadati; phylum Pseudomonadota; class Alphaproteobacteria; order Rickettsiales; family Anaplasmataceae; genus Wolbachia; species Wolbachia endosymbiont of Drosophila aff. chauvacae BK-2020. The sequence continues at coordinate 377,300 of NZ_CP136586.1, forward strand.
AAATAGATGAGAACGTAGAAGGGACAATATATGTGAAAGATTTTAGTTGGTCTAAAAATGGTTCAGATGAGATAAAGAAGTATAATGTAGGTGATAAAATAGAAGCAAAAGTAATAAGGGCTAACGTGAATCGGGCAAGAATTTATCTTGGAATAAAACAAATAGAGTATGATCCTCTTGAAGAACTGATAAAGAAAGTTAAGGTAGGTGATAAAATACAGGTTATTGTAGATAAGAGAGAAGATAATGGACTAGTCGTTGAAGTTGAGAACGATGTAACCCTTCTAATAGATCAAGAGCATTTACCAGAGAATAAAAAATTCTCTATATCAGAAAAAATAGAAGTTGAAGTATTGGGTGTTGAAGAATATAACATAGCATTATCTGCTAAGTGATAAGGTTTACTTATTTTGGCTTCATATAAATGGCAACAAAGTCTGATATAATAGCGAGGGTAGCAAAAAGACATCCTTTTTTAGATAAGATTGTTATAGCAGCTATAGTTGATAGATTTTTTGGGATACTTTCAAGCACATTGAAACATCATAATAGAGTTGAAATTAGGGGGTTTGGTTCTTTTTCAGTTAGAAGTTATAACTTGAAAGAAACAAGCCATTTAATGTTACAGAAGTTTACAAAGAATCAATACTTTAAAACATATTTTCGTAGCAGTAAAAAATTATCTGATTTGATAAATGAATAAAAATTTATACCATAAATAAGATGAAAGTAGGGGTTTGAGTTTATACTGTACGATAGAAATTTTTAGCACCATATGCAAGTAGTAGAAATAGTTATACGTAATAACACATATAAAATATCTTGCGAAAGTGGGAAGGGGAATCATTTATTACGCCTTGCTAATAGTTTTGACAAGTTAGTTAGTTCTGTATCTCAAAAAACTGGAGGTAAGGGTTCGGATGCATTAAATTTCTTACTTGCAGCACTAATTCTTGAGGATAAAATTTTAGAATTAACAAAGCGATTAGATGAAGTAAATCAAGAGCGCGAAAAGTATAGAAACGAGAAAAGAATAGAATATACTGAGGTACTAGATAAGGTAAATAAGATTATCACTAATCTTGAGTGCATAAAGGATTAGCTTCAATAAAGCAAGCAATTAAATTGACTATCTGACTATTCAAGCCAGGAGGGAGGTTTGTCTTACGAGTTATGTAACAATATAATTCGTAATCATCAAGATCAACTATTTTTTCGTATTCGATTAGTTCGCTTAAGGAAAATTTATCAAGATATTTCAATGCGAAATGCCCTAAAAGTATATCGGTTTCTTTGCAACCCCTATGCCAGCTTCTATATATTAATTTTCTTCTGAGTAGTGAGGTATCTGTCATTACAATTAAACTTTTTTTAATTTAAAAGTTAAACTAAATACTTGTCAAGCGAGGCGCATTTTAATATACTTAACATTTTGTTAAGATCTAAATATACAGGTGGAATTAATTTCTAATCTTATCCATCAATTTAGCGATGGAATATATTATTTTTTATCATTTTCTTTAATAATTTCTGTCATAGTATTCGTGCATGAATATGGGCATTATGTTGTTGCCAAAGCATGCAAAGTTAAAGTTGAATCTTTTTCCATAGGTTTTGGTCCTGAAATTTTTGGTTTTAACGATAAGTCTGGAACTAGATGGAAATTAAGCGTTGTTCCATTGGGTGGTTATGTTAAAATGCTAGGAGATACTAATGCAGCGAGTGTCCCAGCTGATCAACAAGAATTAACGGAAGAAGAAAAATTGTATTCATTTCATACAAAACCGCGTCATAAAAAAGCAGCAGTAGTTTTTGCAGGGCCTTTTGCAAACATGGTATTTGCTGTTATAGCTTTTACAATATTTTTTAGCATAGCAGGTTATTATCGCACTCCACCGGTGATTGAAAATGTAATCGAAGGTAGTGCAGCTAAGCAAGCTGGTTTGTTGCCAGGTGACACTATTACACAAATCAATGAGCATAAAATAAAATACTTTGAAGATATTTCACGTGTGATAATGTCGAATCCTAAAACAAGAATGGAGATTGAGTATAGCAGAAATAATGAGAAGCACAGGACCAGTTTAACTCCATTAATAATCAAGGACAAAGACGTTTTTGGCAACACAATAGAAAGAGAAACTATAGGGATTATTTCAGTCAATACATTAAAGCAGTCGTCTTTTCTTGGGGCTGTGAGCTTATCAGTAAGTGAAACTTACCACACTATGTGCTTAACGATTAAAGCTATCTTTCAAATTATTGTTGGTAAGAGGAGTGCAAGTGAAATAGGTGGACCAATAAAAATCGCAAAATATTCAGGACAATCAGCTAAAAAGGGATTTATTATGGTTCTATATTTTATGGCAATCATTTCAGCTAATTTAGCTGCAATTAACTTGCTGCCAATACCACTGCTAGATGGTGGGCATTTATTTCATTATATCATAGAAGCGGTTATACGTAGGGATTTAAGCTTGAAATGTCAAAAATATGCAGCTATTTTTGGTGCTTTAGTGTTGTTTTTGCTTATGGCAACTGGAATGTCAAATGATATTAGGGATCTTTTTTGAAATAAAATATGAAAAAGCTATTTTATATACTGGTAGTGGTTTTTATTTCTTTTCCTGCCCTGCTTGTTGCTTTAGGAACTGCGGAAAAAGTGCAGGTGAAAGATGTCAAATGTATTGGTAATGAGAGGGTAAGCAACCAGACAATAGGGTTCTATATAAAACTAAAATCTGGTGATTATATAAACGACGATGATATAGACTCAATTATAAAAGATCTATATAAAACAAAGTTATTTGCTAGTGTTAATGCTTACATAGATGATAAAAAAAATTTAGTAATAAAAATTCAAGAAAATCCACTGATTAACAAGGTAGTGTTAAAAGGCAATAAGTTATTTAACAGCAAAGAGCTGCTAAGTAATGTGATTCAATCAAAGTCGCTAACTATTTTAACTGAAACAAAATTGCAAAACGATTTAGTGAATTTAGTCACTACTTATAGAAATAACGGTAAGATTGGTGTTAAAATTGAATATGACCTGAATAAGCTTGATGGCAATAGAGTCAATCTAATTTTTAAAATAAAAGAAGGCAAAACCTCTAAAATTAAGGATATAAGATTTATAGGCAACAAAAACTTTTCTGAAAATGAGCTAGAGCAAGTTATCAAAAGACATAGTAATGACATATTTAGTAAGTTATTTAGAGCTATTTTTAAAGGCGGAAATCATTATTCACCGCAATATCTATTGATTAACACAGAATTGCTCGATCATTTTTATTCATCTAAAGGATATATTCAAAATAATATTCAACCAATTGTTGAGGTTGATAATAACAATCAAACAGAGTTAACTTTTTTGATTGACGAAGGACAGCAGTATTTATTTGGAAATAATGAGGTTAATATTGAAACTGAAATTCAGGATTTGAGCCTAAAAGAAGAAATATTGGATTTTATAACAGAGGAAAACGATAAGATATTTAATAGAGTTAAAATTAATAATGCAGTAGAAAAAATAAACAAATATTTAAATGAGAAAGGATATATATTTGCAAAAGTTAATCCAGAGTATGCACAACGTGACAATGTTGTAGATGTAACCTACAGAGTGCTGCCGGGTAAAAAGATTTATATAAATCAAATTACAATTGATGGTAACGATCGCACTTTAGATAAAGTGATCAGAAGTAAGCTAAGTGTAGCAGAAGGTGATGCGTACAATATATCTGAGATTCAAAAGTCACGTAAAAAACTAATGAGTAGTGATTTTTTTGAAACAGTGAAAGTAAATAGTTATGCAGTTAATGATAATGCAGTAAATCTTGACTTAAGTGTTAAAGAAAAAAACACTACTTCGTTGTATTTGGGAGGAGGTGTGTCTCTTCCTGGTGGAGCATTGATTAAAATTGACCTCAAAGACCGTAATTTATTTGGTACTGGAAAAGAGCTCTCTTTTGCTCTTGAAAAAAGTCAATACGTATTTTCTACTGATTCAGAGTTTGTTGAAAATAATTTTAACGATTCTGATACGTCACTAGGCATGGGTGTATTTTATGAAAAACAAGATAAACCAAACACTACTTTTGATAGTTGCGATATGGGATTTTTTACAAAGTTATCATATAAAGTCACAGAGAACTTAACTAATTCCCTTCGCTATTCTTATAAGTATAATCATATACACATGGATAATAAGGGTGGACAAGACACCGATATCTCTGAAATAATACTGGACCGAAAAGGTAAACATCAGATTTCATCAGTGGGATACACGTTGGCATATAATAAACTGGATAACCTCTATACTCCAAAAGAAGGGTATTTACTGCGCTTAAGTCAGGATATTTCAGGATTGGGAGGAAACGTGAATTTCCTGAAATCTGAATTCTTATCTTTTTATACGCACCCTATATTAAGCAAAATTGACGATGATATAACGCTACGCTTTAAGATGGCGGCAGGTCATATTTTTTCTTATACTGATGAAAATCTAAACATTGGCCAGCACTTTTTTCAAGGGGGTAATGAGATTAGAGGGTTTGACCTTTCCGGTATTGGACCAAGAGCAGAAGACAAAAATAAAAGCTCATTAGGAGGCAAAACTTATTTTAATCTAACACAGCAAGTGGATTTTCCTCTACCAAAACTATATGACTATGCTGGTATCAAAGGCTCACTATTTGTTGACTATGCAACACTTTTTGGCTTAGATGATAAAAATAAGAAGTATGAAGGGAAATACTATGATAGCAAGCTTGTGAGAGTGTCACCAGGTTTTGGCTTTTCAATGCTTTCTCCTTTTGGTAGACTTAGATTGGATTTCGGGTTTCCTTTAGTAAAGGAATCTTATGATATAATACCATCACCAAATGTTAAATTTTCTATTGAAGCGGGGATTTGAATGAAATATATACAGTTATTTATATCAGTTATTGCCTTAATTATTTCCTTATTTGTGGGGTATAAGTTTGTAGGATATCAACCTCAGAACACAAAGGCTGCAATTATCGATAGTGAAAAAGTCATCAATGAATCTCTTGCTCTGCAAAATATACAACAACAAATAAAGGAGCAGAATTCTAGATTACAACAAGAATTTGAAAATGAGTTAGAAAAACTTAAGCCATCAAAAGAAGAATTTGACCTTTTGTCAGAAGAAGCAAAAAAGGAAAAGACAGGACAATTTAATAAGCACACTGTAAATGTTAGAGATAATTATGCTAAAAAAATGTTACATTTAGAAGAAAGCTATAGAGAAGCAGTAGAGAGTGTTTTTAACAAGATAAAAGAAGTCGCTAAAAAAACGGCAGAAAAAAACAACATAGATTTGGTACTATTTATTTCAAAAAAGAACCAAGTTTTATACTCCATGGATGAAATTGATTTATCAGATGTGGTATTAAACAATATAAACAAGGAAATACCTGAATTTGCTTTAAAAGGCATTGAATAGACTTATGCAATTTAATATCAGTGATATTATAAAAACACTACCACATTCTTATCCGTTTCTCTTAGTAGATAGAGTTATAGAGTGTGATCCTGGTAAAAGTATAAAAGCAATCAAAAATGTGACTTTCAATGAGCCATTTTTTATTGGCCACTTCCCTGGTCATCCGATAATGCCAGGAGTCTTGATAATTGAATCTCTAGCTCAGGCATCTGCTATATGTGTTCTAGGTAAAGAAACAATAGAAAATAAAGTTGTTTACTTGAGATCCATTGAAAATGCAAAATTCAGAAAGCTAGTTACTCCAGGGGACACATTGATTCTTCAAGCTAACATTCAAAGTGTGTGTTTAGGTGTATACAAATTTAGGTGTATTGCATCTGTTAGCGAAGAAAAAGTTGCAGAAGCAACAATCTCAGCAGTATTGCAAAATAAATAAAATCTTCATCTGTAAGAAACAGCATGTACACTTTATAGTATAGCAATGAAGCTGAATTTCAAAATCTCATTTTCGAATCTATATACTCGCAATGGATTAACAAAATTAGATGAGACATTTTTGAATTATATTAAATCATGTGATGAGAGCTTGTTTTGTTCATTAATTGAAGCAAGAGAAAAAGCAGCTTCTTCTTCGATGTCATCCCAGTGTCACCTCCCATCATCCCAGTGTCACCCCCCGTCATCCCAGTGCTTGACACTGGGATCTAGAAAACAAGAAGAACGGTCAGCTACTTGGATGACAGATAGCCAGCTCATTATAGACCTCTCATATTTACTTGATGAATTTATTGCAAAACTTTTTAATGTTGAAAAAGAAATAGAGGAGCTAAAGAAAAAGCACAACGACTTTGCTGTAATATATAAGTGCAAAAGATTATTTGTCCAACGCTATGCATTGAAGAAATACACTAATGTGGCGAATATAGATATTACTAACAAACTAAGTCATTTTCTCACTTTGCCAACAACAGAAAAAAATTTTGCTGAGCAGGTGATGCATTGGTTTGAAGATAAAGAAAATCACAAAGAGGAAATAGAACTTGCGGCACAATATGCAGTGTGGAGAGTAAAAAATAAACAGAGTATATTATTTAGCATACATAAAAAAATTGACCACGAAAACCTCATACCATTTTCTAAAAAAGAAGTAGACAAAGTTGAAGTGCTGTATTCAAATGAAGTAAAAAGACGATACGGTTTTGACCTAACAAGTGAAAAGGCTAGTTTAGATAAAGCATTGGATAATGCTCACTACTGCATATTTTGTCATAAGCAAAGTAAGGATAGCTGCTCAAAGGGGCTAATTAATGATGACAATACTTTCAAAAAGTCTCCACTTAGAGTTGAACTGCACGGCTGCCCACTAGAGCAGAAAATATCAGAAATGAATCTGGTGAAAAGCGAAGGGTACAGCATAGCAAGTCTTGCAATTGTGATGATAGATAACCCATTATGCGCGGCTACTGGACACAGAATATGCAATGACTGCATGAATTCGTGCATATATCAAAAACAAGAACCCGTAAATGTGCCAGCAATTGAAACAAGGATTCTGGATGATGTGCTCAGTTTACCGTACGGATTTGAAATATATTCTCTGCTCAGCCGTTGGAATCCTTTAAATTTTCAGCGTTCATTGCCAAGAGAAAACACCGGAAAAAACGTTCTAGTTGTAGGCCTTGGTCCTGCTGGTTTTAATTTAGCTCATCATTTGTTGAATGATGGGCATAACGTTATCACCATTGATGGACTAAAGATTGAACCTTTGATCGATAATTTCCAGCTAATTAAAGATTTCAAACACGAAAAATTGAGTGAACGCACGGCAGGAGGGTTTGGTGGGGTGGCAGAATATGGCATTACTTCTCGGTGGGATAAGAATTACTTAAAGATTATTAGATTACTGCTGGAAAGACGTGAGAATTTCGTACTTTATGGAGGCATTCGTTTTGGTGGCACGATTAATGCTGATGACGCGTTCAACTTGGGTTTTGATCACATCGCCCTAGCACTTGGCTCTGGTAAGCCACGAATGATCAAAATAAAAAACATACTAGCTCGTGGAGTACGCATGGCATCTGATTTTCTGATGTCGTTACAACTGACTGGCGCTCTTAAATTTGATTCTATAGCAAATCTGCAAGTTCGTATGCCGATAGTTGTCATAGGGGCGGGGCTTACTGCGATTGACACTGCCACTGAAGCTTTAGCGTATTATCCAATTCAAGTAGAAAAATTTCTTCTTCGTTATGAGATATTAGTTGATAAGTATGGAAAGGACTGTGTTGAAAAAGATTGGACAGAAGAAGAGCGCAAAATTGCGAATGAGTTTATATCGCACGCACAATTGATCCGAGAAAAGCAAAAGTTAGCAAAAAAAGAGAATAGAGAAATAAAAATATTAGAGTTAATGCAGAGCCTCGGGGGAGTGAAAGTTATATATAGAAAAGAGCTAAAAGATTCACCAAGTTATCGATTAAATAGCGAAGAGGTGCAAAATGCACTGTCAGAAGGAATTTACTTTATTGAAAACTTAGAGCCAGTTGAAGTTGTGACGGATAAATATAACCATGCTGAATTAATAAAACTGATAGACACAAAATCCGGCGAAATCAAACGTATAAAAGCACGTTCTATTTTTATAGCAGCAGGTACTGAGCCAAATACAGTTATTGCAACAGAAGATAAAAAGCATTTTAAATTAAGTAATGGGTATTTTACTCATTTGAATTCATCAGGAAAAGAAATAGACCCAATATTTTCTCCTAAAATGCAAAATAAAGATAGAATATTAGTGTATAAGCAAGGCAATAAAACAATCAGCTTTTTTGGTGATCTTCACCCTTCGTATAGTGGCAGCGTCGTGAAAGCTATGGCAAGTGCTAAAAACGGCTACCCTATTATTTCTCAGCTTTTGAGTGGAGTTAATAGCTTCGTTTCTGTCATTCCAGTGTGTGATGTTGTGGGCCAGAAAAAAAATGCGTGGTCAAGTGTTGAAGACCTGGCTAATAAAGAATTATTTAATAGAATCAAAGAGCAATTCACTGCAAAGGTTATAAAAGTTCAATATTTAACAGACAAAGTTGTGGAAATAGTGATCAAAGCACCACTTGCGGCAAAGAATTTTAAGCCTGGGCAATTCTTTAGATTGCAAAATTTTGAAACCAATGGCAGAAAAGCCAATAATACAAACCTTGCTATGGAAGGTATAGCTGTAACCGGCACTGAAGTAGACAAAAAAAAAGGAATTATTTCCACTATTGTGCTGGAAATCGGCGGCTCCACTAATTTATGCAGACACTTAAGAGAAGGCGAGCAAATAATTCTTATGGGCCCAACTGGCAGACCTACTGAGGTTTACTAAGTCTCAATATTAAAGTGATGCCAAATTTTATTTCAAAAAGTAAATAATTTACTAACGCTCGTGCACAAATTAAAAATAAATTATGCACGAGTGTAGCGTTATGAATTAGGAGTGCTATATTAAAGCTTACCTCACTATTAAAGCTATCGGTCAGATTAGATTAAAAACCTAATCTGACCGGTTTCTCTATAACCCTCTAAACTCTGATATAATTATATGATAATTAGTTTAATTAGTGGTTAATATGCAAATTGATTTTATTCATATATTGAGATAGCATAAACCATATTGGTTTCAATTATTGTGCAACTTTATAAATCGTCACTGTTACTTCTACTGACTGTATTAATAGTTATAGTCCTAAAATTACCTGAAAATTTGAGCATTGCAGTAAATTGGTCTCTCCCAATTCTAGATTTTGATTTATCTTTTCGTACCATACTAATATCTTTTTTATCAGTTGCATTTTTAGCTGTTCTACCAGCACAAAATTTGACTTTTTCAGAGATGCTATCTTTTGCTGCTTACACTATTAGTTCACTTTATGCAGTTTTATCTGAACATATGATATTGGTTATAATATTCTGTGAATTAATGACCATCAGTGCATTTTTTATTATCGCAGCTAGCTGTAGAGATAGTGGACCTGCAATAAGGTACGCTTGTGTACACTTTTTCGTTGGAGTTATATTAATAGCAGGATTGGCACTTCAAAGCACTAACCTGATAATTTTGGGTTTATTGATAAACTGCGCTTGTTTTCCTTTTTCATTTTGGGTTGTTGATGCATATCCTGCTGCATCGCTACATGGCACCACATATCTCTCTTTATTTACCACTAAAGTCTCTTTTTTAGTGATGCTTTTACACACTTATAACCTATGGCAAGATTGTACTGAAATATTAGCGCTTGTAGGCGCCATCACTGCAATTTACAGCATTATATTTGCTTCTCTTGAGCAAAATATTCGCAGATTTTTATGCTATAACGTTGTAGGACAAATGGGCTTGCTGATTATTGCAGGAAGTTTGCTCAGTCCTTCGGAAAAAGCAATACCAATTTTGATACTGCATATAATCTTCTCTCTTGTTTATCAATCATTATTGTTTGTGGTCAGTAATTCGATTATTTCACAAACAAAAACAATTAGTTTTAATGGAGTGGGTAAACTGATGTCAGTGGAAGGCATGTGTGCTATAATCGCAATACTTACAATGGCTGCATTTCCTGGAACCGTTGGATTTATCAGTAAATCATATATCACAGCTGAAATTGAAATGAACACTGTTGCCTTAAAAGGGTATAAAAATTTATATAAGCTTCTAAATTTGCTGCTTCATTTAAGCGTGGGGCTAAAGTTTCTTTATTACTTATTTATTGCAAAAAGTAAGTCAAAACCTTTAGCAGAGAGAGGAAGCAAAATGACTATGATTATTTTAGCATTTATATGCGTAATCGCTGGCAATCCTTACTTACCTATTTACAATAAACCTTCGATTTTCGATTTTGTGTACAACACAAAAAATATTTGGTCGCAATTTAATTTATTACTATGTACCACTTTATTGTTTATTCCTTTACGCAAGTTATTTTACCCGAGAGTAAATTTTAAAATGGATGTTGATTGGATTTTTAGAGCTTTCATACCCTATATTATCTTGCTGTTCAATCAGTTAGTCTCTAAAACTAGAGAAATGTTTGCCAGCGTAGTGCAAAACTTGACTAATCCACTTGTTGGTTTATACTTTAATAATATTACTAAACTTAAAGAAGTGCTGAGTTATAACTCAGTGAGTTTTGTTTCAGCTTCTTCTCTCTTTTTAATGAGTATTCTACTAATGCTATTATGTTTAAATCGTTAACTGAAAGTTTAAATTCTGTATTTAGTAAACTGAGAGGAAAATCAATCATTTCTGAAGATGATTTTAATCTTGCCATGCGTGAAATACGCATAGCCTTAATTGAAGCTGACGTTTCACTTGAAGTTGCAAAAAAATTCATCAACGACATTAAAGATAAAGTGATTGGGGAAAAAGTCATAAAAAGTGTTTCTCCAGCACAAATGATAATTAAAATTGTACAGGATAATTTAGTTGCAGTTCTCGGATCAGAGAAAAGTGACTTAAATCTAGCAGTTCAACCCCCTGCTGTGATTATGATGGTGGGCTTACAAGGTGCAGGTAAAACAACTACCTCAGGAAAGCTTGCTTTAAAACTAAAAAAGCAAAAGAAAAAAGTGATGCTTGCCTCTTTAGACATTTATAGGCCTGCTGCCCAGAAACAACTTGAAGTGCTAGGTAAACAAATAGATGTGCAAACTTTACCTGTAGTAATAGATGAGAAGCCCATTACAATTACAAAAAGGGCAATAGCAATAGCAAAGAACGATAATTATGATGTATTAATACTAGACACTGCAGGCAGGCTTCATATTGACAATAATATGATGAATGAGTTGAAAGCCGTAAAGGAAATAGCTTCACCTGCAGAAGTTATTTTAGTAGCCGACGCAATGATAGGCCAGGATGCGGTCAACATTGCCAAATCATTCAATGAGGTAATAGGTGTAACCGGCATTATTCTCACCCGTGTTGATGGTGATGCACGTGGTGGTGCTGCTCTTTCTATGAAAATGATCGCCGATTGTCCAATTAAATTTATTGCTTGTGGTGAAAAATTAAGTGACCTCGATGATTTTTATCCCGATAGAATTGCAAAAAGGATACTTAGCATGGGTGATGTTGTCTCATTGGTTGAAAAAGCTGCTGAGATTGTTGGTCAGGAAGAAATTGATAAGTTACAAAAGAAAGTGAAAAAAGGTAAATTCGACCTAAACGACCTAGTGGGAATGTTAAAAACTCTGAGTAAAATGGATGGCATTAGCAACATAATGAAATTCATTCCTAGTGCATTTACAAAAAAGCTAAGTAGCAGTCTGCCAGATGACAATAAAGTGAAAAAATATATAGCCATCATAAACTCAATGACTGAAAAAGAAAGGCAAAATCCAGATATTTTAAATGGCAAAAGAAGACTTAGAATTTCTAAGGGGTCCGGAACAACTGTCACTGACATTAATCTTCTAATTAAGCAGTATAATCAAATGAGCTCTATGGTAAATAAGTTCAGTAAAGTTGACCATAGTAAACTCAAAGAATCTGATTTGATGGATATGCTAAGCAGAAAGTAAGTCAGCAGGTAGTGGAATGAGACAAATCATCAGTAAACCTTTAGCTATATCAAAAGCGGCTTAGGTCTCGCAAAAAAATTTACAGCTTCTTGCTAGCCAAGAAATTTATTATTAATTTTAAGAAATACTATAGCTGACCCAAGCAACACGTCATACCGCCGCGGTATCTCTAGATCCCGCTAACACGTAGCGGGATGACGAGGCTTACCTTATCGGATTGTTTCAACACGTCATACCGCGATTCATTCGCGGTATCTCATCCGCTAACAAGCAGCGGGATACTATCTACACCGTCATACCGCGATTCATTCGCGGTATCTCATCCGCTAACAAGAGATCCCGCTAACAAGCAGCGGGATGACGAGTTACTATACCGCTGCGAACCGTCATACCGCCGTGGTATCTCTAGATCCCGCTAACACGTAGCGGGATGACGAGGCTTACCTTATCGGATTGTTTCAACACGTCATACCGCGATTCATTCGCGGTATCTCATCCGCTAACAAGAGATCCCGCTAACAAGCAGCGGGATGACGAGTTACTATACCGCTGCGAACCGTCATACCGCCGTGGTATCTCTAGATCCCGCTAACACGTAGTGGGATGACGATTGTCAGGGTAGCTGTCATCCCAGTAGCCTCTTTCTCTTGTCATCCTAGTGCCCTGACTACTTGGATCCAGGAAAAAGAATGGTGTCATGAAAGTAGCTGACACTGGTCTCCATCCAAAAGGGTGTCATCCGAGTAGCTTGACTACTTGGATCCAGGAAACTTAATTGCAAGTAATGCATTGGGTTTGGTGAGTATGGGTTTTGCGTTATAGAATGAAGCACTTTTTGTGAATTTGTAAAGAAAACTGGATCCAAGTAGTCAGGGCACTGGGATGACATCATCCTTTTTTTTGGATTCCAGACTGGAATGACAGCAGTCCTACGTCATACCGCGATTCATTCGCGGTATCTCTAGATCCCGCTAACAAGCAGCGGGATGACGGTTGTCGTTTAGCTATAAATATTTAAGAAATTTACTAAACAGAAAAAAAGGCAAAAGAAGCCCCGTAGTTGGCTAATTACTTACATTATACTTTCAAGTATGGCGTTTTTTTATTCTAAACGCTTAATAACCGCGACTCAGCTGCTTTTAAATGCAACTAACCTTAGCTATAAATGTTTAAGAAATTTACTAAACAGAAAAAAAGGCAAAAGAAACCCTAGGGTAGCTAGTTATTCACTATCCATTTTTTAAGTTGGCGTTTTTTTATGTTTTAAACGCTTTATAAGCGCGTTTCAGCTTATGTAGGTAGAAGTTTGATAAAGACATAAGGTGCACATAGTGCAAAAAATTAAACATGAGACGCCAGATACGTGAGTTTTTTTGTCATTTAATCTGTACAGAGAAGATAAATAAATAGCTTCAGTTTCATGATAAGGGGGCTGGCGGAGTTTGTCAAGTAAGTTTTTTCGTTTCTATTGTAATGACAGTTATGGCCTGTGCAAGAAATCTATTGATTTACAGCAGGTTCTTTGTTACAGTCCACAGTTATGCAAAGAAACTTAAAGCCTCATGAGTTTATTTACAGCCAGTGGTTTACATAATTTGGAGCTGTATAGCTGAGTATTGTATATGATAATATTGATAACAAACGATGATGGCTTTGGAAGTGAAGGAATAAAATTACTCAAAGAGGTTGCACGGAATTTTGCGTCAGAAATATGGATAGTGGCACCAGATACTGATAGAAGCGGAGCTGCAAGATCTCTTGATTATCCAGTGAAACAATCTATTGGAATAAAACAACATAGTGAAAGGGAATTTAGTGTGTCTGGTACTCCTGCAGATTGTGTCATTATTGCGCTAAATAAAGTTATGAATAAAAAACCAGACTTAATATTGTCCGGAGTAAATATTGGATCAAATGTCGGGGACGATATTTGTTATTCAGGAACAATTGGTGCTGTAATGGAAGGTGCTGCAAGGTCTATACCTTCTATTGCGCTGAGCCAAGTTTATCATGATAAAATAGACTGGCACAATACAAAGGTTTTTGCACCAAAGGTTATTGCCAAGCTAGTTAAGGTTGGTTGGCCTAAAAACATAGTGATGAGTGTAAATTTTCCTGCTACGGAAAAAGTAAAAGGAGTAGAATTTGCTGAACAAGGTGAATATAACATTGATGGGGATTTAACTTTTACTGAAAATTCGAATGGCTCTTTTAGCTTAAATTGGTCTCGAGAGCACTCAGGCAGTGGTAGTATAAATAAAATAAAAGAAGGATTTATTACTATTACACCGGTAAAATTAGATTTTACAGATTATGATACTTTGAATACTATGAAAAATTCTTGTGCAGACGAATTTTCTTCTATAGCTGACTGAGAAAAACATTTGCATTGCTCCTAATAGATATTTTCTATTGTGTTATCGCGAGCAATTATTTTTTCTTCACCTGTATCCATGTTTTTAATCTTTAAAGTTTTACTACTCAATTCTTCATCGCCAAAGATTAAAGCAGCTTTAGCATTTGCTTGATTTGCTTTTTTCATTCGGGTTCTGAGCGTTCCGCTATATTCATAGATTACATATAAACCATTTCTGCGCAATTCATTTGCAAGTGTTAAAGCATGTTTTTCAGCCTCTCTACCGATTGGAATTAGGTAAATAGGTCGCTCTTCTTTCGGAGAATAATTGATTAACTCCATTATGCGCTCAATACCCCCTGCAAATCCTATTGCTGGAGTGTGTTTTCCACCTACTGAAGATACTAAATTATCGTATCTTCCACCGGCAAAAACTGCCCCTTGTGCACCTAAATCCTCTGTAACAAACTCAAACACTGTGTGGCAATAATAATCCAAACCTCGAACTAGTTTATTGTTTACGGTATAAGGTATATCAAGAATTGTTAATCCATTTAGTATTTGTTCAAAGAAATCTGAGGACTCTTTCGTATAATAATTGCTGATTTTAGGCGCATCAGAAATTATTGATTTATCTTTCTCATCCTTGGAATCCAGTATTCTGAGTGGATTTTTGATCAACCTATTTTTGCTATCTTCTGATAGATCATTTTGATACTTTGTAAAGTATAAGATCAAAGCTTCTCTATATTTAGTTATTGTTTCACCATCACCTAAAGAGTTGATTTCCAGCTTTACATTTTTATTGATGCCAAATTCAGTTAGTAAGTGCTGAGCGAGTGATATCAATTCAATATCAGCTTTTGGATCTTCTATGCCAAAAACCTCAAAATTTATCTGATGAAATTGCCTTTGTCTTCCCTTTTGCGGTCTTTCATAGCGAAATGCAGGTCCTGTTGAGAATAATTTTATCGGTGTTTGCAGTTTTTTTTCAATGAGTAGCCTGACAATCGCTGCAGTGAACTCAGGACGTAAAGTTATGCTCTTTCCCCCTTTATCATTGAAGCTATACATCTCTTTAGTGATGATGTCTGAGCTATCACCTAAGGTTTTTGTAAAAACCTCCGTGCACTCAAATATTGGAGTTTGGGCGGGCAAAAAGCCGTATAAACTTGAGATTCTGTTTGCTGTTTGCTCTATGTATTTAAACTTGTACCATTCATCAAACAGGAGATCTTTTGTTCCTCTAACCGTTTGATTAGTCATAGTGTGGTCTCTATACCTGCAATCTCTGGTATGTGGTAGCTCAGCATATTTTGCACTCCTTGCTTTAAAGTAATTGCAGCACTTGGGCATCCAGAGCAAGCTCCTTGCAACTCAACATAAACTATTCCATCTTTATAGCCACGAAATTTGATATCGCCACCATCTTGAGCAACTGCAGGTTTGATATGACTTTCCATCAATTCTTTTATTCTATTTACAATTTCTATATCATTTTTATCAAAAAATTCTTCATCTGGATCATTCACTTCTTCTTTATCTAGTGCTTTTCCACCAGAAGTAAAGTGATTCATGATTGTAGTTAAAACTTCTACTTTTAATATATCCCAATTAATTCCATCCAATTTTGTTACTGAAATAAAATCATGACCGAAAAATACTCTTACCACATGCTCTATTTGAAAAAGATTTGCTGCTAGTTTAGAATTTTTTATCTCATTCGCATTTGAAAAATCAGCAGTTTCTCCTTCGTTTAAAATTTCAAATCCAGGAAGGAATTTTAGCGTATTTGGGTTTGGTGTTTCTTCAATCTGGATGAACATGTTATTTACCATGACAATTATAATTGTTACTATTTAATCATAAAATGATAAAAAAATATACATGTCATTCATCTTTTTTCTTTTTTTAGTATTCATAGTAATTACATTTGTCTTGCCTAGCGTTGTTATATTTTTTCTTTTCCTGACAAAAAAAAATAATATGAGTTTCATGATGAACTCTATATTGAGTAAGTTTTTGAACGAATTTAGTAGCAGTAGAAGTTATACTGAAAATTACACTGGTGATAACATGTCCAAGGATGAAGCATTAAAGATACTGGGGCTGAATCCTGAGGCAAGTCAAAATGAAATCAATAAAGCATATCAAAATTTAATGAAATTAGTTCACCCAGATAAGGGAGGCTCGGAATATTTTGCGCAAAAGCTAAATGCGGCACGTGATAAATTGTTAAAAAAGTGATCTTAAAAAAAGTTTTCGTTTAACGAATTTCTTCCTTTGCTTTTTCTAAATACTCCAATATTGCTTCATGTAGTGCAGTCCATGTTATCTGTTCTTCCAGGGAAGGTATAAATTCTTGTCTCCAAGCATTCTTAAACTCCTGAAACCACTGTTTTTCAAAACCCTGAAATTCTAAAGAAATATCTACTTTAAAGCTATCAATTAAACTGGAAACTTCTGCAGCTTTAGAGCTATCTAGTGATTTTAAAGATAACACTCCACTCTTTAAAATCTCTAACTCTTCCAATACATTAAGCTTAAATGGTTTATAGAGTGAAGACCATATGCGATATCTTAAATAAGAATCATAGTATAACTTAATTTTGTACATTAAAGTGGTAGATGCATCAGGAGAAATGTTATTCTCATATTGTGCAAGAGAAGATAATAAATTCTCATAATCTACTTTGCTTAAACATGGTTGTAGAATCGATTTAATTTTTTCACTAAAGGTTAGATAACTAGAAGAAATGCCATGACTATATTCACTAAAGAATTCAGGAAATATATCTGCTTGTTCTAGTTTAAGAGGTAGATCTTTTCTAATTTCTCTTGGTAAATTATGTATTGAAAACTGATAAATAACCCATACAAAATTCTCATCAAACTCATCTGAGTAATCAGCATTATTATCAGGAAAAATTACATTACCTTTCTTATCATTCCAAGGTTCTATCTTATAGAAAAATCTGTTCAGCCTTTGTTTTAATTTCAAAATACCTTCATTTCTATCACCTGCTTTATACAATGTTTTGCCCATTTTGTGTTTAGCATCTTTAGGGTTTATTCTGTCACTTATGTGCAATCCAATTTCATTTTTCTCTAATAACTCCCAATCAAACAATTTGTGTGGATCTGGTTTATGCATTGTATAGCCAAGCTCTGGATCATACACTATAGTTCCTATTTCAGAATGACTAAATATCATATCCCTTTTAATTTTAAAACGCTCCATAAGGTATAAAATCAGCTCTTTAACAGATCTCATTTGCTCTTCCGGAAAAGGCTCAAGTCCTGTGTTTACAATTTCAATACCTACAGAATAGTTGTTAAGCTTCCGTAACTCTTCAAGCTTACTATCTACCTTAACTCTTGCATAACTAATACCAGCATGCCATGCTTCTTTCTCTAATGGAACCATTAAGGTGATGCTGCCATCCCTATCGACAATAAAATGAACTGACAATCCTCTAGCATTCAGCGTATCTTTTGTACCTTTTAGTGTTGATGTTTCAGTATGGTGAACTATAACCATTAACACTTTTTTACCTGCCCTATCACCATAATTTAAAGCTGAAGCTGGATCTAAAAATAACAAATCCTGATCTTTCAATAATGGTAATTTTTCTTGTAAATCTTGAAAATCATTCTCGATATTGCTTGAACTGGATACTTGCCCAGATATGAGAAATGCTGAGACAGTAATCAGTAAAACTAATAAATATTTGTTGACTTTAGATAGTTGGATTTTCATACCATCTTCATAAACACTTTGTAGATAATTTTTCATTATATAGTTAGAATAGGGTTGTTGAATAAATTTACAAGACAAAATCATACTAGTCTGGTAGTAGTAACATGTTCAGAGATGGAGCATTTAAAGTGCTAGGAATAGATTCTGGAGCGAACCACAATGAAATCAATAAAGCATATCAAAATTTAATGAAATTAGTTCACCCAGATAAAGGAGGCTAGGAATATTTTGCACAAAAATTAAACGCAGCACGTGACAGGTTGCTGAAGAGGTAATTAATATTGCTTTAAAGTTTTTATTTGTGCGTAAAGGATAAGTTGCTACAATAAAAAAATAAGATAAAAGTAGCAATGGACATGTGTTCAGAAAGGTTTAAGTTATGCAGGAAGATAACAAAAAAGAAACAATAAAAGAAGAAAAAGGCATATTAGGATGGATAGAATATAGATTGCCTATATTTTCTTTTCTAAGACACACTGCTTCTTACCAAGTGCCAAAAAACTTAAATTATGCTTGGAACTTTGGCTCTTTGGCTGGTATAGCGCTGATTTTACAAATAATAACAGGTATATTTCTTGCTATGCACTACACTCTGCATGTTGATTATGCGTTTAATAGTGTAGAGCGCATAATGCGAGATGTGAATTACGGGTGGTTAATACGCTACACTCACGCTGTTGGAGCATCGCTCTTCTTTATGGTAGTCTATGTTCATATAATGCGTGGATTATATTACGGATCTTATAAAAGACCGAGAGAGATGGTGTGGTTTATTGGAATATTTATATTTTTTGCAATGATGGCAACTGCCTTTATGGGATATGTATTGCCTTGGGGACAAATGAGTTTCTGGGGTGCAACAGTTATAACCAACTTATTTTCTGCTATACCTTTAATTGGCAATAAAATAGTTATATGGTTATGGGGTGGTTTTTCAGTGGATAACCCAACACTTAACCGTTTTTTCGCCCTGCATTATCTTCTGCCTTTTGTTATTATTGCTTTAGCTATGCTTCATGTGATAGCTCTGCATAGGTTTGGCTCTGGTAACCCAAGTGGAGTGGAGGTAAAATCAGATAAGGATACCATCCCTCTCTATCCTTATTATGTAGTCAAGGATTGCATAACTTTTGGTCTGTTTTTTGTAGTTTTGTTCGCATTTGTTTTCTATGCTCCCAATTATCTTGGGCATCCAGACAATTATATAGAAGCTGATTCTATGGTCACTCCGGTACATATAGTGCCAGAGTGGTATTTTTTACCTTTTTATGCAATGCTACGTTCAATTCCAGATAAACTTACTGGTGTGCTTACCATGTTTGCGTCTATTTTAGTGTGGTTTTTGTTACCTTGGCTTGATAAATCAAAAGTTAAAAGTGGTGCTTATCGCCCGGTGTTTAAGAAATTTTTTTGGGTTTTTGCAATAAATTTTGTACTTCTTGCCTGGCTTGGAGGACAAGAGGTAAAAGAGCCTTACATCACTATGAGTAGGCTATCTACTCTTTATTACTTTGCATACTTTGTGATAGTTTTACCACTGCTTAGTAAGTATGAAAAGCCAAAAGAACCACCAAAAACCTTAAGTGATTCTGTGCCGGAGATGAGGTGATGTCAATTCAAAGCAGATCTCTTACAAAATTCTCTTTCATCCCAGAGCTCTCTTCTGTCATCCCAGAGCCCTCTTTTGTCATCCCAGTGCTTGACACTGGGATCCAGAAAAAAAATAAATGGATTCCAGCATCATGTACACAATTGTATGAACGTTGTATACAACACACAGTGTCATTCCACTATCTTCCGTTGTCATCCCAGTGCTTGACACTGGGATCCAGGTATAAAAATACTTACAAATCATGCAATGGACAACAGATTCTAGGAGTGCATGATAACCATAATGTCAGTGATGAAATAAGCTGGATTCCAGTATCAGCTACTTGCATGACATCAATTCGAAATTTACTAAAACAGTGGTTATGCATGGGATCTAATGTATTTGCAATCTTCTGCATGTTATTTCTATCTAGTCTTATATCTGCAGAAGAATTTAAATCATCACCAAATAAGAAAATAGACTGGAAATTTGATGGAATTGTCGGATCTTTCGATAGAGAGTCAATTCAGCGTGGCTATAAAGTGTATAAAGAAGTCTGTGCTGCTTGTCATTCAATGAATAGGGTAGCATTTCGTAATTTGCAAGATGTCGGTTTTTCTGAAGAAGATGTAAAACAAATAGCAGCTTCTTATCAAGTTAAAGATGGTCCGAATGATTTGGGTGAAATGTTTGACAGACCTGGAGTACCTTCGGATTATTTTATTGCGCCTTTTGATACAAAAGAAGCAGCTGCAGCAAGCAACAATGGTGCAGTCCCACCAGACTTATCATTAATTATTAAAGCAAGGCATGATGGTGCAAATTATGTCTATTCATTGTTAACAGGCTATCAAAACGGCGAACACGATGAAAATGATTTATATTTTAATTCGTATTTTCCAACAGGCAGATTAGCTATGGCGCCACCACTTTCTGAAGGAATGGTGGAATATGATGGTGCAAGGCAAGCCACAGTTGAAAATATGGCGTATGATGTGATAAATTTTTTACAATGGGCAGCAGAGCCAGAATTAGAGCGCCGGCATAAACTTGGATTAAAAGTAGTGGCGTATTTTATAATTTTAACAGTGTTTTTTGTATTAACTAACAACAAAGTTTGGAGCAAGCTCTATAAAAAGAAGTGATAGTCAATTTTGCCTCAAGCACAATGGTTGTCATCCAAGTAGCTAACACTGATTCCTTTATGACGGTGTCATCCGAGTAGCTGACACTGGGATGGCTTTGTCGCATCGTACCTTATACGGTAATAATTTACGATAAATTCATGTAGCCATTTCGAATTTAGCCATACCAATGTCAGTAAATTTATTAAGCAAACAGCACTTAATGAGCAGTTCTTTTTCACGATTTAGAGGTTGTCCGGAAACTAGTAAATTCAAGCATATTCCCTCTTTAACATAACCCTACTCATAGCTAGGTATATGAAATTCTCAGTGGATGTTGTGAGTAAATCATACTCCTTCGATAGCCTTCTATTCCTATTAACCCAAGCAAAAGTCCTTTCTACAACCCATCTTCTTGGCTGTACTTTAAACCCTTGTTCTCTTGTTGGTAGTAGCTCAGGTGGCGTATCTTTGTGCACCCAAAATCTACATGGAGGCCTTTTAACAATTTCAATATCTATGTCATATTCTTCCTTTATGTGATTCTTTAAATTTCTTCCTTGGTATCCCATGTCAGCCCACATTTTTTTAACTTTAGTATATTTTGTTCTCATATTGTTTAATGCTATTTTCATACCATCTCTATCATTTTCGTTAGCAGCGCCTACGTAACAACCTAGTATAAAACCCTGAGTGTCTGTAATTATATGCCTTTTTCTACCCTTTACTTTTTTACTTCCATCATAGCCTTTGATCCCCCTTTTCTGTAGTCTTTACAGATTGACTATCTACTATACAGGCACTCGGCTGCTCATTCCTTCCTATTTTTCTTCTACTATATTTTGTAATTTCATAATTCATTTTCTCAAAAATTCCCTGCTTCTTCCATTGCCTGAACTGCTCATACACAGTCTTCCATAGCGGAAAATCATTTGGTAAATACCGCCATTGACACCCTGTACGCAATACATAGAAAATTGCTTCTAATATTTCTCTTTTGCTATACTTTGGCGGCCTTCCTCCTTTCTTGTATGATACTCTGAAGTGTTTTTCTATTCTTGCCCATTCCCTTTCGCTTAGATCTGTTGGATACTTTTTTCTCATCTTTACCCCGTACTAAAATTTCAGATATTATAGCCTTTTACTTGTTTCCGGACAACCTCTTATAGCTCTTTTCATAGAAGTCCGGATGTGATAAGGATAGATAATGATAAGGAGGTTGAATGCCAGCAGCATATAGTTATGATTTAAGAAAAAAAGCAATGGAGGCGCTAGACGAAGGAGAAAGCAGAGAAGCAGTGGCAGCAAGATTTAAGATTGGACGAACTACTTTATGGGAGTGGCAGCACTGTAGGCTTGACCATAAATTATGTTAAGATAGAAAATGACTATTTTAGATAGAGCTTGATGTAATGCAGTGCGATACAAAATAACGGTAGAATATAATGGTAGTAATTTCTCTGGTTGGCAAAAACAGCAACACTCTGCTAACTCAATCCAGGAGAAGATAGAAAATGCTATATTTAATTTTAGTGGTGAGAAAGTTACTTTGTACTGTGGTGGCAGGACTGATGCAGGAGTTCATGCTTTAGGACAAGTTGCTCATTTTGATATGGAAAAGGAATTTGAGCTTTATAGAATAAGGAATGCAATAAACTATCATTTAAAATCAATTCCTATAGTCGTGCTTAATGCAGAAGTTGTAGATGATGCTTTTCACGCACGGTTTTCAGCAAAAAAAAGATATTACGAATATAGAATAGTTAATCGCTATGCTCCTGCCGCTCTGGAGACGGGTTATGTATGGCAAGTGTTTAGCCCACTTGATGTAAATATTATGCGTGAAGCTGCTAAACATCTACTTGGAAAACATGACCTTTCAAGTTTCCGTTCAAAAGATTGTCAAGCCGCAAATCCGATAAGAACAATTGATGATATCGATATAATACAAAATGAGAATCATATACACATCAAAATATCTGCTATTTCCTTTTTACATAACCAAGTGAGGATTATTGTGGGTACTTTAGTTGAATTTGGAAAAAATAGAACCAATCCGCAAGAAATGCTAAATATATTAAACCAATGCAAAAGAAGTGCCGCTGGAGTTACTGCACCACCTTTTGGCTTATATTTGGTAAAGATAGATTACTAATTTAATAAAAGCTAGTGAAATAAGTGCCATACCGCCACGGTATCTCCAGATTCCGCTAACAAGCAGCGAGATGACGAGTTTAAGTTCTCATTGGCATTACTACATATAATGCACTTGAATCGTCTTCATCAGTGATAATTGTAGCACTATTACCATCGGCTAAGCTAAACTTACATTTATTTTTTATGCAGGATAGAACATCAAGTAAATAACGCGAGTTGAACCCTATTTCTATAGGGGCTTCATTGTAGTCCACTTCTATGGATTCAGTTGCATCACTGCACTCTTGGGAGTTTGAATGCAGAGTTAGCAGCTTTTCTTGTAGTGAGAATTTAATAGATTTTACTTTATCAGATACAACAACGGAAACTCGATCTATAACGTCTGAAAGTTTTTTACTTTCAATAATCATATGCTTATCTTGAGATGCTGGAATAACTGCTTTATAATTTGGAAAAGTTCCATCTATTAATTTTGATATTAGAATATATTCACCGCATGTAAACTTGATTTTTCTGTCTGAGAGTTTTACTTTAATTTCATTACAATCGTCCAATATTTTTAACAGCTCCATAACAGTTTTACGTGGAATGATCACACCAAATTCGCCATTGATGTTCCCAGGCTTTGGCCTCTTTATACATGATAAACGATGGCCATCAGTTGCAACGCAGTACAGAAATTGCTCATCTGTATGTAGATATATTCCATTTAAATTATACCTTGTATCATCTAGTGATACAGCAAATTTTGTTTTAGTTAATAAGTCTATCAGGTCTGTATTTAGTAGAGTAAAATCATGTTTATAATTGTCTTCTTCAAGAGCAGGAAAGCTGCTTGAAACTACATTCGGTAAAAAAAAGTTTGCATTTCCGCAAGACATCAATAATTTTCCTTGGTTGTTTACTTCAAAATTGACATCCAAATCAGCGGGTAACTTCTTCACTATGTCATGTAAAGTATGCGCTGAAATTTTTACTTCTCCTTCTGTTAATACGGTTGCAGCAAGTGAGGCAAACATTGAAATGTCAAGATCAGTTGCCATTAATTTTATGCTGCCGTGTTGTGCTTTGATATTTATACACGCCAAAACATCTATTGCATTACGCCTTTCAACCACTCCACTTACTCTGGATAATGTATTTAAAAGACTTGTGCGGCTCACGCTAAAACGCATCTGCTCGCACACAGAATTTTGCTTTTTGATTTCTGTATCTACACCTGCAACCTCTGACATTGCTAACTCTCAAAAATATATTTTAAATGATATCCACATCCCATATAAAGTAAAGTGCTATTTATATTTCCATTGAAAGAGTAGTCTAGTTTATACTATAGCTGGGTATTCTGTTACAATAATTTACTTTGTATGGCATAAATCATGCATTTTTTGATACGCTTTTTGAAAACCAAGTAGGGAATAAGTATCATCAATGGTCACTGTTTTTGTTTTTCCATTAACTACCATTGATAATCCCTGCTTCATTTTTAGAATGAGATCTTGATCTATTTTTGTATGCTCTGCCCACGCAAAACTTCCCTGTATTATGGGCAGTGTATATTTAATTTTTTTGTCGATATTGAGAGCTACAGGCTCCTTATCATACTGAAAACCAGAGGTAACGCTTACCTCATCTGCTTTTTTATCAACATAACTAACCATTACATACGGCTTGCGATTGGTTGTATAATATTCGCTTTTTTTTTTAGGATAGGATACAATATAACATACTTTCTCTCCATCTTCCAATGCAGTATACACGAGCCAATCTTTATATTTTTCCTTCAATTGTACATCACTAACCGATGCAAAAGCGCCTATCGAAAAAAATATTAGAAATATAAAAAAACTACGCATGCAAACCAAATTTCAAACTTTCAGATTGTATATATTGTTTTACCTTAGCCATCGCCTGCTCAGCCAACTGCCTTATTCTTTCTCTTGAAACACAATATTTTTTACTAAGTTCATCCAGAGTTTGAATGTTTTCAGACAAATATCTACTGATAAAAATGTCTTTTGCCCTTTCGTTGAGACTCGCTAGTGCATTGTTTAAAATTGTTTCTTTTAATTCTTTTTCTTCATGATTCTGATAGGTTACTTCTTGACTGACCAAGTTACATGGGATCATATCTTGCAACTCCCTTTTAGAGTCATCACCTATTTTTATGCAATCGTTTAGCGACTGATCCTTACAAGCCATACGGTAATTCATCTGCAGAACATCTCCTTCGGATACAGAAAGCTCATTAGATATTGCTTTTATTTCTTCATTATTTAAAGTTTCCCTGTTTGTATACTGTAAAATTCTTTTTTTTATTTTACGTAAACTAAAAAACAATCTTCTTTGTGCTTGCGTTGTGCCTATTTTCACAAACGACCAAGATTTCAATATAAAGTCTTTTATTGAAGCTTCAATCCACCACACTGCATAAGTTGAAAAACGAAACCCTAAATCAGGATTAAACTTTTTCACTGCGTGCATTAAACCCATATTTCCTTCCATAACCAGGTCCATCAACAATAGCCCATAATTTTTGAATTTCATTGCAATTTTCACTACCAAATTCAAATGGCTGGTAATCAATTTATGAGCAGAAGAAACATCCTTATATTGGTTCCAATTTTTTGCTAATCGTACCTCTTCCTCTTGAGACAGCATAGGAAATTTTTGCACCCTAGCAATATATTGCATGAGATTGGTTCTGCTATCGACACATAAGTTTGCCATTGAGGTCAACATAACAACTTAAATCAAAACTTCATGCATATAATATATTGATTTTCCAGCAAAAATTCAAGCTTTGATTTGAAAAAAGTACAAATTTTCCATCTAATTTCTTGGAGACAGTAGGCCGCAGTGTTAGCTAATTGGATAACATTATGTAACCTTAGATGATATTCTACCAGTACAATGGTAAACGTTATAGCTTAAACACATAGCAAATAGTGTTATTCCAGTGCCTTGACACTGGAATCCACATTTCTTTTTTCTAGATCCCAGTGTCATGCCACTTAGATGGCAAGAAAAAACTCACTGGGATAACAAGACTGAGATAGACTAGAAATTAAACGCTACTCCAGCTTCTGCACCAACAGTGCTGTAAAGAACTTTGTATGCGCCTGCATCAGTAACCTGTCTGTTCTGAGAATCTACTTTTTTTCCATCAAAATTAGCACCATAAGAACCGAAATAACGAGCTCCAGCATAAAGTTTGACTTCTGGAGTTACATCATAACTAACACCAGCTTTTACTTGACCAGCAAAACCAAATTTACTTTTTTGATCATTCACAGCGGGTTCCAAAGGAGTGCTAATATACGCTGCACCAACACCAACACCAATGTATGGAGTGATAGGCATATCTTCAATTGCTATATCGTAATACACGTTCACTAATCCTGAAATTGCTGTTACACTGTCTGCAATAGTATTTGCTGGGTCAAATGTTACATCTTTAACATCATTTTTGTTTAGGTATGAATAAACTCCTTCAACATCAACCCTGATGTCGTCCATTTTGTAACCAAATGCACCACCACCAGCTATAAAAGATGGTTTTAATGGACTGTAATCACTCTTGTCTTTCTTATAGGTAATACCATCAATTTTTGTGAAAAGAGGTAAAAATTCACCGTTGTATTGCAAACGAACGTAGTAGCTAGTTTCTTCATCACTTATTGGACCAACAGGATCTGAAAAAGCAGAGTTTGATAAACTTAGCAACGTTGCTAAAGCGGCTGCTGAAAAAAACTTTTTATAATGCATAATTGTCCTCGTAAAAAAATTAAAATTCCACTTTAGCAGTCTAAGTAACAACTAAAGTTAAGTCAAGTGCTAACTTAATAACACAAAATATTCTACATTTTAACTAATTTTTAGGAGAAGACAAAGATTTTATTAATGAATAAATACGACTTTTGATTTTTTGGTATAGCTAACACAGGTAAGATTTACTATCGAAAGACCTCGTCATTCCGCTGCTTGTTAGCGGATGAGAAATCCACAACTGTACGAACATTGCAATTTGGGCCTACCAGGAGGGCAATGCCTCTTATCCAAGTACCATCTTCTTGTCATCCCAGTCTGGGATCCAGGAATTTTATTAAGTTGGTAAGCATAAAAGTAGCCGTTTTATGTTAAAACACAATGTTCTTGATGAGATTACGGCAAGGCTGGATTCCAGACTGGAATGACATCGTTTACTATGTGCCATATTGCAATGTTTGTACAGTTGTGGAATGAATCACGGTATGACGTAGGGCTATGCTAGTATAGGTACATTATATGAAGAAGTACTAGCGTTGGGAATATTAGAAAAAAAATACTTACACTAAAAGAAACTTCAGTAGTAAATTCAAAAAGGAAGTTTAAACCCAGATGGTAAACCCATCATACCTGCAAGATCAGAAGTTGCATTCGCCATATCTTCTTCTGCTTTTTTAACGGCATCATTAAACGCTGCTGTTACTAAATCCTCTACTATATCTTTTTCCTCATTTCTCATAAGTTCTAAGTCTATGTTCACCTTTTTAGCTTTATAGCTACCTATTTTTATGACTTCCACTAATACAGAAACTTTGCCACCACCAGAAATACCTTGAAACTCTTTTCCAACATATTTTTCTTGAGCTTCTGCAAGCTTTTTTTGCATCTCTTGCGCTTGTTTCATTATTTGACTAAAATCCACAACTTACTCCTTATTTTCTATATTAACTACTTTTGCACCTTTAAACGTGTCAAGGATATCCTTAACTGCAGGTGCATAATTTAAATTACTCACTTCCCTGTTTATATAACCTGTATCAACTGCAACAACCCACTCTTGCTGAGTCACCTGGTTTAAGTAATTTTTTAAATCATTGCAAAAATTACTATCCAACTTAGATACAGCTTTTAATTTTAAATATCCAGGTTTACAATCTATTAATTGTAGATTATTACACAGTTGTTTGTAAAGATAAATTTGGTTACTTCGCCTTAATAGTTGCAAAATCTTATCAAAATCGTAATTTTGTTGTTTATTTTCCACATGGATCCCAGTGTCACGCACTGGGATGACAGAGTGGGGTTGTTGTTTACTTTCCACATATTTTTTTGGATCCGAGTAGTCAGCTACTTGGATGACAGAGGGGGAAGGTGCAACAGGTCTGCCCTGTCTATTTCCTTGCTCTACATTCTGCGAAAGAACTTTTTTGATCACCTGTTCCGGAGAAGGCAGATCAGAAAGATAACAGAGGCTAATTAACATCATTTCAGCAGCAACATCGTTGCATGTTGAAGTTTTTATATCTTGAATACCTTTAAGCAACATCTTCCACAATCTCGAAAAAAATATTAAAGATCTCTTTATACTTAAATCTTTTATCCTATTCTTTTCATGCTCTGTAACTGCATTATCAATCTCTTTTGTAATCAAAAAACGGCATACTAACTGAATTGTTTGCAATAGACCTTCAAAAATACTAAGTGGGTTTGCTGTTTTTACCGCCTTGTCAAACACTGATAGAGCTTTCTGTAAATCACCTTCTAATATTGCCCCTAATAGATCGAATATAATATCTTTATCCACTAGGCCAAGTATGTCTGTCACATTTTTAGTGGATATTGCACCATCTTTGCTATATAGCACTGCTTGATTCATCAAAAACAAGGCGTTACGCATTGAATTTCCAGAGTGTCGTGCAATTAATTCTAATGCTCCCTTTTCAATGGAATAACTCTCTTTTTGTGCAACATCATTTAAACGTTCCACTATTTTAGCTACAGGAATGTTGTGTAAATCAAATCTTTGACAACGTGCAATAATAGTTATTGGTATCTTTTTTATTTCCGTAGTTGCTAAAATGAACTTTACACTAGATGGTGGCTCTTCTAGGGTTTTAAGTAATGCGTTAAATGCACTGCTAGATAGCATGTGTACTTCATCTATAATGTAGACTTTGAATTTAGAGCTTATAGGTGAATAGCAAATATCTCCCAGGATTACTTTAATATCGTCAATGCTAGTGTGACTTGCTGCATCGATTTCAATTACATCTGGATGGCTTGAATTTTTTATTGCTAGACAATTTTCACATGATCCGCAAGGTTTAAAAATTGGCCCCAGGGAACAATTCAAACATAAAGCTATTATCCTTGCAGTGGTGGTTTTACCAACTCCACTACTACCAGAGAGCAGTATAGATTGTGGGATTTTGTTTAAAATAAAAGCATTTTCTAATACACGCACTAATATATCTTGACCTACTAGATCTTTGAAGCTACTAGGACGATGTTTTAATGCTATATTCATAGCCTCGGATAAAACAAATAATGAAATAGGTATGCAACCCAAAAAGGTTCTGATATGGCTGCTTCATTTCTGATCTGACCAAATTACAGAGTTTTTGCCTGCATACCTTATAAAATATTATACTTTTTTTTTTATTTAGCAAGGTATATCCTATATTAGCTCTATAATTTGATATGTTAAATTTTTTACAGTGCTATTTTGAAGTAAACAAAAAGTTAGTTGTCATGCAAGTCACTACAAGATTGTCACTCCAATGTTTATTTATGTCATTTCAGCGCTTATTTATGTCATCCCAGTGCCTAGGCATACAGCTGTATGAATGTTGTGATATAAGAGCAATTTTTACCGAAAAGGATGTCATCCCAGTGCTTGACTACTTGGATCCAGAAAACTTAACTGTAAATGAGCGCACTAGGCAATTGTATAACAAGAACTGGATTCCAGTGTCAGCTACTTGCATGACACTACCTGCTACGCAAACTTCTGTGGACTACAAAGAAAGTTCGTACAGTTGTAGGTCAAGCCATAGAGTAACAAAAAAAGGATATTGGTATAACAAAAGAGGAACATTATGATTTTATATCATTTTCCTCTTTGTCCATTTTCACGAAAAGTTAGAGCTTTTCTAAAAGAAAAAAAATTAGGCTGTGATCTAGTGTATGAAAATCCGTGGGAAAAGCGGAATGAATTTATGGAGATCAATCCAACCGGGCAAGTACCAGTGTTAATAGATAATAACTTTGTAATAGCGGATAGTAATGCCATTTGTGAATATATAGAAGAGACTTACAATAGCGACGTCAAATTACTTGGTTCATCCACTATTATTAAGTCTAAAATACGCGCTCTAATCAATTGGTTCGATAACAAATTTTACAATGAAGTTACTAAGTATATTATGAATGAAAAAGTAATTACTAACCGCAGCCCTGACTCTAGATTTCTTCATGCAGCTCAGCATAACCTGCCTTGCCATATGGAATACACCGAACACTTAATTAACAAGAACGTTTGGCTTGCAACTGATAAGTTCACTTTAGCTGATATTACTTTAGCATCGCATATTTCCGTAATGGATTATGTAAGTAGTTTTCCATGGGAAAAAAGTAAAATTTTAAAAGAATGGTACTCCATTGTTAAATCAAAGCCTTGTTTTCGTGAGATATTATTAGAGAGGATTTCTGGTTTAATCCCTCCTAAACATTATGCTGACCTTGATTTTTAACTTATGTTAGCTTTAAAGCTACAGTCATTCCTTCATCAGTGGGAATCAATATAGAGAAATATTTTTTTTCATCTGATAATCTATTATTAAACTCCCTCATGGCATGCCATGATTTTTCTGATACTCCTTTTGGAGGCGATTCTAAAAATACTGTGTTAAACAGTAGAGTGTTATCTGCAACGATTAGCCCATCTTGTTTAATGTATGACTCTGCCCAATCTAAATACTTAGGATAACTACTTTTGTCAGCATCAATAAATATCATGTCAAATGGTGCTTTTGCTGATAATTCATTAATTTTTTCCAGTGCATCGCCTTCTATTAGAGTAATTTTATCACTTAGATTAAAAGCACTAAAATTTTTTTTTGCTATTCTTGAGTGTTGAGGATTATTTTCTATTGTATATATATGACCGTCTTTTAGTAGAGCTTTTGCCATGCAAATCGACGAGTAACCGTATAACGTGCCAATCTCAACAATACTTTTGATTTTTTGGATTTTTATAAATAAACTTAATAGCTTTCCTTCTTCAGGGCCAATTTGAATATGTTGCTTTTTTTCAAGAATACAATATTCTTCTATTTTTTTATATTCTTTTGCAAATAGATTTCTTATGTATGACAATTTTATACTAAAATTATTACGCATATATTATAAATTAGGGAGACTTAATTCATACACAATTTATAAATATAATAATATAGTTTAAAATAATAAAAACATTTATTTTAAGTTATTATTTCATAGTATAAAATTTTAAGTGACAAAAATTATTATATATCGTACTATAGTTAACTAGTATAATAAACAGTCGATTATTATGCTAGAATTAAAGGGATTGTTTATGCGCATTTCTTTTTTTAAAATATAATTTTTATAATCAATTAGAGGGGGTTATATGTCTTATACTATTGCTGGTGAAATTGAAACGTTAAACAAAAAATCTAACAAGAATGAAGGGGCTATGTTACTACATAATCCAGCTTATCGTGAAAAGTATAAAGAACGTTTTGATGAAGCTCAGAGAAAAGTTATGGATATGGTTCAGTTTTATGATGGGACAATAGTATTAATAGAGAATAAAATCGCTATGTATTACTACACTTGGCACAGTAAAAAAAGAGAGTTTGAGCGTAAAAAACAACAAACAGTAGTGAAAAACAATGACTCAGCATAGAGTCTTTTATATGGTAAGCTACAGTGGTATTACTTCACTATAGCTTTTCCATATAATTTATCTATCACATTAGTGAAATATTTCAGCTCTTTATACCCTCCATGTTTAACTTTATTATGCTCTATATATGATTTATCATCGTTAAGCTTGATGAAAAATATTGGAGTGGCTGTGATACCAAGTTTATTAATTGCCAGTGATTTATCATTTACGATTTTATTCATTATTTTCTTATCATTAATGCATTGGTTAAATGCATCTTGCTTTAAGTTGCTTAGTGCAGCAATTCTTTGTAGTAAAGTCAAATCACTTAAATTGTAGTAATTCCACGAATCTATTGAGTTAAAAACAGCTTTGTTAAAATTAAAGTAGTCTTCTTGTTTTTCGTAGCAATGACTTAGCATTGCAGCCTTTAGCCCTCTGTAATCCAAAGGAAAATGACGAAATATATATAACATCTTACCTGTGTCTATATATTTCTCTTTAATTTTAGGAAAAACATTCCTATGAAAAAGAGAGCAGTGATAACAAGTTAATGAAGCATATTCTATCATTAGAATTGGTGCTTTTGGATCTCCTAATAATTTATCATTAGGTAATGGCGATAATAGCTCATTTGATGTTATTTCATTGGGTTTTTTTTGAATGTATTGGTTATCGGATAAATCTTGCTTAACAACTGCATAAGAATTAACACTTATGAAAATTAATAAAAACAATAGTCTAAAAATCATTACAATATAAACACTTCACTTACTAAAAAAAATTATACATTTATATTAATAATGTCAAGATAACTTTTGTTTAGCAAGGCTTTCAGCCCTATCTTTAAATGCAGCAATTATTTTACTTTGTGTATACTTATATACTGAGTTTAATAAAGTGGAAAATGAGTTGGACTTAAACTTAAACTCTATATAAAACTTTACCATAGTTTTATTTTCATCTATGGGAATGAATTGCCATTCATTGTATAGATGTTTAAATATTCCATTTGATGATACAGCTTTTATCCAACCTTCATTTGTTCCACTTGGAGAAAGAGAAGTAACTTCTGATGTATATCTACCTTTAACTCCATGAAAAGCTGCGAGGAGATCCACAACCATTTGGTTGTTAATTTTTTCTTTTATATAAACGGCTTTGCACCAAGGAACAAAATCAGGATACCTTTCAACATCAATTACAATTTGGAATACTTCATTAGGCAAACATAGGAAAACACCCTGTTCTTTGTATTGATGAAGCATAAATGTTAAACCAATCAAAATAGGATCCGTATCTACCGTCAGCCTTAGTAGATTCCTGAGACTAAAGTTAAGGTGGGCATCGCGTATCAATTTCAACGAAATTAACAGAGGCAATTCCCTTGACTAGAAATTATCGCTCGGGAAATTTAACTTAACTCATAACGCATAGAACAGACCCTTAATTAATTGTAGATGATTTATACAAGGTGTGTCTATAGATATATTAAAGCTAGCGATTATTATTTAATCTTTATTAAACTTTGCATTCTAAGTATCATAGCTAATAAATATATCTTATGAACATTACTAAAGTTTTAACTATCATTGTTTTTATTGTAATTTCTTCAAGTGCTTACACTAATTGTACAGATCACAAAATTTTTGTGCATACTATGAAGCAACAAGTGGATGGTATATCTACAAAGGAGAATAAAAAAAACCGGGAATGTGTGCAAAAAAAGCTTCAGGAGGTCATTCAAAACAATGTTAACCTCAAAGGAATATCGCAATTCGTCATAGGAAAACATTGGGCTTTAGTTAAACAAAAAGAAAAAGAAGATTTTTTAAGAGAGTATGAAGTGTATCTTACGCGTTTGTGCGTTAAAATTTTATATAAATACATGCATGATAGTGAAATGATCATAATGAGTACAAAAGCAGTTGACGATGAAACTTGCTTAATTGGTACAAGATTTTCTTACGGTGATGAAGAATTTACAAATATTGATTTTAAAGTTACTAAAAATAACAGTTCTTTCTTGATAAGTGATGTTGTAATGAGTGGAATAAGTATTGCTATTAATCAACGTTATCAATTTAGTGAAAAAATCGACACGCATGGCATAGCAAGCGTTATAGCTGAATTAAAATGCAATAACAATCCATGATATATATGCCTCATTGGCCTAAGCCACTTGGTAGCAGGCCGAATGATTTTTCTCTTGATCGCATAAAAGGCTTTCTTAGCAAACTAGATAACCCCGAGAAAAAAGTGCCTCCCGTAATTCATATAGCTGGAACTAATGGGAAAGGCTCAACACTAGCATTTATAAGATATATAATGCAAGCAGCAGGGTATAGGGTACACGCATACACTTCTCCACATTTAGTGAGTTTTAATGAGAGGATAGTGATAGCCGGCAGCTATATCGACGATAATGAATTATATAGCTTATTAGAAGAATGTCGTGCAGTAATTGCAGAACAACCTATCACTCTGTTTGAAGCTGCAACTATTGCAGCTTTTTTAGCTTTTTCTCGTCATAAAGCCGATATAACTTTAGTTGAAGTGGGTATGGGTGGAAGGCTTGATGCAACAAATGTTATAGATAATCCGATTTTAACAATAATTACTTCCATTGCACTTGATCATACGGAATATCTTGGCCCTACTGTAGAAATTATAGCAGGTGAAAAGGCTGGAATAATGAAACCTAATGTTCCTTGCGTAATAGCACCGCAAGAAAAATCTATAGTGAACACGCTAGAACACCACGCAATAAATAAGAAATCTCCCTTGTATAGAGGAGGTCTTGAATGGAATTGCAAAAAAAAGAACAACAAAATGGTTTTTCAATCAGCTATTCAATCAATAGAATTTCCTTTGCCATCTTTAAAGGGTGATCATCAGGTGATTAATGCAGGCAATGCTATTGCAGCATGTAGTATTTTAAGTGGAAAGTATGAATTTGATATTGGAGAAGAGGATATCACTTCAGGTTTACAGTGCACTTATTGGCCTGCACGGCTAGAGTCTATAAAAGAAGGTAATTTAATTTTCCTACTACCGAAAGATTGGCAATTATTTTTAGATGGTGCACACAATAATGATGGTGCTAGAGTACTATCTCAGTGGGTAAAAGATAATTTTGCTGAAGGTATTTATATGGTTTTTGGTGTTACTAGTAACAGAAATGTGGAAGAGTTCTTAGAGCACTTAAAGCCATATATCAAGCTACTATGTGCGGTTTGTGTTAAGTCTGAACCTAAAGCAACAAATACAAATTTGATTAGGGAAAAAGCCAATAACATAGGAATAAAAGCAGTTGAATGTGAATCAATTGGCGATGCAATATCAAATCACATATTAAAAGCCTCTACCCAAAACGTCAAAACCATACTAATCTGTGGCTCATTGTTCCTAGCTAGAGACTTCGCTATGGAGAATAGCTAACTTTGATGATATTAACTGATCGATGGGGAAATAACTTTGATTGCTCATAGTACTGCTTGGCTTTTCGTTATCGACTTCTATAAACTGATCATCACCTTTAAATTGCTCCTCAATTGAATTTATAGCTGTCTTTTTGAGAATATAATTACTTGCAGCATTTAAAATAGGTGAAGTAACAATTAAAAGCGTGAATGGTAATGAAAGTAATAAGCCGGATAACATCATAGAGTTAGTTATACCAAAGCCGTTGGCAACTAAATCTAATCCCATACCGAAAAACATTAAAGATGTACAGATTGTGTTGCTCAAAATAACTGAATTTTTTAGCCACTTTAATTTAGTCCTATCACTCTTTGAAAAATTTTCGCATTCTTGGTCAAAGTTAAACAATAATAAAATATTAGTCTGATGATTAAACTCTTTCCCATTTCTAGTATAAATGCTCTTAACAGCTAGATTTAAAATAGATCCTGCTAACAAGGGAGCAAGAAAATCTACTGCTATTGGTACATTAGAAGAAATACCATTAATTATTAAAAATGCAATTGATGTGAAGGATACTAAAAGAACTCCTAAGAGATTTGAATAAGAAGAATATTTTACATAAGCAGTTACATTATTGTTAATTGACTGCTGCTTATTATAGAGTTTATTTCTGCACTTATCATCTAAGTATTTTTGCAATTCTTCATAACTGCGACTCCACAACTTACCGCGTAATTCTTTTATTAAATTATTTCTTTTATTGAGACCTTTCTCCAATGGCTCTATTATAAATTCTTCAAAAAATGGCTTATTTAATGCAATAACCTTAAATTTCTCCTCCGCTTCTTTATTGTTTGGGTTTTGATCTGAGTGATATTTTAACGATAATTTACGGTATTGTTGACTAAGCTTTTTCTTAATATTCTTAATGTCAGAATTTACCACATCCTCCTTTTGAATATTAAATGTTAAAAACAACTGCTTTAAAGCGTGGTACTCATTTTCATTCAAAACATTTCTAGCCACATTACACCTACAAATTAACTAACTATTAATGTTCTATAATATACATATTTCCAAACTATGTCAATTATTTCATAAATATCTTTGGTAAAAATTATTTCTGTTATGACTAGCATGATAAGTGTATGAAGCGACTAAAATTGTCATTACAGCGCTTAGTGTACGACAGTGCTCCAACATTTAGGGTTGCAGTTTTCATGGCAGATCTGAGTAGCTGACCCATCTAAGAGGTGTCATTCAAGTAGCTGACACTGGAATGGCTTTGTTGCATCGCACCTTATACGGTAGTAATTTACAATAAATTCATGTAGCCATTTCGAATTTAGTCATTTCAGTGTTGGCTACTTGGATGACACCACCTGCTATGCTGCAAATTGCAACGTTCGTACACTAAAGTATAGTGTGTTACTAACGAAGGCAAACAAATATCTGCTTTATGAAAACGTTAATATTTTTTATTGAAATAATACATAAATACTAGAAAAACCTTGGCAGGTTATTCGCGTTTGATTATCATAGAGAATTATATAAATTAATAAATGATCTATGGCAAGTAACCCAGAAGAAAGAAATAGTGATAAACAAAAAGCGCTAGATAACGCAATAAGCCAGATTGAAAAAGCATTCGGTAAAGGTGCAATAATGAAGTTGAAGCAAAACCCTGTAGAAAAAATAGACACAATATCCACAGGATCAATTGCGCTTGATTCGGCTCTAGGTGTTGGAGGTCTGCCAAAAGGGCGTATAATTGAAATATTTGGCCCCGAGAGTTCTGGTAAAACCACTCTTGCCTTGCACGTGATTGCTGAAGCACAAAAAAAAGGAGGATCATGCGCATTTATCGATGCAGAACATGCATTGGATGTCTTATATGCTCGTAAACTTGGGGTAAGCACTGATGATTTAGTGATTTCACAACCAGACACTGGAGAGCAGGCGTTGCATATTGTTGAGTATTTAGTGTGTTCTGGTGCGGTTGATGTGATAGTTATTGACTCTGTCGCAGCATTAACTCCAAGAGCTGAAATTGAAGGTGATATGGGTGATCAACATATGGGGCTGCAAGCAAGGCTTCTAAGTCATGGGCTACGGAAACTAACCTCTGCCGTTTCAAAAGCGAACTGTATATTGATATTTATTAATCAAATTCGTATGAAAATAGGAGTAGTGTATGGAAATCCTGAAACTACCACGGGTGGAAATGCATTAAAATTCTATACTTCTGTAAGGCTTGATATAAGAAAAGTTGGTGTAATAAAAGACAAAGAAAATATTACAGGTAATGAAACAAGAGTTAAAGTTGTAAAAAATAAAGTTGCTCCTCCATTTAGAGAAGCGAAATTTGATATAATGTACAATGAAGGTATATCAAAACTCGGAGAAATAATAGATATGGGAGCAAAGCTTGGTGTGCTTGAAAAAGCAGGCGCTTACTATTCATATAACAACACACGTCTTGGACAAGGAAGAGAGAATGTAAAAACTTACCTAAAAACAAACAAAGAAGTCGCAAATGAAATAGAAACGAAAATCAGAGATTTACTCAGAAATCATGATAATTCTATCATAATAGACGAGGATAGTGAGCAACTTTTAGAAGAATCAGTTTTCTGATCTAAACTTAGGCATTAGATTTTGTGTTGGACGGGTTGTTACAGTATGACGGTAATTCTATGTGCTAATATAACAATCTGTAATGTTACCTTGTATCAAAAAGACTTTGCTGAAGCAGTTAAAAAAAGCTTTTCATGAGAAATTATAAATGATAAATTGTTAACAATAGGTTATTGTTAATAAGATTATGTGTTTTGGTTTACCTAATATAAACAGGGAAGGTTATTCATTTATAGTAGTTTCCTTTATAGTAACGTGTATAGCATTCTCTATATCTTGGGGGTTTGGCGTTACGTGCTTGTTTCCGACATTATTGTGTACTTATTTCTTTCGTGATCCAGCAAGAGCTGTGCCAAACAATAAGAATCTTATATTAAGTCCTGCTGATGGTGTGATTTCAAAAATTGAAGAAGTTAATTATCCTTTATCAGCAGAAAACGGAGAGGAGAAGAAGTTTACGCTTGTTAGCATATTTTTAAGTGTTTTGAACGTCCATGTGAACCGTATACCAATATCTGGTACGATAAAGGAAATGAGTTATAAAAAAGGCAAGTTTGTATCCGCAATGAGCAATAGGTCTAGTAATGAAAATGAAAAGCAGGTTATTGTAATTGAATACGAAAAGGGGAAAGAAATTATTGTGGAGCAAATAGCTGGATTAATTGCACGTCGTATCGTTTGTAATTTAGGAATATCCCAGAACGTAAAAGCAGGTGAAAGGTTTGGAATTATAAGGTTTGGCAGTAGAGTGAATATCTATGTTCCTGCTGATACAGAAGTCAGAGTTTCAGAAGGGCAAACTGTTATTGGTGGTGAAACAATTATAGCAAACTTAAATAAGGAAAACGTTCAAGAGAAGCTTACTTTTGACGTTATATGAATAACGAGGGAAGTAACAGTAGATTCTTACCTATTACTAAATTATTCCCAAACTTTATAACTTTATTGGGTTTATGTTCTGGTCTCACTTCACTTAAATTTACATTTAATGAACAATGGGAATTCTCAGTAATTTTTATCATCATTGCAGCAATAATAGATGGAATGGATGGCAGAATAGCTAGAATTCTAAAATCAACTAGCGATTTTGGAGCCCAGCTTGATTCTTTTGCAGATTTTCTAAATTTTGGTGCAGCGCCTGCATTTCTTTTGTATTTTTGGAAGCTAAACGAAATCAAAGTCATAGGTTGGATTTTAGTAATGATATACGTAATCTGCATATCAATAAGACTTGCAAGATTTAATGTTTCGCTACACTCAGAACAACCATACTGGGAAAAATTTTTCTTTTCTGGTGTTCCAGCTCCAGTGTGTGCTTTACTTTCTTTGTTACCAATAATTATTACCTTTCAATCTCATGAGAGTGAATACTTACTTCTCATAGAGCGATTTTTTAACACAAGAAACGTAGCTTGTTACTTTCTGGCCATTTCATTTTTTTCGATAAGTCACATTCCAACTTTCTCTGCAAAATATATTTATATTCCCAAAAGCCTATCCTATATATTTGTGTCATTTTTTGGAGTACTTATTGTATTTTTCATCAGTAAGCCCTGGATGACTCTACCAATTTTAGGTATAGTGTATACACTTACTATTCCAATAAGCATCGGGTTTTACATATATTTTACATATAAAACTCGTTAGCTAACAAAAAATAGAAAACTGCATGATTTTGAAGATAAGTGAACTATTAAATTCATTTCTGTATATAAAGATATTCAACATTCCATTTATAATTATTTGGGTAATTGCAACTGGAATCTTTTGTACTGCCCAGTTCAAATTCATTAACTTTAGGTTACTTAAATATGGAATACAGACGCTATTCAATCTAAAGTGTAATAACAGCAACAATGGCATAATCACTCATATTCAAGCGTTTGCAACAGTAATTTCAGGAACAGTTGGTCTTGGAACAATATCAGGAGTTGCAATAGCTATCACAATAGGGGGCCCAAGTGCAGTTTTTTGGATGGTAATTACCGGAATACTTGGTATGTCGATAAAGTTTGCCGAGGTGGTGCTTGCATTTACTTATCGCTCTGAAAATACAACTGGCGGGGCTTTTTATTACATGAAGTACGGGCTTGCAAAAATTGGATTTGCAAAAACTGGTAGATTTCTTGCCTTCACTTATGCGATTATGCTACTTATTGCAATGATTTTGGGCGGTATACCATTTCAAGCAAATCAAATAGCAGCACTATCAAATAACCTCCTAGAATACAACGCATCCATTATTATATCCCTGCTTGTCTTTATTGTAATATTGGGAGGAATAAAGCGCATTGCTTTCGTTTCAACGAGCTTAGCACCAATTATGATAGTGCTATATGTGGGTATGTGTATATATTTAATTTATGTAAACGGAAGTAATTTGCTGAATGCTCTATCCATAATATTCCAAGATATCTTCAATAAATCAGCTATAGGAAGCGGAGTATTGAGCGGATTAATAGCCGGAGTGAGAAGATCAGTGTTTGCTAACGAAGCAGGTACCGGAACAGCAGCTATAGCACATTCAGCTGTAAAAGAAGAAGATCCAATTAAAGTTGGGTGCGTTGCAATGATTGCACCACTTATAGACACAATATTAATCTCATTTTTGACTGGTATTGTGATAATTATCACTGGTATGCATAGCACTGATAACGTGGGTGATATTACACTAATTAGTTCGATATTTTCAACAGCTTTGCCCTTGTTCAGCAAGTTAGTTTTTCCGCTAATGATGTTTTCCTTTGCATTTTCCACAATAATAGCTTATTGTTACTACTGTGAAGTTGCTTTGCTGTATTTATTTGGTAGTAAAAAAATACTGATACCGTTCCAAATTCTTATAGTGGTTTCAGTGTATATCAGCTGTATGTCAAAGAATATAGAATTTATATCTTATCTAGGTGACAGTTTGTTTATGTGCCTTATGATTCCAAATGCTGTTGCAATATATCTACTAAGAAGGGAAGTTTTGAATACAATAGATTCTTATTACAATTCTAAAGGGTATTAACATGATTTATAGATTGCTTTGTATGGTGTTATTTTGCCTATTGTTTAATGATGTGTACGCTGCTTCAGGTTTTTACGAAAGTTATGACGCTGTGTTGAATGGAATAAATAACTTCATGAATGAAGTACTGTTTTTCAAGATCCTTTACGTGCCATTTATAATCCTTCTACTAGTTTTTGGTTATGTGTTTCTAACATTACGTTTTGGATTTCTCAACATAAGAATGTTTAAGCATGCGTTTGCTATTTTATGTGGAAAATATGACACGAATCACCATGATGGTCATATTACGCATTTTCAGGCATTTATGACTGCACTTTCAAGCACAGTAGGCCTTGGAACTGTTGCTGGAGTCGCAATTGCAGTTTCAATGGGTGGACCAGGAGCGGTGCCTTGGATGATGATTACAGGTTTTTTTGGTATGTCAGCAAAATTTGCTGAGGTAACGTTGGCGTTTAGACATAGAACAGAAGATCAGGACCAATTGTTTAGTGGTCCCTTTCAGTATATAAGGAATGGTCTGGAGGAATTTGGATTTAAAAAACTTGGTATTGTGCTGGCTGCCATGTATGCAGTATTCTTTGTATTATCAGGTCTTGGTGGAAGTGTAGCGTTTCAAACCAACCAAATGGTTTCAATATTATCTGGCTATTCAAGTTGGGTAGATGGTCACTCTTGGTTTCTTTCTTCCATAATTTCTGCGCTGCTTGCTCTAGTGATTATTGGCGGAATTAAAAGGATAGCTAGAGTATCTTCTGCACTAGTGCCTATTATGTCACTTATATATATCTTGAGTTGTATTATTATTATTGCATTTAATATTCATAACCTTGGTTATACGTTGAAAATATTATTTTCCACTATGATAGATTTCAATGCTGTTGGCGGAGGGATGGTAGGAGCATTTGTTGCTGGAATTCAAAGGGCAATCTTTGCCAGCGAAGCAGGTGTTGGTTCTGCTTCAATTACTCATGCAACAACTAAAGATGAAGAACCAGTAAGAACTGGACTAGTCGCTATGATAGAACCATGCTTTGACACAATGTTAATTTGCTGTTTAACAGGAATAACAATAGTAATAACAGGTGCATACCAAACAGGTGTTGGTGAGGGAATATTAATTACTCACAAAGCATTTGAGACAGTTTCTCCATGGTTTCCTATCCTTCTAACAGTAGCTGCTCCTTTGTTTGCATTTTCTTCAGTAATTTCGTTTGTATATTGTTGTGAAATGGGGTGGCTATATTTATTCGGTGCAAAAAGTATAGTGATATACCGCATAGCGGTAATAATTGTGGCGTTTTTCTCTGGTCTTTCTAAAGATATAATGGCTATTGCCAATATCGGTGGAACTTTATTCTCTTGTTTAGCTCTCATCAACATGACAGCGCTTATACTGTTTAGTAATCAGATTAACGATGAAGTTCAGTGCTACCTAAAAAGGCTGAGGAATAATAAAATTAATTAGGTTCTTGGTATAATGGAAAAGTATGTAGTCCTTATACTGTCCTACATACTCGGTTCAATACCGTTTAGCTTAATCATTACAAGAATAAAAGGGATAAACTTAAGAGAAGTAGGTTCAGGAAACATTGGTGCTACAAACGTTGCAAGGACGGGAAATAAATTTCTTGCTGCTTTGGCATTATTTCTGGATTCCTTTAAGGGATTTATTGCCGTTTATATAGCACAACAATTTTGTGATAATAACGATTTTTATATATATGTATCTGCAATTTTAGCAGTTTTAGGACACATGTTTCCTATTTGGCTAAAATTCAGTGGAGGAAAGGGCGTTGCAACCACTCTAGGGATACTGATAGCATTTAACATCGATATTACTTTAGTATTCGTAATAATTTGGATAATAGTCTTTCTTGCCTTTAGATACTCTTCCCTTGCTTCACTCAGTGCTACTTCAACGGCTGTAGCATGGTCCTTTTTTTTTCAGAGGAATTTGTTCTTAACATTACTAATTATAGGAGCACTGGTCTTCCTAAAACACCACAGAAATATTGTGAATCTTCTGCAAGGTAAAGAGTATAAATTTTATAGATAATGTACTGCCAAATTATTGACACTTAAACTACGAGACAAATTGCTTGACGGTATGATTTTGTCCTCTTTGTTTAAGTCTATGATTTTTGCTTTTGTTATATTCTCTACTTCTTGAGGTGTTAAAAGACCATCTTCAATGAATTCCTTTTTTGTTTCTCTTATTTTTTCATAAAGTTGAGTAACGTGATCTTTATTTCCTTCATATACACTTTCAATTTCTAACTCTAGCTTATGTGAAGCTCCTTTTTTTAACATTTCATCCATTGCTGCTTTTGTTACTTTTAACCTTTCTTGCAAAATTTTCGTTATTTTTACTGAGTTCTACATATACCCTATAACATCTTTTTTCTCTTGGGAGCATTCTTAACCCATCTAACATGCTAATTATCTGACCTTCAATAGTCTTCTCAGCCTTTAATTTAAATTCTGCCACTTCTTCTTCTATTATCTTATTAGCTATTCTCTTAGCTCCATCCAAAGATGAATCCTTGAGAGAAAAATCTGTCTCGAGTAGATCTCGATTTAATAGCTCTAAGAATACTTTTTTTCCGATGTTTTCGAGTAAACTTTCTTGGTCATCTAAATCATGCTCCTGCAGTTTATTTCTCATGTGCTGAACCAGCTCACAACATTGTAATTTATTTAACTTTATAGAGCTAATATTTTTCATTAACGTCAGCACAATTTGTTCACTATATTGAGAAGTAATACTCAATAATTTTCTCATTAAAGGAATACTTACTTCTGAAATAAAATCATCAACTATTTTTTGACTTTCATCGTCTTCATAACCATTTTGAACGTCATACCAAGCCTTAAGAATTTCTTTATTGTTTTTCTTGTTTTTTAACCTGTCTAACATAAACTCACGTGCTTCATTTTGTGCTTCTGAGAGCAACATTTCCCTTGGGGGAGTAAATCTAATTGCTGGATCAGGATGAATACCCTCTAGCGTGCTTAACATTCTATAGATAATACCGGTGAAGCAAGTGTTAGGAATTTGCTCTTTTCTAGAGAAAGTTTGGCTATCAATTAAATTAGAAATCAATGCATCCTTTTTACTCTTAACGGCTTCTCCGTCTCCATCATTGCAAGCCCTTAAAACTAAAAGCAGAACCTGCCCACCTGTAAAGCCGGAGCTATGCTTTCGATCATCTTTGCAAAAGTCATCTAAAAATGCAATTACTCTTCCTTTATCCTCATCACTAAACTCATATGAATTGTTTATATATCCAATGAATTGAATATATTCATCATTTTTGATTACGTCTTCAGGTACTTGTTCACTATACTTACCTTTTAATTTATCAATATTTTTAATGATATCATCATTTAATTGATGGGGCAGTAAATGTTCAAGATGAACATCAAAACTATTAACCATACCACGTAAATTCTCTTTTATACCTTCCAAAAAGAAATTTATAGAAGCTTTAAGCAGCGTAAATGGGTTAAAATCTTTTGGCCTTAGTTCACTCTGCAATAAAATTAATAGCATTGTAAGTGGTATAGTTCCCAGTAACGAAATAAGCAAGAAAGTG
This sequence comes from Wolbachia endosymbiont of Drosophila aff. chauvacae BK-2020, assembly GCF_032848195.1. Lineage (NCBI taxonomy): Bacteria > Pseudomonadati > Pseudomonadota > Alphaproteobacteria > Rickettsiales > Anaplasmataceae > Wolbachia > Wolbachia endosymbiont of Drosophila aff. chauvacae BK-2020. Next base: position 421,668 of record NZ_CP136586.1, read on the forward strand.
GTAGTGAAAGTTAGATATGTTATGAAAGCAGAAAACAAGAGGAAGGCTGCTACCTTGATTGTATTGTTTTTAAAAAATATTTCCCAATATTCCCTTTTGCTCATTTTTTGCTGTTTTGCCGTTTTTATTTCTTTGTAGATATAAAGAGTTTTAATTTCAGACCTGAAGAACATAGTACCAAGAGCAAAAAGAACATGAACAGGATTAGTGATAATGCTTAACGAGACAAAAGCTCCAAAGTAGCTAACAAATTTTAGCGTACTAGAATCCTTTGAAGGAAATTGTATTTGAGAAATACCTATCATAGCTTACCTTTAACATCATTACACTCTAGTAATAGCATAATAATTTAAAATGTCAATGTTTAAGTATCTTATTATCCGCACACTCATCGTATTCGATCTCGACTGTAGAGTGTGCTATCTCGAACTTATCTAGCAATATTTTTTTTATTTCATATAAAACATTGGTGTGCTGCACATTTTGCTTTATTTTAGCATGCATGGTAATTATAAAATAATTATCAGACAGCGACCATGTATGTATGTGGTGCACATCTATCACTTCAGGTAATTCTGATGTGATCTTACTTTTTATCTCTTCAGCAGATATACCCTCAGGCGTACCTTCAAGGAGTATATGGCAAGAATTTTTGAGAATTTTATAGCCGCTATTTAGAATTATCACACTAACAAATACTGATAAGATTGGATCTACTATTTGCCATCCAGTAAGCATGATAATTATAGATGCAAGTATAGCAGCTACAGAACCTAAAATATCTCCTATAACGTGTAGTACAGCACTTTTTATGTTTATATTGCTCTCGCATTTACTATGTAATATAAAAAAGACTATTATGTTAGAGACAAGACCGAGTGTAGCAATTATTAACATTACTTTCCACTCAACATTGACTGGAAAAATAAACCTCTTTATTGACTCAATTATAATGATTACTGCAATGAGGAATAGAGTTAAACCATTAACAAATGCTGCAATTATCTGCAACCGATGATATCCGTATGATCTCTGCAAATCGGATTTCTTAGCTGAAAACCTATGTGCTAACCAGCTTAAAACCAAGGCAAAGAGGTCAGCGAGCATATGCCCTGCATCTGATAATAGAGCAAGCGAATGTGAAATTATTCCACCTACTATTTCCATAAACATTGTTATCGCAACTATTATTATGGAATAGATTAAGCGCTTGGACTGCGCTGCTGAGTGTTTACCGTTATGCACTGCTGTCATATAAAATCTTTTCATAAACAAAAACGTGGGTAACACTGGGTTCGAACCAGCGACCGCTTGCACGTCAAGCAAGTGCTCTACCAACTGAGCTAATTACCCATCGTGGTTTTAGTATAGTGCTTTGGTGGAATGAAAGTCAATAAACCACTTTGCTTTTGTCCTTGTCCAATGTGATTCCGGAATATAGCTGTATAGAATTTCAGCCATATTCTAAATTTTACATATTAAGTTAACTGTCTATACTTTATTTATTAAGATATAAATCATATTAATACAAGGATTTACGTTTTTTTTAGGGAAATTACTTTATGCTTGATATTGAAAGATCAGCAAATTAGAGGTAAAATTATGACAATTAGTCAACAAGTAAATAAAAATATAACTAAAGCAGAATATTTCAACAATAACGGCAAAGGGTTTAATTCGCCACATGTTATAGAAGTTGAAGATTTAAATATTAAAGTAGAGGTTTATTCTCACAATTTAAGAGCAAGTAAAGTTGCTAACATTGAAAGTGAGATAAGAGAAACAGCTACTAATTTTAAAAACGCATTCGAGTTAGAACGCGGCAGTTCAGAACAAACATTTAAAATTTACATGTTTGATGACAAGGATGATTACACTCACCTTGGCGGAAGCGAGCGTTTCGGTTCTTACCTTGGAGACGAAGGTGGTAAATGTTACTACAAAGGGAAAGCTGACGTTTTTGCTGAAATGTACGTCTACCAGCAAGGTGGCATTCATAACCTTCAGCATGAATTTGCACATGGTTTAACTTACTTGGCTACAGGAGGCAAATCTTTACCTACAGTATTAATGGAAGGAATTGCAGACTACTTTGAGCATCATTCAGATCATAAATTCAATTCTCAAGGATCAAGTATCGACAAAACTGAAGCTGCAAATTTGGATTTAGATAAAATTTTAAGTTTAGAATACTCAAAGGACAGCGAAGCAAATAGCTTGGTTTATAAAACAGGTCATGCGTTGATAATGTACTTACAGGAAAAAGATCCTAGTTTATTAAGAGACTACCTAGATGCTTTACGTCAAGGTAACTCAGATGAGTCAAAAAGTTTCTTGAAAGACATAAAAGGACACGATACTGACTTCAAAAGTTGGCTTGCTGAGAATGATACAGAAACTGCAATGGAACATCTCAACGCTTTGCAAGTTACAAAAGGAGATTTCATAGCAATTGGTCAAGAAATAGTGGGTGGAGAAATTAAAAACGTATCCTACTATAAAGCAAATATAGAAAAAATGGATGGAGAAAACGTTGGAAGTTTTTCTCCTGTAGAACACGTTGCATTTTATGATGTTGCTCGTGCTATAAATAGGGCAACAAATGATACACTTGATATATCAAAGGAATATCATTTCCTCAAGGTAGTAAAAACTTCCGATGGACAGGATAAACTAACTTACTCTGACCAACAAGGTAATGAGTACCGAAACAGTCTAGAGTATAAAAATCAGGCTTTTAGAATGCTATCAAAGTATGATGAAAATTTAAAGAAAGCTTATGATGATGCATTAAAAAATCTGGATGAGCAGAGGCAAATGGAATATCCCAAGATAAATAAAGAATATAGCGAAGGGAAGATTTCTTACGAAGAGTATTCAGACAAATATTATTCAATTCCCTCCAAATATGAGGAATTAAAAAGTACCTTACTTGATAAAACCATAAACACTGGCTTAGAACAAGTAAAAGCGACTAAGAACATCGACGTAGAAAAGATGTTAGGAGAGATGATCAACATCGATTCAAACTTGATAAGAGGTACAAATCATATTGATCTACAAGAAGGTAAGATTTTTTCTATGCAAGCTCATGGTCAAGGAGATATGGGTGCACTGTCTATATATGACGGAAATACAAAGCTTGGAGAATTATTGAGCGAATCAGGATTTTTTAAGCAAGTTGAAGGCCAAACTAAAGAAACTTTCGTTTTTGAGGATATATTGCACAACTTAAATGTTTCATACGAAGGCGGTGCTTACATGGCAGTTACAAAAGAAAATGGTCATTATAAAGCTTCCCTAATAGATGGCAGAACAGTTGAACGCGATGAATACTTTGATGAAGCGCATTTACATGAAAATGAATTGTTGCATCCTAGCACTGGACACATCCAAAAAGATTTAGATTCTCTGCTTCTTAGAGGTACCAAAATTTTGAATCATCAGGATTCAGAACATGCACAATATTCTGATGAGCAAAAGGCAAATGGAGTAATCGTGGAAAAAGGAAAATTACTGGATAATAAGGGAACAGATAGGACAGACGATGATGTATATGAAGCTGTCGTAAAGCAAGGAGACGAGCGCTTACATGAATTTAAAAATATGGGCTTTTATATTACCGAGAAAGGTGATCTATTTATTCATGACCATGGAGCAAACGTAAGGTTTCAACTACCACAAAGTATTACTCACCTAAAATTAGTGGAAAAAGATGGAGCATATAAGCTTGTTCCGGTGACGAAAGATGGGAATGAACATCCAGTAGGTATGCCAAATATATCAGACGAATATAGATATATAGATCCAATATTTGCACATGAATATGAAAAGAGAGATTATTCCCATAAACATGTAAATGTGGGCCTTATAAACTTAGAGAAATATGGCTCTGGCAAACTTTTTGCTATAAAGTACGACCCAAATGATTATCACATACAAAGAAACTCCAGCGGTGAAATAGTTAGAATAAAAGATCAAACATATTTCACTAAAGTAAAATTGTTTGATGGTGATGAAGAAATTGGAATGTTGTCTAATAACTTTCACAATTTCAAAGGGAAAATATTCTTTTCTGCTGACTACAACTACAGTTATAACGATTTCCTAGCATCTGTTTCTCCTCAAGTTGAAATTGAAGATATGGGAAATGGAAGTAAAAAAATAACTTTTGATCAAGGCAGTGGCGATATCGGTGATACTAATAGAGGCTACACGGACTATCAGAGAATATTTACAAAAGAGAAACAAACCGAAAGTCCAAAAGGGCAAGTAAGTGAAACTAAGACAGAAGTTCATAGTACTACTAATGTTGTTGCACAAGCTGCTGAAGAGAAAACTGCATCAAACGACAATAGTGAAATGCAGTCTGATCAGCCACAAATTCCAACAAGGGCAAAAAGGTCAGCTTCAGTGGAGGAGAAAGAGCAAGAACAGGTAGTATTAAAAGACACAATTCTCAAAATAGAAAAGAGCTACGAGCAGGACTCAGAAGGGAAGCATAAGGCAAATGTAACGATAAATTATAATGATGTGAAAGCCTTGTATGATAGAGCGGAAGGAGCAGAAAAGCAATCTGTGTTAGATTTTTGGAACAAACTGCACACATCAGATTATAAGGTTGGTGCTTTGCCGGAAGACAAATACTATTTTGAAAAAGGCAAATTCGTAATCCACGATAGTGGCACAAAGAAGCTTATAGTGTTACCTGAAGATAAGGTGTCCATCAAGATAATGAAGGATGGTGATAGTTATAGTTTAGCTATATCAAGTGGTAATGGCAAAGTAATAAGAGGTTGTCCGGAAACAAGTAAAAGGCTATAATATCTGAAATTTTAGTACGGGGTAAAGATGAGAAAAAAGTATCCAACAGATCTAAGCGAAAGGGAATGGGCAAGAATAGAAAAACACTTCAGAGTATCATACAAGAAAGGAGGAAGGCCGCCAAAGTATAGCAAAAGAGAAATATTAGAAGCAATTTTCTATGTATTGCGTACAGGGTGTCAATGGCGGTATTTACCAAATGATTTTCCGCTATGGAAGACTGTGTATGAGCAGTTCAGGCAATGGAAGAAGCAGGGAATTTTTGAGAAAATGAATTATGAAATTACAAAATATAGTAGAAGAAAAATAGGAAGGAATGAGCAGCCGAGTGCCTGTATAGTAGATAGTCAATCTGTAAAGACTACAGAAAAGGGGGGATCAAAGGCTATGATGGAAGTAAAAAAGTAAAGGGTAGAAAAAGGCATATAATTACAGACACTCAGGGTTTTATACTAGGTTGTTACGTAGGCGCTGCTAACGAAAATGATAGAGATGGTATGAAAATAGCATTAAACAATATGAGAACAAAATATACTAAAGTTAAAAAAATGTGGGCTGACATGGGATACCAAGGAAGAAATTTAAAGAATCACATAAAGGAAGAATATGACATAGATATTGAAATTGTTAAAAGGCCTCCATGTAGATTTTGGGTGCACAAAGATACGCCACCTGAGCTACTACCAACAAGAGAACAAGGGTTTAAAGTACAGCCAAGAAGATGGGTTGTAGAAAGGACTTTTGCTTGGGTTAATAGGAATAGAAGGCTATCGAAGGAGTATGATTTACTCACAACATCCACTGAGAATTTCATATACCTAGCTATGAGTAGGGTTATGTTAAAGAGGGAATATGCTTGAATTTACTAGTTTCCGGACAACCTCTAAACAGCATTAGTAAAATAGATAATCCAAATTACGAATTGCTGTCAGATTCAAGTCATTTCAATTCAGGGGAGCAAGATAATATTGTATTATCAGATCAACATCACGAATATAATCTTTATCTAGAGAATGGTTTTGTGAAAATGTTCGATTGCGCAAGCGATCACATTTATCACGACCACAACTCGGCCTATATCTAATACATACAAGGAGGGCAGTGCCCTCTTCTTGTCATTCCAGTGTCAAGCACTGCCGTCTTGGATGGAAACCAGCGTCACGCCATGGAATGACAGGGTTTGTCATCCGAGTAGCCCCTTCGGTGTCATCCCAGTGCCCAGACACTGGGATGGCTTTGTTGCATCGCTACTTATGAAAGGCTAACTATAATTAGGATTATAAGCAACCTATTGAAAATCTTGTTTTTTTGCAATCAATCTGATCAAATTTAAGAATAGTAATTTATTATTTATATTAATAAATTTAATTCTATTGAAAATAGCTAAAGCATTGAAATTCTTGAATTTTAGCCGGATTAGTGAGTGGTAGTGAAATTTCTTTTACTCAAATTTAGGTATTCACTGACCGTTCTTGTTATAAATACCAGAATAATAAGCTACTGATATTCTCCACCTTTTTTATCTTTAATCCATCATAGCTAGCGATGCAACAAAGCCCACTGGGATCCAGAAAACTTAACTTTAAATAAGTGGCTGCATAATAAAGGCTGGATTCCAGACTGGAATGACATCATCTGCTACACACTTGAATGACAAGAGAAGAATTCTGAAACAACAAGTTTCAAGGAAATCTTATGTAAAATCTAACATTAACGAAAATTATACTATTTTCATGCATGCTATGGTTTTTGTAATTAATGGAGGGTGATATGGCGTTGAGTGAAAAATTGAGTACAATAGATACAATAGAAACCCTTGCAACTAACAAAAATTTTTTAGGAAAATTGATAGTGGAACTCAATAAAGGTGCTAATGATAAAGGTATATATACTAAAAAAGGTGTGGATGATGAGTTGAGAAAGAAAGCTAATACTGCAGATGTTTACACTAAAAGAAATGTAAATGATGAGTTGGCAAAAAAAGCTGACAAGAATTACGTCGATGCTGAGCTAGGAGAGAAAGCTGGTGCAGCTGATCTAGCCAACAAAGCTAATACTGCAGATGTTTACACTAAAACTGATGCAGACACTGCTTTTGTCAAAGCTACAGAGCTTAAAACAAAAGCTGCAGCGAAAGATGTCGTGGATGCTATAATTGCTTCTACTGATTTTACCGATAAAGTATACACTAAAAATGATGCAGATACTGCGTTTGTTAAAACTGCAGATCTTGCAACAAAAGTTGCAAAAAAAGCTGTTGTGGATGCTTTAATACCAGAATTAGCAAAAGGTGATGATGATAATGGTATCTATACTAAAAAAGGTGTTGATGACACGTTTCTTAAAACTGCAGATCTTGGAACAAAAGTTGCAGAAAAAGCTGTTGTGGATGCTTTAATACCAGAATTAGCAAAAGGTGCTGATGATAATGGTATCTATACCAAAAAAGGTGTTGATGATGCATTTGTTAAAACTTTAGGACTTACAGATACGCTAAAAACAGAAGTAGTAAAACAGCCTGTTGTGGATGCTTTAATACCAGAATTAGCAAAAGGTGATGATGATAATGGTATCTATACTAAAAAAGGTGTTGATGACACGTTTCTTAAAACTGCAGATCTTGGAACAAAAGTTGCAGAAAAAGCTGTTGTGGATGCTTTAATACCAGAATTAGCAAAAGGTGCTGATGATAATGGTATCTATACCAAAAAAGGTGTTGATGATGCATTTGTTAAAACTTTAGGACTTACAGATACGCTAAAAACAGAAGTAGTAAAACAGCCTGTTGTGGATGCTATAACTGCTTCTCCTGATTTTACAAATAAGGTATATATTAAAGCTGCTCCAGCCGATGAAGTTTACGCTAAAACTGCTGCAGAGACTGCTTTTGTTAAAGCTACAGAGCTTAAAACAAAAGCTGCAGCGAAAGATGTCGTGAATGCTATATTTGATGCAAAAGACGGCGACAAATCAATTTTAGTGGATAAATTAGGAGGATTTCTTGATGCTACTGACACAGCGTATGGTGACAAAAATGATCAAACAGCAAAGGTGTTCTTAGGAGGTAAAGGGCTAAAAGGGGAGACAGGAGCCACTGGTCCTAAAGGAGCAGATGGTAAAGATGGAGCTCAAGGCCCACAAGGGGAGACAGGAGCAGATGGTAAAAGTCCAACAGCTGCTGAAATAGCTACTGAGAAAGCCTTACAAGAGCATGCAACAAAGATAAGCATACAAAGTCCAGAATTTAAAAGAGCTGTGCAAGAGGAAATGTCACAACCGTATTTTGAGCCTCCAACAAGTGATGATGCTGCACTTAATTGGACTTGGTAATACAGCTTAGATCCAAGTAGTCACGCTACTTGGATGACGTCATATGGTCCTCTGATGACGGAAAAAGGACTCGGATAACACCCTACAATGTCATTCCAGCGCGTGACGCTGGAATGGCTTTGTTGCATCGCTACTTATGAAAGGCTAACTATAGTTAGAATTATAAGCAACCTATTGAAAATCTTGTTTTTTTGCAATCAATCTGATCAAATTTAAGAATAGTAATTTATTATTTATATTAATAAATTTAATTCTATTGAAAATAGCTAAAGCATTGAAATTCTTGAATTTTAGCCAGATTAGTGAGTGGTAGTGAAATTTCTTTTACTCAAATTTAGGTATTCACTGACCGTTCTTATTATAAATACCAGAATAATAAGCTACTGATATTCTCCATCTTTTTTATCTTTAATCCATCATAGCTAGCGATGCAACAAAGCCCGCTGGAATCCAGCCTTTTCATAATCATTAAAATGTTGTATTTTAACATAAAACGGCTACTTTTATGCTTACTAACTTAATAAAATTCCTGGATCCCAGTGTCTGGGCACTGGGATGACACCCTACTAGCAGAAGTTACTCTCAAATGTTTGTTCATGTTAGCTACAAACATTAAGAAATTTACCAAACGAAAAAAAGGCAAAAGAAGCCCCAGTCATTGTCTATTTTCAGTATTGGCGTTTTTTAAGTCTTAAACACTGCAATTTAGCTGCTTTTAAATGCAACTCATCTTAGTTTAAATGTTTAAGAAATTTACTAAGCAGAAAAAAAGGCAAAAGAAATCCCGTATTAGCTAGTTGTCATTCTCTAATCCTGCAAATTGGCGCGCTATACTGTCTTAAACGCTTTATAAGCGCGTTTCAGCTTATATAGGTAAAAACCCAGAAATGTTGTGAAGACGTAGGGTGCGCATAGTGCAAAAAATTAAAAATAAGACGCCAATTACGTAATACTGTTGTCGTTTAATCTGCACAGATTGAAGATAAATGAATACCTTCAGTTTCATGATAAGAGGGCTGGCGAAGGGTGTCAAGTAAGTTTTTTCGTTTCTACCAGCTACTTGGATGACACCACATAAATTAATAAATAGGAAAATTACTACAAATCCTTTCAACTTTAGCTTTTACTGCTTTTTCGACACTTGAGCTATTTCCGCTGATTAATCCTTGAATTACTTCATTTATTAGACCAGCTATCTCTTTAAAATTTTCTGCCTCAAGTCCGCGTGTTGTCTCAGCAGCGGTGCCAAAACGGAGCCCTGAAGTGATGGTCGGCTTTGCTGTATCAAATGGTACAGAGTTTTTATTACAGGTAATACCGGCTCTCTCAAGGCTATCTACAACGTCTTTTCCAGTTAATTTCTGCGATCTTAAGTCAACTAGCACTATATGAGAGTCAGTGCCACCGGTTATAATGTCAAGTCCATGCTTTTGCAATTCTTGAGCCAGCACTTTCGCATTTTCCACGACTTTCTTGCTATAAGTCTTAAACTCTGGTGCTAATGCTTCTTTAAATGCAACAGCTTTTGCAGCTATCACATGCATAAGTGGCCCGCCCTGCAATCCTGGAAAAACTGCGGATTGAATTTTTTTGTGTAATGCTTCATCATTGGTCATCACTATTCCACCACGAGGACCACGCAAAGTTTTGTGAGTCGTGGAAGTCATAACATGTGCATATTCAGCAGGGGATGGATATTCGCCCGCTGCAATAAGCCCTGCATAGTGAGCAATGTCTGCAAGCAAATAAGCACCAACTTTATCTGCAATCTCGCGAAAGCGTTTGAAGTCCATTTTTCTTGGATAAGCAGAAGCACCAGCTATGATCAATTTCGGTTTATGCTCCAGCGCCAGCTTTTCTATCTCATCCATATTGAGCAGATAAGTGTCTTTATTCACTGTATATTGAATTGACTTAAACCATTTACCAGAAAGGCTTGGTGCCGCACCATGAGTTAGATGCCCACCGCAACTCAGTGATAATCCAAGTATTGTATCGCCTGGAGTAAGCAGTGAAGCAAATACCGCCTGGTTTGCCTGAGAACCAGAATGAGGTTGAACGTTTGCAAATTTAACACCAAACAACTTACAAAGTCTTTCTATAGCCAGACTTTCAATTTTGTCCACATGCTCACAACCACAGTAATATCTTTTACCTGGATAACCTTCTGCGTATTTATTAGTCAGAAAAGAGCCTTGTGCCTCCATTACCGCTTTGCTTGCAAAATTTTCTGATGCAATTAATTGCAATTGTGATTTTTGGCGTTGTAATTCTTTTTCTATAGACTGATAAACCTCGTTATCAAAAGACTTTAAACTATTTTTAGAGCCACAGATTTTTTTTAAAACACTCATCATAGATCAAACCTCGCTTTAATTTTAAGATGCACAAGCAATTTTAAGACTGCTTATCCTGCTTTTTTAACCATAAGAGCCCAAAAACAGCTATCAGCAAACATACAGGAATAATAGATGTTGCTTTTATCAGCAATTCAGCACTATACACAGGATTTCCTTGTATCACTGTCCTATCCCAACACAAATCTATTATTTTTGCGATCCCAGTGTGAAAAAAATAGCCAAAAACCATGACTATCATATTTGACACAGCTGTAGTTAATCCTATTAAGTTATTATTTACATAACTTAATGCTTTGTACAGTGTTACTATTTGATATCCAGAAGCGAAACCTATAACAAGAAGTGCAGGCAATACAATATACAATCCACCAGCCTGTGTAAAAAGTAAAAGGAAACTAGCAATCATTGCAAAGGAACAGACAATAATAACTTCATAATGTCTATTTGGATATTTTTCTAATATGTGAGCAAAAGAGAGCAATCCAGCTGCAAATCCTACATATATAACAGAAGAAATTGAAGACGCTAGATCACCGGCCATTTGATATACCTCACATAAAAAAGCTTTTGTCCAAGCATCAGCAAAACCTTCTAGTGGACCTACCATTAAGCCACCAAAAAAACTAATTAGAATGATATATTTATTGAAAAGCACAGTTTTTAGATCCTTCATGCTAATTTTTTCTTTTCGAAAGTCGTAAGCATTGTAAGGAATAACTAAAAATAAAGATAAAGCGAGTAAGAAACCAAACCCTGAAAGAATATAAATTACGTAATTCCAACCAAACTCATCAAGCAAAAGTTCTATTGGTAGACCACCATATATTGCCCCTAATAGCCCTATAATAACAGATATGCTTGCCATTTTTGCTGATTTTTCTCGCGGAAAATACATACTGGCAACTTTAAATACTCCTATTACTGACGCAGACGAGCCAATCCCAACAATTATTCTACCTAATACTGAATAATACCACTCATCAAAGCACACAAGAGGTAATGTTCCAATAGATACCAAGACAGCACAAATAGGTAAAACAATTTTTGGACCGAATCTATCAAAACAAAGACCAACAGGGATATGAACTAGTGTAAATCCCACATAGTAGAGACCATTAAATTGCCCTAAATCTGCAATGCTTATATTAAATTTTGTTATTAATACAGGCGCAATTATGTTTGGCATGACACGTAACACATACTGGTATGCATAGAAAAGAGATACTATCAACCATACAAAAAAATTACTTTTCGACATACCTACCACCTAATAAAACCCAATTACAATTAAAACAAAAATATCAAAGTAAAATAAAGTATTATATTTCATAATAACAAGAGCCTTAAATTAGTACATCTAACGATTTTATCATACGAGCCTTCGATAAATTATCTACTTATTACAATCAACTTCTCTAAAATCTTTATTTTTTAACCATAAGAGCCCAAAAACAGCCACCAGCAAACATACAGGAATAACTGATGTTGCTTTTATCAGCAATTCAGCACCATACACAGGATTTCCTTGTATTATTGTTCTATCCCAACACAAATCTACTATTTTTGCGATCCCAGTGTGAAAAAAATAGCCAAAAACCATAACTATCATGTTTGACACAGCTGTAGCCAGGCCTACTAAGTTATTATTTACATAACTTATCGCTTTGTAAATGGTAACCACCTGATATCCAGATGCGAAGCCAATAATAAAAAGCGTAGGTAATACAACATACAAGCCACCAATCTGAGTAAAAAGCAAAAGAAAACTAGCGATCATTGCAAATGAGCATGCAATTATTACTTCATAATGCTTATTTTTATATTTTTCCAATAAATAAGCCAAAGAGAATGATCCTGTTAACATTCCTATCAATATTACGGAAGAGAGAGAAGATGCCAAGTCTTCATTCATTTTATATACTTCAAAAAAGAATGCTTTCACCCAACCATCGGCAAAACCTTGCATTGGACCGACCATGAGTCCACCAAAAAAGCTAATTAGAATAATATGCTTGTTGAAAAGTATGTTTTTTAAGTCTCTAATGCTAACTTTTTCCTGTTGAGCATTGCTTTCAGGCGTTACTAAGAACAGCAACAGAGCAAGTAAACACCCAAATGCTGAGAATGTATAGATAACATAATTCCAGCCAAATTTATCGAGTAAGAAGTCTAAAGGTAACCCGCCACATATCCCTCCCAAAATTCCTATAATTATAGATAAGCTGGCCATTCTTGCTGATTTTTCTTGCGCAAAATACATGCTTGCAACTTTAAAGATTCCAATTGCCGAAGCGGATGACCCAATTCCCACAATTATTCTTCCAATTATTGAATAACTCCACTCATCAAAGCATATAAGCGGTAGTGTTCCGGTAAATGTCAAAACGGTACAAGCAGGTAAAACAAACTTTGGTCCAAATCTATCAAGGAAAAGACCAATAGGTATATGAGCTAGCGTATAGCCTACATAGTATAACCCACCAAACTGGCCAACATCTGCAATACTTATGTTAAATTTTGTTATTAATTCAGGCGCAATTATGTTTGGAATTACGCGTAATATATATTGGTATGCATAAAACAGTGACGTCAACAACCAGATTAAAAAATTCCTCTGCAACATGAATCTCAGCTAAAATTTAGGATTATAGATACTTTAGTTATAAAAAACAATACTATATTAATCATCTAAATCTGCTTAGCTCTTTTTACAGCTTATAACTTTAAGTAACCAAAAGCCTATCATTCCTATTAGTAGGCATATAGGTATTATTAACATAGACTTAACCATTACATCAGTTCCATAAAATGGCTTTCCATCGATAATTTCACCGTTCCAATAAAAATTCATTATATTTGCAATAATGACGTGAAAAAAATAACCAAAACTCATAACTATGGAATTACCTACAGATCCTGCACTTGCTACTGCTTCGTTTTTTACACAACTTACAACTTTAGCAGTAAAAACAATTTGGTATGCAGAAGCAAGACCAATAATGAATAGTAATATACATGCCAGGAGTTCACTAATATTGCATATAAAAAGTAATAAGAACACAATTATCATGGCCATAGCACAAGAAATTATTATTTCATAGTGCTTGGTTGGATTTTTTGCTAATATGTAAGGAAGTAATAAATGCCCAAAGCCAAAGCCTATTAGTATCCATTTTGAAATGCTATATGCAATGTGTCTATCTATAGCGTAATCTCATGCAAGAATGTTGCGGACCACGCATCTGCAAAGCCTTCTAATGGTCCAACCATAAAACCGCCAAACAAACCTATCAATAAAATATCTTTATTAAATATAACTTTGCTTAAATTTTTAATATTTAATTCTTCGTCTGAGGTGCCAACTTTAGGTATAGATATAAAGGTAGTTAAAGCAAGCAATAATCCAAGCATTATACACACAGTAAATAAATAATCCCACCCAAACTTATCAAGTAAGACATGTAATGGTTTGGTGGCAAATACACCACCTGAAATGCCAATAATAACCGATATGCTGAACATCATGGCAAATTTTTCTCTATGGTAATAGATTCTTATTATTTTAAAGAGTCCAAGTACTGAAGCAGAGGATCCAATACCAGTAATTATTCTTCCAATAATAGAATAACTCCAATCATTAGAACTGACTAAAGGTAAAGCACCTAAAGATGTTAATGCAATACAAATCGGTATAACAACTTTAGAACCAAATCTATCTAAAAGAATACCTACAGGAATATGTGCTAACACATAACCTACATAATACAGTCCACAAAATTGTCCTATTTCTGTTGTTCCTATATTAAAACTTACTACCAATTCAGGAATTATAATATTTGGAATTACGCGTAATATATATTGGTATGCATAAAACAGTGACGCCAACAACCAGATTAAAAAATTCCTCTGCAATACTTTACCCCAAAGCTGGCATTATAGATACTCTGTTTATAGAAAACAATATTTTTATGAATACTTATTTTAATTTACCGGAATTTTATACAGTTGAACTCATAGCCAACATAAGTAGTTTATGCATTAACTAAATTTTCCAGGTTCAAGTTTGGATGATGGAAAAAGTTCACTTTTTCTATTTTTAAAAGAGACCTTTTATTTTACTTATAATTTTTTCTACCATATCTACAACTGGCTCATGAATAAGGTATATGAAAAAAATTACACCACAAATGATAAGTATATTTATGATTTTACCCTTATTCATCTTTATCTTGAGCTTCACTTTTGTTACAAGATCCATTTTATTTATGTTTTTATTTCATGCTGACAATTATATCTTAAATACCATAATTTTCAGTAAAATTTGACTTCAGAAGTATTCTATTAATTCAATATTAACCTTTTTATGTGTAAAATAGTTAATATAATATTAAAGCAGGCTGATGAATATAAGCACGATAGATAATACGCTGCAAAATTACATAACAAAATACATTGAACAAACATTCGCTACACACGTGCTAGGCAATAGATACGACAAATTGTATAGGAAACTTCTAAGTGGTATAGAAGAGATAATAAAGCTTGCTGTAAATGAAGCAAAACACTACGATGAAAATTTAGAAGATCTATATAACGATTCAAGATTTAATAAGAAATTTATTCAAGCTGTTGCTAAACATCAGGTGTCGGAATTTTTAAATACTTATCCGAAAAGAAAAGAAATTGTTGCAGAATTTTACAATGAACATCACATTAACGAAAGTGATTTAAAGACTCTGGAAAAGGGGAAAGATTTAGTAAATAAAATAAATAACATTAACTTACTGCAACAAAATGAAAAAAATGAGGAATTCAATATTAGAAAGACACTTGCTCAATCAATAAAAATGCCTTCCATAGAAAAACACAAGTTAGAACATTCAAAATAACCTTGGCGAAGTATGGCAAAATATACAACTTATGGATAGTCTATTTCATTTTAACTCCTGGCACGCTTTAGTAATACTATCACATCCAATTTCTAATTGTTCCTGAGAGGTTGCATAAGAAATTCTGATAAAATTTTCTAGACCAAATGCAATTCCTGGAACCACAGCAACCAAATGATCTCCCAGTAAGTATTCAGTAAAATCTAAATCATTATTTATTATCTTACCACTTTTTGTGCTTTTACTGAGCAATCCTTCACATGAGACAAATAAATAAAATGCACCTTGTGGAACAGACGCTGATAATCCCGGGGCAGAATTTAGCTCTTTCACCATAAAATCTCTACGACTCTTAAAAATCGTTGTTCTTTCTTTCAAAAAACTATGATCACCGTTTAATGCTGCTGCTGCTGCTGCTTGTGCTATCGAATTTGGATTAGAAGTGCTTTGAGACTGCAGCGTAGAGATAGCTTTTACCACATCACTTCTACCTGCAATATACCCTATTCTCCAGCCTGTCATTGCATAGGCTTTTGATACTCCATTGACTACAAAAACTCTATCATAAAGCTTCGGCTCAACCTGAGCGATAGTAAAAAACTTTTCGTCGTATATTATATGCTCATAAATATCATCTGTAACGACATTCATATGTGGATATTCAAGCAATATTTGTGCTATGTCTTTCAATTCATCACATGTGTACACAGCTCCTGCAGGGTTGTTCGGTGAGTTAAGAATTAACCATTTAGTTTTTTTAGTTATCCTGCTTTTCAATAATTCCGCTGTCAGTTTAAAATTTTGTTTGCATTCTACTACAACTGGCAAGCCGCCAAAAAGACTTACCATATCAACATATGAAACCCAATAAGGAGCTGGAATAATAACTTCATCTCCAGAGTTAATTGTTGCCATGAACAAATTGAATAACACCTGCTTAGCACCTGTACCAACACAGATTTGGTTAAGCGTGTACTCGAGGTTATTATCCTTTCTTAACTTATTAATTATTGCTTCTTTCAGCTCACGCGTTCCATCAACAGCAGTATATTTAGTCTTACCTTCACTTATTGCTTGAATAGCTGCTTTTTTTATATGATCTGGAGTATCAAAATCCGGTTCTCCTGCGGCTAAAACACAGATCTTTTTTCCTTCATTTTTCAACTTATTTGCCTTATCAGTTACAGCAATCGTAGGGGATGGTTTTATTAGGGACATTCTTTTTGCAAGGTCTGACATATCTTACTGAAGCTAAATTCAAATGATAAACCCCGTACAACAAAAAAGCTAGAATTTTGTGTATTGTATTAGTAGCTTTTTACCAGGTTTACCAATGCAGCAATATTTTCAACTGGAGTATCAGGGAGTACTCCATGTCCGAGATTAAATATGAAGGGTAAATCTCTAAAGCAATCTATTATACGTTTTGCTTCTTTGATTGCTTCCGTTTTATTATAGGCTAAAAGATTAGGATCAAGGTTTCCTTGTAGAGGGATGTTTAGATTCGCTTTCGCCCATTTTATTGGAACATTATAATCTATACTTACTGCAGATACACCTGTTTGTTCGCAGTAATCTTTATAAAGATTTCCAGCAGACCTTGGAAAACCTATTATTGGAAAATCAGAAAATCTATCCTTTATTGCCAAGATAATTCTCTTTGTTGGTTCGATAACATATTCTTTAAACAATGGTTCCGATAACGCACCAGCATTACTGTCAAATAGCTGAATAACATCTGCTCCAAATTCTATCTGTTTAATTAGATAAATAATCGTTACTTCCGTTATTCGTTCAATTATTTCCTTCAAACACGAAGGATAAAAATTTAATACTTTGGAAAAAGTTTTGCTGCTCCTACCTTCTATGATGTATGAGGCTACTGTCCATGGTCCACCAGCAAATCCTATGAGAGATTTTTCTTTTGGTAATTGGCTTCTGACTTTTTTTATAGCGTTTAGAATTGGTAAGGTTTTAGTTTCAATTTCTTGTGGACCCTTCAATTCCTTAGGACTTTCCACGGGTTTTATTATTGGACCTACACCGCGTACGAAATTCACGTCACAACCCAAAACATCAGCTATTATTAAAATGTCTGAAAAAATTATCGCCGCATCCATGTCAAATCTTGTCACCGGCTGTAACGTCAATTCTGTCACTAAATCTGTGTTGTAGCATATCTCCATAAAATTATTCATATTTTCTACTGCTTTGCGGTACTCAGGAAGAGACCTGCCAGCCTGACGCATTAGCCAGATAGGCACTCTTCCACCCGGCTCATTTCTCTTAATAATTTTCGCTATTGTTGTTTTGCCGCTTTCCAATCTATTCTATTTATTCTTTTGTATATTAAAGTATAGTAACAATAATAGTTCTATCAATAACTTGTTACTAACTTAAAATTCAGTAAAAATTGGCGTTGTTCAACTTGTGGATAAATATGTGAGTAACTTTCGTATATTATTGATTTTCTGTTATGATTTATGTGTATAAGCAAGGTGTTTAGAGTGTTAGTAATTTTCTTTTATGGAAAATACTTTACCATCATGCATTGTTACACAACTATGTATATGTTGTTGAAAAAGTTGTTGATCAATTGTTGGTATTTTATATCAACAAATAATTCACAAATTAATTTGACATTATTCACATGCTTATTAAACATTTAATAACAGTTTTCTTGATAAATCTAATCTGAAAACGTTTTTGCCATTACAGGGAATAAATTGAGTAAAAAAAGAACCTTAGTAGAAAAAATAGCATATAGAATTTTTCTCTTCCTTTTCAAAAAAGCTTCTGTGTTGAAAAAGTGTGCGACTGAGGCATTAATGAAAGATCTGCCAGACCTTAATATATTTAATGGTCTATTAAAATTCCGCGATTGTGGTATAATGGATATAATGACTCCACGTACAGAGATATGCGCAGTAGACATTGAGTCAAGCGAGCGTGAAATCATAAAGAAGATAAAAAACACTTGCCACACTAAAATACCAATTTATAAAAATAACTTTGATAACGTAATAGGCTTTTTTTATGTAAAAGATGTTATTTTTAATAGGGATAAAAATTTTAATCTGAAACATATTATACAAAGCGTAATATTTGTTCCACCCTCGATGAAGACAACTAATCTTTTTGTTAGGATGAACTCTTCTAAATCATGCTTAGCTATCGTATTGGATGAATATGGTGGAACTGATGGTTTAATTTCAATGACTGATCTTATAGAGGAACTAATACCAAACATTGATAGTGAAAACGAAATAAATTCAGAATATACCATTACTGAATTGTCTCAAAATAAGTTTGAAGTATCAGCAAGGGCTCTTATAAAAGATATAGAAGAGGATCTAAAAATAGAATTACGTGACCCTGAAGAAGACTATGTTACACTTGGTGGTTTGATTCTTTCGATTGCTGGTAAAGTGCCTTCTGTAGATGAAGTCATTAAATATAAAAATGGTATGAAGTTTATCATCAAAGATGCAAATGAGCGCTACATTAATAAAATAGTACTAGACTTAAGTGATTACAAAAATTAGATTTGGTACCCCTTGTCGGGGAATGCCTTGACACGAAGAAAAAGTTGTAATAACCAAATATGCAACTCAAGTTATAGTTAAACCTATTTCCAGCAAATTATTTTCGCAAGTATAATGCATTTCAGTGTTATAGTACTCTAATAATAAAGAGGTCATATAGATATTAATATCTTTTGTATTTAAATTAGTGTCATTTTTTTTGATTAATTTGTCTACTAATGATTTGCTTATTGGTTTGTGTTCATTTAGAATTTTTATAGTTAATAGCATTTTATCTTCTGTTTGACTCAGTAAAACAGATACTAGTTCAACTTCCGCCACTGCACTGGCTATAGTTAGCACCATATTAGAAATTATCTTATTTATCTTTTCAATTAAATCTTCCTTATTTTTTGCAGAGTATGCGTCTATTTTCCACGTAAGCTTTACTTTTTTTTTAATAAATAATTTTCGATATTAGATTTGGTCTTATCAAAGCTATAATTATCCATTGAAGAAGAATATGCCTGCTTCATAACTTTATGTTTATATATTAAATCATCGGAGCTTTCTTTAAGAAACAACAACGCTTCCTTCTGCGCATCAGCATCATTCTTATCTATTACTTCAAGCTCTTCTACGCCAAACGTTATTCCATTCATAGAGTTAGCAAAGTCATGAAGCAGCCGTCCTGATAGCAGTTCCGTTATTAACAGTATGTTTTTGGTATTTTCGTTCATTGGATAATTATAAATGATTTAAGTTACCCTATATTGGTAAGTATATAATAGTCAATTAAGAGAAAGTTTCGTTGCACTTTTTATATCAAGGCATTAATATAGTATTAACAATTTTAAAATTTATAAAAGGATTATGAATACTTATACCAGATCAGGAATAGATATTGAACTATATAATAAGTTAGTAAAAGAAGTCAAGCCTATTGCTCAAGAAACTACTAGAGAAGAAGTAATCAGCGAAATAGGTTCATTTTCTGCGTTATTTGATTTTGCTGCACTAAGTAAGAAGTATGACCATCCAGTACTCGTTTCCTCAACTGATGGAGTAGGTACGAAACTGTTGATAGCTCAAGAAGTGAATAAACATGATACTATAGGTATAGATTTAGTTGCAATGTGTGTAAATGACTTACTTGCACAAGGAGCAACGCCTTTGTTTTTCCTTGATTACTTTGCAACAGGCGTTTTGACCAAAGATGTTTTATTATCTGTGGTTAAGGGCATTGCAGAGGGGTGCAAGCAAGCTAAAATAGCATTGGTTGGTGGGGAAACTGCAGAAATGCCTGGAATGTATGGTAATAATCACTATGACCTTGCAGGGTTTGTGGTTGGTGTAGTTGATCGAAAGCAAATTCTTCCAAACTGTAGTATGATGAAAGCAGGTGATTATATAGTTGGCTTAGAGTCAAGTGGAATTCACTCAAATGGGTTTTCTTTAGTGCGCCATGTTTTCAAAAGCTTAGGTATAAATTATAACGATACATCTCTATGGAATAATAAATCTTGGAGTGAAATACTACTTGAACCAACAAAAATATATGTTGATTCTTTGCTGCCTATCATGTCACAAGTAAAAGGTATTGCGCACATCACGGGTGGTGGTTTGGTAGACAATATTCCGCGAATTCTTCCAAAAAACTTATTTGCAAACATAGACATTAATTCCTGGAAATGGCCAGATATATTTTTATGGCTAACAAAGGAGGGTAAAATAGAGAAGAAAGAAATGCTAAAAACATTTAATTGTGGTATTGGTATGGTATTGATCGTAAGTTCTGAGAATATGCAAAACGTGAAAAATCATTTCCAAAAACGTGGAGAAAAAATTGAAATTATTGGAAAACTTGATGAGGCATGTAACCCTCCACTTGATAGAGTAGTATTTAGTTAACCTAACTTTACTGACAGTCTTTTTGCAACTTCTAGGTATGCTTCCTTTAAATCTCCTAAATTCAAACGAAAGACATCTTTATCTAGCTTTTTATAAGTATTTTTATCCCATAATCTGCAGTTATCAGGGCTAATTTCATCAGCTAAAACGATTTTAGTACTGTCATTTATTAATCTGCCAAATTCTAACTTGAGATCAACTAAATATATACTTGCATTTGAAAATAGGTGAACTAATATTTCGTTGATTTTTAAAGTTGTAGTTTTAACTTCATCCATTTCTTTGCTAGATAGCCAATCAAAATACAGTATGTGATTTTCACTTACCATTGGGTCGGCTAGGTCATCATTTTTGTAAAAAAAATCGATTATAGGAGATGCAAGCCTCTCACCTTCTTTGATATTAAAACGTTTGCAAAAGCTGCCAGCTGCGACATTTCTAACTACTACCTCAAGAGGTATTATCTTGAGTTTTTTGACTAGCTGTTCTCTTTCGTTTAGAGTTTTTATAAAGTGTGTGCTAATTTCTGCTTTCTCAAGCTTTTCCATGATAAAAGCACTAATATGATTATTAATTATTCCTTTACCATCGATTATTTCATATTTTTCCTTATTGAATGCTGTAACATCATCTTTAAAGTGCTGTATGACAATTGATAAGTCTTCAGTTTCAATAATGGCTTTCGCTTTACCTTCGTATATCGTTTTATTCAGTGACATGTTTAATTTAACTATATATTATATCAATTTACTATTCTTAGAGTATAGCCCCAAATAACTTAAAATAAACCTTAATGGCATTCAATGTTACAATATTAACCATATTCCCAGAAATGTTCCCGGGGTTTTTGAACTATTCTCTTGCCGGAAAAGCGTTAGAAAAAAAAATATGGAACCTTGAAGTAATAAATATTCGTTCTTTTGCGAAAGATAAACATTCAACTGTGGATGATGTTCCATATGGAGGTGGAGCAGGAATGGTTATGCGTTCTGATGTAGTTGGTGATGCAGTAGATAGTATGCTCTCTGTTCATAAAAACACTAAGTTTATTTACATGACTCCATCTGGAACTAAGTTTAATCAGAATATTGCCAGAGAATTATTAAAGTTTCCTCATATAACAATATTGTGTGGTCGATTTGAAGGTATTGACCAAAGGATAATTGATGCGTATACTCCTTATGAGTTAAGTATTGGAGATTATATACTTTCAGGAGGTGAGCCAGCTGCAATGGTGGTTCTTGATGCATGCATTAGACTTCTTCCAGGTGTAGTAAATAATACCGATAGTATTACTGAAGAAAGTTTTAATTATGGTGGTGGTGTACTTGAATATCCTCAATATACTAGACCTGAGCAGTGGAAGGGATATAAAGTACCTGAGGTTTTGTTATCTGGCAATCACAAAAAAATAAGTGATTGGAGGCAGAAGCAGTCTCATGTTATAACAAAAAAGCGTAGGCCTGAATTATTGAGTGGAGAGATAAATGACAAATTTACTTAAAAAATTTAACGAACAGCAAATGCAAGTGTTAGCTAAAGAAATACCAGAATTTCGTCCTGGCGATGATTTGAAGGTCACTTTTAAAGTAGTTGACGGTACAAGTGAACGTATACAGATATTTGAAGGTGTATGTATATCAAAAAGGAACCGCGGGTTACATTCTTCTTTTGCAGTCAGAAAAGTGAGCCATGGAGAAAGTATAGTGTCTCAGTTTTTTGTTTATTCTCCTGCACTGGTTTCAGTGCAAGTGACAAGAAAAGGAAAGGTTCGTAGAGCAAAACTGTATTATCTGTGCAAACTATTTGGAAAAGCTGCAAGGATCAAAGAGCGTACTACTTATGTTAAAAAGAAATCTAAGTAGATACAATAGGGAGTGATGTCAATTGTGTCATCTCAGAACTCTCTCTTGTCATCCCAGTGCGTGA
Source organism: Wolbachia endosymbiont of Drosophila aff. chauvacae BK-2020 (assembly GCF_032848195.1). NCBI lineage: Bacteria > Pseudomonadati > Pseudomonadota > Alphaproteobacteria > Rickettsiales > Anaplasmataceae > Wolbachia > Wolbachia endosymbiont of Drosophila aff. chauvacae BK-2020. The sequence continues at coordinate 444,435 of NZ_CP136586.1, forward strand.
CACACAACTGTACGAACATTGTGTTTGCCTCCCGCTGTGGTGTCATCCCAGTGCTCCGACACTGGGATCCAGCATTCATTATTCTCCTTTTGGTTTGTGCTTTCATGGAAAATGTAAAAATTATTTGCAGGCAAAGCCTGCTGGATCCCAGTGTCAGCTACTTGCATGACAAAAAAGGGGAAAGTTTTTTCAAATCCTCGTGTAAAGAAAAGTAAATGAGTATAAAGAAAAAATTCCTTAAATTACTTCAGTCAAGGCGTGTACATGCTCGTATAAAAAGGAAAAATAAAAAGAACAGAGCGCTACGCTTTTGTTCTTTCACGGCACTAGTTATCTCACTTGGCTGTCCTGTGTGTATATTGCTCAGTATATTGGTTAACTCTTACAGTGCCTTAACAGTAACGAAAATTTTATTGCCAGTTGAAATAAATGCTGATCTTGCTTTGGCGAGTAATCCTAGTGATTTGCGGTATAAGTCCATTGGCTTACTCAACGATTCTTTACGTAAGGTGTTTGGAGGAACTGATTTTAAAGACGGTGACGAAATTTTAAGTCGTAATTCTTACAAAGAACTAGAGAAATTTTTTCGTAAGAAAGTAAAAGGTAGTGGTGAATATGAGATCTGGTTTACCGCGTCAAGTATAATTAATTCAATAAATAAAGATAAATATTTGAATGATCGTTATGCTAAATTACTTGATTGGCTAAAAGAAAAGAGGAGAGTGAAAAAATTTTTTAATAAGTCTTTATTCCTTAAATCTGACTCTCGTGAACCTGAAAATGCAGGGATTTTAGGAGCGTTTATCGGTTCATTAATGACAATTATAGTGTGCCTAGCATTAGCATTACCAATAGGAATTATGTCGGGCATCTGTCTTTACGAATTTATGCCTAAAAATAGGCTAATGACTAATATTGTAGAAATTAGCATAAATAATCTTGCTGCAGTGCCTTCAATAATATTTGGTGTAGTGGGCTTAACTCTCTATCTTGGCATATTTGGGCTACCACGCTCTTCACCACTTGTTGGTGGAATGACTCTTTCATTTATGATGTTACCTAATATTATAATTGCAACAAAAAATGCCTTTGCGAATGTTCCTATTACGATAAAAGATGCAGCGTTTGCGCTCGGTGCACCTCACATCAAGGTGATATTAGATCACTCTTTACCGATTGCGTTACCAAGAATAATACATGGTACTGTGCTTGCAATTGCAAGGATTTTAGGTGAATCTTCTCCTTTACTTATGATGGGTATGGTGGCATTTATTGCTGATACACCTACGTCCTTTTTCGATCCGGCGACTGTTCTACCTGTGCAAATATACATATGGTCAAGCAATCCTGAAATTGCATTTGTTGAACTTGCTGCTATCGCAATTATAGCTTTATTATTGGTGTTATTTGCGTTAAATTTAGTAGCAAATTTTGTAAAAAGGAAATTCGAATTTTTTAATTTTTAGCAATTCATGAAAATCACAGTCCTATCTGGTTATGGCTTAAATTGCGAAAAAGAAACTGCATTTGCATTTATGGAATGCAGCAGAAAACTTGGTATTGGTAATATTGAAGTAAAAATCGTTCACATTAACGATATCATAGATAATCCAGGTGAACTGAAATTAACCAATATACTTGCAATTCCAGGGGGTTTTTCCTATGGTGATGACACTGGTGCTGGTAATGCGTTTGCTTTACGTATTAAAAACAACTTGTTGGATGAGTTTCAAGAGTTTTTATCTCAGGACAAGCTGATTATAGGAATATGTAATGGTTGTCAGATATTAGTAAAATTAATTCCAGAATTCTCTAGTCTAGCTTTAATCCATAATGATATAGGCAATTATCAATGCCGTTGGATTAGAGTGAGAGTTAATTCAAAGAGTAATTCTGTTTGGCTACGGGGTCTGAGTGAACTATATCTCCCTATTGCTCATGGGGAAGGCAAATTTTTTATGGATCAAGATATTTTGAACCAATTGATTGAGAGCAATTCCACCGCATTACGTTACATTGATAAAAATGGCAACTATGCTAACCTACAATTTCCTTACAATCCGAATGGATCTACATACGACCTAGCAGCTTTATCAGATAAAAGTGGAAGAGTGCTAGCTTTAATGCCCCATCCAGAAAGGGGAATATTTTTTACCCAGCAAGATAATTGGCCCCTTGAAAAAGAAAAGAGCAAGCGTTTAGGTGTTGCTGTGCCAAAATATGGCGATGGAATGCTTATATTTGAAAATGCACTAAAGTATTTTTGTTAAAATTTATTGATAGGGATTTATGGTCGAAATTATCCCCTGATATTGCAAAAAACTTGCTTGACAAGCCTTGCCAGTCCCCTTATCATGAAACTGAAGCTATTTATTTATCTTCTCTGTACAGATTAAATGACAAAAAAACTCACGTATCTGGCGTCCCATGTTTAATTTTTTGCACTATGTGCATCTTATGTCTTTATAAAATTTCTAGGTTTTTACCTAATATAAGCTGAAATGCGCTTATAAAGCATTTAAAATATCAAAAAACGCCAACTTAAAAAATGGATAGTGAATAATTAGCTACCCTAGGGTTTCTTTTGCCTTTTTTTCTGTTTAGTAAATTTCTTAAACATTTATGACTAAAGGTTAGTTGCATTAAAAAGCAGCTAAATCGCGGTTATTAAGCGTTTAGAATAAAAAAACGCCATACTTGAAAGTATAATGTAAGTAATTAGCCAACCACGGGGCTTCTTTTGCCTTTTTTTTATTTGGTAAATTTCTTAATATTTATAGCTAAACGACAACCGTCATCCCGCTACTTGTTAGCGGGATCTATGCTTTGAGATACCGCGAATGAATCGCGGTATGACGGTGTAATGATGGTTAAGTAATTCGTCATTCCGCTACTTGTTAGCGGCTGAGATACCGCGAATGAATCGCGGTATGACGGTGTAATGATGGTTAAGTAATTCGTCATCCCGCTGCTTGTTAGCGGGATCTAGAGATACCGCAACGTCTCACCTATAGCCTTCAATGCTCCTTTTTTTGTCATCCCAGCGTCACGCGTTGGTTTCAACATTATATCATGAACTTTCTAAAATTCATTGAACTGTGTTTTCAAACGGTAGTGCCGGGGTGTGAGTATAATGATTATCAGTATATAAAAGTCATAGCAGACAGACTTGAAGCGGCAAATGTTGGCAAAATGAGGCGAATAATATTCAATATGCCTCCGCGTTCAATGAAGTCCCTGTGCGCTAGTGTTGCGTGGCCCGCATGGATACTGGGAAATCAGCCAACTGCAAGAATAATAGTTGCAAGCTACTCTCGGCTGCTTAGCGAAAAGCACTCGCTCGATACAAGATGCATAATGCAGTCTAGTTGGTATAGAGAGCTGTTTCCAGAGGTAGAACTATCCAAAGATCAGAATACCAAATACAAATTTCAAACAGTGCAGAGAGGATACAGAATCGCAACGTCAGTTGGAGGGACGTTAACAGGTGAAGGTGGTGATTTCATCATCGTGGATGATCCACTGAGTCCCGCCCAAGCTTTGAGTGAAACGTTTAGAAAGCGTGCTACAAATTGGTTTGACCAGACTTTAGTAGCCAGGCTCAACAATAGAAAAAAAGGAGTAATTGTTCTTGTGATGCATAGGCTACATCAAGAAGATTTAACCGGGCACCTTCTCTCCAAACCGAAAAACATATGGAACCATACTTGTTTACCGATGATATCTGAAAATAAGGAGATTATCTATTCAATCAAAAAGCCGGCGCCTCCTTTTCTTGTTCCTGTCACCCGAGTAACTACAAATGAGTACAAAAGCTGGATTACAGCATCAAGTGCTAGAATGACACCACCCGTAATATTATACTCAAGAGAAGAAGGTCAGTTGCTATATCCCCTCGATGGAGGAAAAGAAGAAGTTGAGATGATAAAGGTTGAACTTGGAAGTTACGCTTTTGCTGCACAATATCAACAAAACCCTCTGCCACTTTCAAGTGGTATAATTAAACGAGAGTGGCTGAAGCGCTATAGAAATTTTTCTGATAGTCTCTCATATGTCACTCAGAGCTGGGACACTGCAGTTTCAACAAGCAGCATGAGCAACTTTAGCGTCTGCACCACCTGGACAAAAGTGGGCAATACATTCTATTTACTCGATGTATATCGCGCAAAGCTTGAGTATCCAAAGCTTAAAGAGCAAGTTCTGTCACTAGCTGCAAGATGGACACCGCACGCAATTTTAATCGAAGCAAAAACAAGTGGTCAGCAATTGGTGCAAGAGCTAAAGACAAACAGTGATTTACCAATTATCGAAATAGTACCACATGATGACAAACTCACTCGATTTTATCAAATTGTTCCGATTATAGAGTCTGGCAAGGTTTTTCTGCCGCACCAAGCAGTATGGCTGAACGATTTTGAGTATGAGATTTTAATGTTTCCTGAAACTCGACACGATGATCAAGTGGATAGTACCGTGCAATATTTGCAGTGGGTGAGAGATAGTAGCTCTAGGGTCGCAGCTTTACGGGCATTGTGATTTAAGCCTACCAGATCCAAGTAGTCAGCTACTTGCATGACACCCTGACAACCGTCATCCCGCTACGTGTTAGCGGGATCTAGAGATACCGCGAATGAATCGCGGTATGACGGTTCGTGGTGGTATGACAGTTCGTGGCGGTATGACGGTTCGCGGCAGCATGACGATAAGCTCGTTATCCCGCTACGTGTTAGCGGGATCTATGCTAAAAGATACCACGGCGGTATGACGTAGAACTGCTGCTTGTTAGCGGATGAGATACCGCGAATGAATCGCGGTATGACGGTTAAGTACGTGTTAGCGGCTAAGAGATACTGCGGCGGTATGACGTAGAGCTCGCGTTAGCTATAAGATTAGCTAACATTCTGCACGTCCATAAAAAACAAACCTTCTTTTTCGTCTTGAACGCTAATAATAGCGTGAGTGTTAAAAGGTAAAGGATCATTTGTATGTCCATGGCCTACCCCTTTCATAGTAAATACAGGAAAGTTAACACTTTTTGCAAACCTTTCTTTTACAACTTCAACAAGGTTATCGTTATAGCAGTTAACGAAATCCCCAAAGATTACTGCATGTACTCCATCAAAGATGTGAGCTTGTTTTAGGTGATCTAAACTGCGCTCTATTGCGTATGGGTAGACTCTTATGTCCTCTAAAAATAGAATTTTACCTTTCGCATTTATTTGCCAAACAGTTCCTATACTGTTTTCAACTAAAGTCATATTACCACCGATGATTTTAGACTTTAATCTGCCATCTTTTAGTCTAATGCCATTATTTATCATCTTTAGCTTATCAAATCTGATAGAATCCCGCTTGTTAAGAATTAACTCTTTCAATTTTTCAACAGAGCTTTCAGAAACGGAGTTATTTACTATCATTTCCAACATGGTGCCGTGAAGAGTTTGCCAATCATATTTAGCTTGTAGATGGATGTGCAAGGCAGTTATATCGCTATAGCCTATGAGGATCTTTTTGTTTTGAGCAATCCTTTCTTTTTTATCATTGGGTAACTTTTCTAGATAGGGAATTAACCGAGAAGCCCCTTCTCCTCCTCTGATACACCAGATTATTTTACTATCACCGGTTAGTGCACTAACCAAATCATTTGCTCTGAATTCATCAGAGTTGGAATAAAATGGGTTATCATTACTATATATTTTCTCCGAAATATGGGGATTAAAATCCAAAGCTTCTACATATTCTTTTATAGTAGTCAGATCTGATTCTTTTCCCTTGGAGGAAGGAGCAATAATATCAACTTGGTCCATTGCATGAATACCTGTGTTAGCACATAAAGTGAGAATGAAATATAAAAGGTAAACAATCATTAAAATATCTTATAAAACTCTTTTTTTAGTATATCATCCAATTCAGAGAGTGGAACTTTCACTCCTAGTTCTTCCATTGACGTGACGCCATAACCTTGCAACCCACAAGGAATAATACCCTTATAGTGAGAGAGGTCTGGAAAGACGTTAAGCGCTATGCCATGATAAGTTACCCATTTTCTTAAGCGAATACCAAAAGCTGCAATTTTTTTTTCTACTCCGTTATGGTTTACCCAAATGCCTATTCTATCTTCTCTAAACTCTCCAAGTATATTAAATTGCTTTAAAACATTTATGATCCACTTACTTAGATCTCTAATATATAGCTTTATATCGCATTTGTTTCTTTTTTTAAGGTTTAACATTAAATATATAATGCGCTGTCCTGGACCATGATATGTGTGTTTACCACCCCTTCCTGTTTTATATATGGGAAATAGTTTTTCAACAATATCATCAGCTGTTGCACTGATTCCTGCAGTATAAAGTGGAGGGTGCTGGAGTAGCCATACCAATTCGTCTGCTGAATTATTGTGAATTTGTTGAATTTTCTCTTCCATGGATTTTACAGCACAGTTATAATCAATAAGCTGATTAGATATTAGCCATTCTGTCATATTCTATTTCTTTTTTTTTAGTATAGCAGTTCGTTTTTTCCTGTTATTCCAGTGTGTGACACTGGGCGCAGCCTTTCTTATTCCTAATATACTTAATACTAACTTCTGTGCTATTTCTCCTTAACAAACATAGTACATGACAAATGTTTAATTATTTGTCAACACAGGTCCTCTTTACGTATAGGCAACTTTTTTTATTGAAAAATTCAGAAAAATGTTGTATAATTATTAGTAGATTTTAGGTAAAATATATGGCAAACTCAAAATTTAGCATAACTTTCAACAACGAAATTTCAGAGTGTCTTGCTGGACTGGCTAAAATAAGAAATAAGTCCATTAAAGAACTAACAGAGAAGCTAATACAAGAAGCAATTGAAAATGAGGAAGATAAAATACTAATTGAGCGTGCTGCTAAACGTAATGTTTCAGGTGTAAAGAAAATTAGAAGTGAGGATGTAGACTGGAATACAATATTATCTTCATAGAAAGCGTTCTTGAGAAAGACCTTCCAGCTCTTCCAAAAACAATAAGATTAAGGATCATAAATGCGATAAATAAGCGCCTTACAGTTGATCCCATTAACCTTGGTGAGCCATTATATTACAGATTTAAAGGACAAAGAAGATTAAGGGTAGGTGATTATCGCGTTATCTATTCCGTAAATATTATAAAATATGAAGTGGTTATCACAGAGATAGGACACAGAAAAGATATTTATAAGTAAGTACATCATATAAATATTAAATATATTTTTACTCCTTCCTGATTCATTTTCTACCTTAGGTGGCTTCGCTCAGCTCAAAAAAAAAGCTCATTCTTTTTGCTACCCCTTATTGTGCCTGCCATTTAACTACTGTGTAGAGATTGCTCTCAAACATAATGTTCGTACGTTAGTATATCCTTCCTGTGACACCAATTGATATAATTCTACCACAAATTCAATTTTTTAGGAGGCATATATGAATCTCAATATTTTTCAAAGAAAAAAAAGCGCAGTATTTACTAAATATTCTGCTTTGCAGCTAATGATGGAGCCAAGTTGGAGTAAGCGTGATTATGTAAGTTTTGCTGAGGAAGGTTACATAAAAAATGTTATTGCCTTTCGAGCAATTAATATGATTGCAAGTGCTGCATCTTCGGTACCTTTTACTCTCTGCCAGCTTACTGAACAGGGAAAATCGCAATTAAAAGCCCATCCATTACTGAAATTACTTTATTCTCCTAATCCAATGACATCAAAATCGGAATTTATTGAGGGGATTGTAACTTATCGGTTAGTTAACGGCAATTCTTATATATTGATGGTTGAGTCACAGAATAGTAGAAAACCACCAACAGAGCTTTATCTTCTGCGCCCCGATAGGGTTGAAATTGTTCCAGGGAGAAATAACGTTCCTTATATCTATCGTTATACCATAAATAACAACAGTTATGACTTTAAAGTTGATAAACTAACTGGATGTTCAGCAGTGTTGCACTTAAAGACCTTTAATCCTTTGAATGATTGGTATGGGTTATCACCAATTGAGGCAGCTGCATATAGCATAGATCAACATAATCAGGCGGGTGCTTGGAATCAAGCGATGTTGCAAAATGGGGCAAGACCAAGTGGTGCAATAGTTGTAAAATCAGCAAAAGATGGAAGTGGTGGAAGTTTAAGTCAAGAGCAGTACCAACGCTTAAAAGCGCAGATAAATGATCATTATTCAGGTTCTATAAACGCTGGAAGACCGATATTGCTTGAAGGAGGCTTAGAGTGGAAAGAAATGAGCTTATCGCCAAGGGATATGGATTTTATTGAGTCCAAACACAGCTCAGCTCGTGATATTGCGCTAGCTTTTGGCGTTCCACCGCAATTGCTTGGCATACCGGGTGATAACACTTATAGCAATTTAGTCGAAGCACGCTTATCCCTCTGGGAGCAGACGGTTTTACCAACGCTAGAAAATATTATCTGTCACCTGAATTCTTGGCTGACACCAAGATTTGGTGAAGATCTGTGCTTATCGTATGACAAAGATGCAATAGAAATTCTCATGGAAAAAAGACAAAAGTTGTGGAAATACGTAGAAAACGCAAGCTTCATGACGCTCAACGAAAAGAGAGAAGCATTTGGCTTGCCACCACTGCCAGGTGGTGATGAGTTAGGTTAAGTTTGTATCCGTTCAGATGAGTTTATTGTCCCCTAAACCGTACACCTAAGTAAATTAACTATTTTTCTTGCCAACCAGAGCGATGAAGATTTGGTCTACATCAAAACTCATCTTAGGACGCCAAATAGGGCCATCCAAATGCATATCGATATAGATTGGATTACTATAATTTGGTGGTATGAAAAAGAACCTGAATATAGAAGCTAAAGCGAAGTTAGATAAGGTTAAATTAGAAGAGATCGATCCTGATGCTTGATCAATCCCGAACTGTAAACTAGTTGAACATATACCACTCTTAATACTTGCTTTTCCGCTAATATTTTCAAAAAATGTCTTGCCATTATATATATCAACATAAGCAAGTGTGGAAATTTCAGATTTATTCTTACTGCTTAACAAATTAGTGATAAATGAATTGAAATCTACATTAGTAACTTCTATTCCTTGCGCTTGTAAGTTTACATCTCCTGATAAGTTACTAGCCCAATCATGAAAACTTTTTCCTTGAGTTTTGATTTCACCATTTAAGCTTACCTGACCATTTACATTGTCAATTCCTATAACCTTACCAATCTTTTTAGTGTCCAAATTTACAATAGAAAATCTTGTATTTATTGAGTCTGATCTTAAATAACCCTGAAAAAACACTTGCCCGCGTTCTAATACGTAACTTGCCTGCCTGATAGTGATAGCGTTGTTTCTCATTACCGCATCCAAATTAAAATCTTTTAAAACATTCTGCTCGGTTTTAAATTCTGCAGTATTGATTTGCACATTTGCATCAAAGCCTTCTTTATCATCCAAAAAATCAAGCTGCTTTGTTGACCATTGAATTTGATCTATCTCATTTCTTGAATTTCTTTTCGTCTCTACTAAATTTGGTAATGTAATAATTTTTCCATTAAATTTACTGCCCGTAAGGTTAACATCTAATAAAGGTTTGGCGTATTTTTGATCTGCTAATATTTTTGCATTACCGGTAATATCGAAATCTTCTCCAGATAGTTTTATTTTATCTGCAACTAGCTTACCTTTTTCCATTTTCAGCAAAAAATCCAAATTTTTAATTTTCGTATCATTCAATGTAAGGTTATTAACACGGGCCTTTATATTTGTATCATACTGAAAATTTTTCAGCCATTGCATTTTAGGTAAACTGCTAAATAATGAATGATCATATTTATCTGCATCAAGATTATGCATGCTAAATTCACCATCGATCACACTGCGTTTTTTTGTGTGGCTTACTCTAATTGATCCTTGCAAGGATTCCTTATTATTTAGCAGTCTAATGTCTGAGATAGATAATATTCTTGGTGCAAGGTGCAGTTTAGAACTTAGTGTAAATTGATTTTTCTGGTTTTCTTTCATCTTTATAGAAGGGAAAAAACATGAAATGAATGACTCAAAATCATTTCCTTCGACTAATAAATCACCGTTGAATTCAGATAGGACATTATTGTTTGAGATCTCTCCTGATAAGTAAGATATATTATTGATTCCAGGAAATTTAAGAAGCGTATTAACTTTTACTTTGCCATCAGTGGATTTTAGTACAGCACGGAAATTGTCCAATATTTTGTTTTGATATTGAATGTTAGAAGCTTCCATATTAAAATTTAAGCTCAAGTTCTTTGGCACAACTGCTCTAAAACATTCCAGAAGATCCTTCATATTCATTGTTCTTTGTGAATCATTTTGTATGGAATCTAAATCAACTTTACTGAAGCTAATATTGAAATTAGTGTGATTGCCTTTTCTATCATTTTGTATTGTACCGCTGGCTTGCATGCTTTTGGAATCAATTTTTAAGTCAGTTGCCGTAAACTCACTTTCATTAAGACTTATATTGGATGATATCTTGATATTTTCGCTAGGAATAACACAAGAGAGAAAGCTAAGATTAATGATTTTTGCTAAATCACTCACAGAACCGGAACTGTTATTAATTGTTAATGTTAAATTACCCTGGAGTTCTTCTTGATTTCTATTACCTGTAAATAGCAAATTTACAAAATTTGATTCAACACTAATGTGTACATTCCTTTTTGTGATATTAACCTTTCCTGAAAAATCGTAATTATTATCACCTACCTTTACTTTACCAAAAAACTGCTTATTTTTTTTTACAGCAACTTCCTTTATGTTAACAATATCAGCGAAATCATTCTTGAAACTTACTTGGCTGTCTTTTATTACTATATCGACTGTGTTACCACTGGCGTTTGTATTTGTAATATTAAGTAAATTTTCTTTGTTGCTTTTCATGCCAAACAATGTGATTGACTTTGGTTGCAACGAAAATAAAAACAACGATAGGAATGATGGCCTTATTTCAATTTTTCTTACACTAATTAAATCTGACAACTTTTGCTCTTTATTTTCGTTGTATTGTACGTATACATTATAAATAGTGAGCTTTGGGGTAATCAACGAAACTTTAATTTTTCCCCCAATATGCACTTTAGCATCATACGTCTTCTCTAACTCTTTTATGATATATTTCCTGTAGCCACTCCAATCCTTAAAAGTTGCAGCAACATGCATGAGAATTAATAGCAGTGAGATTGATAATATAGCATATAAAGAAAGTCTCATAATTTACACATGCTTAAAGTTTCCCTTAAATATTAAATAGAGAATACCAAAATAAACAATAACACTCAAAGCTATTAAAGTCGTTAAATAAACAATACGAGCCAACATTTTATCAAAAAATAATCCTGCCAACAAAGAATTAAAAATATAAAGGGCTATTGACATGACTGCCGTTGCTACAAAAATTTTCATGACATTTAACAATAACGCTTGGCTAACCTTATACATTTTATTTATTGTTAAATAACTAATTAATAGAATAGAGTTTATCCAAGTGGAAACGGAAGTAGCAATAGCAATCCCCGTATGCTGATACTCGTTCATTAACAAAAGGTTTAGCACTACATTAATTCCAAGACACATTAGCGAAAATATGGTTGGTATTTTCAGATTGCCTTTAGCAAAAAATGTAGGTAGCAATACTTTATTTATAATAAATGCAGGTAAAGAAAGAGAAAATGCTATTAAAGTGGGAACAGTTTGCTGCACTGCATAATGATCAAACCGGCCGTAAGAAAAAAGCGTAAGTAAAATTATGTCGGGAATAATGATAAAGGCAGCAGTTGTTGGCATAATTAACATTAATCCTATGTTGAGAGCCTTGTTCTGTATTTTGACTATATTTTCAGTATTATCCACCTGTTTTGAAATTAAAGGAAGAAGCACTGTACCAATTGCAGTACCGATTATTCCCTGCGGTAGTTGATTTAGTCTATCGGCATAATATATATAGGACACCGCATTTGGTATAAAACTCGCCATGATTGTATCAATCCATAAGCTTATTTGAGTTACACAATTGTTGATAATTGCAGGTATCACACGCTTAAAAAATAACCTTACTTCATTGCTTAATTCAAGGCTAAAAGAAAAAGCTGCCTTTAACTTGTATGCACTAAATAGTATCAAAAGTAGCTGGAAAATTCCTCCTATAAGGACAGCTATAGAAAGGTTGTGCGCTGGAGTTTTTACGTAAGGCACAAACAAACTGATGATTAAACAGAGATTCAAAACGATTGGTGCAATAGCTGTTGAAGCAAAATGCTGCTTTACTTGCAGCATTCCACCAATAAGTGATGCAATTGAAACAAAGATTATGTAGGGCATCATAATTCTTGATAAAGTAACAGTAAGGGTAAACTTACTTTGGTCAAATCCAGGAGCAAAAATTTGAATCATATAAGGGGAGAAAGTTTGCATGATAAGGCAAAAAATTACTAAGATAATAAACGTAATGGATATTACACTACTTGCAAAATTAAATGCCTTTTTATTATCATATGATTCTGTCGAATATAATGGTATGAATGAGGTAGTGAACGCTCCTTCTGCAAAAAATGCTCGAAATAGATTGGCAAAACGAAACGAAGAAAAAAATATGTCTGCAAGAGAGTTCGCACCAATAACCGTAGCAATCAATACATCTCTTATTAACCCTGAGATCCTTGAAATAGCCGTAAAAAAACTAAATGTGAAAATACTTTTAAACATACCACTACTTCATTAGTGTCAATACAATTAACTATAATGGTAAAAGTATCAATGAAAATATTTATTGGCTAAACTTAAAACCCTCTGCAAAAGGAGAGTTAAATAATCAATTGACTATTTGCGCTCTTATGTTAGAAATTTTATATCTTGGCGGGCGTAGCTCAGTTGGTAGAGCGTCAGTTTGTGGTACTGAATGTCGCCAGTTCGATCCTGGTCGCTCGCCCCACTAAAACCCGATAATTTGAAAAACCGTCATCCCGCTGCTTGTTAGCGGGATCTAGAGATACCGTGACGGTATGACGTGAGTTAGCTATACATTGGCCACTGATGATTGAAATAGTTAATTACTGTAAAATTTGACATTAACCGCTAATAGTTAGAATATTAGTAGAGTAAGAATTACTCAAGAAGGCATGCATAAATATGATGTAGTAGTAGTAGGTGGTGGTCATGCAGGGTGCGAAGCTGCTGCTGCTGCAGCTCGCCTTGGTGCAAACACGCTGCTTATAACTCATAAAATTTCAACTATAGGGGAAATGTCCTGCAATCCAGCAATCGGAGGAGTTGCAAAGGGCGTTGTAGTCAGGGAAGTTGACGCTCTTGATGGAATAATGGGAAGAGCAATCGATCAAGCAAGTATACACTCAGTCATTTTAAATAGCAGCAGAGGTGCAGCAGTATGGGGCCCGCGTGCACAGGCAGACCGAAAATTATACAAGCAAGCAATACAGGAAATTATTCTAAATTATAATAATTTGACGGTAAAAGAAGAGTCGGTTGACGATTTTCTTATAGAGAGTAATAACAATGGAGAATTGTGCATTAAAGCTGTAATAACAAGCTCAGGGGAGCATATACTGACAAGTAAAGTCGTTCTAACTACAGGGACTTTTCTGCGGGGTGTGATTCATATAGGAGAGCAGGTAACTCCTTCAGGGAGAATGGGAGATAAGCCTGCAGTAGAACTTGCAAATACGTTGAAGAAATATAATTTTAAATTAGGTAGATTGCGTACTGGAACTCCACCGAGGCTTGATCGTGGCACTATAAACTGGTCAATATTGCAAGAACAAGTGGGTGATAATCCACCTGTGCCGTTTTCTTATCTCACAGAAAAAATTAACCAACCTCAGGTATCATGCTTTATTACCCATACTAATGAAAACACGCATAAAATAATTAGAGAGAATCTGCACAGGTCAGCTTCTTCGTATTTGGATGATATTATAGCACCAAGATACTGCCCATCAATTGAAGTTAAAGTTAATAAATTTGCAGAAAAAAGTAGTCATCAAATATTTCTAGAGCCAGAAGGCCTGGATGATGATACTGTATACCCGAACGGAATTTCAAATTCATTGCCTATTGAAGTGCAGCGTGAAATGATAAAGAGTATCAAAGGACTTGAAAACGCAGAAATACTAAGGCCTGGATATGCAGTTGAGTATGACTATATTGACCCACGAGAGCTGTTTCATACTCTTGAAACTAAGAAAATTAAAGGCCTATATTTTGCTGGCCAAATTAATGGCACCACTGGATATGAAGAAGCAGCAGGGCAAGGAATTATTGCCGGGATCAATGCAGCACTTTCTGCATCTGAAAAAAAAGAAAGCTTTGTTCTTCATCGCACAGACTCATATATCGGCGTAATGATAGATGATCTAGTCATCAAAGGGGTGATCGAACCTTATAGATTATTTACCTCGCGTGCAGAATATAGGCTAGCTATCAGGTCAGACAATGCAGATAGAAGATTAACACAAAAAGGTTATGATATTTCCCTTGTTTCGCATGAGAGATACTCTGTTTTACAGAATAAACTTGAATCCATTAAGCAGCTTGAAGAGAAGTTAGGGAGTCTGACGATTACTCCTGAGCAGCTTAGGTCTTATGGTATCAAAATATCTTATGATGGGATAAGAAAAACGGCACTAGATTTACTTAGCTATCCAAACATCGACTGGAATAAATTACAAGAAATATGGCCGGAGTTAAGCAGCGTCACGCGCTGGAATGGCAAAATGGGACACACCAAAGCGGATAATAGAGCTAAGAATGAAATATGCGAAGCGGTTGAAATTGAAGCAAAATATAAACCCTACCTAATAAGACAAGAAGCAGATATGAAGTTTTTACGAGAGGAAATTAACACTCAAATTCCAATCAACTTCAACTATTCACAAGTTAAAGGCTTGTCAAGTGAGGTAATAGAAAAGCTACAAACAATAAAACCAGCGACGATTGGCATTGCAAAGCAAATACAAGGCATCACTCCCGCAGCGATAGTGAGCATATTAGTGTATTTGAGAAACAGGAAAACGAAAGTAGCTGCTAGTTTTGCGTGAGGCATTCCATGTCAAAAATCAAAGAATTTCGTTCTTTTATGCACGAAATAAACGTTGATGCATTTGTGTTACATACTAAAGACGAATATTTAAATGAGTATTCAGAGGAGCTAACAAAGCTGTGTGGCTTCACAGGAACAAATGGGCTGCTTATTGTCACAAAAAACAACAAGTGCCAATTTTTTACAGATGGACGCTATATCACACAAGCTCACAATCAGCTCGATCAGGGCAATTTTCAAGTATATAATATACAAGAAGAGGATCCATGCGAATGGATAAAAGCAAACTTAACATCGACTGCCTCACTAGGTTATTATTTGCAATATTTTACCATGGAAGATATAAGAAAGTATGAGAATATCTGTAAATTAATACCCTGTTTAGCTGGAAAAAAAAGTGACTATCGAAAACAAGCAGTGGTTTTACATTCTATTAAATATGCTGGTGAAAGTAGTAAGGACAAATGTGAAAAAGTCGCTAAAAGTATAGATAAAGAAGCTGAAGCAGTGCTTTTAACTGATCCAAATTCAATTTCATGGTTATTAAATTTAAGAAACGAAAATGCTAAATATACTCCATGTATATTGGGTCGTGCTATATTGTATAAAAGCGGTAATGTTGATTTGTTTATTCAAGATAAAGAACATTCAACTATAGAAGCAAATTTAGGCAATCATATAAATATTTTTGATATCAGTGAGCTAGAAAATTCGCTGCACAAGCTAAATTCAATAGTTATAGATCCAAACACAACTCCAATGAGTATCATGGCTGTAATAAAAGATAAACAGGTAGCTGAAAGAGAGGATCCTTGTTTAATTTATAAAGCAGTAAAAAATCAAACTGAAATAGCTGGGGCTATAAATGCGCACATCAGAGATGGAGTGGCAGTTACAAATTTTCTACATTGGCTTGAAAGTAATGTTGGTACAGAGCTTGAAGCTGAAGAAAGGATTTTAGAATACAGAAAAGAGCAGAATTTGCTTAAACAATTGAGCTTTCCAACAATTTCTGCATTTAATGAGAATGGGGCAATAATTCACTATCGTGCAAGCAGTAAGACGAATAAAGTAATTCAGAAAGATGGACTGTATTTGATTGACTCTGGTGGCCAGTACCTTGACGGCACAACTGATGTGACAAGAACTGTAGTAGTTGGTAATCCGACCAATGAGCAAATAACCCACTATACAATAGTACTCAAAGCTCACATTGCTATAGCAAGTGTCGTCTTTCCCCCCGGCACTACTGGTGGAGAATTGGATATATTGGCACGTACGCATTTATGGAAATTTGGAATGGACTATATGCATGGTACAGGGCATGGAGTAGGAAGTTACCTATCAGTACACGAAGGACCACAAGCAATATCAAAAAGTAATAAAGTGAAACTCACGCCAGGGATGATACTTTCCAACGAACCTGGCTATTACATTCCGGGAGAGTATGGAATAAGGATTGAAAATCTGATGTATGTCAACAGACAAGAAAACGGCTTCTTAAACTTTAAACAACTGACCTCTATTCCATATGATAGAAGACTAATAAATGTGCAAATGCTTACTAAGGATGAAATTGAATGGATAAATGGCTACCATCAATTTGTCTATAAAAACTTAGAAAATAGCGTCAAAGATAAGGAGTGGTTAAAGAAAGTATGTGACCCTTTATAAGCAAAGGAGCATTTTTTATTATTTAAAAAGTATTAATGCAATTGTGATGAGTATTTTGTATTGTTTTTAATTTAAAAACAATATATAATAAAGAATCGATATTTTCAAGTAGGTGTAATTATGACAGGTAAAGTGCAAGAAGATGAATTTATGAAGCAGTATATGGATACTTGCAAAGAGCAAATAGAAAAATTAGCCAAGGATCCTGAATTGCTTAATCAGACTTTAAAACCATTTATGCAAATATCTCAGCAGCTTATGGCTGGCGGTATGTTAGAAGGCGCTATGCCTAACATGATACCTGATTTGGACAGCATGGATGCTAACAAGATGATTGCTCAGATGAAGGAAATGATTGACTACATAAGAGGTAACTATAAGGAACTAATGAAAGAGCGCAGCTCGCAAATTCAAGAGCTTGATGAATCCAGTAAGAAGCTAAGAGGTTTAGTTAAAAAATTGATAGAAAAGATCGAAAGTAAGTAAATAACATCTGGATTTCTGTCATTCTATATACAACTTTCTAGTTGGACGGTAAGTCGAGGTCAATTGTTGATGTCATGCAAGTAGTGTAGCTACTTGCATAGCGTTTATACCAGTTTTCGTAAATAAATAAGGTACGTTGCTTAAGGCTGCAGTTATAGTGAGGTATTTTTTCTAGTTTGTTTTCTTATTTCTGAGGTTTATAGCTAAGGTTTTCCCTACGTCATACCGCGATTCATTCGCGGTATCTCAGCCGCTAACGAGTAGCGGAATGACGGTTTTTCAAATCGTCGATGAACCTAAGTCACTTTATCTGTAGTATCGGGAACGTAATTGCACATTGGTTTTACAAATTTGAAAATTAGTGTTAAATAAAAATATAAACGCAAAAGGAAAAGAAATGATTGAACTTAAAGGCCCAGAAATTTGTGCAGGCGGAAATAAGAAAAATTTGATTATTTTTTTACATGGTTGGGGCTCAAGTGGCGATAATTTCATTCACCTTGCTAAAGTTATGAGCAAGTTTTTACTGGGTTCATATTTTACAGTACCCAATGCTCCGTTTGAAAGAGAAATAGGTGATGGTTATCAGTGGTTCAGCTTGGAAGATCGTAGTGAGGAAGCGCTATATAATGGAGTAAAAAATGCTACATCAATTGTAAATCATTTCATTGATACAAAATTAAAGGAGCTTAATTTAAAAGATACGCAACTTTCTTTAGTTGGATTTTCTCAAGGAGCAATGCTTGCAATACATACAGCTCTCACCCGCTCTCAATCCTGTGCATCAGTTGTTGCATACTCTGGTAAGTTTCTTTCACCTTCAAAAACTGCACCAGAGGTCAAATCAAAACCTAACATATGTGTTATCCATGGTGATGCTGACGACGTGGTACCTTTTTCGTCCCTCGACTTAGCGGTTAAAGCTCTGAAAGAAAATGGAGTAAATGTTGAAGGACACCCAATTCATGCATTAGGGCATATTATTAATGAAGAGGGAATAAAATTAGGAGTAGAATTTATCAAGAAGAATTTTAAAAATTAATTTTCATGCACTTGTTTTGCTTTGGTTATGGATATGTAGCTAAATTTTTATCGAAAAAATTACTGAACTTAGGTTGGAAAGTCAGTGGCACATCAAGAAGTAAAAATATACAAGATGTAATCCTCTTTAATTATGAGAAAGTTAGTCAAGATCTGCTTAAAAGCGCAACGCACGTTTTAATTTCTATTCCTCCAGATGGCGATGATGTTGTGGAGAGATACGGTGATTGCCTGCAAAATGTAAAATGGTTCGGTTATTTGTCTGCAACTAGCGTCTATGGTGATCACTCTGGTAATTGGGTGAATGAGGAATCTGAAACAAAACCTATAGAAATCAGAGGAGAAAAGCGCCTTAGATCTGAAAAGAGGTGGCTGAATAGCAGATTGCCTGTACATATTTTTCGTTTAGCTGGAATATACGGTCCTGGTAGGAACGTGTTAATTGACTTGCAGCTTTGCAAAGCAAGGAATGTGAAAAAAGAAGGGCATTTTTTTTCTCGTATTCACGTTGAAGATATATCAAATATTTTATTTTCTTCCATGCAAAACATAAAACCTGGTGAAATATACAATTGTGCAGACGATTTACCCACTACACAATCTGAAGTGGTAATATATGCGACCAAACTTCTCAATGTTAGCCCTCCAGAACCAATTGAGTTACCAGATTATGCACAGAGTTTTTATTTAGGATCAAAGAGAGTAAGTAATGTTAAAATTAAAAAAGATCTTAATGTCTCTCTAATTTATCCTAACTACAAGGTGGGATTAGAGAGTTTGCACGTAAACAAAACTGAAATCACATCAGAATGATAGATAGGCTTATTGTCACTGCCATTAAGTTAAGGAAAGAATGGTTAAAAACTGAACTAAAAAGTCAGAAATAATTAAGGATTTATGACAAATGCTGAAACAGAATAGAGTAAACTTTAAAGCAGATAAACTCTGAAGTGTAAATTACTTAAGAAATAGTGACCTTACCCAGAAAAAGTGGAGAGAAAGAAAAGAGTTTTTTTGGGTAAAATAAAATTTTGGAGGATTAGAAATGGTAAGAGAATATACAGCAGAATTCAAATTGGAAGCTGTTAAACTGGCAAATGAACAAAGAAAGGCAGGTCAAACAATTACAAAAACAGCAAAGGATTTAGGAATAAAGGGTGGTTTATTAGGAAAATGGATAAAGAAACACAACGAAAAAAAGTCGGCAGCAGATGCATTTCCAGGTAGAGGTAACATGGCTCCTTACGACAAAGAGAGGTTTGATTTACAAAGCAAGAGTAACAAGGGAAAGAGACATTTAAAAAAAAGCCCTGGCCAGTCAAAAAGAGTAAAATATTTTTTTATATAGTAACTGCTATAAAGTACAGGAATTATGTAGGATTTTCTGCTAGTGGCTACTATAAGTGGACCACAAGAAAAATAAGCAGTAGAGAATCAGCAAATAAAGAGCTACTCGCAGCTATTCAAAAAATATATCAAGTTTCTAAATGTAGATATGGAGCTCCTAAAATTCATGCTGAATTGAAGGCTTTGGGTAAAAGTTGCAATTTGAAAACGGTGCAAAGTATTATGCAGAAAAATGACATCAGGGCTATACTGAGAAGAAAGTTTAAAATTAAAAAACAACAAACAGATAATAGAGCTGTAGCTCCCAATATACTAGATCAAAACTTTATTGTTGATCAACCAAATAAAGTATGGGATTACTTACATCAAAACCAAGGAGGGATGGCTATATTTGGCAGCAATAATTCTCACGTATGGTAGTTAATGAGTAGTGCAATAAATAAACAATTGGTTATGAACTCTTTATTAATGGCCATTAATAGGCGTAAACCTGTTAAAAATCTACTGCTGCACAGTGACCAAGGTTCACAATATACTGCGCAAGGGTATCAATATCTCTTAGCTGTAAAGAATATAGATGAGTAATAAAGGCTGTTGTTACGACAATTCTGTTGCAGAAAGCTTCTTTAGCTCATTGAAAAGAGAAATACTTATTGATACTTCACAACACTCTGCTCAACAAACTAGAACTGCAATATTTGAATACATAGAAATTTTTTATAACAAACAACGTCACTATTAACTATTGCATTCCAGAACAATTTGATGCATCATTCTTTTTGTAAAAAACATTCCAAACTTTCTCTCCACTTTTTCTGGGTAAGGTCATATGTGTACATCCCCATCATGAATGCTATTTTCGGTAAAATCTCTTACAACGCTCAAAAGCAGAAAAACAAAAACTTGATTTTCTCAGCTAAATAGTGGACCATCAAAAGCACGCATAAATATCTACAATGAAAGAAAAAACTTTCACAATCATCGATGGCTATGGTTTTCTTTTCAGAGCTTACTATGTACTACCTCACTTAATTACCACAACAGGAATGCCAATAGGTGGTGTATATGGCTTTCTGAATATGGTTCTTAAGTACATTGCCCATTCGGACTACTTAACTATAGCACTTGATGCAGGGAAAAAGAATTTTAGGCACAATTTATATCCTGAGTACAAAGCGAACAGAGTAACGCCTCCTGAGGATCTAACTCCACAGTTCACCATACTGAGGGAAGCGGTAGAAGCTTTTAACCTCAGCTATGAAGAGATTGAAGGTTATGAAGCAGATGATATAATTGCAACACTAGCTGCAAAATACGCCAACCACCAAGACTTTAAAGTGGTAGTCGTTTCATCAGATAAAGATTTATTTCAACTCTTGAACCACAATATTTTAATATTCGACCCCATTAAAAATATATATATAGATGAAAAACAAGTAATAGAAAAATTTGGCGTAAACTCACACAAGCTTCTTGATTTATTTTCTCTAACTGGTGATGCATCTGACAACATTCCAGGCGTTCCGGGAATAGGTCCGAAGACTGCAGCTAAATTACTAGATGAATTTGATTCATTGAATAATATTATAGAGAACATTGATAACATCGAGCAAACGAGGATTCGTAATATTCTTGCTGAACATAAGGAAAAAGCGCTAATTTCAAGAGAACTTTTATCACTATGCGAAAAAGTAGACCTTCAACATGATATTGCAAAATGTGAAGTTCGCCCTCCAAATATGGAAAAACTATTATCCTTTTTAAAGAAGTATGAATTCAATTCCTTGATAGGGAAAGTGGAAAAGCTTTTTTCCTATAGTGGGTCTAGCACAGAAGAAAAAATAGAGTATAGTAGTGAAGAGTTAGAGAAATTTTTAGAGCATTGTAGATATGAAGGCAAAATTGCAATTCATTACCACCTTGAAAACAATGTATTAAGTCTATCTTATAGCGAAAGTAATATTTTTTATATAGAGCAAGACAGCATACAAGATGCACTCATTATAATTAACTTAACTTTGCTCTCAAATGGAGTGCTTAAAATAATACATAACATTAAAGAGATCAGGAAAATCTTCCCTGCAATAGAGAAGATGTTAGATTCAGTTGATGATTTGATGATAATGTCATATAGCTTGGATACAGGAAAGCATGATCACAGTATTCCAAACATAGTTGCGCATAATTTGAGTGAAAATGCAGAAATTTTCTCGGCAAAAACTTTAATAGCAATTCATGAAAAGCTAAAGCAAAGGTTATTTCAGGAAAAATTGCTCACAATTTACGAGCGCTTCGATAAGCCACTTATGAAAGTAATATTTGATATGGAGAAAAATGGGATATTACTGAACATACAAAAATTACAGGAGCTGTCCGATAAATTTCAGCAGGTAATTGCTGTGCTTGAAGATGAGATATATAATTTGGCAGGAGAAAGATTTAATATTGCTTCGCCAAAACAATTAAGTGATGTTTTATTCAACAAAATGGGGCTTAATAAAAAGAAAAAGTCAAAAAAATCTGGATCGTATAGCACCAATTATGAAGTTCTAGAGGCACTCGAAGAAGAAGGGGTAGAAATCGCAAGTAAAATCTTAAATTGGCGACATTTAAGTAAATTAAAAGGCACCTACACTGATGCATTAATAAAGCAAGTTGATCCACTTGATGGTAGAATACACACAAGCTTTTCAACGACTGCAACTGCAACTGGAAGGCTGAGCTCCAGCAATCCTAATTTACAGAATATTCCTATCAGAAGCGAAGAGGGAAATCTTATCAGACAAGCATTTATTGCGCCAAAAGGGCATAAGATAATTTCTGCTGACTATTCGCAAATAGAATTAAGACTCCTGGCACACGTTGCAAACGTTGCAGCATTTAAAGAAGCTTTTGCAAACGGACAAGATATTCATGAGATCACCACAAGGCAAGTTTTTGGAGTGCAAGAAATAGATGAGCAATTAAGACGCAAAGCAAAATCCATCAATTTTGGAATTATATATGGCATTAGCCCATTTGGTCTTGCAAAGCGGCTTGGAATTACCATTGCGGAAGCTGCTGAATACATTAATTACTATTTTTCCTGTTACCCAGAAATAAAGGCCTATATGGAAAAAGCAGTGTCTATCGCAAGATTGCATGGTTATGTAGAAACTTTGTTTGGCAGGAGATGCTTTGTAAGAGACATAAACAATACAATTCCTTATATAAGACAATTTGCAGAAAGGGCAGCAATAAACGCACCACTGCAAGGAACCGCTGCTGATATAATAAAACGTGCGACAATTCAGCTTTTTGACCAATTGAAAGTAGGTAAAATAATCCTCCAGGTTCACGATGAACTACTGGTTGAAGTAGAAGACGAAAAGGTGCAAGAAACAGCAAAACTTATAAAAGATATAATGGAAAATGCAATAGAAATTTCTATACCACTTGAAGTAGAAATAAAAATTGGCGACAACTGGGGTCTAAATTCCCTTAATTATGACTTAAACATCGTGAATTCTAGGAGTATAGATTATTTGAATTAATATGAAAAATATGCTACAATTGAAGTATAGTAAATGTGAGTAACTCAGTTATGACAAAAATATTAACTCCACAAACAAAGAATTTGGAACCTTCAAATCAGGTAACTAACAAAGATGAGAAAATTTTTGAAAAAGAGGAACATCAGGTAATCTATGATTACTTTGTAAAAGTATTAGAAGGTAAAGCCGAATTAAAGGAGAACAAAGAAATAACTGATTATTTTATATCAGCTTATAAGGACATACTACTTAATAATGTCAATCCAAAAGATATAAAACCACTCAGTGAAGAGAATTTTTCTCAGTTTTTACTTTCTATGTTTAAAGAAATTAGAGAGCAAGGCTTAGCTAGAGAAGAGAAATTAAATAATGATAAAATACAACAAATAATAACCAAGTGTGTAGCTGATATACGTGGTACAGAAGCTAAAGATTCATCCATAAAGTTTGTATTGGAAATGCTGCTGCTGCTAATTGGAGGGATCAAAATAGACCCGAAAAATATTTCTGGCTCCTTTATGGATGGGATGAAAGAAAAAATACCATTCTTAGGTAAAGACAAGAAAGAAGAGGATGAACCACCACTCAGTGATGAAGAGATGGTAACAACGTTCTTAAGCAAGATCTTTTTTCCTGTCCTTCTTTCCACTATTCCAATGTTAATTTTTGGTCCTACTACACTCGGAGTAGTTCTTACTGCTATCGGCACAATATTTGCCATAAAAGGAGGAGTGGAGGTTCTTTTTTCAAATAACAAAAAAGGTACTTTGTATGACCCTAGCTCACAAGATAAAGATGATACAGAAAAGAGAGCAAAACTGAATGGAAAAATTCTCGAGGGCATTGATGATATTTTAAAAACCCCAGTTACAGAAGTTGAGAAAGGCACCTCTGTTTCTGAACAAAATTCCCAAGGAAAAGAAAAGAGTGAACAACAGCCTGTTCCTGAGCAAATTTCCCAGGTGGGAAACGAAAAAAGTGAGCAGCACGATCAATCTTGGACAGGAAAGGAAAACAAACGAAGGGAAAAACCACAGAGCAGCAAAGGTAAGACTACTCAGGTTTGCTAAAAGTGAATTGTGTAAGAGATCTGCTATTATTCTATAGCACATACAACAGGAGTATGGTCAGACGGATTTTCTAGCTTACGCAATCTATCATCTATGTAGCATGTTTCCAATTTATCTACAGCTTGTGGTGATAACAGCATATAATCTATTCGCATTCCTTGATTATTTCTGAGTGAATTGCCTTGATAATGCCACCAAGTGAATTGTTGCAAATTTGGGTGAGATATTCTAAACGCATCTTTAAACCCAAGATTCAAGATCGCTCTTAACTTCTCACGTTCTCTTATATGAAAGCACACTTGGCCATTCAATAAGTTTGAATCAAAAACATCAATTTCATCCGGTGCAATATTATAATCGCCAGCTATAATAGTTAACTCTTCATTCTTCAACAAAGTGCTCATCCTTTCATATAGGTTATCAAAAAACTTGAGTTTATATTCAAATGCGTGAGAGTCCGGGCTTTGACCGTTTGGCACGTATACACTTCCTACCCTTATCTTACTATTGGTATACTTTATCACGCACTCTATATAACGTGCTTCTTGATGACTTTCCACAATGTCAATTTTAAACTTCTCCAGTATCGGATATTTAGATAAAACACAAACGCCATTTCTTGCAACTTGTCCATAGATAGCATATTCATATCCTAACTTTTCTATCTCCGCATAAGGAAATTGCTCTTCCGTACATTTTATCTCTTGCAGCAAAACTATATCTATCTGACTATCAACTATAAAACTACAAAGTTGGTTAACTCTTTTACGTATGGAGTTTACATTCCAAGTTGCAATCTTTAGCATCAGCAATCCTTATTAATTATATCAATTAAACTCTCCCCAGTAGGCAACCTCGATGTTATAATTTTTTTCCACTTGATTAACTTTAAACTATCAGCAATGTTTTTACTCATGGTATATGCAACTGTATTATTCATCACATGAGATAGCCCACTTTTTAGAACTAATGAACAAAATACCCTTGCTGTCTGTGAGGAAAAAAAAGCAACACTACCAATTTTACCATCCAACAGTAAATTTTTACACCTATTAGTTAGACTCCTTTTAATGATTGTTTTATAGAGTACAACTTCTCTTACGTTAAAATCTTCTTCAGATAATCTCTTTTTTAGGTCACATGATACTTCTTGTCCTCTTATATATAAGAACTTTATTGCACTTGAATAGTGAGCTTTTATGAATGATATCAGACCATCAACGTTGCTGTCTGCTGAGATTATATCAGAAAATCCCAAATTTTTTGCAGCCTGCATGGTTGAATTACCAACTGTAATAATCGGAAAGTCATCCACTTTGCATATTTGACTAAAAGCCTTTACACTGTTTTTACTTGTGGATATTACAACGTCAAATTCGTGTGCAGATATATCAGGATTTAAGTACTTTATTGTGAATACTGGTTCTATATAAACTTTGTATCCATACTTTCTCAATATATTTCTTGTATTGAACGAATCCAATAAAGGCCTCGTTAATAAAATAGACTTCATTCTGATTTATTTCACTACTAGTAAAATAGTACCCTTTATACACAAATTACTGAATAAAAACTTTTATTTTGATAGCTTGAGCAATTATTCAAGTAATTTATGTGGAAGTAGGAGTACTAAGCGCTCCTACCCCAATAAGCCCACAATTTCTGCTTACACTTTTTTGACGCTAATTACATCGAACTCTTTTGAATGGCTTCCTTCAGTGGAATTATATAGCTAATATTCCTGTATAAGTTAAATAAGTTAATACTTAAGCTTGTACTCTTGCAGTATTTGAAGAGAGATTCTCAAGGACGTTTTTTGTCTGTGGTTCACTAATCATAGTTTGAACGATATTAGCTGCCATAATAACACAGCCTAGAATAAAAAAAGGCGTAGAAACAAAATAAATAACAGAAGACTCAAAAAGCGACATAGATGCAATACCTCCTATTAGAAATGAAGCACTGGATGCTATATCAAGATAGATCTTTGTTAACTTTTTTTGTCCTGGAGTGTTTTTTATGCCAGATTTCTTATTAAGATTCTGTTGTCGGGAATGATCATTTAGTGACCATATATTTAAAGCAAACGAAAGTGCACTGAATATAGTGCCGGCAATACTAAAATACAGACTTAAGACAGGAATATTCAAGACCAATGCCGCTATGTATCCAATGAAAGAGATAGTAGATAGTGTAGTAACTAAGCGTTTCGAGTAAGTTCGTACCTTCTTTCTGTAGGCTAACTTATCTTTTTCGCCATACATAGCATAAATATTACCTAATATGTTATATTATAACATTAATTAATTCAATAAGCAATATGGAAGCTAAGAGTGCCCGAGAGAAGACTTGAACTTCCACAACTTAAAAAGTTACTAGCACCTGAAGCTAGCGCGTCTACCAATTCCGCCACCCGGGCTTTTTATAGTTTACTATGTTAAAGTTAAATAGTATACTTAAACAATTTTTAGTTCAAAGGTAATGCCAAACCTAGATCAAATATTTTTTGCTCAAAACAATGTTAATATTAATAACGTATATAAAATAGTCAATAACGCTTTGAGCAATAGCGATGGTGGTGAGCTGTTTCTAGAATTTTGCCAGTCGGAGTCCCTGGTTTTTGAGGATAACATATTAAAACACATGGACTTGAATACTAGAAGGGGATTTGGTTTAAGGTCTTTTTGTGAAGATAGTACATCTTTCGTTTGTTCTTCTGAGATCAGCGAAAAAGAAATTAGTAATGCTGCTTCTATGGTAAAAAGCTCAGTGTCTTTAAACAAGACAAATTCAATAAATTTAAACGAAGAGACAAAAAGCCTATATTCGAGGATTAACCCTATAAATGAAATGGATCTGAATTCAAAGATTAAGCTACTCAATGAGGTTAATGAGTATGTAAGGTCCAAAAATAACTGCGTGAAGCAAGTAAAAATAACTCTAAGTGGAGAATGGCAAGTTGTACAAATAATAAAGGGTGATCACAGATTAAGCGATATCAGGCCTCTGGTACGTTTTAATGTGCTAGTCATTGTAGAAAAAGATGGCCGTACCGAAAGAGGTTCTGCAGGGCATGGTGGAAGGGACTCTTATAGTAAGTTTATTTCTGAGAAAAAGTGGAAAGAAGTTGCAAACCAAGCGTTAGAACAAGCACTGGTAAATCTTGAAGCAATTCCAACTCCAGCCGGAGAAATGACAGTCGTTTTAGGTCCAGGCTGGCCAGGAATATTGTTACACGAAGCCGTGGGTCATGGACTTGAGGGCGACTTCAATCGCAAAAAAGTTTCAGCATTTTCAAATTCTGTGGGTAAACAAGTAGCAGCTAGTGACATCACAGTAGTTGATGACGGAACTCTGCCCAATTTGCGCGGCTCTATCAGCGTAGACGATGAAGGCACTCCACCCAGTTATAATATATTGATAGAGGATGGGATCCTAAAAGGATACATGCAGGATCATATGAACGCTAAACTCATGGGTGTAAGCCCAACTGGTAATGGTAGAAGAGAAAGTTATAAAGAAGTTATTATGCCGCGCATGACAAACACCTATATGTTGCCCGGAAAGTATACACCGAAGGAAATAATATCTAGCGTAAAGAAAGGTCTATATGCAGTAAATTTCGGTGGTGGGCAGGTTGATATAACGTCAGGAAAATTTGTTTTTTCATCTTCGGAAGCTTACCTAATAGAAAATGGCAAAATTACACAGCCAGTAAAAGGAGCAACACTAATTGGTGACGGTCCAACAGTGTTGAAAAAAGTATCTATGGTTGGTAATGACTTAAAGTTAGATCCTGGTGTTGGCACATGCTCGAAAGATGGACAAAATGTGCCCGTTGGAGTTGGTCAGCCGACACTCAAAGTCGACGCAATAACTGTTGGTGGAACTGAGATATAGATAAGGGCTAAAACGGATTCCAGCGCACGGCGCACAGCTGTACAAACATTATGATTTGGAAGCAATTGCCACCAATAGGGTGTCATCCCAGTGTCTGGGCACTGCCTTTGTGTTTGAGGCAAAACTGGCTATAACATTTAACACACTGCTTTCGCAAATAAATGTTCGTACAGTTATGTGTCAGCTACTTGGATGACACTTTTGTACTTGATGCAAGATTATATCTTGAAAAAATTAAGTTTTAATGCTATAAAATAATTGTAAATTTTGTCTCCGTGGTAGCTTTATGAATGTTGAAAGTAAAAAAATACACGATGCTAAAATAAAATTACCAATATTTCTTGATTATCAATCTACTACTAAAGTAGATCCCCGTGTTTTAGAGGTGATGATACCTTACTTTGGTGAGTTCAGCAATGCACACTCTCGCAGCCATTCATTTGGTTGGACTGCTGAAGAAGCAGTGGAAAAAGCAAGGAAACACATCGCTGATCTGGTGAACGCAGATAGCAAAGAAATTATCTTTACCTCAGGTGCAACTGAGTCAAATAATACGGCAATCAAGGGCGTTGCTCACTTTTATAAAAATAAAGGAAATCATATAATCACTGTCTGCACGGAGCATAAGTGTGTTCTGGATTCTTGTCGGCATCTGGAAAATGAAGGCTTTAAAGTTACATATTTGCCTGTTAAGCAAAACGGAATTATAGATTTATCAAAGCTTGAGGAAGCAATTACTGATAAAACAATTTTGATTTCAGTAATGATGGTAAATAATGAAATCGGAGTAATTCAGCCTGTAAAGGAGATTGGTAAAATATGCAGAAAGCATAATATATTTTTCCATACAGATGCAGCTCAAAGCTTTGGAAAAGTTCCAATTGATGTTAATGAGATGTGCATTGATCTTATGAGTCTCTCTAGCCACAAAATTTATGGACCTATGGGAATAGGCGCATTATATGTACGTAGAAAGAATCCTCGTGTTAGGCTGATACCACTAATTAGTGGTGGTGGACAGGAAAGAGGCATG
This sequence comes from Wolbachia endosymbiont of Drosophila aff. chauvacae BK-2020, assembly GCF_032848195.1. Taxonomy (NCBI): domain Bacteria; kingdom Pseudomonadati; phylum Pseudomonadota; class Alphaproteobacteria; order Rickettsiales; family Anaplasmataceae; genus Wolbachia; species Wolbachia endosymbiont of Drosophila aff. chauvacae BK-2020. The sequence continues at coordinate 473,595 of NZ_CP136586.1, forward strand.
CGTTCTGGAACAGTTCCAACACCTCTTGCAGTTGGTTTTGGTGAAGCGGCACGTATTGCTAGAGAAGAAATGAAAAAAGAAACAACTAGAGTGGAAGAATTAAGGGATATTTTGTATAACAAGATAAAAGAAGCGTTTCCTGATATCGTTTTAAATGGTGATTATGAAAATAGAATTCCTGGCAACCTAAACTTGAGCTTTCCCTATGTTGAGGGTGAGTCTCTCATCATGGCAATCAAGGATTTAGCAGTAAGTTCTGGTTCTGCGTGCACGTCTGCGTCTCTTGAGCCTTCCTATGTAGTACGGTCGCTAAATAATGGCCATGACCTTGAGCATTCATCAATTAGATTTGGCCTAGGCCGATTTACAACTAGAGAAGAAGTTTTGTATGCAGCAGATCTTGTTGCTAAAAATGTTGGCCGACTGAGAGAAATGAGCCCACTTTGGGAGATGGTACAAGAAGGAGTAGATTTGAACACCGTGAAATGGGACTCTCATTAAATGTATCCGTTCCAACTGCAAATGCACTTTGAAATTACTCTGTACCGTTCACACTTAATTCTTCAATCTCACTAATAGAAAGGCCAGTAAATTTGACAATAGTGTTGACATCAACATTGTTAGCCAGCATTGCTTTTGCGACTTCGATTTTTCCTTCAATTTTCCCTTCCTCTTTACCGATTTTGATGCCTCTTTCTTCGCCAATTTGGATGCCTTTTTCAGTAGCAAGGTCAAGTCTGTATTCAAGAATGGCTTCTTCTTTGAGTAGATCCATTATCCTTTCTTCATAGGCTACTAAATCTTTTTCGTTCCAACGAAACTTGTCTAATTCATCATATGCTAGCTTTATTATTGGCGCTTTTTCTGCTATCTCTTTTAAGTCCTCTTCTGTTGTTTCTTCTGCGTATTTAAAAAAGAAACACCACCTTTCTACTATACCTTCTAACTGCTCTACTTTATTTTTTGCGAATTTAGGCAACTCAATAAAGACAAACTGAAAATCTTTTAAGTAATGGCCGTTAGTTTTTATATCACGTATATTGTGAGTAGAAATATAATCAACTTCTTCAGGAAGTAAGTTACAATTTGATATAGCAATAAAGAAGACTTTCTTTAAATCAATGTAGTTGCCAGATTTATCTAATTGTCTTGAGTAGGCTTTAGCGGCATATAATTGAGCGCGTTTTTCGAAGCCCTTGTCTCTAGCGAGCTGGTTAGGTAAGGAAGTAGTATTGCTACTACTCCCTCCCTTAGAAACGCAGCATGCAGGTTTCCCCACACTACGCTTGAGCCCCTTATCTAAGTCCTTCTTTTCTCGAACCGGCTTGTCCTTCATGATTCCTCAGAAAACATCATTCTTAATGGTGACACCAACAGTAGAGAACCTTCTCTTGAGAAAGAGCTTGCTAACATTTTTGTTTGTTTCACTCTTTCATCAAAATACTTTTTCCATTTTAAGTCAAGTGGATTTGCATCCGCCCTGATTTTAACATGTCGTCTGATAGGTATATCAATCAACCTAAGCAGTCTTAATTACCTTATCTCTTTCGGTTTGTTCTTGCATATGGGTGCAGCAAAGACCCATTGGCGTTGTTTCATTACCTTGAAGTAACGATTCTTTATCCAACGTAATCCTTTACGAGGATGTCTTTTCTTTGCCCATTTCCATAGAGCACACATAATTTCATGGTCTATTTTGTTAAAAGCTCTTTTCGCACACACATGGCTGTAGTAATTTCCCCATCCCCTTAATAGGGAATTGAGCAACTTGATTAGTACGGCCTGAGTGTTCGCTATGTTTGCCTTTATCAATGTACGTGCTTTATTAAGAAGTTTCTTAATACTTTCTTTTGAAGGTTTTATAATTAACTTCTTATTATACCTGCGTACATTACAACCAAGAAAGTCAAACCCTGTTGTAATAGATGTAATTTTTGTTTTCTCTTCGGAAAGGATAAGACCTCTCTCCTGAAGAAAGGACGATACTAGAGGTTTTACTTCATTTTCCAGTACTTCACGTGTGATTCCTGAAATGATAAAGTCATCTGCGTACCTGATTACATTTACTCCACTTCTGATTTTGCTTCTTCTTTTACTGCCAAGTTTACCAAATTGACTTTCCAATGATTTTTCAAGTCCATTTAGGGCTAGATTTGCTAGTATTGGAGAGATGATACTACCTTGTGGGGTACCTGCAGTTGTGGAATACAGAGTTTTTGATTCTAGGAAGCCAGCTTTTAACCAGCTATGAAGAATTTTCTTCTCCATAGGAATATGCTTCATGAGCCATTCATGGTTAATGTTATCAAAACACCCTTTAATATCACCTTTGAGTATCCATTGTAGTTGGTTACGGCTTGCCAGTAACAAGTGACAAGCCACAGTAGCGTCTGCGCAGGATCTTTTTGGTCTCAAACCATAAGAGTGACGATCACTGATCGTTTCAGCTATCGGTTCCAAAGCAAACAAGTATAATGCTTGCATGGCTCTATCTTTTATCGTAGGGATTCCAAGAGGTCTTCTTTTGCCATTAGACTTACTGATGTATATCCGTTTTAGCGGAGAAGGTTTGTATCCTCTTTGTTTTAATAGCTTTATTCCTTGAAATTTTGTGTTGCAAGTTGACCATATTTGACGATCTACACCTGCTGTGTTTTTTCCTTGGTTTTCAGTTACTCTCTTAACCGCCAAAGCTTTGCCGCTAAAAGAGCGTGTGAGAAGGTGTTGTAAAGTTTTCACCTTACCCCATCTGCCTTGTTGGACAGCCTTAACAATACGCCTCTGTAGCCTCATAACAACTTTTTGGCATTTCTTCCAGGGTAACTGGTTCCATGCTTCGGAGTTATTGGTAGGTGCACTTACAGTTGTACTTGTAATCATCTGCTTTCCTACCTTAAGTGGTTAACAAAGTTTCTTGTCATGAGGGACCAAATGGAAGTCTGCTCGTTTTCACGCGAATTAATGTTACAAATTCTATCCATTTCGTTACAAAATGGCATTCGCTTTCTCCATTATCCTTTACCTGCACATCCATCAGCATTCCTTGCGGGTTGCCTGCCATATAGGCGAAAATACAGGCTTATCCTGTTCCTTTTGTCATACAATAGTGGGTTAGGTGGCTTCTCTATACCGGTGGAATTATTATTTGCGTACCTCCAGAAATGAAAAATGTAACTCATCCACATTACCTTTTGGTCGGAGCTTATCAGCATCTTTAGCTCTTTAATCGTTACGATACTTATGAAGCTTCACTTACGTTCACCATACCACTAAGCCTAGCCCTCCAACCACATGATGCTTGTAGTTTATGCTTTCTCTCACGATTGAGCATCTTCTTTATCAAGAGGAGGTTCATTGTCCGCGTCGCTCGGCACCAACTGGTTACCCAATTCGCACTGATGCGTAGACTCAGATGGCAAAACATCTGGTTCAATAAGCTTTAGAATCCTTTCAGTTTCTTTCTGAATGAATTCCTCTCCTTTTAAACAATATGACCGAAGGCTTTCAGGTCGCACCATTTCAATCACATACCTAGCCCCACTAGAGTCCCTGCAAAGAACATCAACTATACTTTGCTTATCAGAGGCAATTTCAGGATCCATTATAGTACTGAGGAATTCCACTTCTTGTATAGTATTTATCTCGGTAAACCCTAAAATATCATTCAAAAAATGTATGAGAATATTCTTATTTTTTTCAGTGCCAAATATTTTTTTGAAGGTTAAATCCAGCTTAGGGTCGAGAAACTTAGATAAAGCCATAGCCAAAGTGCTTAAAAATATTAATAATTATACACTATTATTAACAATTATTCAACCATATTTTTGAAGATAGCTATGCCGCCGCGAACCGTCATACCGCCGCGGTATCTCTAGATCCCGCTAACAAGCAGCGGGATGACGAATTACTTAACCGTCATACCACCGCGAACCGTCATACCGCCGCGGTATCTCGGCATAGATTCCGCTAACAAGTAGCGGAATGACGATTGTGTATCGTGTTTTGCTAAAAATCACAGAATGCAGTCTGGTTACATTACTCTAGCTATACGCAACAACTTTACTTTCAACAATTTTGTGAGCAATAATACGACTTTCATAATCAATATTTATTATATCAGATAGTGAATTAATATCAGTATAACTACCAAAACTTTCCATTGTTGATTCCACTACCTCTACTATTTTTAAAAAGCCGATTCGTGACTTCAAAAATTCATTAACAGCTATTTCATTTGCAGCATTGAGCACAATACTGTTTGTTTGTGGAGCAGAAGAGTTTAACACTGCCATGCTAAGCTTTAGCGCAGGAAAACGCTTATGGTCTGGTTCTTGAAAGGTCAATTTTCCTTGCTTTGTTAAATCTAATTTACGATTTAAAGCTGATCTTTCCGGCCAAGATAGAGCATATGAAATAGGAATTGCCATGTCAGTTTCTGCAAGCACAGCAAAGTTGAACCCATCCTTATAAGTTACAATTCCATGTACTATTGACTCAGGATGCACTATTGCTTCAATTTTATCCGGGCTGATATTAAACAAGTTATGTGCTTCTATTATCTCTAGTGCCTTATTCATCATTGTTGCGCTATCAACCGAGATTTTCTTTCCCATATTCCAAGTGGGGTGACTAAGCGCCTTATCTACCATAACATTTCTTAATTGCTCAAGGCTATAATTTAAGAATGGTCCACCAGAAGCAGTAAGTATGATCTTTTCTACGCATTTGTCGTCATTTTGCAAAATTTGAAAAATTGCATTGTGCTCAGAGTCAATAGGGATTATTTGTACATTTTTTTCTTTAGCTTTTTTGAGTAATAACTTTCCACCGCAAACAATGCTTTCTTTGTTTGCCAATGCAATGACTTTGGTACCGCTTTCTATAACTTCCATAACTGGCCCAAGGCCTGCAATGCCAACTATTGCAACAACTGAGAGATCAACAGGTATGGTAGCAATATTTGTAGCACCAATTGCTATTTTTACATCTGTACCAAGTAAACTTTCTTTCAAATCTTTGTAAAGCCTTTCATCGGAGATAGCAACATATTTTGCATTTAGCAGTTTTGCTTGGTGTGCCAGTAGAGCAAAGTTCGAATGGGCACTTAGTGCTTCCACTTGGTATTCTTCTTTTCTCTTTGAGAGCAAATCTACAGTCTTTTTTCCAACACTTCCTGTTGATCCCAAAACTGAAACCTTTTTCACTAAGACAAACTCATAACAACAGCAACTTTTCTTATTAGGCCTTCTTCCAACTATTCAATAGTTTTTAAGTGTTTAACCAAGTTCATGTCCGTGGTCATCGCCAACAGATGGTGAAGGACCAGGTGAAAAAGATTGACCATGGTGATCACCTGCATCATGCATGTCTTGCAAACCATCAGCATTATGAGCTATTTCGTTATTGGCATGAGGGTAATCATCTGAGTGATGTCCATCATCACCATGAGCCATATCCATTTCTTCTGATGGCATATCTTCCCCACCTCCACCTGAAAAATATTCTGCAAGGCCTTCAAGAAGTTTTATGCCAAACATATTACCTGACTTTCCAAACAATGTTACTAGACTACTGCCACTCACCAAACCTTCAAACACGTTACTATAAGCAGCAATTGCTCCTTCATGAAAGTTGAACAACCATTTCATTCCATCGACAACTGTTGAAACAGAGTCACTATGACCAAGACCAAAACCACTTTTCTCACCAGCAGCCTCTTGGTGTTGCTGCTGCGCTTGCCATTCTGCAATGTTTGGACCTTGAGCTTCACTCATAAATTTTTACTCTCAACCTTAAGCTATTATTTTATCACAAATATTGCAAAATATCAATAGAGCTTTTGAATATAGCTAATACAAACAATTTCTGTCATCCTATATATAGCTAAACTGACTTACGACAATTTGAAAAACGACAAATTCGTCATTCTGCTACTAGTTAGCGGAATCTATGCCGAGATACCGCGAATGAATCGCGGTATGACGTGTTAGCTATAGGATCCAGTTTGAAAAAAATCTGAATTCCAATGTTCACTACCTTTTACAAAGTTAAAACTTAAAAATATGACTGTTAGCAATAGTGTATATATCTTTAGCTATATATAATGAATGAATTTTTTTATATATTCGTTATTAGTATTTTGTATTTCCTGAACAGTTCCATGGGAAATGATCTCCCCTTCATATAATACTGCTATTTTATCAGCTATTTTAAATGCGCTATGAATATCATGTGTAATCGTGATAATTGTAGGGTTAAGATCTCTAGATAATTTTATTATTATCTCGTTTACTATATCTGACATAATTGGGTCCAATCCTGAAGTTGGTTCATCCAAAATAATGATTTCTGGATTGTGTGCAATCGCCCTTGCAAGTGCCACTCTTTTTTTCATTCCACCTGATAGCTCTATTGGAAACATATCTGCTATGCTTTCCTCCAGTCCAACATCATTTAACTTCTCGATTGCTAGCTGTTTTGCCTCTTTTTTGCTGATATTAAAGCGCTTTTTATAATTAAAAGATATATTTTCCCACACTGTAACGTAGTCAAATAAAGCGGAATTTTGAAATAAACCCCCAAATTTATTTTTGCTTTTACTATTTATTTTAACAGACCCTGAGTCTGGAGCAAGCAAGCCGATAATTGTTTTTGTTAATACAGATTTGCCGCTTCCTGAGCCACCAAGTATGACTAATGATTCCCCTTTTAATATATCAAAATTTAGATCTTTTAGTACTGTCCTATCATCAAAAGATAAGCTTAAGTTCAATATTGATATTATGGGGTTACGCATGTATCAAAGTAATCATGTAGTTTGCTAAAATGATCAGTATGGACGATAAAACAACAGTTGATGTTGTAGCAACACCTACTCCTCGTGCACCTTCTTTGCAATGGTAACCGTAATAGCAGCTTGAGACAGAAATTATGGCGCCAAATGCAGTTGCTTTTATTAGCCCAGTTATAAAATCATACGTATTAAAGAACTGAGCTGTGTGTTTAATGTATATATTTAAATTGTGGTTAAATTCGAAGACTGCAGTGATGCATCCTCCAAATATTCCTATTAAATCTGCACATACTGTAAGTATGGGAAATACTATGATTGACGCTAAAATCCTTGGTGCAATTAAATATTTGAAAGGGTTGATGTTCAAAGTTGTAAGGGCATCTATTTGCTCGGTGATGCGCATCGTACCAATTTCTGCTGCAACTGATGATCCAACCTTTCCTACCATTATTAAGCTGATCAAAACTGGTCCTAACTCTTTAATGATAGTGATCGTAACAAGTTTGGGTATTATCTGTTCTTGGTTAATTAATGGGTCACTCAAGCTACTTTGTAAAACTATCGCCGCTCCTATAAAAACTCCAGTGAGCCCAACAATTGGCAGAGAGAAAAAGCCTATCTCTATAATTTGTCTTGCTATGTTGCTAAAATAATATGGTGGCACAAGGCAGTGGTATAGAGATTGAATAAAAAATATGAATGCACTACCAAGCCTTAACAAAAAATTGATAAAGTACCTACCAATTATTCTAACACTATTTATATCAAAAAAGCTCACTTTGTATTCATTTTAGCTAGAGGTTAGTCTTACTGATTTTATTAAAATTTTTATTAACTTTATCGCAAAGTATAGCTGAGATATGTTTTAAGTTCAATATACTTGATGTTTTAATTTAAAGCTTAACCCAAGAAAGGTTTCCCTACGTCATACCGCCACGGTATCCACAACTGTACGAACGTTGTAGTTTGGGAGCAATTCCCACCAGTGGGCCAGTGCCCAGACACTGGGATGGCTTTGTTGCATCGCTACTTATGAAAGGCTAACTATAATTAGGATTATAAGCAACTTATTGAAAATCTTGTTTTTTTGCAATCAATCTGATCAAATTTAAGAATAGTAATTTGTTATTTATATTAATAAATTTAATTCTATTGAAAATAGCTAAAGCATTGAAATTCTTGAATTTTAGCCAGATTAGTGAGTGGTAGTGAAATTTCTTTTACTCAAATTTAGGTATTCACTGACCGTTCTTGTTATAAATACCAGAATAATAAGCTACTGATATTCCCTATCTTTTTTATCTTTAATCCATCATAGCTAGCGATGCAACAAAGCCCACTGGGATCCAGCTTCTATGCAACTTAATTAAAAACGTTTGTTTTAGCATAAGACAACTACCTTTAGCTCATCAGCTCAGTTATAAGCAAAATTTCTGGATTCCAGACTGGAATGACATCATCTGTTGTGCAATTTACCTTCAAAAATGAATGTTCGTACAGCTATGGATTCATTCGCGGTATAGATTCCGCTAACGAGTAGCGGAATGACGGTTTTTCAAATTGTAGAGCCACTTTAGCTATAGAACTCAATTACATAAGCAAACCTTACTTATTTTACTATCCCTGTTTACTTCCTGTAAAAAACATGTTACTAATGAATTGAATTTTGTAGTAGAATGGAGGAAGTTTTGGCAGTTCCAAAAAGAAAAAAGTCAAAGTCAAGGCGTAATATGCATCGTTCTCATCATGCTATTGAGCCTAAGAATGTTGTGGTATGTTCAACAACTGGGGAATTCATGTTGCCTCATAACGTAGCAGTTGATGGCAGTTACAAAGGAAAACGGGTTTTCATCAAGCAACAGGCAGAGTGACTATTATGATATGTTATCTACGGTCAATAATAATATAGTTATTGCACTTGACGCTATGGGGGGCGATTTTGCGCCTCTTTCCGTAATTCATGGTGCTGGTTTTTTTTTAGACAACCTTGTTGACCCAGGCATTAAAGTTTTTTTTCATATTTATGGAGATAAGGAAGAAGTATCTCCTTTGCTTTTGAAATATAAAAAAGTAAGTAACAATTCTGAATTTACTCATTGTTCTGACAATGTCCTTGCAAATGATAAGCCATCTTTTGCGCTGAGACATCGTAAAGACTCAAGTATGAAAGCTGCAATTGTTGCAGTGAAAGAAGGTAAAGCTTTCGGAGTGGTATCTTCAGGCAACACCGGAGCGTTGATGGCAATTTCCAGATTTATTTTAGGAACATTACCAAACATTTATCGTCCTGCTATTGCCTCTATCTGTCCAACTAAGACAAAAAGCTTCGCTTTGCTTGACCTTGGTGCAAATGTTGATTGTAATGCCGACTCATTATTTCAATTTGCGTTAATGGGTAGTATATTTGCAAAAATAGCATTAAAAATTGACAATCCTGAAGTTGCTTTGCTAAATATCGGCACAGAAGAAGTTAAAGGTAATGACTCAGTGCGCGGCGCTTTTGAGTTGCTTAAAAACGCTCCAGGCATTAATTTCAAAGGGTATATAGAGGCAAGTGAATTTTTAGAGGGTAATATAGATGTGATTGTTGCTGATGGTTTTGTTGGCAATGTAATGCTCAAAACGGCTGAGGCAACCGCTAGTACCTTTATCAATCTAATAAAGCAGGAAGTATTCAATTCGTGGATAGCGAAAATGCTTGTTGGTATATTGTTAAAATCCAAACTAAATAAAGCTTTAACGCGTTTTAATCCCAAAATTAGAAGTGGAGCTATGTTTTTAGGGCTGAATGGTATCATCATTAAAAGTCATGGAAATTCTGATGCTATTTCTTTTGCCCATGCCATAAAATTTGCAGTAAATGCAATTAGTGAAAATTTAAATCAAAAGATAATTAACGGGGTAAGTCATATTGAATAAAAGTTTCATATTAAGCACTGGATCTTACCTACCAAGAAAAATGTTGAGTAACAACGAAATTGCATCGATAGTTGAGACGAGCGATGAATGGATAAGGCAGAGAACAGGAATAGTTCAAAGGCATATAGCAGATGAAGGAGAACTAACGTCAGATCTAGCTGTAAATGCAGCAAAAAGTGCTATAGAAAAAGCTAAAATTTCAGTAGATGAAATTGACTTGATTATAGTTGCTACAACAACTCCTGATAAAACTTTTCCTAGCTGTACAACGATTGTACAAAGTAAGTTAAAATGTAAAAACGCATTTGCTTTTGATGTACAAGCAGCATGCTCTGGTTTTATATATGCAGTTACAGTTGCTGATTCGCTCATAAAATCTAACAATAGAATTAAATATGCATTGGTTATAGGTGCTGAAATAATGTCTAGGATTGTTGATTGGGAAGATAGGTCAACTTGTGTACTCTTTGGTGATGGTGCTGGTGCAGTGGTGATGAAATCAGAAATGGGTAGAAGCGGCATCATATCAACAAACTTATACTCTGACGGCAATGTGGACATACTATGTACGAACGGAGGGATATCCTCAACTGGTGATTCTGGAAAAATATGCATGAATGGAAGAGAAGTGTTTAAACATGCAGTGGATAAGTTAACAGCCTCAGTAGAGGAAACTCTGAAATGCAATAATTTGAAAATCACTGATATTGACTGGTTAATTCCCCATCAAGCAAACATTCGTATTATTGAAGCAGTAGTAAAGAAATTAGATTTTCCTATAGAGAAAGTGATTAATACCGTTGATAAGCATGCAAACACCTCAGCGGCATCAATTCCACTGGCCTTAGACTATGCAATACAAGAATCAAAAATAAAATCAGGAAATCTGGTACTGCTGATTTCAATAGGTGCAGGCCTGACCTGGGGTTCCGTGTTGCTGCACTATTAGACTTCCTGCATTACCTCCTGTCATCCAAGTACCCTCTTTGTCATTCCAGTGCCTCTTTCTCCTGTCATCCCAGTGCCCTGACTACTTGGATCCAGAAAAAAGAATGGTGTCATGAAAGTAGCTGATACTGGTTTTCATCCAAGAGGGTGTCATCTCAGTGCCCTGACTACTTGGATCCAGGAAAGTTTGCTTGTAAGCAAGCAAACTAGCACAGAAAGTGGTTACAACATTTTCGATGAGATTATATGGAAAACTAGATCCCAGTGTCAAGCACTGGGATGACAAAAAAAGGAGCACTGGGATGACAGCAGTCCTACGTCATACCGCGATTCATTCGCGGTATCTCTAGATCCCGCTAACAAGCAGCGGGATGACGGTTGTCGTTTAGCCATAAATATTTAAGAAATTTACCAAATGAAAAAAAAGGCAAAAGAAGCCCTGGGGTTATTATCCGCTTTAAAATATTGGCGTTTTTTATGTTTTAAACGCTTGACAAGCGAGATTAAGCTGCTTTTAATTGCAACTAACTTACGCTGCAAACGTTTAAGAAATTTACTAAGCAGAAAAAAAGACAAAGAATCCCCGAGTTAGCTAGTCTTTTACTATCTCTGTCGAGTATTGGCATTTTTTGATGTCTTGTAACGCTTTGTAAGCGCGTTCAGCTTATTTAGATAAAAATCTAGATGTAGATGAAGTTTTGTAAAGACATACAGTATCTATATACTGCAAAAAATTGAACATAAGACGCCGATACATTAAGTAATCCTTACCTTTTAATCTGCAGATTGGCGAAAGCAAATACAATAGCTTCAGTTTCATGATAAGGGAGCTGGCGAGGTTTGTCAAGGAAGTTTTTCTTTTCCGTGAATTCCCTTTGAGGTTGAATATTGAAAATTAACCGGAGAGTTGTGGATTACTTTGTATATGTCATAACAAGCCATGGCGCTCTCAGCAAAACCATTTAGTATTAATTTTAGTTTGCCTGAATAAATAGCTATATCTCCGATTGCATATATCCTATCTCTACTGGTTTTAAGTGTAGCTGGGTCGACAACTATGCGGCTATGTTCTAACTGTATACCCCAATTGTTTATTGGACCAAGATTCATTGACAATCCAAAAAATGGCAGCAAAAAATCAGCGGATATTTCTTTTTCTTCCTTAGAGGCAATGTTTTTTACTATCACTGCGCTCAACTGCCCATTACCTCCTGCTAGTTCGTGTAATTGATATGGCACTACCAGTTCTATTTTTCCATCAATTTCAAGTGATTCTAATTTATTTCTAGTTTCAGGAGTGCAGCGAAATTCCTTTCTCCTATGTATCACATAAATTTTCTTCGCAACTTTAGAAAGTTCTACAGTCCAATCAGCCGCAGAATCACCCCCACCTGCAATGACTATAGTTTTGTCCTGAAAATCAGAAATTTTATTTACACTGTAAAATACAGATTTATTTGCATATTCTAATATACCACTTAAGGGTGGACGGTTAGGTTCAAACATTCCGTTACCTGCAGCAACAATAACGGCTTTGCATTTTACCTCTGTACCTATGTTCGTTATGACAGTAAAGCTTTCACCTTCGTTATTTGAAATCTTTTCCACTTTTTGACTTAAATGGTAAACAGGCTTAAATGGCGAAGATTGCTCCATTAGTTGCTCAATTAATTTTTGGGCAGTGATTACAGGATAACCAGGTATATCATATATTGGCTTTTCTGGGTAAAGAGCTGTGCATTGTCCTCCTGCTTGATCCAAAACATCTATTATATGACATCTCATATCAAGCATTCCCGCTTGAAAAGCAGTGAATATTCCAACAGGTCCTGCACCTATTATTACTATATCGGTTTTCATATTCAGATGGTGATCTATTTATAGATATTAGCTTTCTTTGCTAACAAGGTCAATTTACAAAGGGATGTATTTTTAAAAGATGTGGCTAGATTAGACAAGATTTCCAGCGTTATGAACCACATAGTCCAAATAAGCTCTAAAAATCAGCTAGCATAGCGAGATGCTGTGCGGACGGAATGGGATTCGAACCCATGGTACGCTCATCACGTACGTCAGTTTTCAAGACTGGTGCCTTAAACCGCTCGGCCATCCGTCCATTTCTTTTCTATCACAACATTTGATTTTAAGCAATCTATAAAAGCTTTACTTGCCCACGCAAAAGTTGCTAAACACACTACTCAATATTTCCTCAACATCAATAATTCCAATCACCGCACCAAGTTCAAATGCAGCAAGCCTCAAATCTTCAGATATCAACTCAATTGGATTATCGATATTAAAACGTTGTAAATGTTCCAGTGCTTTCTTCATGTGATTCCTATGTCTTTGCCGAGTGATTACAGGAGTGTCTCTATCATGCCCAAATTTTTCCTCTGCCTTCTCTTTTATGAGAGAGATCAATTTGTTTGTACCTATTTCCTTTAGAATAGAAATGGGTAAAAGATCTATGCCATTAATTTTTATATTGTGATTATTGATAACATCGTCAGCTTTGCTCAATACATAAATGGTGTCATTTTGGTCTGATGTCATGCAAGTAGCTGACACTGGAATCCAGCTATGAACATTGTTTTCAGCACATGTTTCTAGAATCCATTGTCTATTGCATAATTTGCAAGTATTTTTATATCTGGATCCCAGTGTCAAGCACTGGGATGACACCGTTTGTTGATTACAATATTTGCATAGTTGTGTGTCAACGACAGATGGTATATTGCCTGTGGCTTGATAATTGACATCGTGTCGTTGTTCAAAAGGAAATAGCTCTATTCTTAAATCAGCTTCAAAAGACCTCTTTTTCGCTCGACTTATACCTTCTAATTCTATTGGATCTGAACTTTCACGAATTCCAGCAGTATCAGAGAGAATGATTGGGTATCCGCCAATGTCAATATGAGCTTCAAGTATATCTCTTGTTGTGCCTGCATATTCAGAAACAATAGCAATATCACGCTTGGCTAAGAAATTAAACAGAGTTGATTTACCGACATTTGGTTCACCAGTTATTACAATATGTAAACCCTCACGCAACCTTTCGCCCCGTCTATTATCATTTAAATGCTCTTGTATCAACTGCACGAGAGATTGCACTTCATTATTAATTTTTTCCAATTCACTTTTTTCTGCCCAAATGTCCTCTGGAAAGTCTATATATGCTTCGATTTTGGATTGTATCGTTATTAATCTTTGCCTCCAATTGCTGTATAGTCTCTCCAATTCTCCTGATATCTGCTTAATCGCTTGTTTAGCTTGCATTTTCGTCTCAGCATCAATTAAGTCTGCAATCCCTTCTATTTGCGTTAAGTCAAATTTACCATTTAGAAAAGCCCTAAGTGAGAATTCTCCAGGCTTGGCCATAACGAAAACTTTTGATAATTCCTCCAAGATGATTTTTATAACTGCCTTGCTTCCATGCACTTGTAACTCTATAACGTCCTCGCCAGTGAAACTGTTTGGAGCAGGGAAATAGATGATTATTCCATTATCTATCAATTGACTGGAATCATCATATAGATCAACTAAAGTAGCAAATCTTGGTTTAATTTCTTTCTTAATATGAAAATGATTTAAAACTTTAAGCGCGTAGTTGCCTGAAATTCTGATTACTGCAACTCCTGACTTACCAAATACGGTCGATAAAGCGAAAATAGTTTCATTTGTGTTTGTCATTATTTATATAAACTACTTAGCAATATTACACTTAAGAAACCAAAATACCTAAAAAGTCACCCAGGTGAAAATATTTATTTTGAAAACTGATAATATGATTTATAATGACTGACACAAGTTTTAAATATTTTATGCTCAAGAAATTAGCTTGGTACTGGTCTTTTGTAGAGTTAATTAAAGGGTTTGTTATTACATTAAAATATATGTTTAAGCCAAAGGTTACTTTGAGGTATCCTATGGAGAAGGGCCCTTTAAGTCCAAGGTTTCGTGGTGAGCATGCGTTGCGTAGGTATCCAAACGGTGAAGAACGATGCATAGCTTGTAAATTATGTGAAGTTATCTGCCCTGCTCAAGCAATAGTTATTGAAGCAGAGGAAAGAGAAGACGGTAGTCGCCGCACCACGCGCTATGATATTGATATGACAAAATGCATATACTGCGGACTTTGCCAAGAGGCATGTCCAGTTGATGCAATTGTTGAAGGTCCTAACTTTGAATTTGCTACTGAAACAAGAGAGGAGCTAATGTACAATAAAGAAAAGTTATTGCGTAATGGTGAAGTTTGGGAAGACGCAATTGCACTCAGGTTAAAAAAGAATAGCCCTTATTATTAATGTTCAGAGCTTATAACCCTGTTATCCATTATGATTTAGGGGCAGTGCCCACTAGGGGTGGTGTCATCCCAGTAGCTGATACACAACTGTACGAACATTTGTTTGCGAGGGCAGTATGTTAAATGTTATAGCCTGTTTTGCCTCAAACACAAAGGTGTCATCCCAGTGCTTGACACTGGGATCCAGTAAAATTGATTGTGAACAAGCACACTATGCAACATTTTCAATGAAATTACAAAAAAGCTGGATTCCAGTGTCAAGCACTGGGATGACACCATTTGCTGTGCAATTTACCTTCGAAAATGAATGTTCGTATGGCTATGTGCGTGACACTGGGATGACACCGTTGGAAGAAGCAAACCGCCTTCAAGCTACATGTCCGTATAGGTTTATTTATGGTTAGGGTTACTTTTTCAACCGAACAAAAAGTAAAAGAATACAGTGGTAAAGTCACTGGCTTTGATATATTACAACCGGATGCTTTGAAAGAAGTAGTTGCATTGAAAGTAAATGGTGAGCTATATGACCTCTCACGTGAAATTGAAGCTGATGCAGAGATAGAGGTGATACAACTGAGTGACGAAGTGGGTTTAGATATAATAAGGCATGATGCTGCTCATATAATGGCGCAGGCAGTGAAAGAGCTATTTCCTAATACTCAGATTACTATCGGCCCAACAATTCAGGACGGTTTTTACTATGATTTTGCTACAGATCGTACCTTCACTACGGACGATCTTACCGCAATAGAAAAGAAAATGAAAGAGATTGTAAAAAGTAACCACAGATTTGTTCGAGAAGTTTGGACTCGCAAGCAGTCAGTTGATTTCTTTAGTGGTATAGGCGAAAAATATAAGGTTGATATTATCTCATCCATACCAGAGGGTGAAAACCTAACTGTTTATAGGCAAGGTGATTTTGTTGACCTATGCCGTGGTCCGCACTCACCATCAACCGGTAGAGTTAAAGCGTTTAAACTTATGAAAGTAGCGGGTGCATACTGGCGTGGTGATTCTAAGGGCCCAATGTTGCAGCGAATATATGGCACAGCATGGGGAAATAAGGATGAATTAAACGCTTACCTTGAGTGCCTCAAAGAAGCAGAAAAACGTGATCACCGCAAAATTGCTAAGGATATGGATTTATTTCACATTCAAGAGGAAGCTGTTGGGCAGGTTTTTTGGCATGAACAAGGATATATTCTATATAATGTTCTTGAGTCTTACATCAGAAAGAAGCTAATAAATAATGGCTATTTTGAGGTAAAAACTCCTATTTTAGTAAGTAAAGAGCTGTGGGAAAGATCTGGACATTGGGATAAGTTTCGTGAAAATATGTTTATTGTTGACGAATCTGAGAATAAAAAGTTAGCAATAAAACCCATGAATTGTCCTTGTCATGTGCAGATTTTTAATTCTCACACCAGGAGCTACCGTGATTTACCAATACGTATGGCAGAGTTTGGCACATGCCATAGAAATGAAAGCTCAGGCTCATTGCACGGACTGATGCGAGTGCGTGGTTTTACGCAAGACGATGCACACATTTTTTGTATGGAAGAACAAGTGAATTCTGAGACTATAAAGTTTTGTGACCTTTTAAAAGAAGTATATTCAGAGCTTGGATTTAATGAAATTTCTGTGAAATTTTCAGACCGTCCAGATATTAGAGCAGGTAATGATGAAGTGTGGGATAGAGCTGAAAAAGCGCTGCTTGAAGCCGTTAAAGAAGCGGGCTTGAGTTATAAACTTAACCCTGGTGAAGGTGCATTTTATGGTCCAAAGTTAGAGTTCGTTTTGAAAGACGCAATAGGCAGAAATTGGCAATGTGGAACATTACAAGTTGATTTCATTTTACCAGAACGTCTGGGAGCTTTTTATATAGGGGCAGATGGGCACAAGCATCACCCTGTCATGTTACATAGGGCAATTCTTGGGACTTTTGAGCGTTTTATCGGAATTTTGATAGAAAATTATGCAGGAAAATTTCCAGTTTGGCTTGCTCCAACGCAACTTGCTATTCTGACCATTACAAATGAAGCTGACGGTTACGCCACAGAAATTAGCAATATTTTAAAAGAACAAGGTGTGAGAGTCAAGACTGATTTGACCAATGAAAAAATTAGTTATAAGATACGTTTGCATAGTTCAAACAAGGTTCCTATATTGTGGATTGTAGGCAAAAATGAAGTTACAAGTAAAACTGTGTCAGTAAGAAATTTAGGATCGGAAAGACAGGAGTCTTTTTCTTTGGAAAAGGCTAATGAATCGCTGTTAAAAAGTATTAATTTGAATTAAGGGAGTTAAAGTTTGCAAGTTAAAAAGAACAATAAAAACAGAATTAATGGATTTATCACAGCTAAGGAGGTACGCTTAGTTGATCATAGTGGTGAAATGGTCGGAATCGTGCCAATAGAACGAGCTTTGGAATTTGCACAGGGTGTTGGTTTAGACTTGGTGGAAATTGCACCTGATTCAACCCCTCCAGTATGTAAAATTCTGGATTATAGCAAGCAAAAGTATGATATAAAAAAGAAAGCAAGTGAAGCAAAAAAGAAACAAAAAACATTAACTATAAAAGAAATTAAACTGGGTCCCAATATTGGTGATCACGATTACGGAACAAAATTGCGTCAAGCAAGAGACTTACTTGCCCACGGACATAAAATTAAAGTCACAATGAGATTTAGAGGGAGAGAGCTTATAAACACTGAAGTTGGACTGGAAAAATTAGAACGGCTAATTCGAGACACTGAAGATATCGCAAAGGTAGAATTGGCACCTAAAAGAGAAGGGAATCAATATTTTTTAGCTCTGGTTGCTAAGTAGCAAAACGGCTTAAGAAGTATAAGTAAAGTTAAATTATCGCTCTCTCTTTGATAACATGGCGAAAATGTCTTATTAATCCTTGAATCGGCCAAGCTGCAGCATCGCCAAGTGCGCAAATTGTATGTCCTTCTATTTGAGTTGTAAGGTCAAGCAGCTTATCTATTTCATCAGGCTTAATATCTCCTGCCACCATCCTCTTCATAATCCTCCACATCCATCCAGTACCTTCACGGCATGGTGTGCATTGTCCACAGGACTCATGCATATAAAAGTGTGATAACCTCTCTATTGCAGCTATTATATCAGTTGATTTATTCATCACTATTACAGCAGCAGTACCAAGCCCTGATTGTGCAGTTCTTAATGAATCAAAATCCATTTCAATAGTATCACATATAGATTTTGGAATTAATGGCACTGAAGACCCACCAGGTATTACAGCAAGTAAATTATCCCAACCTCCTCGCACTCCACCTGCGTATTTTTCAATTAATTCACGTAATGGAATTCCGAGCTCTTCTTCAACATTACACGGGTTGTTTACGTGCCCTGAAATACAAAAGACCTTGGTACCAGTATTATTTGGTTTACCAAGAGATGCAAACCATTCTCCTCCGCGATTCAGAATATCTGGAACCATGGCTATAGTTTCAACGTTGTTTATTGTGGTTGGGCAGCCAAAAAGTCCAACACCTGCGGGAAATGGAGGCTTCATGCGAGGAAAGCCCTTTTTTCCTTCAATTGATTCGAGTTGAGCTGTTTCTTCCCCACATATGTAAGCTCCTGCGCCCCTATGGATAAACACATCAAGATCATAACCTGATTTGCAGGCATTTTTTCCAATTAAACCTTCTTTATAGGCTTCCTCAAGTGCTTTTTTTAGAACTAAATATTCATTATAAAATTCACCCCTGATATAAATATATGCAACTGATGCGCTGATCGCTTTGCCGGCCAGGAGAATTCCCTCAAGTAACTTATGTGGCTCATATCGCAATATATCTCTATCTTTACATGTACCAGGTTCTGACTCATCTGCATTGACTACTAAATATGCTTTTGGGAGATTTTTGGGCATAAAGCTCCACTTAAGGCCGGTGGAAAATCCTGCACCCCCTCGACCTCTCAAACCAGATTTCTTTACTTCATCAATGATCTTTTCTGATCCTAAATCCAGTAATTCCTTTGTTTTTTGCCAGCTACCACGTTTTTTTGCACCCTCAAGTAGTGGAGTTCCTTTACCATTTAGGTTGGTGAATATTTTGTCTTGTTCTTTTAGCATGTTTTTCAAAATTTGTGAGTGATCCCGACGCGATTCGAACGCGTGACCCACTGATTAAAAGTCAGTTGCTCTACCGGCTGAGCTACGGGATCATTTCATTTTTCAGCTATACTAAACATCAATACAGTTTTTATCCGTTTTAATCAAACTAAAATTTTCATGTGTGGTTAAATAAATTATATAATATACTGCGTTAGTGATAATTTAGTTAAAAAATCTATGAATAATTTAAAAAAATTTCCAAAGGAAAACTTCTTGTTAATTTTCAGTTCACAGATTTATTTGGATGGTGTGACGTATAACGCTAAGGAGACAAAAAAATAGAGAAGTGTGTACACCCTGCAGAATTTGTACACTATTTGGCAATAGCCTAATAGATAAATATTTCTTGCATTTCAGCCTGAGTGATTTATGCTTTAAGCAAGAATTACCTGGGGGTATAGCTCAGCTGGTAGAGCATCTGTTTTGCACGCAGAAGGTCAGCGGTTCGATCCCGCTTGCCTCCACCAGTCTATACAGCTCTAGCCGCCACAAAACCTGTCAAAGCAGCTTATTTTAATCTATGAGGATTTTATACTATTTCCCTGAAAATCTCTATTTCTTTTCGTAACTTTTCTCTACACAAGTAATGTTGGTTATTACAATTGTAATATATACTAACTTAACAATAAATTAATCAATAAATGTTAGAATACTAACAATTAATTTATTGGTAACGCCTATGAGTGGAAAAAAGCATGTTTTTAAGATGATACCTGGAAAAGAGGTGTTTAGAAAAACCCCGACTACAAGGATAAAGTGGCCTGAAGGTAATGATCCTACAATGCCTATTAAAAAAGTTGAGCTTGTATCGCTGGATGATAAAAACGATGTAGTACTAGGCTTATTGCCTATAAAACTTTGCAGCAGTTCTTGCCTAGACAGTTACATATGTCTGGAGGAAGAAAATGAAGGAAATCTGGTAGCCAAAGATTATAAAAGTGATTCTAACTTAGATTATGTAAAAAGTAACCATACATTTGTATATTACGGTAATGAGTTGGCTAAGTTATCATATACAAGAGAGCTTGTGCAGCCTTTCAAAACTATGTGTAGCAGTTCTATTAAATCAAAAAAATTGGAATACAAATATGTAACATGGGAAGATTCAGATACTGGCAACAATAAATATTATTTTTCAGACGAGGCAGGAAATATAATCGATTCACCTGACAATGAGGTATTACAAGACATTATGTTATACTACGGTGAGAGACATATAAGAGATGTGCTACTGTTGCTATCAAACGCGTTTACTAAAGTTTTTATTCAGGGCCTAACAGACGGCCAACTAAAAACTCTTGCCAATACTCTTAGTAACGAGCAACTGCAAAAAATAATTCCTGAACTGAGCTCAAGCCAGTTGCAGGCCTTAGCAGAGAACTTAACAGATGAACAACTCCAAGCTTTAGTGGATCATCTAACCAATCACCAGCTAAAAACCCTCGCTCAGGAACTAAATCCAGAAAAGTTACAAATAATTGTTCCTATTTTAAATGATACTCAGCTTGAAGCTCTAGTGAGAAAATTAAATTCAGAGCAAGTAAAAGAAATTTTACCTCACTTAAAAGTGGATCAGTTCAAAGCACTTATTAAAACTTTAAATGACGAGCAATTTACAGTGCTTGCAAAAGACTTGGCTGAGCACCACTTGACAATACTCTCCAAAGAATTAGAAGGTGATCAGTTGAAAGCTTTAGTAAATAGTCTGCAAGAAGAACAACTGAAAGACTTAGTTAATAAGCTTGATCCTGAGAAACTCGAAGCAATTGCTCAGGATTTAACTGATTCTAATAAGATTCAGATTATCATTAAGTCTTTAGTTGACACCCCAGACAAACTTCAAGCTTTTGCTCGCAATATGTCTAATGAGCAGTTTAAAGAACTTTTGGATAACGTAGGCGCAGAAGAGCTTAAAGACATCATTCACAAACTGCCTTATGAGAAAGTGACAGCTGTGATCGGTGATCTCAGCAATCAAGATCAGTCTAAAGCTATTATTGATGCATTAAAAGGGAAACTTGACGAGCAGAGTAAACAGAACAAGGAAATGATTGAGATGCTCAAGCAAATCAAGGACGATATGCCAGGCATTGCAGAAGCTCCAGATTTTACAATAGTAGAAAACAATAACGATTCAATGCTACTTGTATGGTAGCAATTTATGAAAATCAATTTTTTTATAGGAGGTAACTTATTATGAGTAAAAACAATGTAGAATTATATTTTGGTGACGAGCCTTCAGACCAAAGTAAATTACTAAAACTTGAGAGCCCGGTTTTTACAAAACCAGATTTTGTAAAACCAAGTATAGATTCAGTAAAAATTCAGAATAAAGAAAAAGGTGCTAAGGAGTTAGATTTTGATATAAATCAGCCACTGGAAAAAATACCTATAGCGGAAATGAAGCAAACAGCCGCAGCTATAACATACCTTAAAAAGGGTTATGATGGCTTGATAGACAGTATTAATGAGTATAACACAAGTTTAAGCAGTAACATTACAACTGGCATAGTGGAGCCACTGTCAACAACTATATCAAATATAGGGAACAATACAACTGAAATAAAAAGTCAACTTCAAACTCTTCGAGATGAGCTTCAGGAATTTCGTGATGATCAGCCAGGCATTGCAGAAGCTTCCATATTCCCTCATGCTACTAGCGAAGAGAACGGGTTGCTTTAATAAAAAAGGTAATAGCTTGCTAGCTGTTACTCTTTCCACATACCACTTCAATGTAGCTGAATTGATTTTAAAATTATAATTTTTTATAGGAGTTAGCATGAATAATAGTAAACAAGAAAGCAAAAACGAACTTAAAGTAATAAGCAAAATAGAAGTTAACACCAAACCTAAAGGTTATGATGAAACAGTTGCGCGAAATCCAGCGCAGCTTGGTTATGTCCACAAAGCTTTAGATAAATTAATCGCAGAGCTGAACACGAAATTCGTTCCTGAATTGGATGATGTATTGCATAACAATAGCAACTCTATCAGTCAATTAAATGACATGCTAACAGAAGAAAGGAGTAAGCTTGACGAGCTAATTACAAAGGTTGGTAATGAAAATAGTGGTTTAGTACAGAGCCTGAATAACTTACAGACAAAAGTAGAGGAATTAGAAAACAATACCATTAATGAACCAGATTGGGGTTAAACTGGAAAGAGTAATAGTCTCTAGGCTGTGACTCTCTCTACATACCGTTTCAATACAGCCAGGTTAAGGAATCTATTTTAAAACTTTTGGCATATAGTTCTCATCATGTTTTGCAAACACTGTATCTGCAAGAAAAGTACTATTATCAAACATTTTACCTTGCACAACAACACCACTTTTTTCTGAAAACATTGGTGGAAGTATTCCCTGATATTTCACCATAACGCTCTTATTAAAATCTGTCATTTGAAAAATCACTTCACTTTCGTTGCGTATCACGCTATTTTCAACAACCATTCCACCAACACGGATTAGTTTTTGACCATTTGGTAAAACTATTGCCTCACTTACTGTATAGAAAAATGAGATATTTTCTTTGAGCGTTGTTAAAATAAAAAAAACTGCACAACTTAAAAAGCAGAAAATTCCTGAAGTTATAAGTAATCGCTTATGTTTCTTCTTCATGATTATCTTTCAGGCTTTCTAGAATTTTTTTACTTTTAGTATAACAAGAAATGGTAAAAATTAGCTCTCCAGCAATCAGCGTGAAACTAATAAGGTAAGCAAAAATTACATATGTATTCATAATGCATTATCAATAAATAACTCACCTGCATCAAAATAAATTAAGCTTCCATCCTTTTGCTGCAACACCAATTTACCACTTTTATCTATATCAGCAAAAATTCCTTCATACAATTTGTCAGCTAACTTTACACTGATTTGCTCATTCATTTTGAATGCTTTTTTTAACCACATTTCTCTTATAGCATAAAACCCATCAAGTAGCCATTGCTTTCTTAGCTTATTAAAATTTATTATTAATTTCTTTAACAGATCTATGTTAGACACAGACTCACCGTAATTGCTAATGCACGTTGTTCCTGGAAGTGGTGCATGACTGACATTAATTCCAATTCCTATAATGAGCCAATTCGAATTGGATCTTTTTTCAAGCAATATTCCACTTATTTTCTTGCCATCGATTAGAATGTCATTTGGCCATTTATACTGGAGATTTAGACCATTTATAAATGACAGTATAGCATTTCCAACAGCAAGAGCAGTAACAAAAGTCAATTCTGTTAATTTGCTAACTTGATTCATTAAACCTCTTTCTATCATCCCAGTATTTTCCCCAGTGCTTGACACATAACTATGCGAACATTGCAATTTGCAGGTGGTATGTGGTGTCATTCCAGTGCGTGACACTGGAATCCAGTTCTTATTACACAGTTGCCTGATGTGCCCATTTGTAATTAAGTTTTCTGGATCCCAGTGCCAGGCTACTCGGATGACATCATCCTTGGTGGGAATACCACAACGTTTGTACAGTTGTGTGCTTGACCATTCTTCTTGATTTCTAGATTCCAGCGTCACGCGCTGGAATGACACCGAAAGCTGGCTTTCATTCAGATAATCGTTAAAGAGGTTTATTACCAAACTTGCATAAAAATTACCCTCTGGAGAAATCCAGTTTTTTCCGGTGCGCCCCCTGCCTTCTGTTTGTTTATCAGCAACAATAATAGTTTCATTTGATATTCCTTTATCAATTAAATCCAACGCTTCTTTATTAGTGCTTGAAACTTTTTTGTAATGATGAATATGAAAACCCTCAGGGGTCACCTTGTCAGCCCTTTAGTTCAATGAGTGAGTAAAACGTACAAGAAAAGAACGAGGTTGATCAGCGAAGCCACCGAAGTGATAATGAATAGGCCCTTAGAATAAGCAACCTTATTACCACTAGCTTTATCGAAATACATAGCTTTTATAATATTTAGATAATAGTAACACGATACAACACTCGCCACCACAAGGGTCAAAGACAGGCTGATAAAGCCAGAATTTATTAAACTTTTGAATATAAAAAATTTAGCGATAAAACCTGCAAGTGGAGGTATTCCCGACATCGAGAGTAACAGTACAGAAAGATGAAATGCTACAATTGGGCGTTTCTTCCCTATACCAGATAAATTTGCAATATCACAATCTTCATCGTCAATTTGTACAAGATATGAGAATAGCCCTATGCTTGTGATGATATATATCACCAGATACATTAAGGCACTATCTGTTCCTGCTTGTGTAAAAATAGAAAGTGAAGCAAATATAAAACCAATGTGACCAATTGAACTGTAAGCAAGCAGCCTTTTTAAGTTTTGCTGACGTAAGGCCCCAAAAGCTGAGATAAGAACAGACAATGCTGAAACGTATAAGAAAATAGGCTGAACATAACTTTTTACATTTACTAACTCTTCATTCATCAATCGAATTAAAAATGTTACAAGTGCAGCTTTTGGGGCCGTAGAAAAAAACGCAGTTACTATGGTAGGTGCACCTTGATAGACATCTGGAGCCCACATATGAAAAGGAGCAATAGCAAGCTTGAAACACAAACCAATTAGGACAAAGACTAACCCAAAAACTATTCCATAAGTTATCTGATGGTTTTGCAAGAATGAACCGAGCTCAGAGAAATTGACTTGTCCTGTATATCCATAAAGCAGCGACATTCCATATAGCATAATGCAGGAAGATAATGCACTGAGTGTAAAATATTTCACTCCTGCTTCGCATGAATAAATCGAATCTTTATTAAAGCTTGCAAGAACATACAAAGATATACTCATCAACTCAAAAGCTAAATAAAAAGAAATCAGACTATTTGCTGAAACCAAAGTTATCATGCCAAATAGCGCAAAAAGAATCAGCATTGAAAATTCATACTTATAGTCATATTTTGATAAATTCAGCATCAAAAGTATTAAAATTCCTGTGCTGAGAATTAACCCTTGGGCTGACCTGATGTATAAATTGAGTTTTAACAACGAATTAAAGAGAAAAATTTCATTGTTTTCTGCCGAAAGAATTAAAATAATCAAAGTTACCACTGTGCAGCCAAGTGCTAATAAGTTGATAGTTCTGCGGTTAAATATAATCCCAAGCAGCAGCAACACTAACGAGGAGATAATAGAGAACGTTTCCGGCAATATCTGTATATAATTCATAGCGCATTATATTTGACTAACAAATTTGCCATACATGGCTTCAAATAATTCAGTGCAAGGGTTGGGTAAAATCCAAGCAAAATAACAAACACTGCAAGCAGAATTAAGACAGAAAATTCTATGCTATCCAAACGGTTATTTAATAATTTAGAATAGCTAACCCCCCATATTATTTGCTTACATAAATTCAGCATATAAACTGCGCTTAAAATAGTGCCAAGTGCGATAAATCCTGTAAAAAACCCTATGCTCTTAAACATTCCAACCATAGCCAAAAACTCACCTGCGAACCCAGATGTTCCAGGTAGCCCTATTGAAGCCATTGAAAATAAAATGAACATAAAACCAAATTTTGGCATTGTGTTTACTATGCCAAAATATTTTGCAATCTCCAAAGTTCCAGTTCGAGTATATAGCATTCCAACACATAAAAATAAAGCAGCAGAAATAAGGCCATGACTAATCATTTGAAATATGCTACCCAGTACTCCTTCCTCACAAAATGAAAAGAGGCCAGCAGTAACGATCCCCATATGTGCTATTGAAGAATAAGCTATTAACTTCTTTATATCATCTTGAGCAAACGCAACTAGAGAAGCATATATCACCGCAATAATGCTCAGCACAACAACGAAATTTGAAAAATACAAACTTGCCTGAGGAAGCATTGGAATAGAAAACCTTAAAAATCCATATCCCCCCATTTTAATAAGCAAGCCAGCTAAAATCACAGATCCAGAA
This sequence comes from Wolbachia endosymbiont of Drosophila aff. chauvacae BK-2020, assembly GCF_032848195.1. Taxonomy (NCBI): domain Bacteria; kingdom Pseudomonadati; phylum Pseudomonadota; class Alphaproteobacteria; order Rickettsiales; family Anaplasmataceae; genus Wolbachia; species Wolbachia endosymbiont of Drosophila aff. chauvacae BK-2020. The sequence continues at coordinate 499,614 of NZ_CP136586.1, forward strand.
GTTGGTGATTGCACATGTGCATCAGGAAGCCAAGTGTGAAATGGAAACATCGGTACTTTTATTGCAAAAGAAATAAAAAATGCAATCCACAGCAATGACTGCACTTCAAGATCAAGGCTTGGCACTAATGTAGCTAATTTTTGTATATTAAACGTTCCAAAAATGTTATAGATGTAAACCAATCCAAGTAGAAATAATAATGAGCCAGTTAATGTATAAAGAAACAACTTAAACGTTGCATATACCCTGTGTTTTCCTCCCCAGATGCCAATAATAAAGAACATTGGTATTAAAACAGCTTCAAAAAACACATAAAAGCTTATAGCATTCAGTGAAACGAAAAAACCGACTACAAAACTCTCAAGCAGTAGAAACAATGCCATATAGGCTTTTAGGGTCGTATAACTCATTTTGCAGTTGTAGAGTATACAAATTACAAACAAGAAAGTTGTAAGCAGAAGGAAAAGCAACGATATACCATCTATCCCTATTCCAACATTTCTAATTGGGTAGCTGACAAACTGAAAGTCCGCATTGTTATAATCAAATTCTATACAAGCTACAATGCTAAGCAAAAATGGAAGTACAGCAAAAAATAGAGCAAGGAATCTTAAGTGTATAGATTGATGATTAATCCTGATTAAGGATAAAATCAACGCTCCTATCAGTGGAAGCAAGAATATACTAAGTAACAACACCTTCTATTTAATTCCAATAATATATAAAGCACCGATTATTAGAGTAACAAACATAATAAATGCATAATCAAATATATAACCAGTTTGTAACTTTATAGAACTTTTTGAACATTCATTAACCAACCTTACAACACCATTTGGTCCAAATGAATCAATAGCCTTAACATCAAACTTCCATAGAAGCCTAGATATAAACCTTATCGGTGCAATTATAACAAACTCATACACCTCATCAAAGTACCATTTATTCTGCAAAAACTTAAGTAAAAATTTACTCTTAATTTGCCTAATTACTTGATATTGGTAAATTAGGTACGCAAGTGCTATTCCACTTAGGCTTGCTAAGGTTGGCAGTAGTTTTATAAAGAAATTATGAACTCCATGCTCATCAATCATCACTAAACTTGATTTCCAAAACGCATTACTAGTTATGTTCAAAATATTTGCTCCCCATATTCCAGAAAATACTGATCCAAAAGCGAGTATCAGTAATGGTATAAGCATAATCTTTGGTGCCTCATGTATATTAATTTTACTTTGTTTTTGGCTGTGGAACACAAGAAGCAATAACCTCCAAGAGTAAAACGCTGTGAAGAATGCAACAACTAAGCTTATTACAAAAGCAAAGCTATCCGTGCTATAAGCATGTTCAATTATCAAATCCTTTGAATAAAAACCTGCAAATGGGAATATCCCAGAAAGCGCAAGAGATCCAATCCACATGAGAGCGTAAGTGCAAGGGATTTTCTTCCAGCAATTTCCCATTTTCTGAATGTTTTGCTCATGATGCATTGCATGAATCACATTGCCAGCACCAAGAAATAGTAGAGCTTTAAAAAAAGCGTGTGTCATTAAATGAAAAATAGCAACATTGTAAGCAGAAAGCCCACATGCCATGAACATATAACCAAGTTGACTGCAGGTTGAATAAGCAATTATTTTCTTTATATCGTTCTGAGTAATTGCAACGGTGGCTGCAAAAAAAGCAGTGAGTGCTCCAACGATAACTATTAATTCTCGTGCCACATTTGATAACTCAAACAATGGAGAACACTTTGCTACTAAAAATATACCTGCTGTTACCATCGTTGCTGCGTGAATAAGTGCAGAAACAGGAGTTGGCCCTTCCATTGCATCTGGCAACCAAACATGTAAACCAAGCTGTGCAGATTTACCCATACAGCCAATAAAAAGTAATATGCATATTATATGAGTTACTTTGAATTCACAGCAGAATGCCCTAATGTTCTGCGTGCCAAGAAGATCAGTTGTGTCAAAAACTTCAGTAAAATTCAAAGAGTGAAATGTATAATAAATAAGAAAGATTCCAATCAATAGTGCAAAGTCTCCTACCCTATTCACAACAAATGCTTTAATTGCTGCATTATTTGCAGAATATTTTTGGAACCAAAATCCTATGAGTAAATAAGAACATAGGCCAACCCCTTCCCAGCCAAAAAAAAGCTGCACGAAATTATCGCTTACAACCAGCACAATCATGCAAAACGTAAATAGCGATAGGTAAGAAAAAAACCTCGACTTCCCCTTATCATGCTCCATATAACCGATAGAGTAGAGATGTACTACCAGTGAAACGGTGGTAATAACAATAAGCATTAAGGATGAGAGAGCATCCACACTAATTGCCCAATTTACTTTTAAGATGCTCAATGAAAACAAAGGAAATAAACTCAAGTGATAATTTTCAGAGAAGGTGAGAAAAACATACCAAGATAAAACTGCAGATATTCCAATCCCTGCCGTTGTAACTAACTGACTTTTTCTAAAAAGTGCTGCAAATAGCGAACCAAAAAGTGGCAAAAATACTATTAATTTCAGTATATCCATCATACTTTCATTCTTTCATTAAATTTGCTTGTTCAACATCTATATTGCCACGGCTTCTATAATATACAACCAATATTGCAAGCCCAACTCCTGACTCTGCTGCCGCAACAGTCAACACAAACATCACAAAAATTTGCCCAACTATATCATTCATAAAGGCAGAAAAAGCAACTAGATTGATGTTAATCGCCAACAATAATATTTCTATTGATAACAATATATTGATTATGCTCTTACGGTTGATGAAAATACCGCACACCCCAACAGTGAACAAAATAGCAGCAACTATCAAAAAATGATTTAATCCTATTTCCATTCCACTCCTTTTCCAAATTTAGCCTTAACCAATTTTACAGATGAAGATTGCGTCAATTGCTTTAATACATTCTGTTTTTTAACTCCTTTTTTCTTGTCCTGCAAAGTAAGAGCAATTGCACCGACAATTGCAACAAGTAGCAAAATTCCAGAAAGATGAAAAGCGTACATGTAGTCAGTGTAGAGCAAATTACCGATAGCTTTCACGTTATTGGCATTATAGTTTATAACATTACTTATATTCAGCGTTGAGCTGCGGATTACAAAACTGATAATCAAAAAAAACACACCACACAATATAGCACCAAGAGTGAAATGCTTCGCAAAACCCTGGCGCAATCTTATGTAGTCAATATCGAGCATCATAACTACAAAGAGGAACAACACTGCAACTGCACCGATGTATACTATCAGTACCATCATAGCGATGAATTCAGCTCCAAGGAGAATGAAAAGCACTGCAGAGTTAACGAAGGTGAAAATTAAAAATAATACTGCATGCACAGGATTTCTTACACTAATTACGCATACAGCAGATAAAATGCTAAGAATTGCAAAAAAATAAAAGAAAAAAGGCATTGATACTTTAACTGCAACAATAGTTACTAATTTAAAGTGACTATCGTTGTAAAGTCAATATTATATTAAACGTTTGAAAACATTGTACTACAAAGCTCCAGCTCCATTTTAAATTATTATACAGAGCGCTTTCTAAGTGCTTAATCAATACACTAAGTCCTTAATTTATCAATATATAATATGTGTATGTTAGTAATTAATGGCGGCTCAAAATGTACAACATATTTGGTTATTTTAAAAGCAACAATAGTTCTAACGCACAAAGTAGCAGACTAGATGGAGAAAGTTATCAATACACCACAAGAGACTATATGACAATTTACTTTAATAACACACTAGCAAGTTTCAGTAGATCATTGAGAGAATTTAAAGAAAAAGCGTATGGATTTATGTATGATATCGGAACTTGGTTGAAAGAAACATATGAAAATCTCACTGAACGACCTGCAACGCATAATCGCTATACCCCAAAAGAAAAACCCCTTGTTGAAGTTGAAGAAATAGAAATGAAGGAACTAAACTGTACATATAAGCCATTCCAAACTCCACTTATCCACCCAACAAGCAGAAGTTCTGGTGCCAATACCTCAAATCAAGTTGTTGTTACTCGACATACACCTGAAACTACTAAAACAAAATAGATGTAAAACCTACGTTTAAATATGTAGTACTTGAGTGAAGCATTCTTTAACTGTTCTATTCAATAAAACCTTTACAATATTTCAATCATAGGTTTAACTTTACGAAGTTATAATCTATAGGGCTACGATGAACGATTATCTCTCACTGCTCAATCCAGAACAACAATCAGCTGTAACTAACATAGATGGACCAGTTTTGATACTGGCAGGAGCCGGGACGGGAAAAACAAGAACGATTACTTCAAGAATAGCACACATAATTAGAAACGGTCACGCTTATTCTGATGAGATATTAGCAGTTACATTTACAAATAAAGCAGCAAATGAGATGGTATCAAGGGTACTTGAGCTAACGGGTACAAACATACCATGGCTTGGCACTTTCCATGCAATTGCAGCAAAAATCTTGCGCCTGCACGCAGAAATTGTGGGCTTAAACCCCAATTTTACAATCATTGGTGTGGATGACCAATTACAGGTAATAAAAAATATTATCAATGAAATAAATCCTGATTACCTATCAGAAAAATGTAAGACCATTATGAATATTATTCAGCAATGGAAAGAGAAGTGCTTATTGCCATCTGAAGTGGAAGATATTCAATCATTTAGGCCAGTATATGTAACTGCACTCAAAGTCTATCACCAGTATCAGGAAAGGTTGAAATTCCTTAATTCTGTCGATTTTGGTGACTTATTGCTATATAACATACAGCTCTTTAATCAAAAGACCGAAGTTCTGTCCTACTACCAAAACAAGTTTAAATATGTTATGGTAGATGAATATCAAGATACAAATGCGATACAATATCTTTGGCTAAAATACCTTGCAAAAGAGCACTCAAATATTTGCTGTGTAGGAGATGATGACCAGTCGATATATAGTTGGCGTGGTGCAGAAGTTGAAAATATTTTGAAGTTTTCTGATGATTTTAAAAATGCAAAAACCGTTAAACTAGAGTGTAACTACAGGTCAACATCCCACATACTTGCAACTGCGTCATATGTTATCAATCACAATAAGACTCGCTTAGAAAAAAAATTGTGGACAACAAACATTGAAGGGGAAAAGGTAAATCTAATAAAATTATGGGATGGGAAAGCTGAAGCAAGGTTCATAAGCGAACAGATATTGAAACTCAATAAATACAGATTTAGTGACATTGCAGTGCTGGTAAGGGCCACTTTTCAAACTAGAGTTCTCGAAGAGTATTTTATAAAATATTCAATTCCCTACAAGATTATAAGTGGCGTAAAATTCTACGAACGTCAGGAAGTCAGGGATATAATTGCATATTTAAGACTTGTTACAAACAATAACGATGACTTAGCTTTCGAAAGAATAGTAAATCGGCCAAAAAGAAGCATAGGAGCTACAACTCTAAAGAAAATATACACGACTGCTCAGGATAACAAAATTTCTTTTTTTGAGGCAGCAAAAATATTAGTTAATAGTAATCAGGTAACCGAAAGAATTAAACTCTCACTCAACGATTTTTTAAATAAAATTAAAGCTTGGGAAGAAATAGTAAGCGTAAAACCACTGCATGAATTCGTTAAAATCGTAGCAAACCAATCAGGATATATTGAAATGCTTGAAAATGAGGAGGTAACAGGCTTAGCACGAATAGAAAATGTTAAAGAGCTCATCTCATCTTTAAAAAATTTCGATAATGCCACAACTTTCTTGGAGCATATAAGTCTGGTGATGGAAGTGGATAATATGAATAACGATGACACCGTATATGTTATGACTCTTCATGCAGCCAAAGGACTTGAATTCCCGTGCGTGTTTCTACCTGGTTGGGAAGAGGGATTATTTCCTCATCAAAGATCTTTTGATGACAAAAGTGGTAAAGCTTTAGAAGAAGAAAGGAGACTCGCATATGTTGGCATAACCAGAGCCAAAGAAAGGTTAATCATTTCATGTGCAGATAGGAGGGAAATTAACAACCAGTGGCAACCGATGCGCACTTCTCGGTTCATTAAAGAATTGCCAAGAGAAAATGTTGAGGTAATTAAAAGCAACATTGCCTACTGTTGAAGCTATAATTGCAGATAAACATATCTTACAAATCTGAATTACTTTAACTATATGTTTCTCCTGGCAAAAATTCTGTAACCGTTCACACTTAATTCTTCAATCTCATACCAATTTCTATTACATAACAAACAAATAGACAATAGAAGTGAGCAGGTTATACTAAGGCAGTATAATGATGGAGTTTTGGAATGGCATTGGTATCAGGTTGCAATTTTAGCTTACATTATGCCAATCTTTCTTCAATTGCTGCTCGCATAAATTCTGCCTGTCTTTTAGTTCTGCAGTGCACTATCGCATCATCCACATATCTTTCAAATGGTACTGTTGGGTGATTTTGTTTCATCCATATATCAAATGCATGGTGCATAAATATGTTTGAAATGATTGGGCTTATTGAACCTCCTTGCGGAACTCCTTTTTTCCCTAACTACCTTACTGCCATCTGCTTGCTGAATAGGGGATTTCATCCACCTTTCAACATACAGTATGACCCATTTGCAGTCTGTGTGCTTCTTGATAGCCTGCAGTGCTAAATTGTGGTCCAGATTGTCGAAAAATCCTGTAACATCAACAGCTTTCTTGGTAATCGTATCCTGTCTCCAATAAACAGCGGTTTTGCTATGTATCCTTGATCAGCAAAAAACTTACGTAAAGTTGGAGCCTTGTATTTAGCTTGAGTGAAAAGATTTAGAGCACCATCACGATCTTGAACACTTGCACTATGAACATCAGCCGCAATAATTAAGCCCACTGTATCTACAACAATATGACGTTTTCTACCCTTTATTTTTTTTTCAGCATCATATCCTCTGGATCCCCTTTTTGAGTGGTTTTTACTGATTGACTGTCAATTATTCCTACTGAAGGTGTTTCATTTTTACCAAACATTTTTCTTACCTCTTTTACTAGCATATTATGTATTTTTTCCAATTTGCCATTACTACGTCACCTGAGAAAATAGTCATACACCGTCTTCCATGGAGGAAAATCTTTCGGCAGCATTCTCCATTGACAACCACCTCTCATTATATACCTTATTGCATTAATAATTGTTCTGATATTGTGCTTTCTTGGCCTCCCTATCTTTCCTTGTGCAACATGTGGCTCCAAAATTTCCCATTCCTTATCACTTATATCACTTGGATACAATTTTCCCTCCTATTTTTTACTTACACTATCATATTTTTTTCCTCATTCCTTTTTAAGACATACTCTTAGACAACTGGACGTCAAGCCTATCCTAGTGCTGCATATCAAGCTCATACTCAGTATGTAAATCTTTGACTAAAGCTACAGCGCATTCTTTTTGAACAATTATACTGATTTTGATTTCAGATGTTGTGATAGCAAGTATTTCTATCTTTTTTTCGCTTAAAACCTTGAGTGTGCGGTGCATCACTTCAGTGTTAGACATAACACCAATACCAATTATTGAAATTTTAGCTACATTATCGTTTATAGCATAATTTTCATTCTTATTCAGTAACTTTTCCATTAAATCAATATCAAATTTGGAGATAACAAAACTTGACCCATGTATCATATCAATTTTAACGTTTGCTCCTGCTATATCTCTTAAAGTACGCAAGTTATTTGCAAGGTTAGTGAAAGTTACAAGAGCTTCATTAGTGCTATAAGTTATTCCAGTAATTAAGTATCTCTCTAGTACATCCCTTTTGTGTAGCACTGTGGTGCCTTCTACTTCCTTAAAAGTGGATAGCACTTGCACTTTAATGTTATGTTTCATTGCAAGTTGTACTGAACGATTATGCAGTATTTTAGCACCAGATGACGACATTTCCAACATTTCATCGTAAGAGATAAATTTGAGCTTGCGTGCCTTTGGAACAATTCTCGGGTCTGCTGTATATATTCCATCAATATCAGTAAAAATTTCGCAAGTTCTAACACCAAAGGCTACCGCGAAGGCAACTGCTGATATATCAGAGCCTCCTCTTCCAAAAGTAGTGATTCTATCATCATTTATACCCTGAAAACCAGCAATGATCGCAGCAGTATAACCCTCAGCAAAAGATCTTTTCACACGTTCAATCTTTATTGTTTTTATTTTAGACTCAGAATAAAAATCATCAGTTACAATTGGTAACTGCCAGGCAAGCCACGATTTAGCATTAACTCCGATCGATTGGAGAGTGATAGCTAATAGACCGCAAGAGATTTGTTCTCCTGCTGAAAGCATAACGTCATACTCTGATAACTCTTGTCTATAACTTAAATTTGAGATTTGCCTAGCCTGAAAAACCATTTGGTCAGTAAATCCTGCAACAGCAGATACAACAACGATTACATTACAACCTTTCTCAATATCGTTTTTTATCAAATTTGCAACTCGGTTTAAATCAGTTAGCGAAGTCCCACCAAATTTTTTTATGATTATTTTGTCCATAGTTACAATATAACTCTCTTCTGAAGAAAAATATAGTTTTTGTAGAGATAGCAGCTTGCAAGCCATTCAGAAAAGGGAAGACAAAGCTATAGCTAACGCGTCATACCACGATTCATTCCATAGCTGTACGAACATTCATTTTTGAAGGTAAATTGCACAGCAAATGGTGTCATCCCAGTGCCTAGACACTGGGATCCAGAAGACTTAATTTCAACCAAGTGGCTGCATAATAAAGGCTGGATTCCAGTGCCAAGCACTGGAATGACACCCTCCCTTGTGGAAATTGCTCTCAAATCACAATGTTCGTACAGCTATGGATTCATTCGCGGTATAAATTCCGCTAACTAGTAGCGGAATGACGAATTTGTTGTTTTAAAATTGTCAGTAAATCTAAGTCAGTTTAGCTATATAGCACGAACTAAACCACTAAGCAGCAGAAGACCTTGCATGACCTCCAAAAAATGTTTTTACTCTTTCAAGATAAGTAAGTGGTTCTGCAGGAATTTCTATCTCGTCTATCTTATAAGATATTGCTGCATCTATGACTTCATCTGTTATTAATTCTCTTAGCCTTTGTTTTATTTGCCCTCTCCGAATATGTTCTCCATAGTCGTTATAAAACTTTACATATAATTCCTTAAACACAAATTCTTTTATAGCATCTCTTGTATAAGAAATGCCATCCTTTACTTCATCACTCACGCTGCTCAAATCCACCCCAGAACTTGGTGAATACAAATTATCAAAATTTTCTTTCAAAACTTTTATTTTATGGTAGTGCTTATCCACATATTTCTCAAGAAATCTTTTAGTAGCATCACTAGCCAACTTTCCTATTGGCTGAGGCTCTAGTTGAGCTGCAAAATTATTTTCCGCTTTAAGACCACTTAATGCATAAATGATACGGTTGAGCATTCCAGGACCACATTGGCGATTACTTTCCTCAAAGCGAACCAGTAATATAGACTTCAATAATTCTATATCTGCATTTTGCTTTCTTGCCGTAATTAAAACTAAATTTATAGCCTGTGTCAATGTCAATCCGGTTTGTGAATCTGCCCAATTTACCCACTCCCCAGTTTCATAACCATCCAATCTTAGATAAGGTTCTATCATTCGTTTTTGCTGACTTGTTAAACCGCTTATATAACTTTTAAACTCTTCATCCAACTCATTTAACGGCGTACCATGTTCTTCCTTTAATTTTTTGGCACATTCAATAACGCTTTGCTGAAAACTTCTAGTATGAACGCTCTGACTACTAGTACCCACATCACTTACATTAAACAAAAAGCTTAGCTGCTTTACATTCAAACCCAAAGGTGAAAAGAGTTTTACTGATGGATATTTTATTAACTCAAGAAGTGCTACTGGAATTAGCAGTGCATAATTTAACAATAATAAACCAAAATTAAATATAAGAAACCCACGTAGAGCTGATACCTTTGATGCAATATACAAAAATGGAAGCTGTAGGTAATATATCAAGTGTATACTGAAGAATAAGATTTTGTCCTTTAATTTTATTGTTGGATCTTTATAAACCTCAAACAACATGCTATTGCTATCAATATTGTTGTTTTTAAAGGAGGTATAGTTGTTTATGATCTTCTCTTGCAAGGGAAGAAGCATTTTATTCAGGCAAATAAACGCAGCAATAACAATAAAACCTGTAGCCAAAAATGCTAGTGCAGGGCTAGAAGTGCTTGTAGATAAATAGGCATAAAGACCATCAACAATTAAGTTTTTGTATAATCTTTCAAAGGGACGAACTAGAATCGGGTCAAGGATATAGTTAACAAGAAGATTTAAATAATACATGAGAAACAAAAGTGCAATCAGAAATGCAATAATACTACAAACAACCAAAAATGCTTTTAATCTCGGATTCATAACCCCCTCTTAATAATCTGTTAATATAATCTATTTTAGGAATAAATTGAAAAAAATGCAAGTTTTTATGTTAAAAGATCAATTGAAATTTCTGAGTTTAGGGTATATTGTTAATCTATTTAGATAAGAATTATTGTGTCAAATAAAATAGGTTTTTGGGCTATTTTTGCCTTAGTGATTAGCAGCCAAATTGGCTCTGGAATTTTTATGCTTCCAATTAGCCTTGCTCCATATGGCATGTATAGCCTTATAAGCTGGATAATATCAGGGCTTGGTGCTATATCTCTTGCTTTAGTTTTTGCCTCACTCTGCGCAAAATTTCCGGAAACGGGTGGCCCTCACGTCTATGTAAAGCATGCTTTTGGCCCTGCTGCAGCTTTTTTTGTTGGTTGGACGTATTGGGTGATCTCATGGGTTAGCACAACAGCCGTAATAGTTGTGGGTGTTGGTTATCTTACACCATTTTTCCATGAAGATATTCAAAACGTACATCTGTTTTTAGAGATGTTATTACTTACAATTATTACACTAATAAATTTTAGAGGAGTAGCTACTGCTGGACGTGTTGAGTTTTTATTGACGGTGATAAAAATTTCTGTATTGCTTGTAATACCTATAGCAGCATTGTTTTTTTTTGATAGAAATAACTTCATCATAAGTGAAGCAATATCAAATCTTACAACATCGCAGATTCTTGCCCGTTCTACACTTATTACTCTATGGGGTTTTATTGGAGTTGAATTGGCAACAGCACCTGCAGGGTCAGTTGATAATCCAGCTAGAACAATACCAAGAGCTGTGGTACTTGGAACAATCTCTGTTGCTGTTGTGTATTTTATCAACAATCTTGCAATTATGGGATTAATAAATGGCAATGATTTAGCAAGTTCAAGAGCACCATATGTTGACGCAATAAAAATTATGGCCTCTGGCAATTGGCACTTGATTATTTCTATAACTGCGTTCATTTTTTGTGTTGGTACTTTAAACGCTTGGGTACTAGCTAGTGGACAAGTGGCCCTTGGCCTTGCAAAAGATAAACTGATGCCACAGTTTTTTGCTCAAAGAAACAAGCACGGTTCTCCTTTCTGGGGCATAACAACTAGCTCAGTTGGAACTGCAACTTTACTAATCCTCACTTCAAGCAACAATTTTGCTAAGCAGATCACATCAATTATCGACTTTTCTGTAGTTTCATTTTTATTTGTTTACCTTGCATGCAGTCTTGCTTTTCTCAAAGTTATTGTGCAAGAAAAGAGTTGTTACAAATTTTTAATTGGCAGTATAGCAACAACCTTTTGCTGCTGGGTAATATTTGAAACTTCTGTGAATACCTTGCTGATCGCAAGCTTATTCACTGCAAGTGGCGTACCTCTTTATTTATTTTGGTATCGCAGAGTTTCTGTATAGCAAATGTTATGTATCTGTTCAGCAGAGTGGCAAAATAAGGTAGACGAGAAAAGACAACTATAGGAAGAAATGGGTGTCATGCCAGTGCGTGACACTGGCATCCAGTTCTTTCGCGCAGTTCCATCAAAAACGTTGTAAAGGATTAATCGCTTTCGTGTTTACCAACTTAGTGCCCAATCTGGATCCCAGATACTGTCTCTGCTGTCAAACAAATTATCCAACAAAATTACAATTAAATGGTTGATTATTTTTAAGAATACCAAAAAAGACATGCATTAATTTTCGCATTAACGCAAGAACTATGACTTTTGGACATTTGCCTTTACTTGCTAGACGCTGACAAAACTTTTGAAAATGATTATTATGGTTTTTGACTACTATAGCTGGCATATAAAGAGCTTTTCGAATACGCTCAGATCCTATTTTGCATATGCAACTTCTCTTACTTACTGACGATCCCGATTGATAATGTCCTGGATTTAGACCAGCAAAAGCTGTAAATTGTTTAGCATTGTCAAAGTTATCAACTGATGGCATTTCTGCGACAACAGCAACAGCAGTAAGATATCCTATACCTTTTATAGTCTTAAGGTTTTCCACCATATTTTTTAGATGTGGATAGTTATTTATATGCTCATTAATTTCTTTTTCGAGAACAATAATTTGCTCCTCTATTGCCAAAATTACTTTAGATATAGCTTCTTTGCAACTGGAATGCATATTTTTGTTTTCCAAGCGATTTGTCTGTTGCACCTTATCATCTTTTAGCGATTGCATGCAACGGTAAAGCTCCCTCAAATGCCTCATTTCAGGTGCAATGGGCTTCCAAAGAGCAGGTTTGTTGGCGATACAAAATCTAGCTATCATAGCTGCATCTGATTTATCTGTCTTATTTCTGAGCAGCTCACTTTTGCCAAAAGCTTTCTGGGTTTACTATACTGACATTATGTCCTAAATCGTGCATAAAAGTAGCCAAATCTTCTCCATACCAACTAGTTGCTTCAAGACATAAATGAGTAAGATTTGCTCCATGGCCATTGCACCAAACTACAAGTTTTGCAAAACCATCTTGATTATTTTGAAAGACTTTGTGTCGTTTTTTTACTGTCCACTAACAAACAAACATCAAATTTCTTTTTGAAATATCCACACCCAAAATAGCATTTACTTGCATAAAATTGCCTCCAAGACTATAAATAAACTGAGAGTTTAGACTAACCTTGTAATACGGGATATAATTCCAAAAGATACTGTTCAGTCTTTAACTCTATGGGAGGGAAGCAAAATCTGGCTTAATGGCATTAGTGTCGCATCAGCTTCACCCTCCCTGTGAGGTATTTTAGCTCTAATGCCTCACATCATAAAGATACAAGTGTCACGCACTGGGATGACGAGAAAGGAGCACTGGAATTTTTGTTTCAATATTTGTACATGAGCCATGCATCTGAACAGATACAATGTTATAACTAGAGATAATTTTTAAATGATTGATATTTATGAACTACGACTTTTCTTGTTGTCCACTTGTTCAACATTACCCTTCTCAAGTTTACTATCTACTTCTTTTGTGTGTTCATCATCTATACTAGTTTCATCTTTTATCTTACTAGGGTAATCTTCCTGCGATTTTTTATATGCTTCCATGTTGTCATATATAGGGTTACTGATGATTTCTATTTTTTCAGGTGTGAAAATCCTTGCTAAAAATCTCCTTATTATTGGTATTGACCTTAAGAGATCTCTTAGCTTTGAAGATTCTTGTCTTTTGTTTAGAGACTGTTGGTCTATTTTAGAGGTTTTTACACCATACTTTTTATCATCAAAATTTATTGTAGGCTTTCTTTTATTCGAAAGAACACTTTGGGCCTTTGATCCATTGGTTCCTTCAGGCCCTTGAGGTGTAGACATTGCAGGTTTAACCTTAGTTTCATCGTATTCCTTACTCATCTTTTATTTCATTATGTAACATTACTAATATTGCATAATAATAGCTAAATTACAATTAATTGCAAGGTAAAAATATGAAAACAATTGTAAATTTTGTCAGTAAAAATATAATAGAACTTTAAAATTAGAGGTTCATCTATATGAGATACAAAATTGCTGTTATTGGAGCAACCGGAAGAGTAGGGCGTGAGGTATTAAGCACGCTTGCTGAATTTCAAGATGAGGCGATAGATTGCGTTATTGCACTTGCATCGAAAAAATCAGAAGGGAAGAAGGTGAGCTTTGGTGACAAAGAGTTAACAGTTTTATGCCTTGAGGATTATGACTTCGTTGGAACTAATGTAGCCATTTTCTGTGCTGGATCTCATGTTTCTGAAGAGTATGTACCAATTGCAACACAGGCTGGATGCATCGTGATAGATAACAGTTCCCATTTTAGAATGAAAGAGGGTGTGCCACTCATTATTCCAGAGATTAATAAAGAAAAAATTATGGAATATAAAAACCACAACATAATATCCAATCCAAACTGTACTACAATACAGATGCTGCTAGTACTACATCTATTACACCAAAAAGCAAAAATAAAGAGAATCGTTGCTTCAACTTATCAATCAACTTCTGGTGCAGGCAAAGCAGCAATGGATGAGCTCTATGACCAGACAAAAAAAATCTTTATGAACGAAGCTAAAAAACCCAAGATATTCTCTAAGCAAATAGCATTCAATTGCATTCCCCATGTAGGAGAATTCATGGAAAATGGCTCTACAGAAGAGGAATGGAAAATGCAAGAGGAGACAAAAAAAATTTTAGAGGAAGATATAAAAGTTACTGCAACTTGTGTAAGGGTACCCGTCTTTATCGGTCACGCTATGGCAGTAAATGTGGAATTTGATCAACATATCACTGAAGAACAAGCTCGTGAAGTGCTAAGTGAAGCCGAAGATAGTGGAGTTTTAGTGTACAACAGGCGTGAAGATAGTGAATACATAACTCAAATTGATGTTGTACAGGAGAATGCTGTATATGTATCGCGTATTAGAAGAGACAATACTGTTGAGCACGGATTAAATATGTGGATAGTGGCTGACAACCTGCGCAAAGGCGCAGCATTAAATATAGTGCAGATTCTTGAGATTTTGATAAGAGAGCATTTGTCAATCAAGTGCATATAGAGCGCACGTACGTTGTAATTCGAAGGAAATTGTATATCACATGGCAGCGCGTGACGCTGGAATGGCTTTGTTGCATCGCTACTTATGAAAGGCTAACTATAATTAGGATTATAAGCAACTTATTGAAAATCTTGTTTTTTTTGCAATCAATCTGATCAAATTTAAGAATAGTAACTTGTTATTTATATTAATAAATTTAATTCTATTGAAAATAGCTAAAGCATTGAAATTCTTGAATTTTAGCCGGATTAGTGAGTGGTAGTGAAATTTCTTTTACTCAAATTTAGGTATTCACTGACCGTTCTTGTTATAAATACCAGAATAATAAGCTACTGATATTCTCCACCTTTTTTATCTTTAATCCATCATAGCTAGCGATGCAACAAAGCCGGCTGGATTCCAGTGTCAAGCACTGGAATGACACCATTTGCTGTGCAGTTTACCTTCAAAAATGAATGTTCGTACAGCTATGGAATAAATCGCGGTATGACGGTTCGCAGCGGTATAGTAACTCGTCACCCCGCTATTTGTTAGCGGCTGAGATACCGCGGCGGTATGACGTAGAAGCTATACTTTTATACTCACCAACTCAGTATCCAATCTGGATCCAAGTAGTCAAGCTATTCGGATGACACCCTCATAAAGTGAAATGAGATCCCGCTAACACGTAGCGGGATGACGAGAAAGGGGCTACTCGGATGACACCCTCATAAAGTGAAATGAGATCCCGCTAACACGTAGCGGGATGACGGGAAAAGAGGTACTGGGAGACATCCTTCCTGGTAGACCCAAATCACAATGTTCGCACAGTTGTGCGTCACGCGCTGCCGAACACTGTATGGTTATACAAGAAAAATTAAGGCTTAAAAGGAATTTTAAGTATCAGGACTCAAGGTTTTTATTCCTTCTTAATAAAACATAAAAAGCCCCTTTACCACCATGTTTTTTCGTAGCTTGTTGGTAGTATAGAACCATATGCTGGATTTTAGTGTCATTTAACCATTTATTTAAGTTACTCTTTATAGTGTCTGTTTTGTTTGTTGCACTGCCGTATCCCGTAATTACCAATAAACATCTATTTCCTGCTCGATAATTTTTGATAATAAAATCTATCAATTTACAGTAAGCATCCTCTATATTATAGCCATGCAAATCGAGCTTATCGCTTATAAAATATTTACCCCTATCAACTTTTGATTTTGTGTTTTGGTCAAGACAAAATGATGAGTTACTATTATTGGTATTAAGAAAATTCCCTTGTAAGTCGGAGGTACCTTTATCAACCATAGACTTTATATTTACTTTATGATCAACTTTCAAAGTAACTTTTCCACATTTTATTGGCTTAACATTTTTTTGCCAATCCAACTCATCGTCCGACATAAACGCATTAATCGAATTGTATAATTTTACAACAATATTCAAACATAGTAAAATGTTGCTTATTCTATAAAAACCCGATTTTCAATAATACGATGAAATCGTCAAAAACGAATGAGAATTTTTGGCTGTATGGAAAGCACACCTGCATGTCAGCACTGAAGAATAAAAATAGGCGGTGTATAGAACTGTTAGTAACAGAAAATTTCTATAGAGAACACGAAAAAGAAATTAAGCAATATGCAAATAGTAAGGGCATTAAAGTTCGATTAGTAGAAAACAAAATACTTAATGACGTTTTACCCAAAGGTGCTAACCATCAAGGAATTGCTTTAAATGTTGCCCCTATTCTTTATAACTTAAGCATCGAAGAAGTAGCTGAAAGCTCAAACGACAGTTCTACTATAGTCATTTTAGATCAAGTCACTGACACGCACAATATTGGATCAATTTTAAGAACTTCAGCTTGTTTTAATGTCGACGCATTGGTTTTACCACATAACCATTCACCGAGTGAAAATGCATCTATTGCAAAAGCAGCAAGTGGGGCTTTAGATATTGTTCCGCTAATATACGTTACAAATATAGTAAAAACTATGCAGTATTTAAAAAAGGTCGGCTACTGGTGTTACGGGTTTGATTGCAATGCTAAAGAAAATATAGATGAAATAAAGAGTTTTGAGAAAAAAAGAGTAATTATTTTTGGTTCTGAAGAGAAAGGAATGCGGAGGTTAGTTAAAGAAAATTGTGATTATCTTTTAAAAATCCCAATGTCAAATGCAATTAACAGTTTAAATGTTTCAAACGCAGCAGCAATAGGCCTATATTCTATTTATATTAAAACAAATGCCAGCGCATAGCTGTTTATAATAAAAACACTTGATAAAAATATGGTTTTATATTATAATGTGTTAAGTAATGGATAAAAGGAGTTATATTATGTCTTATATGAGAAATGAACAGGATATTCGCTCTCAAGGCGTTTATTATAGTGCTGGGCTTAGAAGTTACCTAACTAAAGTATATAATTACATGGCTTTAGCTTTGGGCGTCACAGGGCTTGTTGCATTTTTAACAGTATTTTCTGGTCTTTTTCAAGTAATTTATTCTAATCCCGTTCTATCGCTTGTGGTAATGTTATCTCCGGTTGCATTGGTGTTCTACATGTCTTATAGAATTCAACACCTAAGTGCTCAGTCTGCCGTTACTATATTTTTCTCGTTCTCAGTGTTAATGGGGCTTTCCTTATCTTATGTTTTTATAGTTTATACTGCAGAAAATATAGCAAGGGCGTTTTTCATTACATCAATCATGTTTGGCTCTATGGCTTTATATGGCAATACTACAAAAAGAGATCTTACAAGTATGGGCTCTTTCTTGATTATGGGAGTTTGGGGGTTAATCATTGCGTCTATAGTAAATTTATTTCTTGGAAGTAGTCCTCTCCACTTTGCAATATCGTTCATATCAGTAATAGTCTTTACCTTAATGACTGCGTATGATGCTCAAAGAATCAAGGACGTTTATTATAAACATAATGACGGATCAGAAGTTGCTACTACTAAATTGGCAATACTCGGTGCAACTAATCTTTATTTTGACTTTATTAATATATTTCTCAATCTACTCAGGTTACTTAACTTGTTCAACAATAGGGATTAGATGTTTTCCTTTTTAAGGAAAGGCAGTAACAATTCTATAGTTTTCTTTTTAGTATCTTTAGTTGTGTCGATGATATGTCTTGCATATGCATCGGTACCTCTATATAGCATTTTCTGTAAAGCTACTGGGTATGGTGGCACAATAAGAAAAGTAACTAACACAACAACAAATATAACTAACCAAAAGATCAGGGTCCATTTCAATGCTGATATAATGTCCGATCTACCTTGGGAGTTTAAATCAGAAACTAACTACGTTGACGTAAACATAGGAGAACAAAGTTTAGCGTTTTATTACGCAAAAAATCTATCTGATCAGCCTTCATTTGGTATGGCGGTGTATAATGTTACGCCTTTCAAAGCAGGTAAGTATTTCAATAAAGTTGCATGCTTTTGTTTTGAAGAGCAAATGTTGCTACCAAAACAAAAAGCAGCTATGCCCGTATCTTTCTATATAGATCCTGAGATAATGCTTGATAGTAATACAAAAGATTTGGGCGAAATAACACTATCATACACGTTCTTTAAGCTTAAGTAACAGAATGTTTGCAAACCGTGTCATTTCAGTAATCAATAGGGTGTCATCCAAGTAGCTGACACTGGAATGACAGGAGGTAACGCAAGAAGTCTATTGATTGTGAAAACAATAACTTTGCAAAATATTAATTGTTAGATAACATAATCAAAGTTTTTATCTTAATATTCATCATGGTTAGAGCTATACAAATTAAAAAAACTGGGGGACCAGAAGTATTAGAATTTGTAGATAAGAGTATAGGTGAGCCAAAAGGCGAGGAAGTTTTAGTACGTCACACAACTATCGGCTTAAATCGTTATGATTTAGAGCACAGAAAAGGTACGCGCAAAATTAAAAATTTACCATCAGTGCTTGGGGTAGAAGCAGTGGGAGTTATTGAAAAGCTTGGTAAAAAAATCAGTGATGGATTGAAGGTTGGAGACAGAGTTGGATATTGCACAGCTCCTCCAGGGGCATATTGTGAAAAGCGCATTATACACCAGAAATATCTGATAAAAATTCCAGATGACATATCTGATGAAGTTGCTGCTGCAGTGCTGTTTAAAGGTATGACAGCTCACTATTTAGTTAATCAATCTTATAAAGTTAGGCCTGGTGCTTTCGTGCTAGTTCATGGGGCTAATGGTGGTTTAGGACAAATAATATGCCAATGGGCAAAGGATAAAAAAGGTGTAGTGATAGGTTCTGTAAGCTCTGATGAAAAAATGAAGATAGCTTTACAAAGTGGCTGCACATACGCAATAAACTACAATGATAAAGACTTCGTTTCTAAAGTTATGGAGATTACGCAAAACAGAGGAGTAGGTGCAGTGTATGACCCTATAGGTTACGCTACAAGCAAGCTTTCTTTTGAATCTTTAGGCAGGTTCGGCATATACGTTTCCTATGGGCAGATATCAGGTAACGCTCCTATTAGTTTTTCTTTACTTAGTTCACGTTCGTTATTTGCAACTGGAACCTCAATATACCATTATAAGCATGATAGATTCACATTAGTGCTTACCACAATGGAAATCTTCGAGATGATAAGAAAAAAACTTTTAACTGTACGGATCAATAAAAAATATAAATTTGATGAAATAATTCAAGCACATCGTGATATGGAAAATAGAAAAGCGAGTGGGTTAAATATTATCAAAATCTCTTAAATAAATTAGTAATTTAAACTAACCATTCATTAAGTCATATCAACTAGAACTTCACATATTTAATTCTCCTTTTGGGGGAATTAAAAGCATATAGCTAAACTGACTTAGATTTACCGACAACCGTCATCCCGCCACGTGTTAGCGGAATCTATACCGCGAATAGACTTCTTGCATAACCCAAATTAAGTAGAAAAAGGTATCATCCGAGTAACTGACACTGGTTCCTTTATGACGGTAGTAGCCCCCCTTCTCCTGTCATTCCAGTGCTCCCTTTCTTGTCATCCAAGTAGCTGACACTGGGATGGCTTTGTTGCATCACACTTTATGAGATGGTGATTTATGGTAAATTCATGTAACTATCTCAAATTTAGCCATACCAATATCAGTGAACTTATTGAGCAAATAGCATTTAACAAGTAGTTCCTTCTCTCTATTTGTCTCAGATTTATTCCTAAAACTAAACCCGAATGTTTGTTTCAGTTGCGAGAAAAAACTTTCTATATAAGATCTTTTTCCATAACTCATCTCTTTTTTCCACTTCTTTATACCATCTTCATCATATGACTTTATGAGCTTGACTGCAGAATTTCTCTCAGCCATATAGTCTAACTTTGGATGCTCTGCTGCGTTGTTTTTCGGAGGAATTTTCGTTTTTATACCATATTGATTACACAGCTTATAGAGCTTTTCTCTGTCATATGCCCTATCTGCATATAGTACTTTTATGACATACTGAAAATCGACTTCTTTTAGCAAATCACAAGCTCCATAGTGATCAGCCGTTACTGTATTTTACAGCTATGGCTTTTTTGTTGTTTATATTCAACATTACGTGCAATTTTCTCGTTTGCTCATAGCCACGATATTTTCTGTCAGTACTATTTTCCTTGCTGTGTGTTGTTGTATATACTAATTCCTGTACTGTCTATAGCAATTTCGATATCTTCCATATTATTTTCTGCAATCATTTATCTTAATATTAAGTTTCTTTTGATGCTTGTGAATAGCTGCAAATCTCTTCCTATTTGTTGCAAATACCCTTTTATAAACCCGACTGTTTGTCTTAAACCAATTCTAAAGAAACTGACGATTATATGCACCAAAATCACAACTTTATCACTATAAATATAGTTGCCGCCCTGCATTTTTGGACAATTCTCGTACCAATTTTCTATGGCGTCATTGATATAACAAAAAATGCTTCCTCTTTCTTGGAGAAATTTGTTATATTCATGGCAGTTACTGACTCTCATTTTTTGTGGCATATTTTTTCTTCAACAGTTAAATGGCTATTTATAATGAATTTTGTCAGTAACTGCCAGTTCTTTTCGCTTGAGCGATGCAACAAAGCCCACTGGGATCCAGTTTCACCTTGTGATGGTGTCATGAAAGTAGCTGACACTGGTTTCCATCCAAGACGGTGTCATTCCTTACTATTACCCACAAATATAAATGGACTAAAAAGTAAAATATTACAATATTAAAGTTTGCAAATATTGAGGGTGTAAAATGGCAAGTAAAAGTAGTGAATGGGCTAAAAATGAATTTGGAGATAAAAGGTTAACTGAGCGATTAGTAAAGATTGCTGATATGTTTGACAAAATTACCTGAAAGTTAGATTAATCAAGCATGTGAAAGTTGGTCAGAAGCAAAAACAGCATAACGTTTTTTTCAAAATGAGAATGTAAAAGAAAGTGATATTTTAGCTACACATATTAATAAGACGGTTGAGAGAACAAAAGCTCACAAGAGGGTTCTTGTCATTCAAGATACCAGTTACATTGTATATAATAACCATAAAAAAACAAGCGGATTAGCAAATTTGTCCAGTTATGATACTGCAAAAGGTATTATAATGCATACAGCTCTTGCCGTTAGTATAGAAGGTTTGGTACTAGGGATACTAGATCAAAAAGTTTATTCAAGACCTGAAGAAACTGAGCACCTTAAAAAAAAGAGCGATCGCATTGAAGATAAAGAAAGCGTAAAGTGGTTGGAAACTTTAAGAAAAACAAATAATATTATTGATCCAACTCAAACTGAGACTATAACTGTATGCGATAGAGAAGCAGATATATATGACTTTTTTGAGCTTGCACATAATCTTAATTCGGCAGTGCTAGTTAGAGCATGCAGAGATAGAGCAGTAAATAGAAAATCTCGATATCCTGAAAAAGGTGAGCAGAAGTTATGGGCATTTATTAAATCCTCTCATTGTGCAGGTACGGTAGAAGTTGAAGTTCCTGTAAAAGATAATAAGCCAAAAAGAACAGCACGTTTGGAAGTTAGATTTGGAAAGTTTATGATGAATCCATCTAAGAATAATATTAGGCATAAGACGGAAGAACTACCTAAATTACCACTTTATGCAGTTTATGTTGTTGAGAAAACTCCCCTTCCCTTAAAAAAAACCGCTAGAATGGATGCTATTAACGAATCTTTCAGTTAATACTTTCGATGAAGCTGTTGAAAAAATTAGTTGGTATCAACTATGTTTTTTAAAAATTTTTTTATTTGTGTAATTTTGCAAATTATATGGGCAATAAAAACCCGTTTGTCATAGAAATAGAATTTTATATCAAACAGCTACCACAGCAATTTCTGCTTAAGCTAATGAATATGTGCTTTAAGTCTGTGTGGACGCACATATTCATTAGCCAAATTCAGTTACCGTTGTGAAGATTTTTAAGTATGCAAATTAATTGCTTCTTTAAGTCTTGTATTAGCAATTACTATAATTTTACGCATTAGGGCTGTTATAGCCACCATCTTCTTCTTACCACTTTCAACAAGCTTAGAATAAAAGGCGCCAAGTATAGATTTTGACCTTGTAGCAGCCATAGCGGCTGTAAAGAGCTTTGAACGAACGTTACTTCTACCACCTGTAATCCTTCGGTAACCAACAGCTTTACCACTTTCTTTTGGATGCAGTGCAACTCCGGCAAGACTTGCTACTTCTTTTCTATTTAAGTAACCAAGCTCTGGCATTAAACACAAAAAATCTTGTGATAACTTTTCCAGGAACTGTTTTAAGAATTTTTTGGCGTTGTTGTAATTCGCGGCTTTCATCAATAATCTTTTGTATAGTATCATTGAGTTCGTTTATTTGACTATCGAAAAACTCAATGGTCTTTTGACAGCTTTCTTTTATATGATCATTTTCCGGTGCTTCAAGTCTGCATTTTTCTTGAGTTCTCATTTGCGTAATATCATCACGACGTTGACAAAGTGCAGCCAAAGTTGATTGTTCTGTAGAGGTAGGTACAAATAGAGAGATAGTTCTATGGCGTTCAAATCCATATTGAGCAAGAGCTCTTGCATCTAGACTTTGCTAAAGTTCCGTGAGATAAAATAAAGCTTTTTACTTTACGAGTATTAGCTCGATGCACGGCAATATTTTTGTCGGTAAGAAAATGTGATAAGCCAAGCTCATATTTCCCTGTATTTTCTAAAGTCACTAAAGCATTAGGTAGAATATCTGAAAACTCTTGAAATAATTGTTGCCAACCAGAAGCATTATTATCAAATTCGACAGCATTCTTCTGTTTGTGAATTGCAACGATATTTTTAAATTTTCCGATGTCAATGCCAATAAAATTTTGATAAGATGTAACCATAATAAACCTCGATAGTTTTAGTTAATTTAAGATTGTAAACGGGTGCATATATATGTCCCAAGCAACTATTCAAGCGTATCGAGAGATAGGGCTAGCGTACCTTGATACCAACGGTTGTAATACCAATTTCCTTTCAGTCGCGCACGCCCGCTATTCCTAGTGAGCAGGGTTATCTTTCTCTCTTATCTCTTTTATACCACGTTTTTAACTTACAATTGCCTTAGATGGAAAATAGAGATATTACATAAAATTTTAAATCCGGTCTCAAAGTTGAAGAATGTAGGCTTGGAATAGCAGAAAGACTAATGAGATATCTAACAGTTATGAGTATTATTGCTTGGAGGATCTTCTTTATTACATCAATTGCAAGAGCTAACCCAACATTACCATGTACTACCTTATTAGCTGAAGAAGAATGGAAAGTTTTATACGTTAAAATACACAGAAAACCATGTCCAAGTGTAGTTCCCAACATAAAAGAAGCTGTTTCATGAACTTGGAGGCCATTTAGCAAGAAAAAATGACCCAAAACCAGGACCAATTACTCTTTGGAAAGGATATAAACGTCTCTTTGATTTAGCAGAAGGATGGCGACTTGCTCACGAACTTTATATTTGTGGGTAATAGTAAGTTGTTAGGGGGATCTGGAGATACCGCGGCGGTATGACGTAGGGAAATCTTACTTATTATAGCTATAGTTCTACATGAATTACAAAAGTAATATTTACTAGATCTTAATATTTTAGATCTATATTTTAATAAATAATGAGCTGTAATTAGTATGAATAATCCATTTAAAAGTGAGAACTATAAAAAAAATCTCGATTCTCTGATCAAAGCTGTAAAGCTAGGAAATGCAGAGAAACAATATAACAAAACGTTAAGGGATTTATCTCATGCATTAGAAGGTTTTACAGGTGAGGCAAAAGGTATAGCTGAGTTTGTTATATATACTGACTTGAACAATTATGTAGAACAGCCATTAGGTCTTTTTAAAACATTAATGAATAGAATTTTGGGAAAAAATTTTCCAACCAAGAACAGTAGTATAAGTAATTTTGTAAATGATGAGTTGTCAAGTTTCACTTTAGAAACAGCAGCTAAGTATACAAGAATTTTAAAAAAAATTGATCTCTTGGAACAATTAGAAAAAGATTTCAGAAAAAATAATATTTTAAAAGATTCTTTAAATTTAGAACAAAGTGAAAAGAGTCAAGGAAAAGATAGATCACACGAAGTGAGTTTGGAAGGTAGAAAGCAAAAGGAAGGTACTTTTGAGCTGCGAAAAGAAGAACAGCCGAAAGAAAAATTAGGTGGTAATCGCATGAGGCAAATAAAGCGACCAACAACAGCACCTCCGGCTGCTCCAGATTCGAGGAAGGTACGCTTTAAATCAGAAATATCCTCAGATGGAGAAAGCAAGGCAAAGTCTACATCTTCTTTACTAAAAGGAGCTAATAGTTTT
This sequence comes from Wolbachia endosymbiont of Drosophila aff. chauvacae BK-2020, assembly GCF_032848195.1. Lineage (NCBI taxonomy): Bacteria > Pseudomonadati > Pseudomonadota > Alphaproteobacteria > Rickettsiales > Anaplasmataceae > Wolbachia > Wolbachia endosymbiont of Drosophila aff. chauvacae BK-2020. The sequence goes on from NZ_CP136586.1 coordinate 524,380, forward strand.
AGTATGCCTGATGCTAAGGAAAATCCTTCTGAGGATTCAGGCTATGAAAGTTCATTAGATCAGGGGTCTGAATATGAAGACATATCAAATTATCAAGAGAAAAAGCAAAAGGAAAATCCTTTATATGAGCAGAGAGAAGATTCAGGCTATGGAAGTTCATTAAATGAAGAGTCTGTATACAAAGAGATATCAAATTATCAAGAGAAGAAGAGTAAAATTTTAATAGAAAATTCGCAGAGTTCAAAATCGCCCAAAGAAGAGCCAATTTATGCAACAGTTCCTAAAGAACATATAGAAGCAAAAAGAGAACGTAAGCAGAAACAACAACCTCAATCCCTCGTACCACCAAAACCACCGCAAGTGCCAAAAAAAATGTTTACTACTGGTCAAGAAGTTAGACAAGAATCGAAAGTGGTAATCAAAGATAAACCTGCAGTACCGCCAAAGCCTAAAAATCTAAGCCGTGCTAATCAAAAAGTAAGCACAGAGCCAAAAGTAGTAGGAGTAATTCTTAAAAAATCAGCTGAAAGAGTACCACTAAAATCTGAAAATCAAGACAATAGGAAATCAGCACAAAAAGCTGCTGGTAAGGCGATACCAAAAATAGCAGCAGCTACTATGAAAGGAGGAGCTAATCGCGAGATGGGCAGTAAAGTAAAGGCATTAAAAGAAAAATTTGAGCAAAATCAAGCAAAAGGAAATGCTAATGTACAGCTTGCTGAAAGCAAAACCACTCCAGCAGCACAAGCGGATATCGGTGTGAAGAAAAAACAATCTCATTCATTTCTAACAGAGAATAAAAGATCTGCAACGAAACACGTAACAGCAAAATCTGATCCAAAATCTCATGTCAGCAAAAATTCCCTTCTCACGCATGCAAATGTAAAGGAAATGGTTGCACAAATTGAGAAAGGAAAAGGAGGAAGATAGTAACATTTGGGAAAAAAACATATGTGTCAAGTCAAGAGATTGTGAGCAAATTTAGGAAATTATAGCTAAACTGACTTAGATTTACCGACAATTTGAAAAACCGTCATTCCGCTAACTATAGTATTTTCAAAAGCGAATGATAAAGGTATAATATGTTTTTTTAAAGTAGGGAAAGCGATGGTATATAGTGTAGATTTAAGGGAAAAAGCAGTGTCTTTGGTAGAAAAAGGAAAGTCAAAGGTTGAAGTTGCAGAGGTTTTTGAGATAGGGATAGCAACACTATATAGATGGCTAAAAAAGAAAGCTACTGGCCAAGGTCTCAAAGCGGTAAAAAGTACTGGTTTTATTCGAAAAATAGATCCAGAAATACTCAAAGAATATGTCAAAAAACACCCAGATCACACACTAGCAGAAATGAAACAAAACCTTGGCTTTGGGATAAGTGCAATTTGGTATAGATTAAGACAGCTAAAAATAACCTTTAAAAAAAGTCACATTCTATCAAGAGCGCAATCAAGAAGATAGGCAGCAATTTATCGATAAAGTCTCAAAAATAGACCACTGTAGCATTTTATATATAGATGAAGCAGGAGTTGATAATAGACTATACCGAGAATATGCACGAGCTCCAAGAGGAGAAAAAATATATGCTGATGTTCCAGGAAAAAAGCGGGAAAGAGTGAGTATAATAGGTGGATGAGAAGTTTATTGCACCAATGACCTTCACAGGAGGGTGTAATAAAGATATATTTAATGTATGGTTAGAGCGAAGATTACTTCCACAATTACAGCGTGATACAACCATAGTTATGGATAATGCTACATTCCATAAAACTCCCAAAACAAAGTCATTAATAGAGTCTTTTGGCTGTCATTTGCTTTATCTTCCAACATATTCACCTGATCTAAATCCGATAGAGCATTGTTGGCACACCATCAAAAGTTGCCTCAGACCTCTAATGCATCAATGTACAGACTTACACCTTTTAGTTGGTAATACCATTTTAGACGTTTATCATTCGTTTTAGAAAATACTATAGTTGAAATAGCGCAGTTACTCACCCCATAAATTTGGTGCTCTCTTTCAATCAAAGGTGTCTTGCTGCTCGAAATGTTTTCTTTGTAAAAATTTGGCTTATCTTTATATCATCTCATTCAAACAGCATTAACATAACTTATGCCTTTTTTGGATGTAGAAATTTTCTAGGAATTGTCTTTTTGAATTCTATGGTATTTTGTTTAACATTGAAACAAGAGGCCAGTGTCACGCACTGGCATGACACCCATTTGTTCCTATAGTTGTCTTTTCTCGTCTACCTTATTTTGCCACTCTGCTGAACAGATACATAAAGAAAGTGGAAAATTGGACATTCTCAACTCGGCTCCTGCAGATTAAAAATTAAGTTGAATAAAAATTGGATTTGACGCAGTTTTTTCCCATAGTTTAAGAAATTAAAAGTTTAACGATTAGAATTATAATTACAAACCACAATAAAAAATAGACTTTTCCATTTGATTTATTTTTAATTTGGATGTTTTCTAATTTTTTATCAGCTATTAGGTTTAATTTTTCTATAAGGCTAAATATCCCTTGGATTGTTTTTACAGGATAAGAACTTCTAATTTTTTCCCTATACCCTATTTTATTTTCATGTTGACTGCTTATCCACGCTTCAACTACTTTCCACATATTGATTTCTGAGTAGATCTTTCTACATGTCCCTTCCAGTAAAATCATAGTTTTCTGCAGCAATAACAATTGTGTTTGAACTTTCATATCAAAATCACCAGTTATTTTTAATAGCTGAGCAAGTAAACTAGCAAATGAAATCTTCTGTATAGGCTGCCCAATAATGGGTTCACCTATTGCCCTGCAAGCTGTGACAAAATTTCTATGCTGTGATGAAACATAACCAGCCCTAAAGTGCATTTTTGCAACGTGATCATAATCCCGATTTAAAAAGCCTTTGAGTATCTCTATAACGTAATAGCATGTCTCACGATCTATTCTACCCATGATTCCACAATCCAGGGCAATAATATTGTTATTACTATCAACCATTAGATTTCCAGGATGCATATCAGCATGAAAAAAACAATCCCTGTATACTTGATTGCAAAACGATTCTATAAGATTGATAGCTATTTGCTTACGATTATTCAGTTTTTCAACTTCGTATATTGGCGTTGCTTCTATCCATTCTAATGTTAAAACCTTTTTCGAAGTTCTATTCCAATCTATTTCAGGTACGTAAAAACCTCTGTCATTTTTTGTGTTTTCCTTTAGTTCCGAAGAGTGAGCAGCTTCAAAACGTAGATCTAACTCTAATCGGCAAATTTCAGCAAAAGTTTTGACTAATTCAATTGGCCTCAGCCTTTTTGATTGTTCGCTAAATTTTTCTGCAATTTCTGCAAGCCAAGAAAGCATTTTTATATCCCTTGAGAATGTTTTCTCAATATTTGGCCTTAAAACCTTCACAGCAACTTCCTTACCCTCAGTTGTAACCGCTCTATGCACCTGAGAAATCGATGCTGCTGCAATTGGCTTTTCAGAAAAGCTTGAAAAAATGTCGCTCAATTTACAATTAAACTCACTTTCTATAGTTTTAACTGCTATTTTATGTGAAAATGATGGCAATCTATCACATATCAATAACAAGTGATTTGTTATATCCTCATTTAAAACATCAGTACGTGATGAGATAGACTGCCCAAACTTAATGAACACCGGACCTAATTTTTCAAGAGCACACTTTAGCTTGTGGCCTTGTATTTTATTTATTGATTTTTTTGATGGTGGAAGTAAATAAGGTAATATATTGTAACGCGTCAGCACCGTAGTTATGTGCAGAAGACGCAAAATATTTTGAATCATTTCGCTGCGTAACTGCTAAATATTTCATTTAGGGTTCTATTTTTCATAATCTCATCAGGCTTGCCTTGGCAATAGATAGTATTATTTATACAAATTATGTAATCTGAGGATGGTAGAGCAGAGTTAAGATCATGAGAAGTCATAAGAATCGATACCAATCGTTTTTTTGCTATTTTATTTATAATATCATAAAATTTAGCCCGCGCGTTAATATCCATTGCACTAACTGGTTCATCTAGAATGATCAAGTCAGGCTCTGCAATTAAACAACGTGCAAGCAGTAATAATTGTGTTTGCCCTGCAGAAATTTCTAACACTTGATTTTTCAAAATGTTACCGATACCAGCCAACTCTATCGTTTCTGTAATAATGGATTGATTTTTCTTTAGTCTTTTCAAGGAGCTATTTAAAAGAAAATATTCAACTGTTATTGGCATCAAATTACTAATACTAAAATTTTGCGGCATGTAGCTAATTTTTGTGTTCTCAGCTAACACAATATTTCCAGTATAATTTTTATTTATACCAGCAATTGCTTTCACTAAAGAGGTTTTACCTCCACCATTTGGACCAAGTATTGTAATTATGTCTCCTCTTTCCATGAACATATTGATATTGTCAAGGATTCTTTTACCATCATATGCGAGAGCAAGATTTTCTATTTTTAGAACACGATTATTGACATTATTCAATTTATTGACAAAATTTAACTTCTTCTCAACGTTTATATGGGACATTTACTGGCTTTTTTTCTATTACTTTCACTTACACTATACTATAATATTGCCTTTTCATCCAATTTAAAAGTTGTAGCTACAATCAAACCTATCCACTCACTTGTAGCTTCTGTTACAGAAGGGATTTTAGAACCGGAATTGCTTGGCTATGCAACATCTGCACATAATTATATATTAAAGCCATCTGATGCGAGTAATTTAGAATCAAGTGACGTTATATTTTATGTTGACGATAACTTAGAGACGTTTGTTCAAACTTTCGCCAAAAATAATAAAGAACTAGTGCAATTGTCAAAGGCAATCAACCTACTTCCTACTCGGCCACATTCATTTTCTAGAAAAATCACTCACATTCAAGATGAAAAAGATTTACACATGTGGCTGAGTCCCGAAAATGCAAAGAGCATGATACTTTCTATAAGTGCAACATTGTCTGACATAGATAAAGGAAATTCCCATCGATACAGTTCTAATGCAACAAAAGCTATAAAAAAAATAGACCAAGAAGTAAAAGAAATCATGAAAGAACTGAATGATTTTAAAAATCAAAAATACATCGTTACTCATGATGCTTATCAATATTTTGAAAAATATTTCGGTCTAAATCATCCAAGCGCTATTCTTTCCATAGAAGAGGATTCTTACATAGGTATGAAGAGTTTAATGAAGCTAAAAAAGATAATGAAGGAAGAAAACGTTAAATGTATATTTGCTCATTCACAGGAAGATAGCATAAAGCCTAACGCCCTTTCTAATGACGCAAAAATGGTAGTTCTTGATCCTATTGGATCAGACATAGAGCCTGGAAAAGATGCATATCTAGCTATAATCAATAGCATTGCACAAAATTTTAAGTCTTGTTTTGTTGAGTAATAAGTTCCCTTTTAGCTTACTGTTTTATTGTTCTACAAATCAAGAAGAAGTGAGTTTACAACAAATGGTGTCATTCCAGTCTGGAATCCAGCTTTTTCATAATCATCAAAACGTTGTATTTTAACATAAAATGGCTGCTTTTATGCTTACTAACTTAATAAAATTCCTGGATCCCAGTGGGCTTTGTTGCATCACACTTTATGAGATGGTGATTTATGGTAAATTCATGTAACTATCTCAAATTTAGCCATACCAATATCAGTGAATTTATTAAGCAAATAGCATTTAGTTCTTTTTCTCGATTTATCTCAGATTTATTCCTAAAACTAAATCCGAATATTTGCTTTAATCTTGACAAAAACCCTTCAATATAAGATCTTTTCCCATAATTTACTTCTTTTTTCCATTCTTTCATGCCATCTTCACCGTATAATTTTATTAACCTAATAGCAGCATTCCTGTCAGACATATAATCTATTTCTGGATGTTCTGCCGCATTGTTTATTGGTGGAATTTTTGTCTTTATATCATATTCGTTACACAACTTATAAAACTTGTGCCTATCACATGCTCTATCTGCATATAGTGCTTTTATGGCATGCTGAAAATCAACTTCTTTTAGCAAATCACAAGCTCCATAGTGATCAGCCGTTACTGTATTTTACAGCTATGGCTTTTTTGTTGTTTATATTCAACATTACGTGCAATTTTCTCGTTTGCTCATAGCCACGATATTTTCTGTCAGTGCTATTTTCCTTGCTGTGTGTTGTTGTATATACTAATTCCTGTACTGTCTATAGCAATTTCGATATCTTCCATATTATTTTCTGCAATCATTTATCTTAATATTAAGTTTCTTTTGATGCTTGTGAATAGCTGCAAATCTCTTCCTATTTGTTGCAAATACCCTTTTATAAACCCGACTGTTTGTCTTAAACCAATTCTAAAGAAACTGACGATTATATGCACCAAAATCACAACTTTATCACTATAAATATAGTTGCCGCCCTGCATTTTTGGACAATTCTCGTACCAATTTTCTATGGCGTCATTGATATAACAAAAAATGCTTCCTCTTTCTTGGAGAAATTTGTTATATTCATGGCAGTTACTGACTCTCATTTTTTGTGGCATATTTTTTCTTCAACAGTTAAATGGCTATTTATAATGAATTTTGTCAGTAACTGCCAGTTTTTTTCACTTGAGCGATGCAACAAAGCCATCCCAGTGTCAAGCACTGGGATGACATCGTAGGGGTGCTGGCCTGATAACCGTCATCCCGCTACTTGTTAGCGGGATCTAGAGATACCGCGAATGAATCGCGGTATGACGGTTCGCGGCGGCATGACGATAAGGTTTATACCTTGTCATCCCAGTGCTTGACACCGAGATTGATTTATCTTGTCTACCTTATTTTGCCACTCCGCTGAACGGATACCATATTATGCAGGTTTAGAATTATGCTTTATTCTTACGTTTATGTCTTGGCCCAATACAATCAATAAGTTAAGCAAGTATCCTAAGGAGAACCCTTCGATTTTTGACCTATTGATTTGAGATACTTTAGGTTGATCAATCTTTAGAGCGTTTGCTGCTTTTTTCTGTGTTGTGTACTTCTTACTTATTAATTGTGCAATGACCTTTATTAATTTCAGTTTTGTATCTTTCACATCCCCCAACTCTACTATTATAGGATAACTTAATTGTAAATTTTGCATAATAATAAAATTCCTTATAAAAAAATTACTTTAGTTTTTCTTCTTTAAATAACACATGCCTTCTGACTACTGGGTCATACTTCCTAAACTCCAGTTTTTTGGTGAGCTTTTTTGGATTACGCTTTTTTACATAAAAATAGCCAGTTGATTTTTCTTCACCAGTTTTTGTTATCTTGATTGCAGTGCTGACTAACTTAACGAGCAAAGAAGCATTTTTTTTCGCCATACTTATAATGATATAATAAATTCTATGCGAGTTTATTACGCAAAATACTAAAAGTCAATCGAATAATGCAGATTGCAAAATCCTTGACAATCAACAGTGCATTAAGTAGCATAAAGTTAACTTCAGAATAAAAAGCAAACGGTAAATAAGTGACAAATAGTGGTAAAAGGGTATTATTGATAGAAAATTCTATCTGCTCTAATGAGGTAAGAGTTGCCTTGTCAATTAATAACAAGGTTGTAGAATTTGAACAAGAATTCAAGGAAAAAAAACAATTAAGAGGTAATATATACGTTGCTTATATAAAGCGTATAGAGCCTTCTTTGCAAGCCGTATTTATTGAATATGGGAAAAATAAGCAAGGTTTTTTGTCTTTTTCCGAGATATCTCTAGATTACTTCAACATTCCAGAAAAAGAAAAGGAAACTATCTTTGAGGGCTACTCAAATGACGATTGTATAGAAGAAGCCTCAGCAAATGTTTCTTCAGATTCTGCAGCTAGTAAGAATGTCAACGGATCAGGTAGTGGTTTTGTAAGAGAGGTACCTTTATATAAAAAATACAAATTACAAGATGTTATTTCAGTAAATCAAAAAGTATTGGTCCAGCTAACTAAAGAGGAACGAGGCAATAAAGGAGCTTCATTTACAACATACATAACTTTAGTGGGTAGATACTGTGTTTTCATGCCAAATTCCATGAGCAAAGGTGGAGTGTCCCGCAGAATTGAAGATGCTAATGTCAGAAAGCAGTTAAAGGAGATACTGAGTTCAATAAACTTGCCAAAAAGATCAGGTTTAATAGTAAGAACTGTTGGTTCAGGAAAAAATAAGAAAGAAATTGAGCAGGATTACAATTACTTATCCTCATTATGGCAGAGCATTCAAAAAAATGCCTTCTCTGTAAACGTTCCATCATTAATTTACAATGAAGCAGATGTAATTATGAGATCTGTTCGTGATTTTTGTAGCGATGGTATAGAAGTTATAGTGTCTGGAAAGGAAGCTTTTGAGGCAGTTAGGCAATATGCTAACAATGCACTAAAAGGTAGTAAGTTGCGCTATAGATTGTATAGAGGTTATGCTCCGATCTTTACTTACTACGGAATCGAAGATCAAATTTCTGAGTTATATAGCAATAGAGTAGAATTGCCATCTGGTGGGTCTTTGATAATAACTTTAACTGAGGCGTTTGTTTCAATAGACGTAAATTCAGGAAAGATGACAGGAGAAGATAGCATAGAAGAAACAGCTTATAGAACCAACATGGAAGCAGTACCTGAAATATCAAGACAGGTGAATCTTAGGGGCCTATCAGGATTAATAGTAGTCGATTTTATTGATATGTTGAAATATCAGTATTGCAGAGCTGTTGAGTCTGCTATAAAGCAAGCGTTTAAAGATGATAAAGCTAAAGTTCAATTTAGCTACATAAATGACTTTGGTTTAATGGTATTTTCAAGGCAAAGAATTAAACCAAACATACAAGAAATTAATACTACAGAGTGTTTACACTGCAAAGGTATTGGAAGAGTAAAATCAAACGAAGTAATTGTTTCATCAATACTAAGGGATTTACAACATATTGCTAACAAGAATCGAAATAAGTCTTTTGATTTAGTAGCACACAGTGCAGTTATAGCGCACATTTTTAATAACAAACGCAATACAGTTTCTACAATCGAAAAAGAGTTTAATATTACATTGAACGTTAGTATTGATAACAGTTTAGATGTAAATACATTTGTTTTAAAACAAGGAGATGATGTTAATTTAAACGGTTATAAGCCATTACAGAACTCTGGATACCAAATTGGGGATAGCAGCAATGAAGAAGCTGATAATTCAAATAAACTACGAGGCAATTTTTGGCTGACTAAGTGGCTTTCGCGCCTTTTAAGTTCTAATAACTAATTAGAAACCTAAATTGGGCTTGTAATTAATGAGCCCTATACTTATATATTCTTATATCAGATAATATTTACAATGGGGTACTCATTATGGGAAGAGCAATAGGCATAGATCTCGGAACAACAAATTCTTGTGTTGCAATAATGCAGGGCAAGGATACAAAGGTAATAGAAAATAAAGAAGGGGCAAGAACTACTCCATCTATAGTTGCATTGACTTCTTCAGGAGAAAGGTTGATTGGTGCTCCAGCAAAAAGGCAAGCAACCACCAATGCAAGTAATACCTTTTTTGCTACTAAGAGATTAATAGGCCGTCAATATAGTGATCCTGAGATGAAAAATCTAAGTGTACCATACAAAGTATTTGCAGCAAAAAGTGGTGATGCATGGGTTAAAACAACTGATAATAAAGAATATTCTCCTAGTCAAATTGGTGCATTTATACTACAAAACATGAAAGAGGCAGCAGAAGCTTATCTTGGAGAGGAAGTAAAAGATGCTGTGATAACAGTGCCAGCATACTTCAACGACTCTCAGCGTCAAGCAACAAAAGATGCAGGAAAAATTGCCGGATTAAATGTACTCAGAATAGTAAATGAACCGACTGCTGCAGCACTTGCTTATGGTCTTGATAAGAAACATGGGCACACAATAGTAGTATATGACCTTGGTGGTGGTACATTTGACGTTTCAATACTTGAAATAGGTGATGGAGTTTTCGAAGTGAAAGCAACAAACGGTGATACCCATCTTGGAGGTGAAGACTTTGATAATGGAGTAGTGAGTTATTTACTAGATGAATTCAAGAAAAGTAATGGCATTGATTTGAAAAATGATCCAATGGCTATGCAAAGAATCAAAGAAGCTGCTGAAAAAGCGAAAATTGAATTATCAAGTGCAATGGAAACGGAAATAAATCTACCGTTTATTACAGCTGATGCAAGTGGTCCAAAACACTTAAATATGAAATTAACGAGAGCAAAACTTGAAAGCTTAGTGAATGATTTAATCGAAAGAACTATGGCTCCTTGTAAAAAAGCTCTTGAGGATGCTGGTTTATCTGCTAGTCAAATTGGCGAAGTGGTTCTTGTTGGTGGCATGACTCGTATGCCAAAAGTCATAGAGAAAGTTAAAGAATTCTTTGGCAAAGATCCACATAGAGGAGTTAACCCTGATGAAGTTGTAGCAATTGGAGCTGCAATACAGGCGGGGATCATTCAAGGTGATGTAAGAGATGTGTTACTACTTGATGTGACCCCACTTTCTCTTGGCATTGAAACTCTAGGAGGAGTATTCACTCCACTTATTGAGCGTAATACTACAATTCCTACTAAAAAATCTCAGGTGTTTTCAACTGCAGAAGATAACCAAACAGCTGTTACAATTAAGGTGCATCAGGGTGAAAGAAAACTGGCAGTTGATAATAAGCTACTCGGTCAGTTTAGTTTGGAAGGGATACCTCCTGCTCCGCGCGGAAGGCCACAAATTGAAGTGACATTTGATATAGATGCAAATGGAATAGCACACGTTTCTGCAAAAGATAAAGCTACTGGAAAAGAGCAAAAAATACGCATTCAATCTTCAGGTGGTTTATCTGATAATGAAATAAATCGCATGGTAAAAGAAGCTGAAGAAAAAGCGCAAGAAGATGAAAAGCGCAAAAAGTTTATTGAAGTGAAGAATCAAGCGGATAGCTTAGTCCATTCTACAGAAAAGTCTCTGACAGAGTATGGTGATAAAGTTTCACCAGAAGATAGATCTGCTATTGAAAATGCAGTTAACGAATTAAAAGAAGTTAGTAAATCTGATAACATTGATGACGCTGATTCAATACAGCAGAAAGTTACTAATCTTTCTCAATTATCTATGAAACTTGGAGAAGCTATGTATCAAACATCTCAACAAAATAGTGCTGAAAATGGCTTTTCATCAGAAGGAAATCCAAATGATAAAGAGGAAAAAGTAGTAGATTCTGATTATCAAGACATAGATAATAAAGAAGAGAATAAATAATTGTGATCACTTTTCCTGTCATCCGAGTAGCTGACACTGAGATGACAGGAGGAGCATATTGTTGCTTAAAGAAACCATTATGGACATTATTAAGGCAATAGAAGAAAAGATACGCGATTCGATAGATGTAATTGATATCAACATTATCGATGAATCAGCAAAGCATGCTGATCATTATTTTGCTTCATCTTCAACATTACCTTCGCACATTAAATTAATATTAATATCTGACGGCTTTATTGGAATGAGCGTTCTAAAAAGACACAAGTTGATTTATGAGTTATTGAAGGGTGAGATAGAGCTAATACATGCAATTTCTCTTCACTTGTATACGCAAGATGAGTACAATTTAAAAAATAAATAATAAAAATGTGAAGGAAGAGTCTATATTAGTTAAAGCAGGAAGAAAATTTAATGACTATAAAGGTTCCATGAACCCGCCAGTTTATCATTCTTCTACCATATTATTCCCTACTTACAAGGACTACTTAAATGCAGCAAATGGAGAAAGTATATACGATGTAATCAATGATGGTGTTGCAAGGGATTATAGCTACAGTAATGTTGGTACTCCTACTGTTCATTATCTTTCAAATGCACTGGCTGAAATTGAAGGGAGTGGACAAGCGCTTATTTATCCTTCCGGACTATTTGCACTTACTTTTGCTATTCTAACTTTCGCTAAAGCAGGCTCGCACGTTTTAATTCAAGATAATAGTTATTATAGGCTTAGGAGGTTTGCAGAAAATGAGCTACCAAAAAGAGGAACAGAAGTAACTTTTTATGATCCAACACAGGATATAACTGATTTAATTCAGAGTAATACTTCATTGATAATGATCGAGACTCCTGGTTCTGTAACGTTTGAGATTTCGAATATAGAGCATATAGTAAAAGTTGCTAAGGAACATAAAATTGTGACCGTTTGTGACAATTCATGGGCCACTCCTTTGTTATTTAAGCCGCTTGATTATGGAGTTGATGTTGCACTATATGCGGTGACAAAGTATCTAGCCGGTCACTCAGATTTAGTGATGGGGGCTATTATTGCTGAAGGTGAAATTTTTAAATTGCTTTATGAGAGCTATAAAAATTATGGGGTAACCATTCAATCGCACGACTGCTACCTTGCACATAGGGGACTTAGAACATTGTACACACGTATGAAAAGGCACCAAAATACAGCAATGGAAGTGGCAAAGTGGCTAGAAAAACATTCAAAAATCAAAAAAGTTTTGTATCCAGCACTTCCCTCCCATCCTCAACACGAATTATGGAAAAGTTACTTCAAAGGAGCAAGCGGCACATTCAGTATAGCACTAGATAGAGAATATTCATGTGAAGAACTAAGCTGCATGGTTGATCACATGAAAATTTTTGGTATCGGTGCTTCTTGGGGAGGATGCGACAGTTTGATATTACCAATAGATCGTAGATCTATGTCAAGATCTGTAATGAATTCAGATTATGGTGGAAGTTTTATACGGATATTTTGTGGACTGGAAGATCCTGAAGATTTAATCTCTGATTTAAATGCTGCACTAGCAAGGTTGCCATGTTTGAACACTAAAACTGGCAGATGAAACTGAGAGAATTACTGCATAACATTATTGATGTTAACTTTGATATTGAAATCAAGGGCGTTACATGTAATCCCAATAGAGTAAAGGAAGGTTATCTTTTTGTTTGTGTGTCTGCGGTGTCATTCCAGCGCGTGACGCTGGAATCTAGAAAACCAGCATGTATCCAGATTTTTCCTACTGAATCCCAGTATCACGCACACGACTGTGTAGACGTTGTCATACAAGGAACCAAAAAAGATGTCATCCCAGTGCTTGACTACTTGGATCCAGAAAATTTAATTGCAAATGAACACACTAAGCAATTGCATAATAAAAACTGGATTCCAGTGTCAGCTACTTGCATGACAAATACTCCGAGTTTTGCAGTGCTTGACCACCCAAACCCTCAAGAAATATACAGAGAAATAGTCAGCAGGTTTTATCAATTCAAACAGCCCAAATATGTTGCTGCTGTAACTGGTACAAATGGTAAAACTTCAGTAGTAGAATTTTGCCGCCAGATCTGGCAAAACTCTGGCTATAATGCTGCGTCTATTGGAACACTTGGAACATGCATCAATAATGACAGAGAAGATAATAGCGATAATCTTACCACTCCAGGCGCAGATGACCTTTATTCCACATTATGTGGTATAAATAGTAAGAACGTAGAACAATTAGCATTAGAGGCTTCAAGCCATGGAATTGACCAATACAGAATTCATGGACTTAGGTTCACTGCTGCAGCTTTTACTAATTTCTCGCAAGATCATTTGGACTATCATAAGAGTATCGATGAGTATTTTGAGGCTAAGAAAAGGTTATTTTATGAGGTACTACCAGAGGGAGAAACAGTAATTTTAAATGCGGATATAAATGAGTACCATGCATTGCTTAAAATAGCTGAAAAACGCAGCAACAAAGTTATCACCTATGGAAAAACAGGTTCTGATATTACTTTATTAGAGCAAACACCAACCCCTAATGGTCAATACCTTACAATTAAAATTGGCGATGAAATTTATAACATGTTTTTTCCAGTTTTGGGGCAATTTCAAGCATATAATCTGTTGTGTGCAATTGGTATAGTTACCTCGTCTGGACTGAATTACAGAGAAATATCTATAGGTAAACTCGTTTCTCCACCAGGAAGAATGGAAAAAGTTAAACCTTTTGCATTCGTGGATTACGCACACACTCCAAGTGCGCTTAAACAAGCCCTGTTGTCTTTAAAATGGCACTTCAACAAAAAAATAGTCCTAGTTTTTGGATGCGGTGGCAATCGTGATCGGAAGAAGCGTTCAGAAATGGGTAAAATAGCACAAATGTATGCAGACAAAGTAATAATCACAGATGACAATCCGCGTGATGAAGATCCTGCAAAAATTCGCCACGATATTTTGCTATATTGTCCTAGTGCACTGGAGATAGGGGACAGGAAAGAAGCCATAGAAAAAGGCATAGATATTGCCTATAACGAGGGTATGATTCTGCTGGTTGCAGGAAAAGGACATGAGAAATTTCAAATCATAGGGAATCAAACCTTTGAGTTTAGTGATGTTGAGGTTATTAAAAGTAAAGTTTTATCTTGACCTATATACTCTGACCAATTTCCTGTACAGAGCTCTCTGTTCCTTCCATTTTAGTGTTAGGTTTTGACATTACGTACGCAATGCAAACAGATACTAATGCAATGGATACAGATATACCAATAGTTACTAGTATAGGTAATTCAACAATGTATCCAATACCCGCCACTATCAATGCAGTTGCAATACCACCTACAGCAATCATTTTTGCTTGCCTTTTTTTCTTACATTCCATTTCTCTCTCATGTTTTTCTTCTTCTGCTTTCTTTAAAGCAGCAGCATTTTCCTTATGCTTCTCTTCTTCTGCTTTCTCCAAGACAGCAATCACCTCTTTGTCTGTAGCAAACATACTGGGAATGGAGTTATTATTATCTAGTGCTAAAGGACTAGCTCCTTTATTTAACAGGCACCTCACTGCATTTATATGATTATTAGTAGCAGCAAAATGCAGCGGTGTTGAGCCAAGTTTAGAACATGAGTGAATATGTGCTCCTTGCTCCAGTAGTAATTCTATTATTTCCGTATTACCGCTGCTAGCGGCACAATGCAGAGCAGTGTGTCCACCACCATCGCGTGTACTAACCTCTGCACCTTTCTCCAGTAGACGTCTTACTGTTTTTACTAAGCCTTTATGAGCAGCAATGTTTAACGCAGTAGTATAATACCTAGAAGCATGGGTAATCTCTTGCCGTATTTCAAATAAATGATCTATGTGAAAATTAAGTCTTTTCCACTGATTGTATGTATCTTGGTTACATGCGAGCAGCTTTTGCTTAATTTCTTCAATTATGTCACTTTCTTTTGATTCTTGCTCTATTTCTTGGAATATAGCATCAATTTCTTGCTCTTTTATACTCATACGCTCCCCAACAACTATTCAACTATAAATTATAATTTTATGGATATAGTAAAAGCAAGCCAAGATTTTATGTAATAGCCTCACAATCATTCACCGTTCTTGCAAGTGATAGCACTCTCACTTCTTTTGCACCGGAGTTTAAAATTTCCTGAGAGCAAGATCTTACAGTTGCTCCGGTTGTTACCACATCATCAACTAATATCACGATTTTATTTTCGATAATTTTCTTGTTGCTTGTTTTAAAAGCCTTCTTTAAATTTTTTTCACGCTGTTTAAGTGAAAGACCAGCTTGAGGCGCAGTATGGCGAAGGCGTTTTATTGCAAATGGCGTATAGGATAAATTGGACAACTTACTCAATTCTTTTGCAAGCAGTGCTGCTTGATTATATTTACGTTTAAACAAGCGCATTTTATGTAACGGTATAGGGATTATGATCTCTGCGTTCTGAAATGTATCCTGATTAGCTTGGTGTATCCACTTTGCATAGATTTTTACGTAATTCAAATTATCAAAAAATTTGAAATTTATAATCAGAGGTTGTCCGGAAACAAGTAAAAGGCTATAATATCTGAAATTTTAGTACGGGGTAAAGATGAGAAAAAAGTATCCAACAGATCTAAGCGAAAGGGAATGGGCAAGAATAGAAAAACACTTCAGAGTATCATACAAGAAAGGAGGAAGGCCGCCAAAGTATAGCAAAAGAGAAATATTAGAAGCAATTTTCTATGTATTGCGTACAGGGTGTCAATGGCGGTATTTACCAAATGATTTTCCGCTATGGAAGACTGTGTATGAGCAGTTCAGGCAATGGAAGAAGCAGGGAATTTTTTGAGAAAATGAATTATGAAATTACAAAATATAGTAGAAGAAAAATAGGAAGGAATGAGCAGCCGAGTGCCTGTATAGTAGATAGTCAATCTGTAAAGACTACAGAAAAGGGGGGATCAAAGGCTATGATGGAAGTAAAAAAGTAAAGGGTAGAAAAAGGCATATAATTACAGACACTCAGGGTTTTATACTAGGTTGTTACGTAGGCGCTGCTAACGAAAATGATAGAGATGGTATGAAAATAGCATTAAACAATATGAGAACAAAATATACTAAAGTTAAAAAAATGTGGGCTGACATGGGATACCAAGGAAGAAATTTAAAGAATCACATAAAGGAAGAATATGACATAGATATTGAAATTGTTAAAAGGCCTCCATGTAGATTTTGGGTGCACAAAGATACGCCACCTGAGCTACTACCAACAAGAGAACAAGGGTTTAAAGTACAGCCAAGAAGATGGGTTGTAGAAAGGACTTTTGCTTGGGTTAATAGGAATAGAAGGCTATCGAAGGAGTATGATTTACTCACAACATCCACTGAGAATTTCATATACCTAGCTATGAGTAGGGTTATGTTAAAGAGGGAATATGCTTGAATTTACTAGTTTCCGGACAACCTCTCAGAGGTTGTCCGGAAACAAGTAAAAGGCTATAATATCTGAAATTTTAGTACGGGGTAAAGATGAGAAAAAAGTATCCAACAGATCTAAGCGAAAGGGAATGGGCAAGAATAGAAAAACACTTCAGAGTATCATACAAGAAAGGAGGAAGGCCGCCAAAGTATAGCAAAAGAGAAATATTAGAAGCAATTTTCTATGTATTGCGTACAGGGTGTCAATGGTGGTATTTACCAAATGATTTTCCGCTATGGAAGACTGTGTATGAGCAGTTCAGGCAATGGAAGAAGCAGGGAATTTTTGAGAAAATGAATTATGAAATTACAAAATATAGTAGAAGAAAAATAGGAAGGAATGAGCAGCCGAGTGCCTGTATAGTAGATAGTCAATCTGTAAAGACTACAGAAAAGGGGGGATCAAAGGCTATGATGGAAGTAAAAAAGTAAAGGGTAGAAAAAGGCATATAATTACAGACACTCAGGGTTTTATACTAGGTTGTTACGTAGGCGCTGCTAACGAAAATGATAGAGATGGTATGAAAATAGCATTAAACAATATGAGAACAAAATATACTAAAGTTAAAAAAATGTGGGCTGACATGGGATACCAAGGAAGAAATTTAAAGAATCACATAAAGGAAGAATATGACATAGATATTGAAATTGTTAAAAGGCCTCCATGTAGATTTTGGGTGCACAAAGATACGCCACCTGAGCTACTACCAACAAGAGAACAAGGGTTTAAAGTACAGCCAAGAAGATGGGTTGTAGAAAGGACTTTTGCTTGGGTTAATAGGAATAGAAGGCTATCGAAGGAGTATGATTTACTCACAACATCCACTGAGAATTTCATATACCTAGCTATGAGTAGGGTTATGTTAAAGAGGGAATATGCTTGAATTTACTAGTTTCCGGACAACCTCTCATGTTTCTACTATGTTGATCATAAGCAAAAACTGATCTTAATACTTTAAACGGTGGAGGATTGATGATGCACTTACCACACGTATAAATATTGTCTGAGATTACTACGCCACAAACATTGCAGTAATGCTTAGTTAGAAAATTGATTTTTTTGTTGCATTCACTACACAGATTAAGATTTTCATCAATGATACATTCGCAACTTACGCATACGCTTGGAAATATGAGATTTGTAGCTTTTTTTAGTAAGAGAAGGTTCACAACTCATTAAATATATTATAAAATAATTTATATAGTATAGCTAAAGTAACTTAAGCTTACACTCTTTCACTTTTTATTCCATTTCAATATAGTTCAAACTGAGCCACTGCTGGGTGCTGTAGCTAGTGCAAGTCAGGTTTTCCTACGTCATACCGCCGCGGTATCTCTAGATCCCGCTAACAAGCAGCGGGATGACGAATTTGTCGTTTATCAAATCGTCGGTAAACCTAAGTCACTTTAGTTATAGTATCAAACATAAAGGTTGCAATATTATGTTGGCTGCTAAAATAGCACCAAGTGCACACAATGAATGCACTTTCTCTGCCCTGTGACCCACGTTTATCATTATCTTGATAATACTTGTTATAATTGTCTTTACTCTCAACTCCACAAATTACATCTTTCACAGGTCCTAGCACATTATCAACGTAACGTACAGATTTATAGAAACTATTTTCTGGAACTAGTGTGTTATCTTCTGCTTTCTTAGCAGGTACAACTCCATATTCAACGTACCTTCTAAAGTATCGATATACTGACATTCTTATCTCCAAATCATAAATATGCAACCTAGCCTAATATAATTAAGAAATAGTTTATAATAAATACGTTTTAAGATACCTGCCTGTAACACTTTCTGGAATTTTTACCACTTCTTCTGGAGTTCCAGTAGCAATCACTTCTCCGCCTTTTATTCCGCCCTCTGGTCCGATGTCTATTATATAATCTGCAGTTTTTATAACGTGCAAATTGTGCTCGATAACTATAACAGTGTTTCCCAGATTGACTAATCTATGGAGTATTTTTAGTAAGTTATTTATATCTTCAAAGTGTAATCCAGTTGTTGGCTCATCAAGAATATACAATGTTCTTCCGGTAAATCGTTTTGATAGCTCTTTGGACAGCTTTATTCGTTGTGCTTCACCCCCAGACAACGTTGTTGACGACTGTCCGAGTTTTATATAGCCAAGCCCTACTTCCTGCAAAGAAACCAACTTTTCTTTTACCATTGGAAGGTTTTCAAAAAAATCACAAGCCTGATCTATCGTCATATCAAGCACATCAGAGATTGATTTTTCTTTATAAGTAACTTCCAATGTTTCCCGATTATACCTTCGCCCTTTACATTGCTCACACTTCACATAAACGTCCGGTAGAAAATGCATCTCTATCTTTAAGTGCCCATCACCTTTACAAGCCTCACACCTTCCCCCTCTGGTATTAAATGAAAACCGGCCTATATTATATCCCCTTGCTTTTGACTCCGAAAGACCTGCAAACCAATTTCTTATATGAGTGAACATACCAACATATGTTGCTGGATTTGACGCAGGAGTTCTACCAATTGGCGACTGATCAACTTCTATAACTTTATCTATATATTCAAGGCCTTCTATTCTATCACACTGACCATACCTTGCAGACGAATGATGTATCTTATGTGCTGAATATTTATATAACGTTTCTATGACTAAACTTGATTTTCCCCCTCCTGATATTCCAGTAACACAAATAAGATTCCCTATAGGAAATTTAACGTTTACATTTTTTAAGTTATTTTCACATGCATTTATTACTTTTATGAACTGAGTTGCTGGCTTTCTTCTCCTTGGAATTAAAATTTTTTTCTCTCCACTCAAATATTGCCCTGTTATGCTCCCTGAATTTCTTTGCACCTGGTCTGGTGTTCCTTCTGCAACAACTTTTCCACCATTTACGCCAGCTCCAGGACCAATATCAATCGCATAATCAGCAGCCATTATTGTATCTTCATCATGCTCAACAACGATTACAGTGTTACCCATGTCTCTTAAGTTTTTTAGTGTGGCAATTAACCGATCATTATCACATTGATGAAGGCCAATCGAGGGTTCATCAAGAACATATAAAACCCCCGTTAATCCTGAGCCAATTTGCGAAGCAAGTCTGATCCTCTGACTCTCACCGCCAGAGAGAGTGCTAGATTCTCGATCAAGCGTTAGGTAATTCAACCCTACATTCTTTAAAAATGTTAGCCTCTTGATTATTTCACTTAGTATTTTATTTGAGATTTGCTTCTGTTGTTCTGTGAGCTTGTCTGGCAAATTTTCAAACCACTTAAGGGATTCATCGATACTAAGCCCTGATATTTCACCTATATGTTTGCTATCAATTTTTACTGTAAGCGCTTCTTTTCTCAATCTATAGCCAGTGCATTCTCTGCAGTGAGTGACAGAGCAATATCGCTCAACAAGTGTTTCATCATAATCCATCTGGTTCTCCAAGATACTGATCAAACCTTGAAATTTATTAGAGCCAAAGAGTATCATATCTTTTACTTCTTGATCTATGTTCTTCCACGGAATATCAAGGTTAAATTTGTAGTTTTCAGCCAGTGATAGAATTGCACTTTTTAGAAATCCATAACCTGTGTGCACTTGGCGGAACATTGATCCCACTGGCTTTAAAGCACCCTCAGATATTGAAAGAGTTTCATCCGGTACTATTAGCTTTATATCAACACTTAGTTTTTTACCAAGCCCATTACACGAACCACATGCACCGTAAGGGCTGTTAAAAGAAAATAATCTTGGTTCTATTTCCTCAAGAGTGAAACCAGACTCGGGGCATGCAAAATTCTCTGAAAAAGTCAGAATTTGACCATTTTTATACTCGGAATTATGGTTGTCAGGTAGGTTTACTATTTCTACATACATTAGACCATTACCAAGTTTTAGTGCGGATTCTATACTACTTGGCAGTCGATTTCCTATATCGCCCAATATTGATATTCTATCTGCAACCACAAAAACGTCGTGTTTCTTGTTCTTATCGAGTTTAGGCAAGTCATCTACATTGTACACTTCACCATCTATTTTGAACCTTACGTAACCTTGTCTTTTAATTTCCAATATCTCTTTAAGATGTTCTCCCTTTCTACCACGCACAACAGGGGCAAGTATATATATCTTAGTTTCTAAAGGTAACGCAATTATAGTGTCTACAATTTGAGACACCGTTTGTTTTGTTATTGGTAATCCAGTTGCAGGTGAATAAGGAACTCCTATTCGTGCATATACTAAGCGCAAGTAATCGTAAATTTCGGTAACAGTTCCAACTGTTGACCTTGGATTTTTTGAGATCGATTTCTGGTTGATAGATATTGCAGGAGAGAGACCTGTAATCGACTCAACATCTGGTTTATCCTGAATGTTGAGAAATTGACGCGCGTAAGCTGACAGGCTTTCAACGTACCGGCGTTGGCCTTCTGCATAAATCGTATCAAATGCAAGGCTAGACTTGCCAGAACCACTTAGCCCAGTTATAACAACTAGCTTATTTTTCGGTATATTGACGTCTACACCTTGCAGATTATGTTCCCTTGCGCCCTTAACTCTGATAAAATCGTCCATATTATACCATATAACGTATTAACCATTATAGCCTCAAAATACGTGAATTTATAGTGATATATTGATTTTCTATTGATTTTTTCAACTGTTACGGAAAATTAGGCAGCGTTTGATAAATCGTCATTCCGCTACTTGTTAGCGGCTGAGATACCGCGACGGTATGACGGTTAAGTAGGCCAGTGCCCCTATGATGTCATCCCAGTGTCAAGCACATAGCTGTACGAACGTTGTAGTTTAGGAGCAATTCCCACCAGTGGGCCAGTGCCCAGACACTGGTTCTATGCAACTTAATTAAAAACGTTTGTTTTAGCGTAAGACAACTACCTTTAGCTCATCAGCTCAGTTATAAGCAAAATTTCTGGATTCCAGACTGGAATGACACCATTTGCTGTGCAATTTACCTTCAAAAATGAATGTTCGTACAGCTATGTGTCAAGCACTGGGATGACACCATTCTTTTTTCTGGATTCCAGACTGGAATGACACCCCCCTGATAGGCTCAAATCATAATGTTTGTACAGTTGTGGGTTTAGGCTACCTATAAATTCTAAACTGTTGTTACGCACCAAATACACCCCTAGGACCCAAAGTCAGTTTAGCTATATCAGAAAACAGGTTATGTGGAAATCTTAAAATACTTCTTGTTTGCCAAGCAAAATAAATACATTCCTACAAACAAACAGATGCTCAATACTGACGCATAAGAAAACTTAAAAATTAAGTCTCTAGTATATATTGATAGGCATTTACCTGCAGAAAATTTGTATAGTAATCCAACACATACAACGGCACTATCAACCACTGATGCTATAATTAAAGTAATGAAATTTGCCATATGAAAATTCAACTTGGACTTCAATTTTTCAAAAATAATTATGCTTGAGAGAAGAGATACTAAAATTGCAGTATATGAAATCAATATCATCAAATTAAAACTTTGCCATTTAAAAACACAACATAGCGCTGTACACACTATTAAGTTATACGTAGCTTTGCTTCTGCCATAAAATTCAACCATTGAATTTACAACTAAAGCAGCTCCCACAAATAAGGCAGCACATATCATCAATTTATTTGAAGTGTTGAGTAAAGAAAGACTGATAAACAGGAGTATCGATAAAATAGACATAATTACCTACCCAAAATTAATAACATACATTCATTCTAAATAAACATTACATATAGTAAAAGAGTTATTTAGCATAATAAGAAAAATATTTTATATTAGCATGCCACATCTTTCAGATCTACTTTTAAAACATCCTTTATGTTTAGCACCTTTTTCTCTGTTACTTTGCCAATACATGAATAAACTGCACCTTCAAACAATTCTTCAAACCTCTTCTGATTTTGTGGTGCAATAGTAACCAAAATTCTACTTTGCGATTCAGAAAACATTATTATCTTGTTTATTATGTCTGTATTTTGTATTTTTCCTATTGGCACTAGTGAAAGATCGATTTCAGCACCAAGGTCTCCTGCAATTAGCGATTTTGCCAGAGCAATAACTAATCCACCTAAGTTTGGTGCAATTGCAGAGGCAATTATGCCATCTTTTATTGCCTGGTTGTAACGCTCATACAACTTCCTAGCGCTCTTTGCATCAACTTTTGGTACGTTGTTATTACCTATTCCACTATATAACTGATATTCAGATCTACCAAGTTCATCAAGTGTTTCTCCAAGCACATATATCAAGTCCCCTGGCATTTTTACATCAAGCGATACCGCATTTTCAATATTTTCTATAATTCCAATTGCTGAGATGAGTAATGAAGGTGGTGCAGAGATTATCACTTTCTCGCCATTTTCATCATATCCCTTGAAGTCATTGAACATACTGTCTTTTCCGGATATGAATGGTGTTTTAAATGCAGTTGCGAAGTCGTAACAAGCCTCTGCAGCTTTCTTTAGTTGCCACAACCTTTCTGGATTATAAGCATCACACCAACAAAAATTGTCGAGCAACGCTAGATGATTTATATTTCCTCCTGCGGCTACATAGTTGCGTATCGCGGTGTCAATTGCACATGCTGCCATGTGGTAGGTGTCAATTTCTCCATAACTTGAGCCAAATCCTTGCGATTTTACAACACCTTTATTTGAAGAAAGGATTGGCCTTGAAACAATAGCTTCACTGCACACTCTTCCCTTGCCCTGCAGTGGTTTCAGCACTGACGACCCTTGAACCTCATGGTCATATTGCACCACTATGAACTCTTTGCTGCAAATGTTTGGTCTGCTCAGCATTTCTTTTAGTTCAATTGCTAAAGAAGGCGAACTTGTTGTCATTCCAGCGCATAGCGCTGGAAGCCCCTTAGACCACGGTTTCGTCTGTAAATGCACTTTGGGATTACCATCATGCAGAAATTCAGTTTCGATGCCCATTATTACTGTCCCTTCAGGACATTTAACAACAGCTTTACCACTCTCATTAAACTCTCCAATCACACAAACCTCCACATCATGTTTTTTCATGATTTGCTTAAACATAGGGAGATTTTCTTCTGGCACTGCTAAGGTCATTCTCTCTTGTGATTCTGATATCCATATTTCCCACTGAGCCATACCATCGTTTTTAAGGAGAACCTTGCTCAAATCAACTTCAAATCCGTCTTTTCCCATTTCACCAATAGACGACGACAGCCCACCTGCTCCGTTATCCGTTATTGCATTATAAAGATCAAGATCTCTTGCTTTTATGACGGCATTGGATAATTTTTTTTGTGTTATAGGGTCACCAATTTGCACAATTGTTGAAGGGCTATTTCCCGATAAAGCCTCTGAAGAGAACGTTGCACCGTGAATTCCATCTCTTCCAACTCTTCCGCCAATAATTACAATCTTATCGCCATTTTTTGGTCCTTTAATGTGTGAAGGTGCATTATTTATATTGCGTGGAATAATTCCAATGCTTCCGACAAAAACTAATGGCTTGCCACAAAATCTATCGTCGAAATATACCGATCCAAGTTGTGTTGGAATACCAGAGCAATTACCAGCAACATTAACACCGTGAATCACTTCTTTCATTATATATTTTGGCGGTAAGATCTCATCAGTGCGCTCTTTATCCCTATAAAATTTGCCTTTTGCTTCTTTGGCAAAGCAAAAGTAATAGGTATTCATTATAGGCTCTGCGCCTTTCCCGAAACCCACTATATCGCGATTAACTCCAAGCACTCCGGTCATTGCTCCACCAAATGGATCAAGAGCTGAAGGGCTATTGTGAGTTTCAACTTTATCTACAATCAAGTAATCGTCATCAAAAATTATTCCTCCTGCGTTGTCGGAGAAAACTGACACGCATATGTCAGAATTTATCTCACGCGTTGCACGCTTAATATAATGAGCATATAGACCGTCTTTTATTTCATCAATAGGGGAGCAAAAAATATTGTGTTTACAATGTTCAGACCAAGTCTGTGCCAGAGACTCAAGTTCAATATCATATGGATTTCTACCAAGTTTTTTAAAGTAATCCTTTATAGCTTTCATTGCTGCCAGCGAGAGCCCTAAAGTGCCATTACCATCGATTCCATCTCTGCTGATTTTCTCAAGTTCTTGGTCACTTACATTTAAATCAACAGATTTAGCCCCATTACTACTTGATATCACTCCAGTGCTCTCTTTTGTCATCCCAGCCTTTTTTTCTGTCATCCCAGTGCTTGACACTGGGATCCATTCTTTTTTTTCCTGGTCACGCGCTGGAATGACACCGGAGTGGGTATTTAATGACTTATATTTACCATAATATTTCCAGCTATAGTTATTATTTTCTTTACAGATAAGTGTGCAATACTCAGTGATGGGGTTGAACTCTTGTTTTATATCATCTTCGGTTGGTAAATCTCCTTGACTTAGAATCAATTTTGAACTTCTTGCTTTGATCTCAATTGGTGTCATTCCAGCGCGTGACGCTGGAATCTGCGTTTTCTCTTTCTGGATCCCAGTGTCAAGCACTGGGATGACAAAAGAAGGGGCTGGGATGACAGGCTGGTCGATATAGCCTTTGCTTATTAAATACTCTCTAACAATTTGTTTCACTGTGTTGCCTACATTATCGGTCATGCCAGGTAGGAAGCTTATTTCCAAGCCCCACTTTGCTTGTGGTTCTATGAAATCATACGGAACTTCTTCAAGGTTTTCATTGTAGGAATAATAACGGCAGTCTTGTATGACTTTATTATAAAATAGCCCGCAAATTTCTTCATATAATTTGGATGGTAATTCTTTGCGTATGTAAATCGAGTAAACGTTGACTAACCATCTGCAGCCAATTTGCTCGCATTTATTTAAAACTTCTATTCTAATGTTTGCCATGTAATGTTATAAAAAATTTTAATATATAATAGCATACAAGCACGTTTATATTTTGAATAATTTCTATACAATAAAATATTGTATTAATTGTTACTGTTAGTGGGAAGAGTTTTTACCGTTAATGTGGATGAATCTCTTTTTGATGTGCTGGTTCAGCACATATTTTCTGAATATGAAAGAGAAAAAATTCCTGAAGTAAAAATCATACTTCCTTGCAAGAGGGATGTGATAGCGCTGCTGAGTGCATTCAAGAATCATAACGCTAAAAAATGCATAATTTTGCCAGAGATAGTTTCGCTAGAGAATATTGATGAGGAAGATTTAATATTAAATCTTGATAGGGTTAAAGTTATCAAGCCAACAAAAAGGACACTGCTACTCATTCAATTCATATTGGAGTGGAATAGAAAAAATAATGATAATTTTCCAATTGATTTAGCTTATAGCCTGCCATCACTGCTTGATAAAATTCAATCTACCCAAACAACGGATTGTTATCAATTTGATGAACATTCAAAAAAAATAGAGAATTTCATAAGCTTACTCACTGAGACTTGGAGTAAAACTTTAAAAGATTTAGAAGTAGTAGATATATTAAAACATAAGAGTGATTACATAAACAATATGATAATTTCTTTACAAAAAGACCAATATATAATCTTTGTTGGAATTGGAAAGGATAAGTCGTTAATTAGGGCTATATATGATCTGCCATTTGGAAAAATAATTTTGCCTAACTTGAATTTGAAAATTAAAGAGAAAGACTGGAAATCGCTTGATAAAAAACATTATCAATATTGCCTGAAAGATCTGCTCGATTATTTAAAAGTGGATAGAAGGGATGTGAGTTTTCTGCCAGAAGCGTGTTCTCCAGTGCCCAGACACTGGGATCCAGAAAACTTAACTTTAAATGAGCGCACCAGGTGGCTGTATAATGAAAACTGGATCCCAGTGTCAGCTACTTGGATGACAGAAGAAAGGGCTGGGATAACAGGAAGTCCTGAGGAATATCTAGATTACGTCTTTGATACAACTGCCGATCTAAGCAAAGTTAGTAGTGGACATGTTGGCAATATTGAAGTCATCACTTGTGATTCCAGAGAGGAAGAAGCACAAGTGACATCATTAATTATAGAAAATGAAGGTTATGAAAACATTTCTTTGGTCGTCTTTGATAAATTACTTGCAGCTCGTATAGCATGTTTATCAAGGCAACACAGTGCCATACCGGAAAATTACCCTTATATAACGCTTCTGCTTTATAGTATCGAAGTTTTGACCTCAAATTGGAGCAGTGTGTCATTACTTTCGCTCCTTAAACATAGGCTAGTGACTTTTGGTTACACTCAAGAAGAGTACACTCGGATTTTATCTGAATTTGAAATAGAGATATTACGCAACTTTAGTACAAATGGTCTGAGCGATATTATAAATGCTATCAATGCCCATAAAAAGCTAAAATACAAAGAAGATATATTACTTATTATCAGTAAGTTAGAGGTGATATTTAATCCTTTACTTCGTTCTATAAATTGCTCTATTTTCGATGTGGTAGCAACTCATTTGCAGTATATTAATATATTATCTGGTATAAATTTTTCAGAGCTAAATAGTGAAATAGGTAATTTTACCTGTAATTTCTCAAATGCATGTGAGGGTGTAGGAATTAAATGCTCCTTAGAGTTATATAGCCAAATTCTGACCTTATTTTTAGAGAAAGAGTTTTTCTTTGTAGCAAGTGACTTGAATAAATTCAGCTTATATCACAACAAAGTTGTAATACTTGCTGGATTTAATGAAGCGCCAAGCTTTCAAAGTCCGCTTTTGAATGCACTTACGAGAGAAAAATTTAATCTTCCTTCTGCACAAGAAGAGCAGGGGTATTTTTTTTATACTTTACACAATTTGTTTTGTGCAAGTAAGGTTTATATTACAAGATCGCTAAGCCATAGAAAGCCAATTCTATTGCAGCGTTTGGAAATTCTACTCAAGGAGGGGAAGCAGCCGTATCGTGATTGGCTAAGGATATTAAATACGCCTGAATGTACTGTTCCATGTACTCAGCCTATGCCAAAACCTCAAACCGAAGTTAGAAAAGAAAAAATGCAGGTGATGTCTTGCAGTGCAATAGAAAAGCTAATTCGTAATCCTTATTCATTTTACGTTGAATATATACTGGGTCTTAAACAATTAAGAGACTTGAATTTCAAGCCATCGATATTGGCATTTGGCACTATGGTACACAACATTCTTGCAAGATATTTACGCAACAAAAAATCTCCAATGAGCGTTGCACGAGAAGCATTCTCGACTAGTCAGTTTAATTTTTCAAATATGTGGTGGGTAAGACTACAAAAGATAATTCAATCTTTTGTCGAATTTGATGAAACTCGAAGCAATTATGTTGAGTTGGAAAAGAACTTTTCCTGTCCGATATTTCATATTCCAGCGCGTGACACTGGTTCTTGTGATCAGTATGAAACTGCTTGGATGACAAATAAGCCACAAGAAATTTCACTGATAGCAAGATGTGATAGAGTTGAGTATCTACCAAGTGGGCAAGTGGCAATTATAGACTATAAGCTTGGTACACCACCTTCCAATGAAGAAGTAATGTCGGGATTTTTTCCGCAATTAATTTTACAAGCCTTAGCGGTAGAACATATAACAAAAAGAGAAGTCTCAGAACTTGCTTATTGGAAACTTGATTATGATAAAATAAAAGTTATTTCTATACAAAATTATAGATACAAAATGCAAGAATTAAAAAATGATCTGCCTGGTTTTTTATCTAACTATTTAAGTAATTCCACACCCTTTATTGCCTCTCCATATTTTGATAAATTCCTGAGATTTAACAGCTATAAACAGCTAGAAAGGGTAGGAGAGTGGTTGTAAATGGTGTCATCCGAGTACCTGACACTGGTTTCCATCCAAAAGGGTGTCATCCCAGTGCCCAGACACTGGGATGGCTTTGTTGCATCACACTTTATGAGATGGTGATTTATGGTAAATTCATGTAACTATCTCAAATTTAGCCATACCAATATCAGTGAATTTATTAAGCAAATAGCATTTAGTTCTTTTTCTCGATTTATCTCAGATTTATTCCTAAAACTAAATCCGAATATTTGCTTTAATCTTGACAAAAACCCTTCAATATAAGATCTTTTCCCATAATTTACTTCTTTTTCCATTCTTTCATGCCATCTTCACCGTATAATTTTATTAACCTAATAGCAGCATTCCTGTCAGACATATAATCTATTTCTGGATGTTCTGCCGCATTGTTTATTGGTGGAATTTTTGTCTTTATATCATATTCGTTACACAACTTATAAAACTTGTGCCTATCACATGCTCTATCTGCATATAGTGCTTTTATGGCATGCTGAAAATCAACTTCTTTTAGCAAATCACAAGCTCCATAGTGATCAGCCGTTACTGTATTTTACAGCTATGGCTTTTTTGTTGTTTATATTCAACATTACGTGCAATTTTCTCGTTTGCTCATAGCCACGATATTTTCTGTCAGTGCTATTTTCCTTCAGGAGTGTTGTTGTATATACTAATTCCTGTACTGTCTATAGCAATTTCGATATCTTCCATATTAGAGGTTGTCCGGAAACAAGTAAAAGGCTATAATATCTGAAATTTTAGTACGGGGTAAAGATGAGAAAAAAGTATCCAACAGATCTAAGCGAAAGGGAATGGGCAAGAATAGAAAAACACTTCAGAGTATCATACAAGAAAGGAGGAAGGCCGCCAAAGTATAGCAAAAGAGAAATATTAGAAGCAATTTTCTATGTATTGCGTACAGGGTGTCAATGGCGGTATTTACCAAATGATTTTCCGCTATGGAAGACTGTGTATGAGCAGTTCAGGCAATGGAAGAAGCAGGGAATTTTTGAGAAAATGAATTATGAAATTACAAAATATAGTAGAAGAAAAATAGGAAGGAATGAGCAGCCGAGTGCCTGTATAGTAGATAGTCAATCTGTAAAGACTACAGAAAAGGGGGGATCAAAGGCTATGATGGAAGTAAAAAAGTAAAGGGTAGAAAAAGGCATATAATTACAGACACTCAGGGTTTTATACTAGGTTGTTACGTAGGCGCTGCTAACGAAAATGATAGAGATGGTATGAAAATAGCATTAAACAATATGAGAACAAAATATACTAAAGTTAAAAAAATGTGGGCTGACATGGGATACCAAGGAAGAAATTTAAAGAATCACATAAAGGAAGAATATGACATAGATATTGAAATTGTTAAAAGGCCTCCATGTAGATTTTGGGTGCACAAAGATACGCCACCTGAGCTACTACCAACAAGAGAACAAGGGTTTAAAGTACAGCCAAGAAGATGGGTTGTAGAAAGGACTTTTGCTTGGGTTAATAGGAATAGAAGGCTATCGAAGGAGTATGATTTACTCACAACATCCACTGAGAATTTCATATACCTAGCTATGAGTAGGGTTATGTTAAAGAGGGAATATGCTTGAATTTACTAGTTTCCGGACAACCTCTTATAGCTCTTTCCATAAAAGTCCGGATGTGATAGGATAAGGGTAGATGATGATAAGGAGGTTGAATGCCAGCAGCATATAGTTATGATTTAAGAAAAAAAGCAATGGAAGCGCTAGACGAAGGAGAAAGCAGAGAAACAGTGGCAGCAAGATTTAAGATTGGACGAACTACTTTATGGGAGTGGCAGCAAAGAAGAAAAGAAACAGGAGACTTTCAATCAAAAAAACTTGGAAATGGGGGTTACAATCACAAAATTACCGACTGGGATACCTTTGCCAAATTTGCCAGAGAACACAGAGGAAAGACTCTATCGGAAATGGCTAAACTTTGGAACAACGTTAGTATCCAAACGATCTATCGAGCCCTTAAAAAAATTGGATTTACGCGCAAAAAAAGACATATGGATACAAGGAAAGAAACGAAGAAAAACGTGCTGAATTTTTGAAAATTATAGCGACAAAAGAACCTAAAAACTTAGTGTATATAGATGAGTCTGGCATTGATAACACCGAACTACGGATATTGCCAGAAAGGACAGCGGTTTTATGCCTTAAAATCTGGAAAGAAAACTCAACGAATCAGTATGGTTGCAGCCTTAAGTGGAAGAAAGATAGTTGTTCCGTTAACCTTTGAAGGCCACTGTAATATGGATGTTTTTAATGGATGGTTTGAGCAATTTTTGACACCGATCTTGGAACCTGGACAGACTGTCATTCTTGACAATGCTACTTTTCATAAGTCTGATAAGATTATCGAGCTTGCTAAAGGGGTTGGTGCAGAAATTTTGTATCTGCCGCCTTATTCTCCAGATTTCAACAAAATTGAGCATCATTGGTTTGCTATAAAAAACAGAGCCAGGAAAAACATTCCTCTATTCGAATCCTTTCGTCGTGCTGTTGATTCTGCCTTCCTATGACCTGTCCGGACTATTATGAGAAATGCTATACTACATAAGGCCTAATTTCCGGAAGATCAACTTTTTGGTGAACATAAGGTTTTTCGCATATTACAAGCTCTCCTCCGCATTCGCAAATATTAGGCAACTCTATTTTTACTACTTTATCCGCTTCCATTGTAGCATGAAAATTTCCTTTATGCCCAACCTGATCGCCAACATTCCTTTCGCTTTTTGGCTTGTCCTTTTTTGTTTTGTACAATTCTTTAGAGCTCGGTAGAGATGAATTTTTCGAGTTTAAACCAAGCCTTTCCTTTAATTCAGCGTTCTCTATCTTTAAAGCTTTATTTTCTGCTTTTAAGTTTTCTATCTCTGCTTTCAGTTTTTCTATTTTTTGCTGTAAATTTTTGCAAAGTTCTAAAAGGTTTACCACATTACCTCACTTTTGCTCTATGATTATCTTTTTAGATCACTTTGTCTACCTTATTCTACCACTCCGCTGAACGGATACCTTGGGTTAGCTATAGCTAACACCACAATTGTACTAACATTGTGATTTGAGAACAACCTTCACCAGAAAGGGTGTCATTCCAGTGTTAAGCACTGGAATGACGAGAGGTAACGCAAGAAGTTTACTCTTAATAAAAACCTGATGATGAATCATTATTACCAAATTTCGGCCTATTTCTGTTGCTGAAACCAGAACGAGGAGGCCTCTTATGGTGACTTCCTCCAGGTTTTCTACTAAATGAATTATTGTAATAATTATCCCTGTCATTTGGACCATCTTTCCTTTCCTCGTTGTAAAGCTCACCTTCAAAAAACTCTCCCGTCTCTTGATCAACCCGACGTCTTGACAACTTTGGACACCCACCTTTTTCGAAGTCAATTACTAGTGCTTTGAAAGTATCATCTTGTTTAAGTACGCTCTCTATAGAATCTATATGTTCATTAGCTACTTCACTTATGTGCATTTTTCCTTTTCTGCCATTAAGAAATTCAAGCTCTACAATAGACTTCTCTATTCTTACAACCTTGACATCAACTATAGAACCTTGTTCTAGTTCTGTTATTGAATCAATCATCATACTCTTTGCAATTTCAGCTTCAGTGCCACTCGTAGCAAAAACAGAAACTTTACCATCATCTCCTATTTCAATTTTTGCATTACTTCTTTCACACACACTGCGTATATTTTTCCCCTTAGAACCTATAGCAGCAGAAATTTTGTCTTTATCTATGTAAAATGATAACATCCTTGGTGCATGGTCTTTGACATCATCACTGTGTTCTGAAATCACTGCATTCATTTTTTCTAAAATATGTAATCTTCCAGCTTTTGCCTGTTCTAAAGATTTTTCAACAATTTCAAAGCTTATACCAGAAATTTTCATGTCCATTTGTAGCGCCGTAACCCCTTCACTAGTTCCTGCTACTTTAAAGTCCATATCACCAAGATAATCTTCATCACCAAGTATATCGGAAAGTATTACATACTCGTCTTTATCTTTGATGAGACCCATAGCAATTCCAGCAACAGGGGCCTTTATTGGCACACCCGTATCCATTAAAGCAAGAGAAGTCCCACAAACTGTTGCCATAGAAGAAGAACCATCAGACTCCAAAATTTCGGACACTACTCTTATTGTATAAGGAAATTCAGACTTATCGGGTAAAACAGGATGAATTGCTTTCCAAGCAAGTTTGCCATGACCGATTTCTCTTCTTCCTGGTGCACGCGCAGCAGAAGTTTCTCCAACAGCAAATGAGGGAAAGTTATAATGCAACATGAAATGCTCACGTCTATCCCCTTCAATATCATCCACAATTTGCTCATCTTG
Source organism: Wolbachia endosymbiont of Drosophila aff. chauvacae BK-2020 (assembly GCF_032848195.1). Taxonomy (NCBI): domain Bacteria; kingdom Pseudomonadati; phylum Pseudomonadota; class Alphaproteobacteria; order Rickettsiales; family Anaplasmataceae; genus Wolbachia; species Wolbachia endosymbiont of Drosophila aff. chauvacae BK-2020. The sequence goes on from NZ_CP136586.1 coordinate 557,284, forward strand.
AGTGGTGCCAAGAGCAGTAACAACCAGTGCCTGAGTATTGCCTCTTGTAAATAGTGCAGAACCGTGAGTTTTGGACAGAATATCAACTTCAACTTCTATCTGACGTATCTCATCATGCTTACGACCGTCTATCCTTACACTTTTCTTCCTAATTATTTCACGTACTAAAGATCTTTCAAAGTTTTTTACTGCATACGTAATTAACTTTTCGTCTTTTCCAGTTTCTTTAAGAGTATTCAATATATTCTCTCTGATCGCTTCTAGAGCTTGAACTCGCTCTTGTTTTACTATTTGCGAATATGCTTTTTCAAAATCTTTACCGTATTTTTCGAGCTCTTGTGTTATATCTGATGCATCAATAGGGGCAAAGCTCTCAGGTTTATTGCCAATTGTATCAGCAAACTCTTTTATGAGCTTAATGACAGGCTTAAGGTGTTCATGGCCAAATTTTATTGCATTAAAAACATTTTCTTCAGAGAGCTCTTTCACTTCTGATTCAACCATTAAAATTGAATTTTCATCACCAGACAAAAACAGATCTAAGCTGCTTGCTTTCATCTCTTGAACAGAAGGGTTGAGTATATAGTTATTATTTTCATCACAACCAACCATCACTCCAGCTATAGTAAAGTGAAAGGGAACACCAGAAATTGCAAGAGCTGCAACAGCACCAATCAATGCTGGCACTTCAGGAGGATTGACTGTATCATAAGTTAATAGATTGCACACCACACTAATTTCATCATGAAATCCTTCTGGGAATAGTGGTCTTATACTTCTATCTATTACTCTTGAGATTAAAGTTTCTCTATCAGATGGCTTGCCTTCTCTTTTAAAAAACCCGCCAGGGATCTTACCCATGGCATAGCTTTTTGCGATAAACTGCACATTTAAAGGTAGGAAATCAACGCTTTCTTCCTTCTTTTTACGTACAACAGTTACTAAAACAGAAGTATCACCGTAATTTACAACTACTGAACCATGAGCTTGGCGTGCTATTTTTCCTGTTTCTAAAGATAAGGCACGACCACCCCACTCTATAGATTTTTTTATAATTTTAAACATATTAAATTCCTCGATTATTTTCTAATGCCTAACTTCTCTATTAATTCCTGATAGGCTTCATTACCAAATTTACGCTTTATATAATTTAAGTGCTTGCGTCTTCTACCTATCAATATAAGTAAACCACGCTTAGAGTGATGGTCATGCTTGTGCACTTTAAAATGCTCAGTTAAGTTACTGATCCTCTCGGTCAAAATTGCACATTGTACAAAAGATGAGCCTGTATCATCTTCTTTAATTGCATATATATTTATCAAACTCTTTTTCTTTTCGGATGTTATCGACATCTAAACCTCATTTTAAATATTAAAAACACGAATAGGTTTCACACAACCATAAATAAAACTGCAGATTGCAATAGGTACACTACCCACCACCGCACAACAAATATCATGATTCTTTAAATTACGCAAGTTATTTAATACAACTTCCTGACCTTTTCTGATTTTCCCCGCATCTTCTAGGGAAATTTCAACTTTGAACATCGATTTTAAAGCCGATTCAATGGGGATGACGAAACTTTTTGTATTACTCCCTGTCACTCCATCATCTTCTGTCATCCCACCCCCCTCTGTCATCCAAGTAGCTGACACTGGGATGGCTTTGTTGCATCGCTCTTCGGATAGTAGGTAACGCACAATAAATTTATGAAGCTATCTCAAATTTAGCCATACCAATATCAGTGAACTTATTGAGCAAATAGCATTTAACAAGTAGTTCCTTCTCTCTATTTGTCTCAGATTTATTCCTAAAACTAAACCCGAATGTTTGTTTCAGTTGCGAGAAAAAACTTTCTATATAAGATCTTTTTCCATAACTCATCTCTTTTTTCCACTTCTTTATACCATCTTCATCATATGACTTTATGAGCTTGACTGCAGAATTTCTCTCAGCCATATAGTCTAACTTTGGATGCTCTGCTGCGTTGTTTTTCGGAGGAATTTTCGTTTTTATACCATATTGATTACACAGCTTATAGAGCTTTTCTCTGTCATATGCCCTATCTGCATATAGTACTTTTATGACATACTGAAAATCGACTTCTTTTAGCAAATCACAAGCTCCATAGTGATCAGCCGTTACTGTATTTTACAGCTATGGCTTTTTTGTTGTTTATATTCAACATTACGTGCAATTTTCTCGTTTGCTCATAGCCACGATATTTTCTGTCAGTACTATTTTCCTTGCTGTGTGTTGTTGTATATACTAATTCCTGTACTGTCTATAGCAATTTCGATATCTTCCATATTATTTTCTGCAATCATTTATCTTAATATTAAGTTTCTTTTGATGCTTGTGAATAGCTGCAAATCTCTTCCTATTTGTTGCAAATACCCTTTTATAAACCCGACTGTTTGTCTTAAACCAATTCTAAAGAAACTGACGATTATATGCACCAAAATCACAACTTTATCACTATAAATATAGTTGCCGCCCTGCATTTTTGGACAATTCTCGTACCAATTTTCTATGGCGTCATTGATATAACAAAAAATGCTTCCTCTTTCTTGGAGAAATTTGTTATATTCATGGCAGTTACTGACTCTCATTTTTTGTGGCATATTTTTTCTTCAACAGTTAAATGGCTATTTATAATGAATTTTGTCAGTAACTGCCAGTTCTTTTCGCTTGAGCGATGCAACAAAGCCCACTGGGATCCAGTTTCACCTTGTGATGGTGTCATGAAAGTAGCTGACACTGGTTTCCATCCAAGACGGTGTCATTCCTTACTATTACCCACAAATATAAATGGACTAAAAAGTAAAATATTACAATATTAAAGTTTGCAAATATTGAGGGTGTAAAATGGCAAGTAAAAGTAGTGAATGGGCTAAAAATGAATTTGGAGATAAAAGGTTAACTGAGCGATTAGTAAAGATTGCTGATATGTTTGACAAAATTACCTGAAAGTTAGATTAATCAAGCATGTGAAAGTTGGTCAGAAGCAAAAACAGCATAACGTTTTTTTCAAAATGAGAATGTAAAAGAAAGTGATATTTTAGCTACACATATTAATAAGACGGTTGAGAGAACAAAAGCTCACAAGAGGGTTCTTGTCATTCAAGATACCAGTTACATTGTATATAATAACCATAAAAAAACAAGCGGATTAGCAAATTTGTCCAGTTATGATACTGCAAAAGGTATTATAATGCATACAGCTCTTGCCGTTAGTATAGAAGGTTTGGTACTAGGGATACTAGATCAAAAAGTTTATTCAAGACCTGAAGAAACTGAGCACCTTAAAAAAAAGAGCGATCGCATTGAAGATAAAGAAAGCGTAAAGTGGTTGGAAACTTTAAGAAAAACAAATAATATTATTGATCCAACTCAAACTGAGACTATAACTGTATGCGATAGAGAAGCAGATATATATGACTTTTTTGAGCTTGCACATAATCTTAATTCGGCAGTGCTAGTTAGAGCATGCAGAGATAGAGCAGTAAATAGAAAATCTCGATATCCTGAAAAAGGTGAGCAGAAGTTATGGGCATTTATTAAATCCTCTCATTGTGCAGGTACGGTAGAAGTTGAAGTTCCTGTAAAAGATAATAAGCCAAAAAGAACAGCACGTTTGGAAGTTAGATTTGGAAAGTTTATGATGAATCCATCTAAGAATAATATTAGGCATAAGACGGAAGAACTACCTAAATTACCACTTTATGCAGTTTATGTTGTTGAGAAAACTCCCCTTCCCTTAAAAAAAACCGCTAGAATGGATGCTATTAACGAATCTTTCAGTTAATACTTTCGATGAAGCTGTTGAAAAAATTAGTTGGTATCAACTATGTTTTTTAAAAATTTTTTTATTTGTGTAATTTTGCAAATTATATGGGCAATAAAAACCCGTTTGTCATAGAAATAGAATTTTATATCAAACAGCTACCACAGCAATTTCTGCTTAAGCTAATGAATATGTGCTTTAAGTCTGTGTGGACGCACATATTCATTAGCCAAATTCAGTTACCGTTGTGAAGATTTTTAAGTATGCAAATTAATTGCTTCTTTAAGTCTTGTATTAGCAATTACTATAATTTTACGCATTAGGGCTGTTATAGCCACCATCTTCTTCTTACCACTTTCAACAAGCTTAGAATAAAAGGCGCCAAGTATAGATTTTGACCTTGTAGCAGCCATAGCGGCTGTAAAGAGCTTTGAACGAACGTTACTTCTACCACCTGTAATCCTTCGGTAACCAACAGCTTTACCACTTTCTTTTGGATGCAGTGCAACTCCGGCAAGACTTGCTACTTCTTTTCTATTTAAGTAACCAAGCTCTGGCATTAAACACAAAAAATCTTGTGATAACTTTTCCAGGAACTGTTTTAAGAATTTTTGGCGTTGTTGTAATTCGCGGCTTTCATCAATAATCTTTTGTATAGTATCATTGAGTTCGTTTATTTGACTATCGAAAAACTCAATGGTCTTTTGACAGCTTTCTTTTATATGATCATTTTCCGGTGCTTCAAGTCTGCATTTTTCTTGAGTTCTCATTTGCGTAATATCATCACGACGTTGACAAAGTGCAGCCAAAGTTGATTGTTCTGTAGAGGTAGGTACAAATAGAGAGATAGTTCTATGGCGTTCAAATCCATATTGAGCAAGAGCTCTTGCATCTAGACTTTGCTAAAGTTCCGTGAGATAAAATAAAGCTTTTTACTTTACGAGTATTAGCTCGATGCACGGCAATATTTTTGTCGGTAAGAAAATGTGATAAGCCAAGCTCATATTTCCCTGTATTTTCTAAAGTCACTAAAGCATTAGGTAGAATATCTGAAAACTCTTGAAATAATTGTTGCCAACCAGAAGCATTATTATCAAATTCGACAGCATTCTTCTGTTTGTGAATTGCAACGATATTTTTAAATTTTCCGATGTCAATGCCAATAAAATTTTGATAAGATGTAACCATAATAAACCTCGATAGTTTTAGTTAATTTAAGATTGTAAACGGGTGCATATATATGTCCCAAGCAACTATTCAAGCGTATCGAGAGATAGGGCTAGCGTACCTTGATACCAACGGTTGTAATACCAATTTCCTTTCAGTCGCGCACGCCCGCTATTCCTAGTGAGCAGGGTTATCTTTCTCTCTTATCTCTTTTATACCACGTTTTTAACTTACAATTGCCTTAGATGGAAAATAGAGATATTACATAAAATTTTAAATCCGGTCTCAAAGTTGAAGAATGTAGGCTTGGAATAGCAGAAAGACTAATGAGATATCTAACAGTTATGAGTATTATTGCTTGGAGGATCTTCTTTATTACATCAATTGCAAGAGCTAACCCAACATTACCATGTACTACCTTATTAGCTGAAGAAGAATGGAAAGTTTTATACGTTAAAATACACAGAAAACCATGTCCAAGTGTAGTTCCCAACATAAAAGAAGCTGTTTCATGAACTTGGAGGCCATTTAGCAAGAAAAAATGACCCAAAACCAGGACCAATTACTCTTTGGAAAGGATATAAACGTCTCTTTGATTTAGCAGAAGGATGGCGACTTGCTCACGAACCTCATATTTGTGGGTAATAGTAAGATTTGATATGCTGCCAACACTTATGTTCAAATTAAAAATGTCATTTATGATACTAGCCACTTCACGCTTTGAGTTTTTGTAAAATTCGCTGAGTGCTGCAATTATAGACTTAACCCTTGGACCAAATGTATCTGGCGTAACACCTTCTGGTAACTTGCTACTTTTTCTTTTTCTGCATCTCCAACAACGACCATGTTCCAATTACTACATAAGGCCTAATTTCCGGAAGATCAACTTTTTGGTGAACATAAGGTTTTTCGCATATTACAAGCTCTCCTCCGCATTCGCAAATATTAGGCAACTCTATTTTTACTACTTTATCCGCTTCCATTGTGGCATGAAAATTTCCTTTATGCCCAACCTGATCGCCAACATTCCTTTCACTTTTTGGCTTGTCCTTTTTTATTTTGTATAGCTCTTTTGAGCTGTGCAGGGATGAGTTTTTTGAATTTAAACCGAGCCTTTCCTTTAATTCAGCGTTCTCTATCTTTAAAGCTTTATTTTCTGCTTTTAAGTTTTCTATCTCTGCTTTCAGTTTTTCTATTTTTTGCTGTAAATTTTTGCAAAGTTCTCAAAGGTTTACCACATTACCTCACTTTTGCTCTATGATTATCTTTATTATCTTGCTTTGTCTACCTTATTCTACCACTCCGCTGAACGGATACAATTTACTAAACAGAAAAAAAGGCAAAAGAAACCCTAGGGTAGCTAGTTATTCACTATCCATTTTTTAAGTTGGCGTTTTTTAATGTTTTAAATAGCGCATTTCAGCTTATATTAGGTAAAAACCTAGAAATTTTATAAAGAAATAAGGTGCACATAGTGCAAAAAATTAAGCATGATTTACGCCAAATACATTAAGTTTTTTGTCATTAATCCACTGCAGAGATTGCGAAGATAAATAAATAGCTTCAGTGTTATAATAAGGGGGCTGGCGAAGCTTGTCAAGGAAGTTTTTATGATTTATCTAACGAACTTTACACTTGCTAAAGTTGTACCATCTTGGTAACTTTAACTGAAAGAAGTTATTTTTTATCCAATATGAAAAAAGCCTTTATATTCACATCCTTAATAGCAATTATATTGATAGTTATTACTTATTTATACAGAAACGACGGAACTAATGACTCACAAGTGGTAAATGTTTATTCATCGCGCAAAGAAGAATTAGTACGTACTTTGTTTGATGAATTCACGAAAAATACAGGTATTAAAGTACGTTACATCATTGATGATTATTCTCAGCTACTTTCACGAATGGAAAACGGTGGTGAAGCTGACTTATTTTTGACTGCTGATGCAATCAACTTAATTCTAGCAAAAAAAAGAGGACTTTTATCTCAAGTAGATTCAGAGGTTTTAAAAAGTGTTATACCTGCAAGATTGAGAGACAGTGAAGATTATTGGTTTGGTCTTACAAAAAGAGCTAGGATATTGGTTTACAATAAAGAGTCAGTAGACCCTAAGGACTTAAGTACTTATGAAGATTTAGCAAATGAAAAATGGAAAGGAAAAATATTAGTGCGTTCTTCTACAAGTCCATATAACAGATCGTTAATTGCTTTTATGATTGCAAATAATGGTTTTGAAAAGACGAAAGAATGGGTAAGCGGAATTGTGAGCAATATGGCAAGAAAACCAAGTGGTGGTGATACTGATCAAATTTACGCCGTAGCAGCGGGTGAGGGAGATGTTGCAATAGTAAACAGCTACTACTTTGCGAGAATTCTTTCATCAGAAAATAAAAAGAATGTTGCAGACAAGCTAGGGGCTTTTTTTCCTCATCGCAACGATCACGGTGTAATGGTAAACATCAGTGGTGCAGCAGTAACAAAAAACGCAAAAAACAGGGAAAATGCTATAGTCTTATTGGAATTTTTAGTAAGCAAGCAGGCTCAAGAGTTATACGCTAAAAAAAACCAAGAATATCCTATTATTGAAGGCGTTGAAACTTCCGATATACTAAAATCTTGGGGAAATTATTCACAAAGTGATTTGCCTCTAAGTGAACTTGAGAAGCATCTTTTTGAGGCTGTTATGATAGCGGATGAGTGTAAGTGGAAGTAATCCCCAGCGCCACTAAACATTGGGATGAAAGATTTATGCTAATATAACTTACTCTTGACTCGCTGAACTTTTTCTTCCTTCTAACTTAATTTTGACTTTACTATCTTTTTCCGTTCTTTCACCAAAACAATTGCTGCACAAGAAGTCTATTGAAAAAAGGTAATAAGAAAGTAGAATAGGTTCAAGTAGTTGAAAAGGAAACTATGAACAAGAGAAGGAATTTGTTAAACATCTCAGACCTTACAGTCGATGATGTAGAAAATATAACTAAGTTGGCCAACCAGTACCTTAAAAAAGAAGTTGCAAATAGTCATATCTTGGAAAATAAGACAGTAATAAATTTATTCTTTGAAGATTCAACGCGTACACTTGCGTCTTTTGAAATAGCAGCAAAAAGCCTTGGAGCAAATGTTGTAACTTTGCCAATAAGATCTTCTTCTATTAACAAGGGAGAAGATCTAAAAGACATGATCAAAACATTAAATGCAATGAATCCTGATTACATAATAATCAGGCATAAAAGTAGTGGTATCATTAATACACTGGCAAAGTATGTTAACTGCTCGCTAATCAATGCAGGCGATGGAAGTAGTGAACATCCAACTCAAGCTCTTGCAGACTATCTTGTAATCAGCAATCACAAAAAGCAAATAAAGGACCTCAAAGTTGTGATATGTGGAGATATTCTGCACAGTAGAGTTGCAAGATCAAATATAAGATTGCTAAAAATGTTTGGAGCAGAGATAAACTTGGTCGCACCACCAACTTTGATTTGTAAGCATTTTCCTGAAGTAGATTCAGTCCATTATTCATTAATTGAAGGTATAAAGGATGCTGACGTAATTATGCTTTTGAGATTGCAGAAAGAGCGCATGAATAATAGTTCTTCAGAGAAAGAATATTTTTATTTGTATGGACTTGATTCACAAAAGCTATCATACGCAAAACCAGATGCGATTGTTATGCACCCAGGGCCAATAAACAGAGGGATTGAGATTAGCAGCGATGTAGCAGATTGTGTTATTTTACAGCAAGTAGAATTTGGATTGGCAATACGTAAGGCAGTGTTGCACTATTATAGGCCTTGCTAATATTAAAAGATGCTACACAACTAATGCAAAAAGGGGGGGCATGAAATGACAAGGCTTGTAAATGGTTTGAGAATGGCCATTAAGATGTTAAGGCCGAGGATATGGTGTGGAAGTTTTTACGAAAGCCTGAAGTCAATCAACAACCTTGCAGAACGGCAAATTAGACGGCTATCGTAAAAACAGCTTTTTCACCTGGTCGGAACATGGAGAAAGATTTGTGGAAAGAATGTTGTCGATATTTTTGACATCACGTCTCAATGGCCAAAATCCCTTCCAAAAGTTACGACTGCTTAGTTCTTTATTCATTCTCACAATCCGTGAACGGTTACAACCTAGATTCCAGTGGGCTTTGTTGCATCGCTAGCTATGATGGATTAAAGATAAAAAAGATAGGGAATATCAGTAGCTTATTATTCTGGTATTTATAACAAGAACGGTCAATGAATACCTAAATTTGAGTAAAAGAAATTTCACTACCATTTACCAATTCGGCTAAAATTCAAGAATTTCAATGCTTTAGCTATTTTCAATAGAATTAAATTTATTAATATAAATAACAAATTACTATTCTTAAATTTGATCAGATTGATTGCAAAAAAACAAGATTTTCAATAGGTTGCTTATAATCCTAACTATAGTTAGCCTTTCATAAGTAGCGATGCAACAAAGCCATTCCAGTGTCAGCTACTTTCATAACACCATATTACCTTAACAAAAGCAAATGTTCGTACAGATGTGCATCAGCTACTTTCATCTGCCACCTGCAAATTGCAATGTTCGTACAGTTATGTGTCACGCTACTTGGATGACACCGTTGAAAGAAATGAACCGCCTTTTCAAAATTGTTTTGAATAGAGGAATAACATTCACAAGTAAAATTTCATATTACCATTTTTTAATTTATGTATTATAATAAGCTTAATCTATAAGAAAAACAAAGTTGGAAAAGTTGGAAGAACTAAGCAAAAACTGGGTGATAAGAACGGGAAGATTTTTATCTTCATTGTTTTTTTTACTGTTGATTGCGCTATCAATACGTAGTTTTTTATTCGAGCCATTTCATATACCTTCTGGTTCAATGAAAAGCACCCTACTTGAAGGGGATTACATTTTTACTAGTAAATATTCATACGGTTACAGTAAACACTCCTTTCCATTTTCTCCAAACATTTTTAGCGGCAGGATTTTTTATACCCCTCCAAAGCGTGGCGACATAGTAGTTTTCAAACCCACAAGAAATGACAGCATCAGGTTTGTTAAGCGAGTAATAGGAACACCAGGTGACAAAGTGCAAATGATAGAGGGAGAATTATACCTAAATGATCAGAAAGTAGAGCGAAGGCAAATTGAAAGTTTTTTTGATTATGAGTCAAATCGTAACATACCAAGATATATAGAAACGCTTTTAAGTGGCAAGGAACATGAGATTTTGGTAGATGACATTTCTAATAAGCTATCATATAACACTCCGGTTTATTATGTACCTAACGATCAATTTTTCGTTATGGGAGACAATAGAAATAATTCTTTAGATAGTAGGTTTCCTGAAGTTGGTTTTGTACCAATGGAAAATATCATTGGGCGTGTAAGCATAGTTGGTTTATCATTTAAATTAGGAAAGGTCGATTGGTTACCATTTAATTTCAGGTTACCTGTTGCTTTGAGATTAAATAGGGTATTGCACAAGGTTGTGTAAGCTTTTTCTACCTATTTGTTAATTCACACAACTCTAAAGAAGAATTTTCTAACTCGGCGATAGTGTTGTTAATTTCATTCAAGTCATTGCCTTGTAAAGCGTTTTTTGCATTTTGTAATAGGTTTTTCAACTTTTGATCAGTGGAAAGGTTATTATTGTTTTCAACCAAGTGTATGAGTTTATTTCCATTAATTTTAGCACCTGCAAGGGAACGAGCCTTCATATCTTCGTCAAAACTGTTTATTGACTGGTTAACCATATTTTGAACATCAGCTTCACTCAAGCCAAAACTTGAATTTACTTTAACTGTCTGCTCAATTCCAGTAGTTTTTTCTCTTGCAGTAACAGTCAAGATTCCGTCAACGTTAACTGTAAATTCTATTTCAACTCTTGCAGAACCTGCAGGCAGTGGCGGTATACCTTTTAGTTCAAACTGCGCTAGAGATTTGTTATCCTCTATCATTTCACGTTCTCCCTGACAAACATGAATTTTCATTGCTGTTTGCCCATCAATATAAGTTGTAAACTCTTTTGTTTCTGAAACTGGCAGTGGCGTATTTCTTGGTATGATTTTTTCAACTATGCCTCCCATAGTTTCTATGCCAAGTGATAGAGGTAAAACATCCAGGAGAATATTCCTATCTTTTGAGCTCGAAGTTAAATCATGAGCCTGCAGAGCTGCCCCAATGGCAACTGCTTTATCTGGATCCACGTCATTTAGTACTTTATTTCCAAAGAGTTTGACTAGTGAATTTTGAACCAATGGTGTTCTAGTTGCACCACCAACTAAAATTACTCCTTTTATATCATCAATTTTAAGATCTATATCACTTATAGTACGAGTGACTATATTGATAGTCTTATTGACCAAAGAACTGATTGCCTGCTCGAATTCTTCTCTGGTAATTTCGCACTCAAATGGCTTGCCGTTAACATTAAATTCGAAGATACCTATAGTGTGATTGCTTAGGTACTCTTTCACAGAGCGTGATTCGATAAGTAAGGAATTTAGTTGCTTAGCCGTCTTTTCTCTATACTTATCAATCACAATTGAACTCAGCAAATGATCAAAATCATCACCGCCGAGTTTGGTATCACCACCAACTGCAAGAACTTGAAACACTCCTTGATGCAATTTCAATATCGAAATATCAAATGTTCCACCACCAAGGTCATAAACTGCATATATTCCACTGTTATTGTTCTTTTCAATGGAGTAAGAAAGCGCTGCAGCGGTTGGCTCGTTAACGAGGCGCAGAACTTCTATGCCAGCTAATTTTGCTGCATATTTAGTTGCGTTACGTGCTGAATCGTCAAAGTAAGCTGGCACAGTAATTACTGCTTTTTTTACTTCCAGCCCCTTAGACTTTTTTACCCTCTCACATAAAGCTTTTAATATCTCAGCAGAAATCTCAACAGGAGTAAGATACTTTTCCTCCGAACATTTTACTCTAATAACTTTTTCACTTTCGTTATCTATTTCAAAATAAACACCCATCTTGTTCAAATCTTTAACACTTTTACCCATTAAACGTTTTATTGAGTGGATTGCATTTGAGCCAACATCATAGCCAGTTTTCAATGTATTATTTTCACATGAAATGATAGAAGGTAATAGCTCTCTTCCCTGTTCATCTTTAAATATCTCCACGTTGCCAGCTTTATTTACCATAGCAATTAAAGAGTTGGTAGTGCCAAGATCTATACCAAAAACTACTTCATTTGAATTTGGTTCAGAAATTTGAATTGGTTGCATTTTTCTTCATCTCCTCAAATGACTTGTATAAATATTTCAATCTTAAGACTTGTGTAGCAGCTCTATCAAAATTCTTTACAGCAAAAGTGTTAATTAGATTTTTAATGCAACCTTTTATTTTTTCATCGATCATCCTACTTGCAAATTGTAGATCGTCGCAGTCTAGTAAGTACTCTCTTATTTCCATTGATTCACTTAATATTTCAGAATTTAAGTGGTCCTTTTGGCTTTTCACATTAAAAAAATCCAGCAAATGCTCAGCACGTTTTAGCGGTGACTTTAGTATCTGATAAGCTCTGTTAATATTTTCCATGTTTTGGGACTGTCTTTCATTTATATCAGTCCTGCTTAGCTCAATATATTTTTTCTCTAACTCATCAAAGCTGATATTGAAAGCTGGTTCAATTTCAAACAATGCAAAATAGTTGCTAGACATGAAAACTCTCTCCACAACCACATTTTCCTTTCTCATTAGGATTTTTGAAAACAAAACCCGATGAAAATTTTTCTTCTACATAATCCATTTCAGAGCCAAGAATAAACATGACGGATTTTGGGTCGATCAACACTTTAACTTTTTGGCCATCACTACAGTTTTCTTCAATTACCGACTCTAAAGGACGAGTATCATATGCATATTCAATATCATATTTTAAACCAGAACATCCTTTTTGCTTAATTAGCACTCTTATTCCTATTGCTTCTTCCGGTTTCTCAAGGTTAGTATGCTTCTTTTGGTCCAATAAATACCTTATCCTTTCTACTGCTTCCGCAGTTATAGTGATAAGTTTTTTATTCTTTTTTACAGTTTCACCTCCGCCTACTTCTTGATATTCACCCATGTTCGTAGCTTCTTAATTCTTTTGTTTACTTTGATAGTCATGAATAGCAGCCTTTATAGCATCTTCAGCAAGTACCGAACAGTGTATCTTCACTGGAGGTAAAGACAACTCTTCCACTATTTGAGTATTCTTTATCTGTGTAACGTCACTGATGGTTCTTCCCTTTATCATCTCTGTTAACAAGGAACTTGAAGCAATGGCAGAACCACAACCAAAAGTTTTAAATTTTGCATCTTCAATAACACCTTTGTCATTGACCTTTATCTGCAATTTCATTACATCACCGCACGATGGTGCACCAACTAGGCCAGTACCAACATTTGGATCATTTTTATCCAGAGAGCCAACATTCCTTGGATTTTCGTAATGATCTAAAATTTTCTCATTATAACTCATAAAATTACCTGTGAACCGCTATTCTACATTATAACATATTTAGGTTAAAAACTAAAGTAAAATACACTCAAAAAGTGTAATTTTTGTAAGGTAAAATTGTAGTTTTTGAGTGCATTTTACTTTACAAATTCGCGTAGTGCATGTCATTCTTTATATTGTAATTAAGTTTATAATTTAAAAAGGAGTATCCCTTGAGTTTGTTTAGTAACCTTTATCAGGGCCTGTTAAAAACTTCTTCTCGCTTTAGCGACGGGGTGAAAAGTATTTTTTCTGGCAAAAAAAAATTAGATCAGTCGCTTTTAGATGAATTAGAAGAATTGCTAATTAGCATGGATATTGGTCATAAAACTTCCAAGTTGATTATCGATAGGCTCACAAGCATCAAATTTGACAAGGAAGTTGAGTATAATACCATCACACAGCAGCTAATGAGCGAAATAGAATCGATATTGAACCCTGCTGTGCAACCGCTAATTTTAAACAAAAAACCACATATAATAATGGTATGCGGAGTAAATGGTAACGGTAAAACCACGACTATAGGTAAGCTCGCATATAAATATAAGGAAATGGGAAAATCCGTTATGCTTGTTGCATGCGACACATTTAGAGCTGCTGCTAGTGAACAATTAAACATTTGGGCAGAACGTTCTGATTGCTTGATTGTTACTGGAGAGTACGGTAGCGACTCTGCAAGTGTGGCATATAGAGCTGTAAGTCAAGCTATAAAAGATAACGTTGATGTTGTTCTAATTGACACAGCAGGAAGGCTGCAAAATAATGTGAACCTTATGGAGGAGTTATCAAAAATATATAGAACGATAAAGAAATTGGATGACACTGCCCCTCATGACGTTATTTTAGTTCTTGACGCAACTACCGGCCAAAATGCTTATAGCCAATTAGAAGCATTTAGCAAAATGGTTAATGTTACCGGGCTAATCGTAACAAAGTTAGATGGCACTGCTAAGGGCGGAGTGGTAATTGGACTTGCAGAAGCTTATAAGATAAAGTTACATGCTATAGGAATTGGCGAAAATATAGAGGACTTAAGGGAGTTTACTAGCAAAGAATTTGCTGAAGCGTTATTTAATTGTAATTAAAGACTTCTCTTAATTCCCTTACGTGACCAAGCTTGATTATTTCAATATCATGAGAAGAATAGTTACCATTTTTAGGCATAATTGCTTTTTTGAATCCTAACTTTTGTGCTTCTTTTAGTCTGAGATCAGCATGCGAGATGTTCCTAATTTCTCCTGAAAGTGCAACTTCACCGCAGATTATTGAAGAAGTTGGTAGCGGTAAATTTACTATACTTGAAATAAGGGAAGCAGCAACAGCAAGATCAGCCGATGGTTCCTGTATTTTGAGTCCCCCTGCAATGTTTAGGTATACCTCTTTATCATGCAAAAACATTTTGCAACGAGCATTTAGCACCGCGATGATCATAGCCAATCTATTAATATCCCACCCAACTACTGCCCTTCTTGGGGTTGCCATATTAGTCCCTGCTATTAATGCTTGCACTTCCATTAAAATTGGTCTTGAACCTTCAATTCCTGCAAATACGGCGCTGCCAACTACTTCTCTGTCATGGGCCATCAGAAACAATGATGATGGATTATCAACAGGCACAAGTCCTGCTTCAGACATCTCAAAAACACCAATTTCATTTGCAGGGCCAAATCTATTTTTAATAGTACGCAAAATGCGATATTGATTGCTATTTTCACCTTCAAAATATAATACCGTATCCACCATATGCTCCAGAGTTTTGGGTCCAGCTATTTGTCCATCCTTAGTTATATGACCAACTATTAAAAGAGAAACACCATATTGTTTCGCAAGAATAGTTAATTCATGTGCGCAAGTACGAACCTGAGTTACAGTTCCTGGTGCCGATGTAATTCTGCTATCATACATTGTTTGTATAGAGTCAATTACTAAGAATTTAATACTTTTGTTTTCCTTTATTGTTGCTACTACATCAGTTAAAGACACTGTAGATAAAAGCTTAATTTTAGGTTCATTTATCTTAAGACGCTTTGCTCTGAGACTCACCTGCTCTAAAGACTCCTCGCCGGATACATAAAGACATTCAAAAGAGGAAAGTTGCACAACATTAGCTGCAATTCTAAGCAAAAGGGTGGATTTTCCAATACCAGGTTCGCCACCAATTAAAATGCTAGCACCTTGAACGATACCCCCACCAAAAACTCTATCTAATTCTTCTATTCCTGTTAAAAAACGACTTGGAGTGATAATTTCGCTACCCGATAACGTCTTTATTAAAATTGGTGCAGATATACTTCTTTTGCCCGTTTTTACTGCTATTTCCTCAACAATTATATCCCAATTGTCACATGCGATGCACTTCCCTACCCACCTACCAGTGCTGTGACCACAGGATTGACATACATATACAGTTTTCATCAAAGCCAAAATTATTTTGTTGTAATTGTAATAAAAATTAGCTGAATATGCGAAGTAAATCTATAGCTAACCCAAGAAAGGGTTCCCTATGTCATACCGCGATTCATTCGCGGTATCTCTAGATCCCGCTAACAAGTAGCGGGATGACGAGGTCATGCCACCGCGCGAACCGTCATACCGTCACGGTATCTCTAGATCCCGCTAACAAGTAGCGGGATGACGAGGTCATGCCACCGCAAACCGTCATACCGCCGCGGTATCTCTTAGCCGCTAACACGTAGCGGGATGACGGTTGTCGTTTAGCTACAAACGTTAAGAAATTTACCAAATGAAAAAAAAGGCAAAAGAAGCCCTGGGGTTATTATCCGCTTTAAAATATTGACGTTTTTTATGTTTTAAACGCTTGACAAGCAAGATTAAGCTGCTTTTAATTGCAACTAACTTACGCTGCAAATGTTTAAGAAGTTTACTAAGCAGAAAAAAAGACAAAGAATCCCCGAGTTAGCTAGTCTTTTACTATCTCTGTCGAGTATTGGCATTTTTTGATGTCTTGTAACGCTTTATAAGCGCGTTCAGCTTATTTAGATAAAAATCTAGATGTAGATGAAGTTTTGTAAAGACATACAGTATCTATGTACTGCAAAAAATTAAACATAAGACGCCGATACATTAAGTAATCCTTACCTTTTAATCTGCAGATTGGCGAAAGCAAATACAATAGCTTCACTATCATGATAAGGGCGCTGGCGAAGGGTGTCAAGTAAGTTTTTTGTTTCTATTCCCAATGTTATATGGTTATGTAAGAAGTCTAATAGCAAATTTTTAAGTTCCTCTTTAACTCTTTAACCAGCGGGCTCGCATGAGGAGAGGAGAGTAAAGGTCCTCTTCCATAGATATCTTCACACTTTTTTCTTCTTCTGTAGTTGGCGGACGAGTAAGAAAGTGAATCTTTGGTGCGCCACTAATTATTGCCATTGGTGTTTGCTCCGCCCCTTCTCCCATAACTAAAACAGCAGACGTTGCCAGCGCATCAAGAAGATTGACTTGTGTTACTTGCAGTGGTTGATCATAAAGATCTGGCTTGCCTATATAGGAATAAAATGGTTCAAATCCACACCAACCAAGAGCAACGCCCGTAACCCCAAGGCGCATAGGTGTTATGTTACTATCTGTAATCAAAATACCAAGATGTTTTATGCAGTGTTTTGTCTTGAGATAGTTCCATATTGATAGAGCTGTTTTCTGAACATCCTTTGGGTATAAAATATACACTTCATTACCATTTGATTCATCAATACCAGCAGATGGAATTAAGATATTGTCTTTGATTGTTAAATAGATGCCGTAAGAATTATGGTCTACATCAACAATTGCATCAGCTTCTCTTTTGATTAGCTCTTCTTTAGAACAAGCAGTTTTGCAAACCACTTGTTTTTGACAAATAGAAATGATTTTTGATGTGATAGCAAGAACAACTTCCTCTCTTAGCAACTCTGAAACATAGCGATCAAGAACCTGCTCTAATACTTCTCCACATTCAATGCGGTGGGTATAAATTGCTTCAACATGCATATTAACGTGTCAGCTTGCATATAGTATAATCTTTCGTTTTGGTGAGAATAGTTTTATGCCATCCATCAAGAAGTGTTAAGTTGAAATATACATCACCTTTATAGGGTTTGTGAATTTCTGTTATGATAAATTCTGAGATTAGATCATACTCCAAAAAAAGATGCGCTATTTGTGCTCCACCAATCATGAAGACTTTAGAATTACTTTGGATTGACAAAAACTCTTGCATAGAAGAAATAATAGTGCATTTTACTCCTCTGTTAAAACAAGAATTTAATTTGTCACGAGAAAAAACAACAGGGATACGATTCCCTAATATGTCTTGAGGCATAGTTTCAAATGTCTTTCTCCCCATAACAATAACTTGTTTTTCAGTCACCTGACGAAAATGATCTAACTCACTTGGATAATGCCAGGGCAATCCATTATTTATTCCAATTACCCCCTTGGGATCAACAGCCATAATTCCGATAACTATCATCCCTGTAAAGCAGCTTGAGCTACAAAAAATCGCATGTGATCACGCACATTATGCACTCGAAGGAAATCAACCTTGTTGTGTAATACAGATGATGTAGCAATTGTTTCTAAATCTCGGTTAAAGACAGGTTCTGTAGAAAAAGAAGAAATAAATGACTTTCTAGAATGGCCAACCAGAACTTTGCAGCCAAAATTTTGTAACGTTTCTATACTGCGTAAAATCTGGATATTCTGGTACATAGATTTGCCAAAACCAATACCAGGATCAATAATGATCGAGCTTTGATCAAAACCTAGAGCTAGTAATCTATTAATGTTCCTTTCTGCCCAATTATTTATGGTATCAATTGGATCAATGTCACTTGGGATAATGTTGTCACTATGTGGTGGTATGGAGAGTGAATGCATAATAACGATACTACATCCACTGCTAGCAATCGCTTTTAAGGTATTATCATCTAGATCTCCCTTCTGATCGTTTACCCAGGCAATGTTGTAGTGCTCCAAAACATTCAAAATAACATCTGGCCAGAAACTATCAATGCTGACTTTAATGTCACCAACTTTCATATACTGATTGAGATTATCAAGCACTGGTTTTAAGCGTGCATATTCTGCTTTTGGAGTTTGTATTGAGGAGCCAGGTCTTGTTGATTGAGCACCAAGTTCAACTATGCTTGCACCATCTGATAACAGCCGCAGTGCCTGCTTGGTTGCTTGATCTGCATCATAATAAAGACCACCATCTGAAAATGAATCAGGAGTAATATTGACAATACCTACAAGCTCTGGTGAAAGCGTAAAACTCCTTAAAAAGCAATCCTTAATGTTAGGGTTAACAGTACCAAACGTTTTGTTAACTACTGCCATAGGGTTCAGCATTGTCATCAAGTGAAGCAAAAATGGTCTGTTTATCAATTCTGGGTGAGGAATCTTAAGGTAGGGTGTATCAAGTGTCAGGTCATCCCATAACAAAATATCCAAATCAATAACGCGAGGTGCCCATTTTTCATAGACCTGCAGACGGCCAATGTCACATTCAATTTGTTTAAGGCCCTTTAACAGCTCTTCAGGAGAAGAAGAACAACTTCCATACACAACCATATTTAGAAATGGCCTGTCCCACCCAGGTGAAGCATCATTTGGTAAAATAGCCTTAGTTTCCAGAATAATTGAAGATTTTAAATTTTTAAAATAGCGCTCCTGCAGTAACTGAGCAGCCTTTTGTAAATGGGAAAAGCGATTTCCTATATTTGAGCCAACAGAAATGTAAATCATTCTTGCAACGCATTACGATAAGTAAAGAAAACACCTCCATGCACACTGGGGACAGGTGGTGCAACTTTGTGAATAGTTACGCCTATAGAAGAAATAATAAGCTTTTTTTGCATCACAAGGTTATTAATGGTCCTGTATATATCATGAGTTAAATGCTCGATTAAGTTGAATTGCTTGCTTTGAACGAGAGATTGAATACTCTGAACTACCTCCAAGTAGCATATAGTATCCTCAAGCCGGTCAGTTGTAAGTCCTAAAGGGGGGATTTAAAGGTAAAATCAATATTAACACTAACTAATTGAGAATGATACTTCTCTTCTGCACTATAGCCTAAATGAACCCAAAGCCGTAAGTCAGATATAAGAAGATTACATGCAGACATTGCATTCCAACATCACTGAGTTTAAGCTACTTACAACTACTAACACACGCTAGCATTCATCATTCCATCAAGAAAACCCCACAAGAGCCTTGCTCCCTTTTGAGCACCCTGCATAACTTTATCTTGCTCTTTTTCATCTAGATCTTCAATAAGATTTGCACATTCCTCAGAATGCCATTCATCAGCATGCATATGGACCGTAAAAAATTGAAGAGAACGCTCATCACTTATTGAATAGTGTTTTTTTAAACCTTCAATTTTAGACTTGGAAACCTCTGGAGTTTGACGTTCGTAAGCGTACAAGGCTCCAAGACCTGCTGCAAAACCTGATCTTACAATGTCAAAGTAACCATCAATTAATTCTTGTGTCTCCTTAATCTGTGCACTTTCACGAAGATCAGATCGCGCAACGCCAAGCCCTTCAGCAAAACGTTTCCATAACTCTGGATGATTTTCATCACCTTGTTCCTCTTCTATTAAATTACCAAGTAAAACCTGTCGCATTTTTAGATCTGGGCACAGAAAATGTATACCACTGATGTAACGAGGAAACGCAGCAACATGGTGATAATATTCTTTAGCATAGGTTTGTAAAGCTTGCAAGCTTAAGCTTCCTGTATTCCATGATTGGTAGAATGGATGATTTAGTAAGTGCAATTCATCTAACTTGTTATTTAGAGACTTAGTAAATTCCATCATTTCCCCCATTACATTAATATATAGTTCATATACTATAGTTTTCTCATTGTTACGATCATGCTAACAATGGTGGGATTGGTAGGACTCGAACCTACGGCCAATTCGTTATGAGCGAACTGCTCTAACCGACTGAGCTACAATCCCTTTTATCAATATTTATAATACACACAAAAGCAAATTTGTCTATTAGCTTATTTCACTATCAACCCAACTTAGCAGATCATTTGTTGCACCAATTTTGCGTGCAATTTCCTTACCATCTTGAAATATAATCAAAGTAGGTATAGATTGAACCCCATACTTACTTGGCACTTCAGTCCCTTCATCTATGTCGAACTTGCAGATCTTAATCTTGCCTTTTCTGTCTTTAGCCAACTGTTCAATACGCGGCATTAGACTTTTACATGGCCCACACCATTCTGCCCAAAAATCTACCAGAACAAACCCTTTATAGTCAGTGACTTCAGATTTGAAATTTTGATCATTTACCGGTGTAATATCATCACTCATAAAATACCTAAACTTAAAACGATTGCTTGTAAAATATAGCGTATCTATTAGCAGTTAATCAACTAAATTCTTACCGCAGAGCTTGAAAAATTGCCCTAAAGTGTTTTGCACAAACAAAAAACTTCTATTACATCTGGTGGTTAAAGATATCCACGTTTTCCCAACCCATTAAGTCTAATTCAATACGAGTAGGAAGAAATTCAAAGCACTTTTGGGCCAATTCTTTTCTATTTTCACGCTCCAGCATTAAGTCTAGCTTTTCCTTTATCCTGTGGAGATACAAAACATCAGATGCAGCATAACTTTTTTGTTTGTCTGTTAAATTTTCATTTCCCCAATCAGAAGATTGCTGCTGCTTATTTAGTTTGGTATCAAGCAGCTCTAAGCACAACTCTTTTAAGCTATGATTATCTGTGTAAGTGCGAACTAAACGTGAAGCTATCTTTGTGCAATAGCACGGAAGTGCCCAAGTTTCCAAGTAATAACGTATTATGCTCACATCAAATCGCGCGAAGTGAAATATTTTAGTTATATTTTTATCCTCTAATATTTTTCTTAAATTTGGCGCTGTATAATCGTTCTTGAGTTGAACTAAGTGAGCGTTGCCATCATTAAAAGAGAGCTGCACAAGGCATAATCTATCTCTGCTATGAAGTAGCCCCATTGCCTCGGTATCAACAGCTATAGACCTTATATCATCTGGTATTGAACTAGCTGGCAAGTCGTCTTTATATAAAAATATTCCCATAAAATTAATACATTTTTTGGCACAACTGAAAACCTATGATAATCAAAAATGAGTCTTAAGTATACGAAAAGATCATAGAAGGAACCACGCAAATTTATGGGCTCTCACATTTTTCGTGTACACGGGGTTTACAAATCGCTGTATATGCCTATAATTAAGTAAATTTAGGTTAATTTAATTGCGGGAGTAGCTCAGTTGGTAGAGCGCAACCTTGCCAAGGTTGAGGTCGAGGGTTCGAACCCCTTCTCCCGCTCTTTGCTTTCAAAATCATTTCGTCAAAAATCCCTTGACAAACTCCGCCAGCTCCCTTATCATGATAGTGAAGCTATTGTATTTGCTTTCGCCAATCTGCAGATTAAAAGGTAAGGATTACTTAATGTATCGGCGTCTTATGTTCAATTTTTTGCAGTATATAGATACTGTATGTCTTTACAAAACTTCATCTACATCTAGATTTTTATCTAAATAAGCTGAACGCGCTTATAAAGCGTTACAAGACATCAAAAAATGCCAATACTCGACAGAGATAGTAAAAGACTAGCTAACTCGGGGATTCTTTGTCTTTTTTTCTGCTTAGTAAATTTCTTAAACATTTGCAGCATAAGTTAGTTGCAATTAAAAGCAGCTGAACTTCGCTTGTCAAGCGTTTAAAACATAAAAAACGCCAATATTTTAAAGCGGATAATAACCACGGGGCTTCTTTTGCCTTTTTTTTCATTTGGTAAATTTCTTAATGTTTGTGGCTGAACGACAACCGTCATCCCGCTACTTGTTAGCGGGATCTCTTGTTAGCGGCTGAGATACCGCGAATGAATCGCGGTATGACGTAGGACTGCTGTCATTCCAGCGCGTGACGCTGGAATCCAGTTCTTATTACCTGGTGTAAAGTTAAGTTTCCTGGATCCCAGTGTCTGGGCACTGGGATGACAAGAAAGGAGCACTGAGATGACAAGAAAGAGGCTACTTGGATAACAGAAGAAGGAGGCTACTTGGACAACACCCTGACAACCATCATCCCGCTACGTGTTAGCGGGATCTGGAAATACCGCGGCGGTATGACGTAGGACTGCTGTCATTCCAGTCTGGAATCCAAAAAAGGATGATGTCATCCCAGTGCTTGACACTGGGATCCAGCTTCTGTGCAACCTCATCAAAAACATTCATTTAGTATAAACTTTCCATGCTAGTTTGCTTGCTTACAAGCAAACTTTCCTGGATCCCAGTGGGCTTTGTTGCATCGCTCAAGTGAAAAGAACTGGCAGTTACTGACAAAATTCATTATAAATAGCCATTTAACTGTTGAAGAAAAAATATGCCACAAAAAATGAGAGTCAGTAACTGCCATGAATATAACAAATTTCTCCAAGAAAGAGGAAGCATTTTTTGTTATATCAATGACGCCATAGAAAATTGGTACGAGAATTGTCCAAAAATGCAGGGCGGCAACTATATTTATAGTGATAAAGTTGTGATTTTGGTGCATATAATCGTCAGTTTCTTTAGAATTGGTTTAAGACAAACAGTCGGGTTTATAAAAGGGTATTTGCAACAAATAGGAAGAGATTTGCAGCTATTCACAAGCATCAAGAAGGTTTAAGAAACTTAATATTAAGATAAATGATTGCAGAATTGATAAAAATATAGCTCTTTCCATAAAAGTCCGGATGTGATAGGATAAGGGTAGATGATGATAAGGAGGTTGAATGCCAGCAGCATATAGTTATGATTTAAGAAAAAAAGCAATGGAAGCGCTAGACGAAGGAGAAAGCAGAGAAACAGTGGCAGCAAGATTTAAGATTGGACGAACTACTTTATGGGAGTGGCAGCAAAGAAGAAAAGAAACAGGAGACTTTCAATCAAAAAAACTTGGAAATGGGGGTTACAATCACAAAATTACCGACTGGGATACCTTTGCCAAATTTGCCAGAGAACACAGAGGAAAGACTCTATCGGAAATGGCTAAACTTTGGAACAACGTTAGTATCCAAACGATCTATCGAGCCCTTAAAAAAATTGGATTTACGCGCAAAAAAAGACATATGGATACAAGGAAAGAAACGAAGAAAAACGTGCTGAATTTTTGAAAATTATAGCGACAAAAGAACCTAAAAACTTAGTGTATATAGATGAGTCTGGCATTGATAACACCGAACTACGGATATTGCCAGAAAGGACAGCGGTTTTATGCCTTAAAATCTGGAAAGAAAACTCAACGAATCAGTATGGTTGCAGCCTTAAGTGGAAGAAAGATAGTTGTTCCGTTAACCTTTGAAGGCCACTGTAATATGGATGTTTTTAATGGATGGTTTGAGCAATTTTTGACACCGATCTTGGAACCTGGACAGACTGACCTTACCCAGAAAAAGTGGAGAGAAAGAAAGGAGTTTTTTCGGGTAAAATAAAATTTTGGAGGATTAGAAATGGCAAGAGAATATACGGCAGAATTCAAATTGGAAGCTGTTAAACTGGCAAATGAACAAAGAAAGGCAGGTCAAACAATTACAAAAATAGCAAAGGATTTAGGAATAAAGGGTGGTTTATTAGGAAAATGGATAAAGAAACACAACGAAAAAAAGTCGGCAGCAGATGCATTTCCAGGTAGAGGTAACATGGCTCCTTACGACAAAGAGAGGTTTGATTTACAAAGAGAGTTAGCAAGAGTAACAAGGGAAAGAGACATTTAAAAAAAAGCCCTGGCCAGTCAAAAAGAGTAAAATATTTTTTTATATAGTAACTGCTATAAAGTACAGGAATTATGTAGGATTTTCTGCTAGTGGCTACTATAAGTGGACCACAAGAAAAATAAGCAGTAGAGAATCAGCAAATAAAGAGCTACTCGCAGCTATTCAAAAAATATATCAAGTTTCTAAATGTAGATATGGAGCTCCTAAAATTCATGCTGAATTGAAGGCTTTGGGTAAAAGTTGCAACTTAAAAACAGTGCAAAGTATTATGCAGAAAAATGGTATTCAGGCTATATTGAGAAGAAAATTTAAAATTAAGAAACAACAAACGGACAGTAGCTCCCAATATATTAGACCAAAACTTTATTGTCGATCAACCAAATAAAGTATGGGATTACTTATATAAAAACCAAAGAAGGATGGCTATATTTGGCAACAATAATCGATCTATATTCACGCATGGTAGTTAATGAGCAGTTCAATAAATAAACAATTGGTTATGGACTCTTTATTAATGGCCGTTAACAAGCGTAAACCTGCCAAAAATCTACTATTACATAGTGATCAAGGTTCACAATATACTTCGCAAGGTTATCAATATCTCTTATCCATAAAAAACATAGATGAGTTATAAAGGTTGTTGTTACGACAATTCTGTTGTGGAAAGCTTCTTCAGTTCTCTAAAAAGGGAGTTACCAATAGACACCTCTCGGCACTCTAAACAGCATATCAAAACTGCTATATTTGAATATATAGAAATTTTTTATAACAAACAACGTCACTATTAACTATTGCATTCCTGAGCATTTTGATTCATCATTCTCTTTGTGAAAAACATTCCAAACTTTCTCTCCACTTTTTCTGGGTAAGGTCAGTCAGCTACTTGGATGACAGGGGAGGGAGGTGCTACCCTGACAATCGTCATCCCGCTACGTGTTAGCGGGATCTAGAGATACCGTGAATGAATCGCGGTATGACGGTCTGCAGCGGTATGACGTAGGGCTGCACTAGCTATATCATGCATTTTATTAACCGACACTATAAACAATATCCTTACAATTATGAGATTGAACCACAACTTGCTCAAGCGTTAAGCTGCTGCGTTTAGCGTCTTTACTGTGATTTTCCCCAAGAACATTTGTTCTTTCTCGTTTTATTTCCTCAATGAATTTCCCATTAACATCTTTAGGATCAATCTCTTCTTCAGAATATATAAGGTTAGTGCAATTTGTTTTTCTATAATAATGCACGCCAAGACATATAATTGATAATGCAAGTATACCAGAACCTATAAGTAATGATAATCCTATGTTATTAGTCAAAGGGTTTTGGTAAAATTTTTGTACACCATTAACACCATGTGTTGCAAGTAGCCCTAGAGGAAACGCTATATTTGCAGCAACTACACCAGTAAATAATGCAGTAAATATTGGTCTGTCGTTAATTACTGATTTTATTTTATTAGTTCTAGTAATTACTTTTTCGTCAATGTTAGTGAAGCTTTGTTTAGCTTCCCAAGCATTAAGTACAAAATTTGAATGAGTGCCATTGCTATATTCCAGTCTTACAGATTTTATAGCTTTATCTTTTGGCTGGTGCTCCAACACCTCAGCTAAAATTTTATCCGCATCTTTTTTTTGAATGGAATGTTCTTCAGTATCTATAAATTGCCTTGTTGCAAAAAATATTGGACCAATTGCAAGCAATGCAGCAAGTGCGATAACTGGTATAGTGATATATTTTGGGCTGTTTGTAAAAAATGCAATAAATTTTGCTTTATCTTGTAAATATAATAAAGCTGCAGATATACTGAGTATAATAGCACTTGCAGTAAAAATTATAAAGCCCTTCTGCTGCATGGAATACTTTGCTCTTGGCAAGAATCTGTTTGTTTTTTTATTTGTTGTGCCACCTACATCAGAATTTAGTGACAAAGACTCTTCAGAGTCATCTGTCTTATATGATGGTGGAGAAGTTGAAGGTACGCTAAGTTTGTTACTTGATTCTCTGCTTAACCGTGTTAATGTTTTATCAAGATCATCAGGATCATCAAATACTGTCTCTTGAGAAGGGGATCTGCTTAGAGTTGAATTTTGTGGCACGTCAACATGAGTTTCTTCACCTTTTGTTTCTTCTAGGGAAGGAGGTGATACTTGAGTCTCAAGAGTTAACGGATCTCTTGAATTAGCATTGCTGTTTTTTTTCTCTTTAAATTCTTCCTCTAACAAAGCTTCTAAAGCTGTATTTTCATCATTTTTTTTCGGAGTACTTGTCCTAAGTGCTGGTGTTGGTAAAATTCCTAGTGTGCTCTTGCCATCTTCACTTATTGATGTGGAAGAAATTAATGTTGCTGTTTGTTCTTTATTTACTGGGTCAGACATATTCACTCCAAAATTAATTACTATGCTGCATTGATTACGCTATAGTTATTAAGATATAGTAAATACCAATTTATGGATAATTATTAGTATAGAAATTGTCTATCAAAGATTCTTTCATTCAGAGGGTAATCTTTGTCAAAAAGCAAAGTTATTGTGTTTTCGTGGTCTTTTTGTATTTTTATCTGTGATATATTATGAAACTCCTTGTAATCTGATACTACAAGTGCTGGACGGTTTTTTGTGTCGTTAATGTCAATTTGTACGATTGTATCGTTTGATATTAACGCTCCATTCCAATGCCTTGGGTAATAGCTATTGATAGAAGTGAGTGCAAGTAAATTTGAATTTAGCGGCAAGATTGGGCCACCGGCAGAGAAGTTGTATGCAGTGCTGCCTGTGGGGGTAGATAATATTACTCCGTCCCCTCTAAATTTTTCTACTTTTAGCTTATCATTAATAGTAATATTCATCTCTACTATTTGGTTCGCTTTTCTAAAAACGTATACTTCGTTTACTGCTATGTAATGATATCTCTTGCCACTTGTGTCTGTTGCTTCCATTTTTAGCAAAGTTAACTGAGTTGAAGTTGCATGCTCTATATGATCAATTAAATCTTCACTGCAGCTAAAGCATTTATTCATCAAAAACCCAACATTGCCAGTGTTTATCCCATACACATGCATGTTTTTATTTTCTATGACGTAATTGTGCAAAGTGCGTAGCATAAAGCCATCACCGCCAACAACTATCAATAGATCGATTTCGGACTTATTTTCTTCTGTTATATTGATAAAATTAAGTTTCTTTAATAGTTTAGATACTTCCTGCGATTTTGGTGATGGAGAAGCAACATAGCCTATATTTTTGTATTTATGCATGCTTCAGTAAACTCTCTAAAACTTAAAGAGGAGGAGAATTAGAAAATGCTTCCATATTTATCGTTAAACTTAGCTAATTTGCTAGTTTTACTTGCTAACCCGCTTGTCAAACTTCCAGTCCATGCAGGGTGAGTAAGAGGATCTCTATCAAGTTTTACCCTATCTCCCTCCTTTCCATAAGTGGAACGAGTTTCAAACTCTTGACCGTCTGTCATAACTATAATAATTTTATGATAATTCATTGTTGTTTATAAACTTTTAGTCAGCTAATATTCTAGTGAACTTAATTCACTAAGTCAATCATTATTCTAAAATATTGACAAAAAATAAATAAAGTAGTATATTTAATAAGGAATAAATAATAACTATCATGATTTTTGCTTTCCCCGGTCAGGGCTCTCAGTTTGTAGGAATGGGAAAGAGCTTATATAGTGAGTTTTCTGTTGCAAGACAAGTATTTAATGAAGTAGATAGCATATTGGATGGAAAGCTGTCTCATTTAATCTTCAACGGTCCTATTGAAGAATTAACCATTACAGAAAACGCTCAGCCAGCTATAATGGCAGTATCAATTGCAATGCTACGTGTTATGGAGCATGTGTTTGGCAAATCTCTTTTCACTGATCACAATGTTAAATATGTTTGTGGGCATTCAGTTGGCGAATATACAGCGCTGTGTGCTGCAGGAGCGTTAACGCTTGAGTCTGCAATCAAGCTGCTGAAAGTTCGCAGCGAAGCAATGCATGAAGCTTCACTGAAATGTAAAGGCGGAATGGTTGCGTTGCTTGGAGCAGAGATAAATGAAGTGGAAGATATATTGAAATCAGTTCAAATTGACGGAATTTGTGAAATTGCAAACGATAACGGTGGCGGACAAGTGGTTATAAGTGGCACTAGAGAAGCTCTTGAAATGTTACCCGATTTATTCAAAAACTCGAGTGTGAGGAAACTAATTAAATTACAGGTTAGTGGGCCTTTTCATTCATCTCTTATGAAACCTGCTGATGAAAAAGTTTTGGAGTTTTTGAAGGGTATTAAAATAACCCGTCCTATAGTTCCTTTGATATCAAATGTTACAGCTAAAGAGGAGAGTGATCCCAAAGTTATAAAAACTTTACTCGCCAAGCAAGTTGTAAGCAGAGTGAAATGGAGAGAAATGGTTTTGTATATGTCAAGCCGTGGCATTAACAAATTTGTTGAAATTGGCCCTAATAAAGTTTTATCTAATTTGGTCAAAAGAATTGACCAATCTATCAGTACAAAAAATATAGATAGTATTGGTGATATTGACAGCTTCTTTAATGAATCATTAGTACTAACAGCGAAAAATTTAAAAGTTGGATTAAGTTAAAACACATCTATTTGATGTCATTCCGGTGCATAACGCTGCCTAGCTGGAATGACAGAGGGTAATGCAAGAAATCAACGAACTGCCTGTCATTTCGTTTGGTTTTTTAATTCCAAGTAGCTGTAAAATAGTAGGGGCAATGTCAGATAACCTTCCGTCTCTTAGTTTTAGATTATCGCAAGACACAATAAATGGCACTTTATTTAGAGTGTGTGCTGTATGAGGTGTATTATTTTCTTCATCGAACATACATTCCACGTTACCATGGTCTGCAGTAACAATTAATGCGGTGTTGCTTGACTTTTTAACAGCATTCAGCACTTTCGCAAGACAATCATCTACAGCTAGCACAGCTTTCTCGGCTGCTTTTATATTACCTGTATGCCCTACCATATCAGGATTAGCGTAATTTACAACTATCAGTGCGAATTCTTGGGAGTGAATTTTTTCTACAAGCTTTTCTGTGAGCTCGAAGGCTGACATTTCGGGCTGCAAATCGTAAGTTTGAACTTTTGGTGAGGGAATGAGTATTCTTTCTTCACCAGAGAAAGGTTCTTCTTTTCCACAATTGAAAAAGAAAGTCACATGAGCGTATTTCTCGGTTTCGGCGATACGTAATTGTCGTAATTTATTGTCTTCTATTGTTTGTCCTAGAGTATCAGCGAAAGAAGTAGGAGGAAAAATATAAGGAATTTTGAGATCTTCTTTATACTTCATCATACTTAAAATTGAAGAGAATTTTGCTACCTTAGCGTAATCTGTTTTGCCAAGCAAAATACTTGCTAATTGTATCATTCGATCAGCACGAAAGTTAGCCAACAGCACTCCATCTTCTGGTTTTATACCTTGATAATCACCTATTACTGCGGGCCTGATAAACTCATCAGTTATGTTATTTTGATAGTTATTCTCAATCAACGATACTGCATTATCATGACAAGGTGCCTTTGCAAATGCGATAGCCTCATAAGCTTCGATTGTTCTCTTCCACCTGTTGTCACGGTCCATAGCATAGTAACGCCCAGAAACAGTAGCAATTCTTGTGTCATTTCCCTTTATACTCTTTGTAAATTCTTGAATGCATTTTTTTCCTGAATTTGGCAATGTGTCTCTGCCATCTAAAAATGCATGTATCACCACTTTTATTCCATGCTGTGATATTTTATTTGCTAAAGTTGAAATATGCTTTTGATGCGAATGAACACCACCATCGGACACCAATCCCATTATATGGCATACTCCGTTCTTACTTTTTAGATCATTAATAAAACTTTGTAGATTTACATTGTTTTCTATTGTTCCAATCTCTTGATTAATGCGCTGAAGGCTTTGTATTACCACTCTACCACTGCCAATATTCATATGGCCAACTTCTGAGTTACCTATTTGACCACCAGGTAACCCCACATCAGCTCCACAGGCGGATAAACTGCATTTTGGATAATGAGAGCTAATATATTGCCAACAGGGTGGATTTGCGTTGCTGATAGCGTTGTATTTATTATTCTCTATTCCATTTCCCCAGCCATCTAGTATACATAAAACCACTGATTTAATGTTCATATAAAATCAACACTAGAATTTCACAGAGAGGAGCTCCCCGGGCCGGATTCGAACCAGCGACCAATTGGTTAACAGCCAACTGCTCTACCACTGAGCTACCGAGGAATAAACCGTTTTTAATTTACCATGTTGAACGTTGGTTGTAAACGTTTTTTGTGTAGACTTTAAGTCCAACTGACCCATAGAAACAAAAAAACTTACTTGACAAACTCCGCCAGCCCTCTTATCATGAGACTGAAGCTATTGTATTTGCTTTCGCCAATCTGCAGATTAAAAGGTAAGGATTACTTAATGTATCGGCGTCTTATGTTCAATTTTTTGCAGTATATAGATACTGTATGTCTTTACAAAACTTCATCTACATCTAGATTTTTATCTAAATAAGCTGAACGCGCTTATAAAGCGTTACAAGACATCAAAAAATGCCAATACTCGACAGAGATAGTAAAAGACTAGCTAACTCGGGGATTCTTTGTCTTTTTTTCTGCTTAGTAAATTTCTTAAACATTTGCAGCGTAGGTTAGTTGCAATTAAAAGCGGCTGAATCTCGCTTGTCAAGCGTTTAAAACATAAAAAACGCCAATATTTTAAAGCGGATAATAACCTCAGGGCTTCTTTTGCCTTTTTTTTCATTTAGTAAATTTCTTAAACATTTATAGCTAAACGACAACCGTCATCCCGCTGCTTGTTAGCGGCTGAGATACCGCGAATGAATCGCGGTATGACGGTTCGCAGAGGCATGACGGTTCGTGGCAGCACGATAAGCTCCTCATCCCGCTACGTGTTAGCGGGATCTCTTGTTAGCGCCGCGGCGGTATATTTGTCATCCCGCTAGCGGGATCTATGTTGAGAGATACCGCGAATGAATCGCGGTATGACGGTTTGTGGCGGTATGACGATAAGACACAAAGCCTAATGGAAAAAACTGCGAACGCCAGTGAAAAACATAGCAATTTTATTTTCATTTGCAGCTTTTATCACATCTTGATCTTTCAGCGAGCCGCCGGGCTGAATTATAGCTGTAATCTCATGTTTTGCACTTTCTACTATGCTATCTGGGAATGGAAAAAATGCATCTGAAGCAAGCACTGCACCTTTACATTTTTCACCTGCTTTTTTCACTGCAATGTTCACACTATCTATTCTGCTTGTTTGCCCTGCACCGATGCCAATAGCACAACCATCTTTTGCTATAACTATTGCGTTGGATTTCACATGCTTACATATTTTCCAGGCAAAAATAAGATCTTTTTTTTCTTTGTCTGTTGCAGTGCATTCTGTTACTTGTTCTGCTTTTATTGTGTGGTCATTATTTTCTTGCACCAAAAACCCACCAACAACATTTTTAGTTTGGTATTTCACATTTTGTTGAAAAGATTTATGAATAATCACTCTTAAATTTTTCTTTCTTTGTAAAATTTTTAGTGCCTCATTGTTTACCGATGGTGCTATCACTACTTCCAAAAATATCTCGTTTAATTTTTCTGCTAGCTTTAAATCTATCTCCCGGTTTAAGGCAACTATACCACCAAAACTGCTTACTTCATCGCACGATAGAGCTTTTTCATATGCCTCCAAAGCATTATTACCAATAGCAGCGCCACATGGGTTATTATGCTTGATTATCACTGCTGCAGGTTCTTCGAATTCAGAAGTTATGTTAAGTGCGGATTCTATATCTACTATATTATTATAACTCAACTCTTTTCCATGTAGTTTTTCCAACGGATATTCTGTAAATTGATTACTATAAAATGCAGCTTTTTGATGGGGATTTTCACCATACCTGAGTTCTTGTACTTTATGCCCGTATAGAGCAAAAAACTCTGGTAACTCATTATTTTTACTCTGGGATAAAAACCAACTGTGAATATTAGAATCGTAGTGTGCAGTGAGAGCAAATGCTTTGGTTGCTAAGTGTTTTCTATATTCCAATGTTGTTTTATTGTTATTTTCTATCATCTCAGCTTTCAGTGCTTCATAGTCTTGAATGCTAGAAATAACTGAAGTAAAACGAAAGTTTTTTGCTGCAGCTCTAATTAACGCCACTCCGCCGATATCAATTTGTTCTATAATTTGCTCTTCATTTGAGCCGCTACTTACTGTCTCCCAAAATGGGTATAGGTTAGTTATAAGCAGTTCTATTGGCTCAATACCTAGATTTTGTATTTCCGTTTTGTGTTTTTCTCTATTGCAAAGTATGCCTCCATGAATTTTAGGGTGTAAAGTTTTTACTCTACCACCCAGTATCTCTGGAAATTGTGTGTAATCTGAGACCTCTTGTGTTTTTATTCCTGCACTAGATAGCACTTTATAAGTATTGCCCGTTGAAAGAATTTCTATTTGTTGCTGCGTTAAAAACGATGCAAGATCAATTATATTCGTTTTATCGTATACTGATATTAAAGCTCTTTTTATTTTCATTTTTATATGGAAAGTTTTTTAAGATTATATCTAAGAAAAGGAAATTTAGCTATTACATTTCTACACTAATTTAAAGCAGCCTATTCTATAAATTTTTTTACCATGCTTGATTTCAAGCCACGAATAAAATCTTCAATACTGCAAGGATTTCTCCCTTCCATTTGTACAACTTTAGGAATTAAAGTGCCACCTTTTAAACTTATGTGCATATTATCGTTAACAATCTTACCTTGTTCTGAAGCGAGAGCTTCAAAGTCAGCATCAAGTATCCTGATACGTTTATTTTCTATCTTAATGAATGCTTTTGGGTAAAACGCTTTAACTTTTCTATAAGCAACTTCACAAGCATCACTTGCATAAATTTTATAGTCTTCCACTTTGTCAGCGTAACATGCATCGTTATCGTTCTGTTTTAAGGGAAGCTGTTTTTCAATTTCGTTTAGCACTTTCAGCAGTAAATCACTGCCTAGCTTAGATAATTTATCATGCAATGTCTTGTAATTATCGTTCTTTTCGATAAGAAATTTTTCCTGTTTTAAAATAGTGCCGGAATCTAATCCTTCATCCAATTGCATAATGCTAACCCCGGTTTCTTGATCTCCTGCTAAAATTGTGTGCTGTATCGGGGCTGCACCACGCCACCTTGGTAGTAATGAAGGATGAATATTAATACAACCATATTTAGGAATATTCAAAATTTCTCTTGGAAGTATCAATCCATACGCGGCAACAACCGCAACGTCTGGCTTGAAATTTCTAAATTTTTCTTGCTCTGCCGAGAACTTTAGAGAGATAGGAGTACATACCTCTATGTTACTTTCTTCAGCGATAACATGTACTGGAGATTTCGTTGGCTTCTGTCCACGCCCCGAAGGTTTTGGAGCCTTGGTGTATACTGCCACCACTTCGCTCTTTGATTTCAGTAACAAGCTCAGAGAATTAACAGCAAATCCTGGTGATCCCATGAAAATAATTCTCATGGTGTTTTTGCTTTAAGAATTCTCCGCTAATTTACCACTTACAGTTTCTACTAATTTGGCAAAATCATCCTTATAATTAACTGCCATCTCAGCAAGAATTTTTCTATTTAAATCAATGCCGGCAAGTGTAAGACCATGCATAAACCTACCATAAGTAAGCCCATGCTCTCTTGCTGCTGCATTAATACGTATTATCCATAAGCTACGGAAATCACGTTTACGGGTTCTTCTGTCTCTGTAAGCATATTGCAGTGCTTTTTCAACTCTTTGTAATGCAATTCTATAACAGCTTTTTGCACGCCCTCTATAACCCTTTGCCAGTTTCAATATTTTTTTATGACGAGCGTGAGTAGTGACTCCACGTTTTACCCGAGCCATTTTATTTTACCTCCATTTTGTTAAATACCGTAAGGCATATGAAGCTTAACTATACGCGAGTCAGATTTACCAAGAATCGTTGTACCGCGCTGATTACGAATATTAGATTTACTTCTCTTTACCATGCCATGCCTTTTGCCTGACTGAGTAGAAATAACTTTACCCTTAGCTGTAAGGTGAAAGCGCTTTTTCACAGAAGATTTGGTTTTTAATTTTATTTTCTTCATATTCCAAATAAATTTACAAGCACTACTATTGAGTTCTTTAATAGTAATTAAGCATTAGTATAAATAATTTTATTAAAGAATCAAATTAAAATTGTATATTAAAGGAGTTTAAAAGTAATTACGCCCAATATGTGTGTTATACCTTCTTTATTCCCAAGTGGCAACAATACTTGCCTCATTTTAACACTTTCACTTTCTTCCTCTTCATTGATCGGGCATTTACTCTCTATTACAGTATCAAGTTTATCAATAACTGCATCTATTTTATATAGTCGCAAAAATGGTGCATCAATTGCATACTTATTATCAATGCGCGTCTTTTTCTCAAAACCATAGAATTCAACAGCCTTTTCTCCTGCATTTTCACAAATATAACCTTGATCCTTGACTTCAATGACAAAACAATGCTGCCATGA
Source organism: Wolbachia endosymbiont of Drosophila aff. chauvacae BK-2020 (assembly GCF_032848195.1). Classification (NCBI taxonomy): domain Bacteria; kingdom Pseudomonadati; phylum Pseudomonadota; class Alphaproteobacteria; order Rickettsiales; family Anaplasmataceae; genus Wolbachia; species Wolbachia endosymbiont of Drosophila aff. chauvacae BK-2020. The sequence continues at coordinate 592,122 of NZ_CP136586.1, forward strand.
TTCCATTATTTCTGCAGTGTCTATTTCATGCCTTTCTGGCCAATCTCTGTCTGATCCTTTTATGTCATTCCAGTGTTGAGTCACCACATTTGCTATTCTTTTTTCTTTGCCTACATAAATTTCCATTCCAATTTCCACATATAAAACACAGATATGAGGTAAATTTATCGTGAATATATTGATTTTTTCTTACCACAAGGTGCATGTCACTAGAAGTTCTGAGATCTAGAGAGTGGTATTGATTTTATTTCCATTACAACTTATTATTTATAGATAACCTCAATAAAAACGATGAAGCTAAACGAAATCAGAGGAAGATTTATAAAATTTTTTGTAAATAATGACCACGAGCAGGTTTCTTCTTCTCCTTTGATTCCAGAACATGACCCAACGCTCATGTTCACAAATGCTGGTATGGTGCAGTTTAAAAATATTTTTACTGGTGCTCAAAAAACTGAAATGAAACGTGCTGTCTCAAGTCAAAAGTGCCTAAGAGCAGGCGGTAAACACAATGATCTGGAAAATGTTGGCTATACAACTCGGCATCACACATTTTTTGAAATGCTCGGAAATTTTAGCTTCGGTGATTACTTTAAGGAAACTGCGATAGAATTTGCGTGGGAATTTATCACTAAAGAGTTATCTCTTGATAAAAACAGACTATCCATAACCGTCTACCATACTGATGATGAGGCGTACGAGATTTGGCGTAAGATAAGTGGCTTTTCAAGTGATAAAATCATAAGAATTACAACGGATGATAACTTTTGGAGTATGGGAAGCACTGGTCCGTGCGGTCCATGTTCTGAAATTTTTTATGACCATGGGAGTCCTAATTTACAAGAGGGCGATAGAATTGTTGAAATCTGGAATCTGGTATTCATGGAGTTTAACAAAGATGAAGAAGGTAATTTACACAAATTGCCAAAAAAATGCATCGATACTGGAATGGGCCTTGAAAGAATAGCGGCTGTTATGCAAAACGTCCATGATAACTATGATATTGATCTATTTTCTGCTCTGATAAGTAAATCACAAGAGTACTGTGGAAGAACGGAAAATAAAATAGCGCATAAGATCATAGCAGATCATCTTCGCGCGGCTGCATTTCTCATCGCAGAAGGAGTGCTTCCTGGAAATGAGGGCAGGAATTACGTATTACGCAGATTAATTAGGAGAGCCACACGTTATATTCACCTGCTTGGATATAATGATTCCCTACTCCATCGTATTTTTCCAGTGTTGATAGATAGCACGAGTTCGGCTTATATGGGAGCTGAATTAGTCAGAGCTAAAAGCTTAATAGAAACGACGTTAAAATCAGAGGAAGAAAACTTTAAAGACACTTTGATGAAAGGTATCAATCTCCTGGAGAAATTCACTACAGATTTAAAATCGGGCGATACTTTGCCTGGAGAATCAGCGTTTAAGCTATATGACACCTACGGATTTCCTTTGGATATTACACTTGATATTTTAAAAGAGAAAAAAATAAATTTTGACCAGAAGGGTTTTGATGATGCAATGGGAGAACAAAAAGAGAGAGCACGTGCTAAATGGGCTGGATCTGGTGAAAAATCTGTTGAGCAAGTATGGTTTGATTTGATCAATAAATTTGGCAAAACAAAATTTGTTGGTTATGAGTTCAATGAAGTAAGTGATGCGAAAATACTAGCTATAGTTTCCTCTAAAAATGAAGTAATTGATTCTGCAAAGGAGGGAGAAAAGATAACCATTATACTTGATAAAACACCTTTTTATGGCGAGTCAGGTGGACAAGTGGGAGATACTGGCAGTCTGATCAAATCTGATAGAAGTATTATTATAGTCGAGAATACCAATAAGGTTAATGACCTATATTTGCACAGATGCATAGTTAAGTTCGGTTCAATTTGTAAAGGTAACACAGTTGCAGCAAGCATTGACAAGGAAAGAAGGCAAACCTTAAGAAGAAATCATTCAGCTACACATCTTCTGCACTTTACACTCAGAAAAATTCTAGGTGATCATGTCACTCAAAAAGGTTCCCTAGTTGCACCAGATAGACTGAGATTCGACTTCAGCCATAACACTCAAATGACTCAAGATCAGTTGTTTTGGGTAGAGGATATGGTAAACTCTCTAATCAGAGAAAATCTTTCCGCATCTACAAAAATTCAAAGCATGAATCAGGCAATAGGCGAAGGAGCTATGGCGTTATTCGGTGAAAAATATGGCAACCAAGTAAGAGTAGTGAAGATTGGAGATTCAAGGGAACTGTGTGGTGGCACACACGTTGAACATACTGGAGAAATTGGTTTGTTTAAGATAGTAACAGAGAGTTCTGTTGCTTTTGGAGTGAGGAGGATTGAAGCTTTAACTGGTCAGGAAGCAATCAATTATGTACGTGATAATGAAATTAACTTAAAAAAAGTTGCAGAATTCGTAAAAGCGCCAGTGAGTGAAATAACAAGCAGATTAAGTATTTTAAGTCAAGAACACAAAAAATCCGAAACCAAAATAAAAAACCTATATAAAAAGCTTGTGAGTGCAGAGAATATAAAAAGCACCGAAATAAATGGAATAAATTTTATAAGCCACACTTTCACTGATATTCCAGCAAATGTAATAAGAGAGTTTGTTTTGCAGCAACAAAAACCAAAAACGGTAATAGCTTTTACGGCAACAGAAAAAGATAAAACAGTCTTGATTATTAAAGTAAGTAAAGACTTAATCAATAAGATTAGCGCAAAAGAACTAATATCCATAGCAGTTAAAAAGAACTGTGGTGGGAATGCTGAACTTGCACAAACAGGCTGTGATAGCAATAAAATAGATGATGCCATTACAGCCATTTATAGCAAAATAACAGCTTCTAAGCACTCTACGTCATACCACCACGAACCGTCATACCGCCGCGGCGCTAACAAGCAGCGGGATACTTAACCATCGTCTACACCGTCATACCGCGATTCATTCGCGGTATCTCTTAGCATAGATCCCGCTAACAGGTAGCGGGATGACGGTTGTCAGGCTAGCTGTCATCCAAGTAGCTCGACTACTTGGATCCAGGAAAAAGAATGGTGTCATGAAAGTAGCTGACACTGATTCCTTTATGATGGTGTCATCCCAGTGCCCAGACACTGGGATCCAGGAAACTTAATTGCAAGTAATGCATTGGATTTGGTGAGTATGGGTTTTGCGTTATAGAATGAAGCACTTTTGGTGAATTTATAAAGAAAGCTGGATCCCAGTGTCAAGCACTGGGATGACAAGGTATAAACCTTATCTTCATGCCGCCGCGAACCGTCATACCGCGATTCATTCGCGGTATCTCAGCCGCTAACAAGAGATCCCGCTAACAAGTAGCGGGATGACGGTTGTCGTTCAGCCACAAACATTAAGAAATTTACCAAATGAAAAAAAAGGCAAAAGAAGCCCCGTGGTTATTATCCGCTTTAAAATATTGGCGTTTTTTATGTTTTAAACGCTTGACAAGCGAAATTCAGCTGCTTTTAATTGCAACTAACTTACGCTGCAAACGTTTAAGAAATTTACTAAGCAGAAAAAAAGACAAAGAATCCCCGAGTTAGCTAGTCTTTTACTATCTCTGTCGAGTATTGGCATTTTTTGATGTCTTGTAACGCTTTATAAGCGCGTTCAGCTTATTTAGATAAAAATCTAGATGTAGATGAAGTTTTGTAAAGACATACAGTATCTATATACTGCAAAAAATTGAATATAAGACGCCGATACATTAAGTAATCCTTACCTTTTAATCTGCAGATTGGCGAAAGCAAATACAATAGCTTCAGTTTCATGATAAGGGGGCTAGCGGAGTTTGTCAAGGAATTCTTATTAAAACTAAAGAGCTCAAATGAAAGGAGGTAAACTCTAAAGTATACATTTAGTAGCGCTTTCTATGAGAGAAATCGTATTACCTATTCCGTAAAGCTTTATGAAAGATCCCATTCTTGGACCGGTTTTTTGGCCAAGTAACGTTTCATATAATAGCTGAAACCAGTCACGTAAGTTGGTGTAATCATATTTTTTTCCAATAGAAAATACCTGAGATTGAATTTCTTCAGCAGTAGCAGTTGTAGATAGAGAATGTAAAGTGTCCTTCAAATCTAGTAACGCTGCTTTTTCTTTTTCATTTGGAGTTTTATATGATTTTGTTGGCTTGATAAAATCGTGATAATACTTTACTGCAAAGTCTGAAAGTCTATCAAGCATTTTATTATTTTCTGGTGTAACGTTTGGTGCATAAGAGGATATAAAACCCCATAGGATCTCTTTGTTTTCAGCATTACAAGCTGCTGCTAGGTTTAAAAGTAGTGAGAAATTTATGCCTGAAGTTTCTATACTGGGAACATTGCCCTGGTGAATGTGCCAAGCAGGATTATTTATATCCTTTTCTTTGTTCTCATGATAACGCTTTACAAATTCTAAATATTCATCAGTTGATTTTGGTATCACATCAAAATATAAACGTTTAGCTTTTTTAGGACTCTGAAAAATGTACAATGCTAAGCTCTCTGTTGGTGCGTAAGTTAGCCACTCTTCAATTGAAATGCCATTTCCTTTTGATTTTGATATTTTCTTTCCTTCTTTATCAAGGAAAAGCTCGTAGCAAAACAGAAGTGGTGGCTTTTCTCCAAGTATTTCACATATTTGACTTGAAAGCACAGCAGATGGAGTTAAATCTTTTCCGTGAGCTTCGTAATTTACTCCAAATGCGGCCCACCTCATTCCCCAATCAGGTTTCCATTGCAGTTTACATTTTCCTTTTGTCACTGGAACTTCTATTTTTTCCCCGTTTGGGTCTTCATATGTGATTGTTCCTTTCTCTGTATTTGTTTCAATTACTGGAACTTGTAAAACTTGAGAAGTTTTTGGGCATATTGGCAAGAATGGACTATAAGTCTGCTGTCTTTCTTCCCGAAATGATGGAAGCATTACGTCCATCACTTTATCATAATTTTTCAGTAAGAGTAAAAGTTTTTCATCGTAAACGCCAGATTTATAACACTCTGTTGCACTCCTGAACTCGTATTCAAATTCAAACATATCAAGAAATTTACACAACAATGAATTCATATGATGACCATAACTCTGATGAGTGCCAAATGGATCAGGTATCATAGTCAATGGTTTATTTAAGTGCTCTCTTAGCATCTCTTGATTTGGCACATTATCTGGTATTTTTCGCAAACTATCCATATCATCTGAAACTGCAATGATTTTGGTTTTTATACCAGGAGCTATTTTTTTAAATGCATTTACAATAACTGTAGTGCGGAAAACCTCTCCAAAGGTTCCTATGTGGGGTAAACCAGAGGGTCCATAACCAGTTTCAAATATTATTTCTTTTTTATTAGGAAACTCTTGCAATATTTTTTCTGCTTCTTGAAATGGCCAATTTGTCATTATCGGGATTAAATAATGTATCTTAACTTAAAGTGCTACTAGTTTCAATGGATTTTTAATATAATGATATAGTATTAGTGTTAGAGCTATTATTAGAAGGTTAAAGATATGTCCACAGGTAGTATACAAACAGATCAATTATTTAAAGGTCTTACAAGACCTGCAATGCTCTTTGGTGTGAGTTATATGTTTGCAATATTAAACGTCCTGATTTGCATGCTAATTTTCATTAATTCAAATGATTTAAGAGTGATTCTCTTAATGTTACCAGGTATACATGGACTTGGTTATATAGCTTCTGCAAAAGAACCGTTGTTTATTGAATTATTTATGGTAAAATTGGGAAAGTGCTCGAAATGTTTAAATCGTTTTTACCATGGAGCCAATTCTTATGATATTGCTTAACGTTGTGTGATGCTGAGGTTTAGGGCTATTCAATCAAAGAATAAATCTACTCTGAACAGGGAAGTTCACGCTGCTGAATTTATTCCTTATTCTTGCTATTGGAATAGCACAACCTTGATGACAAAAGAAAATTGGTTGGTTAAGGTTATAAAATTAAGTGGTTTTGCATTTGAAACTGCCGATGACGAGGATTTAGTCATACAGAACAACATCAGGAATCAGGTGCTAAGAAGCATTTCATCTCCGGCATTTAGTTTGTATTTTCATACTATCAGACGTAAGAAAAATATTTTTTCTGATGAATTTGCAAGTCAAGGTTTGCCGAATTTTTTCGCTAATCACGTAAATCTAAAATGGAGAGAAAAACACGCAACAAGGCAATCATTTATTAATGACCTATACATTACGATTATCCGTAGAGCGGACACAAAAGGAGTAGAATTTTTGTCACATCTACTAAAAAAATTCGGACATGTAACTTCAAAACATGCTTGGGAAAGTGATATACGTGCCACGTATGAAGATTTAGAGGAAACGACAAATCGTGTAGTGACAAGCCTTAGAAATTATTCGCCTAAAATTCTTGGAGTAAAAGAAACTCCAGATGGTTTGTTCTGCGAAATAATGGAGTTTCTATCTAGAATCGTAAATTGTGGATTCGTTACAAATACGCTTTTTCCGCTAAGAACTGAAATATCAAGGTACTTACCAGTACATAGGTTATTCTTTGGCCGTAAGATGATACAGGTTGTGACTCATAATGAGAGTAAATATGCTGGAATAATTAGTATCAAAGAATATGGAAATCATACTTCTGCAGGAATGCTTGATTCGTTTTTACAACTTCCTTACGAGTTTATAATTACGCAATCTTTTCAATTTATAAACAGGCAAATGGCGATTGGAAAAATGCAGATACAGCAAAATCGAATGATACAGTCTGCAGATAAAGCTATTTCTCAAATAGCAGAAATTTCTCAAGCGCTTGATGACGCAATGAGTGGTAAGATTGCGTTTGGTCAACATCACCTGACTATTTTATGTATAGAAAAAAGTCCTAAATCATTGGATAACGCTCTGTCGTTGGTAGAATCAGAGCTTTCTAATTGCGGTGTTTACCCTATACGTGAGAGAGTTAACCTTGAACCAGCATTTTGGGCGCAAATTCCTGGTAATTTCGATTATATAGTGAGAAAAGCTACAATAAGTAGTCTTAATTTGGCTGGATTTGCATCTCAACATAATTATCCTACTGGTAATAAATTCAATAACCACTGGGGAGATGCCGTTACAGTTTTTGACACGACATCTGGTACTCCATTTTTTTTCAACTTTCATATAAGGGATGTTGGACACACTATGATAATTGGCCCAACTGGTGCTGGTAAAACTGTTTTAATGAATTTCCTGTGTGCCCAAGCGATGAAGTTTTCTCCAAGGATATTCTTTTTTGATAAAGATCGCGGTGCAGAGATTTTCTTAAGAGCACTTAGTGGTATCTATACTGTAATAGAACCAAGAACTAAAACAAATTTTAATCCTTTACAACTTGATGATACCTCTGATAATAGAACATTTTTAATGGAGTGGATAAAGTCTTTAATTTCGGTATATAATGATAAATTTACTTCAGAAGATATTGCACGAATTAATGATGCAATTGAAGGAAATTTTAAATTAAGAAAAGAAGACAGATTCTTGAGAAACCTCGTACCGTTTTTAGGGCTTGCAGGTCCTGATACTCTAGCTGGGGCAATATCTATGTGGCATGATAATGGTTCTCATGCTGCAATATTTGACAATAAAGAAGATTTGCTAGATTTTTCACGAGCAAGAGTATTTGGTTTTGAGATGGCTAGCTTGCTCAAAGATCCTGTTGCTCTTGGACCGGTCTTGATTTATTTATTTCATAGGATTAGTATATCTCTTGATGGCACTCCATCTATTATCGTTCTTGATGAGGCATGGGCGTTAATAGATAATCCAGTTTTTGCACCCAAGATAAAAGACTGGTTGAAGGTACTGAGAAAACTAAATGCTTTTGTGATTTTTGCTACTCAGAGTGTTGAGGATGCAAGTAAAAGTACTATTAGCGATACGCTTGTACAACAAACAGCGACACAGATTTTTTTACCAAATCTGAAAGCTACTAGTGTCTATCGGGATGTTTTTATGTTAACTGAACGTGAATATATATTAATTAAGCACACAGATCCGAGTACTAGATTCTTTTTGGTGAAACAAGGAGTCAATGCTGTAGTAGCTAGAATAGACTTAAAAGGCCTGGATGATATAATCAACGTATTATCCGGACGTGCAGAAAGTGTTCTATTGTTACACGATATATTAAATGAAGTTGGGGACAACCCAAAAGTATGGTTGCCTATATTTTATCAGAAGGTAAAAAATGTTTAAGACTAAGCTGTCATTGCTATTAATTGCGATATTTTTACTAAATATAGACTTTTTACTCTCATATCCAGTGCTTGCAGATGGAGTAAGTGGTACTGACAAGACAGAATTTGTTAGCAGATTTAATTCCACTGGCAGTTTTAGTCGTGCCTCTAATCCTGATTGTGGAGCGTTTAAAACAGCTGCAGCACTTGCTGGAATAGCGATTGCTGTTGGCGCAATATTTACTGGCATTGTTTTGATTGTTTCTTCTGCTGGTTTGTTTACCGCTCTTGTTATTGTTGGAATGATAGCTGCAATTGTTGGAGTCTGGAAAGCGATAGGAGGGCTTGTTGTTTGTGAACATAGTTTTGTTAAACACCCAGTTGCACGTGATCATGATGGAAAATACAAAAATTTTAAATTAGAAGACACAGGTTATAGTGGCTGCACCAATGAAAATTACCAAACAGAAGAGGAATATTTTTCTTGTTTGCAAAATAAAGCTCGGGAAGACGTGAACAAAAAAGATTATGACGGGAAAAGAGCAGAAAAAGAAGCCTTAAATTCTAACGTTCAGGAGAGTACAGAGAGTTATTACTGGCCAAAAAATGGTGTGCAATACAGTGAATATATAGAAGTATGTCATCGAAACCCTTTAACTTTTGGTAATCTTTTTAATAAGGTAGACTTTAATTCCAGAGGAAAACCTGGATACATAGACTTTGATGTCAGGGAGAAAGACACTGGATACGTAGATGGGTCATGGTCCTCGAAGGTTGATGGTGGTCTGGAATGTAGAGTTCTCAAAGCAGGACAGAGCGAACCCATACATGGAGCTACATTCAAAGCAGTGAGAAAAACGGGCAGATTATGTGTGGAGTTAGCCAGTGTTAGCATGCTTGGTATCGAAATGACTCCTTGGCCGCAAGGGGTTGATATGGGGTGCACGGAATTGCCACCTGACCCACTTGCTCCTATGTGTGAAAAATCTGTGATGATATTCAAAAATAAAGATGGTACAGGAGAGGAAAAAGTTCCTATTGGTAATAATGATGACTATAAAACTATTATCAGATCTAAAGAAAAAAGACTCAACGGACAAGGGGGGAAAATTTTTGTAGGTTATGATAATGCTGGCTGTTTTAGCTCGTATGTTTCTGAAGCTTGTTATAACCAGGCAGGGAGTAAATCATTAGCTCCTATTCCCGTAACTTCTATGATAGTGCAATGCATTAAGGAATCGTTAGATAATTTAGTTGCAGGTAAAGGTGCACCAAATGGTGAGAGTTTTATATCTGTAGCACAGAAAAGGCTGAAAAACACTGTAACTGCTGTTTTAGTTTTAGCTTTAATACTGTTCTCTATAAAAGCCATGTCTGGTGGAGTTCAGAGGCCTCAAGAAATGTATATGTTGATCATAAAATTCGCTTTAGTGATTTACTTCACAACAGGCAGTACCATGTCTCATTATTATGGAGAATTAACTCGTCTCTCAAATGGTTTGTCAGAGATAGTGCTAAAAGCATCATCTGAAAGTAAAGGCATATGTAATTATAAAGCAGGTACAGATTATGAATATACTCGTGCAGGAAAGAGGGTATCTTACAGTTATCTTGCACCTTGGGATAGGCTTGATTGTAGAATTTTATTTTATTTAGGTGCCCCTTTAGATGGAATTGGTGGCAAAATTGGTACTGGAGGTGTTGCAACGTTAGCAGTCTTGCTTGGTGCTGCTCCTGTCTTATTAGTTGCAGGTTCGGTAATCGGTATTATTTTTGCTGGTGGACAAATTTTAGTAGCTCTTGTCTGTATATTTATGGCCGTTCTGATGATGATGGTTATTTTGTGGCTGTGCTATGTATTTATTTTATCTCTAGTTGCTTTAAGTGTAATCATCATTTTATCACCTTTGTTCATTCCTATGGTTTTATTCCAACACACCAAAGGATATTTTGAAGGCTGGGTGAAAGAGTTGATTACCTATAGCTTATACCCGGTTATCCTTTTTGCGTTTTTGTCCTTTATGTTCATAGCATGTGATAAAATCTATTTTAAAAATTTAAATTTTGAACTGGACGAGTCATATAAAAATGAACAACCGGACAAGTCATATGAAAAGAAACAAGCAGAAATCTCATATAGTAAGAAAAAACAGTGGTTTAAATTGAAAGATGGGGAATGTGATAAAAATGAAACTACTCTTGCATGTATGATGCAAAATTATAGCTTTAAAAAGAGCAGCATACTTGGTCTATTCGACTTTACATACATGGAGTTTGGCAGCTCTCTCATCGGAGAATTATTAAAATTGTGTTTAGTATTATTCCTCTTTTACCACTTTTTAAACATTCTTCCTGGCATGGCTGCTGAACTTGCTGGTAACCATAGAGCAGCACTTGGCTCAGGTCAGACACCTGGACAAATAGTGGGCAAAGCTTTATCTGCTGCCAAAGCTGCTGCTGGGGGTGTTGCTGGAGTTGCTGGTGCTGCTGCTAAGAAGTTGAGTGGTGGAGACAAGAGTAAATCTCGAGGTTCTGGTTCTAGTAGCTCCGAGAGTGTTAACAAAAGCACTGAATGAGTTGGATTTATGCTAAAATTTTTGCTGATAATACCGTTTTTTTTTCTGTCAGGCTGCGGGGAACATCACTGTATTAAGCCAGAAAATTTATCAGGTTTGCGTGAAAAACTAGATATAGTGTCAACAGAGCAGAAATGGGTTGATTCTGGTGTTAATATCTCAGATAGAATAAGAGTAACAGAGATTGATATAGTGCCTAGTAAGGTTAATTTTTGTCCTAAGCAGTATGCAGATTTTGCAATTGGGCCTGGGAGAAATGACGTTGCATTACCATTTGCACTTAAAAAAGGCGATACGATAAGCTTTAGTGTGATTGGAAGTAAAGTGTGTAAAGATAAAGAGAGTGAGACAAAAATCAGGTATTTGAAAATCGACGAAAAGTGTAGCGAGCAAGAAACGGAACATTTTGCACATGTTTTAAATCAAGAGAAATGCCAAGGTGGCAAGGATGGGATATGTCCTAATAAATATATAATAGGCGATGCGCAATGGTTGAGTGGAAGAGAGTACTGGTTTTCGAAGTTAGATCAAGATGAAAGAAAAAAGGAAATTGAAAATATTATTAACTCTATAAAACAAGGAGAGAATATAGATTGCAGTAAGCTTTCAGAGAGCAGTGCAAGTAAGATAGATACGCACATTTTAAATTCACTCTGTAGACGTATATGTAAATTTTCTTCTGGTCGTAGAGGCGAGGATTGCGTGTATATTGAATATAATAATATAGAAATTGAGCTATTCAATGCTTTAAATTCTAGTGGTGAATCTGTTGTTGCTGAAATTATTAGTAACGTATTAAAGGGAAAACAGGTAAAAACTGACATTACATTTCTAAAAGTTGGTATGGATAATGAAACTCTTGAACACATTCCAGGTGGTGGTTTATGTACTAGTTGTGATCATAAGATGGAGAATGACCATCAAATACCAAGTTTAACTTTTAGTCTATGTAGCAGAAATGACAAGAGCTGCTACAATACAAATGACAAAGGCGGGTTCAACATAAGAGTAACGAAGAACCATAGTCTGGAAAATAGCTTGTATATAAGTGTTTCCGATAAATTCCCTGAGCATAAGCCTGGTGAAAATCAAGCAGATATATCTGTAGATATCAGCAAAGTTCATGACATGGAAAACTTGAAAGGAAAATTAAAAGACAAAACAGGCACCATATATTACGGAATAAGAGACCATGGCTGCGATTACAAAAATGAAGGTCAATTTAGTATTAACCTAACAACTAAAGAGCCACCTACAAAAACTTTTAGTGCAATATATAATTTCTTTGATGAAAAAGTGAAAACTGCATTTTTCGGCTCTAATTATAAAGACCCTAACGCAATTCACTCTGATACTAGTCCTGTAAAGTCTCTTTACGAAAGTTTTATAAAATCAAGCAGAACAAATACCATTAGATCTACTATAATATCACTATTAGTACTATATATAATCTTATATACTCTTTATTACTTTTTTGGATTAACTCATATTTCTATATATGAGTTTTTAATTATATGCGTAAAGATAGGAATCATCGCCCAGCTATTGCAGGATAATAGCTGGGACTTTTTTTATAACAACGCATTCTCTATATTTATTAACACTCCAAAACAACTAATAGAAATAGCAAATTTTAGAGGCACTACTTCAAATGTTTTTGAGTTTCTTGATTTGCCGCTCAATAGGTTCTTGTCATCGCATTCAGTATTGTTAATAGTATCTCTTATATTTTCTGGCCCTTTGGGCATTGTATCTTTTTGCTTGGTGATTTGGGGTTTAATCACAGTGAGCTTATCTATTTTTAATGCCTTATTTTCTTTTATTACATCTATAGCAATAGTTGCGTTATTGCTTTCTTTCGCACCTATTTTTATTATTTGTCTTTTATTTGCGTATACTAGGCAGATGTTTCACAACTGGGTTAAAAATTTAGCAAGATTTGCGATTCATCCAGTAGTGCTTTTAATTTTTATATCACTGATAAGCCAGGTTATGGATTATATTGTGTATTCAGTATTTGATTTTGAGGTCTGCTCTACATGTATACTTAATATTAACTTAAAGATTTTTAACCCTTGTATTTTTTATGGTTATGCTTCCAAATATACACCTAATATTACCGCTATGATGGCTTTTGTTCTTTTGGGACACGCTATGAAAGCTTTAGTTGAAGCTTCTTCGACAATATCTGACTCGTTGTTTGGTGCTTATGTAGCAAGCGAACCTGGAAGACAGTATCAACAAAGCTTAATGGGAACAGTAGGGTTAGATGAACAAAGCGTTCAAAGAAGAGAAAGAGGAGGTGCTTCTCAACAGTCAGGTACGTCAAGACCTCAAATACCACAAGGGACTCAAAGGTCAACGCCTCAGATACCACCACCAGGAAGACAGCAATGATAAGTAAAAGATCACTATTGTTGATACTGTGTCTTGCAATCACTGGTTGTAACATGGATTGTGTCGAACCTGGGTTGCAGAGCAGAAACACTAGTGTTAACGTGGATGTTCCAGTTCATAAAGCTGGTGAAGAAGTTAAAATTCATTGGGTTGATTCTGGTCAAGTAATTAGTAAGGGTGAGGAAATCAAATTCACCCTCGATGGATCAGTAAATTTTTGCCCTTTTAAAGAAGACAAAAATCCAAGGAAAGTACTTGTGCCAGCTAGCTTTTGTGCTGATGGCTCAGAACCAAATTATAGTAAAGCTGCAAATATTAACGATGTGCCTAATAATTATGGCGTTGATGAAAAAGGCGTAAATAAAAACGAATTGTGCGGTGGTAAAGGATTTGGCAGCAATAGACGTTATGTAGACACTGGAATTAAAGTAAATCCTGGTGATAAGTTAAGCTTTAGCTTAGTTCCCAGAAAAATAACAATTGATTATGACAATCCAGGAGGGAAAGGTATCAGCTTTGATGACAATTGTTATAGAGCTGAAGAAGGAGGTGAAAAAGTGTCAGAAAGTGAAATATTGAATGTTAGCAAGCAAGAGGGAGAGGAATTTTTTTGTGAGGGCAAGGATGGAAAGAGAAATAAAATAAAATTTTTACCTCTTGATAAAACAAAAGCAAAGGAAAGCAAAGTGCTAGTTGGCAATGGGTACACTCCATATGATAATAAGGTACATTTTAATAAAGGTTATGTTAAAAACAACGAACCATGGATACATGGCTCGCTGTTCGATTTACGCCGAGCTAAAATAGGATTGAATGAGTTATGTGATGGAAAAAACTGTAGTTTGGATGAGAAAAAAAAGTACAGTTCTTATGAGCTTAATTGTTACTATCAGAATATATGCTATACTAGAAAAGGTATATGGAGCTATGATTCAGGTCGAGCAGAAGAACGGAACTGTGTCTCCTCTATAAGGTATAAGAAGTACGATAAAGGAAATAAATGTGATATGTATTCTTATCTAGAAAAAATGGAAGGGAATGTTAAAGCAGGTAGTTTTACTGAAGATGATAAATCTTGGGCTGAGGCTCTTGTTGCAAAAATTGGTGATCTTGGTGATCAAGATACTGATAAAGGTATGCAATGTCTTCCAGATAATGAAGTAGGTGCAAGAAAGGATAATGTGTGTTCGCAAATTAGTGACAATTTCGAGGATTTTTCTCTGAAATTAAATAGTGACTATGCAGTAAATGACAATGTAAAATATGGTAGTAGTGTGATGCTTGCTATAGCAGATTATGGTTACTATGGAGCTAATAGGGGCGGGTACCATGTTAAAGTGACTAGATCGTGTGAATATATCAATGGTGAAAAACTGTATGTGTATTTGGGTGATAACCCGCCAGGGGATCCATCTGCTCCAAAGACTAATGATTTCAAAAAAGTAGAGCACTTAGATAAAACAAAGGATAAGGTATATTATATAATAGATGGAGGTCTTTTAACAGATGAATGCAAAGACAAAAAACCTATAACAGATGAATGCAAACCTAAGAAGATATATTTCGGCATCAATGTAAGCAACGTAGAGAAAGATGACATTACGGACAAAAATGGCAAATATTACGAAAACAATAAGTATAGTGTAACTTTATTTGTCAAAAGAAAAATTAATGATTTTATTTCATCGAATGTAAACGGGGTATTTAAATTTATAAAAGAAGAAGTAATTGGGGACAGCGTTAAAGATTCATACAAAGGATATGCAAGAGGTCTTCTTCAGGGGGTAAGAGCTTTACTTACTCTATACGTTATATTTACTGTCATTGGCTATATGCTTGGAACAATACAGCTAAGTAAATTTGATTTCATTGTAAGAATGTTCAAGATAGCATTTATAGCTTTTGCCTTTAGCGATAGAAGCTGGGAACTTTTTGGTACAACTTTATCCAGACTTTTTATAGATGGTAGCACTTATTTGGTTGATAGCTTTTCTGGCTATATAGGGGAAGGGGGGAGAAAATTTGCATTCTTAGACTTGACAGCAGGAGTATTATTCACAGCAGAAACTTGGTTAAAGTTTTTATCATTGATGCTCTCTGGTCCTTTTGGCTTTATTGCATTTTTGGCAATACTCTACGCTACTTTTATGTTCTTAAAATGCATTATTAGCGCTACGTTTAAATATGTAATATCTACTGTTCTAGTGGCGTTTTTACTGTCATTAACACCTTTATTTATCGTATTTATTCTATTTCAAAAGACTAAACCCTTGTTTGATAATTGGATAAAAACGTTGGCTCATGTTTCATTAGAACCAGTCATTTTATTTTCATTTTTATCTCTTTTAAATCAGTTGATGTATTCAGTTTTATATAACCTCACAAATTTTTCTGCATGCTATCAATGTTTAATTAGCGTAAATTTCTTATCGTATGATCTGTGCTTGATGAAATCAATACTGCCTCTTGGATACAGTCCTGGCACTAGCGTTGATGTTGCACTCAGTACCGGAGAAAGGGCTGGTGGACACTTTGCAGCATTACCTATAGACCTAATCCAGGCGTTTATATACCTCATTATTGCCGGTGCAATGGAAGCTTTTGTTTCTATATCGGAAACTATGGTACAAACACTATTTAGCTCTGGTTATGGAGTTACTGGCGGTGTTGGTACAGTTGCTAAGAGCGCATCGCAAGCTATGCTGTCAACCGTTGGCCTTGATGATAAGACCCAAAGTATGATACAGAGTATCAAGCAGAAAATGAGTAAAGATCGGGGAAAAATTGAGGCTAAATTACCTAACACGCCAAAGCAACCAGACAAAAAAGAAGATTCTAAAGGAAGTTCTGATAAAACAACGAGTGATAGACCTAAAACATTAAAACAATCAGATCAGCAAAAAAATTCTGATGAAACAATAAGAAGTGATCCTAGTGCTAAAGCTAAAAACAAGGAAGAAAATGGAGAGGAGTAAGATATAAATGATATTATGGAGTAACTAATTAAAAAGATATTTTAAGTAAAGTTTTAGAAATTTATTCTGTATTTGGAAAAAGTTTAGATATGCAATCACGTTTAGGCAAATGTTGGTTTAGGGTATTACTTCTTGCAGCTTATGTGCTGATCACAGGTTGTAGTAAAAACGATATGCCTTTTCCAAGGTGTATATCTGCTGACTATTTTGGTCCTAAACCTATTGCAGTAAGCGCTCATTTTTCAAGCGACCACGATGCGTTTATTCCAGGAGATGGAGAAGTTATTGATCCTGAAACTGGCGAAATTAATTATGGTTTTCACCATAACCAAGTGGTGAAGTGGGAGGATACCGGACTCGAAACCAATGGAGATAGTTTAAAAGTGCGAGTTAATGGTGCATGGACATCTTGGAGTAATAATAACAAGAAGGAATCTAAAAAAGGCAGTTATACCTTACAAAGCTTGGAGCAGTTAAAATATGCAACTAAATTTGAAGGTAAACAAAGTGATAATAGTTTACCTAATTTTCACTTAGTTTGTAATGATTATAAACCTAGCATACAAAAATTTTCAAGTAAGCCTAATGCAAGTTGCACTGTAAATTGCAAGTGCATTAATGAAGATGATAGTGCAAATACAGTATCACGTGGTGCTCCATGTTGGTTTACCAACGGTCATGGTGCTTATCTTTTGTTTCAAACGGGGAAAGATGATCCTAACGAAAATCTAAAGTTAATGCGCGATCCTCAATATCCTACTGTACATCTAGGTTATAACTCCACAGCAGAGGGCGACAATGGATTTTTTACTTTAGACAGAGATAACACTAAATTAAAGGACAGAAATTGTAATGAGTTGAAGTTAAAAAAGGGATGGAAAATATATGTAAAAATATTAGATAGATATTACTTAGATAATGTAGGTGGCTACTCTTTTGAGTTCTTAAGTGGAGTGCAGCAGCCAAGTAGTTTTGGGTTTTTTGATTACATTTATAACTATCTAAAATGTGTATTATTGATTAACGAAAATTGCAAAGAACATTTTAATAGCAATGATCCTGCAGTTGCACAAGCTATGTTCGAAAATATAGCTGAAAAAAGTACGAGCTTTCACAATTTTGTTCTTTCCTTGCTTGTTCTATTTGTAATGATTTCATCGCTTCTTTATCTTTTTGGCATGATACGAGAAACTAAGCATGATATGCTCATCAGAATGATGAAAATCACTCTAGTAATAGTGCTTATATCTCCTGGAAGTTTTAGATTTTTCTATGATCATTTTCTTGTTTTATTCGTTAAAGGTCTTGAACAATTGATAAGTGTAATTACTAACTTTGCTCCCAACATGAACACCGGAAGTATTGCTCAAGGAGATGAAGCTAAGTTGTTTAGCTTCATGGAGGACATGTTCAATAAATTTTTTGCTTATTCTGTTTGGAAAAAGTTTGCAGCGTTTTTACATTACCAAATGTGGGCAAGCCTTCTTATGATACCGGCAATTTTCATAGGGATTGTACTATACTTCTTGTTGTGCTTGTATGCTTACATAATATTTCTCTCTGGCTTTATGGGTATAGCTTTTCTTATAGCTATCATGCCACTGTTTCTAATTTCTATTTTATTTTCACTGCTGAAAAGTCTATTTGAAGGTTGGATAAAATTCTGCATCAGTTTTTGTTTACAATCGATTATGATATTTACTCTCTTGTCATTGTTGGCTTCAATGATAATGAACACCTTTTATAGACAACTAGGTTTTACTGTATGCTACAATAAATGGTTCGAGGTAAAGTTATGTGCTCCAAAATGGGTGTTTGGCGGTTTTTGTATCGTTGATAAGCAGTACTTTGGTTGGACCCCAGGGCAAATTTTTGTACCTTACACTCTTGGAGAAGCTTCTTCTCTTAACATAGATAAAAGTATAGAAGGTATAGAAAAGATAAGCAGAGAAGGTGGTACAATAAAATTTACTGGTGGTGCTGGATATATCCCGCTTCCACCAGATTACCCTAAAGATAAAAATGGTGAACATATAAAAGGGTTTCGTTATATAGATTATCCTTTCTTTAATCCAATTCCTGGAACTAAAGATAATCCAGCAGACCACTATATTGCAGAAAGTGATATGGTAGTTAGTAATGGCTGTAGTGAAAAAGATCTAGTGCGCTTAACAAATAGTTTATCTCATGCATCAGAGAGGGCTGACATTATATTACTGATCAACAATATAGAGAAAAGGATAGGTGATGTTAGTGAAATAATAAAACGCTACTGTCAAGATATAAATAAATGCAATAGTTATAGGGAAATAATTAATGAAATAAGATCTTTAGTGCGGAGTGCGGTAGAAAAACAAGGTTGTAGAATACTGAAACTTCATGATTTATATAAGGATCCCAACAGTGAATACTGTCAGAAATGTAAAGATTGTGAGGATTGCAAAAATTATCAAGAAAATAGCGATTACCAAAGGGTGCAAGACATACAGAGAGGTTATTTAATCAATGCAGGGGAAATCTTTATACTATTCTTGCTTTCATTTTTAATGTTCTCCTTACGCACGTTCGTACAACAAATGGGCTCAAGTATTGCTGGTGGTGGATTCAGCGTTTACAATATATCTAGTATGTATCAGGCATCGCCTTTGACTGGCATAATGGAAGGATTCAAACAGCAGTGGCAAAATTTTGCTGGTAGAGGACTTGAGTCTTTAGGCAGTTGGGCTACTCATTTACCGGATAGATTAGCCGGAGGTGCAGCTAATCTGCTGGGGAGAGTACCAAGAGTTGGAGGAGTGCTGAAATACGCTATTGATGTGCCACGTAAATTTGTAGGTGCTACTATTGAAGCAACGAAGTTTGCAACATCGCCTGAAAATGATGTTGATAAGCTCGAGGAAAAAATTTACAGGGCATTTGGAGTTGATAAGGAAGATATTACACACAGAAGGATCGGTAAATATTTAGATTATTATAAAGGATACGTAGGATCACATTTGGGCTATACAATAGAAGATGCTATGAAGTTTACTTGGGAGCATGGTCTTGACTCTATAGGAAAGCATGGCTATGATCATAACCTACTCTATAGAGCAAAAGAATATAGGCGAGATTTCTTAGAGAAGCTTCATGATTACACTATCGGCCGTAAGAGAGAACCAGAAAAAGACAATCCTGATCAATCAAATAAGGTAGAACGAGAGTTAGGCACGGAACTAGTAAGAGATAACCATGATCAGCCACTAGAAGAAGGCGACCCTCTTCGACTACGAGGGGGAGGTCAGCCAGATAAGGTAGTACGAGAACTAAGCACAGAACAAGAAGACAAGCCTAATCAACTACAGCATGATCAGCCAACAGAAGAAGATAAGCCTGATCAATCAAATGAAGTGACACGAAATTTAGGCACGGAACCAAAAGGTTCAGATGAAATTGATGATTTTGGATCTGCTTTTGAAGGTATGGAAAAACGTGCTGAAAGAGAAGGCAGAAGAAATCAAGATAAAGTTTACAACCTCTCACCACTTTTTGAAATGAACACTCCAGAAGCTGTAGAAAAACGTGCTGAAAGAGCTAGAAGAAAAGAAGAAAGAGATCGAAAAGACGAAGTTTATAATCTTAAGCCTTTATTTAAAGAACCAAAAAATCCAGAAGAGTACGTTAAGGCACTTTTTGAAATGAATACCCAGGAAGCTATAAAAAAACGTGCTGAAAGAGAGGAAAAAAGAAATCGAGAAGACAGTAAAAGGAAATTACCGGAACCAATGAGGAAACCAGATGCAAAAGGAGATGAGAAGAGGATTGAAGATGAAGACTAATAAAAATTTCAAAGGCCTTGATTATTATAAATTGCAGCAAGACAAAGATGGCAACATAAAGTTAAATGACTACGACGACATTTTAAATGCGCGTAGGGCAAGGGTAGACTTGTTGCGGGATAACACATCACTTGACAAGGATGTCAATTTTGCTAAATTGAATAAAGCTTTGAGTGAGAAATTTGTAGATAATCATAGTTTATTGTCTGAATTTGATAAGGAAGACAAAGAGATTGTGCAAGAAAGGATTAAGGTGTTTAGTATTTTAGAAAGTCTTGAAGACCTTAAAAGCGTGAAAAGTGAAGATCTGTTAGAGGTTAGCTTACTGCTGTCAGATCTTAGCTTCATAGAGAGAAATGTTGTACTAAATACCGATCAGAATTCTGATCTAGCAGGATTTAAAAACCTATTTATTGAAAAAAAAGCATCTGGTGAAGAGTATAGTGAAGAAGAATGTAGAGGCTTTCTTGATAATATAGATAAAATCAATACTATAATTAAGTTAGAGTTAGAAAGCAGAATTGAAGGGCTAAATCATGATGAAAAAAATGATCATGATGATTTACAAGATGAGATTGGTCAAGCAATTAATGCAGCAGGCAAATCAGAAAAAGATAACTGATGAGTCTTGTGTTTGTGTTTTTCTTACAAGCGACTCGATAGCTTCTCTCTATTAAACTGCTAAAGCCATATTGACATTAATCATATAGTATAAATAATTAATTATTTTGGAGCTTATTTAATATGCTACGCATCATTGCAGGCAAATATCGCGGAAGAAAAATAACTACAGGTAAGCATTTAGCTGCACGACCAACTATGAGTATTGTTCGAGAAGCAATATTTAGTATACTTTCCTCAAGAAAACCTATTTATAACTTGAATGTACTTGATTTGTTCTGCGGAAGTGGCTCTTTTTCATTTGAAGCGCTTTCTCGCGGCGCTAAACATGCATTCATGGTGGATTCAGATTATTACAATTTGCAACTGCCTAAAAAAACAGCAGAAGATTTTGGAATTACGGACAATGTTACGCTAATTTGCTGCAGTGCTAACTGCTTACCAAAACCTATTTCAAAATGCGACATAGTTTTTATAGACCCACCTTACAGTAGCAATCTAGTTGAATCAACGTTGAATGGACTAGCTAACTCAGGCTGGTTAAGTGATGATGCATTGATAATTCTAGAGATTAGGAAAAACGAAGGTTTTGAGTGCAATAAAGACTTTAGTATAATCTTGGAACGTATTTACGGTATAGCAAGAATAATTTTTCTTTCTCTATCAACTTAAACTTGCATATACTTTTCATTGATGAGTTCCAGTTCTATTTTCGTCAAGTTTCCGGAGAAATTACTTATTCTGTACTGCCCTAGATCAAAATTTTTATTAAATTCAGAGTCTATTAAATATTCATGTGCTTCTTCAATAAATTTATTTTCTTTTTCTTCGTAACTGGTGTATTTTGTTGTACCATTATTATCCTCACAATAAACTAAATGTTCTTTATGATCAGCATGAATATTTTTATTTTCACAAACCTTTTCAGGATCGTGCTCAAGTACTTTTCTACCAACAATCAATAGCTTATAAGAAATTTCCTATGATTCCTTTTAAGCGAGTTTTGAATTTTTGAAATGTCATGACATTGTTGATACGGTTATCAAGAAACGATAAAGTATCCACAAAATCTTCTGAATAATCATTGATAAAAAAAAGTATCGTACTTAAGTACACTCCAGCTAATATTGCTCTTTTTGTATAGTAGTTAAAATCTGTTGATTGGTCATGAATGCCATACCAAATCGCACTAATAGTTCTGTATAAAAGTTTACTAGAAAAATATGTATTTTTTGGTGATACGGAGAATGATAAAACATTTTTTAAAAGTTCTCTATAATTCGGTAGCTTAGCATAGTTTGAAAGGTGTATTTGAATAGCTAACTTTACTCGCTCTCGCACTTTCATATCTTCTAAATTAGAATTTCTTAATTCAGCTTCCATTGAGCTATTTAAGTCCTCTGCTATGTGCTCCAAAGCGCTATATATTCCATTCTGAAATTTGCAAAAGCTATTAGCTAGATTAAGGTCAGTGCACACCTTTAATAGGGTTTCATCGCTTATCCCTTCAAATGGAATAACCCTAATTAGCTTATCTATTATTAACTTTTGTTCCACGCAACATCATACTAAACAGCATGTGTGATTGTACCTGAGATTTTCAAACATTCTACAAAATGCTTCACCACGTTCCTCGAAATTTTTCCATTGATCAAAAGAAGCACACGCGGGAGAAAGTAATATTGTTACTTCTTCTGCGCTATTTAAGGCCTCTTCAAAAGCCAATCTGAATGCATCTTCTAGATTGCAACATTTAACATAATCTACTTTATTCTCCATAACATTTGCAAAAGCTTCGGTTGATTCTCCAATAAGAAAAGCTTTTCTAACCCTTGTAAAATGCTTGCTTAATGATTCTATTCCACCTTTTTTGCTTCTTCCACCAGCGATCCAATTTATGTTTTCATAAGATAAGATCGCCTTTTCGCTCGATTTTGCATTAGTTGCTTTGCTATCGTTCACGAAAAACACATTTCTTATTTTGCCAAGCAGTTCATTCCTATGCCTCAGTCCTGAAAAGGACTTGATTCCATTGATAATAGTGTTGCTATCTACTCCAAGTACCTTACATACGGCATATGTGGCTGCTATGTTTTCTGCGTTGGATATTAGGTTTATTTTCACGTCGCTTACTGATAAGCTATGATTCTCTAGTTTTAACGAGATCTTCTGGATCCCAGTGCCCCTTTTGTCATCCAAGTAGCTGACACTGGGATCCAGATAATTTCGATCTATACCAGTAATCTGTTCACTATAATCAAGCAAATTGTTACCTGCCAATGATATTAGATCTCTTGCACCACCCTCTGTCATCTGAGTAGTTGGCAATGGTTTTTCTTTTCTGGATTCCAGCGTCACGCGCTGGAATGACATCGGGGAATATGTTACTGAGATTGGAATTTTGTCTCCAGTGAATTTGTTGAATATATCAGCAGTAATCTCATTGTCACATCCTATTACGGCAACCTCACTACCGTTTATCAGTTTTAATTTAGTTGCTATGTAGTTCTCCATACTTCCATGCCTATCTATGTGATCTGGTGTAATATTGAGCAGTGCTGAAATGTCCACGTTAATTTCATTCATCAACTCCAATTGAAAAGAGGAGAGTTCGATTACATAAATTTCTGCATCTCTTTCTAGATCCAAAACAGGAACGCCTAAATTTCCACCAATAGCTACTTTTTTCCCTGCAGATTTTAATATGTGCCCTATTAGTGATGTAGTGGTTGATTTACCATTTGTTCCTGTGACGCCTATTACCTTCTGGTTCGTAGTTTTAGCTTCAAGAAATAGCTCAATGTCTGATTTTATTTTGCAATCAAATCTCCTTGCAAGTTTTACTATCCAATGTGGCTCTGTTGGCACTCCAGGGCTTAAAACCAATGCACTGATCTCATGCCAATTGTATTCCTTGGGATGAATAAAATTACATTTTTTATACATCATTTTTGCATTTGCTATTTGCTCTTCATGATCATCCCATGCATATATTCTTGCACCACTCTTTGTTAGAGCGTTAATGGCGGATAAACCAGTTTTACCAAGACCAAAAACCGCGACGTTTTGATTTTTGTATTTGTTTAGTTGCACTGCTAGATAACTTATGCGAACCATTTTATAAAGATATCGTACAAATTACAACAGACTTCTTTCGTAGGTTACAACTGTCATTCAATAGAAACAAAAAACTTACTTGACAAACTCCGCCAGCGCCCTTATCATGAAACTGAAGCTATTGTATTTGCTTTCGCCAATCTGCAGATTAAAAGGTAAGGATTACTTAATGTATCGGCGTCTTATGTTCAATTTTTTGCAGTATATAGATACTGTATGTCTTTACAAAACTTCATCTACATCTAGGTTTTTATCTAAATAAGCTGAACGCGCTTATAAAGCGTTACAAGACATCAAAAAATGCCAATACTCGACAGAGATAGTAAAAGACTAGCTAACTCGGGGATTCTTTGTCTTTTTTTCTGCTTGGTAAATTTCTTAAACATTTGCAGCGTAGGTTAGTTGCAATTAAAAGCAACTGAATTTCGCTTGTCAAGCGTTTAAAACATAAAAAACGCCAATATTTTAAAGCAGATAATAACCACGGGGCTTCTTTTGCCTTTTTTTTCGCTTAGTAAATTTCTTAACGTTTGTAGCTAAACAACAACCGTCATCCCGCTACGTGTTAGCGGGATCTAGAGATACCGCGGCGGTATGACGTAGAGCTCGCGTTAGCTATACTTTTATGCTTACTAACTTAATAAAATTCCTGGATCCCAGTGTCTGGGCACTGGGATGACAAGAAGAAGGCACTAGGATGACAAGAAGAGGGCACTGCCGTCTTGGATGGAAACCAGTGTCAGCTACTTGCATAACACCCTTTTTTCTGGAAACCAGTGTCGGCTACTTGGATAACAAAAAATAGGCACTGGAATTGTAAAGAGTTTGCAAATATTAGTTATTACCTGTAGGATATAGAGAAATTAGTAAGGATTTTAATAGGAATAATATGCCATCTGTTACTTTTATTTTACCTGATGGGAGTAAGAAAAGCTATGAAGCTGCAGAGGGAGAAACTCTGCTCAATTTAGCCCACAGAAGTGATCCAGATCTGCTTGAAGGTGCATGTGAAGGTTCTCTTGCTTGCTCTACATGCCATGTAATTGTTGATCCAAAGTTTTATAATGCTGTAGAAATACATAACCCTATATCTGATGAGGAAAATGATATGTTAGACCTAGCTTTCGGCTTAACAGAGACATCAAGACTTGGGTGCCAAATAAAAATCACAAAAGATATCGACGGCTTGTGTGTAACCATACCAAGGGGTACAAGAAATATATCATTGGATAAACAGGGGAGTGATTAGCTATGCGTAAGATTTTTATCTATATTATCATCTCTTTACTTTTGTTTATTCCTGTAGCGTATAGTGGTTTTTGGTATTTTTCTGCATGTAAGGTAAAAAATCTTTTAGCTGAAACAATACTATACATTAACGACGAAAAATTTGATATTTCACATGATTTTAGTGGATTTCCTTCTAACCTAATTTTTCGTGTGACAAACCCAAAATTTTCCAATGAGCAATTAACCATCTCATCTGATGCTTTATTGATAAAAAATAGATTGTTTGATAAATCAGTATATATCTACATACCAAGCAATGAAGTCAATATTGCTGTTCATGGTGATGAGAAAAAGAATATAAAATGCCACACAAACGATAGCAGCCACTTTGTTGTTAGACTAAACGATTTACCATCTTCATTGCGATTCAACAAAAATAGTACCGTGATAGACTATATAGATACACTTCGTTACGAAGATTATGGATTAAAATGTGATGTTTTAGAAAATCAGCAAAGTGTTATAACTGAAGTGAATGATAAAAGCAATTACATTCAATTTCACCTCGATAAAGAACTGAGTGGAAATGCTAAGCTAGGATTTGATTTGTATACTTATCGGTATAAAAATACTGCAAGTCCTGAAAGTTACCTTAGTATCGACATTAAATTTGATTATGAATTTGTAAACGACATCTCGGCTTCCAGAATTAATTTCAATATAGAGAAATTTTTGATTCAAAGTAATAATTTTTCTTTTGCTGCAGATGGTGGGGTAAACAATTACAACTTAGTTACATATTCATTTAAAGACAAAATCAACGTGGCTATATCAAATTATAAAGAATTAATCTCGTTTATGATTGGTGACTCAAAAACTTCAGATGCGTTCGAAAAATTAGTACCTTCCTTATCAGAAAAAACAACTGATAATGGCATTCAATTTTCAATAAAGTACGATGATGATGTAGGGTCAAGCTTTATTGGAAAGTTATCCATCACTGATTTTATGAACCAACTCAGTAAAATAATCCAATTAACCAAGAATGAGAATAGTAATTAGCTTACTTTTCATATTGATATTCCACTCAGGCGTAAACGCTTTTACTCTGGATAATAAACTCAGAGATAAAAGCATGGAAAAACGAGCAACCAGTTTATTTGAAATAATAAGGTGTCCAATATGTTCTGGCGAATCATTGTCTGAATCTGGATCTCAGATCGCGTATGATATGCGAGAAGCAATTCGTAAAAAAATCAATGATGGATACACTGATGAAGAGATAATCTCAGAGTTAAAAAATTCTTACGGCAATTCAATTATAATCGTACCACCTAGCACTTACATTTTGTGGTTTATTCCACTTACAACTCTGCTTATTGGGTGTTTTTTAATACAAAGATACATCAATACAACCACTTAAACCTTTTATATATAGCTAAAGTGACTTAGGTTCTCTAATTGCACATAAGTCAACAATAATTTTCACACAAATCAAAACAGCATATCTTCTCCATAATCCTTGGTAATTTTACAGAAGTTAAAAGTAGCATATGGTTCTCTCCGCGGTCTGAGATGACAATAAATTTGTCAAGCCGCATTATACTTGTTAGGCGGAAGTGGACGGCAACATGTTTACCACGAAGTCTAACTAAGTTCTTGCTTGTCCCTTCCATCGGCATTGCTATCTTTATTTTCAATAAAATTATTGTCCTATGCTCTTTTGATGTTTATTGATAATAAAATTCTGTTTTATCAACCAACATCCTATGCATAATTACAGCTAATTTTCTTGCTACTGCTACAATTGCTTTTTTCATTCCTTTTTTCTTCGCAACCCCAGTTTTTTAATTTAAATGTCCTCTTGGTAACTGTAAGCATTGTTTGTGCAGCTTCATATAACATACTTCTACATTCCGCTGGTCCCATCTTTGATATGCTGCCATGCCGATCAACTTTTCCAGAAGAATATTGCCTTGGTGTCAACCCTATATACCCCAGTTGCGGATTAGCCAACGAAGTAAAGCTTAGAAATGCAGCGGCTGCATGGAATATGAAACAAGCGTAGAAAAAATGTGTACCAAAAAATTTATCGGTGATCTGTGGCGAGTATGCTCAATCTCAAATTTGTTTTTCAGAGAGCCAAAAACTGTCTCAATAATCGATCTTTTTCTTAACAAAATCTTCTCATTTAGCACCATTAATGAGTTTTTCATACCCTTTTTATACTGGTTACAAGCTTTAACCCTCTATCGAATAATTCGTGAAAAAGATCTTTTTTGATATATCCTTTATCTCTAAACAATAATCCAGTCAATTTCTGAGTTAAATTTGGCACAGGTATCAACGTTGCCTTTTGTCACCGTAACCCCTTGAATTTCGCCAGTTTCGTTGATTACTAGATGTACCGAAAAACCACCCATAAGTAGTCTTTCCAATCTTTGCCAACCCTTTGAAAACTTTGTTTCTCGAGGTCCTTTTTGGATGGCAAACAGCGATAGATTATGTACGAAATCCCTGTCACTTTTGACTGTTCGCAAAACCATTGCATTAAGAGCGCTAAATACCATAAAACCTGCGATTTTAGCCTGATAAACCTACTATAGGATGGCAATTTTGGAAACGCTGATTCGTATAATAATTTCAAATAATGCACATAGAAAATTTTAAAATTGTCGCACTTGATATAGCAATATTATGGTAAAAATCTCTGAATGCGTAATCTCTGGCGTCCTGGTTGGTTTTTTGCCACTTGGTAGAAGTTTTTCTGCAAAATTTTCATCGACTGTATTGCAAAAATCATCGACTATACAAAAGATTTCTGTTACTTTCTCTTTCATTGGTAACCTCCTATTTTAGGAATGAATATCAAATACCTCGGAGTTTACCCTATTTCCTTACCTTTTCTATTTTTTCTAATTTACAACTGGGGTTAGCAGTGCTGTGAGAATGGTTGAAAGCGCAAAAGAAAACCTCTCGGAAGTTAAAAATATACTGGTCGATGCAGGTTATACAGGAGAAAATTTTGCAACTCAAATAAAAACGATTATTGGAGCAACTGTAGAAGTAATAAAACGAAGTGAATTACATTCCTTTGCTGTATTGCCACAAAGATGGGTTGTAGAGCGATCTTTCGCTTGGTTAGAAAAATGCAGACGATTGTGGAAAAATTGCGAGCGAAAACTTAACACTAGCCTACAAATGGTCGTTCTTTCCTTCATTTCTCTTCTATTGAGAAGATTTTAAACAGGTTCTAAATCTTTATTTTAAAAATGTCATATTGACCACCGGTACCTGAAAATACTATTCCAATTGATCAGAGCTATCCATTTCCTTAATTTTTGTAACGTTGTCATAGGAGTACTATAATTTAGTATCAACTATGTTTTATTGTTTTTGCATCTAAAAAAATTTAGCTTATTCAAGCAGCATTTTGCCTTTTTTTGGATGTAGGGATTTTTTAGGAATTGTCTTCTTGAATTCTATGGTATTTTGTTTAACATTGAAACAAGATTCCAGTGTCAGCTACTTGCATGACATTGTTGGTTAATGTTTTATGGCTTTACGATAGCTATACAACTTATCTTAAAAGCAATATAGTGTTCACTATGCAATGAATCAAAGATAGTAAGTAAAGTCTATGAAATTTCAAATCACTACACATTTTCAACCTGCTGGAGATCAACCGCAGGCAATCGATAGTTTAATTGCGGGGCTAAATAGCAATAAAAGAGACCAAGTTTTGCTTGGAGTTACTGGTTCTGGGAAAACTTTTACTATGGCAAATGTTATTGCAAGGACAAACAGGCCTGCATTAATTATGGCACACAATAAAACTTTAGCAGCACAGCTTTATGAGGAAATGAAAGGATTGTTTCCCCATAATGCTGTTGAATACTTCATTTCTTATTATGATTATTATCAACCTGAAGCCTATTTACCACAAACTGATACTTATATCGAAAAAGATTCTGCAATTAACGAAAGAATTGAGATGCTGCGTTATTCCACCGTCTGCTCCCTTTTGGAGCGCAGGGATACGATCGTAGTTGCCAGTGTTTCCTGCATATACGGTCTTGGTTCGCCTGAGAGCTACCGCAGCATGATCATACTGCTTAGTGTTGGAAATAAAATTCGTATTAATGATTTCCTGAGCAACTTAACTGATCTTCAATACAAGCGCTCTGATGCCAGGTTTGAGAGAGGATATTTCAGAGTGCGCGGCGATATTGTTGATATATTTCCTTCCCATTATGAAAATAAAGCTTGGCGTTTATCGTTATTTGGCGATGAAATAGAAGAAATTTCTGAAGTTGATGCTATAACGGGCAATGTTACCAAAGGCGTAAATAAAATCACCATTTTTCCAAATAGCTATTACATAACCCCGCGTGAGGCTTTGTTGCAGGCAATTGAACTAGTCAAAAAAGAGCTGCATGAACGCTTGGATTATTACTACTCGCAAAACAAGATTGTTGAAGCAAAGCGCCTCGAGCAACGCACTAATTTTGATATCGAAATGATGAGAACAACAGGAATATGTAAAGGTATTGAAAATTATTCGCGTTATCTCTATGGAATGGAAGCTGGGGATCCACCACCTACTTTGTTTGAATATTTACCTAAAGACGTAATTTTATTTGTTGATGAGAGTCATGTCACCGTTCCTCAGGTTGGTGCGATGTACAGTGGTAATGAGGCGCGTAAAAAGAAATTGATTGACTATGGCTTCAGGCTCCCTTCCGCTTTTGATAATCGTCCATTAAAATTTGAAGAGTGGGAGGGAGTTAGGCCGCAGACTGTTTACATTTCAGCCACTCCCGGAAAGTATGAGTTGGCAAAGACCAGTAATGTATTTATAGAGCAAGTTATCCGTCCAACAGGGCTTACGGACCCAATCTGCATTGTAAAACCAATAGAGAGTCAAATTGATGATGTAATTCATGAGGCACAAGTGACAATAGGGAAGGGATTTTGTGTTTTAATCACTACATTGACGAAAAAAATGGCTGAAAATTTAGCTGAATATATGAGTGAAATGAATATGAGAGTGAGTTATTTGCATTCTGATATTGCTGCGCTGGAGAGAATAGAAATTATATACAAATTGAGATCTAAAGAAATCGATGTTTTAGTAGGTGTTAACTTGCTGAGGGAAGGTCTTGATATTCCAGAGTGTGGGTTGGTTGCAATTTTGGATGCTGATAAAGAAGGATTTTTGCGATCGGAAACTTCATTAATTCAAACGATTGGTCGTGCTGCGCGTAATGCTGAAGGTAGAGTAATTTTGTATGCAGATAAAATCACTGGTTCTCTGGACCGTGCATTAAGAGAGACCGAAAGAAGAAGAAAAAAACAAGAAGAACATAATATATTGCACAATATTGTCCCAAAGACTATAATAAAACCTATATCAAACACCTTACAGGAGAGGGCAATAGCAGAACCGAAAGTAAATACTAATAAGGATGATTTGAGAAAGCAAATGATAGAGCATGCTGAAAATTTAGAATTTGAAGAAGCAGCAAGAATAAAAAAATTATTGTAAGGTTAAATAACACATGATGTAATGTGCATAGTATAAAAATGTAAATAATTTTATTGATATCTTTATATTAATACTTTTTAAACATTTAGTACCGCGCAATATCTGCAATGGATGAGAAAAACTAACACCAGTGCCTTTAGGGTCAGGGACTTTGCCCTAACCCTAATAAAACGCTTAGGTGGCTGAGAGCGGTGGATTAGATCAATTGCTTCTAAATTTTTTTATGGGAGAGTGCTGCTCGGCCTTAGTGGCATACAGGTCTGTGGATATTGTCAATTCTTCCATTCCCACACTCAACTCTAGAGTACGTTTTGGCGATCCTCCTCTAGTATTCTCACAATCCATAGACTCATAACCACTTGTTGTTGCCTCAGCTTTAGAGCTTACGTTTTCAGCATCAGTCGCCTCCGCTGAAGAGATACCGCTGTCTTTATTATCTTCGGACTTCATCTTTTCAGCTTTTGACGTACCTTTAGCAGGCCATTGCTCTTTCCTAAACGACTCTACTTCCGAACCATCATAATCACGGTTAATCCAGTATCCACCTTTGTCTTTTGTAATGGAAATATATTCTAATACGCTTTCATCGGGATAACAGGTTTTAATTGCTTCTTTAGGGGATAACCCATGTGCTTGCACCTGAAAATTTACCCATTTGTCCTTTTCAGATTTCACTGCCTTTTCGACGATGTTAATGTCGATATCTTTTATTTCTACTTTTCCCTCATGCTCCCGACTAAAAAGTTCTTTTAAGTTAAGTAAGGCACCACGACTTATATTAGCAACAACTGTTGTTTCTTGGTTTTTCTCACAATTAGAAAGAAATTGAAATGGAAACTCATTGAGATCATAGGCTTCTTCCTTATTGACACGATACTCTTTTTTCGTTTTATCTATTATCTCCTCTAAATACTCTTTTACATCAACACTATCATCAATTAAACTAGCAATCTTCCCATTTTTTACAATAAAGTTAGTATGAGGAGGATCCAAAGCATAATTATTTAAGTTAAACCAATAAAGCAATGCTTTAAACAACTTTTCTTCTTCCTTTTCCTTAGTAACTTGCTGTTTTTTAGGTTCCTCATTAGAAACCTCAGGATTTAAGAATGTTGAATCATCCCATGCTATAGGAGAAGAAATCGATGATGATCTACTCAAAGATAGCTGTGATTGATCACCAGTGGATTGACTTGAATCTATTTCCCCCGGCACCAACTGAAACAGCCCCCCTTTTCCTTCCTCTCTTTCTGATCCTTGCCTGGGAGGCCCCTCTAACCCTTCACCACGACTTCGCTCGGGAAACTTCTGTGTCGGTGATGACAACTCAGTTAAGCTAGAACTTGGACCACCACTTGAAGAACCAGAATCCTTAAGTTGTGGAGGTGAATCACCAAGACCACTATCGCTGTCTCCTCTAGATTCAAAAAACCTAGCTCCAGTTTGTTTAAGCGGTGTTCTTGGTGGCTCTGCATGTGTAGGAGGATTGAGTGGAGAAGTTACCGTCGAGGAGGATCGACTCGAGCTACGTCTCTTAAAATTCCCAAGATCAACTGCAAATTCAAAACGTCCGTTTATTTGATTATATGCAATTGGAGACCCCATAATTTTAGGAAGTAACTGAGCAATCTGCTTATTAGAGAAAGCATAAACTGGCTCTTTACAATTAGCAAATTGTGGATTTGCAGTTTTGCCTCTAATATCACTTATACAATCAAAACCATTAAATATTCCTCCATTAATCTTTGATGCACTCCTAGAACTTAAAGATTTCAACTGACCATTCTCTTCTATAAAAGGTATAAGAGCAAAACTATGCCCATTCTTTATTTTGTTTTTGTTTGTAAAGTCATCATAATCATACCCGTCAACAAACTTTCCTGTCGCTTTAAGAATTAGTTCACTCAAAACATTTTTACAATTTTCAACTTTAGACTCTACGCTGCCTGGAGTTCTAAAATCAAGCGCTACTCGCCCTTTAACATATCCTGTTACACTCCTGACTACCTTATCACTCACATTTTTAATGTATAACATACCATCTTTATATTCATAAAAGTCTGAACTCTTAAGACCACACGCCTCTAATCTTGAGTTAAATTCACTGATATAAAGACTCTTCAATAGCTCAAAAATCCTCGAATTATACCTTTTTTCGAGGTACTCGTTGCTAAAAGCTATACAGTATAGATAAGGACTACCTATCGCTCCTGTTCCAACAATTCCATTGACCCATTCATATGCTTGTTCCTTCGTTATTCCTACTAATGCTTGTAGAAGTGCAGCCACTTTAGATCTCACAGCCCCCTCAAACTCATTAGCAAAATGAACCTTCAAGTTACGAATTACTCCATTATCTGTAGAATCTGCAAGCTTTACTTTCACTATGCCATTATCTAAACCCTCTTTATCAGGATTAGCATCTAGAACAAATGGAAAATAGTTTAAGTTATAATATTCACTTGCTAACTCAGTTCCATCACTGTAGTGCTGCTTTATTATCTCCTCTCCTATTCTTCGCAGATATTCTTTTGTATTAGTACCACTAGCAAATAAACCAACAATCTTTTTACCTCGTACAATAAAATTAGTATTGACCTTATCAATACCATAATTATTTAAGTTAAATGCGTTAACTAGCTCTTTTGTAGCATTACCCATAACTCCCCCTACTAAAATTGTGATGAAACAACATTACTTACTTTTACCTTTACTACTGCCAGCACTAGTAGAGCTACTACTCTCCATTTGCGAGCCAGGCTTGCTACTTTTACGTCTCTGTCTTTCACGTGCCTCAAGCATTACCGGATTAGAACCGCTATACTTTTCATACCTGCTGCTTGGAGTAAACCCTTTATCGCTATCTTTTTTATCATTATTACTATACATATTGGCCCCTCAGTAAAAATATTATGTAACTAGTGTACTAAAAATAAATTGTAGTGCAAGCACTTTTTTTATATTTTTTAGTATAAATTTTATTCGTCATTTTTATACTCCTGGATTCCAGCGTCACGCACTGGAATGACATGGTGAGGCGTCATCCAAGTAGCTGACGCTGGTTTCCATCCAAGAGGGTGTCATCCCAGTGCCCAGACACTGGGATCTAACTACCTTCACGATTATGTCTTTCCTACTGATTGACCTTCTACACATTTCTCAACTTTTACATCATTAGTCAATCCTCTTGGTGATTGAGCATCATTCACAGAACCTTCATTCTCAGCACCATTCCAAACACCTATTTTAAAATTGGCAAGTTCTTTTGCAAGTTCGGTGTAAAGGTTATCCGCTTCTTTCTTATTAACATTACCATTCAGACGGCTTGCTGCATAACTAGCAGACTCGTTTTTCTTCCCATTATCAAGCTTGTTTCCTTGTCCATTAGTGGGTGGCGTGGTTCCTCTTCCATTAACACTAGTATTCGCATCCCTTTCTCGGAAACCAATATTCTTTATTTTATTAAAATTAATTTTTATCCCACTTGCCACAGTCTTCTTGTCTGGAAGTTGCGGTGGACACACCTCTTTCTTCGGTTCAGGCTTCGCTTTTTTCTCTTCATTCACTTTTTCTGGTTTTTGTGAATTTTCATGATATTTTCTTTCAAGCTCAGCAAGACGGAATAGATGTTTCAAAGGATCTGACGCAATTTCAAGTTCTGGTTTGCTCAGAACAACCGGTCTTACAAATCCTGGTGAAATTTCAAAAAGGAAAACTGGCACTTTAGGTTTTTCTCTTTCATCCACTTTCATTTCTACGTTTTCGCAAACTTCTTTAGTTGCTTCTAATGATGTTTTTTCTGCTTTTTTATCTTCTTTTTCTGTAGATGCCTCTACCGCAGCCGCCAACTCAACTCCAAACATCTCTGCGAACATTGTAACAATCCATCCGACAACGGCCATTTGTAACCTGAGTTTCAGATCTTGCAATGCAGTTAATCTTTCTAACGCCCTTGCAAACTCTTCTTCTGATAACTCACCACTGCCTAATTTTTCCTGCAATTCTTTTATCTCTTTGTCCAACTTCTGATTGCAACTTAAATCGTGTGCAAAAATCTTCTTGATTAACTCCTTAAGCTTATCATGCAAAAACTTCATTATCGCACCAATCAGGTTTTTTTCTTTCTTCTCCTTGAGCATTTGGTAGATTTTCGGATCATCTACATCTACTTCAAAAAGGTTGAAGAGAGATTCAAAGAAATTCCAGAAATCTCCGAGTACTCTTCCTTTTTCACCAATGAAGTAATCCTCATCATCACCTTCTCCGATATGTAGCTCTGCTTGAGATGATGTTTCATCGATACAACTAGAAGCCTGACGCTCACACTCGAGCCTCCTGAGCAAATCTTGCCTGGTAAGCTCCTCTATGGCTGCTTTTAGTTCATTTAGCTTCTGCTCTGCAGAGAAATCTTGCTCCCTGATTTTTCCTTGGAAGATTGAGCTACCGTTTCCGTTATTATCTGAAAAATTTTCCATTATTTTTGCCTCCTCAATAAAATTACTGCCTTGGTTGTTACCTGAAAAGCTTTCCACCATTTTTACTTCCTTCATAAAACTTAATAATTTAATTCTACAGTACTAAATATTTAAGAACTATTAATGTAAAGATGTCAATAAAATTATTTACACTTTTATACTATATATATTATATCATGTGCTATTTAACCTTTCAATAATATTTTTTATTTTTACTGCTTCTTCAAACTCTAGTATGCGCTTTTCTTAAATTATCCTTATTAATATTTGCTTTTGCCTCTATCCCACTTTTTCTTGTAAAGTATTTGATATAGATTTTATTATACTCTTTGGCATAACATTTGCAACATACTTTATCTATAAATGGAAATTATTATACTTGCAGCTAGACACAATTTGAAATAATTTACACTATAAAGTTAAGGAACGAGATCCCAGATACAAGTGTCTGGGCACTGGGATGACAGGAGGGGGGGTTGGAATGACACCAGTATGGTTATTAATTGAATAAATAACCTCCTTATTTTCAGAAATCATTGGCAAACAAATGTGATGCCATATGTTTTTTGGCTTAGATAAGAGGTGCCCAGTTAAGTCTTCCAGGTGGAGCCTATGCATCACAAGCACAATTACTCCTTTTTTTCTATCGTTGAGTCTCGTTACTAAAGTCTGATCGAACCAGTTTGTGGCACGTTTTCTAAATGTTTCACTCAAAGCTTGAGCAGGGTTAAGCGGATCATCCACAATAATAGAGTCACCACCTTCACCGGTTAATGTTCCTCCAACTGATGTTGCGATTCTGTATCCTCTCTGCACTGTTTGGAATTTATATTTAGTGTTCTGGTCTTTGGATAGTTCTACCTCTGGAAATAGTTCTTTATACCAATCAGATTGCATTATGCACCTGGTATCAA
The DNA here is from genome assembly GCF_032848195.1 of Wolbachia endosymbiont of Drosophila aff. chauvacae BK-2020. Classification (NCBI taxonomy): domain Bacteria; kingdom Pseudomonadati; phylum Pseudomonadota; class Alphaproteobacteria; order Rickettsiales; family Anaplasmataceae; genus Wolbachia; species Wolbachia endosymbiont of Drosophila aff. chauvacae BK-2020. The sequence goes on from NZ_CP136586.1 coordinate 628,003, forward strand.
GCGAATGTTTTTCACTAAGCAACTTAGAATAACTTGCAACTATTATTCTTGCAGTTGCCCAGTATCCATGCGGGCCACGCAACACTCATACATATGGACTTCATTGAACGCGGAGGCATATTGAATATTATGCGCCTTACTTCGCCAGCATTCGCTGCTTCCAGCCTTTCTGCTATGACTTTTATGTACTGATAATCATTATACTCACATCCCGGCACCACTGTTTGAAAGCACAGTTCAATGAATTTTAGAAAATTTATATTATCCATATGTGTATTTTAGTGAATGGAATGTAGACTTTAATAGTTTTGATTTGTCTTGTAAGATTGAGGTGTTACAGTGACAGGCTTACAATGCTGCTAATTTAGTAAATAACCTACGAGTGCTATTTCTTCAACTTTATCGAAGTAAAGAATTGATTTCCATTGCGGTAAATGAGCAACATTATTGAATCTTTACCGTTTTTCTTTACTGCTGAATCAACTTGTTTTTGAAAATCATTAGTATTTTCTATATCGGTTCCATCTAATTGGATAATAATGTCTCCTTTTTTAATACCACGCAACGTGGCATTACTGTTACTATCTACATTGGTAACTATCACACCTTTTGTAGGTACATTATTTTTACTTTCTTTTGATTCTTTTGGCAGATTTGAAACAGTTAAACCGGTTACATAATCAGATGTTGATTTATTTTCTTCTTGATTGTTATCTTGGCCATCATTTGTAGATTCTCCGATCACAACTTTAATATTAACCTCTTTGCTCTTTCTAAGTAACTTAACTTGCACTTTTTTCTCAGGTCCAGCTCTTGAAACCATTTGAGGTAATTGTGTCATTCTATCGATTTTTTTACCGTCAAATTCTAATAATATATCACCTACTTTAATCCCACCTTTTTCTGCAGGACTATCCTTTACTATACTTGCAACCAATGCGCCTTTTATATCTTTTAAACCCAAGGACTCAGCAAATTCTTTCGTTATAGGCTGAACTTGCACACCAAGCCAACCATGTTTTATTTTTTTGCCACTTTTTAATGTGTCAATAATTGACATAGCTAAATTAGATGGTATGGCAAAACCTATACCCACGTTGCCGCCAGACTCAGATGGAGAATAGATAGCAGTATTAATACCTATAACTTTTCCATTTAAATCAAATAACGGTCCTCCAGAATTACCCCTATTAATTGCAGCATCAGTTTGAATAAATTCATTCATAGTGCCAATACTAATGTCCCTGGACCTTGCAGATATAATTCCTGTGCTTACAGAGCCACCCAAACCAAATGGGTTACCTATTGCCATAACCGTATCACCAACCCTTGCTTTATCAGAATCACCAAATGCAACAGAAGAAAGATCTTTATCAGAATTAATCTTAAGCACAGCAAGATCAGTTCTTGCATCATAGCCTAAAACTTCTGCTTTGAAATAAGTATTATCGTTCATAGTAACTGTGATATCTTTGGCGTTTTTAATAACGTGATAATTGGTTACTATAGTTCCACCTTTATCTATAATAAACCCAGAACCAAGCAACACCACCTCTTTGTTAACACTAGGGCCCCTATCCATAAAAAACTGATCAAAATGCTCAAAAAACTCTCTAAAATCATCAAAAAAATTATTTCCTGGCATAGATGGAACTCTAGTTCTGCTGTTATTTTCTTGTTTGATGATTTGTTCGCTTGAAATATTTACAACCGCAGGAATGAGTTCTTCCACTAAATCGGCAAGTCCTTGATTACAGTTGCATGCAGTAGTGCTAGCATCAACGACCTTTTTTGCATTCCAATCAAACATATTAGCATACGAAGAAAACGCAATTAGAAAATATGCAAATATAGATAAAATAAATGCCTTACTTTTCATAGACTATTTCCACCCCTTATTTAAAATATCTAAAAAGTTATTGTTTGGTGAAAGTACAAATTTAGTATTATTTTCGGCAAATGATTTACTGTAAGCGCTCATAGAGCGATAAAAGTTAAAGAACTCTTCATCGACCTTAAATGCCTCATTATAAATTCTAGTTGCTTCAGCATAACCACGGCCCCTTATTTCGTACGATTCTTTTACTGCACTGGAGATAATTTCCCTTTTTAATTTATCAGCTTTTGATCTAACTTCCTGCCCAGCTTGCTCTCCTTCTGCTCTAATTTCTTTTGCTTCTTTTTCCCTTTCAGTTTGCATACGGCGAAATATTGCAGAACTATTTTCTTCTGGTAAGTCTGCTCTCTTAATTCTTACATCTATTATTTCTATGCCAAATTTTTCAGCTTCAGAATAAACTCCACGCTGAATCAATTGCATAACCTCTGATCTTTTTTCATTCAACAAGCTAATCAACGAAAATCTGCCTATATTTTCTCTTATGTGTGCTTCTATAACCGGATATAATCTTCTAACCAGACCTGATTCATTCCTCACAGCCTGGTAAAAAGTAACAGGATTTGTTATTTTATATTTTGCATACGCATCTACTATAATACGTTTTTGATCCGCTGTTATCACTTCCCTTGGGACCTTATCAGGACTTAAATCTAAAACTCTTTTATCAAGAAACTCTACACTATTTATGAATGGCAACTTAAAATATAAGCCACTTTCCCTAACATCCCTTACAACTTTACCGAGTTGTATAACTATCGCTTGCTTTGTTTCTTGCACAACAAATATTGAATTAAATAAAACAATCAATAAAACAACAAATACAGAAACAAAAACAATTTTAATATTACTACTCATGGTTATTTTCCTAAATTTGTAAGAGGTAAATAAGAAAACATACCTTTCAGATCATCAGTTACAACAACTTTGTCTACCTTACTGAAAATATTTTCCATAGTTTCAAGATAAATACGATTCTTAACGAGAGAAGGATTCTGTCTATATTCCTCATAAAGAGATAAAAAGCGATTTGCATTACCTTTTGCTTCATTTATTATTTCATTTTCATATGCTTGTGCATCTAATTTTATCTTTATCGCTTCACCCTTTGCTCGAGGTATAATATCATTATTATAAGCATATGCTTCGTTTATAGTACGCTCTTTGTCTGCACGAGCACTTTGTACATCTCTAAACGAACTGATTACTTTTTCTGGTGGATCAATTTTTTTCATTTGAACAGATAAAATCTCTATACCCATTTGGTATCCATCAAGAATCTGCTGCAATAGAATTCTAGTATCTCTAGAAATTTCTGGTCTGCCTTGACCAAGTGCAAAAGAGATCGTATTTTTACCTATTATTTCTCTCATGGCACTTTCAGCAGCATTTTTAACACTGAAACCGGGTTTGTAATCCCGCACTTTGAATAAATAGTCCTTAGCATCTCTAACGCGCCACTGAACCTCGAAGTTAACGTTGACTATATTTTCATCTCCAGTTAGCATCACGCCTTCACCGCGATCTGTATCTCGCCCATAAGAACTACTTACCCCAATTTCTTCACGATTTACTTCCTTAACGTTCACTTTAAAAACCTTGCCAATAGGGTAGGGGAAGTGATAACGCAAACCAGGTGTTTCTGTATTAGAATATTTACCAAAGGTAAGTTCTATACTTTCTTCACTAGGATGGACAATATAAAAGCCAGTGCAAGCATAGAACAGCAAAATAATGAAAATGATGAAATAAGGTTTTTTGCCCCTGTTTCTGGTTAATCCATTAAGAAAGAACCTTATATCAGATACAGCTTTACTTAAAATATCTTCATTATTAGGAGTTTTGTTCCCTACCGGTTTCTTTCCCAGATTCCAAGGATTATTATCATCAAACATAATGATTGATTCTATAATTAATACGCTAATATTACTTCTTTAATAAGAAAATGCAAACATAAATTGCTATTTTATTTACAAATTAATCATCAGGATGGAAAACATGATCGTACACTTCCTTTTCTCTATGTAATATGGTCGACTCTATGGAATTTTCTGGCTTTTTTTTGAATTCTTTGTTGTCACTCTTTAAGTGCACTACGTCTTTGTGAAAATGGGAATTATACCTAAATAGTAAAGCTATTATTATTAAAGTTATAACAGCCAAAAAGATGAGTGTTCTTTTTCTATACTTCATAAATGCTGCAGCTTCTTGACCTAATTTTCTATATTACCACAAAACACGTCAAGCGAAATTATTTGAAGACAAATAAATACTGGCAATCAATTTAACACTAACTTAAGAATCAAGGAATACAATTATAATATATTTAATTAATAGTGAGGTTTAAAATGTTACATAATGAAAAAAATTCAAATTCTGTTGGAACTCAACAAAACCAACCAGAAGATAGTTTTGATTTGAATAAAACGATGCAAAATCTACCAAATTCAGATATTGCTAATGATCACAAGAAGCTAAAAGAAAGAATGACTGACCTGTTAAAAGGAGATACAGAATTCTCTAAGATGAAACAAGGAGATAAGATTCTTGTAGTAAGTACAGCAAGTGGATTATTTACGGCAGTACTACCACTTTTGGCAGTTGGTGCAACACTTGCTATACCGGGTGCTATAGTTGGTCTTGCTTTATATTTCGCTGTAAAAGTCGCTGTAAAAGCAGTTCAATCTGGATATAAAGGGCTCAAGTGGTCAGCAGAAAAAACAGTTGATGGGGCGAAATATACTGCTGGGAAAGTTAAGGACGCATCAACATACGCTGCCGGAAAAGTTAGAGATGGTGCTATGCATGTTAAAGATAAGGTGAAAGAAGGTTATGAACATTCAGTAGATTCACTGAAAAAAGGCGCTAGTTTTGTAGGCGAAGGAGTGGCAAATAAGTTCCATAAGGCATCTGGTGAGACGGACTATTTAGATAAGGTAAAAAGGTTTACTCTAGATGCAATGAAGAAATCTGACGAAATAAGAAATGATATGAAAGCAATTTTTGCTGATAAAGGAAATAATTCTGGGTTAGTGAAAAATATACTTTCTGGAATATCGTCAGAAATTGATTTAAAAATGGCAGAGAAGGTAAAATCAGGGGAGATTGAACATACTTCTGGATGGCAAGTACAGAAAGAATTCGTTAATAATTTAAATGAAAAAAGCTTGCATAACTTGTTAACACAAAGGTCATTACCTAAAGGTAGTTATTTCATTGACAGTGTTTTCTCTGAACATCACGATGAAATTAAGAAGGTTATTAAAGAATGTAGAGAAAATCATTTGTACTCAAGCGTAAGCAATATGTTTGACAGAGCAGAGAAAAAAACTAACAGGCCTTCTGTCAAAAGTTTAACTAGGTCTGTGTCATCATCATTCTCTTCACTGGGAAGAAAAGGCTCTGAACAATCTAACAGCTTGTCAAAAAGCAATTCACTAAATTCTATAGGAACTGAAAGTACTGCTACTGTCTCTGATTCAGATTCTCAGAACTTTGCAACAGTCCGTAGAAGCAATTCATCTAGTAGCTTAACTCCTAAGCTTACTCCAGTTGCTCCACCAGAACTACCTAGAAGCGCCTCATTGACTAACTTAAATGGACAAAGTTCTTTCAGTGAAGGTGTTCTCAGTGATCCTATTGTGGAGCAAAACCTGGATAGTTTGAGTAACAGAACTCTCACTCACAGTAATTCTACTGATAGTGGAATGGGTTCTGGTTCTTCTACGCTAACAAGAAAACAAGTTCTTCCTTTAAAAGAAGAATTTGACAGAGAACTCGAAGAAAAGTTGGCAAAACGACGCGCATCTCTAGATCAACCTAGTGCAGAACCTGTCAACTCAAGAGCTACAGCAACTCCAGGAACAGTGTAATAAGTAAAACTTCTACCTTCTCCAAAAGGATGTTACTCAATGAGTAACGTCCTTTTTTTGTTTTTAAACTATAGAAAAATCCTAGATCCCAGCGGTATGCGTACAACCGTATGAACATTGTGATTTCTCTGCTAGGAAAGGTGTCATCCGAGTAGCTGACACTGGGATCCAGGAAAGTTTGCTTGTTTACAAGCAAACTAGCATAGGAAGTGGTTACAACGTTTTCGATGAGATTATATGGAAAACTGGATTCCAGTGTCAAGCACTGGAATGACATCACAGGGGCACTGGGATGACACTTTTACGTTTGAGGCAAACTAGCTATAACACTTAACATACTACCTTTGCAAACAAATGTTCATACAGTACGCGCTGGCGTTATTTTCTCTTGATGAATAAATCTCGGTAGAGTATAGTAGCAATGCATTTATGTAGCTACTAATGAATAATTTAGTTTTGGTTTATACAACTTTTTCAAATTTTGAGGAGGCTAAAACTGTTTCTGAAGAATTGTTAAACGAGAAATTAATTGTATGTGTAAATATATTTCCCGAAGTGAATTCTCTGTATTTATGGGAAGGTAAAATTAGTAATAGTTGTGAAGTAGTGGCAATTATGAAGAGCAGGAATGATCAAGTTGATAAAATTGTAGAAAAAATCGAAGCAATGCATTCTTATGATCAGCCAGCTATTGCTGTGATGCCCATAGAAAAAGCAAATAAATCTTTTACTAATTGGGCTAATAGTGTTATTGATGTAAGTAGTATTGGGGTGTAGCCAAGTGGTAAGGCAGCGGTTTTTGATACCGCCACGCGAAGGTTCGAATCCTTCCACCCCAGCCATATTGAAGTGGGTGTGAAATGATATCACTTTTCTATAAATTAAGATTATTGAATTATATATTAGGTAGTCTAAAAGATATAATTGTGAAACTGTTTCTCTTCACAATGTATCTTTACACATTCAGCATTGTGCTCATGTTTCTCAGCAATGGTTTTTGGTATGCTGTAGAATTTTGCTCTTTCAAAAATGCGTTTTACCGTTTGTTTCAATATTGCAAGTGGTATTATGAAAATAGGGAAGATCTCGGTTACGGAATTTCTATTCGAATATTAGTGGCGTTTCTTACTCCGCATTTTCTCTATAAATTATTACTTGGCACAGGCTGGAAGTCCTTTTTAAAGGAAAAGATAATACAGATACTCAACACAAGAAGAAAAAAGGGTAGTGAGTTCAGTAACAGTAGCAAACCAAGTGGCAGTAGTTATAGTGATAAGAATAATTACAGCAATAACAGTGGTAACAATGAGCGTCAAGCTCAAGATGCAAAGCGAAAAGTAAACATGATAAAGCAGCTATTAATCAAAGATATAGAGGCAACTATAGATAGGAGATTGAATTATATTTTTTTCGGTAAAAGGAGTAAACCTCATTAAGTATATAAAAAGGCTTTATCTAGTAAGGCTTTTTAAGGTTGGCTGTATTTTATTTTTTACGTATACCGGATCACAATCAGCCAATATACATGTGTGCACAAAATCTTGACTACAGTCTGACAACCAAGAAATTGCCTTACGTTTTTCTACCAAGCTTTCTGTTTTTTTACAGTTACTTGCTGCATCAATCATTGCCTGCGCTATTACTGATTTCCACAGCAAATAATACCTTTGTATATCATCTGACGTACTATTTGTTTCATAGTGGTTAAAAAATTCTTTAAAATTGAAGTTGTTTGACATAATGATACCTCTTTGGATTGAAATTTGAAATGATTTGAGTTTATGTCGCCACAGCAGATTCCGCTAACAAGCAGCGGGATAACGAATTACTTAACCGTCATTACACCGTCATACCGCGATTCATTCGCGGTATCTCGCTAACAAGCAGCGGACCGTCATACCGCCGCGGCGCTAACAAGCAGCGGGATGACGGTTGTCAGGCCAGCGCCCCCATGATGTCATTCAAGTAGCTGACACTGGTTCCTTTATGACGGCAGTGCCCCTATGGTGTCATCCCAGTGTTCCTATGATGTCATCCCAGTGCCCAGACACTGGGATCCAGGAATTTTGATTGGACACTGGGTTGGTAAGCATAAAAGTGTTATGTAAAATACAACGTTCTTGATGGGATTGTGTGAAATGCTGGATCCCAGTGTCTGGGCACTGGGATGACACCATAGGAGGCTGCTTGGATGACAAAAAAAGGAGCACTGGAATGACAGCAATCTACGTCATACCGCGATTCATTCGCGGTATCTCAGCCGCTAACAAGAGATCCCGCTAACAAGCAGCGGGATGACGGTTGTCGTTTAGCCATAAACATTAAGAAATTTACCAAATGAAAAAAAAGGCAAAAGAAGCCCCGTGGTTATTATCCGCTTTAAAATATTGGCGTTTTTTATGTTTTAAACGCTTGACAAGCGAGATTCAGCCGCTTTTAATTGCAACTAACTTACGCTACAAATGTTTAAGAAATTTACTAAGCAGAAAAAAAGACAAAGAATCCCCGAGTTAGCTAGTCTTTTACTATCTCTGTCGAGTATTGGCATTTTTTGATGTCTTGTAACGCTTTATAAGCGCGTTCAGCTTATTTAGATAAAAATCTAGATGTAGATGAAGTTTTGTAAAGACATACAGTATCTATATACTGCAAAAAATTGAACATAAGACGCCGATACATTAAGTAATCCTTACCTTTTAATCTGCAGATTGGCGAAAGCAAATACAATAGCTTCACTATCATGATAAGTGGGCTGGCGAAGGGTGTCAAGTAAGTTTTTTCGTTTCTGTGGGCTACCTGGTTTTCCTACTGAAATTTTGAAAAATGTAATCTACTCCTATATTCAAATATATCAAGCAGTAATTCAAAATCAGCCATTGCGCCTTTTGCGTTATTATACGCGAGATTGAGCAGCTCTTTGTCCTGATATAAATCAGCAAATTTAAATTCCATACATCCTGATTGTTTTGTGCCTAAAATATCTCCACTGCCTCTTAGCATCATATCCCTTTCAGCAATGTAAAATCCATCTTGTGACTCACACATGATCTTTAACTTTGAAGATGAGCTTTTACTTAAATTATCGTATAATAATACACAAAAAGATGGCTTGTTTCCTCGCCCTACTCTGCCTCTTAACTGATGCAATTGTGATAACCCAAATTGCTCTGCATTTTCTATAATCATGATGGTTGCATCTGGCACATCTATACCAACTTCTATCACAGTGGTTGCAACAAGCAGAGAAAATTCATTCCTTTTGAAGGAAAACATAACTTGATCTTTCTTCTCCTGAGTCAATTTTCCGTGTATTATCCCGACTTTATCAAGAAATGTTTTTTGTAATTCCTGAAAACGCATCTCTGCTGCAGCAATATTGGTCTCTTCGTTTTCTTCTATATATGGACAAATCCAATATGCTTTTTCGCCCCTGTTTATAGCACCTTTTAGCTTTTCAATAACATCTGGCACCCTACTAATGTTCATAGTTACAGTTTTTATTGGCAATCTGGATTTTGGTTTTTCTTTCAAAATTGAACATTCAACATCACCATACATAGCTTGCTGCAAGGTTCTTGGAATGGGAGTTGCAGTAACGAAAAGTATATCGGCATTTTCTCCTTTTCCTACCAAGCGATTTCTCTGCATCACTCCAAATCGCTGTTGTTCGTCTATGACTGCAAGCCCTAAATTTTTAAATGTAACGTTAGCTTGAAATAGTGCATGAGTGCCAATCACTATATTTAAAACACCACTTGCAAGTTCGTTCATGATAATCTTTCTTTCCTTGCGCGAAGTTTTACCAGTAAGCAGCGCAACTTTTATATCGGTACAGGATAAAACTTCCTCAATCCAATTATAATGTTGCTCCGCCAAGATAGTAGTCGGTGCCATTAGAGCTGCCTGCATGTTGTTTTCTACCACATTTATCATTGCAAAAAGTGCAACTACGGTTTTGCCACTACCAACATCACCTTGCAGCAAGCTTATCATGCGATACTTGGATTTTTGTCTCTCTGAGATCTCATCTATTGCACGAGTTTGATCATTTGTTAATTGAAACGACAATTCATTTAAAACTTGCTCTTTGTATTTACTCAATATTATAAATTCTCTTCCCCTTTCTTTCACATGATTTTTTCTTGCAAGTTTCAGCGCTAGCTGATACGCAAACAATTCATCATAAGCAAGCCTTTTTCTACAAACCTCAGCTTCCACCAATGAGCTTGGTCTGTGCAACTTTATGATGCTTTCCCTCCAACTTAACCATTTTTTTTGCTTGATTAATGTATCATCTATCCACTCTGGTAAATCAGGCAATTCCTTTAGATTAGAGCTTATTATGTTCCCAATGCGCTTATTGGTAATGCCACGGCATAATTGGTAAACTGGCTCTATGCAAGCTATTTCTTTAAATTGGTTGATGTCAAGCGACACGTAATCTGGATGAGTAATTTGCCAATGTTCAGCAAATTTTTCGAGTTTGCCACTGATGATCACATTCGCTCCAATTGGAAATAGTTTATATAAATACTTAACTGAGTAATTAAAAAAGACTATGAATATATACTGACTCTCACTTTCAACGACTATTTTATATGGTCTACCTCTAAAAGTGGGCGACTGATGCTCATAAACTTTTGCAATGAAAGTTGTAAATTCTCCAACTCGAGCATCAGATAGTAACTTGCTTCTATCCACATAACTAAGTGGCTTATAAAACAGCAGATCCACCACCTTGTCCCCACCACAAAGTTTAGGCAATATTGCGGAATGGAACTTAGGTATATTCTCCAGCCTGCTATTTAGAAAAATCTGATTGCTCATTGAGATTCATACATGTGTAAAACTGTTATAGAGCCTTTTTAAAATCTTGTCACCTTATGGTCAGGTATGCACTATAGCTAGCACAGCTCTCTAACGTTATACCGCGATTCATTCGCGGTATCTCAGCCGCTAACACGTAACGGAATGACGAATTTGTTGTTTTTAAAATCGTCGGTAAGCCTAAGTTACCCCTAACTATATTTGCTATCATAGGGCTTATAGTAGGTATTTTATTAACTTATTAATCATTTTTATGTATTATTATACCATTAGCAGTCTATATCAAGGTATTAATGATGAACGGCTCTACACCAAAAGAAAAGGAAAATCCAATAGTTACACTAAGAGCTCAAGCAGAAAAGTTTGGTTTTAGCAGGTTGAGGGCTGGTAAAGATAATGCTGAAGCGAATTCTGGTGCAACTATGTACGTAGATCTTCCAAGAATGAAACTTGTTATTCAGAACAAAGTTATAACAAAAGAGCTTGTTGATGAATTATATAATAAACATACCAACCTCATTTCAAATGACAAAAATAAGTACCGCCAATTTGTAAAACAGGTTTTTACAGAGCTATTTGAATATGCTGAAGCAGAAGTTCCAAATGATTCTATTCTAGAAGAACTAATCACTAATTGTAACCAGGCTGCTTATGTGGGTGGATTGTATGGTAAAGGAGGACCTATCCTTCATTTAGCTGAAACATATGGATTATTGTTTCAGTCTAATCATGTAACACATATTAATTGTAGTGATCCAAGTCATGCGGCAATCAGAATTGAAGAAAAAATTGCAGTTCGCACTTTTGCAGAACTGGAAGAAGAATTATGTAAATTGGATAGCTCGCTAGAATTCACACTTAAGTCTCAAGGTGATAAAAATGTAACATATGAAGATGGTAAATTGTCACTTACTGTTCCTAAGAGACTGAAGGACTATAATATAGGTGATAAAAACTTGTTTGACGTTATAAAAGAGTGTTTTCAGAAATTTTGCGAGAGGCTTGGATTTTTTAAAATAAAAATAGAGCATGGCTTGGATAAGCCACCAAAAGTGAACAGCCATCTGGAAAATATGGAACCGCCCATTCATAGCAATGAGTATGGAAATACACCTGGAAACTAACAATTAAAATATTTCAAGCGCTGTTAGCTCATTTGCACAATCAATGACTTCAGAACTTGGGAACTGGTTTTTAAACCAAGTGTACTGGCGTTTTGCGTAGTGTCTTGTGTTTGTTTGAGCAATCTGTATCGCTTCGTCTAAAGTAATCTCACCTTTCAAATACTTTACAATTTCTGGCACTCCATGTGCTTTCATAGCTGGCAAATTTGGAGCTAAGTTCATACTAAGTAGCTTTTTTACTTCATCAATTGCTCCATTTTCGATCATTTTGATAAAACGAGAATTTATTTTTTGGTATACATCCTCACGTTTAGGCAAAATTGTATATATCTTAAAATTATCGAATAAAGGAGGCTGTCTATTTTCTTGCCATACAAAGATTGTCTTACCAGTTTCAGTGATAACTTCAAGTGCTCTTGAAAGACGGTGCGAGTCATTAATACAGATTTTATCTTGAACTTTTGAGTCTTTGCTTAATACTAATTTATAGAACTCCTCTTTACTTAAATTTTTCCTGAGCTCACTTACGTTTTTTCTCACTTCCTGACTTATTTGTGGCATTGATGATAAGCCTTTGATGAAACTGCTGATGTAAAGCCCGCTTCCTCCAGTGATGATAGGTATTTGAGCATTTTCTAATGCGTGATTAACTTCTTTTTCTAAATCCTCTAACCATAGACCCACGGAATAATTTTCTTTTGCTGAAACATAACCATATAATTTATAAAATTCTTCTTGCTTTAGTGGTTGAGCAGTAATTATGGGAATTTCTTTGTATACCTGCTTTGAATCACAATTTATTATACTAATATTTCCATATTTTTCTCTCAGGTTATCGCATAATTCTGATTTACCTGAGGCCGTAATTCCTGTAATAATTACTATATTATTTTTCATTTATATTAATTGAATTAACATATGATAAAGTGTAGTAAAAGTTTGGATTCTACAATCTAAAGTTTGGAGATTTTTATGGCAGAAAACAACGACAATAATTCATTTACTAAGCGTTTCACAAACAGGACTCCTGGCGGTACAGGGGAAGGTTTTTCCAGTAAGTATTCGTCTCAAAACACCAAAGAACGGGCATTAGGGGAAAAAGGAAAAATTTCTGAATTAGCAGGCAAAAAAACCGAATCCAAGGAAGCTTTTTCTGAAAGTGGCGGCATAAAAAGTAAAAGCAGAACTGTCAATGAAAGATCTTTTGCTGATGCAACAAAAAGAAGTAGGTCAGATCTTATATACTTAGTCCGTGGTAAAGATCGTGGAAAATCAGCGTGGCATTATGTATTAGTTGATAAAGAGAAAAGAGAAATGTTTCTAGCAAAAAGCAGAACTGGCTCTATAGATGTTGCAGACTATGGAGAGATTTTGTATTCAGGATGGGGAGAGGATCCACCACAGGCAATAATTGATAAAGTCAATGAAGAGTTTGGGTTGTAGCAAATCTGCATAACAAATGGTAAGCTGCGTTGCATTACGTTTACAAAAACTAGCAGTTACTATATAAGATACAGTGCAACAAAACTAATCTAGTTGTTATGAATAAGTTTTTAGCTATATGGTATCTAAAATAATAAATGCAATACAGAACAATTTATTAGTGTGTTTTCCAACAGAAACAGTGTATGCTCTTGCTTGTAATGCACTAGATAATGAATCTATAGGAAAAATATATCAGATAAAGAAACGCTCTCAAAATAAACCACTGTCTATATTTGTTAGTGATATTTACAATTTGACAAAAATAGCAAAGGTAAAGGAAAGATATATTGATTTAATAAACCACTTTTCTCCTGGACCAATTACCTATATTTTACCACTTAAAAACAACAACATATTGCCAAACGAATTCTTTAAAGATAGTATAGGTATCAGAATTCCTGAGCATCCTATTGCAATTTCAATACTAAACAAACTGAAAGTTCCAATAGTTGCAACTAGTACAAATATTTCAGGAAAAGAAAGTGTATGTAAGGCAAACGATATACCACAATCCATTAAGCAACATTTATCTGTAGTGATTGAAGATGACGAACTAGTTTCTGGTATAGAATCTACTATTATTGACTTAACCGAAGATAAGATTAAGGTTTTAAGGGAAGGTGCAATTTCATTACAAACAGTAAACAACGCATTTTCAAACTAAAATCTATAGGAGAAAGAATGAAAAAAGTAATAGGCCACAACCAAGCCAAAAAAAAAATAATGAACAACTTATCTGTTCAGTCTTGGCTGATCTGTGGTAAAAAAGGTATAGGAAAAGCAACACTTGCAAAATCCTTCTCCAATTGGTTACTCATAAAAAACTATAATGAAGTAGCATTGGACTTACACATTGTTGAAGGTGATACTATCGGAATAGAAAAAGTCAGAGAAATGAAAAACTTTCTACACTTAAGTCCCATTCAATCAGAACACAAAATAGCTATAATAGATAGCTTAGAGGCAATGACTAATAACGCTAAAAACGCAATATTGAAAATATTAGAAGAGCCGCCAAAAAATTCTAAGATATTTATAATTAGCCATAAGCCATATGATATACAAACCACTATCCGGTGTAGGTGCTTTCAGCTAAATTTACTCCCATTAACTTATGATGAAACAAAGCAAGTTGCTTCATCTCAATGTAAATTTGATAATCAAACGTTTGACGAAATGATTACTTTATTTCCTGGAATGCCAGGAATGATAATAAATACAATAAGTAGTGATGCTTATGAAGCATACAAATGCTTTTATAAATTTCTTCATGATTTAAAGAATCCCAATATGATTAATAAAGTAATTAATAGCGAAATCGAACTAGAACTAGCATCATATATAATTCAGGCCTTCATTTTAGAAAGCATAAAGAGAGAGGTAAATGGTGTTGAAATTCTGCTAAGTCAGTGGAAAAAAATAGATGAACTTTTCGTTGCCGCAAAGCAACTCCACTTAGATAAAAAGCATGTTTTAGCTAATGTAGTTAATATCATGACATAAGTTTACAAAGTATAATACTTTTAACATAAATTCATGATAAAATTCTGTTAATTTAATACTCGAAGTATATAATTTGACTGATAATAAATTAACTGTATGGCAATCAATAGAAGTTTTGACGAAAGCCATATTGAACATGCAGAAAAAATTAAGCTTAATTAAGAATATAGCTTCAGATCAAGACATAACCCTAGAAAAAGGAAAGGAGTTGTTAAGTGGCATTTATGAAGCAAATTTTAAGCTAAACAAGACAATCAATATAGCTACTTTGCCAAAAATTGGCTATCATATGCTAAATGGTGAGCTTGTTGTACGTAATCATATTACGGAAGAGGAAGTAAAGATTCCTGGAGATTTTCATTACCTTAAAGTCGTAAAATCCGATCATGATAATTATAAATTAACGTTTTGTAATTTTTTAGGTAATGAGTTTTTTGAATATAAAAAGTATGATCCACAATATTCTGGTATTTCAGATGAATATAAATTTGTGGATTTTGGTAGTGTAAAAAAGACTCATAATCTAAAATTTAAGGAATACATTGGTCATGCACCTAAATTTTTTGCTGCAGAAGGGCCTATTGAGCCTGGATCCCAAAACCATGTAATTGATCTATTTGAGCTAGTCAAAAGTGGTAAAGGTAGAAAAGTGGGAACCTTTGCTGATGAATTTGGTTATTTTGATGATCAAAATAAATTACATGAGAGGTTGTCCGGAAACTAGTAAATTCAAGCATATTCCCTCTTTAACATAACCCTACTCATAGCTAGGTATATGAAATTCTCAGTGGATGTTGTGAGTAAATCATACTCCTTCGATAGCCTTCTATTCCTATTAACCCAAGCAAAAGTCCTTTCTACAACCCATCTTCTTGGCTGTACTTTAAACCCTTGTTCTCTTGTTGGTAGTAGCTCAGGTGGCGTATCTTTGTGCACCCAAAATCTACATGGAGGCCTTTTAACAATTTCAATATCTATGTCATATTCTTCCTTTATGTGATTCTTTAAATTTCTTCCTTGGTATCCCATGTCAGCCCACATTTTTTTAACTTTAGTATATTTTGTTCTCATATTGTTTAATGCTATTTTCATACCATCTCTATCATTTTCGTTAGCAGCGCCTACGTAACAACCTAGTATAAAACCCTGAGTGTCTGTAATTATATGCCTTTTTCTACCCTTTACTTTTTTACTTCCATCATAGCCTTTGATCCCCCCTTTTCTGTAGTCTTTACAGATTGACTATCTACTATACAGGCACTCGGCTGCTCATTCCTTCCTATTTTTCTTCTACTATATTTTGTAATTTCATAATTCATTTTCTCAAAAATTCCCTGCTTCTTCCATTGCCTGAACTGCTCATACACAGTCTTCCATAGCGGAAAATCATTTGGTAAATACCGCCATTGACACCCTGTACGCAATACATAGAAAATTGCTTCTAATATTTCTCTTTTGCTATACTTTGGCGGCCTTCCTCCTTTCTTGTATGATACTCTGAAGTGTTTTTCTATTCTTGCCCATTCCCTTTCGCTTAGATCTGTTGGATACTTTTTTCTCATCTTTACCCCGTACTAAAATTTCAGATATTATAGCCTTTTACTTGTTTCCGGACAACCTCTTATTATAATTATCACAAAAGTGTAGAAAGTAATACTTATGATCCTGAAAATTTCAGTGTAAAAATGATAAATATAGATGTGAGCAAAATCGATAAATTCTACCTCATTGCAGAACAAGGTGATATAATCATTCATCCTATTTGGGAAAATTTAGACATATTTTAAAGTTTTTTTTAGAGTATCTAAGCTTATTGTTATTATAATGATCCGATTAGGTCTGGTAGTATTGTGTTATGGAAGATAAATTGCTTGAATCAGTAAAAAACAAAAGTTATTTCAGTAAAGTAGTCGAATGGTACTGCCATAGGTATCTGTTTTGTGTAGCAGAAAGATCTTGGATGGCATTAATAGTATCGCTTCTCCTAGTATGCTTATGTTTATTAACATTAAACATATACCTGTTA
Source organism: Wolbachia endosymbiont of Drosophila aff. chauvacae BK-2020 (assembly GCF_032848195.1). Lineage (NCBI taxonomy): Bacteria > Pseudomonadati > Pseudomonadota > Alphaproteobacteria > Rickettsiales > Anaplasmataceae > Wolbachia > Wolbachia endosymbiont of Drosophila aff. chauvacae BK-2020. Next base: position 644,737 of record NZ_CP136586.1, read on the forward strand.
TTTCCTATTAAAAAAGATTTAAATTTTGTGAAGTATATGAACCACACAGAAGATGAGTTCTCTGCAATGCATAAGCTTAGTTTCAGTAAAAAGGAAGATGAATACACTTCCACAGCGAGGTACTTAATAAGTAAATACATTGAAATATACGAGTCCATTAAGATCGTTGAACCGAAGTACCAAGAAAATTTTATAAGAAACAATTCTATACATAAAATCTATCAAGGCTTTCAGGAAAAAACGAATAATGAAGCTGGTAATTTGTCTTTATCTAAAAGAAAAATCGCCAACATAAATGTAATAACATTATCTATTGATCGATCGACCAAGGACTTAGTTACATTTGCTGGAAATGCTACTGTAGTTTTTACAACCGAGCAAAATAAGGAGGATACTGTGGAGATTAGCTTCACTTTGTCGAATATAAAAGCAACTCTGGCTGGTATAATACCATTTAAATTTATTGTTAATGGTTATAAATACAGATTTTAAAATATTACTTGGTAGCTAAAAAAAATAACCAAAGTGCACATAGCAGTAATAACTGGAGGTAAAACTAGAAGAATTGGTGTTTTTTTAATAAAGTAATTCTGAGAAGGTTTTAAGAAAAAGGCGTTGTAAATTATCGGTAAAAAGTACAGAGCGTTGAGTATAGTACTAACAATTAACACTAGAGTTACAAACACAGAAAGTATTACATTGCCAGAGTTGAAAACAGCTTGAAAAATGAGAAATTTACCCCAAAAAGTCGGAGCAGGCGGCACCCCTATCATAGACAATGCACCTATAGCAAATGCTGTCATGCTAATTGGCATACTGCGTCCTATACCGTAAATCTTATCTATATATTTCTCACCTGCTCTCGTTATTATTGCTCCGGCAACGAAAAACAAAGTGATTTTTGCAAATGCGTGGCAAACTAATTGAAAAATTGCAACCCTCATGCTGAGATCACTAAAAATTGAAGCGAATAATATAATATACGACAATTGAGAGATGGTAGAGTAAGCAAGCAATTTCTTTAATTCTTTTTGCTTTAGTGCAATCAATGATGCAGTAATAATAGTAAATCCAGCAGCGTACGGAAGCCACCCTCCAGCAAACCAATTTTGCTGCACAAAACGTTGCATATTATCGACGCCGAAAGTGTATAATATAACTTTTATGATGATGAAAACTCCGGATTTCACAACAGCAACAGCGTGCAGTAGTGCACTCACAGGAGTTGGTGCAACCATTGCTTTTGGTAACCAAAAATGCATTGGCATTAATGCAGCTTTTCCTATTCCGTAAATCAGCATAGCAAAACACACTGCAATGAAAGTGATGAGTGAAGTATCAAATTTGAATATTCCACCGCTTACAAAGTCTAAAGTATGAAATTCATGATATAAAAGGCCTATTGCAGGAAAAAATAATACCAAAGAAGAGAAAAATAGCACGCCAAAGTAATAGCGTCCTGCAATCATTGATTCATTTGTTGAGTTGTAAGTAACCAGAGGGTATGTACTAATAGTTAGAAGCTCATAAAAGACAAATGTAGTGAGCAAGTCTCCAGAAAAAGCAATAAACATTGCACAGCCAATCGATATTGAAAAAAAGCATAGAAAACTTGAGTGATTGCTATCAGCATAGTTATTCTGCATATAACATATTGCATATATACTGGTCAGCACCCATAAAAACGATATTAATAAACTGAATATTACTCCGGTAGACTCTAGCTTTAAACTAATGTGCAAATTATTACCAAAATCCATGAGAATAAATTGAGAATGATCACCATATACCCAATATAAAGTGCACAGACACGTATACGTAAACAGAAGTACAGAAGAAGTGACAGTAATACTATTGTTCACTCCGGGCCATTTACCAGTAAAAAAAATAACTAACGCACTTAAAAGTGGAATCAACGCAGTAATTAATAAATAATTCTCAGTAATTGAAAATGGTAAGGAAAGAGACGTTAAAACACAGTCCATTAAATAATTCATCTTTTTGTTTAGGTAAAGCTAGAATTATACTAAAATCATAGAAAAACCGCTATGTTTTTTTGGCAAACTAGTCGTTTGTGTATGCTATAGCTATACTGCGATTCATTCCACAACTGTACGAACATTTGTTTTTGTTAAACACAACAAAGATGTCATCCCAGTGCCCTGACTACTTGGATCCAGGAAAGTTTGCTTGTGAGCAAGCAAACTAGCATAGAAAAACGTTTTCGATGAGATTGCAGAAAACCAGTGTCTGGGCACTGGGATGACAAAGGAGGACAGTGTCAAGCACTGACCATTTGCTGTGCAGTTTACCTTTAAAAATGAATGTTCATACAGTAAGCCATAAGATGACAAAAGAGTAAACTTTATCTGTGTGAGCTATAGACGCAAATTACAACAAATGCAGTAGCGTAATCTCCATCGTCACTTAAAGAAAGATGAATTTTGGAGATAAAATCCTTGCTAACGGTAAGATATGGCTTGCCTCTTACATCATTGTATATTTCTATATCTTTCATTGTAATACCCTGACCACTACCTCGTGCTTTAACAAAAGCTTCTTTTGCTGCAAAGCGTTTAGCAAAATACCTTGCTCGCATTTCTTGACTATTATACTTTCTACTTAGCTCTATTTCCTTTTCAGTGTAGATTCTATTGAGAAATTTTTCCCCGTATTTTTGTAATATTCTCAATATTCTTGGTATATATACTATGTCAGTGCCGATACCGTGTATCATTTTGCGCTAAAGTGATTGATTGCTTCCTCAATCTGCATTTCCTTTACCTCTCCAGTTGCTCTATTTTTTACTTCAACTATATTTTCACTTACTGCTTTCTTTCCGACAATTATTTGCCACGGCAAGCCTATCAGATCCATTCTAGAAAATTTTACTCCTACACTCCCTTCCGTATCATCGTAAAGCACTTCATCGCTCTTCAAAGCTTTGTATATTTTATCTGCAGCCTCCGTTACTTTCGTTTGTAAATTGATTAAACCAATTCTGAAAGGAGCTACCTCCTCCGGCCAGATAATTCCCTTATCATCATGAAAAGCTTCTATTATCGCACCAACAAGTCTTGAAACCCCAATGCCATACGAACCCATATGTATATTGACATTTTTTCCATCTTGAGAAGTAACACTTGCCTTCATAGGCTTTGAATATTTGTCGCCAAAATAAAAAATATGCCCTATTTCAATACCTTTACTAACATTTAACTGCTCTTGTGATATAGGGCAAGTCTCAGGATCATGCATATCATCTGCAACTGCGTATATACTCTTTAAACTTTCAATATCTTCACTCTCTAGTAGTTCAGAAAATTTATTGTCATAATATAAAGTGCTCTCACCAGTGTTTGCCAATATATGAAACTCGTGGCTCAAATTTCCTCCAATTGGCCCCGTATCAGCTCGAACTCCAATTGGAGTAAATCCCATGCGTTTGAAGATTTTTATGTAAGTTTTGTACATCAAATTATATGAATTCAGTGCACCTTCGTAATCTACATCAAAACTGTATGCATCCTTCATCAAAAATTCCCTGCCCCTCATAACACCATAACGTGGTCTTACCTCATCACGGAATTTCCATTGAATTTGGTATAAACAAAGTGGCAAATCTTTGTAACTTTTTACCACATCTCTAATTAAATCAGTTGCTATCTCCTCATGCGTTGGACCAAAAAGCATATCTTCCTCATGCCTATCCTTTATGCGTAGCATTTCCTTACCGTAATCATCGTAACGCCCTGATTCTCGCCAAAGACTTGCTGGTTGCACACAAGGCATTAATGCTTCAATAGCACCGGATTTGTTCATTTCATCTCTGATAATATCTTCAATATTCTTAAGCACTAAGAGACCAAGTGGTAACCACGTATAGATGCCAGATGCTATCTGCTTTATTAAACCTGCACGCAAAGAATATTGATGGGAGATAATTTTAGCATGGGCAGGCTTTTCCTTTAGAGTTGGCAGGTAATATTTGGATAAGCGCATATAATAGATCTGATTGTATTAAGTAATCTTAATACAATCAGATCTGTAGGTAAACTTATTTTGAAAAGGAAGGGAAGTGCATGGCTGACCATTTCATAGTTATCATAGTCCTTGTACAACATTTTCCTTTTGGCATCGCAACGCTTTTCCACCAAACTGTGCTATGCGATCCTCAACAGAAAGAGGAGGTGAATCTTGCACCTCATTATCCACTGAGTCAACATTATTTACTTGTGGTGAATCAACACACGAACTTGGCGGTACCGGTGACTCCTCTTCACTATCTGAGAATTGCATGACTGCTGCTCTCTCCTTAAGTCTCTTTGTCCAATCTGAATCATTATCATCCGACTTCTTTCTCTCTGCTTGCTCCCTATCTATTCTTGCAGCAAACTCTTCTGGTGTTTCTTTTTTGTCAGTGCCCCCACTACTTTCTAATTTTGCTTTCAATTCATTTGTAAAATTTTGTTGCTGCCCACTCTTTTTAACGTAGTACCTCCTCTTATCTGTTCAAACAGAGTAGAATGATTATTATTCTCGGGTTCACCAGCCTTCTTCGGTGCATCATTCTTAGGTTGCTCCGTACGCTTGGAAGCTGTAAAAAAATGCGGAGGCGGAGGTGGTAGTGCAGCATCTTGTGGCAATGGAGGAGGTGGCGGCGGTGGACTTGGATTTGGTTGTGTTCCAAACGTTACTGGAGGTGATTGAGGAGTAGGTACATTTGATTTATTCTCCAGATTAGTACAATTTTTACACACAAATTTTTGTGGTTCTTGAGATGGAGTATGGCCGAATTTCTGTCCATTAAGACCTACTTCTTTCTTATTATCATCTCTAGAAATAGCCAGTTTAACAAGATATGTCACTGAAATAAGTGCAACAACCGTAGAAACAGCAAAAATTGCTAAAGGAACTGCTGCAATAGGACCAGAACCAGAAACTGCTATAATAACATAAGGAAGATATTGACCAGATATGAAACTAAATATAGATAATAATAAAACAGCAATTAAAGGTTTCCATATAGTCTGCTTAGTTTTAGTAAGCTCCTGACTATCTTTTAGCAATGAAGAATTATTGGATATCATCATTTCTTTGCCTCACTTGTTAACGATAATTTAATAATAACCCAATTAATAATTTCTGTCAATAATTAATTATGAAAAACAAAGTTGCAATTTGAATAGATAAGCTATAAGTAATATACGACCAGCAATAGCCATACAATAGACTTCTTGTATAACCCACACTAAGTAGAAAAAAGGTATCATCCAAGTAGCTGACACTGCTCTCCTTTGTCATTCCAGTGCTTGACACTGGAATGACACCGAAGGGGCTACTGCCGTCTTGGATGGAAACCAGTGTCAGAACTAGTTAACCATGGGGCTTCTTTTGCCTTTTTTTCCATTTGGTAAATTTCTTAAATATTTATGGCTAACATGAAGCTAAGTACGAACTTTGTTAAACATAACAAATGGTGCCATTCCAGTGCTCCTTTTTTTGTCATCCCAGTGCTTGACACTGGGATCCAGTTTTCCATATAATCTCATCGAAAATGTTGTAACCACTTTCTGTGCTAGTTTGCTTGCTTACAAGCAAACTTTCCTGGATCCCAGTGTCTGGGCACTGGGATGACATCATAGGGACACTGGGATTACACCCTGACAATCGTCATCCAGCTACTTGTTAGCGGCTAAGAGATACCGCGAATGAATCGCGGTATGACGGCTCGTGGCGGCATGACGATAACCTCGTCTCACTGCCATTAAGTTAAGGAAAAAAGATAGATTTTATGGGATAATGATGTATACCAATAAGTTTAAAGGTAGTATGAGTAAAAAAGGCAGTAATAAAATTTATTCAAAATGAATTGGCAAGTCTAGAATTTATAGAATCCCATAAATCATCTTCAAAAGATTTTATGAGAAAGAGGAAGTTATCTTTTATTGACATATTTATCTTAATTTTAAGAAAAAGTGTAAAGTCGCTGCAAGTAATACTAAACGAATTTATTTTATATAGGAAAAAAGACTATACCGTTACTGCTAGTGCTTTTAGTCAAGCAAGAAAAAAAATGAAACACAGTGCATTTTCAGAAATTAACGAAGGTGTGGTTTCCTTGTACTACCAAGACCAAAAATTTAAAACTTGTTTTGGCTTTAGAGTGTTAGCTCTTGATGCCTCCAAAATCATTTTACCAACAAGCGTTGAAATAAAAAATGAATTTGGCTCAAGAAAAATACGTAACCAAAAACCAAAAGATTTAGGTGATTATGCAAGTGCAACCTTTGCGGTTTGTTAAGATGTGCTAAATAATGTTGCCATAAGGTCAGTGTTAGATAGAGGTAACACTCATGAAATTAACTTAGCAGATGGAATGCTTAAAGTTGTAAATACTAATGACTTACTGATTTGTATATTTATCTTATAAATTTCTTTCTAGCCTTACAAAAAGAAAAATTGCTTATGTCATTCGATGTCCCAGATCATCTTTTAATGAAGTGAATGCTATGTTTGAAGAAAAAAGCCCATCTAGTGTTGAGGTTACCATATGTGCTCAGCGTAAGATAAAACAAGAAAATAGTGGAATAACGCTTCAAAGTGGTACTGCCATCTGGTGAAATTGAAGTGTTAGCTACATCATTAATGGATGAACAAAAGTTTCAAACTGGAGGATTTAAGGAGTTATATTTTTTACGCTGGGGAGTTGAGACATTTTTTGCAAAACTCAAAGGAAGACTAAGTCTAGAAAATTTTACAGGAAAAAGTGTTGAGTCTGTTAAACAGGATTTTTGGTCAGCTATCTTTATTAGCAACCTAGAAAGTGTTATGACAGAAGATGTAGAAGAAGCGTTGAATATGGACTTAACCGATGATAAGCTTAAGAGGAGCATTAACAAATCTGTCTCATTTAACGCGATCAAAAACTTGGCTTTCGACATTTTTGCTACGGAATCAGATACTGACTGCATTATGGATCAATTATCAAAGCTATTTTTGATGAACACTTTGGCGGTAAGAAAGGGAAGGAAAGTTGATCGTCATAAGGTACCTTATCTTCGTTCGTTCAATTACCAAAAAAGGGTTAGAAAACACATATTTTGACTAGAGGTAGTATTCATATCTTCTGATAATAACTGGGTAGCTTATTGCCATAGCTCCTGTAAAATGACTTCTAAACAAACTATTTCTTAAGTAATTTACACTTCAGAGTTTATCTGCTTTAAAGTTTACTCTATTCTGTTTCAGTATTTGTCATAAATCCTTAATTATTTCTGACTTTTTAGTTCAGTTTTTAACCATTCTTTCCTTAACTTAATGGCAGTGAACCTCGTCATCCCGCTACTTGTTAGCGGGATCTCTTGTTAGCGGCTGAGATACCGCAAATGAATCGCGGTATGACGGTTCGCGGCGGTATGGACGTAGGAAAACCTTTCTTGGGTTAGCTATAGAGACTCTCATCTTTAGCGAGCTTCAAGGTAATTGGTTGCTATTTGCGAAAATATTCGCATAATTTAAGTAACATTACTTAATAAAAATTAACTATGGAGCTTAATAAGATTGCAGCATCGATTTTACTTTCTGGGCTAATCATTATGATAGTTAGTAATGTAGTTGATATGCTTTACAGTCCAGAAGAATATAAGATTGAACACCAAACGATAGTAGCTGCTGGCAGCAATGAGTTCCAGCAAAAAATCGAGCAAGTGGCGCTTGATATTGGAGCGCTCATGCAGAATGCTAGCTTTGAGAAAGGTAAATCAGCAGCAAAAAAATGTATAGCCTGCCATAGTTTTGAGAAAGGTGGAATGAATAAAGTAGGACCAAACTTATGGAACATAGTTGGAAATAAAAAGGCCCATCTTGGTAACTCATTCAATTACTCAAAAGCAGTGCTTGAAAGAGGTGGAAAATGGGGGTATGAGGAGCTATTTGCCTTTTTAAAGAACCCAAAAGCCTATATAAAAGGTACACGTATGGCATTTGCAGGTATTTCCAATCCACAAGAAATTGCAGATCTAGTTAGTTATTTGCATCAATTGAGTGATAGCCCGGTTGCTTTGCCAAAGTAGTATGGATTATTGTAAATTGTTTGATGGAAATAATGGTCACATAGCATATCGAAAGCTACAAGGAAAGAAAGCTTCTGTAGTTTTTTTCGGTGGATTTGCATCCAATATGGATGGAACTAAAGCAACTGCTATTTACAAATTTTGCCAAGAAAATGACGTAGCACTTGTGCTATTTGATTATTTTGGTCACGGTCATTCAAGTGGTAATTTTATTGATTACACGATAAGTGATTGGCAAAAAAATTGTGCTAAAGTAATGAGTGAATTAACTAGCGATAAACAAATAATTATAGGTTCAAGTATGGGAGGATGGCTGGTGTTGCTCACTGCCCTTCAATTTCCAGAAAAAATTGCAGCACTAATTGGTATATCGTCTGCTCCCGATTTTACTGAAGATTTGATATTCAAGCAATTGTCAGGCAAGCAAAAAGAAGAACTAGATTCTAAAGGTGTAATAGATTTTACTTCAGAGCATTGTACATACAAAATAACTAAAAATTTGATCGCAGATGGCAGAAAGAACCTTCTTTTAAACAAAAAGACAATAGATATAAACTGTCCTGTGCGCTTGCTGCATAGCATTAATGATAAAGATGTTCCTTATCAAACTTCATTGAATTTAGCTGAAAAAATTAAGTCAACCGATGTTGAAGTACACTTAATAAAATCAGCAGAGCACAATATGTCTGACAATCATTCACTGGAAGTTTTATTTAAGACCATTAGAGAATTTTGTAACCAGACTGCATTCTGTGATTTTTAGCAAAACACGATTTTTCATTTGAGCTTTCTTCAACTTAAAATAAATACAGAAAATTGCTGCCTATAGCTAAACTGACTTAGATTTACCGACAACTTGAAAAACCGTCATCCCGCTACGTGTTAGCGGCTGAGATACCGCGGCGGTATGACGGTTCGCACCATCACACTTTGGAACCTTACAGATATTGAGCAAATCCAATAATATCCTTGATTTCTTTTATATTATGGGTTGCAATTTCTGCTGCTTTCTTTGTGCCTTTTTTTAATATTTCATGTAAATGGAATTGGTCTTTTAAAAGATCATTCATTTTCTCACGTATGGGTGATATAACACTGATAATTAAATCAGCTAACTCTTTTTTGAAGTGCTTCATGTCATGTTTGTTCACTTCTTCACATACTTTTTTCACATTTACATTACTAAGCACTGAATAAATGTTTATCAAATTGCTTATTTCTGGTCGGCACTCTAAAGTAGCAAAGCCTAGAATTGAATCTGTTTTTGCTTTTTCTATTTTTTTGACAATTAAGTCATCCGTATCATCAAGGTTAATGCACGAATGTTCTGAAGGATCAGATTTACTCATCTTGCTTGTACCATCTCTTAAGCTCATTATCCTTGATGTGCAATCCAAAGTTAAGATTTCAGGTACGATGAAATGATCCAGCTTATAATGATTGTTAAAAGCTGATGCAATATCACGTGCAAGCTCCAAATGCTGTTTTTGATCATCACCAACAGGAACGTATTTAGTTTGATACAACAATATATCTGCAGCCATAAGTACTGGATAACTATATAATCCAAGAGAGGCTTTTTGTTTATCGCTGCCAGCTTTATCTTTAAATTGAGTCATGCGATTAAGCCAACCAATTGGTGTATAGCACCCAAGCAGCCAGCCCAGTTCTGCATGACCACTAACTGTGGACTGATTAAAAATAATGGACTTTTCTGGATCTATTCCACATGCAATATAAGCTGCTGCTGTTTTGAAAATATTACTTTTTAATTCACTTGCGGGAAGCTTATTTGCTGTGATTGCATGTAGGTCGACAATACAAAAAAGAGATTTGTATTTATCCTGTAAGTCTATCCACTGTTTGATTGCACCAAGATAATTACCTAAATGTAGTACGCCACTTGGCTGGATACCTGAAAAGACAATACTTGTCATTATACATTTACCTCATGCTAATCGTTTCCACAATCAGCAGATTTCTTAGAAAGAATAACCATTGCAGGGCGGAGCAACCTATTTTTGATAGTATAACCAGTTTGTAGTACCTCTACAATGGTGCCAGGCTCTTTTTCATTGTCTTCTCTTTCCACAACAGCTTGGTGTAAATTACTATCAAAAAGCTCACCAAGTGGGTCTACTTCCTCTATTCCATGTTTTTTTAGATCATTTATAATTTTTTGATAAGCTACTTTAATCCCCTCATGAACAGGATCACCGTCTTTCAAAATTTCCATTACTCTTTTTAAATTGTCGCACGAGTCGATCATATCACGTGCAAGTTTTGTGACTGCGTAGTCACTTGCATCGCTAATTTGCTTTTGCATTATACGTTTGACGTTTTCATTATCTGCAACAGCACGGCGTAAATGATCTTCAAGCTGAACTGCACGTTCTTTTAATGTATTGAGATCTTCATTTAAATCATCAGTTTGCTTATGGTTATCACTTTGTTGGTCGTCACCTTTCTGCCTACTTACCATATCAGCAAACTTCTTCTTTTTCTCCTTACTGCTATCTGACATATCATTACCCTTAAGAATCTAATAAATATATAACAATTAATCTGAAAATATCAAGAGCCAGCTACATTCGTCTTTCTATGCTCGCATTTAAAAAGTTAATTAAAGTAGTTTTATAAAAAGAATCAGAAAAAGTACTAATATCATTTTGTGCCATATTAATGTAGTGTCTAGCTTTTTCCATAGAAAGCTGAATGGCATTATGGTGATTAATATAGTGTAATGCTTGGTCAAAATTGTGTCTAGCTGAAGAAAAGCATTTTTCCCAGAATTTTTGCTCTGCTGGACTGCCCTTTTCGTATGCTATAATAGCAGGTAAGGTGACTTTACCTTCGAAAAAGTCTTTTCCGACTTGCTTTCCAGAAGTGCCTTGATTAGCAGTATAATCGAGCATATCATCAACTATTTGAAATGCCATACCAAAATTAAAACCAAAATTCTTTAGCCTCTCTGTTTCGTCATTTGTTGCACCAGATACTGTTGATGCAGCTTCACAGCATGCAGAAAATAAAGATGCTGTCTTTTCTCCAATGATATCAAAATAATTTTCCCTGACTGTGTGGGGGTCAAAGCGTGCTGTCATCTGCTTTATTTCACCCTTCACAAGTAAATGCGATGCTTTAGATAAAATAGAGAGAATATTTAAATTTCCACACTCTATAAGCCATCTAAATGCTAGAGTCAACAATAGATCACCAACTAAAATGCTTGATTTATTTCCCCAAATCTTATTCGCTGTTTTAACTCCATGGCGTGCCTCACTTTCATCGAGCACATCATCATGAAGTAAAGTAGCATTGTGTATAAACTCTACCGATGCAGCAACGTTGATCCTATTCTCCCCAGAATAGTTTAGCATTTTACATATAATAAAAACTAGTTTAGGCCTTATTTTTTTTCCACCTGACCTAACAAGATGAGATATAATATCAGTAGCAAGCTTAGCATCTTCATCATTGACATTTTTGAAGACAAAGTCATTCATAGCTGACAAATCAGAAGATACAATATCGTCTAATTTATCGCTGTTTGTTAAATCAGTATTTAGCATTTTAAGAGACTTATGCCTCTTGCCCTTGTGCTTTCTCGTTCTCTACTTTCTTCTTTTCTGTTTTCTTTGGTTCTGTTTCTAAAGTTACTATGCCTTTTTTGATAAACCACAGTACTCTTTCAGTTGCCTGCGCGCCTACACTTAGCCAATGTTTTAATCTATCAGCTTTCACCACAACACGATTTTTATTGTCTTTTGGTAACATTGGATCATATTGTCCTATTTTCTCAATAAAACGCCCATCTCTTGGTGCTCGTGAATCAGCTACAACTATCCTATAAAAAGGGCGTTTCTTTGCGCCAAACCTCGCCAACCTTATTTTAACTGCCATGTTAACCTTTATTCATATATTAGCCACAATTTTATACAATGAGCCGTTTTAAGTCAAATGAATTATACAGCTTTTGCACCTTATAATATAATTACCAATAATGTAGGGCAGTGCCGGGCGCACAGCTATACGAACATTCATTTTTGAAGGTAAATTGCACAGCAAATGGTGTCATTCCAGTGCTTGACACTGGAATCCAGCCTTTTTTTAATCATTAAAACGTTGTATTTTAACATAAAACGGCTACTTTTATGCTTACCAACTTAATAAAATTCCTGGATCCCAGTGTCTGGGCACTGGGATGACATCCTTTCTAGTGAAGATTGCTCTCAAATCGCAATGTTCGTACAGTTGTGCGTCTGGGCACTGGATGCGTTTGAAGCAGCTTATAAGATTTTTGATTATATATCATCAAGTATAGCGTGATTAACTTCGACTTTATACTTTGATTCCAGATAGCTAATTAATTGCTCTTTTAGCGATATCATCACACGTTTTCCGGTGTCAAGCGTGTTTAATTTGCCATTTGATGAATGCATTTCTTTTAGAACACCTATTATAATTTCATTATTGTATTGAATAGGATCTGTCACTGAACCAGTTGTTTTCATATTGAAAATCTCTTCTACAAAAGAAAAGGGGTAGTTTTGTTGATCCACTTTATTGCGGTGCATCTGCTGACCTTTAACTAATTCCACACCTTGAATTTCTTCCAAATCTGTTTTTTCTCTTAGTTGAACTGCAACCTCTTGCCCGAATTTAAACATTCTTTCTTTTATAAACTCACTACGCCAAAGCTCTACCGCTAATGCCTTGCCTTCTTCAAAACTTTGCAATTTGGGTGGAAAGATATCGACGATTTTTACACTAACAACGGCGTCCCCAACGCCCTTAAAATAACCTTTCTGATCCTTTTCTCGCGAAAAAATGAAAGAAATCAAATCACCAGAATCTCCTACGTTATTACCGCTTTGATCTTTTCCACTCGCATCTACTGGACCAATAGTTTGTATAGGTAAATTATATTCACTCAATATTTCTTCAATTTCTGAACCATTGTATATCTTATAGTTCACTTGGTTTATGAAATCATTGACTCTTTCAAAAGACTTTTGGTTAGTTAGAACTGACTTTATGTCTTTTTTTAAATCAACTAAGTCTTCATCAGAGATTTGATGCGCACTTTCCACTTTTACTATGTGCCAACCAAAACTGCTTGCTAAAACTTCACTTACTTCACCTACTTTAAGAGCAAATACCTTCTCTCTCACGTCTTCTGGTAAAAAATCCTTAGTTATATTATTTACTCTAGTTTCCTCAAGTTTTGCTTTGCCAAACTCTTCTACTATCTGTTCAAAGCTTGTTTTACCCTCCTCAAATGCTCTTCTTGCTGTCTCAGCTTCTTCTTTGGTAGAAAATATTGCATTGAATATATCTCTTTGATTTTTAAGTTCTTGTTGTTCTATTATACCATCAACTTCTTCATCTGAGATCTTGATTTGATCTTCAAAATACTTTTGGCCTAGGGAAATATATTGCGCAGTTCGATACTCAGGATAATAAAAATGGGATTTATTTCTTTCGTACAAATCAAGTAAGGCTTGATCATCTGGTTCAGGAATGTTTGTAACTGCATCTTCAGTTATTTTAACAATATCAACTACTCTAGTTTGGTAGCGACTTTTGTATATCTGCTCATCAATTTTCTCGCCAAAAGTTACTGGATAATTATCTTTAAATAATGAAGTCATGAACATCATTGCAGGCAGGACTTTCTCTAGCTTTGCTATATACTCTTTCTCTGTCATATGCAGGTCATTTAGCGTTTCATAGAATTTATTTTTGTCAAATTCACCTTTATCATTTTGAAAGTATTTGGTGTTTTTAATATGGTTTTTTATAGATTCTTCTCCAACTGTCAACCCCAGCTCACTAGTTAGGTTAAACAATAGTTTTTGCTCTATAAGTGCGTTAAGCAAATCATATTTCAGCTTTTTTACTTGTTCTCTACTCGCATCAGATCCAGAAATTTGTTTTCCATAATTTTGATATAGCGACTTATACTCATCTGACGTTATAACTTCTTTTCCAACCCTAGCTACCTCTTCTTTTTCATCATCACCTGATAAAAGGTTGCCAGTTCCCATGAAGATTAACAAGCAAGCTAAAAGGACAACGGTTACTTTAGTGAAAAAATTTTTAACATTCATTTTAAACCCAGTTAATTAATGATTAATTATAGAATAGTGATAATTTAATGCTTGTAAACCTGTTGCTTTATTAGCTAATATATATAATATTACAATATATTAACTTAAAATTTAACTCTCTAATCTTAAATAGGAACATATGTTTAACTGAGTTATACTATACCTTAGGAAGGGGAAATATTTTGTTTGAAATATGCTTAAAGGTAAGCGCATTTAATTAACTTAAGAGGTGGGAAGTGACAAACAAAAAGTTATTGAATGACAAAATTAATGCTTTTTTAGTTTTAATAGTTTATATTTTAGCTCTGTATAACAGTAAGGGATACTTTAAATGGGAGATGCTTTTTTGATGTCAATGGAATCTTCTAAGGGCAATAACGATAGAAATAAACAGTTTCTAGTGCAAATAGCTGCTTGGTTAGTAGACAACACTGGTTTAACTTTTAATCAAATAGCACAATGTTGCAGATTGGCCCTTGAAGAAGTACAAGACATAGCTGATGAGGAAATAGAAGTAGAAAAATATAACCCTATTATTTCTGGAATAATTACTGAAAAAGAAATCGATGATTGCAAAAAAAATCCAAATCGTGTACCAAATTTGATTATAAAAAATATAAAAAAAAGGAGTAAAGCGATTGGTAGCATTCTTGGCTTTGCCTCTACGGCAAGACGTAGAGATAAACCTGATGCGATTTATTATTTAGTAAAAAAATTTCCTATCTTGGACAATAACGTTATAGCTAAATTAATTAGTACAACAAATTACACAGTTGAGCAGGTAAGAGATGGATCTCATCATAACATGCAAAATATAAAACCCCAAGATCCTGTACTACTCGGCTTATGTAGTCAAGAAAATTTAGAAGCAGAAGTGGAAAAAGCAAAAGTAGAAGAGGAGAAGCAAGAAAGGTTAAAAAAATATAAAGAATAGCTATTGAAAATCCTCAAATTTTTGTGTTTTGTTAACATTAAATTAACTTGACTTGCTAGTGTTTATTAGTATAATGTAAGTGAAGTACGGGGTTTAATGATAATTAAGCTTAATACGCACTGAAACTAACTCAGCCTAATTTATTATCTTATAGTCACATTTTAGGTTAGTAAGCATCAATTAAAATTTTTGGAGGATTATGACAACAATCAATGAAGATGTTTTGGCAAAAGGAAAGGTTACAGCTCAACCTGAAAAAAGTGAGCAAATTTACAATAACGATACAGTAAAACAGATGGTCAATGAAGGTACTGAGAAAAACAGAAAAACATTAGATCTGAGCGAATTAAAAGAGAAAACAGCAGAAGAATTGTTAGAGTTAGCTGAAGAAAGAAAAATTTCAACTAACGGTAAAAGCAATGGTAGAATGCTAAAGCAGGAAATAATATTCAGCTTAATGAAAAAAATGAGTGAAGAAGGAGGCATAACCACAGGGAGTGGAATAGTGGAAATATTGCCTGATGGTTTTGGTTTCTTACGTTCAGCAAGTGCAAATTATGCCCCAAGTACCGATGATGTTTATATTTCTAACGGGCAAATAAAGAAGTTTAATTTACGTACAGGAGATATGGCATATGGAGAAATAAGGCCACCTGGTGATAAAGAGAGATATTTTACTTTAACTAAGGTTCAAAGTATAAACTCTACTGAAGTAAGTGAATTAAGAAAGTACGTCCATTTTGATAATTTGCTTCCTCTTTATCCTGAGGAAAGCATAGTACTTGAGTGTAATAATGGTGATGATAAAAAAGGCTTAAGCATGCGTGCTATAGATATAGTAGCTCCTCTTGGAAAAGGGCAAAGAGCGTTAGTAGTTGCTCCACCTCGCACAGGAAAAACTGTATTGCTTCAGCAAATGGCTAACTCTATAGCTATAAATCACCCTGAAGTAGAATTAATAGTGTTACTTATAGATGAAAGACCTGAAGAAGTAACAGATATGATACGTTCTGTAAAAGGTGAGGTAGTAAGTTCTACATTCGATGAGCCTGCTTACCGTCACGTACAGCTTGCTGAAATAGTAATAGAAAAAGCTAAAAGAATGGTTGAGCATAAAAAAGATGTGGTAATTCTACTTGACAATATTACTAGACTTGCACGTGCTTATAATGCGGTTATTCCTTCGTCTGGGAAAGTTCTAACTGGTGGTGTAGATTCAAACGCACTGCAGAGACCAAAACGCTTTTTTGGAGCAGCTCGTAATATTGAGAATGGGGGTTCTTTAACTATAATCGCCACAGCTCTTATAGAGACTGGTTCAAAAATGGATGAAGTTATTTTTGAAGAGTTTAAAGGTACAGGGAATGCTGAGATCATACTTGATAGAAAACTTTCTGATAAACGTATATTTCCAGCTATTGATATTACAAAATCCGGAACAAGGAAGGAAGAGCTATTAGTTGATAAGGCTATACTAAATAAAATATGGGTGGTGCGTAGGATACTCAATCCTATGGGACCCGTTGAAGCAATGGAATTTTTACGTGACAAACTACTTTTAACAAAGAGCAATGCTGACTTTTTTAACTCCATGAATCACTAAAAGTAAGCCAGTTATGATGGATATGCTGAGCAAAAAGTAAAACGCTCTTATAGCTAAAATAATTTGGATTTACCAAAATATATTTATAGTTAAGTTGGCAATTTACCTTAAGTTAGCGCGTGACACTGGAATGACACCCTTGGTGGCAGACAGCTAAAGGAAAATATCAACTAGGTTTATAATCTATCACTACCGTGTTTGCAATTTTGTCGTGAAAAGCTTGTTTATGTTCATCACCTACTGCACATACTAAAACTAAGATTAGTATAGCTAAGAATAAAATGGGATTACAAAGTGATATGCAATAAATTATAAAAAGAGCTATAGTCCTTTTCATTGCTTGCATTGTAGTGATTGACTCAAATGTATCTTTGTCTTTTACACGCATGCTAAATAACAAGTGTCCTGGAGTGCCGCCAAATTTTACTAGCATGAATATATGAAATATACATGGTATCATTAAAAATAAAGAAAATACAATCGTGGTGATTACAATTATTGCACCCATGATCCCTTGTATTGCGTGTGTAAGTGAGAAATCCACCGCCATTAAACCAAATGGTATTGCGATAAATAAAATACAATCAACTATAAATGCTAGAGTACGTCTTGTCATCGTTGAGTAGTTTACTTTTTTATCCATGTACTACCTATAAAGAAAAATATCAACTAGATTTACAGTCTATCACTACTGTTTTTGCAATTTTATCGTAAAAAGTCTGTTTGCGTTGATCAAATACTGCAAACAAAAATAAAATTAGCACAATTAAAAGATATAGAAAAGTATAACCATGATAATGCAGATGAAGCAAAAAGCGAAAAATAATCCAGATGCTTCCCTTAGAAATACATCTTATTGTTGCTTGCATAAGGGTAACATTTGTAAATGTATTAGCATCTTTAATATGCATACCACACAATAGTTTTCCTGGGGTACCACCAAGTTTTGTTACCATTAATATTTTGGATATTGTTAGTACTAATGTTGCGACCACTGTAGAAACTATAAATGGTATTTCTGTTGCTAGTTGTGCAAGTTCCTGAAAAGAGTCTTTATCTTGATCTTGTAATGATACGATGAATACACCATAGATAAAACCGAAGATAAAATGAGGGGAAAATATGATGAGGTCAAGTATTTCTGCTACAATACGCCTTGTAAATCCTACATAATTTACTTTAACATTTATTTCAGTATTCATAACCCCACCTATATTTCATAATATCATCATATGATATAAAAATACGTTATTAAATAACCGTAAATATACTAACTTGGGTAATATTAGCTACTTGTGCCACTCTATTATTTAAATTAATATTAAATCATTTATAACTAGGGAAGTTATGTCAACACTAATCACAGTTGCATATGGCGACGGTATCGGACCAGAAATCATGGAAGCGGTGCTGTCGATATTGCGCGAAGCAGAAGCGGAAATCTCAATAGATATTATTGAAATAGGGGAGCGTGTTTACAGTAAAGAATGGTCTCACGGAATTTCTCCAAGTGGTTGGGAATCAACTGAAAGGACAAAAATATTATTAAAATCTCCGACAACAACTCCTCAAGGTAAAGGGCACAAAAGCTTAAACGTTGCACTCAGAAAAAATCTAGGGTTGTATGCAAATATCAGACCATGCATTTCATATCATCCTGTTATAGAAAATAAATTCGATAAGTTTGATATCGTAGTGATACGTGAAAATGAAGAGGACGTTTACACCGGAATAGAGTATAGGCTCACTGGTGACTCTTACCAATGCACTAAAATTATTACTAGATCTGGCTCAGAGAAGATATGCAGGTACGCTTTTGAATATGCAAAAAAACACAACAGAAAAAAAGTAACTTGCCTGACTAAAGATAACATCATGAAAATGACTGACGGAACTTTCCATGCCGCGTTTGATCGCATTGCAAAGGAATACCCAGATATAAAGGCAGAACATTATATAGTTGATATTGGAATGGCGCGTGTTGCAACAGAACCGGAGAATTTTGATGTTATAGTAACCGAGAACTTATATGGCGACATATTATCAGATATAGTCGCACAAACCTCTGGATCTGTGGGGCTTGCCGGAAGTAGCAACATCGGGAATGAATACGCAATGTTTGAAGCAGTGCACGGTTCTGCCCCTGATATTGCAGGAAAAAACATAGCCAATCCTTCTGGTCTTTTAAATGCTGCAGTGCATATGCTAATTTACATAGGTCAAGTGGGTACTGCAAAACTAATCTACGATGCATGGCTCAAGACTTTGGAGGATGGAATACACACTGCCGATTTATATAAGGAGAAAAGAAGTAAACAGAAAGTTGGTACAAAAGAATTTGCAGAAGCTGTTATAGACAATCTAGGAAAAAAACCGAAAACATTATCTGAGCTTATAATTGGCAGTGATCCAAATAGTAAAGTGGATAAAATACAGGATAATTATGAACAGGATTATAAGATTAAAAAACTAGTGGGTAGCGATATAACGCTTGCCTGGAGTAAGCCGGCTGACTTTGACCAAATAGTGAAGTTGTTTGAAACAAGTAATCCGCAGATTATAGCAATATATTCAAAAGGCCTTGCGATTTGGCCAGGAAGTTCAAAGTCTTCAAGTGACCAAATAACCTGCAGGTTCATTGCAAATAATGAAATTACAAATAGTGATGTGAATAACTTGCTAATCAAATTTGAGGAACATAATTTTGATGTGGTGAGAATGGATAAGTTGTATTTGTATGATGGGAAAGAGGGTTTCTTCTCTTAGTGGTTGCTTGATATTTTTATGCTTGTGTGAAACATTAAATATATTATACTAATAGTATCGTGTATTTATGTGAGGTGTAGTAATGAGTCAACATTTTAAGTTAACTGGTCAGGAGTTTTATGATAATAATGATCTGTTTAACGTACTAGAGATAAAAGCTGAACAAATTGTAGGTAAGGATTATCAAGCTCTTAGCAAGTTTCTGAAAAAACAATATAATAAATTGATACTTGTAAACCATCCTGACAAAGGTGGAGACAAAAATAGATTTGATCAGATTTATAAAGCTTATCAAGAGCTGAAAAAGTACATTGAACCTTTAGAGTCAGGAAATCCTTGTGTTAAAGTCAGTGTTGGTGCTGAAAGTGATGGGCGTTTAACGGCAAGAAAGTTTCACTATAGGAGAAGTTTGTTTAATAAGCTAAAAATAAGTTTAGAGGAAGATGCTGTAGGGAAAGATTTTGATGGATTGATTTCTATACTAAAAAGAAATGACTATTCGTTTAAAAAAGATCTAGAAAAATGCATGAAACTCCAAGCTCAAATAAATAGGATTTTGCAAAATCCAAATTTAGATAATTTTAAGAAGAGTGTAGAAAGTACAAAATTAATGAAAGAGCTATATCAATATATAACAAAGCCAAGCATACAATTATTCAATTATATTACTCCTCTAGAAGAAAAGAGAAGCCTAGTTAAAGAAGATAAGAAAGCATTAGCGTTGAAATTTATAGAGCGTAAAAATGCTCTACTGCTTGTCCCCAAAATAAGTCTTCTGCCTTTAGCTCTATTAACTAGAGTTACTATAGGTTGCTATTTTTCATGGTGGATCATAGGATTTAATATCATTGCTGGTAATGCCTCTCATTTATTAGTAAATTATTATATGAAAAAGTATAAAAATTCAGAAATTTCCACTGATGAATTCATGAGTAAAATAAACTATATCACGCTAGGCAATAAGCTTCTTATCAACTATCCTTTAGCTGCTTTTTCTGTTTATCTACTTACAACAAATTGCATTGCTAATAGATTAACTGTTGGTGGAACCATACTTGGTTCACTATTGTTATTGGCAGTATTAATTGAAATGTTAGCTCCTGTTTTCTCAAAAGGCTGTGAAATATATGCTGAAAAGCACACAAAAGATTTACTAGAAGAGGATCCAAGAGATAGGGTACAAAAGGAAACTGACCTGTTAGGATGGTATGATCCACGAAAACTGTTAATGCCAATTGTTATGCCTCTTATTAAAAAGTGTTTTGCGGAAGTGGTAAGCGAATTTGCTGAGAGAAATTTTGATGAAGTGAACACTAATGTGTCTGATGTTAATACTGAAGGACTATCTAAGCCTCAAGGAATTGAATTTGCACAGTAACCAGTGTAGTATAGGCTTTTAGCTCTATGCATGGACTCAAAAAAAGTAGAATTGATATTTGAAAAGTTTCAAGAATCAAATTCTGCACCAAAAATAGAGCTAAATTATATCAATCATTATACGCTTCTGGTCGCAATAGTTTTATCAGCACGGACGACCGATGTAAGCGTTAACAAAATTACAAGAGAACTTTTTAATATCGCTGATACGCCAGAAAAAATGCTGAATCTTGGGCAAAACGAGCTAAAAAAACGTGTAAATAGTATCGGTTTATATAATTCCAAAGCAAAAAATATAATCGGGCTCAGCAAAATATTGATTGAGAGGTACAATAGCAAAGTGCCTACTGATTTCGATGATTTGGTGTCTTTGCCGGGAGTGGGAAGAAAGAGCGCTAATGTGCTCTTAAATTCGGGGCTTGGCATTCCAACATTGGCAGTTGATACTCACGTTTTTAGAGTGAGCAATAGAATTGGGCTTGTGAAAGAAAAAGATGTGTTTAAAACAGAGCAATCTCTTTTAAATGTGGTTCCCAAAAAATACCTGCTTTATGCTCATCATTGGCTAGTTTTGCATGGTAGATATGTTTGCAAAGCACAGAAACCTTCGTGTGAAACGTGCATAATTCATGATTTATGTGAATTTGAGTGCAAAAGGTATAAAGTCTAGTATTTCTTCTTTTGTCATCCAAGTAGCTATAGAAACGAAAAAACTTACTTGACACATTTTGCTGGAATGACACCAGTTGTTATTCAGACAACAGTTATGCAAGAGATCTGATTACATCTAAGCTAACAATGGACCACTAGATATATTACTAACTACGTTGACCTGATTCAATATTTTATTAGTGGGATTGAAATAATTTTCTATAAATTCCTTATATATAGCTGTTAACTTGTGTATATCGTTTACTGATACGCATTCGTTTATCTGATGTGCAGTTTTGTTGATTATACCAAATTCAATCACTGGACAAACATCTTTGATAAACGCAGCGTCAGATGTGCCACCACTTGTGCTAAGTATAGCATCAATGTTGGTAACCTTACTTATTGCATCAAGCATAATATCAGTATTTCTATCGGGAGTAGAGAGGAAAACGTCCCTGCTGCTATGCATAGAAAGTTTATAATCGTTAGTTACACTGGAGCATATTTCATCAATCAGCTTATATAAGCCACCCGGTGTTTGTTCATTGTTATATCGAATGTTAAAACGTGTAGTTGCTGAGCCAGGTATTAGATTGCTAGTATTATTTCCAACATCGATAGTAGTAACTTCGCAATGTGAAGGCTGAAAATATTTATTACCATGATCAAAAGTAGTATTTTTTACCTTACTCAATATCGATATTACCTTATATATTGGATTGTCTGCTAGGTCTGGGTAGGCAACGTGCCCTTGTTTTCCATGGCAAATTAATTCAAATGTTACAGAACCTCTTCTGCCTATTTTTATGGTATCACCTAATTTCTCACTACTGGTTGGTTCGCCAACCACACAAAAATCTATCTTTTTCTGCTTATTTTTCATCCATTCCAAAACTGCCTTTGTTCCATATTCTTCCATGCTTTCTTCAGCACTGGTAATCAATGCACTTATTGAACCATTAAATTGAAACTTCTCTGCAATCAAATTTACCATAGCAGCAATAAATGCAGCTACTCCGCTTTTCATATCAGCGGCCCCTCTTCCATATAGCATTCCATCCCTCACTTCTGGTTTAAATGGACCAAATGCCCAATCTTTTAACTGACCCGGTGGTACAACATCAACGTGCCCAGCAAAGCACAAATTTGGTACTCCATTTATATATTTCGCATAAAGATTTTTAACTTTATCACCAAATTCTAAAATCTCACAATCAAAGCCGCTCTTCTTGAAGATTGTTGCTATATACTCTATTGCCCCGCTGTCTTCTGGTGTTATACTCTCAAAAGAGATCAATTTCCTAGTTAGCTCTACAGGGTCAATTTTCATGTCAATCTTAAAATACTTATACTGCTATATTGTAAACACTCTATGCACTATTTAAAACAAATATTACATCAAACCGAACAAACTTTTCTAAGGGAAGTAATAACAGATTACCACCTTGCTGATGATATCTATGAAATATGCACACAACACGGAAATGACATCTTTCTAGTTGCAGATGAAAATACAGCAAAACTTTTAAACAAAAACGTATTTAATAAAATTTCTCATTTAATTATTCCAACCCCACCTGCCATTCCAGTGTCACGCGCTGGGATGACATCAAGTAGAGAAATGACACCAAGCAGAGCTGCCTCTCTTGAAACCGTAAATCTAGTGAGAAACAAAGTAAAAGACAGTGACTTAATAGTTGCATTTGGTAGCGGCACCGTTAACGATATCTGCAAATATGCAAGCTACCTCGAGAAAAAAGATTATATATCCTTTCCAACAGCCGCTTCTATGAATGGATATACATCCGCAAATGCTTCAATATTAGTAAATGGATATAAAAAATCGTTCAAAGCACATCTTCCAAGAGCAATATATATAGATATAGACATACTTGCCAATGCGCCACTGCGCCTCACATTAAGCGGATTTGCAGATTTCATTTGTCGTTCAACAGTTCAGGCTGACTGGCTACTATCTCATTTGTTGCTTAGCACAGAATACAATGAATTACCTTTTACACTTGTTCACGATTTGGAGCAAATTTTGCTAAGAGAATATACGGCGCTTACTAAAAGAAGTGGAAAAGAGGTCCTATTACTTATGGAAGTTCTACTAATTTCAGGACTTGGAATGGTGATGTCAAAAGGCAGCTATTCTGCAAGCCAAGGAGAGCATATGATAGCTCACGCAATGGAAATGGTAACAAAAGATTATTCCTCACTACATGGTGAAAAAATTGCTGTCACAACGATTACTATGGCTAATTTACAGGAAAAGATATTATCAATACAAAACCCGATTATCAAACCGACCACTTTAGATGTAAAACATATAACTCAGTACTTTGATAATATCGAATTTGTAAGAACTTTTGAACAGAAGCAAATTATGCAGCAAAAAATCCAAGAGATTATTTGTAAAGAATGGCATAATATTTCCAGTTTAATTAAGCAAAATTTACTACCTGCAAAACACCTGCAAAAAATATTTGAAGATCTATCAATTCCACACTTACCAGAGCACCTCAGTTGGAATAAAGAACAATATTGTAAAGTGGTCGATCTTGCGTTTACAACAAGAGATAGATTCACCTTTCTTGACTTAGCTAACTGCATAGAAGAAAGTTAAGTTTTGTAGTGAAATTCTGTCATTTAAAGAGATCATAGGCCAAAAGCTAAACCCTTTTCACAATCTCTTATCCATTGTCTCCTCACCTGAGTGGATATACAACTCATTCCAAGTAACTGACACTGGGTTTCACCAATAGCACTGCTTTGCTAAACATAGTTTAGTTCGAGTGGCTGAGGAGGGACTTGAACCCCCGACCAAGAGATTATGATCCTCCTGCTCTACCAACTGAGCTACTCAGCCTAATTAAAAACCTTATTATACACACGATCTATATGTTTCGTATAATACTTCAAATCAAACAAAGATTCAAGTTTTTCCGAGTTAATAACCTTAAGTAAGGGTTTATCTTGTTTCAATTCGGCCAGAAAATCACTGTTGTTTTGTTTCACTTTCATTGCATTGCTCTGAACAATTTTATACGCCTCTTCCCTCGCCAAACCACTATTTACTAACTCAAGCAATACACGCTGTGAGAAAACTAAACCTTTTGAAGAATTTAAGTTCTTTTCAATGTTTTCCTTATTGATCACCAATTTATCTATCAAATCTGTTAATCGCACTAAAGCAAAATCCATTGTTATACAAGCATCAGGAGCAATGCATCTTTCCACAGACGAGTGTGATATATCACGTTCGTGCCACAATGCAACATTTTCTAACGCAGGAAAAACATAACTGCGTATTAAACGTGAGAGTCCAGTCAGATTTTCACTTAAAATAGGATTACATTTGTGTGGCATAGCAGAGCTTCCCTTCTGCCCAGTGGAAAAATGCTCAGAAATTTCGCCGATTTCAGTTCTTTGCAAATGACGAATTTCAACAGCAACATTTTCTATTGAACTTGCAATTACTCCCAAAACTGAAAAGAACATGGCATGTCTATCACGAGGAATGATTTGAGATGATATGGTTTCAGGTATGAGTCCCATTTCTTTCGCTACATATTCTTCAACAAACGGATCAACATTTGCAAAATTGCCTACTGCACCTGATATTTTACAAATTGAGATCTCTTTTTGCGCGCTAATTAATCTCTGATAATTGCGTTTAAATTCAGCATAAAATCTGGCAAATTTTATTCCAAGAGTTGTTGGTTCTGCATGCATTCCGTGACTGCGTCCAACACAAACAATATCTTTATAGTCCTCAGCTTTTTTTTTCAATGCTGCAAGTAAATTTTTTAGATTCTCGAGCAAAATATCACAGGACTCTTTCAGTTGCACCGCAAGGCATGTATCCAAAACATCAGAACTTGTCATTCCATAATGAAGATAACGAACATCAACTCCCGCTTTTTTAGCAATATATGTCAGAAAAGCTATAACATCATGTTTTACAATGGATTCAATTTCGTTGATACATTCAACATCAAATTCAATAGCACCAGAGAGGTTCTCAGCAATATTATTCGGAATCACTCCTAACTTTGCTTGAGCTTCACACGCTAATTTTTCTATTTTAAGCCATATATTAAATTTATTATTTTCCTCCCAAATGGAAGACATTTCTTTTCTGCTATAGCGGGGAAT
Organism: Wolbachia endosymbiont of Drosophila aff. chauvacae BK-2020; assembly: GCF_032848195.1. Taxonomy (NCBI): domain Bacteria; kingdom Pseudomonadati; phylum Pseudomonadota; class Alphaproteobacteria; order Rickettsiales; family Anaplasmataceae; genus Wolbachia; species Wolbachia endosymbiont of Drosophila aff. chauvacae BK-2020. Next base: position 670,420 of record NZ_CP136586.1, read on the forward strand.
CATTTTTGATTTATTCCAATAATGGTGTCATTCCAGTGCGTGACACTGGAATCCAGATATAAAAGTATTTGCAAATTATTCAATGGACAACGGATTCTAGAAGCATAAAATAATGTCCATGATGAAATAAACTGGATCCCAGTGTCACGCACTGGGATGACATGAGGGAAGCACTGGGATGAAACCAGCTTAGCCATGGCAGAAATTTCTTTACGGCTATAGCGTGGGATCATTTTTGATTTACTCCAATAATGGTGTCATTCCAGTGCGTGACACTGGAATCCAGGTATAAAAGTATTTGCAAATTATTCAATGGACAACGGATTCTAGAAGCATAAAATAATGTCCATGATGAAATAAACTGGATCCCAGTGTCACGCACTGGGATGACATGAGGGAAGCACTGGGATGACACCAGCTTAGCCATGGCAGACATTTCTTTACGACTATAACAAGGGATCATCTTTGATCAGCTATCATCACCATCAGTAGCTTCTTTATTCGCATCTTGCTCTGCCTCTTGTTGCTCAGACTTCTGATTTTGCAATTTTACTTGCCTTAGCTCATTTGCATCTGTTTCGGATTTCACGACGTATATAGTAATTGGTACTACTACTTCACTATGTAATTCTACGTTTACTTGGTATTCACCCAAGTTTTTGATGCTTACTCCACCAAAAGATAAACTACGGTGATCTATCACATGTCCTTCTTGTAGTAAAATTTTCGCAATTTCACGTGTTGTTACAGAACCAAAAATTTTACCATCCTCTGAAGCTTGCTTTATTAATACCACAAACTTATCATGTAGTGACAACGCAAGCTCTTTTGCTACATTTAATCTTTTTATATTCTCTTCTTCCAGTAATAAACGTTGCTCCTCTAGCTTTGTTAAATTTTCCTTGGTAGCTTTCACCGCTTTTCTTTGTGGAAAAAGAAAATTACGTGCATAACCTGGTTTAACTGTGACAACTTCACCAAGCTTACCTAAAGTCCTTATATTTTCCTTTAAAATTATCAACATAAATTACCTAAACTTTTTTAGTACAGTAAGGAATAAGAGCTAAAAAACGTGCCCTTATGATCGCTAAGCGTAACTTCCTTTGTTTTTTTGCACATACGCCTGTTAATCTTCTAGGTAATATCCTACCATAGTCAGAGGTAAACTTGGATAATAAATCTATATTCTTATAATCTATGTCTTCATCTTTAGACGCAGCAAGAGGGCAAACTTTAGAACGCCTAAAGCCAGTCCTATTATTTACAGATACGTAAGAATTATTAAAACTATTTCGTCTTTTCATCATTATGCGCTTTGCTCCTCAATTTGTTTATTCATCATATGAGATTTACCTTCAAAAATTTTATCAACCTGCACAGGAAAGTGGCGAATAACGTTCTCATTAAGTTTCATTCTACGCATAAATTCATCCAGAATGCTTGCAGTAGAACTTATGCACATTATACAATAATGACCGCTCTTCATTTTATTTTTGTGATATGCAAAATCCAAAAGACCCCAATGTTCATACTTGATTAATCCTGATGCTTCAATGTTTTTCAAAAGCATTTCCAACGCTTTGCTCGATTGAGTTGGACCGTTTATTCTAAAATCTTTCAAAATATCTTGAAAAATCTTTATTAGATGTTCTGAAATATTTCTCTTCAAAGCATTTACTGCGTTATGGATAAACGCACTTTTAGTACTGCCTCCTAGAAATTTTGTAAAATCTTGCGTTATTCCTAAATCTTTTAGGTCATCTTTCAACTCTTTATCGATTTTTGACTTCACTTCTTTCAAATTTGAAAGATCTTCTTCTAATTCAACCCATAAAATTTTTGTAAGATCTTCCAAGAAATCAGAGTAAGCAACTAGACTTTCTTTAATGTCCTCAGCACGCACTTCTAACTCTTGTTTTGTAAGCTTGTCATTTCCTTTTTTCAGAATATCCCTGATTTGCTGGAACATAATATCTGCTTTAATATTTTTCAATGAAACAGCTAGCTCTTGGACCATCTCCTCTACTTCTTGCTGTAACAATCCTTGTTGTGCTATAAAAGTAAATTCATAAAGATTCACTATATCTTCCTTTAATAACGATTAAATATTTCATTATATAAAGCTTTTTTATATAAGCAAGTTATTTGTATTAATTTCTACGCCTTTAATCCAGCTTAAATTAGATATTTCATAAATTACTTGAGGAGCAATTGAGTATGCACCTGGTAATAAGATGCTCACTTTATGTTTTTCGAGAAGAAGTTTTAGCATTATTTTGGTTCTGCCTTCATCTTTCAATATTGTGTTTAATTCCATAGCGGCTTTTTGCGAATCCGTGCACTCAGTGGTGAGAACTAATTCTTTTATTGTAGAAGTGACTCTTTTTGTAAACTCAGATATATCCTTGCCTGCTAATCTTGTTGTATTTTCCGAAGCTTCAAGATCAATTATCACAAATGTTCCTGGTGAAAATAAATCTCTTTTTTCTTCTATTATTTCATTATTATAGAATGCTATTTCAGAAACGTTATGGGGATCAGAAAGTGTGAGGATAACAAACCTTCCACGCTCTGAAGTTCTCATACGTGCATTTAATATTACCCCAGCAGTTTTTGCTGTTCTATTTTCTCCGATAAACCCAATATTTAACTTTTCCAGAAGAGTTCTAAATTTTTCAAGCGGATGATTAGTTAAATAAAATCCTAGTGAAAATAACTCATGTTCTAATTTTTCCTCTTCATCAAAATCTTCCACATTCTCAAGTTTCGGTTTGAGGACATCAAGACTACCAAACAAAGCAGTTTGACTTGATTCTCTATCCTGTTTGTTTTTATTTGCAAAGTAAATCAGCGTGTCCATTGACTCATATAGCTGCTTTCTGTTCTTATGCACGCTATCGAATGCTCCGGATTTAATCAGGCTTTCTAGCGCTCTCTTATTTATTATATGACCTGAATTTTGAATGAATTCCCATATGTCCTTACAAGCGCTTGAACGTACGTTCACTATTCCTTCCGCTATAGAAAAACCAACATTCCTCAAGGCAGCAATACCATAACGTATGCGTTCATCCTCTATTGAGAATTCAGCTTGAGACTTGTTTATATCAGGTGAAAGAACGGTAACGCCACTAAACTTTGCTGCATGATAAAATAAATTCAGTTTATCTCTATCATCAATATTCAGATTCATTAGTGCTGTAAAAAATTCTAATGGATAATTAGCTTTAAGGTAAGCCGTTTGATAAGATATCACCGCATATGCTGCAGCATGAGATTTATTGAACCCATAACCAGCAAATTTTGCAACAAGGTCAAAGATATAACTTGCCCTGTCGTAATCAACGCCATTCTTCGTTGCCCCTTGGATGAAAAGTTCACGTTGTTTATCCATCTCTTCCTTGATTTTCTTACCCATAGCACGTCTCAGCAAATCTGCTTCCGCTAAGCTATACCCGGAAAGAATACGGGCTATTTCCATCACTTGTTCTTGGTAAATTATTACCCCAAATGTCTCTTTTAATACTTCCTCAAGTAACGGATGAATATAATCTGGCTTTTCAAGTCCGTGTTTTCTTGCAACATAAGTTGGAATGTTATCCATAGGTCCTGGACGATAAAGGGAAATTAAAGCGATAATATCTTCAATGCAGTCCGGTTTTAGTTTAATTAAAGCTTCTCTCATTCCCGAACTTTCAAGCTGAAACACTCCAATTGAATCACCGCTTGAGAGTATCTCATAGGTTTTTTGGTCATTTAAAGGAACTGAAGAAATATCAATCTTTTTTCCATCACGATTAATTAAACGACATACATGATCTATTAGCGTTAGCGTACCAAGCCCAAGAAAATCAAATTTTATTAGCCCAGCTTTCTCCACATATTTCATGCTGTATTGAGTGATTGGCAAAGCCGAATTTGGATCATAGTACACAGGAACAAAATTTTCCAACTTTTGATCACATATTACAATTCCAGCAGCATGAGTTGAAACGTGACGATATATTCCTTCGAGCCTTAGCGATATATCAAGAAGCTTTGCAATTACCTCATCACTATCCCGCTCTTTCTGCAGGTTTTGATCAAACTCTATCGCTTGTGATAAAGTTACAGGATTTACTGGATTAAATGGAACCATTTTAGATATTTTATCCACTTGAGAGTAAGGCATTTGCAATACTCTACCAACATCACGCAATACTGCCCTTGCCTGCAATTTACCAAAAGTGATTATTTGAGCAACATAACCGTACTTTTTCTGAACATAATCAATAACCAGGTCCCTTTTCTCTTGGCAGAAATCGATATCAAAGTCAGGCATCGATACACGATCAGGATTCAAAAATCTTTCAAATATTAGGCCAAACTTTATTGGATCAAGGTCTGTAATCTGCAAGCCCCAAGCAACAATTGATCCAGCACCAGAGCCTCTTCCTGGACCAACTGGAATGCCATTTGCTTTGCTCCAACGAATGAAATCAGAAACTATCAAAAAGTAGCCAGCGTAGTTCATCGAAGTTATCACACTCAGTTCGTAATTCAGCCGATCGTAGTATTGTTTAAGGTCTATGTCTGTCTCATTCGCAATACGGAATTCTAATCCTGCAACTGCCTGCTCCCTCAGTTCTTCATTCTCAGTTTTATTTTCTCGACAAGGAAATTTAGGCAAAATAGGCTGCCTGCTTCTTGGCATGTAAGAGCACCGCTTAGCTATCACTAAAGTGTTATGAATTGCTTCGGGAATGTCGCTGAACAGCTCCTCCATTTCTACCACAGACTTGAAGTAATGCTCGGTAGTTAACTTCTTTCTGTTATTCTCCAGGGCATAACTCCCCTCCGATATACACGTTAATATATCATAAGCCTCATAGTCAGACCTATTTGGAAAAAACACATCGTTCGTTGCAACTAGTGGTATATTGCGCTGATAAGCAAAGTCTATCAAAGCTTCTTCAAGCTCTAGCTCTTTATTCAGCCCATGACGCTGCAATTCAACATATAAATGACCATTAAATGCTGAAAGCAGTTTTTCAACCGTTTCTTTATCTTGCCCCAACAATAGTTGAGCCAAACATCCACCGGTTAAAGCGATCAGACCCGTACTTAAATTCAATAGCTCATCAAAATCAACGTAAGGAATATCGCTGTTATTCTTGCGCTTTCTAAAAGACTCACTCACCAAAGTGACTAAATTAGTGTACCCTTGCTCATTTTTTGCAAGCAATAATATAGGTAAATTTTGTTCTGAATGTTTAACTATAATATTGCATCCTATTATTAGCTGTATTCCCCTACTTGCCGCATATTCTGCAAATTCAAGTGAGCCAAACAAGTTACCTGAATCAGTAATTGCAACCGCTGGCATTTTATTTCGCAAACAAAGGCCGATCAGCTCCTCAATTTTAACCGAGCTTTCAAGCAGCGAATAAACACTATGAACACGCAAGTGTATGAACATAAAAAACTTTAGATCAACAAAAAAGGATAACATTAATTTACTCATGAGAACATAATTTTCATGAGAACAAAAGCCTATAAAATTCTAAAATTAAAATACAAAAACTTACTTGACAAACTCCGCCAGCTCCCTTATCATGATAGTGAAGCTATTGTATTTGCTTTCGCCAATCTGCAGATTAAAAGGTAAGGATTACTTAATGTATCGGCGTCTTATGTTCAATTTTTTGCAGTATATAGATACTGTATGTCTTTACAAAACTTCATCTACATCTAGATTTTTATCTAAATAAGCTGAACGCGCTTATAAAGCGTTACAAGACATCAAAAAATGCCAATACTCGACAGAGATAGTAAAAGACTAGCTAACTCGGGGATTCTTTGTCTTTTTTTCTGCTTAGTAAATTTCTTAAACATTTGCAGCGTAAGTTAGTTGCAATTAAAAGCGGCTGAATCTCGCTTGTCAAGCGTTTAAAACATAAAAAACGCCAATATTTTAAAGCGGATAATAACCACGGGGCTTCTTTTGCCTTTTTTTTCGTTTGGTGAATTTCTTAATGTTTATGGCTAAACGACAACCGTCATCCCGCTGCTTGTTAGCGGGATCTCTTGTTAGCGGCTGAGAGATACCGCGAATGAATCGCGGTATGACGTAGGGATTGCATTAGCTATAATTCTTTAGTTTTCACTTTTCTTTTAACCTTGCAATGATATTTTCTTTGCCGATAAAAATTAATAGTTTAGCGAGCTCTGGTCCTGTTTCTGTTCCTGTTAAAGCTGAACGCAACTGCGTAAATAGGTTTTTTGCCTTTATATCCACTGTTTGTCGAATAGTTTTGACCCATTCTGACAACGTGTTTTCATTACAATCACCTTGGGGCAATGCATTGAACGCAATTTTTATAAGCTCCTTATCAAGAATCACAGGCTCTATATCAGATTTGCATATTTTCCACCACTTGGCCACCTCAGAAAACCTTTCTATATTGTTCCTTATAAAATACCAAAACTCTGAGGAGCCCACTCCAATTTGATTTAAACGGTCTTGCACCATTTCAAATAGCATTTGTTGCAGCACTTTGCTATTTAGCTTATACATTTCACTCAAGCTGAATTGTGCAGATGCTGAGCTAAATTTTTTAATGTCAAATGAATCAATCAAAGATTGCATACAGGCGCAAGCTTCAATTGGATTGGATGTTCCAAGCTTCACTAAATAACTAACTAGTGCCATCGGTTCAATTTCATCTTCTTTTATAGATTTGATATCCAGCCCGCCTTTCCGTTTCGATATCTTGCTATCATCAAAATGTAGCAAAGGCAGGTGAGCAAATGTAGGGATTTTCGCTTTTAATGCTTTAATCATTTGGATTTGCACTGCGGTATTAGTTACATGATCTTCCCCGCGTACAATATGAGTTACATTAAAGTCAACATCATCAGTAACAGAAGGTAACATGTATGTGTAAATTCCATCTTCTCTTTTTACCACAGGGTCGCTGACGCTACTGGTTGCAATATTTATTTCACCTTTAACTTCATCATTCCATTTTACAACTTCATTTCTATCCAATTTAAATCTAAAATGTGGTCTTCGTCCTTCTTGCTCATAACGAATTTTCTCTTGCTCAGTTAGAAGTAACGCGCTTCTGTCATATACCGGGGGAAATCCTTGTTTTAACTGCAATTTTCGTTTAATGTCTAACTCTTCTCTTGTTTCATAGCATGCATAAATATGCCCTTCTTTTATTAACTGCAAAAACACCTCATTGTAACGCTCAAAGCGCTCTGATTGCTTAAAACTTGCATCCCAATCTATGCCAATCCATTTTAGGTCTTCTATGATATCATTTATATATTTGACATCTGAACGCTGAAGGTCAGTATCATCAAAACGGAGTAAAAATTTTCCGTTTTGATTGCGTGTGTACATCCAACAAACCAAGGCAGTTCGTACGTTTCCTACGTGGAGGTAGCCAGTTGGGCTTGGAGCGAATCTTGTTAGCATTTAAATAGCAATATTGTTTACTCTAATTTATTTTAATTTTATATAAATATATGGCTAGAGCAAGCGAGATCTGCTAATACAATTGAGCAAGAGAAGAATAAGTATGGCTATAGCATTGTGGCACCTTTGATATTTGATGGATTAAGACCATATGATAAATTCAAGAAAATTCACAGCTTGACGACAAAGGCTAATGTAGCATTATATTGGTATCATGACTAACTTAGAAAAGATGAGAGAAAAACTGCAAGATCAAATAAATTATCATAATGTTTTGTATCACCAAAAAAATAAGCCAGAAATAAGTGATGCTGAATATGATGAACTGAAGAAAAAGTTAGCTGAAATAGAGCCAGAAATTTATGCAACACAAGATAGTGTTGGTGCTCCACCTGATGAGAGGTTTTCTAAGGTGGAACATCAAGAACCTATGCTTTCCCTTGAGAATGCTTATGATGAACAAGGTGTAGAGAAATTTTTGTCTAAAATAAAGAGGTTTTTAATTGAGGACAAAATAGAGATATTATGTGAACCAAAAATTGATGGGTTGTCGTTTTCTGCAATTTATGAGGATGGAAGATTTGTTAAAGCTGCAACTCGAGGTGATGGTTTTGTAGGGGAAGATGTCACTCACAATGTTGCAACAATAAAAGGCTTTCCTAAGTTTTTGCAAGGTGTGCAAGGAAGACTAGAAGTAAGAGGTGAAATATACATCAGTAACAGCGACTTTTTAAAGTTAAATGAAAACGATGAATTTGCCAATCCTCGAAATGCAGCCGCTGGTTCTCTAAAGCAATTGGATGCAAACATTACAGCAAGCAGACCTCTTAGATATTTTGCTTATTCTTTGATTGGTGGAGCAGAGAAAAGTCAAAGTGAGGTACTAAATAAGCTTGAGGCACTTGGTTTTTGCGTAAATGAGCATCAGTCCTTAACGAGTAGTTTAGATGGAATGCTGAAGTTCTATAATGAAGTCTATAACTGTCGCTATAACTTGGATTATGATATTGATGGAATAGTCTATAAAGTAAATGATTTGGTACTACAAAATCGTCTAGGGAATACTCACAAAGCACCGCGCTCAGCACTTGCATACAAGTTTTCTGCGGTTTATGCAAAAACAAAGTTAAACAAGATATTTATACAGGTGGGCAGAACAGGGGTTTTAACTCCAGTTGCAGATTTAGTGCCAGTCAATGTTGGTGGGGTGCTAGTTAGTAGAGCAAGTCTGCATAACCAAGATGAGATAAAACGTAAAGACATAAGAGAGGGAGATATTGTAACAATCAAAAGGGCAGGTGATGTAATTCCCCAGATCGTTGAAGTAAGCAGAGATTCTCGTCTTCCAAATACACCTGAATTTGTGTTTCCTGAAGTATGCCCTGAATGTGGTAGTAAAGTAGGTCAGGTTGAGGGAGAGGCAGCAGTAAGATGTCCTGAGGAATTTGCCTGTAAAGCTCAAATGATAGAAAAACTAAAGCATTTTGTATCGAAAGATGCATTTGACATTGTTGGCCTTGGTGATAAGCAGATAGAGTTTTTTTACGACCTTGGTCTGATAAAACAAATCCATGATATTTTTACTTTAGAAGAAAGATTGGATGAATTTAATCTGGAAGAACAGTCTGGTTGGGGCGAGAAATCTATAGCTAATTTGTTAAATTCTATACAAAGCAGAAGGGTAATAACTCTAGATAGGTTTATATTTTCTTTAGGTATTAGATTTATTGGCCAAGTTGCAGCAGAATTGCTTGCAGATTATTATGTTTCTTATAATAACTGGTATAATTCGATGATTGAACTGTCATTAGATAATACTGAGCTAGTAGGTATAGATGGCATAGGAAAAAAAGGGGCTGAATCTTTGGAATCATTTTTTTCTAAGGAACATAACATCAAAATGTTAAATGATCTTACTGCTTGTCTTCAAATTCTTCCTGTGAGCTCCAACTCTAGTAACTCTGTTTTAAATAATAAAATTATAGTGTTTACTGGTAAGCTACTTGCTATGAGTAGAGGAGAGGCAAAAGTAAGAGCCAAAACTCTGGGAGCAAAGGTCAGCTCACATCTTTCTGCTAAAACTGACTACCTAATTGCAGGAGAAAAACCAGGATCCAAATATAAAAAGGCAGTGGAATTAGGTGTAGAAATTTTAGATGAAGACCAGTGGCATAAAGTGATAAGTTTGGGAGTGTTCAAATGAAACTTGGATTGTATATTAAATCAAAGTTGCAAGACTATTTAGAGAGTAGCCAATTCTTTCCATCCAAGAATCATTTTATTGACTTGCCTCAATTTTTCAACAGAAGGCAAGTCTTCTGTGCTGAGCGGTAGGCGGACAGTTTGATGTTCTATGAGCCGAATATCATGCAAAAGTGCTTTAGTGGGTATTGGGTTGCTGGCAATAAATAGGGCTTCGCAAGCCTGTTGCCAGATATCTGCCTGAGGGTTCCTGCCATTGAGGCACTTCTTAACATATTCATGTGCTACATATGGCCAAACATTGGAAGCAACGGAAACCAGGCCAGCCGCACCATAAGCGGCCATATCGGATATCATATTATCATCTCCACAAAAGACCTCAATATTTGGTGCAACTTTCTTATACTGAGCTAAAGTATCAACAGTGCCACTTGAATCTTTGATAGCCCAAAATTTTTCGTGGCTGGATAAGTTGCGTACAGTTTCAGCGTGAAGATTTATTCCTGCTCTTGATGGAATATTGTAAAACATAACCGGCACATGTGCTTTCTCAAGCAGCTTTTCAAACCATAAAGTCTGCCCCATAATTCCGGGCTTTGCATAAATGGGAGTTGTCATTAGATAGCCATGAATAGGCATACCCTTGCAAAAATCAAGCCATTCAAGAGTCTGATATAGATTCACTCCTGGTACGCCAATTATAATTTTCGTATTTAATTTTAGCTTACATACGAATTCAACTAATGTACGCTTTTCAGAATCAGTAAGCGATAGGCTCTCACCTGTGCTACCCAGCAACACTACGCCATTTTCAGCTTTAACTTGCATTGTCAGTAAACGCTGCAAACTGCTATAATCTATACTATCTCCATTGCAATTAAAAGGAGTAACACAAGCAGTCCATAAAAATGTAGATTTCAATTTAAATTGTTAAAATGGTATTTCATCGTCGAGTAGTTCATCTTTTATATCGTTGTCAAAACTTTCGTGTTTATCTTTTTGTTCTGTTTCACCTTGTTTGTATTCACTTGGCTTGTAATCAGAATTTGGCGCACTATTTCGTGAATCCAAGAGAGTAAGAGCGCTATTAAAATTATATAGAACCACCTCTGTTGTGTATCTTTCACCACCGTTTTGGTCAGTCCATTTTCTAGTTCTCAAAGAACCTTCAACATAAACTTTACTGCCTTTACGTGCAAAATCTTTGACGATTTTTACTAATCCTTCACTAAAAATTACGATATTATGCCACTCTGTCTTTTCAGAGCGCATACCGGAAAGTTTGTCAGTCCAACTTTCAGACGTGGCTATTGAAAAACTTGCCATTTCTTTTCCATTTTGTGTAGTCCTAATTTCAGGATCTTTTCCTAAATTACCAACTAGTATGACTTTGTTTATGGTACCACCAGACATAATTATGCTCTAAATAAATCCTTTTATTATCTTATGTGAAAATACTATTGTCAAATTTAATTAAAAGTGCGCTTGGAGGGATTCGAACCCACGGCCTTTGCCTCCGGAGGGCAACGCTCTATCCAACTGAGCTACAAGCGCATATATATTTAAGTTATTTAATAGATAAGCCATCCAAGTCAAATTTTTGTTTTGGATAAAGCGTAAACATAATACTCCCATATCCAAAATATACATTTTGAGAATCATTCGCATGCTTTTTTATTGCTTTTTGATCTACGGTCCATACAAAAGTTACATAATTTTCAGTGACTGAGTGCACTTTTAAATCCTTAGTATTTATAAACAGTTTTCCATTTACCCATATTTTCCATGTATCGGGAGAAAGATATAAAATTGAGTCTAAACTCACTACCTTACTGTTGAAATTATCTGATACCTCCTCTTTTGCAGCTCTTGAAGATCGTAAATTGAACTTTTCCATTTCATTGACCATTCTATTAACTGGCTCTTCATCAAAAAAAATGCTTTTTACGTTACTATATTGTGACAAAACGTCAAAGTCACTTTCCACTGCTTCTCTTATTATATCGTCCCGATCTGTATAGCTTAGTTTTTGATTGTTGATAAAGAAACACTCTTTTGCACGCAAATTTGCTATATCAATAAAATCGTCGATTTCTTGATTGCCAACTTTAAGAATACTTTCAAAATATCTTTTTTCTATCATCATTCCATACTGAGAATGATGACAAACCATTTCATCATTACCTTGTTTTTCTATATATACGCATAAATTTCCACTATTTAATCCTAATATTTTATGCTCAATAAAATCTTCATTGCCAATATATTGTCGGCAAGAATACTCCTTACAAATTTCTATGCTTTCTATGATATCTTCACAACTGCAATATGCATTAACATTGGAAATGAGTAGCGTAAAAATAAAAAACAGCTTTATGTTCATCACCTTATCTACTTAATATAGTATACCAATCAAAGACTATATTAGCTCTCACTATCTCTATCATATTACCATTCAAAATCTGATTCATAGTTGCAGCATCAATATTTCTCTGCTTATTTAAAATAAGAGATTTGATCATAACATAACCTGGCAGATTTGGAATAGACTGTAGAAATAAAAAAATATGCTTATCGCTGATTGAGCTTAAATTTAGGATCACTTCACTTTTTATTACTTTTGTGCGTTCACTTTTGTTGTGGAGCTCAACTTCTTCGGGTATAGAAATTGATATTTCAGGTTCTAATATATAGTACTTTTTATATAACTTGCTAAGCTCGAAATTTAAATTTGCAATGTATCTGCTACTATGTAAATTTGAAGAGGAAATTTTTTTCCATAAATCTAGGTTTTTATTTAGAACAACTTCCTTTTTTTGAATTCCAGTAATCTGTAAATTAATAGAACGTATTTTATCAATCGCAATTTGGTTTTTATTATAAATCTTTTCGTTATAGATAACAACATATGTTAATAACCCTATTAATCCAACAGATAATAACAAATACGATATAAACTGAATTGTAGCTTTTCTTTTTAATTGAGAGATAGTCATTAATCTACATTGCCTCTCCTATTTCAACATCAATAGATAGATTTTGCTCTTTAGCAGCAGGTAAGCTAGAAATATTAATGTCATAGGTACGAAAATTATCGTTTAAATTTTTTCGTAGTTTCTCGTATTGATGAGAAATATTTTTACCGGATTGAAAATTAAACTTTAAAGTTGTGGTAATATAACTTTTTGCCTCATTATAATTCCATTCAAATGATCGAAGCTCTATACTTGGTATTTTTAACTTTTCTACATACTTAACTTGTGTAAGAGGAGAGTATTCTATTTTTGATAAAATATTATTGATATTAATAAAATCATAAATTTCATCTATTTTTTTTACATTATAGCTTTGGCTAAGTTTTGTTAATTGGTTATTTAAGGTGTTCTGCTTTGCTGATAAATTATCAGCGACATTGAAATTTGAATACAAATTTAGCAAACAAAGGGTGTTTGTTATAACTAAAACCAGGGCGAAGTATAGAAAAATTCGAGGAGAGTTTAAATAAAGGTAATTGAATAGATAAAATTCTTTAGTTTCCTTTGTATTAAAAATAGCTGCTAATTTATTCTTAAAGCTATGAAACAAAATTATGGTATCGCAAAAGTTATCTTTTTCACTTATAGCTAGTTCTGCTCCTAATAGTTTGCCTAACTCATATGGAGTTAATATGTTCACACTGTTCTCTGAAAAATTTATGACTGATAAACTAGCTTTGATATCTTCTGACACTATGATACAAAGGTCGATAGGGTTATTTTTTTCAAACCCAAACTTAGTTAAGGATCGAATAGTATCTTGCACTTCCTGATATATTCCACCAGCGATAATTCCTGGTAAATTATCATTAGTAAATGATGTTAAGCGCGTAAATACCATTTTATTCTCTTTAAGAACCACTTGTCTATAGCCTCCCGTTTTAGTTGCAGCAACTATAATTTTCCAATTATTAGGATCTTTATGTAGAATCTTTTTTGTTATATTACTTATTTCTATAGGAAACATTAATATTCCCTTAAAGTTGGAGCCTATCTCAATCAACACATTCAACCAATATTCTACTAAATGCTTTGCTTTTGATGAAACAAGAAGATAGCACCAGTTTTGATTGAATTTGTTTGGCTTCTCAACCCAAAAAACTGAACTTATGTCATTATTACGAGAAAAATGCTCCATCTTTGTTTTTGCTGATAGATAGGCACTAATCTTGTTTGCCCTTGTAATAAACTGTAGCGAGTAATTTTGATCTGCATGATTAAGCACCAGGTATAAAGGTGCTTTTTTATCTGACGAAAGACATGAAATTAAATCGGAAACTGCTTTATCGTTTTTGCCCTTAACAAAATACCTTTTATTTAAAGTATTATTTTTAAAATATAGTAACATTATGCCTTCTTCTCCAATAGAAAGCATAAACTTACTTTTGGATTTTGAACTAAACATATTAACAAAGCATATACTTATCTAGAATTAAAAAGGCAATTTATTGAAATTCATTAAACGTTAGAGGGAAATATTGTTATAAATTTTCGCAGCAACATTATTTATATTATAATTTTTTTATAAAATTACCACTAATATTAAGTTATTTAGATAATAAATTAAGAAAATTCATTAAGACGAATTTGTTGTTTTTCAAATTGTAGGTAAACCTAAGCCACTTTAGCTATATCTGCCGATTGACTTTAATTAATAAGAGTTATTAATCTATTTACTATTCTTGTAATATTATTTCTAATGGTAAAGAAATATATATTTTTCTGGAACAGTTGTTATTTCAGATACAGAATTTATTGTAAGTAAACTAACCATTTGCTGAAGAGCGCTCATCTTCTGTGGTACTTGATGATGGAGCAACTAATTTGCTCAAAATCCCATCTTTTGGTCCCATAGCGTAAATGATACCATCTGACATGAGGATCACCTTATCAACTACGGACAATAACGGTAGCTTGTGAGTGATGATAACAGTAGTAGTATTTTGTTTTCTTGCAATGCCAATTGCATTAATTAAGCATGCCTCTCCATTGCTATCTAAGTTAGCGTTTGGTTCATCAAGTACTAAAAGTTTTGTGTGACCATAAAAAGCTCTGGCAAGTCCAAGAAGCTGTTTTTGGCCGCCAGAGAGCGTTACTCCTCCAGGACCTCCTATTGTTGTATCATATCCATTTGGTAAGCTTAGTATTAGTTCATGTATTCCTGCAATTTTTGCTGCTTTGATTATTTCTTCAGGATTTGGATCTGGTCTCATGCGAGCAATATTAGCTTTGACACTAGTGTTAAATAACTCAATATCCTGAGGTAAGTAGCCAACATAATTACCAAAATTTTCTCGATTCCAAGTATATACATCAGCGCCATCTAGTCTGACTACACCAGATATTGGCTTCCATACACCAACAGTTAATTTTGCGATAGTGGATTTACCAGAAGCACTTGCACCAATAACACCAACTACATCTCCAGGATCTATAATGAATGATATTCCTTTTACTGTCGGCTTATTGCTTCCATAAGGAGTAAAAAATACTCTATCAAATTCCAATTTTCCTTCAGGTTCTGGTAGAGCCATCGTTTGCTCTCTTTTTGGCGATGTTAATATAAGTCTTTGTAGCCTTCCATATGACATTCTAGCCTGATTTAAAAACTTCCAAGTATGAACCGCAGCGTCAAATGGTGCTAATACTCTACCCATTAAAATTGAAGCAGCGATGATGCTACCGGCAGTCTTATGAGCTGTGATTGCAAGTAATGCACCTGTTCCAATTACTGATATTTGCAGAGTTGAGCGCAAAAATTTAGTGATTCCAGTAATTACATTAGAGCGATTTTGTGCTTTAATTTGCATTGCTCGGTTCTGATCATTTCGTTTACACCAATCAGAGACTATGAATTCTGACATGCCCATAGCTTCAACCACTTCTGCATTTCTTGTTGCAACATCTATAGCATTGATATTCCGTATAGTTTCTTCGTTGGTTTCTTGTAATATTCGTTTAGTGGCAAGTTCATTCCATATTGCCATAGAGACTAATATAATAATTCCAGTAATAGCTATAAACCCCGTGGAGGTATGTATCATGAAAATCACCACAAGGTAAATTAACGACCATGGAGTATCAAACAGTGAGAATATACCATTTCCTGTAATGAAATTTTTTATCACTCCGAGATCTCGTATTGCTTCACCACTTGAAGTTGAGCTCTGCACTGACGTTAGCCTGATTGACCTTACTATCAGATCTGGTGTTGCAGTTTTATCGATCCAATCACCTATTTTTGCCATGGCTAAATATCGACAAGTTTCAAGCATTGCAGAACATGCAAATGCAGATAAAGTGATAATTGTCAGCATAGTTAGTGTTGATACACTTTCGCTCGATATCACCCGATCAAGCACTTGAGAGGTATAAAGTGGTAGGAATAACATTAATAAATTGATTCCCGCACTAAACCAAAAGATAAACCAAAATGCACTTTTGCATTTTTCTAGGCAAACATATAGAGTACTTTGCTTCAATTCTTTTTTTATTGATGGCGTAATTTCCACAATCTTCCTCTTAATTTGATTACATGCACCATATACAATTTTTATTACAAAAATATTAATAACGGTAGTTAGCTTACTTTAAGTGAGTAAAATATTAATATATGTGAATAGGAAATATAAACAATGGTAAAAAGAAGTATAGTTA
Source organism: Wolbachia endosymbiont of Drosophila aff. chauvacae BK-2020 (assembly GCF_032848195.1). Lineage (NCBI taxonomy): Bacteria > Pseudomonadati > Pseudomonadota > Alphaproteobacteria > Rickettsiales > Anaplasmataceae > Wolbachia > Wolbachia endosymbiont of Drosophila aff. chauvacae BK-2020. The sequence goes on from NZ_CP136586.1 coordinate 686,779, forward strand.
ATATTTCCTTCATTGCCTATAGCGAAGCTACGTCATACCGCGATTCATTCCATAGCTGTACGAACATTCATTTTTGAAGGTAAACTGCACAGCAAATGGTGTCATGAAAGTAGCTGACACTGGGATGGCTTTGTTGCATCGCTACTTATGAAAGGCTAACTATAATTAGGATTATAAGCAACTTATTGAAAATCTTGTTTTTTTGCAATCAATCTGATCAAATTTAAGAATAGTAATTTGTTATTTATATTAATAAATTTAATTCTATTGAAAATAGCTAAAGCATTGAAATTCTTGAATTTTAGCCAGATTAGTGAGTGGTAGTGAAATTTCTTTTACTCAAATTTAGGTATTCACTGACCGTTCTTGTTATAAATACCAGAATAATAAGCTACTGATATTCTCCACCTTTTTTATCTTTAATCCATCATAGCTAGCGATGCAACAAAGCCCACCGATTCATTCTACTGCAACGCAGAAAATTCGTACAATTGTGCATAATGTGGGGCTTCTGGCTACATTTTTCTATTGAACTCACCTTTTCTCTATGTGACAGATTTCGTATTAAATTTTAAATTTAATGCGCCTAGATATACAAGCATTCCTAGCAAAACCATAGGTATAGAAAGCAACTGCCCCATAGTTAAATCAAGCCACAAATAGCCAATTTGATAGTCTGGTTCGCGAAAAAACTCAACGAAAAAACGTGCTATTCCATACCACATAACTGCAATACCAGTTAACGCACCGTGATACAGTCTTATTCTAGTTAAGAAAAACAGTGAATTTGCAACTGCAAAAAGTAGCAGTCCTTCAAAAAGTGCCTCATAAAGCTGGCTTGGATGATGCAGCAAATTATCACCACTCTCTGGAAATACCATACCCCATGGCATAGTTGTAACTCTGCCAAATAACTCTCCGTTTATAAAATTGCCTATGCGACCTAAAAATAAACCTATGGGAACTCCGCAAGAAACTAGGTCCAGTGCATAAAATGTAGGGATATTATGTCTTTTACACGAAATTATTACTGCAAGCAAAACTCCTATAGCACCACCATGAAATGACATCCCTCCTTCCCAGGTCTTCAATATCTCAATAGGGTTGCTTATATAAAGAACTGGATCATATATCAATACGTAGCCAAGTCTACCTCCAAGGATAATACCTACAATAGTGGCTGTTAATAACGAATCGTAAAAATTCTTAGTAAATATTTTTTGGTCATCTAGCTTATGTAAATACCAATATGCAAACACTATACCCAAAACGTAGGCTAAGGAATACCAATATATAGAAACAGGACCGATGCTGAAAATTACTGGATTTAAAGACATATTTTGCTATAAATTATTCTTAGACAATCTACTTTTTTCACGATCCCACTCTCTCTGTTTTATGGTTGCTCTCTTATCGTAGAGTTTTTTTCCTTTTACAATGGCAATTTTAGTTTTTGCAAATCCTTTATCGTTAAAATAGACCGAAAGCGGCACAACAGTTATCCCAGCAGTCTTGATTTGACCAATTAGTTTATTTATCTCCTTTTTATGCAAGAGTAATTTACGTTCCCTTTTTGGTTTATGATTTTTTCGGTTCGCAGCTTTATATTCTGCAATATGCATATTGTGCAGCCATACTTCGCTATTCTTTTCAACAACGTAGGCGTCGGAAATATTTACTTTTCTTTCTCTCAGCGATTTAACTTCACTGCTTAATAAGACCATACCCGCTTCAAATTCTTCTAAGATGAAATATTCAAACCTTGCTTTCCTATTTTCTGCAATAACTTCCATATCTAAAGATATCTTTAAGCTTCAATATATTACAGAGTTTTTGACTTAATTCATAATAAAACAGTTATCCCAATAAATATAAGGTGCCAGGCTAGTCTGATAGCAACAGGATAACAAAAATCAAGTAAGTGCTTTTTCTGTCTCTCTAGGCACAGGTTCCTTTACTTCTTTCATTTCAGGTTTAGGCTTTGACATTATATATTGACCAGCACCAACTATGAGCGCAGATCCTGCAGCTAGTCCAATTATTGCTGGTACAGATAGGGCAGTAGCAAATGCAAGTGCAACACCAACTATCACTGCAGTTACAAAACACACAATAACACCTTTTACAATTGCATTTTTTGCAGATTGTTCTTTTTCTTTCACAATTGCATTTTTTCCAATTTGTTTTTCTTCCTTTTTCTCTGGAAGCTGCATTACATCTTTATTTTCAGTAAGATCCTTTGGCGTTTTTTTATTCTCATTTTTTAACGTTTGCTTTTTTTCCGCTTCCTCTAAAAGCTGAATTATACCTTGATCTTTAGTGAGGTCTCTTGGCGTTTTTCCATCAACATCTTTTAATGAAGGGTCTGCTCCAGCTTCTAGCAGAACTTTTACTATACCTTCGTGGCCATTTTTAGCAGCAAGATGTAAAGGTGTACATCTATCATCATCTTCTGCATTAACATTTACTTTGTTTGCAATTAGAGTTTCTACTACATCCTTATGGCCCTTTGCAGCAGCAAGATGTAAAGGAGTCTTGTCCTCAATACCTTCTGCATTAACATCTGCTTTCTCAACTAGAATTTTTACTACTTCTATGTGGTTCTTTGCAGCAGCAATATGTAAAGGAGTATATCTTTTATTATTTTGTGCATTAACCGTTGCTCCTTTTGCGATTAGAATGTCTACTACATCTTTATGGCTCCCTCTGGCTGCAAGATGTAAAGGAGTCTCGTCCACAATACCTTCTGCATTAACATTTGCTCCTTTTTCAATTAGAGTTTCTACTATATCTTCGCGGCCATTTGCAGCAGCAAGATGTAAAGGAGTCCACCCATCACTATTTTTTGCATCAACGTTGATTCCTTCTGCTTTTGATAGAACTTGTACTATCTCTTTGTGGCCATTTGTAATAGCAAGATGTAAAGGAGCCCATCCTTTATCATTTTCTGCATTAACATTTGCTCCTTTTCCAATTAGAGTGTTTACTACATTTTCGTGGTTCTTTTCAACAGCAAAATGTAAAGAAGTCCATCCATCACCATTTTTTGCATCAACAATTGCTCCTTTTCCAGTTAGAATGGTTACTACATCTTCGTGGCCATAGTGAGCAGCAATATGTAAAGGAGTAATTTTATTATCATGTTCTGCATTAATATCTGCCCCGTTTTCAATCAGAGCTTTTGCTACATTTGCACAGTTCCAATAAGAAGCAAGATGTAACAATTTGACTTCCTTAGAATTTTGACCACGAGATATAGTAAATATGTAATTTATGCCAGATCCACTATCGTTGTCAGGGTTACTCTTTTCCCACTCTTGACATAAATCTGGATCTTCTTCTTGTAACTTAGCTTTTATTTTTTCAACTATATTGTCCTTGCTCAAATCTGAAAGGTCATTTATTTTTTTTAATATTTCCATAAATTTGTCATATTTCATAACTTCCTCACTTAAAATACATAACTTAGTTGTTAGAGGTTGTCCGGAAACAAGTAAAAGGCTATAATATCTGAAATTTTAGTACGGGGTAAAGATGAGAAAAAAGTATCCAACAGATCTAAGCGAAAGGGAATGGGCAAGAATAGAAAAACACTTCAGAGTATCATACAAGAAAGGAGGAAGGCCGCCAAAGTATAGCAAAAGAGAAATATTAGAAGCAATTTTCTATGTATTGCGTACAGGGTGTCAATGGTGGTATTTACCAAATGATTTTCCGCTATGGAAGACTGTGTATGAGCAGTTCAGGCAATGGAAGAAGCAGGGAATTTTTGAGAAAATGAATTATGAAATTACAAAATATAGTAGAAGAAAAATAGGAAGGAATGAGCAGCCGAGTGCCTGTATAGTAGATAGTCAATCTGTAAAGACTACAGAAAAGGGGGGATCAAAGGCTATGATGGAAGTAAAAAAGTAAAGGGTAGAAAAAGGCATATAATTACAGACACTCAGGGTTTTATACTAGGTTGTTACGTAGGCGCTGCTAACGAAAATGATAGAGATGGTATGAAAATAGCATTAAACAATATGAGAACAAAATATACTAAAGTTAAAAAAATGTGGGCTGACATGGGATACCAAGGAAGAAATTTAAAGAATCACATAAAGGAAGAATATGACATAGATATTGAAATTGTTAAAAGGCCTCCATGTAGATTTTGGGTGCACAAAGATACGCCACCTGAGCTACTACCAACAAGAGAACAAGGGTTTAAAGTACAGCCAAGAAGATGGGTTGTAGAAAGGACTTTTGCTTGGGTTAATAGGAATAGAAGGCTATCGAAGGAGTATGATTTACTCACAACATCCACTGAGAATTTCATATACCTAGCTATGAGTAGGGTTATGTTAAAGAGGGAATATGCTTGAATTTACTAGTTTCCGGACAACCTCTTATATCTTTTAACATAGAAGTCAAGAACCTAAATATTCGTTATTATCTTTCCTTAAAGAGTCATTTAAGTTATATTACAGACTATGAAAAACCTCAACTTTAGGAAGGAAATCAAGTTTTTTTCTCTGTCATTTATAATTTTATTTGTTCTATGGACTGTATTGTCTGGTTATTTTGAGCCGTTTTTTATTTTTTGTGGAGTGTTTTCCTCTATATTCACATCGTTTATCTTTAGAAGGTTGATAAGCGCTGAAAGAGCTCTTAGCCAGATTTTAAATAGTACGAGTAGACTGTCGTTTTATAAGTTAGTAAGTTATATACCATGGTTAATGTACCAAATCATTTTATCAAGTGTTTATGTAACAAAAAAGGTGCTACAACTCAAATCTAAGCTTGAGCCAATCATTATTCTAAGAAAATGCAAAGGGCATAATGATGAAAGCATTGCGTTATTTGCCAATTCAGTCACAATCACTCCCGGAACTTTAACTATCAATGTTGAAAGTAAGCAGAAAACATATTTCTCTACCATGTATTTGATAGATAAAGATCTTGAAAGCGGCATTTCTGAAATAGAAAATAAAATCTTAAAAATACTACGTTCAGTTAAGTAATTGCTTTAAATAAGTTAACAGCATCCTTATATTCCCTTACAAGACTTTCAAGCATTTCTTTTGGAAGGCTATTGTTAACAATAGAACATAAATAATTATACAAATCTTCTAACCTTAATACGTTATTTCTCTTCTTGCTGTTGAATTTATACGGAAAAATACCTTCCATAACTTCAATAGTAGTAGCCTTGTTTAAAAATACATTTTCACTTGTCACGCTTATTCTTGCTAAAACAGTGTTAATTTCAGGTTCGTCACTCGTATAAAAATCTGATAGCTGAGTTATTCTAATAACGTACAAAGTTACTATTTTTGACAAGCAATTATCAGCATATTCACAATTTTTTATTACCTCCCACTGAGTAACCTGAGATTTACCTATTTTTGCATTGTTCGGTAATTTACTCATTGAACTTTCTCCATTTAATCCAGTGTAATAAATTATACTAATACTTTGTTAAATAAATAATAACGCGATTACAAAAATATATACTTATAGTAGTATATTATACAAAAATAGCACAATATCTAAGCATTAAAGCTAGTTTTAGCTGGGTACATGGGGCTATTCGTTATTTTGTGTTGTCCAGTGAGGTCCAAAATTAGAGGTCCACTTATATAAAGAGTTTAGTCTGCCTTCTTTGCTATAAAATAAGTTTTCCTTTTGAGCTGTTTTGTTAGTATTAACTAAATTCTAAACTAACTGTGCTATAATGAAAAAGATAAAACTCGGAATACTAATTTCAGGTAGGGGGTCGAATATGCAGGCCTTAATAGAAGCATGTCAAGATCAGAATTTTTCCGCAGAAGTTGCATGTGTTATCACAAATAATAGCGAAGCTGCTGGTCTGAAAATAGCAGAGCAAGCAGGAATCTCAGCGTTTATTGTTAAAGATAAACCGCTTGATGCTGGTAAAATTCACGAAATACTTGTTCAACATAAGGTTGATTTAATTTGCCTTGCAGGGTTTATGAGAATTCTCAAAGCTGATTTTCTGAGTAAATGGCATAACAAGGTGATAAATATTCATCCCTCTTTACTTCCGTCTTTTAAAGGCCTAAACGCTCAAGAGCAAGCTCTAAAAGCAGGTGTAAAAATTACAGGTTGTACTGTACATTATGTCACTCCTGAAGTTGATGCTGGAGCCATAATTGCTCAAGTTGTTGTACCAGTGTTACCAGCTGATGATATTCAAAGCCTCTCAGAACGCATTCTAGCTGAGGAGCATAAGTGTTATGTAGAAGCAGTAAGGTCAATAGCAGAAGATATATGACTGTAATAATTATTGACCTTGAGCGTTTTTTCCAACTTCAACAAAAAATAAATTTTCAGGTTCCAGTAAAGAACTTGCCAGTTCGTTTACTTCCTCTAATTTAACATCATTAATGATATTCGCATAATTATTTATACGGTTAACATCACGATCATTTATCTGCATATTATCTAGCAGCGTTGCTGTATTTGTGTTATTGGACAGGAAAAGGACAAGATTATTTACCAAGCCAATTTTTGCATCCTTGAACAATTGTTCGTCAATTCCTTGCTTTTTTATTCTGCTAAATGTATCTTTTACTGCTGATATAGCTTTGCCAGCAGTAGAACTATCAGTACTTATAAATCCAGATATAATATTTCCATGTTTATTGGAAATAATACTTGCATAAACACCATAAGTAATACCCAAGTTTTGCCTCAGTTCTGTCATTAATATTGAATTCAGCCTCATGCTACCAAGTGCATCAATTAAGACACCAGCGTTATAATAATTAGGATCTTCATAAGCTATACCTTTTTGAGCAAAAAGTATCACACTCTGTGGTATATCCATAAAAATATTCTTACTTTCTGCAGAACCAAAATTATTTTTTACAGGTATTTTTCTAACTTTTGATCTTTTTGACGGCAATTTAGATAAATATTTATCTAATAGCGTAATAATTTCTTCTTTTTTTGTACAACCAGCAACACTGATAACTATGTTATCTTTAGCAAAATTACGCTTTATGTATGTTAAAACATCGTCTCTAGTAATGCTCATTATAGTATCAAGAGTACCGTACACACTTTTTGAGTAAGGATGTTTTTTAAACAATAACGTATCTAATTCTTTTCCAGCAACAAAATAAGGATTTTTTTCAAGATTATTAAAATCAACTTTGGCTTTCTCGAAAACTCTATTCAACCCTTCAGGGTCAACTTTAGGACGCATTATAGTATCGCTCAGTAATGAAATTGCTTCCTCTAGATTGTCAGACAAAGTATTTAATGAAACCCTAAATGCTTCTAAATCAGCAATAAAATTTAAACTAATCCCTTTATCTTCAAGCTTTTTCGCAAAATCTTTGGCATCATTTTTTCCTGCCCCTTCTTGGATTACAAGAGAAGTAAACCAAGCAAGCCCCTGTTTTTCCTTATTCTCATACACATAACCTGCATCCTTGAACGATATATTTAGTGAAACTTTTGGCAAATCATGATTTTCTACAAATAAAAACTTAAATCCTTTACGGGTAGTGACCTCCTCTATATTTAGGTTACCACTTGCTTGTAAATTAAAGCCTAGACAGAAAAAAAATAGAAATATAATTTTACTTATTCTCATTATTATCTCCTTTTGGTAATAAACGACCAATTAACTTATTAGCAGAAAAAATAGCACGGATTTTATTATTTACATCCTCTAGATTGACATCATTAATCTTGCTATATGAAATATCTATTTCATCAAGTGGAATACCAAGTGCAAGGTGTGGCACATAGAACATCGCTATATGAGTTAAGTCAGATAGATTATCAAACTGTGCTGCCTTATACCTATATTTTGAGCTTTGTAATTCCTCGCTCGTCACCCCTTTAGATACGAAGCCATTAATAGCATTATCTAACTCTCTTTCAACAATATCTAAATTAGCGCCACTTTTTGGAATTATCATAATATCAATGTAGTCATCACTAAAAGCTAGGCTATTATAATAAGCAAACACTGATACTGCCACATCTTTATCTAAAACCAAATCTTTATACAGTTTGCTGGATTTGCCGCCACCTAAAATGTCAACCGCTAAATGAACAGCAGAGGCTTCATTTATGTGATCAAATAAGGGAACACGATAACGAAAATATAAAACTGATTCTTTTACTTCAGTGCTCTCTAAGGTCACCGATAGACCTGCATTATGCACTGGATCCTGATTTGGGTAATTTCTCATTACAGGCTTAGCTTTAATTTCGCCATATTTTTCTTCTGCTAATTTCACTACTTCATCAAGTTCCACATCACCCACAATCAGTAATATTGCATTGCCGGAGTGATAATAGTTATCATGAAACCTCGTTATATCATCCAAATTGTAAGTTTTGATATCGCTCTCCCAGCCGATAACAGACCTACCATAGCCAGTACGGTAAAATGCACTATCCATTTCTTCCAATAACAAGTTATGAGGTTGGTTATCAAATCTCATCTTTCTTTCTTCTAATACGATGTTTTTTTCTCTATCTATTTTGTCTTGAGTAACATTAAAGCTGCCCATTCTATCTGCTTCAACTTCCATTGCAAGTGGTAAATCTTTTTTGGGGATCAACTCAAAATAACAGGTATATTCTTTAGTGGTAAATGCGTTAAATTGAGCCCCAATGCTACTCATAGTGGCTTCTATATCTGTGAACTTCCCTGTAGTTTCAAACATTAAATGTTCAAAGTAGTGAGCCAATCCTGCTTTGCCGATTGGATCATCCATTCCCCCAACTTTGTATATTACTGCATGTAAAACGGCTGGAATCCGATGATTAGAAACAACATAAACATCTAGTCCGTTACTGAGTTTAGTATATTTTATGTTGTGCTCTATGTTTAAAGCATTCGAAGAAATTGGGTAAGTAAAAAAAAGTACAGGTAGTATAAGAAAACTAAAAAACTTATGAAGCATTATTTCGACCTAATATAAAAACAATTATTTTATTCCTCATTTTGTTTAGAAATAAGCATATCGTATATATACCACTTATATAACAATGTAAACATTCCACAAACTATAGATAAATCTGCTAAATTAAAGGCTGGCCAATACCAATCATCAATATGAAAATATATGAAATCATATACAGCTCCCCAATAGATCCTATCAACTACGTTTCCGATTGCTCCACCAATCATCAGAGAAAAACCAAGGTAAGTTGACTGATCGTCAGACTTGTATATCAAATATGCAAGTATACCAATTATTAGTATTGAAAATGCTGAAAAAAAGAAACCGCCATGTGGTAAAGCGCTACACATTCCAAAACTAATACCTGAATTCCAAACTTCAACTAGTTTTATAAAACTAGCGATCTCAATTGATTCTCCTTCATCAATCAATGAGTTTATGTACAATTTGCTCGTTTGGTCAATCAATACTATAATTAATATAACAACTAAGCATAACTTTTTCATAAATTTGCCTTTAACCTATAAACTTTAAGTATATCATAATTTATCTGTTTTGTTAACTCCTCAATACTATGGAATTTTTTTTCTGACCTTATGAATTTTAAAAGTTGTATATTGACTTTATGACTATATACGTCTTCATCAAAATCGAATATGTGCATTTCTATTATAGGCTTTTTCAGATCCTTAAAAGTAGGTCTCATACCAATATTGACTACTCCATATAACCAATTTGGATTACTATCAGGAAAAGTCACTCTAGCGTAATATGTGCCAAACTTAGGTTTTATCATGCAATCTTCTATAGGAATATTTATGGTTGGAAATCCTATTTCTCTACCTCTACATGCACCTTTTGTCACAACACCAGAAACTTGATAAGGCCTGCCGAGCAATTTATTAGCAATTTCTATTTCGCCCCTTTGTACATACTCCCTTATTGAAGAAGAAGAGCAAATTTTGCCGTCAATTGTTAATGGCTCTAATTTAGTCAAAGAGTATCCATATATTTCAGAATATTTCTCTAGAGTTAATATATTACCCAATCGTTTATGACCAAAAGTGCAATTTTCTCCGACAATTATGTGTTTAGCGCCATATTTATCTATTAAAATCTCACTGATAAAGTCATCGCAGCTAACCTCAGAAAAACCTCTATTAAAATTAATAATATATAAGTAATCTATACCATAGCTGCTGATTAGTTCCTTTTTTTGTTCTTGGTCTATTAACCTAAAATTGTTTCTACCAAATAAAACAGTTGATGGGTGAGGCTCAAAAGTTAAAACTGCAGAGGGTAATCCTCTTTCTTGTGCTACCTTCTTTAGAGTAGAAATTGCAAACTCGTGTCCTAAATGAATGCCATCGAAATTTCCGAAGGTTAGTGCTATATTATTTTCTATTCCTTGCTCACAATTATAAATAATTTTCATACAATTTGATGTTTTTACATGTTTCTTATATATAATAACTATATTTTAGTAAGCTACGGAGATAAATTGTGAAAAATGTTGTGATATATGTAAAGAAGGGCTGTCCATACTGCATAAGGGCAAAGGATTTACTAGATAAAAAAGGTGTGAAGTATGAAGAAATTGATGTGCTCAAAAACTCAGATCTATTTAACGACATAAAATCAAAGTATAACGTTAGAACAGTTCCACAGATTTTTATCAACGATAAGCACATTGGGGGGTGTGACAAATTGATGGATCTTGAAAAAGAAGGAAAGTTGGATGATATGCTAAATAATAATGACAATCACACTGATGTCACAACCTACACAAACAGCAATGATGAATGTGGAGAGTGTGTTATACCACATGATGATTTTATGTAACTTTTTATCTTGTTTTGTCGTGTAATACGTAAATGAAAACTAGTATGCTCACTTTAAACAATTCTTAATGAATTAAAAATACAATTCATTCAGTGAGTTTTTTTAGTGGGAAAAAATGACAAAAAATATTTCAATTATTAGCAGAAACTTAATTAGTATCGAATTAGTTAACAAACAAGATTTAGAGAATTTCATCAAGATTTTCACAGTGCTTGATAAACATATAGCAGCTAAAACACTTTTTACAGAAGAAGTGAGAATAGAGTATAAACAACACAACGGCATAGAAGTTGTTGAATTGCTAAAAGATACAGACTTTACATATCATGAGGTTGAAAATGTATTGAACCACCTGAGTAAACATGGAATGAAGGTGCCCAGCAGTGTTATAGCACACACCCTTTTTGCTGCATACAATCATGCACTTGAATTTAAGGATGTAGCATTTTCCTTTTCTGAAGGCTCTCCACAATTTAACATCAGAGTGAGTAAGAACACCTTCAGAATAACTCCTATGAGTGAAGAGAATTTGGAATTGAATTCACAAAATAGCAGAACGCTTATAGAGTCACTAAAGAGCGAAAAAAGTATTTATGATTGTATAGTAGAAGAAAATACCATTAAAGTTATAGTGCATTCTGAAATGCATCAAGCTATAAATTTGATTATAAAATCACTGATAAAGTCTCGCCTTTTAGCAAAAGAGGAAGAAGGAAAATTCAAAGAGAAATTGAGACAACTTGCTTTTAAGGATCAAGCTTTTGTTGAGTATTCTAGCATCAGAACCATCAATAGGTATCCACATAATCATCCTCTGAGGAAGCATGAAAGTGTTACTAAGGATATAGAAAATATTTTATGTGATTTCATAACAAATGAGAACAGCGAGTTTGCTATAGAGCGACTAAATAGGCTGAGCTCAGCAGTTTCTCCGGATACTCCAAGAATCATCACTAAAACTATAGATAAACTTGTTAAGTCTCACTAAGGTATACGAGAGCCAATAGACTTCTTATATTACCTTCTGTCATCCAAGTAGCTTGGCTACTTGGTTCTTTTTTTGGGTTCCAGCTATGTACATAGCTGTATGAACATTGTAGCCGTTATTCAAGTAGCCCGCAGAAGCGAAAAACTTACTTGACAAACTCCGCCAACTCCCTTATCATAAAACTGAAGCTATTTATTTATCTTCTCTGTACAGATTAAATGACAAAAAAACTCACGTATCTGGCGTCTCATGTTTAATTTTTTGCACTATGTGCACCTTATGTCTTTATAAAACTTCTAGGTTTTTACCTAATATAAGCTAAAATGCGCTTATAAAGCATTTAAAACATAAAAAAACGCCAACTTAAAAAATGGATAGTGAATAACTAGCTACCCTAGGGTTTCTTTTGCCTTTTTTTCTGTTTAGTAAATTTCTTAATGTTTATAATTTAGATTAGTTGCGGCTTAAAAGCAACTGAATCGCGGTTATTAAACGTTTAGAATAAAAAAACGCCATACTTGAAAGTATAATGTAAGTAATTAGCCAACCACGGGGCTTCTTTTGCCTTTTTTTTCGTTTGGCAAATTTTTTAACATTTATAGCTAAACGACAACCGTCATCCCGCTACTTGTTAGCGGGATCTAGAGATACCGCGAATGAATCGCGGTATGACGGTTCGTGGCGGTATGACGGTTCGCGGTGGCATGACGTAGAATTTTATACTCACCAACTCAGTATTCCAACCTGGATTGTATCTTATCGGTAAAAAAGAAGAGCTATTTTAGGAAGTTTTTATAGGACTAAAACCAAAGAAAACTTGCATATAAGTTTATCAAGATGTAAAATTAAAGTTATTTTAAAAGAATAGGTTAATTATGAATCTTGTAACAAAATCTGCTATCGATTTTACTGCTTCATCTGTTCTCTCTGACGGAGAAATTGTTGATGATTTCTGTCTGAGTAAGCGCATAAAAAATAAGTATGCTGTCCTTTTTTTCTATCCACTTGATTTTACTTTTGTTTGCCCAACTGAATTGATATCGCTCAATAATAGAATAAATGAGTTTGCAAAGCGTGGTGTTGAAGTGATAGGAATAAGTGTAGATTCAAAATTTTCACATTATAAATGGCGAAACACTCCAGTTAATGATGGTGGTATTGGAGAGATTAGCTACACTTTAGTGTCTGATATCAAAAAGTCTATATCAAGAGACTATGGGGTCTTATATGATGACTCAATTGCGCTGAGAGCAACTTTCGTTATTGATGATAAATTTATTGTACGTCATCAATCGATAAATGATTTGCCTTTAGGGCGTAATATCGATGAATTCGTTAGAATCGTTGATGCAATTAAACATAATGAGGAGCATGGTGAAGTATGTCCAGCAGGGTGGAAGAAAGGTAAGCCAGCAATGCAGGCAAGCGATGAAGGAGTAGCTGATTATCTAAACTCATACAGTGAAGAATTATAAATTTAGTACAAAAGTTCTTATTATTGGATCTGGGGCAGCGGGTTATGCTGCCGCTATATATGCAGCACGTGCAAACTTAGAGCCAATTGTAGTAACGGGAATGCAGCCTGGTGGTCAGCTTACAATTACTACAGATGTTGAAAACTATCCTGGTTTTGTTTCAATACAGGGTCCAGAACTAATGGAGCAAATGAGGTTTCATGCAGAAAAGGTTGGAGCAAAAATAATAGATGATGAGATAAAAAGCGTTGAACAACTTGAGGACTTTAATGAGTATAGATTTAGATCTTCTGGTAATATCAATGACTACTATTCAGATGCAATTATCATTGCATCTGGTGCGCAAGCGAAGTGGCTTGGTTTAGAAAGTGAAAAGAAATTTCAGGGTTATGGGGTTTCAGCTTGTGCGACTTGCGATGGTGCATTTTTTAGGAATAAAGTTGTAGCTGTGATTGGTGGTGGAAACACTGCTGTTGAAGAAGCAATATTTTTAACTCGATTTGCCAAAGAAGTGATATTAATACACAGGCGTGATAAATTAAGAGCGGCAAAAGTAATGCAAGATAGGCTCTTTAAAAATGATAAAATAAAAGTAATGTGGAACCATACCGTAGAGCAGATTCTTGGAGAAGAAAATCCAAAAAGGGTTGCTGGTATTGCGATTAAATCAGCAGAGATCGATAAAACCCAAGAATTAAAAGTGGATGGAGTGTTCATTGCAATCGGGCATGCACCAAATACGGGTATTTTTAAAGGCTTTGTTGAAATGGATGAGCAGGGTTACATCATTACAAAACCTGGAACAACTTTAACTAGTAGGGCAGGAGTGTTTGCTGCAGGTGATGTTCAAGATAAGGTATATCGTCAGGCAGTAGTTGCAGCAGGAACAGGATGCATGGCTGCGCTTGATGCAGAAAAGTTTTTAGAGTCGTAGTTAATTCTAGGATTTTGAATAAATCGCTTGCAATTTTCCTTTTCCTTTTCATAATTATATTAGTAAATTATTAGGTAGGTTTAATATGCTTTATGGAGGGGATGGGATAAATACTAATGGTTATAGATATAATCAGACAACTTCAAGACAGCTCGATGAACCAACACAAAAGTTATTTAAGGCTATTGATAACGAAAACCCGGAAGCTTTTAAACAAGCTCTGAAAGAAGGTGCGGATGTTAATGCGTTTGATAAGGAGGGCATGACACCTTTGATGTCTATTGTCAATGTCTACCCTGTCAGCGGTGGTGGACAGGCTACGTTAGAGAAAATGGCTAAATTGCTTATACAAAACAGAAGTATCAATATTAATGCTCAGAGTAAGCAATCTGTGTCTACAACAGGGACGAGATATAATCCTAGTACACAAAGTGAAATATCAGGATTTATAACAACATCTAATATGCACAAAGACACAGCTTTACATATTGCTTGTCAAGTTGGGGCTAAAGATGTGGTAAAAATATTGCTCACGCACCCAGATATAAAAACTGGTATCAAAAATTATGAATATAAAAGCCCTGAAGATTGTATTGCAAGAGGATTTGAGCGCGTAATAAAATTAGAATTTAAAAAAGCACAAAAAGCAAACGAGTTGTTAGGTGCTCTTTCTAGCAGAAACATTTACCAAGCGAAAAGACCATTAAATCAAGAGTTTAACCCTAATTGCTGGAAAAGAAGCCGAAATGAAGAAATAGAAACGCCGCTTAGCTTAATTATTCAATCATGTTTACAAGGAATAACATCAGATAACAAAGAAGTATTGACAAAACTTTTAAAACATAAAGAGCTAGATTTTAGTTCAATAAAGCCAATACAAGCTATAGAGCAAAATTCGTGGGTGAAGCAAATAATTGAACAAGCCATTACAGAGCGATTAACCGCTACTATTAATAAAAAAGATTTAGATGATGTAAAAAAATTAGTAGAAGATAATTGCTTCATGAGTCATGCAATTGTTACTGCTGCATTGAGGGGTGTTAATAATCCAATCGAATCTATTACAAATTATCTAAATGAAAAATTTCCTGCAAATACATTACAACCTTTGGCAAGTACGAATGATATACCGGTAGGTTCTGAGCAAGTTATACAAGAACTTAAAGGTGAACTTGAAAGAACGAAAGCTCAACTCATAGAAAAAGAACGAGAGCTGGATAGGGTCGTACGCGAAAGAACGAGAGGCATTAACAAAATTTCACAGTTAGAAGAAGATTTAAGGCAGGAAAAATCGGCTCAAAAAACAAAAATCAATGATCTAAATAGTGAAGTAACTCGACTTAATAGAATTGTGTATGGAAGAGCAAGCGACACTGTCGAAATTTCACGATTAAAAAGAGATTTGAAACAAGTAAGGGAAGAAAGAGATAGGCTTTCATCAGAAAATAGACTGCTCCGTAGTAATAAAAACGAAAAATCCTCGCAAGCAATTTCTTCTGGTAGAAAACTGAGCAACTACGCTTCTGCATGTTTTATATTGCTTGGAGTATATACTGTTGTTGCATGTTTAGTAATAGAAGATTATCCAGGGATAATAAGTGCTTTCTTTACAGCAGTTGCACTGGCTTTTTTTTTATTAGGATGTTATAGTTTATATAAAGTAAACACAATACTTAGTGATGTTGAAAGCACTCAGCTTGGTGGTTTAGAACGAAGTTAAAGTTTTGATTTCTTCTCCAGGCCCTGCTGAAAATTTTTGTACATGTTAAAAACATCTTGATAATTGAGGTGAGTGTAAATTTGAGTAGTTTCCAGGCTTGAGTGACCAAGCAGTTGTTGTATTGATCTTATGTCAATATCTTCCTGAAGCAAATGAGTAGCAAAACTATGGCGAAATGCATGTGGAGATAAAATTTCTGGTAAATTTAACATTCTCCTTATTTTTTGCAAACGATTGGCCACATAAGTTCTTCCCAATTTTTTTCCTCTTACTCCCAAAAAAAGATATTGTGTTTCATTATTAGTGCCAAGATAAGGACAGGCTTTTACATATTCTTGTATACACTTTTTTACTACCGGAAGAATGAATACCTGCCTTTGTTTATCTCCCTTACCTGTTACTATTAAACTTTCATTGTTAATATCACTAACCCTAAGGTTCAACGCTTCGCTGATTCTTAAGCCTGTACTATATAGCAGGACGATAATCGCAATTTCTCTTTTTACCACCCAAGATTCGCCCAGATCGGATAGTTTCATTTCTTTCAATAAAGTTTTTATATCAGGTATTGATAATGCTTTGGGCAAAGTTCTTCTCTGAATTGGCCTTGATAAGGAAAATACAGCTTCATTGTCTATATTGTGGTTATTTTTTATGTACTTGAAGAAATTTCTGATTACTGAGAGTGCTCGAGTGTTGGATCTTGCGTTTACACCTCTTGCGTAACGAGAGGTAAGCCAACTTCTTAACTCAGGTACGCTCAATTTTTCCAAAGTGCCGACATTTACTTCTCCACCAATGTGAGTATTTAGGAAACTTATAAGATCCTTCAAGTCCCTCATGTATGACTCTAAAGTGTTTGGTGAATAAGATCTGTTGCACCTCAGCCACTCATACCATTTTTCAATGATTGAACCGAGGTCCACAATTATTTTTTAAAGAAAGCATCGATGCACGCATCTCGAAAGGCTTCATTTATATCAGGATGAGAGTGACAAATTCTGTATATATCCTCTGCTGCTGCGCTATATGCCATTGCAACTGCTGCTTCGTTGATTAGCGTATCAGCGTATGCTCCTATGATATGCACACCTAGTATTGTATCTGCTCTGCTACAAGTCAGCACTTTCACGAATCCTTCAGCATCATCAGTGATTTTTGCTCTGCCGTTTGCAGCAAATTGACATTTACCAACTTTGTACTTACGGCCAGCATTTTTGAGTTCCTCTTCGGTTTTACCAATCGAAGAAACCGCAGGGTGAGTGTAAATGACAGATGGTATGATTCCATAATCAACGTGAGGTGACTGTCCTGCTATTATCTCTGCAACTGCCACTCCTTCTTCCTCTGCTTTATGAGCAAGCATTGCTCCACCGATCACATCACCAATAGCAAATATTCCTTTCACATTAGTTTCATATCTGTTGTTAACTTGAACGAAACCGCGATTATCTTTTTCTATTTTTTCATCAATACCAAGATTCTCAGTGCATGGTTTGCGTCCTGCTGCCACCAATACCTTATCCGCCTCTATAGTGTTTGTTTGATTATCTTTTACAGAGCAAACTTTCACACTCAAAGAATTACTACTTTGTTTTATCTCCTCAACTTTAGTGCTAAGTAAAAATTTTATTCCTTGTTTTTGTAGACTAGAAAGTAGAGACTTACTTAATTCTCCATCCATTGCTGCAGCGATTCTGTCAAAAAATTCTACTACAGTGACTTCAGACCCTAGCCTCCTCCATACAGAAGACATTTCAAGCCCTATTGCCCCGGCTCCGATTACGACAAGTTTTTTTGGTACTTCAGTTAAAGATAATGCACCAGTTGATGAAATAATACTTTTCTCATCGATATTAATTCCTGGCAAAGAAATAACGTCAGAACCGGTTGCAATTACTATATTTTTTGTCTTCAGCACCTTACCTTCAACTGAAACTTCAAGATTACCTTGGTCAAAAGAAGCAAGCCCATTGATTTTAGTGATTTTGTGAAGGTTAAACAGATATTCTATACCTTTTCCAAGTTCCTGAACTCTGGCGTCCTTATAGCCTAGCATTTCTTTTAAATCGAAACTTGCATCCTTAATTTTTATGCCAAGCTTCGACAGATCATTTTTCGTGTGAGCATACTGATAGGAAGAATGAAGTAGTGCTTTGGAAGGTATGCATCCAACTCGCAAGCATGTACCACCAAAAATGCTATTTTTATCTATGCAGGCAACTTTCAATCCAAGTTTTGCAGCAGCGATAGCACACTTATAGCCTCCTGGGCCACCACCTATAACAATTAAATCATAATCAGTCATAAAAAACAAACCTATTTTCTAAAGAATAAACACCTTTTCCCTCAGTTGTTACATATATCTTATTGCGAGTAAACACTGGAGTGTGAAACACATTACCAGGTACTTTGACTACCTTTCCTGCACTTTCAGATCCCGGAAAAGCAAACATTGAACCTTTATTGCTTGTCACCCACAGTGTATGGGCATGCATAATTGGAGCAAACAATTGCGTATTTTCTATTAAATCAGATGCCCAGACTGTTTCTCCATTTTTTATATCCAGGCCAATTATTTTATCGTCTTTAGTAACTATAAAAATTCTTCCGCCTTCTTTTTGTTTCTCTGCAGGAATAAGAGGACTATAATATGACTCAATGTCTGATACACTTTTTACTTGCAGTGACTTTGACCATAAAATATTTCCTGATTTCACGTCAATGCTATAAATATAAGAATTATTTGTAGCTATTAAAGTATCGCCAAGCACTCTCGGTGTAGTAGTTACATCTGTGAGCTGTGTATCCAAAAGGTTTGTAGCCAATTTTTGGCTCCACAATTTTTTACCGTCTTCATTAAAAGCTATTAACTCACCATTTGAAAATGGTGCTATTATTTTATCATTAGAAATTGCTGGCGATATGGAATACAAACCTCGAACCTCATTGATGCCGTTTTGATAAGTCCAAACGAAGCTGCCATCTTTTATATCAAACACGTACAGATAATTATCAATAGTCAATACTACCAATTTATTGTTTATTACTGCTGCTTTCCCTCTTACTGGAGCTCTCAATTCTTTTTCCCACTGAATCTCGCCGGTTTTTGCATCTATTGTGTGTAGAACGTTATCCACTATAAAGAAAACGTTTCCTCTGTGACGCAATAGGCTCATGTTACTAATTTTTTTTCTGTGTGAGAGGTATAATTTCCAATTCATAGCCTTTGAGTTATCAATATCAAAGGAATATAAAGCGCCGTGCTTGTCTGATAAAATAACGCTATCTTCTGTAAGCACTGGAGCTACATATCCTTGAGATAGTTTTTTATCCACTAGACTTATTCTCTCGCTTGCCATTGTGTAACTGCTACACAATAACATTATCATGACAATTATTACTTTCATTATTTATTGAAAACAAGATTCATTAATATACATCTTAAGAACCTTAATTACAACGGAAATGTTCTTGCTGCATGTTAAAAACGTTGATTTATGAACGAAATATTATATTATTATGTGAGATAATGTATACTCTTAGAGGTAGTACACCTCATCCACTATGCGGCAACGTGCATAGCTGTACGAACATTGAGATATAAAAGTAATTTATACCAAGAAGAAAGATGTCATCCAAATAGCCTCTTTTCCTGTCATCCCAGTGCTTGACACTGGGATGGCTCTGTTGCATCGCAACTGAAAAAATCTGGTGGCTACTGACAAAATTCATTATAAAATAGCCATTTAACCGCTTAAGGAAAAATATGCCACAAAAAATGAGAGTTAGTAACTGCCATGAATATAACAAATTTCTAGAAAAAAGAGGAAATATTTTTCGTTACATCGATAAAGCTATCGAAAATTGGTATGAAAATAGTCCAAAAATGCAGGGCGGCAACTATATTTATAGTGATAAAGTTGTGATTTTAGTGCATATAATCGTTAATCTTTTTAGAATTGGCTTAAGACAAACAGTCGGGTTTATAAAAGGATATTTGCAACAAATAGGAAGAGATTTAGCAGTTATCAGCTATTCGCAAGCTTCAAAAAAAACTTAATATTAAGATCAATGATTACAGAATTGATAAAAATAATATGGAAGATATCGAAATTGCCATAGATAGCACAAGCATCAGCATTTATAACAACACACAGCAAGGAAAATAGCGCTGACAGAAAATATCGTGGTTATGAACAGACAAGAAAATTGCATGTAATGTTGAATATAAACAGCAAAAAAGCCATAGCTGCAAAATACAGTAACGGTCTGATCACTATGGAGCTTGCGATTTACTTAAAGGAGTTAATTTTCAGCATGCCATAAAAGCACTATATGCAGACAGAGCATATGACAGACATAAACTCTATAAATTGTGTGATGAATGCGGCATCAAGACAAAAATTCCTCCAAAAAAACAATGCAGCAGAGCATCCAAAGTATGGCAGAGAGAAATGCTGCAATTAGACTAATAAAGTCATACAGCGAAGATGGAATGAAGAGGTGGAAAAGGCAAACAAACTACGGAAAAAGATCTTATGTAGAAAGTTTTTTCTCGCGACTGAAACAAACATTCGGGTTTAATTTTCGGAACAAATCTGAAATTAATCGTGGGAAGGAACTGCTACTCAAGTGTTATTTGCTTAATCAATTTACTGACATTGGTATGGCTAAATTTGAAATGGCTACATGAATTTATCGTAAATTACCACCGCATAGTTGTAACATTGTACCATATTACAATGTTCGTACAGTTGTGTGCGCGACCGGGGGTTTTATACTATTCTAGAAGTAACATACGGAAAAGGGGGGATTCGAACCCCCGACATATTTTCATATGTGCACGCTTTCCAAGCGTGTGCTTTAGACCACTCAGCCACCTTTCCATGCTTATTCATAATATTGAAAATTGTACTGCTAAACAATATAAAAACCTGGTATATAGGGTTCACCACGAAAATTCACAGTATTGTTAAACTTGCTTCTGCAAGTTGGAAATGTTTTATCGCAACCTGCGAGTATTGAATATTTATCTCCAGCAAAAATTTGGTATGGAGGCGAAGTAAACAACGTAACTACTTTATTTTTATATTCTTTTACTACACCTTCAAACGCTATTGAGCCAAAGAATTTTACTACTCCGTGCTTATAATATTCATCACTCTCAGTTAAATTCGTGTCTTCAAATCTTCTTTCGTCTATTACTTTAGTGATTGTACTTATTTTACTAAATTTTTTAGTATCGGCTTTACATTTATCATCGCAAAATTGTGCTCTGCATGCAGGAGAGTATAATTCTGCTATGCTTCTCTCAAGCTTTGCTGAAAGCCCTCTAATTTCAACAATAAATCTTCCACTACTTAATGTCACTTTACCAAAAATTCCTGAATGTAGATTCATTGTTCCCTGGGTCAAGTCTTTATAATTCACAAGAAATATTTCAATATTTGCAAAGTCGTACTTTCCTGATAAAACATCTTCTTCTTTAATATCAGCACTATTTAATATCCCTTCAATTTCTAGATTATCAGTTTTCAAATCGCTGTTTAATATTATACTACTGGCTGTAAATCCACTTGAAGATTTATAGAGTATATTATCAATATTTAAATCTTCATCATAGTCAGTGAATCCCATTACTTCTCCACCTGCGAGCTTTAATTTCCAGCACGTAGCGGTGGTAAGTAATGCTCCAGCTAAATGATTTTTTAGTGTGGTTTGCATGGGGGCCTCCTGCTTAATTGATTAAATTTGAAAGTAGCTATACGGCCAGTAGAATAAGGGCAGTGTGTTCTTTTCTCATCATCTAAGTAGCCATAAAGCGTCATTCCGGTGACCATAGGGTGTCATTCCAGTGCTTGACACTGGAATCCAGGAAATTTTGCTTGTAAGTAAGCAAACTGATTTGGTGAGCATAAAAAGTGGCTGATCTTATGCTGAATAAACGCTTTTGATGAAGTTGCATGGAAAGCTGGATCCCAGTGTCTGGGCACTGGGATGACATCCTTCTTGGTGGAGTGTCCTCAAATCACAATGTTCGTACAGTTGTGTGTCACGCACTGGGATGACAGGAGAGAGGACACCATATGTTTATTTGATCGACAAATAAACACTAACAGACAAGAATACACCACAGTTAACTGTGGTGTGTACTGGCTGGTTAGAAAGAAAACTTCACACCAGTAAGAAGGAGAATTCCTTGGTTAGAAGGTACATCAGCATCAGACTCATCTTTCAGCTTACCTGTTTCGTTAGTCATAAAATAATGGAGAGCTGCGTAAGGAACAAATTTGCTCTTACTGCATGCAGGAGACAGATCATATTGAACGCCAAGTGCACCATCATGAAGCATATCTTTGTCATTCATTCTGCTGCCAAAATACGTCAAACTTGTGTAGATATTCTCATGTTGATACCCAGCTCCTACAGTCCAATACATGGTATCTATACTATCTTTACCAAATTGAGCTTTCAGCCCTTCCACTCTTTTGCCATCAGTAGCATCTTTACTATCAATTTCCGTGTAGGTATCACCAATTAATTTTTTAATACCCTTCGGTTGACCAGATTTGCCCAAGTATGCAAAAGAGGCAGCAAACTTTACGCCTTGATCTTCATTAATCTTATAATCAGCGCTTACACCAAAATTAACACCCATCAGGTCATTATACTCCACAAATTCCTTATAAAGATGCTTATCTTTACTTGGTTGCTTTGGAAAGCCATATTCACCAACTGCAGAAGTTTTAACTTTTATGTTATGTTTATCAAAGTCATATTCATATGATGCACCAGCACTTACTATGTGCTCATAGTCTGGGCCGACATGCTTTATCGTTTCCTTATGTTCTATCTCACCGCCTTTATCTTCTGAAACTGTTTCTTTTACAGTAAACAAACCACTATCATAACGAGGTGAGTAGCTGATACCAAATCTTGCGCCCATATAATTTGGTGAGTAGTAAGCAACTCTAAATGGCAGTGTAGTCATAACGCCTTTGTTATATTTCCCTGCCATGCGGAAAGAGAATTTTTCACTTTCACTCGAAAAACTTTCAGTGTAAAGACGTGGTGTTACATAAAATGGAAAGCTAGCAGCGCTTCCTTCTAAGTTCACTTTTCTGAACCAGTCACTATCTGCAGCTCCGTCAACAGTCGCAATTCTTGTTGCATCAAGCCTCATCAGAGCCTCAGGACCAAATTGGTAACCAAGCTTCACGTCACCATATTTTGAGTTAACAAACACATGCGCACTTCTGCCTTTTGCAGCATAAACACCCTGTGAAGCTCCCTTACCTTCGGTCACTGGAGCATGAAACTGCACGTCAGCACCATAAAGAAGACCTAAATCTTCATTCTTATTTTCTGCTCTGAGGTGCAATATTGCATCAGCAATCATACCCATATCGTTGCTGTAATCACCAATATTTCCTATTCCTTTATAGAATATTGGATTTGCTCCTCTTGTTATATCTGGAGTGGCATTATAATACTCTGTAGATCTGTTTGGCATAACGTTATAACGTTTATAATCTGTGCCACTTGGTCCAACTTTGCCATAACCTTGAGCATCAACAACACCACCAAAAGTTATTCTTAAATTACTTTGCCCTTGATTGGTATCGATAATATCAACTCCACCAACTGAAACAACAGGACTTGCCTTACCTTTTTCCTCTGTATTTTTGTTAACAACTTTTATATCCTTCTTTACATCTTTAGCTTCAACTTTAGCATTCTTAGTTTTAGAACGCTTAGTTTTTGAAACTTTACCTTTTTCTATATTAGAATTCTTAGCGTTTAGAGCTTTCGCTTTTGAATCCTCTATAAGCTTTGCTTTTTTCTCATTTGCTAGCCTGATCTCCTCTTTTTTCTTCTGCTCGGCTGCTAATCTTAGCTCCTCTTTTTTCTTAAGCTCTTCAGCTTTTTTTCTTGGATCAGCATTACATATTCTGTCCATCTTTTCTTTCAGTTTTTTATTTGATGTTTTCATAACTTCCACTTTTCCAGAAGTTTTTGTGCTCTCTTGCTTTTTTATTTCCTTCATACTCTCATCAGGAAAGTCAGCTGCAAAACTGCTGAAAGAACATAAAGTTAATAAAGAAACTAGAGCAGTGCTAGTATACATAGACTTTTTCATGAAGCGCCCCTAAAAAATTTCGAAATCATATCTTAAATGTAAATAGTATAAAAATGTTGAAAATTCAACTTAAAGCAACCTTATAACGAAAATAAAAGTAAAATGCAATACCTTAAAAGCAACTTTCTTAATATGCTCAACGTGTATATTAACCAAAATTTAGTACAGAGGTTCGCTTGTTAGTGCATTATAACTCGACTATTTATTCTATGGAAGTAAAATTTTTCCACCACAAGTTATTTGCCATTCTTCTTTAAATTTCTTTAGGTATTCTTTTTTTTCGCACTCTAAAAGTAGCTCTTCCACACTTTTGTTGTAGCTTTCAGTAGTAATCCTTCCCTGATGATGCATGAACCTTAAGTAAATCAAATAAGTGTTAATTACATCTGTTTCACAATAATCTCGAATCTCTTGTATCTTGCCGCTATCGTATAAGTCCATAACTTGTGACCCATCAACTCCAATCTTACCAGGAAGATTAAATGCTGCACAAACTTCGTTCATTTTTACTCTCGCAGAAGCTCCAAAATCAGAGAGGGATTCAAGCAAATCACAATGCCAATCACTGCTATATCTCTGATTGTAACTATTCCACTTATCGCCAGCTTTATGAAAATATTCTGCTTGAATGCCATGGACCATAGCACGATACTTCAGCACTGGTATATCAAAAGTGCGTCCGTTGAACGAAACTAATCTTGGCTTTTTCTCTGATATGTAGTTAAAAAATCCTTTCACTAGCTCCTTTTCACTGGAATTTAGTGTGCCTCCAGATCTTATTTCTTGCAGTGTGAACACCTCATAACCACTCTGGTAGCTTATATTGCAAAGTAAAAAACTAATAACTACAACAAGGTGAAAAGGCTGACGCAGAAAAGAGTTTTGCCCGTTTGTTATTTCAAGATGATATTTTGTTAATGCATCCCTCTTCTCTTCTACACTACTATCATCACTAATATTGAGTAAATTTTTGCAGGAATTTACATCTGGTATAGTTTCAATATCAAATACCAATAAAGAATTAAGCATTGCCTATATACTCCTCCGGACGGTCGATCCAAGGTCGCACTTTCACAAATAAAAAGAGGTGTACCTTGCACTCAAATAATTTTTCTAGTTCAGCACGCGCTTCGATATTAATTTTTTTAATATTACTGCCATCTTTTCCTAGTACTATTTTTTTATGACTATCTTTCAACACAAATATGATCTGTTTGATGACTAAACTCTTATCTTTTTTTTCCTCAAATTGTTCAGTTATAACAGCTGTAGAGTATGGCAATTCTTCACGCAAGTTCAAGAATAATTTTTCTCTCGTAATTTCTGCTGATAAAAAATTTGTCGAGGAATCGGTTATTTGATCTTCTTCATAAAACCAGGGGCTCACCGATGCAACTTCAGACAAGTAATTCATCAAATCAGAAAGTCCATCATTCTTTAATGCTGATATCATAAAAACCTTTTCAAATTTATAAAGCAAATTCAGATGCTCATGCGCCATCTTTAATTCAGGCCTTTTTACCAAATCAGTTTTATTGATAACCAAAATGCATCTGCCTTTTGTGCGCTGCAGCCGCATAAATATAGTCTTAATTCTTTCTATATTTTTCAAATAATTGCTTACATCAACAAGCAACAAAGTGATGTCACTATCCTTAACTGCCGACCATGCAGATTTGACTAAAGCTTTTTCAAGTTTTGTTTCTGCTGAGAAAATTCCTGGGGAGTCAGTAAAGACAATTTGTGTGTTGTTGCATGTTGCAACACCCCTTATTTGCGTCCTTGTTGTTTGCACTTTAGGGGTGACAATTGCAATTTTCTTGCCTATGATGCTGTTAATTAATGTAGACTTCCCAGCATTTGGTAAGCCAGCTATGGTTACAAATAAGCATTTTTGTTCTTTCACAAAGAAAATTATAAAGAAAACTGAATGCCCGCGTCAAGCTACTTATATGACAAGAAGGATGACAGAACCCTTTTTGGTTAGCATGCAAAAAGGAAAAAAACTCATTCTACAAATTAAAAATACAATATACTCAAAAACTTTTCAGAAAATCCATAGGAGGGTTTGCTAATGAAGGCTCTTGAGTTGACGCCATTGCCTGAACGACTGCTTGATTTAAGGGTAACGTTTTAACCATAAGGTCACTAACTCCTTAATATGTGTGTTCATAATTTGATTTTCCACGAAAGACATAATAGCAATAACCAGTGTAAGTTAAAATGATTGGTAAAAGCGGTATTATAACAATGAGCATTAAAGATAAACTTGGCCCAGAAGCAGCTGCATCCAGAATGGTATATTGAAAAGGTATAATCCATGGGTAGATACTAATTCCTAAACCTAAATATCCCATAAAAAAAATAGCAATACTGAGAAAGAATGGACGGTACTCCCGTTTAGTATTCTGAAGATCAAACCACAGCATGAAAAATAGCCAAGATGTGAGTAATGGAATAGAAAATAAATAATAAAAATTTGGCATGCTAAACCAAAAGTTTTTAATACGTTCATTTAAAAATGGTGTCACTACACTCACTAGTCCCATGAAAATACCTACAAAACCAAGCGTATAAGAAGCAACCTTGCGTGCCCATTCTTGTGTTATATTTTCTGTCTTCATTATGAGCCATGTAGAACCTAAAAGTGCATATCCAAATATCACAGCAATGCCTGTCATTACACTAAAAGCACTTGCCCAATCAAATTGGCCACCAGAAAAGTTGCGTCCGTTTACTTCTACACCATGTATAAATGCACCTAAAATCATGCCTTGGCAAAATGCAGCACCAAGTGACCCAAAATGAAAGGCATAATCCCATAATCGCCTGTATTTTCCTTCTGCCTTAAAACGAAACTCAAAGGATACTCCGCGCACTATAAGGCCAAGCAGCATAATAATGATTGGAATATAAAAAGCAGGCATTAATATTGAATATGCAAGAGGAAAAGCAGCAAATAACCCTCCACCACCCAATACCAACCATGTTTCGTTTCCATCCCAAAATGGTGCAATTGAGCTTATCATGTGATCACGGCATTTATCTGACGGTGCAAAAGGAAGTAAAATACCAATACCTAAATCAAACCCATCCATTAAAATATACAGTAAAACAGCTATGGCAATTAGTAATCCCCAGATTAGGGGTAAATTAATTAAGGAAGAAAAATCAAACATGATTGTTGTCCTTTCCAGATGTACCAGCATCAATCACTGAAGCTCCAATACCGTGTTTATAAAATTGCTCTTCTTCTTTAATGACAGGAATTCCTTTGTATATAAGTTTCAGAATATAGTAACTACCTGCTCCAAATATAAGGGTATACATAACGATAAATGCAATCAAAGACCATGCAACCTGAGGACCGGTAATCGCAGATGAAAATGATTCAATTGTGCGCATAATTCCATATACAGTGTAAGGTTGACGGCCAATTTCAGTAGTAAACCAACCTGCAAGTAACGCTATGAACCCAGACGGCATCATTGATATCCACCATCCATGTAAGAAACAACTTTGGAATAATTTGCCACGAAGATACTGTATAACACTTACTGACCCAATTATGATCATTAAAATTCCAACTCCAACCATTATACGGAAGGACCAGAATACCCATACTACAGGTGGTCTATCTTCTTTTTTCCATTCCTTTAATCCTTTTACTTCTCCTAAAAAATCATGTGTTAAGATCAAGCTGGCAAGATTAGGAATTTTTATCTCGTAGTGATTAATTTCATTTTGCTGATCCGGATAAGCAAATAAAAGTAAGCCAGCCCCTTTTTCGGTTTCCCATATACCTTCCATTGCAGCAATCTTAGCAGGTTGATGCTTTAGTGTATTTAATCCATGCCTATCTCCCATGAACAGCTGAAATGGTGCAGCTAAAGCTACCATAATGGTTGCCATACCAAGCATAATTCTTGCTTGAGGAGCATGTCGTTTTCTCCAAAGATAAAATGCTCCTACACCACCAACCACAAAAGCTGTTGTAAGATAGGCTGCTGTTACCATATGAATAAAGCGATAAGGGAAAGAAGGATTAAAAATAATCTCTAACCAATTGGTTGGATATAGGAGACCATTCTCACCAATCGTGAATCCAGCGGGTGTTTGCATCCAACTGTTGGCCGCAATAATCCAAAAAGCTGAAATAAGCGTTCCCACTGCAACAATACAAGTAGAAGCAAAGTGCATACGAGAACTTACTCTATTCCATCCAAATAGCATAATACTCAAAAAAGATGCCTCCAGAAAAAAGGCTGTTAAAACCTCAAAGGAAAATAGAGGGCCGAGAACATTGGCTATGCGGTCAGAAAAAATCGACCAATTGGTACCAAGTTGATATGACATTACAACTCCAGATACCACTCCCATGCCAAAAGCAACGGCAAAAATCTTGATCCAGAAT
The DNA here is from genome assembly GCF_032848195.1 of Wolbachia endosymbiont of Drosophila aff. chauvacae BK-2020. Lineage (NCBI taxonomy): Bacteria > Pseudomonadati > Pseudomonadota > Alphaproteobacteria > Rickettsiales > Anaplasmataceae > Wolbachia > Wolbachia endosymbiont of Drosophila aff. chauvacae BK-2020. The sequence goes on from NZ_CP136586.1 coordinate 715,231, forward strand.
TTATAAACATCACGGAAACGTGTATCACCAGTCTTAAGCCAACACCATTCCAAAAAGGCTAGAAAACTTGCAAGCCCGATCGTGAAAGCAGGAAATATAATGTGAAAGCCTATTGTTAAGGCAAACTGAATTCGAGCTAGCAGCACAGAGCTAAATTCAAACATTTTATCCAATACCCATGTATTACAAATAATAGCCAAATCTACCTATAATTCAATCCATTTTTTCACAAAATTGACCTTACCCAGAAAAAGTAGAGAGAAAGTTAAGACGTTTTTGTCATGAGAATAAATTGTGCAGGAATACAACTGTTCTCCCTTGCCATACCGTCACGGTATCTCTAGATCCCGCTAACACGTAGCGGAATGACGAATTACTTAACCATCATTACACCGTCATACCGCGATTCATTCGCGGTATCTCTTAGCCGCTAACAAGCAGCGGGATGACGAATTACTTAACCATCATCTACACCGTCATACCGCGATTCATTCGCGGTATCTCAAAGCATAGATCCCGCTAACACGTAGCGGGATGACGGTTGTTGTTTAGCTATAAATATTAAGAAATTTACCAAATGAAAAAAAAGGCAAAAGAAGCCCTGGGGTTATTATCCGCTTTAAAATATTGGCGTTTTTTATGTTTTAAACGCTTGACAAGCGAGATTCAGCCGCTTTTAATTGCAGCTCACTTACGCTGCAAATGTTTAAGAAATTTACTAAGCAGAAAAAAAGACAAAGAATCCCCGAGTTAGCTAGTCTTTTACTATCTCTGTCGAGTATTGGCATTTTTTGATCTCTTGTAACGCTTTATAAGCGCGTTCAGCTTATTTAGATAAAAACCTAGATGTAGATGAAGTTTTGTAAAGACATACAGTATCTATATACTGCAAAAAATTGAACATAAGACGCCGATACATTAAGTAATCCTTACCTTTTAATCTGCAGATTGGCGAAAGCAAATACAATAGCTTCAGTTTCATGATAAGGGGGTTGGCGAAGGGTGTCAAGTAACTTTTGCATTTAATCCATTTCTATGGCTTATATAATAATCGTTATTGTAGTATAATTTAGAATAATGCAATAGATACCTAAATGTTTTAGCTATTAATTATATGTTGCACAAAAGCATATATTGCCCTACCATCCAAGTAGGTTAGAAATAAAGAGGTTTTTATGAGTTTTACTTTACCTGAATTACCATACGATAAAACAGCTTTGGAGCCTTATATATCTGCAAAAACCTTAGATTTTCATTATGATAAGCACCATAAAGGATATTTAAATAAACTCAATGAGCTAGTTGAAAATACGGATTATCAACATGTAAAAATTGAGGAATTAATAACAAAAGTGCATGGTAATAGCGGCAACTTGCCTATATTTAATAATGCAGCACAAGTTTGGAACCATACTTTTTATTGGAATTCAATGAAAAAAAATGGTGGTGGTAAGCCTAAAGATGGTAGTCTTCTAGCAAAAAAAATTCAAGACGATATCGGTGGCTTTGATAAATTTTATGAAGAATTTTCGAGTCATGGAGTAAGCCAGTTTGGCAGTGGATGGGTATGGTTAGTGCTCGAAAAAGTTAGGTTAGGAAAGCTCAAAATCACCAAGACTCCAAATGCAGATTTGCCAATAATTTATGGCCAAGTGCCACTACTCACTATGGATGTGTGGGAGCACGCCTATTATTTAGATTGTCAAAACCGTAGAATTGACTACATAAAAGTTTTCCTTGATCATTTGATTAATTGGGATTTTGCAGAAGAGAACTTAGAAGAATATATGAGATGAATATACCCCGGGTAACAAAATTAGATAATGGTCTGCGCATAATAACTGAGCAGGTGCGTGATATTGATTCCGTAGCTTTAAGCATACGAGTTGGTGTTGGCAGTAGAGCAGAAAGTGCAAAGCAAAATGGAATATCCCATTTTTTAGAACACATGGCTTTCAAAGGGACGAAGACAAGAACTGCCTTTGAAATTGCAAAAGCTTTTGATGACATAGGTGGAGTTTTCAACGCTAGCACCGGTAGGGAAAGCACCACCTATTATGCAAAAGTCCTCAAGAAAGACATAAAAACTGGTATTGATATATTAATAGATATATTGATGAATTCCACGTTTCCAGAAGATGAATTGGAACGTGAGAAGGGTGTTGTAATACAAGAGATTTTTCAAACTAATGATTCACCAAGTGACATTATTTTCGACAAATATTTTGAGGCAGCTTATAAAGACCAACCATTTGGTAGGTCAATCTTAGGCACGCAAAATACTGTAAAATCTTTTACTCGAGGAGATCTAGATAATTACATAAATGAGCATTACTTTGGTGAGAATATGCTATTTGCCGTTGCAGGAAATGTTGAACATGAAGAAGTTGTTGCATTAACCAAAGATTTTCTCTCAAAGATTCATTCTAAAAAGCTGAAAAAAAGCCAAAATGCGAGCTGTACTGGTGGTGAGTATTTAGAACATCGTAAATTAGATCAGGTACACTTGCTAATTGGTCTACCTAGTGTTTCTCGCCATGACGATAAATATCACACGTTTCAAGTGCTTGATTCTATATTAGGGAGCGGAATGTCATCACGTTTATTTCAGGAAGTAAGGGAAAAGCAGGGATTAGCTTACTCTGTTTATTCATTTAATTCCAGCTATACTAATACAGGAATGTTTTCCATTTTTGCTGGTACAGACAGTAGTAACTTAGATAAGCTTTTAAAATCTATAACGACAGAGTTGAAGAAGTTGTCTACAGATGATCTGAAGGAAGAAGAAGTAAATAGAGTGAAAGAGCGAGTAAAATCCCAAATTTTAATGTCACGCGAAAGTGTTAGCTCACGTGCTGAAACATTGGGACACTACTACGGTAACTATAATAGGTACATCAGTAAAAATGAATTAATAGAAAAAATTAGTGCAGTTACCACTGCTAACGTAAAAAAAGCAGCAGAAGAATTGTTATCTCAGCATGAAAAAACCACTCTAGCTGCAATTGGAGAAATTGAATCATTGCCAAGTTACGATAAAGTGGTTTCTATGCTTAAAGCTTAGTGTACTTTAATTATGTTGCTTAAGCTCACTAAAAAGTTCAATGAACGGTTGCAAAATCCTTTCTATAAAAAGTTTGCTTTCTGGTTCATCGCGTATATTACTTATCAGTTTATTCAAAGTTTTCTCGCTGTTTCGTAAAAATAAATAGCTTTCTACTGCTTGCACACCAGACAAGACAGTCAAAATTCCTCCTATCACTAGACAAGCAGCTATAGCAGGTACGGTACCCACTGCAATTGCAGTTGCGATTAATGATAACCCAGCTAAGAATGTAACGGCTGAAACGCAAAACGCTATTTGATGTTTTTCTTTATTGTTAACCATAAATACCTCACAAAAACTATATTTTTAACATACCAGTGTTGTCATGTATTGTCAAGTTTTTAAAGAAGATTAAAAAATGCAACGCACATGTGCAAAAAACGCTAACTATGGATTAGCCAAGGAAGAAAGAGTAGGAAGAGGAAGGCTTTTTCTGTTTTAGGGAATATAAAATAAGCGTAGAAAAATATGAACTAGGTGTATAATTCACAGTGTAGTGGTGTCTCACTAATCCAATTATTTTTCTCCCGATCTAGCCTATCATCTAATATAGCCTGCCTTATTGATGCCATTAACTTATTCATAAAGAAAATATTATGAATGGTAACGAGCGTGTAAGCCAGGAGCTCTTTAGCTTTCAGTAAATGGTGTATATAAGCTCTTGAATGTTTTCTGCAGGTAAAACATAAACAGTCACTTTCAATTGGGTTGTTGTCCAGCTCAAATCGTTGATTCCGCAAATTAATATGCTCTTTGCACTTTGAAGAAATAGAATTTCTGTTTTTTACTTTAACAAGTGCGCCACCATGCCTTGCTAAGCGGGTTGGATGCACGCAATCAAACGTGTCAATTCCAAGCTCTACTCCGCGAAAGATGTCCACAATTCCACCAATACCAAGCAAATGAGTAGGCCTGTCTTTTTTCAGGTGGTCCATAGTGAAAGAAACTACATCATGCATCTGCTCTTTACTTTGACCAAGTGATCCACCTATTGCTTGACCAAAAAATGGCAAATCGTTGATAAAATCACAACTTTCTCTACGTAAATCTTGATACACTCCGCCTTGACTAATTCCATACAGTGCCTGCTTGCCATTATTGTTTTTTTCAAATTCATTTAAAGAACGTTCAGCCCATCTGTGGCTCATGAGCATTGATTTTGCTGTGTATTCTTTGCTTACGTGAAATGGAGTGCATTCATCTAAAACTAGGATTAAATCTGCACCTAATTTCTGTTGAATTTGTACAGATTTTTCAGGAGTTAAGCAATAAATTTTACCATTAATGTAAGAACGGAAAATTGCCCCATCCTCATTAATTTTGATCAAAGTTTTTTGTTTTTTTCTTATTCCTTTTATCTCTTCCGAAACTGATCCGTGGCCTAAGCTAAATATCTGATATCCACCTGAGTCAGTTAGCATTGGCCCATTCCATCCTATCATCTTGCGCAAACCACCAAGTTTTGCAACAGTATTCTCTCCTGGTTGAAGCATTAGGTGATAGGTGTTGGAAAGTATGATTTGGGTACCAGCTTCACTTATTCTTTCAATATCTGCAGCTTTAATTGCAGCTTTTGTTGCGCAGAATATAAAAGCGGGGGTTTCTACGCTTCCATTTGGAGTTTTAATTGTTCCAACTCTTGCAGAACCTGATTGCTTGATTCTCTTGAATGAAAATTCTTCTTTCATCTATTTGCCTGAAAGTTCTGTTATGATGTTTTCTACTTTCTCAGGAGTAAGATTTTCATAGAAGTCATTATTGATCTGCACAACGGGAGCATTAACGCATGCACCTAGGCATTCAACTTCTTTTAAAGTGAACAAATTATCTTTAGTAGTCTCACCGATATTGATTCCAAGTTTTTTTTTAAAGGTATTTAAAACTTCTTCACTATTGCACAACCAGCAAGGAGTTGTTCTACAAATTTGTATTAGATATTTGCCTACTGGTTTTAAATTATACATGGTGTAAAAATTTGCCACTTCATATACACGAATATGTGGAATATGCAGCATATCAGCAACATAACGCATAGCAGATTCAGAAACCCATCCGCATTGCTCTTGAACCAGATATAGTAAAGGCATAACAGCACTACCTTCTCTACCTTTGGGATACATCTCTATAAACTTTCCCGCTTTCTTGAGGTTTTCTGATGTAAAACTAAACTGCTCTTCTTTTTCTATCATTCATGAGACTCGTGTAAACTTTAACAGATTATACCTGTAGAACCAATGATTGCAATTGTTGGTTTTTTGAGAAATAGCATAAAGCTTCTTAGCCCTCTTCAAGCTTATATTTACCTTTTAGTATAAAATATTATATTAATTTTTTAATTTTAGTTAAAATTTTCATTGACATTAACACACAGGAGTAATCATAATAGCATTTTATTAATATTTTAAATAAAATTATGTCTATATTAAGAAGATTGCTCGGGATCAACTCAAATACACCGGAAATTAAAGAAGCGATAGGTTTTAATCCAACAAACGTAGAATTAATTGAGGGGAATGGAGTTGCTTACGGACTCAGCTATCAAGATAATGGTAATGGGAGCAGTAAAGTAAAATTACTTATTAGTCCATTATATCAATCAAAAACATACGAATGTGGTACAAATATCAGCGTAGCAAATGAATTCAAAGATCAATTATCTCTCACATTAATAGAAGATTCAGCTGAAATAGATAAAGTTGGAGTTATCTTTCCTAAAGAAGGAATTAGCGAAGAAGGAGAAAAATGCGTTAAAGGCTTATCTTTTAACACTTACGGAATTAAACAATCAGTTAATACTCCTTCAGTTGAACATTTAGATAAAAGAAAATTACAAAAGAATATTGATAATAATAGTCTTGCAAATGTGGGCAATAGTTACTTTCAACCAAGAGCAGTGAAAGTTGGTAATGGTGACGTAATTGTAATCGCCCATAACTTAAAGGATCAAACTTTAGTTTCTTGGTACTTAAAGTCAAGCGAGAGCGGAAAATTTAAGGTATTGACTGGAGAAAAAGGTGTTACAGAAAGAAAATTGTTCAATTTTGATAATCAGGGGCAATTGGCATTAAATGGAAACACGATGCTTTATTCGCAAGTGAGCAAAAGGATTACTAAGGAAAATCAAGAGGTGAGAAAAACACGTATTTTTAAATTTGATATGGCTAAAGTGATTCAGGGTCTGAAGGATAGAGTTAATGGCTTTTTACTTGGTAATCGAAAAGGTCAAATAGATAATAAAGCACTATCTCTTTCTAGAGAACATGAAATAAGCTTTTTGCAGTATGTTGAACAAACGGAAGGAAATGATCTAGTTGCTTTTCTTGAAAATGACCAATCAGCTAATGAGCAGAGGTTACATATAGCAACTCTACTTAAAAATGGATCAGTGTCAGATTTTCCTATCTATCAATTTACAGATCCTATAGAGCAATTATATATTAAAGGCAACGGTCAGGGTGGTTTTATCGTAACTGCGGTAAGTGGAGAAAATATTGTAACTTTTAATCAAAACGGCTCTGGAAAATCTTCTGAAGCAACAATAATACCGGCAAATAGCATCAAAACTCTCAGTGATTTTGTTAATATCATTAACGGTCGATTAACGCCAGATATTATTTCTAGTAGTACCGTGGCTCCTATAACTGTTGCAGAAACGGTTGTGACTTCTAAGAAGACGCCGACTGCTGCAATTACTAGCACAGCAGAAACCGACGCTGTGAAGACTACTAAATTGACAACGGAAGCCGTTGCACCTACTTCTACAATGAATAAACCTTCAACAGAGTCAACGACTCAAACAAGTACAGTAACAGTGGAGCCAACAACAGCAACAAAAACAACTGCTACTTCACAAGCAACCACGATTACTGCAACGTCAACTAATGTGCCTTCGGAAACTGAAATAAGTACTGTAAAACCTACAGCAGCGACTGGTGCGTCGACTTCTACGATGAGTAAACCTTCAACAGAGTCAACGACTCAAACAAGTACAGTAACAGTGAAGCCAACAACAGAAGCCGTTGCACCTACTTCTACAACGAATAAACCTTCAACAGAGTCAACGACTCAAACAAGCACAGTAACAGTGGAACCAACTGCGCCAACAACAAGCTCAGAGAAAACTACACAAACAGTATTTAGTATACCAAGTACTAGAACAAAAGAGTCAACAACTCCTATATTCACCACGACTTTACTTCCTCAGTCTACTTCTTCACCACAACCTACTCAACTTGCTATAGGGTCTAATAAGGCAGGAATGATAGGGGGATCTTTGGTTGGAGCAATAGGTATTGTTGGAATTATAGGATTCATAGCATATAGATATGTTAAGGGTCGTAATGCTGCTCCTGTATTAGAACTAACTGATTTGGGTTATAGAAGGCGATCATCTTCAAGTAGCGATGAAGAAATTTTTACCACTGGTAACAGAATGCGAACTATATATCAATCTGAAACAGTGCTAAATAGTATATCAGTAGAAAGTAGTAGTCGATCAAGAAGTAGCTCATCGTCTTCAAGCGGTGGACCAGGCTCTTGACTAACTGAAGCGGAGTCTAAAAGTGAAAAAAGCTTATCTTGGGATAGTGATGATGTGCCGGAATATCACCTTTAGCTATTTGTCTAAATGTTTTTAATATGTAGACTGTTAGGAAATTGTCTTTTGCTTTTGTGATTTTCATGTTAAAGTATAATTCCTAGGTGAAATAAGTAGCTGCTGTTGTGTGATAAACATAGCAGAGGAAAGTCCGGGCTCCAAGGAAAAATAGTGACGGGTAATGCCCGCCGGAGGTAACTCCAGTTATAGGGCTACAGAAAATTACCGCCTAAAATATTTTTAGGTAAGGGTGAAAAGGTGTGGTAAGAGCACACCATGGCAATGGCAACATTGGTAGTCGAGTAACCAACACTAGGAGCAAGATTAAATAGAAGTAGATTTTATGTTTTCCTCATATCTACTCGGGTAAATCGCATGCGGTAAATGGTAACATTTACTCCAGATAAATAGCTACATAAACAGAACTCGGCTTATATTTCACCTAGGCGTTCACATGATACGTGCGATATAAGCCATGCTATATTTAAATGTGTAGGCATTTCATGCGTTGTCCTTCACTTGTTCTGCTTGATAGCCATCACTACTTTCGCCTACATTAACATTAGAATATTCATCATCATCAATATACTCTTTCAGAATATACCCTCTGCCCCAAACGGTTTCTATGTGGCTTTTTCCATCATTTGCACTTTCAAGTTTCTTACGTAATTTGCACATAAAAACATCAACTATCTTGTTATCTGAAGGTTCATCCAAGCCATTGTAAAGATGATTTAAGAACATTTCTTTTGTTAGTACTGTTCCTTTACGCAGTGCTAGCAATTCTATCATAGAATACTCTTTATTAGTAAGGTGAACCGTTTTACCTTTCACCTCAACAACCCTGTGATCAAAATTGATATTTATATTACCAATCTTTATCACCGATTCAGGATGGCCTTTAGTACGACGCACTATGGCCTTAATTCGAGCTAATAACTCGCTTTTATGAAATGGCTTGGTTAAGTAATCATCGGCACCATACCCGAGTCCTTTAGCTTTGTGATTGACAGCGGATATGCATGAAAGTATTAAGACAGGAACTTTGATTTTTGCACTTCTTAGTCTTAACAATATATCATATCCGTCAATATCACCAGGTAAGTGTATATCTAAAATAACTAGGTCATAGTAATCTCCGTTTGAGGAAACCATATTATTGTTATAATCTTGTGCAGAAGTAACAACGTCACAGAAGTGTCCATCAGAAGTTAAGGCGTTAACTACAGTCTTTGCACTTACTTGATCATCTTCAATTAATAATATACGCATATTTTACACCCCATAAATAATTTATAATTTTAGTAATATATATAACTAAGGAAAGTAATAAATCAAATTTTTATTAACAAATGATCAAAATTACACTTATTAATTAATAGTAAATATATTGTTCCAAAGTTATATAAATAGATCTAAAATATAATAGACATACCATGATAGTAATAATATTTTTAGTAAATATTGAATTAAAGTTACTATTATTAAAAGAATACTTCGGTTAATAAATATTTAACTATTCTATATGTCTGTGTTATATTTTTAATTTACTTATCCTACTATTTTAAAGTATAAGTAATATTTTCAGGAATATTGTGTGGCAATATCAATTTTAGGTGCTGGTGCATGGGGTACAGCAATCGCAATTTCATTAGGTAGTAAGAAAGATGTGATTTTGTGGACTCACAATGAAACTACATTTGAATCAATCAACGGGAAAAGAGAAAGTGACAAGCTACCCGGTTGTCGAATTTCTGATAATGTGTCAGTAAAATTGGCTATTGAAGACATAATTAATGCTTCAGTAACAATCCTCGCTGTTCCCACTCAGTCTCTGAGGAAGGTATGTCAGCAATTGCATAATTGTAATCTGAAAAAAGATGTAGCAATAATTTTAGCTTGTAAGGGAATAGAAAAGTCTACATTAAAATTACCTAGTGAAATAGTAAATGAAATTTTACCTAACAATCCTATTGCTATTTTTTCAGGTCCTAGCTTTGCTGTAGAAGTTGCAAGAAAATTACCCTATTCAATGGTTCTTGCATGCCAAAATAACACATTAGGTTCAAAGCTAGTATCAGAGCTGCAACAAGAAAATGTTAAATTGGAGTTTAGTAACGACATTATAGGAGTACAGATTTGTGCAGCGTTAAAGAACGTTTTTGCTATAGCGTGTGGGATTGTTCTAGGTAGTAAACTTGGGTTTAATGCTCATGCAGCATTGATTACGAAAAGTATGAGCGAAATTAAGGCTTTATACTCAGCAAAAATTGGTGACGGTAGTGTGGATATAAATACACTACTTGGGCCAGCATGTCTGGGTGACCTAATTATGACATGCACATCCTTGAATTCAAGAAACTTATCTTTTGGGTTTAAAATAGGTAATAGTGACAATGGCTTTAATGTTCAGCAGATTTTGTCAGAAGGCAAGTCAGTGATTGAAGGTTTTAGCACTGCTGAGTCCATATTTAATTTAGCAGGAAAGCTAAAGATAAAAATGCCTATATGTGAAGCGGTCTATAGATTATTGTATGAAAGCGCCTCTATAGAGGATACTCTTTCTGTTCTTATAAGTTAATTTTGTATTTGGATATATTGTGAAATTTTTATATAAATTAATATCAACGTGGTGGCTGTCTGGAACAGTAAAAAAAATGCCAGGTACTGTGGGTAGTTTGGCTTCTTTTCCGCTTGTTCCTGTAATCCTGAGCAACAAAATTTTAGGTGCAGCAATTATTTCTTTTTTATTCTTAATTGGATTATGGTCTACAGGTAATTATATAAAACATTACAAGACTTCATGTGATCCAAAAGAGGTAGTAATTGACGAAGTGGTTGGTCAATTGCTGACGATACTTTTAGTTTCGATATTGTTAAGCCAAGAGATGAATTGTTCTTCATTGTTGTTGTGCTTTTTTTCTTTTAGGTTTTTTGATATAATAAAAACGTGGCCTATAAATTTAATCGATAAAAATACCAAAGGTCCTTTAGGTATTATGCTAGATGACGTTATAGCTGCAATTTTAGCCTGTGTTCTTATAGGAGCCTTTTATTGTTTATTGTTGGTGTATGCAGGATAAAAAAATTTATTATTCAAGCTTAATTGTTCAAAATCTAAAGGATTATATACTGTACACAGCGAATTTATCTGAGTGGGAAGTACACGATGAATTTGGTAACATCATATTTACAATAAATGGTACCAGGGAGTCATTATTTAATTTTGTGTTCTGTGGAGATCAATGTACCGAGCTTTCTATACAAAAAACTCTAGATTATCTCAGAACAAGAGATATAGAAGCAACATGGGTAATAAATTCACATATGAAAATAAGAGATATTTTAGAAAAGTGTGAAATAAAACACGTTAGCACACCAAAAAAAGCTTTACTTAATATGAAAAATTACTTTTTACCTGCTGATGTTATTCCAAACTTGAGGTTAAATGCTGTGAATGGTAGCAACCTCTTAGAACAGTTAGATCTACACACTTCTAAAATTTTTTATCATGGCGTTGGAATTGTCAGCACATTTTTTCGCGGATTATCAAATTATGATGATAAGAACTCAAGATTAAGATTTTTTCTTGTAACACTAAATAATGAAATTATTGGGACATGCGGTCTTTATGTTCAAGATAGCGTAGCTGGTTTTTATAGTGATGGAGTTTTACCAATTTACAGGAATCGTGGAATAGGTACCCAAATGGTTTTAGAAAGAATAAAGATAGCTAAACAGCTTGAATGCAAATATATAGTAGCACATTGTATGAAATCTTCTGTGAACCTTTATAAGAGATTGGGCTTTCAAATGTTAGGCAATCTTTACTTATATACCTCTTCAGCATAATTCTGAGCGGTTACAAATTTTTACATTTGTTTTAAAAGTGCTATGTTTTTTTTGTATGAAGTGGTTTTAATATTGATTCTAATATTATTCTTTCTCTCTTATTCTAAATTAAAAATTAGTAATAAGATTAAGAACTTACAGCATCAAAATGTTATCATAAATAATTTAATTGATACTGTGAATGATGGGTTTTATATTTGGGATGCAAAAAAACGTATAGAAAAGTTCTCTCCCAATTTACTAATTTTGCTTAATACTGTTTTTTACTCATTTAATGAGTTTGTGAATTTTTTTGAGCAATCAGAAAGCTTAATCAAAAATTTTGTTGAGGCAAAGGAAATAAATAAATCTTTTACTCTAGATTTAAAGTCAAAAGACAGTGAGGTTTATTGCATATGTTACGGTAGAAGCATAATAGATGATTCTAACAATGTGATAGGTGTGCTGTTATGGATAAGGAATGTCTCAGACTGTAAGATAAAGGCTAACGGACTTGAATTAGAAAATAGTAAGCTTACACAGGAAGTGGAGAGCTATAAAAACGTTTTCAACTCTTTACCATTTCCAATACTAAGATATAACAAGAGTAGAAAGGTGGAATTTTATAACTTGTTTTATGATAAATATGTAGATGGTTCTAAGAAATTTGCTATTACCGGTAGCGCTCATAGCACAAAACCAGGAAGACATGTCATAACTTATAAGAACGAACCTAAGGTTTTCGATTTTGTTAAAATTCCAATACAAGGTTCTGGTAGCATAGTAATGTATGGGAAAGATGTTAGTGATGCAGAGAAATTATATACTGAATTAAACAGTTATTTAGCTACACAGAAAAATTTGCTTGAGAGGTTACCGGTTGCTATAGTAATATATAGTAAGAATCAAAAGCTAAAATTTTATAATAATGCTTTTATAAAAACCTTTCAATTTGACCCAAAATTTTTGGCATCTTACCCAACTTATCACGAAGTTATGCTTTACCTCTTCGAATCTAAAAAGCTTTTAGAAAAAGAGGATTTTCAAACTATTAGTAACCAAAGACATGAGTTGTTCAAAAAATTATTTGAATCGTACGATGATACGATGCACTTCACAAACGGAAAAGCGTTCAGGGTATTAACAATACCCTACGCTTCGGAAGGTTTGCTGTTCTCTTACGAAGAATGCAAAAGATAATACTTAAACTCCTTCTCTCTCTACCATGAGCTGTTTTACTTTCGCTATTGCTCTTGCTGGATTAAGTCCTTTAGGACAAGTTTTTGTGCAATTCATTATTGTATGACAACGATACAACTTGAATGGGTCGTTTAAAACATCAAGTCTTTCACCTGTCTTATTATCACGGCTGTCAGCAATCCATCTGTAAGCTTGTAATAGTATTGCTGGTCCTAAAAATTTATCACTATTCCACCAGTAGCTTGGGCAACCAGTCGAACAGCAAGCACATAATATACAGTCGGACAAGCCATCTAATTTTTTTCTATCTTCAGAAGATTGAGAGTATTCTTTATTTGGTAGGGCAGGCTTATCTGCTTGTAACCAAGGTTTAATTGATTTGTATTGCTCATAAAATTGGCTCAAATCCGAGACTAGGTCCTTTATTACATACATGTGAGGTAATGGATATATTTTTACGTCACCTTTTATATCATGTATAGATCTAGTACATGCAAGAGTATTGGTTCCGTCAATATTCATGGCACAAGATCCACATATGCCTTCTCTACAAGAACGTCTGAAAGTTAAAGTCGAATCTATTTCATCCTTTATTTTTATTAATGCATCAAGTACCATAGGGCCACAACTATCCATATCAATAAAAAATGTGTCTATTCTAGGGTTTTTCTCGTCATCAGCAGACCAACGGTAAATTTGAAATCTTCTGATGTTTTTTGCTCTAGCAGGAATAGGATAAATTTTGCCCTTTTGATTAATTTTAGAATTCTTTGGCAAAGAAAACTGAACCATATCACTTACCTTTTATTGTTTACAGCTAAAACCCTTTATAGATAACATATTTTATTATCATCTACTATATTTTTATTAAATTCCTTTTAAATCGCACACATATTGTAGCCAAGCGAAGCTAAAATCTCTCTTTCTAGATTTTTCATTATAATTTCTTCATCTTTTTTTTGGTGATCATAACCAAGTAAATGCAGTAATCCATGCACTAACATGTGTGCAATGTGAGCAAGAATGGGTATATAATACTCATGCGATTCTCTTTTTATTGTGTCTATTGAAATTGCTATGTCTCCTAAATCGCACTCATTAGACAATTGTTCATACGGAAATGATAGTACGTTAGTTGGCTTATCCATTTCTCTAAATTTTAAATTAAGTTGATGTAGCAAGTCATCATCAGCCAGAGCTATTGATATATTTGGTTTATAGTGGTCTATTTTTAATTCTTTTAGAGAAGCATTGATGACACCTAATACAAAATTTTTAGGATTTTCTATAATGCTGCACCATTTCTTGTCAAGAATATTTACTTCTAACATGAGTGACACATCAGTAAGGGTGTCATGCAAATAGCTGACACTGGAATCCAAAAAAGAAGAGTTATAGACCCTTGTGTCATGTACACAACTGTACGAATATTGTACACTAGAAGGATGTCATCCCAGTGTCTAGGCACTGGGATCCAGGAATTTTGATTAGACATCAAGTTAGTGAATATAAAAGTAGCTAATCTTATATTAAAACACAACGGCTTTAATGTGGTTGCATTAAGGCTGGATTCCAGTGTCAAGCACTGGAATGACACCTTTGTGTTTGATGCAAAATCGGCTATAACGTTTAATGCACTGCCTTCGAGACAAATATTCATACAGCTGTGCGTTGTGTGCTGAAATGACATCATTTAGGAACTGAAATGACAGGTATTACACATCACTCATCCTTATTATTTCATTCCATTCAATTTCCGAAACTGGGGCAATTGATAAACGTGGTTGTTTTAATATAGTCATATTTTTCAAAAGTGGGTTTTGTTTTATATTATTTAACGTTACTTGGTTATTTAAAGGTTTCAAAAACTTTACATTCACTAATCCGAACTTGGGATCATTAACATGATAATACTCTTTAAATACTTCAACGATTCCAAGTATTGCTTTCTCTTTACCTGTATGATAAAAAAACGCAAGATCGCTTGCTTTCATAATTTTCATGTAATTTTGAGCTTGATAATTGCGCACACCATCCCACTCAACTACCTGCTCCTTTTCCATTTTTTGCCATGAGTATTCACTTGGCTCTGACTTAAGTAGCCAAAATTGCATTATTTTTTTCTTCTTAAGTAAGCTGGTATATCATAGATATTGCTGCCCCACTTAGCTCCTTCGCTTACCTGTTCAGCTGGTTTTGTTTCCAGTGTTTTGTCTTGTGTACTTTCACTTTGACTATATGGCCACTTAAATTTCTCTTTCTCTGAGTCTTCGCTCTGACTTATAGGTGAAGTTTCTGATTTATTATTGCGACCATCAATGCCAGTTGCAAGAACAGAAACTCTAACTCTTCCCTCCATCGCTTGATCAAAAGTAGCACCAAATATTATATTTGCATTTTCATCTACTTCTTCACGCACTCTATTGGCTGCAGCATCAACTTCAAACAGAGTCATATCTCCGCCACCAGTAATGTTAATTAATATTCCTTGCGCACCTTTCATTGATACATTATCAAGCAATGGATTAGATATTGCAGCCTCTGCAGCACTAATTGCTCTATCTTCTCCTTCTGCCTCTCCGGTGCCGATCATCGCTTTGCCCATCTCGCTCATTACTGTTTCTATATCAGCGAAGTCAAGATTGATAAGCCCTGGCATGACCATCAAGTCAGTTACTCCTCTGATGCCAATGTGCAGAACATTATCAGCAAGTTTAAATGCATCAGAAAATGTAGTTTTTTCATTTGCAATTCTAAATAAATTCTGATTTGGAATGACAATAAGTGTATCCACGTATTTTTGCAGTTCTTCAAGTCCAAGCTCTGCAATGCGCATACGGCGCACACCTTCAAAACCGAACGGTTTAGTTACAACTCCAACAGTCAATATCTTTTTTTCTTTTGGCGCTCTATCCTTAACTGCGGCTCTTGCTTCTCTGGCTGCTTTTGCAATTACCGGTGCTGCACCGGTTCCAGTACCACCGCCCATTCCTGCTGTGATGAAAAGCATATGACTATCTTTTATATGCTCCATAATCTCATCAATTGACTCTTCTGCTGCACCTTTGCCAACATCAGGCAAAGCACCAGCACCAAGCCCCTTAGTTAAATTAATGCCAAGCTGAATTTTTTTATCACATAACGACTTTTCTAGTGCTTGAGCATCGGTATTTGCGACAACAAAATTCACTCCTTGCAAATTAGATTGGATCATGTTATTCACAGCATTTCCACCAGCACCACCCACTCCCACAACGGTAATCCTTGGGTGTAATATAGGCAACTCCGGCAGACTAAGATTAATAGACATTTAAATTACTCAAATTTAGCGAATTCACTTGATAATAAGTTACCGCTTTTTTAATAATATGCAAATACTTTTCACTTCTATAGGCGTAAATAGTAAACGGGATTTACTTGTTCTTAACATTTATACTAATAAGTGCCGTTAATTATAATAACTAGATTCTTAGATGACATCACTTAACCGATGCAAAAAATAGAAAACGTTTATAAAAAGGGACAGAAACCTATCCCTTTTTATTTTGTTGAAGATTATCCTGCTACCTGAGCTTTCCCTTTCAATGCTTCAACTGCAACATCTTTTAATTTTGAGGCAACTTGATATGTTCCATAAACAGCAGCAACTGCAGCAATTGCCATTATGGCACCCGCAACTATCTGACCAGCAACACCTGTTCCGATAAATCCAGGTAATGAAGCAGCTATTGCTTGATTTGTTCCAACAAAGTAACTGGCAGTCTTAGCAAGAAACCCAGAAGCTTCTGCTGCACTAACAAAGCCTGCTTTCATATGCATTGCTGTAAAGACAACACTTGCAACTGCAAGCGGAAATAATGCTGTTCTCCCTTTATTATGCATAGCGTACTGACCAGCTCCACCAGCAGCACCAGGAATTTCCCAGTATTTTTCAGCTTGTATATATCCTGCTGAAATAGCATGAAAAATGCCATCCTCTTTTCTATACTTATAATTTGTTAATGCCATAACTCTACTCCTTAAATAGAATGTTAAAATTTCATTAAGGGAGCATATAGTAAAAAAAATTGCCTGTCAAGTAAACTAATTTTTTAATATACCTTTATTCTGTAATTGAGCGCTTCAGCAATGTGTGCTCTTTTTACTTCTTCACTTTTTGCAAGATCTGCAATAGTTCTTGCAACTTTTAATACGCGTGTGTAGCCTCGATTGGAAATGTAATTTTCTTTCAGTACGTATTTTAGCAATTCTAACCCTGCCTGATCTGGTTCAGTAAATTTATTAAATGCTTCACCGCTTACTTCTGAATTGCAACGAATATTTAATTCACTATAGCGCTCAGTTTGAACTTTTCTTGCTGCTATCACTCTTTCTCTTATAATTTTAGTACTTTCTCCCTCCACAGAGATTTCAGGAGAGAGTATGCTAACGTTTGGCATTTCAATGCATATGTCTATTCTATCAAGCAATGGGCCTGATATTTTGTTTTTGTAATCTGTGCCACACTTTGGAGCTTTGTTGCACGATCTGCTTGCATCACCTAAATAACCGCACCTGCAAGGGTTCATTGCAGCTATCAGTTGAAAATTGGCAGGGTAGGTTATGTGAGCATTTGCCCTTGCAACGGTAACTTTTCTATCTTCAAGTGGTTGGCGCAGAGAATCAAGCACGAGTCTTGGAAATTCAGGTAGCTCATCAAGAAATAACACGCCATTGTGAGCCATGGTAATTTCTCCGGGTTTTGCATTCTTTCCTCCTCCTATCATTGCTGGCATGGAACATGAGTGATGAGGTTCACGAAAGGGGCGAGTTACTTTGAATATTTCATTACCAGTTTTTGTTATGCTGGAAATAATATTAACGTCAATCATCTCCTGTTCGGTTAAATCAGGCAGCAATCCTATAAAGCGCTTAGCAAGCATTGATTTTCCAGTACCAGGAGGGCCAACAAGAAGCATATTATGCCCACCTGCTGCTGCAATTTCAGCTGCTCTTTTTGCAACAACTTGGCCTTTAATATCCTTCATATCGGGAACCAATCTTTTTTCTTTGGGTGCATCACTATATTTAAAAATTACTGGCTGAATTAATTGCTCACCCTTAAAGTGTCTGATAATATCAGTTAATTTCTCTATAGCTAGAATTGAAACATTCTTTACCCATGAAGCCTCTACTCCATTTCCCCTTGGGCAAATTACTCCTTTATTTGCCTGTTTTGCATTGATCGCTGTTGGCAGCACTCCTGAAACTGGAATAACTCTGCCATCAAGGGCAAGCTCACCCATAATGATATAAGACTGAACTTTTTCAACTGGTATCACATTCATTACAACAAGTAGTCCAATAGCAATAGCCAAGTCATAATGACTACCTTCTTTCAGTAAATCCGCAGGGGAGAGATTAACTGTAATTCTTTTTGGAGGTAGTAGTAGATTGATTGAATTTAACGCTGCTCTGATGCATTCTTTGGATTCCGCAACAGTTTTATCTGGCAATCCAACAATATTAAAAGCTGGAATACCATTTGCCATATGAATTTGTGCATTGACATTTACTGTGCTAATTCCCTGAAGCGCAACGGTATTTATATTTGCAATCATAATATATTATATAAAATTGTTAATACAATATATTAAAGAAGCGATGAAGTAAAGGCTACAGCAATTAAAGATGGCTTAACTTAGCAAAAAAGTGTAGTATTCTATCACTTTGCTGATTACAAATGTTTATAAGGATAATCACTTTTTTCTTACTATATTCAAGTACGGCTTTTTGTAGTGATTGTAATTTTAATTTACCATACTGTGGGCTCAGTTGTAATCTAGATCTATCATATAGAAATTTAAGTAATATAAAAAAATTATTGAATAACGACGATAAGTTTGTTGCGCTTACGTTTGATGATGGACCGTCTAACAATAGAGTAAACGATATTATTAATGTTCTGGAAAGCTATGAAGCAAAAGCAACATTTTTTGTGCTTGGTGAACGTATAAATGAAAAAACGTCTGAAATAGTAAAGAAAATTCATGAATCAGGTCATGAGTTAGGCAATCACTCTTGGTCGCATAGGAAGTTGACATCACTTTCAAGTGAGGAACAATTGCAAGAATTGGAAAAGACAAATACAGCAATTAAAAATGCAATAAAACAAGATGTAAAATGGTTTCGTCCGCCATATGGATGTTATGACGATAATCTGACTGAAAATACTGATCAATTAAATATGTATTCAATATTATGGACAGTTGATTCGCTAGATTGGCAAGGTGATAAGCCAGAAACTTTAGTTGAAAGAGTTTTAAGTAATGTACATAATGGAGCAGTTATACTGTTTCATGATCACAATAACAGGTCAAACACAATTGAAGCTTTACCTCATATTATTAAAATACTAAAAAAATCAGGTTATAAGTTTGTGACCTTAAGTGAGTGGGAAAAAAGGGTTTGTAATACGGTAAAAGCCAGAAGTGTAACAATAAAAGAGGGGAAAAAAGTGTGTTTTGAAGGAATGTTATGTGGACAAAAAACAAAGTCTTTAACCGCAGAGCATTCATATTAGGTGGTATTCAGCTTACCATTTCTGCGGTTTTTAGTTGCAGGTTATATAATTTACAAATACGAAACAGACAAAAGTACGAAGCACTATCTAATAGTAATAGAATAAGAGTTGCTACTATTATGCCTAAGCGGGGCAAAATTTTAGATAGGAATAGCATTGAACTTGCGGTAAACAAAATTTCGTATGTTGTTTTGTTTGATGGTTCTGGTAAGGAAGTTGATTTGCAGACATTATCAGAAGTCGAGTCTAAAATAGCAAAATCGTCAGAAAAAATAACTGCTCTTTATAAACGTTATTACCCGTTTGGTTCAATGTGTTCTCATGTAATCGGATATACAAAAAGACAGCAAGGCATAAGCGAAGTAGGAATCAGCGGTATTGAATATACATATGATCATATATTGAAAGGCAAGTCAGGAAAATCTGAGCAGGAAATAAATTCTAAAAAACGCGTCATAAAAGAATTATCAAGCATACCACAACAAGACGGACAAGATGTACAACTGACAATTGATATTAATCTGCAAGAGAAAACCGCAGAGGTATTTAAAGATCACCAAGGCTCCGCAGTGGTAATTGATGTAAATAATGGAGAAATTTTAGCATTATATAATTCACCTTCTTACGATAATAATCTTTTTGCTAGCAGGCTATCAAATGAGACTTGGGAGAGCTTGAATGCTCCTTCATTGCCGCTCGTGAATCGTGCGTTATCATATCAAATTCCACCTGGTTCAATATTTAAAGTAATAGTTGCGCTTGCGGGTTTAAAAGACGGAATAATAACACCAGAAGAGAAATTCTCGTGCAAGGGCTATATGAAAATAGGTGAGCGGAAATTTCGTTGTCTGAAAAGCAAAGTCCATGGGTATGTATCTTTAAATGAGGCAATGGCATTATCATGCAACACTTACTTTTATAATATAGGGAAAAAAATAAGTGTAGACTCTCTAGTAGAAATGGCCAGAAAATTTGGTATTGGAAGTGGGCCACTGATTGGAACGTTTAAAGAAGAAGCTCCAGGGTTGTTGCCAGATAGAGATTGGCGTACACGAAAGCTATATTCGCAGTGGTATTTAGGTGACACTATCAACTTAGTTATAGGACAAGGGTATATGCTTACAACACCACTACAGCTTGCAGTTCTTGCAGCGAGGATTGCAACAGGAAAAGAGGTAATTCCCCGCATTAAGATGAATGAAACGATACAAGATTTTCCCGATATTGATGTGGATTGTGAGCATCTTAGCATAGTTCGAAAAGCTATGTTTGACGTGGTGAATTCTAAAACTGGAACCTATAAGAAAGGGCTAAGCGGTATACAAATTGCTGGCAAAACCGGTACACCAGAAATAAACTCTAAGGGCGAAAGTCATAAGTTATTTATCGCCTATGGCCCTTACCATAACCCGCGCTATGCAATCTCTGTGTTTATAGAACACGGCAAAGCCCCACGCCAAGATGTTGCTATAGCTAATGAAATATTTCAGTATATGCTTGAAACTATGAGTATTAAACTTCTTGCATAACCATATAACAAACTTTTATTGGGAATAGAAACGAAAAAACTTACTTGACACCCTTCGCCAGCGCCCTTATCATGATAGTGAAGCTATTGTATTTGCTTTCGCCAATCTGCAGATTAAAAGGTAAGGATTACTTAATGTATCGGCGTCTTATGTTCAATTTTTTGCAGTATATAGATACTGTATGTCTTTACAAAACTTCATCTACATCTAGATTTTTATCTAAATAAGCTGAACGCGCTTATAAAGCGTTACAAGACATCAAAAAATGCCAATACTCGACAGAGATAGTAAAAGACTAGCTAACTCGGGGATTCTTTGTCTTTTTTTCTGCTTAGTAAATTTCTTAAACATTTGCAGCGTAAGTTAGTTGCAATTAAAAGCGGCTGAATCTCGCTTGTCAAGCGTTTAAAACATAAAAAACGCCAATATTTTAAAGCGGATAATAACCACGGGGCTTCTTTTGCCTTTTTTTTCATTTGGTAAATTTCTTAATATTTATAGCTAAACAACAACCGTCATCCCGCTACGTGTTAGCGGGATCTATGCTTTGAGATACCGCGAATGAATCGCGGTATGACGGTGTAGATGATGGTTAAGTATCCCGCTGCTTGTTAGCGGGATCTATGTTAAGGTATAGTAGGGGATCTATGTTAAGAGATACCGCGAATGAATCGCGGTATGACGGTGTAGATGATGGTTAAGTATCCCGCTGCTTGTTAGCGGGATCTATGTTAAGGTATAGTAGGGGATCTATGTTAAGAGATACCGCGAATGAATCGCGGTATGACGATGTAATGATGGTTAAGTATCCCGCTGCTTGTTAGCGGGATCTATGTTAAGGTATAGTAGGGGGATCTATGTTAAGAGATACCGCGAATGAATCGCGGTATGACGGTGTAATGATGGTTAAGTAATTCGTCATCCCGCTACGTGTTAGCGGGATCTATGTTAAGAGATACCGCGAATGAATCGCGGTATGACGGTGTAATGATGGTTAAGTAATTCGTCATCCCGCTACGTGTTAGCGGGATCTATGTTAAGGTATAGTAGGGGGATCTATGTTAAGAGATACCGCGAATGAATCGCGGTATGACGGTTCGCGGCGGCATGACAATAAGCTCGTCATTCCGCTACTCGTTAGCGGAATCTATGCTGAGATATCGCGGCGGTATGATGTAGGGAAACCTTTCTTGGGTTAGCTATATCAATAGCATTGCTTTAAAAAGAGTGCCCATATTTTCAGTCAACCTTAAGAATTCACTAAAGATCCTATTCTTTTGTTCATCACTTGCGCTTTTCATTAAAGCCTGGGTTCTTTCTTTTATGCCAAAAAGATATAAAAATTCCCTTTGAGTTAAAATCTCACAATCTACATGCTTTAATGGATCTCTTAACGCTTGAAAGTTCACAAGTGCGGTAATATCACTATTACCAACATTCTCAAGAAAATTAGCATACTTATGTTGTTTTATCGATTGCAAAGTGCTCTTATATGCGGGGTATACATAACCGTAATCTACAATCAAAGCAGCTCCTTTATTATTATATATCTTCTTCTCAAGTTTTTTTAATATTTCAACCCCAACTGAACATATTTCCACCACTGCACCATTAAAAAATTTTCCATTTGTCATCTGAGTAGCTGACACTGGAATCCATGATTCTTTTTTTCTGGATTCCAGTGTCACGCACTGGCATGACACCAAGAGACTGCCATCATCTTGTTTTGTCACCATATTTTCATACCACCCCTCATCATGATATACAAACTGATCTATCGGAAGAGCGTCAAAGAACTCATTTGCTAAAAAAATGGTTGGTTGTTCTGGTAGGTTGTCAATATTTTTGTGCCAATTAACATCTAAGCTTTTTAATTTTTCCTTTTGTATCTTCCGTAAAGTAGGGCTTATTTCAACTAAGTGGATCAACATTGAATTAAAAAAGCTGCTGTATTTTTTAGTGACTCTTATTATATCGTGAATGAGTGTTCCTTTGCCTGGCCCAAGTTCAACTAGAGAAAATTTTGATGGCTTTCCTAATTTTTCCCATGTATGCATTATCCAAACTGCAATTACTTCACCAAATAATTGGCTGATCTCAGGTGCGGTAGTAAAATCACCATCCTTACCAAGCGGTAATTTACTTGTATAATAGCCGTATTTTTCATGGTACAAAACGGCATTCATGAAATCACTAATGGATATTGATCCTTGACTTTTGTCAATTAATTCGTGTATATAAGTGAGCATGTTATTAATAAATGTTTAACTATAGCGTGCCATAATATAAAATAGTAGAGTATTTATATATATAGTATAAACTTAAGTTTGTGAGTAATAGTGCTTCAGTTATGGACGACAAAAACACCGATTATGTTGCCCTTATACCTCAAGATGATAGTATTGAATACAAATTTGAAGAAGCTGTCAATTTTATAGAAAACAAGGTTATAAATGCTGATGGGCTAACTTTAGCGGAAGTGTTTCAAGTGCTAGTTCAAATGCTAAATGGTGATCTAGAATTGGTAAAAAAAGTACTAGCATGTGCTAATATTATGGCAAAGCATGGAATGAAGGTAGCAAAAGAGTCGCAATTAAGCAGAGCTGATGTTCGCCGAGCTTTGGAAGGTAGAGAAAGTGTTGTCAATAGACAAGATTTTATAAAGAAACCACCTCTTCCACCTGCTATAAAATCGACCAAAAAGAAAAGTAGAGGTCTTTAAATGGCCGAATCTATAAAAAAATTTACTGTACAATGTGACTTCAAAGGGCAAAGTTCACCTTTTGCAATATATATAGGAAATCCAAAAAGCGATGCTCATCCAATTCATCATCAAGATTCCTGGCTTGTAAAAGAACGTGGAGGGAATATCCCTAATAAAGTAAAAGAAAGTCTACAAAAATTATATAAACTATCTCAAGAAAATGGAGTCTCTTTCTCAGAGTTATGCGCGTATGCCATTACTGTGGTTAGTAATAATGATAAAAAAAGTGACGACAAGGAGTAAGATAGTTTAATCCCTCAATATTTCATTTATAGAGATTTTCGATCTCGTCTTTTCATCCACTTTTTTTACTATGACTGCACAATAGGTTGAAATATTATTTTTAGATGGAATAGACCCTGGTACCACTACAGAATAAGGTGGCACTTCGCCGTAAAATACCTTGCTAGTTTCTCTATCAATAATCTTTGTTGATGCCCCAATAAACACGCCTATGCCAAGGACTGATCCTTCTCTCACTACCACACCCTCGGCCACTTCGCTACGTGCTCCAATAAAGCAATTATCTTCTATAATGACAGGTGAAGCTTGAATAGGCTCAAGAACTCCACCTATTCCCACTCCACCAGAAATATGACAGTTTTTTCCTATTTGCGCACAGCTACCAATCGTTGACCAGGTATCTATCATTGTTCCTGAATCAACATATGCACCAACGTTGATAAAACTTGGCATTAGAACAACATTTGTACCTATATAAGCAGATCGGCGAACAAAACACCCAGGAACTGCTCTAATTTTTAACCGGCGAAATTTCTCCTCATTCCATTCACTAAACTTGTTACCGATCTTATCAAACCAGCAATTGGTATTATCTATTATTTTATTTTCTTCGGTGAGAAAATGTAATAATATTGCTTGCTTTATCCACTTATGTACTACCCATTCTCCACTTGATAGCTTTTCTGCTACTCTAATTTTGCCACTATCAAGGAGCTCAATTACCTCTTTAATTGCTATTCTTGCTGTTTTCTTTAGATTACAGTCATTAAATTTTTCTCTATTTTTCCAAATATCTTTTATCTCACTCTGTGTTTTTTTTAGTTGCAAACCTTCCATTTGTTATATATATATTGATATTAAATTTGTAGCTCGTATCATTTGGGCTTGTTACTACTTATATGTAAGTGCTATGAAAATACAATGTAATAGTTGTACTAAAACTTACTTAGTATCTCCTAAGCAAATTGGCGCGTCTGGAAGAAAGGTAAAATGTACGAACTGCAATCACATATGGCATGAATATCTAGAAGAAGTGTCAAACAAATCGCACTCTGCTAATATACAGGAAAAAAAAGTTAGTGGAAGGAATTTTTTACAAAATCTAGCATTTACCACTCTAGCTTTTGCAACAGCTACAGGGTTATGCGTCGTAATTGCTAACGGCATCTTTCCTAGAGAGATGAACAAAGCATACAAAACGATCAGTTTATACAAGGATTCAATAAGCTATAAATTAGGGTACAAAAAAGAACAAACAGAAAGTCCAAATGTAAAAAAACTTGCTGTAAATAAGTTTTATCAAGACTACCTTTTTTTATCTAATTTAAGATCTAGTTAAATAGGCATACCGATATCGGTCTCTAGCTACTCAGATGGTGCTTAGGGTGACAGAGTTTTGAAAATAAGTTATTTTTTAGCAAAAAAGGCAGCTCATGAGTATTAAAATTGCACCTTCTATACTTTCAGCAGATTTTGCAAAATTAGGGGAAGAAGTAAGAAAAATTAGCGATTTAGGTGTGGATTACATACACATAGACGTTATGGATGGGAATTTCGTTCCAAATATTACAATTGGTCCTAGCGTTGTTTCTGCAATACGTAAATATAGCAATCTTCCTTTTGATGTGCATTTAATGGTCAAATCTCCTGGTAACCACATTGAAAGCTTTATAAATGCTGGTGCTGATATTATCACTGTACATGCAGAAGCAGAGACACACCTTGAGAGGTTGATAAGAAAGATAAAGTCATACAAAAATGTAAACGACGAAAAAAAACCGATTCAAGTTGGAGTTTCAATTGTTCCTTCAACTTCTCCAAGTGTGCTTGAATATATAATACATGAGCTAGATATTGTGCTGATTATGACAGTCAACCCTGGCTTTGGAGGGCAGGAATTCATTCATTCACAGTTGAACAAGATATCTACTATAAAAAAAATGATACAAGAGCGTAACCTTAAAACACAAATTTCAGTAGATGGTGGAATTAACTTTTTTAACGCAGCTGATATAATAAAAGCAGGTGCAGATATTTTAGTTGCGGGATCGGCGATATTCAAGGCTGAAGATATTAAGAAGGCCATAAACTATCTTAAAAATCCATCGTAGTAATCCTATATAGCTAAAGTGGCTTAGGTTTACCTACAATTTGAAAAACAACAAATTCGTCATTCCGCTACTCGTTAGCGGAATCTATGCTGAGATACCGCGGCGGTATGACGTAGAAAACCCTTTCTTGGGTTGTATCCGTTCAGCTAAGCGGTGTGAGAGATGATAGATAAGAGGTTTTGGAAAGGATTGAGACCCCTTTGTTTCCATGTCAAGTATAATGAAATTATCCGTTCAAGTTCCCCACTTCGATTGGGTAAAATATGAATTTTTGCGATAAACGACATAATGCCGTATCTGCTGTTCAGCATGGTTGTTTGTCAGCGGAATGTTTTCTGGGTCATCTAAAAATTTCCACATCATTCTTTCAGATTTCAAAATATTCTTTGCAACTCGAGAAGCTCCAATTGCTTCAGGTAAACGGCTTCAAGTAATACCTTGTACGTTTTCGCAACTTTCTGGCACGTCTGGTAAATCTAAAAACATCTATCTCATTTTTTAGCAAGGCCTTTTTTAGTGCAAATAATTCAGTGGCTACGTTTCTTAAGTAACAGCCCAGAACTTTAACTTCAACTATGTGCTAATCTTTCAAAATCTCTTGATAAATGTGCCCAACAGATTTGCCTATTCTTATCGGCAAAGTAGTTGTATGCTGCGTACCTGTCGTAAGCTATTGCGATTGCAGAACTTACTATTTTGTAAAACCTTCATTCCTCTTGACTCTGTCAATTTTATAAAACTTGCTGTATTACTGGCAAACATCCAGCACCAACCAAGTTTACCTTTGTTATAATGGCTCGTTTCATCGATATGCAGAACTTCACTTTTACTTACTTCTTGCTCGATTTGCTCATATGCTTCTTGGCATTTTTCTGCAACTCTAGCCTCGCTATTTGACACGCTACCAACACTGATGTCCAGGTTGAAAATATTTTTTATAATATTTGCTACTTCTCTTTTCGAGTTCTTGTAAAATCCGCTCAGCGCCGCAATTGTTGACTTAACTTTTGGACCAAATGTATCCGCAGTAACACCTTCTGGTAGCCTGCTACTTTTTCTTTTTCCACACTTGCAACAGCGGCCATTGGTATTCCACAACATAAGCTGGCAAATCAACTTTTTGATGAATGTATGGCTCTTTCGATATCGCAATTTCTCCTCCGCACTCGCAAGAACTCTATTTTCACCACTTCATCTGCTTCCATTTTAGGGCGATACTTTCCTTCATGCCCAATCTGTGCCCCTATTTTCCTGTCACTTTTTTTCTTTTTCTTCTTTAGCTTGTATAACTCTTTTGAGCTCGGTATCGATGAATTTTGTGAATTCAGACCTAGTCTTTCTTTCAATTCAGCATTTTCGATTCTTAGCGCCTTATTCTCAGATCTAAAATTTTCGTTTTCTATCTCTAACCTCTTTATCTCTGCTTTTAGTTGCTCTATCTCTATTTTAAAGCTTTCACAGAGCTTGAGAAGACTAGCTAGTAGATCAGACATATTTACCACACATACTACTTGTGATATTATGTTTTTAGCACTCCTTGTCTACTTTTTATTTTACCGCTCCGCTGAACGGATACCTTTTTTTTACTGTTTGAGTATGTAAGGATTATGACGACCTATCCCAAACCTCAACTATATCCTCACTAAACTCTATTATCTTTGTTTTTTTAAACTGATAACAGTTGTTAATGAATTGAATCCCTAAATCTCCTACAAAAGGAGTGGCATCATTGCCTAAAATTTTACCACTGCGGCATATTATCAACCTGTCGATTAAATTACACTTTAATAGTTCTGTGATTAACACTCCTCCACCTTCAACTAATAATCTTGTTATACCAATTTCTGAAACAAGTTTTAATGCCATGTCCTTTAGGCAAACCTTACCTGCGTTGCTTGAATTAACTACTAAGTAGTTAATGTTTTTTATTTTTTTCTCTACTTCTTTATTTGTGATGACCCAAGTTATTACTTTGTCTGCAGTCTTTGCAATGTTATGCTCTTCCTTTAATCTCCCTTGACTATCTATAATTAGCCTTATTGGCGATCTACTTCCGAGTCCTGGTAATCTGCAAGTTAAGAGTGGATCATCATTAATAAGAGTATTGCTGCCAATCATAATTGCATCATATTTCGTTCTGAGCTCATGCACCCAGTTTCTCGTATTTTCACTTGTTATCCATTTGCTATCGCCTGTAAATGTTGCGATTTTTCCGTCAAGAGTTGTTGCGACTTTGCAAGCTATAAATGGTCTATGTAATTCTTTAGTGGTGAAAAAACCGACATTCAGTTCTTTTGCCTCTTTTTGCATAATACCTTGCTCAACTTCAATTCCTGCTTCTTTCAGAGCTTTCATGCCTCTGCCTGAAACTCTACTATCTGGGTCAATAGTTGCAATTACTACTCTTTTTATGCTAGCTTTTATGATTTTTGCAGTGCAAGGCCCCGTGACTCCGTGATGACAACATGGCTCAAGAGTGATATATATAGTTGCGCCATGAGTTGAATCTTTAGCGTTTTGCAAAGCGACTACCTCCGCATGCGGACGCCCACCAATCCCTGTGTATCCCTCACTAACAATTGTACCATCCTTTACAATAATACACCCGACAGCAGGATTTGGTGCAACATTTCCAAGATTTTTTTCTGCAAGCCTTAATGCAATTGACATGAAATGATCATCAGTCATTAGAAAGAAGTCATTTCGTATGAGGTATCAAAAATTCTTCTGTGCTCGTGTATAGCAAATCTATCTGTCATACCTGAGATATAGTCACATATTATTACTGAACGCTGAGATTCACAAGCGAGTTTGCTCCACTCTGTGGGAAGTAATCCTGGGTTTTCATAAAAACATTGCAAGAGTTCCTGTATTATGCGTTTTGCTTTGTTCATCGTTCTACTCAGTTTATAGCTTCTGTATATTTTCTCCATGTTGAATCTTTTCATTTCTTTTGTAGCATTCGCAACTTCTGGTGAAAATGTGACTAGCATTTTATTTAGACTTCTTACGTCTTCTACGCTTTTTATTTTGTGATCTTCAATATTTCTTTCAGTCTGAGAAACAACATCACTTATCATAGTTCCTATAGTTCCACTCAGTGATTCATGTATGAGTTTGCTCTGAGGCAATTCTGAATATCTGCTCCTTATGTCTTTAAACATTTTTTCAATTAAAGGAACATTCAGCAAATCTTCGATGGTTACTAAATTCGCTCTGAGTGCATCATCAAGATCGTGAACACTGTAAGCAATATCATCGGCAATTGAAGCAACTTGCGCTTCAATGCTTGAAAATTCTTCAAGTTTTAGATCATATTTTTTGTTGTATTCTAATAACAGCTGATTATTTGTAGAAGACTCCGCGTTTTGACCAAGCAAGGGACCGTTATGTTTTGCAACTCCTTCAATCACCTCCCAACTTAGATTCATACCATCAAAATCAGCATGTTTTTGTTCGAGGTAAGTTAAAATCCTTATAGCTTGAACATTATGATCAAACTCATACTTCTCGTTATCAAGATTCAAATCTTGAACTGATTTCTTTAGAGCATCTTCACCTGCATGACCAAATGGAGGATGACCAAGATCATGTGCGAGCGCTATGCATTCAGTGATATCCTCATTTAAGCCAAGTCTACGCGCAATGGACCTTGCAATTTGTGCAACTTCAAGGCTATGAGTAAGCCGAGTGCGATAGTAGTCGTGCTCATAATTGATAAAAACTTGTGTTTTGTACTCCAATTTTCTAAACGCATTAGAGTGAATGATACGGTCCCTATCACGCTGAAAGCAGCTGCGATTCTCATCTTCTGGCTCTTTGAAGTATCTCCCTTTTGTTTTGCTTGGAAAACATGCATAATTTAATAGAAAGTTATTGTTTGACATGTAAAATTTCTACTATAATAAGTTATAAATAATAAACGGTGGTTACTATGTCAACAAATTACAACATCAACTTAACTGATAATGCACTAAAAAAAATCCACTCTCTTGCAGAGCAGGAAGGGGATAAGAGTTCCATTTTACGGGTTGCAGTTTCAGGTGGTGGATGTTCTGGCTTCAAATACAATTTTCTTATGGATCAAATGAATAAAAATCTATCTTTGGATGATGAAGACGATGATTACGATGATGAGTTTGATGACGAAGACGAAGATGATGACTATGAAGAAAGTGAGGACTATAGAAGCCACTCCAGTTTTAGCGAAAAAGGTAAAGATATAGTAATTAATGATGAAAATGGAAACCCTGTATTAATGGTTGATAATTGTTCAGCAAAATTTTTAAATAACTCAGTTATAGATTATACTGAGGATCTCAGTGGTTCTGGTTTTCAAATAAAGAATGCCTTTGCTAAGTCTCAATGTGGTTGTGGTAACAGTTTTTCGGTTTAATTATTACTAAAACTTAGATGCCTTCTGGATCTTTTAAACATGGGTGGTAATGTAGCACTAGAACTAACTTCCGTAGATAAAAGCTTCAAGAACAATTCTGCTGTTGTAAAGGATATCAACTTAAGTGTCACAAGAGGGCAAGTAGTAGCGCTGATTGGCGATTCAGGTGCAGGGAAAACAACTATATTGCAAATCGCAGGCTTGTTGGACAAGCCAACTTCAGGTATAGTTACGATAGATGGAATAAATTGCACACAAGCCAGTAATAAGCATAAAACTCATGTAAGAAGAAATTTTCTTAGTTTTGTTTATCAATTTCACTATTTGTTACAAGAGTTATCGGTGTTGGAAAATATTATGCTTCCTCAACTCATTGCAGGAAAAAGCAAAGCTGAAGCAAAAAAAAATTCGCAAGCAATGTTGGAAAAATTTGGTCTGGAAAACAAAGCAAGTAGCATGGTATCTGAAGTTTCGGGTGGGGAAAGGCAGAGAGTTGCAATTGCAAGAAGCATTGTAAATTCTCCAAAGCTTTTACTTGCAGATGAGCCAACAGGAAACTTAGATCCAACAAATTCTTTTAACGTGTTTTTACTGCTACATTCATACGTAAAGGAAAATAACAGCTCTATGCTTATAGTAACACACAATCATCTCCTTGCAGAAAAGGCAGACTGCATTTTCCAATTGAGAGATCGATCATTAGTGAAGTTGTGAATAGGAAAAATAGCACAATTTCTATGCCTTATACTTATCTAACCAATGATCATTAACAGAGTACAACTCGCATGAAATGCTTTCATTGCTTTTTATACACGGACTTTTTAACTTACGCTGTTTATTTAGGGAACACCCCGATAACATAAACACAGCTAAAACAAAAAATAATAGCTTTTTAAACATAACAAAACCTTTTCATTTATATTACTAGACTCATTTCTCTTGTTTGTAAAGATTAGGCATATTCTTTTACCCTTACCTCTTTTTTGACCTTTTGAAAAGAAATAGTTGCACTATTCAAGCGCAGTTTTATATAATTGTCCACGATTTGAGTCACTTCCTCTTCTTTATCCTTTAGAAAGTGATTAGTATCATCTATTATATAGTATTTCATGTGATCACTTCTTACTGAATTTATCAACCTTTTTGCTAATTCTGTTACATCGCTTTCTTCTGAGATTGTATCATTACTGCTTTGTATTATAAGCCCAGAAACTGGACAGGGAGAAAGAAAAGAAAAATCGTACTTAGTTACCGGAAGAGAAAGAGCAATAAAACCCACTATCTCAGGGCGGCGCATTGTTAGCTGCATAGCCACCCATGCTCCAAAAGAAAAACCAGCGATCCAAATTGGAACATTGCTAGGATTATGTTCCTGAAGCCAATCAATGGCTACCGCAGCGTCAGTTAATTCTCCTATACCCTTATCAAAAGTTCCGGTAGATTTTCCCACACCACGAAAGTTAATTTTCAATGCAGAAAAATTGTTATCGATAAAAGACGTATATGTACTATGTACAATTTTACTATCCATATTACCACCATATTGAGGATGATGATGTAAAACCAGCACAACCGGCGCGTTGGCATCTTTGCTTTGGTGGTATTCACCTTCTATCTTTCTTGTTGCATTATTCAAAAAAACTTCAACCATGGTAACCCCTAATAAGAACCCGCTTGACAGGTATTAATGACGTGAGTTATTAATTATGTATTAATTTCGCTGTTTTTGCAATAAATTTTTTATCGTGTTAAAGCTAACGTACATAGTTATGGCTATAGTTGATGGTAAACTTATTTAAGTGACAGATGAGTCCATTCTCTTTAGAAAATAGTGGTTGCGTATATGCTGATTACAATGCAACTGCTCCAATTAGTGAAAATGTAAAAAAAAGTATATTTGAGGTCTTGTTAAAACAAACGCTCAATCCATCATCACTACATAAAAGAGGACAAGAAGCGAGGAAGATTCTTCAGGATGCAAGAGATAACGTACGTGGTGCTATTGGCGTCTCAAGTGATAAAGAAATAGTTTTTACGTCTGGTGCAACTGAAGCGAATAACCTTGTTATGAGAGGAATAGCAGGCTACCTGCATATAATTTCAGCTATAGAGCATCCTTCAATTCTTAATTCTGCATGTAATCCATATATAATACCTGTTAATCAGGAGGGCATTGTTGACTTTTTAGAGCTAGAAAAAATTCTAAGCGAACTTAAAGGAAACAAAGCAATAGTTTCAGTTATGATGGCAAATAACGAAACCGGAGTTATTCAACTTATTGAGGAAATAGCTGAAATAGCCCACAAATTTGGAGCAATTTGCCACACTGACACTGCTCAAAGTGTTGGAAAAATTAAAGTTAATATGGAAGATTTAGGAGTGGATTTACTCACTTTATCCGCCCATAAATTTGGCGGTGTAGCAGGCAGTGGAGTTTTAATATTCAATAAAGAACTTGCGATAGAACCTATTATAATAGGTGGTGGACAAGAGAAGGGATTTCGTGGTGGTACGGAAAATATTGTTGCGATTGCAGGCCTTTCTGCTGCACTGCAAAATATTCCAGACCTTCTATCAAAAATGGATGAAGTAAAGGAGCTACGTGATCAATTAGAGTGTGAATTATTAAATCTTGCCAGTGACATAAGAATCTTCGGTAAAAACTCTAAGAGGCTGCCAAACACAAGTTTTATTTATATGCCAGGAGTAAAGAGTGATGTGCAGCTTATGCATTTTGACTTGAATCATATTGCAGTTAGTAATGGCTCCGCATGTTCTTCTGGAAAAGTTGAGCCTTCCCATGTTTTGCTTGCAATGGGGGCAACAAAAGAGCAAGCAGAGTGTTCAATTAGAATCAGTATAGGTCCAGAAACTAAACCACAAGACATAAAAAAAATAGTGGATTGTTGGTATAATATCTACAAGCAGAACACCTTGGTATAGATAATACGTGGTATCATGCAGGCACTGGCCGAGCATTAGATGTAAAAAATTACTTTACAACCCCGCGGTATCTCTAGATCCCGCTAACAAGCAGCGGGATGACGGTTGTTAGGCTAGCTGTCATCCAAGTAGCTGACACTGGTTCCTTTATGACGGCAGTGCCCCTATGGTGTCATTCCAGTGTCCTGACTACTTGGATCTAGCAAGCTTTGCTTGCAAATAAGTCTAATACGTGTCGCGTTTTATGCCAAAACACAATTGGAGTTACATGCAAAATAGATCCCAGACTGGGATGACAAAAAAAGAGCACTGGAATGACACCATTTGCTGTGCAATTTACCTTCAAAAATGAATGTTCGTACAGCTATGGATTTATTCGCGGTATCTCACCATAGATCCCGCTGACAAGCAGCGGTATGACGGTTATCAGTAAACATGAATTACTTTAGCTATGCAATCAGGCTTCCTAAAAACACTTTGTAGCCAATCAATTCTTGAGTATAAAAAGAATTCCTTTAATAATAAGGTATGCTAATCAGGAATTTAATAAAACAAGCAACTCAAGTAGGAAGCAGTGAAAATGCAATACGGTATGTCGAATATCTCTATCAATTTGAGAAGTTTAGAAACACATTAAACCTCACTTTATCACTAATAAAGCAAAACAGGCTCTCATTTGAAATATACCAAGAGGGATTAGTGGATATGGAAGAGGGAGTGTGTAAGACAATCAGGTCTTCCAGTGTAAATAGATATGTTATTGTACTGAGGAAGTCAAACCCATACATTATAGTGCATGAACTTTCACACATGGTTGAAAATGAACTGAACTTAAGTTTGGAACAGGAATTTCTCCATAAAGTTTACCAGGATATTGAGCAGAACCTAAAGCAAGCAAATATTCTTGTGCAGAAAATTATCGGCCAAGTTATATTTAAGGAGATACAGGCTTATCAAACTGCAAAATCACGTGCATCTGAATTATTTGCACGCTATTTTGAGCTATTTGCTTGGGCGCAGGAGGTTTACCCTAAAGATAAAGAATACTTAATCCGCACTCAAGACTTAAACAAAGTGTTCCTTGCTACTGGCCAATGGAAAAAGAGCTACCTTGATTCACAAATGATGGAGAGAATAGATAAGGAAATCAAGGAATACAGCAATAAAACTGCCACTAAAGACGTAACCAAAGTGCAAAGCAGTTGGACTAATAAATTTTCTCCTGGGGGCAAAAAAATTAGCTCTATATTTGGAGATGATGATTAGCTTATAGTGCAGGTTTTCCTACGTCATGCCGCCGCGAACCGTCATACCGCGATTCATTCTTTTGGTGTACGAACATTGCAATTTGCAGGTAATTTGAGTAGTAGATGGTGTCATTCCAGTGCTTGACACTGGAATCCAGGAATTTGGATTGGGCACTAAGTTGGTGAGCATAAAAGTGGCTGATCTTATGTTAAAACACAACGTTCTTGATGAGATTACGGCAAGGCTGGATTCCAGTGTCAAGCACTGGAATGACACCATTTGCTGTGCAGTTTACCTTTAAGAATGAATGTTCGTACAGTTGTGCGCGGTATCTCATCAGCTAACACGTAGCGGAATGACGGTTGTCGGTAAATCTTTTAGCTATAGAAGTTAACTTTGCAGTTAACTTCTACAGCGTTTCAAAGTATAGTTTTGGTAATACAGTAACTAAATATACATGAAAACCATTTTAGCTGTTGAAACAAGCTGCGACGAAACTGCAGTAGCGATTGTAAATAGTGACAAGCAAGTCCTTGCTCACGAAATTCTCTCCCAAGCAGAACACAAAAAACGTGGTGGGGTGATCCCTGAAATAGCTTCACGTGCTCATATGGAGCATTTAAGTGGTCTAATAAAAAGCGCCGTGGAAAAATCTAACCTTAACTTTTGTGACCTCAATGTAATTGCAGCAACATCAGGACCAGGACTCATAGGTGGATTAATAGTTGGTACAATGATGGCTAAAGCAATTGCGCATGTAGCACAAAAACCATTCATTGCAGTGAATCACTTAGAAGCGCATGCATTGGTTATTAGGTTACTGCATGAGGTAAAATTTCCATTTTTAGTCCTACTAATATCAGGTGGTCACTGTCAATTTTTAATTGCACAGGATGTGGGTAAATACATTAAACTTGGAGAAACGCTCGATGATTCACTAGGAGAAGCATTTGATAAAGTTGCTAAGATGCTGGGTTTAAGCTACCCAGGAGGCCCATTAATTGAAAAGTTGGCTAAAAAAGGCAATGGCACAAGATTCAAACTGCCAAGGGCAATGATAAAACGTTCTGGATGTAACTTTTCGTTTTCTGGGATTAAAACAGCAGTAAAAAACTTAGTACAAGAACTTAAAATGAGCGAGCAAGATGTGTGTGATGTATGTGCTTCGTTTCAAGAGTGTATTAGTGACATACTGCTGGACAGGGTTAGTAATGCAATTATTATGGCCGAATCTTTAAATATCAAAATCAATGACTTTGTGATTACCGGCGGAGTTGCAGCAAATAATTTCTTGAGAGAAAAATTAAAACAACACATAAACTTAAACATATTTTTTCCCCCTAACGACCTATGTACAGACAATGCAATTATGGTTGGATGGACAGGAATTGAAAGGTTACAGAAAAATTATATAGATCCACTTAATTTTGCACCAAGACCTAAGTGGGAGTTAGAGAGTTATTAAAAGCTCTCAATTCTGAATTATAGCTAAAGTGACTTAGGTTCTCTAACTGCACATAAGTCAACAATAATTTTCACACAAATCAAAACAGCATATCTTCTCCATAATCCTTGGTAATTTTACATAAGTGAAAAGTAGCATATGGTTCTCTCCGCGGTCTGAGATGACAATAAACTTGTCAAGCCGCATTATACTTGTTAGGCGGAAGTGGACGGTAACATGTTTACCACGAAGTCTAACTAAGTTCTTGCTTGTCCCTTCCATCGGCATTGCTATCTTTATTTTCAATAAAATTATTGTCCTATGCTCTTTTGATGTTTATTGATAATAAAATTCTGTTTTATCAACCAACATCCTATGCATAATTACAGCTAATTTTCTTGCTACTGCTACAATTGCTTTTTTCATTCCTTTTTTCTGCGCAACTCCAGTTTTTTAATTTAAATGTCCTCTTGGTAACTGTAAGCATTGTTTGTGCAGCTTCATATAACATACTTCTACATTCCGCTGGTCCCATCTTTGATATGCTGCCATGCCGATCAACTTCTCCAGAAGAATATTGCCTTGGTGTCAACCCTATATATGCTCCAACTGTATCAGATTTCTCAAACCTATGTGGGTTATCAATTGCAGCTTTATACGTCATTGCTACTATAATCCCCACTCCTGGAACAGTAGTTAACAATTTACAATCATCGTCTTTTTCACCTTGTTCTGAAAGCATTTTGTCAAGCTTTCTTAATGACTTTTCTATTGCTTCCAAACTACAAACTAACGCTTCAATTGAACTCCTACTGATTTCATCCAAATTATTTATTGCCTCTTGTATTCTTAAAGCGAAAGTTTCAAATTTTGATCCTTTACCGACCATGTATCTTCAACAACCCTCTTATTGTTCCAATAACCTGCTGTTTGCTACACATTAGCTGTCTTCTGCTTCCAAGCGCTATTTTAATTTGACAACTGATTTTACTAACACTTCTCATCATCTGCGCTATACCCCTCGCATCGTTTTTATCATTCTTATTGATTCTTGCAGACAACGCTGCTGCCATATGCCTTGCATCTACACAAATTACTGGTAATCCAAAACTCCTTAACTCTTTGCACATTGATATTGACAACTATCCACTTTCTATTCCTATGGGTTCGTATTTTTTGCCTTGGCTAATCTGCTATTGCCTTACTTTCGCTTGCAACAACTTCTTCCTTAACAACTTTTCCTTTCTCATCAACGATACTTATAAAAGTTTCTTTTAATGAGATCGCTATAATATTTCATGACCTACTGTAAAAGTTTAAATTATTTTTGAAGAACCAATTCATTGAATTTGTTACTTCGTGCTAAAATAATGGAGTATGTCTCTCCATCATTCAATAGCAATTACAGTATGTTTAGCTATAATTTGAAAAACAAAAATTCGTCATTCTGCTACTAGTTAGCGGGATCTAGAGGTACCGCGGCGGCATGACGTAGGATTGCTGTCATCCCGCTGCTTGTTAGTGGCTAAGAGATACTGTGAATAAATCACGGTATGACGGTTAAGTATCCCGCTACGTGTTAGCGGCTGAGATAACGCGAATAAATCGCGGGATGACGTGTTGCTTGGGTCAGCTATAGAAGCAAAACTCATCATTTTGAAAGAGGAGGAGATTTTTCCGGACCCTCAGCAGGGATTGATTTTGGATCTGATAATTCTGTATTTACCTTGATTGGCTCTAATGGAGTTTTCTGCTCTTCCGGTTTATCATCTGGAATTGGAACAGGCCAATCCATAATGTTTTGCGGTATAACTTTTGCTTCTTTAGCTTCTTTTTGACCTGTTGAAGATGATGCATCAACTCCTGCATTTTTGGTAACTTCTTGTTTTAGTTGTTTATTTTCTTCTTGCAGTTGCTTTAAATTTTTCTTTAACTCGTCAATCTCTCTTATTTTTTGTTTTAATTGTTCAGATATAGTTAGTTTGTCTCTAGTCAATTTTTTGTTTTCTTGTCTTAACCCACTAGCTGTTCTGCTTGAGTTGTTGTTTACAGCTTGTATACCTTGGTCTTGCTGCTGCATGCTTGTTCCTCTACTTTCATATTCAACTTCAGTTTGAGTTGCCTGACCTTTTTCCTGCTGTAATATGTTCTGCAGTTGCTCTAGACTCTCTTTGACAGATGCCAGCTCTTCCTGTGTACACGTTAACATCCCTTCCTTTTCCTTAAGTTGATATTGAAGTTTTTCTATTTCCCTCTTCGTATTTTCTTCGCTTAGCTCATCTGCAAGTGATCTTCCAGGTTCAAGTTGTCGAATTTCCCTCTCTAAATCTTCCTTTTCTCTCTGTAATTCATTTAATTCTTTAGACAATTGGCTCGCCGTTTCAGCCAATGTATTGTTTTCCTTTTTTGTTTCCATTAACTGTTCTGCCAACTGCTTTTTATGATCATCCTTTAAACCTTCCACTATTTTCTTCAGGTCATTCTCCAAATTTGCATTCTTTTCCTTTAGTACAGTTAAATTAGCTTCACTTTGCTTCAATTTTCTCTGTAATTCTTTATTTGCCTCATTTGTTTCACCTTCCTTATCTTTCAACTGATCATTTAAGTTCTTTATTACATCATTTTTATCCTATAGTTCTTCCTCTTGTTCCTTTATTCTTTGACCTCTTTCAAATATCGCTCGCTGTTGTTCATTGACTTTATCTCTCAAGGAGTCACGTTCTAATCTTAGATCCTCAAGCTGCTTTGCCTGCACTGCAAAATATTTAGCAAATGTTTCTTTTTCTTCCTCTAATTCCTCAACTTCATCTTTTAATCCTTCTTGCTCATACTCTTCTTCATCACCAGACATATCATCCTCAAATATTTCATCTTCATCACTAAATTCACTGCTGGTGGATATAGAACTTCTACGTGAAGAAGGTGTGCTAGGAGAGGAATACCCACTGCTGCTTGGTGTAGGTGACTGTGGTGATATATGTAGATCTTTTGTAAATATTTCCTCTGCTGGTACTTGCTGATCGTCTACACTCTTGGATATGCCAGTAAAAGCTTGATACAGAGTTTTTCCGTTGATAAAAACTTCTTTATTTTGTCCAACTAACTTTAATACTTCTTCTGAACTCGTTATTCCTCCAAATTTTGGCTCACCAATAACACTCTGTATACCACCAGAATCCAATTTTACGGTCATGCTACAGTCTATGCTGTTACCTTCAGAATCCTTAGCCTGCCAATTAATGGTCATTTCACATGAGCTTGAACCAGTAAAATCATAGTGCCTTTCGCTGCCTTTTTTGGTTGCAGTTATTTGACTATCTTTCCCTAAAGATATGTTATAAACCTTACCTTCACTGCTGGTCCTTAAAATATTGCTAATTTCTATTGGTTTTTCTTCATTTTCAAATCTAATTTTGAAGTCATTATCCTTTGTTGGATACACTAAGAAATTTTGACCAGGCAGAGACGACTTAAGTTCTTTATGCATTGCGTCTATTGATTGCTCAAATTTTTGGAACTCCTTTTCCCACTTTAAATTTATCTGTCCTGTAATGTCCTCATCTTTGCGTAAAGGACCAATAAAGTACCAGATTAAATTTTCTTCCTCCAGTCTTTTGATAAAATCCTGAAGATCGTTGCAAGATTCAGTGACATTTAAAGTATCATTTTTCTTTTGTTCATCTACATCTAAACTTTGACTTTCAGCTATAAATACATTTTCGTTTTCCTGTGGCATAATTTTACATTTTAAAAAATATACTATAATATTAACAGATTTCTTTAAAAAATCAACTAATTGTTGGATAAATAAACTTGAGCATTTGGCCAAAATGTTATATAGTAGTCACTTCAAGAAGTACAGTATGGACAATACCATTATAAGAAAATACGATATTAGAGGTATAGTAGGCAAAGATTTGCAGATTAATGATGGGTACGAGATAGGTAGAAAGTTTGGCCAAACCGTAGCTAGTGTTTGTGTCGGCTACGACAGCAGAATAGATTCACCAGGTATAGAAAGAGAATTAATTAGGGGCTTAACTTTATCCGGTGCAAATGTTATACGCGTTGGGCTATGCTCTTCACCTATGCTTTACGCTGCAACACAAATCACACAGGCGGATCTTGGTATCATAATAACTGCCTCTCATAACCCCAGCGAATATAATGGCTTTAAATTTTTTAGTAATAAAAAAGTCTTCTCAGATCAAGAAATGAAGGAAATTATAAGCAGTCCAATTAAAAACAGCACAAGAATTGGAAGCTTAATTAACATAAATATATATAGTGAGTACATTAGCATATTGAAAAGTGCAGTGAAGAACGATACTACACAGAAATTAAAAATAGCCTGGGATTGTGGAAATAGTCCAGCAAGTGGAATTATAAGGTATATTGAAAAGATCTTGCCTGGTCATACGCACATCGTAACCAATAACTCTATAGATGGGGCATTTCCACTGCATGATCCAGATCCCATAGAGGAAAAAAATCTTGCTCAATTAATTGACATTGTGAAGGAATATGGATGTGATCTTGGCATTGCGCTAGATGGCGATAGCGATAGGGTGCACTTAATTGATAATAAAGGCAACGTTGTTTCCAATGACCATTTATTTATAATTTTTGCACGTGAAGTGTTGGAGGAATATCCAGAAAGCAAAGTTATTGCTAACGTAAAAATGAGTATGAAAGTGCATGATTTTGTTAGCAAGTTAGGAGGGCAAGTTATCACCTGTGCTACTGGACATTCACTAGTTAAGAAGAAGATGGTAGAGGAAGAGGCAAAGTTTGCTGGTGAATTAAGCGGGCACTTCTTCTTTTCTGAGCTAAGTTTTGATGATGGGCTATATTCTGCTGTTAAAGCAGTTGACATTTTGCTTAAGAAAAACCAAAGCCTATCTCAGGTGATTGAGGATTTACCGAAGTTATATATCACTCATGAAGTGAAGATTGTAGTGAAAGATGAGAAAAAGTTTCAAATAATTGAGTCAATAAAGAAAACACTGGAGCAGCAAAATATTGTATTTTCAGATCTTGATGGTGTTAAGGTAACCGATAATAAAGGTTGGTGGCTTCTTAGGGTATCAAATACGCAAAACTGCATTACAGCAAGATGCGAAGGAGAGACTTTAGAGGGTTTTGAACTTACTAAAAAGGTTTTGTTCCATTACATTGATGAAGCAAGGTCTTTAAATTGTAGCTACTCACAGAAATAAATTTGATTTATAAAATTGACATGAAAGTATAAAGATAAATAGGCTAAATGTACTTATCACCTGGTCAGGCTGCAGCATTATTTCGTGTAACCGTTTGCGGGTCCACTTAATTCTGCAATTCTTTGATCTCACTCATGGAGAGGCCAGTAAACTTAACAATAGTGGTGACATCAACATTATTAGCTAGCATTGTTTTTGCAACTTCAATTTTTCCTTCCTTTTTAGCATCATCAAGTTTTTGTTCAAGAACAGCCCGTTCATCACGAATACGTTTTATTTCCTGTTCGTAGGCAATAAATTCTTTCTCTGACCAGTTGAATCTATTTAGTTCTTCATATGCCTTTTTAATTATTACATCACTACCTATTATCTTTTCCAATTCTTCTTCGCTAGTTTCATCTGCATATTTAAAATAATAGATCCATTTTTCAACTATACTCTCCAATTGGTCTTCTTTAGTTTTAGGAAATTTTGGTAACTCAATAAATGTAAAATAAAAATCTTTTAAATCATGTTCATAGCTATCTTTGTCTAACATTACATGATCTGACTTATACTCAGATTTATTAGGAAAGAGAATACAATCAGCAATAGCTATAAAAATGATTTCTTTAAGACCCTGATATTGATCACCTTTATCAGCTTGCCTTGAATAAGCTTTAGCAGCGTAATATTGAGCGCGTTTTTCAAAGCCTTTAGTTTTGGCAACTTGGTTAGGTAAGGAAGTAGTATTGCTACTACTCCCTCCCTTAGAAACGCAGCATGCAGGTTTCCCCACACTACGCTTGAGCCCCTTATCTAAGTCCTTCTTTTCTCGAACCGGCTTGTCCTTCATGATTCCTCAGAAAACATCATTCTTAATGGTGACACCAACAGTAGAGAACCTTCTCTTGAGAAAGAGCTTGCTAACATTTTTGTTTGTTTCACTCTTTCATCAAAATACTTTTTCCATTTTAAGTCAAGTGGATTTGCATCCGCCCTGATTTTAACATGTCGTCTGATAGGTATATCAATCAACCTAAGCAGTCTTAATTACCTTATCTCTTTCGGTTTGTTCTTGCATATGGGTGCAGCAAAGACCCATTGGCGTTGTTTCATTACCTTGAAGTAACGATTCTTTATCCAACGTAATCCTTTACGAGGATGTCTTTTCTTTGCCCATTTCCATAGAGCACACATAATTTCATGGTCTATTTTGTTAAAAGCTCTTTTCGCACACACATGGCTGTAGTAATTTCCCCATCCCCTTAATAGGGAATTGAGCAACTTGATTAGTACGGCCTGAGTGTTCGCTATGTTTGCCTTTATCAATGTACGTGCTTTATTAAGAAGTTTCTTAATACTTTCTTTTGAAGGTTTTATAATTAACTTCTTATTATACCTGCGTACATTACAACCAAGAAAGTCAAACCCTGTTGTAATAGATGTAATTTTTGTTTTCTCTTCGGAAAGGATAAGACCTCTCTCCTGAAGAAAGGACGATACTAGAGGTTTTACTTCATTTTCCAGTACTTCACGTGTGATTCCTGAAATGATAAAGTCATCTGCGTACCTGATTACATTTACTCCACTTCTGATTTTGCTTCTTCTTTTACTGCCAAGTTTACCAAATTGACTTTCCAATGATTTTTCAAGTCCATTTAGGGCTAGATTTGCTAGTATTGGAGAGATGATACTACCTTGTGGGGTACCTGCAGTTGTGGAATACAGAGTTTTTGATTCTAGGAAGCCAGCTTTTAACCAGCTATGAAGAATTTTCTTCTCCATAGGAATATGCTTCATGAGCCATTCATGGTTAATGTTATCAAAACACCCTTTAATATCACCTTTGAGTATCCATTGTAGTTGGTTACGGCTTGCCAGTAACAAGTGACAAGCCACAGTAGCGTCTGCGCAGGATCTTTTTGGTCTCAAACCATAAGAGTGACGATCACTGATCGTTTCAGCTATCGGTTCCAAAGCAAACAAGTATAATGCTTGCATGGCTCTATCTTTTATCGTAGGGA
Organism: Wolbachia endosymbiont of Drosophila aff. chauvacae BK-2020; assembly: GCF_032848195.1. Taxonomy (NCBI): domain Bacteria; kingdom Pseudomonadati; phylum Pseudomonadota; class Alphaproteobacteria; order Rickettsiales; family Anaplasmataceae; genus Wolbachia; species Wolbachia endosymbiont of Drosophila aff. chauvacae BK-2020. Next base: position 758,430 of record NZ_CP136586.1, read on the forward strand.
TTCCAAGAGGTCTTCTTTTGCCATTAGACTTACTGATGTATATCCGTTTTAGCGGAGAAGGTTTGTATCCTCTTTGTTTTAATAGCTTTATTCCTTGAAATTTTGTGTTGCAAGTTGACCATATTTGACGATCTACACCTGCTGTGTTTTTTCCTTGGTTTTCAGTTACTCTCTTAACCGCCAAAGCTTTGCCGCTAAAAGAGCGTGTGAGAAGGTGTTGTAAAGTTTTCACCTTACCCCATCTGCCTTGTTGGACAGCCTTAACAATACGCCTCTGTAGCCTCATAACAACTTTTTGGCATTTCTTCCAGGGTAACTGGTTCCATGCTTCGGAGTTATTGGTAGGTGCACTTACAGTTGTACTTGTAATCATCTGCTTTCCTACCTTAAGTGGTTAACAAAGTTTCTTGTCATGAGGGACCAAATGGAAGTCTGCTCGTTTTCACGCGAATTAATGTTACAAATTCTATCCATTTCGTTACAAAATGGCATTCGCTTTCTCCATTATCCTTTACCTGCACATCCATCAGCATTCCTTGCGGGTTGCCTGCCATATAGGCGAAAATACAGGCTTATCCTGTTCCTTTTGTCATACAATAGTGGGTTAGGTGGCTTCTCTATACCGGTGGAATTATTATTTGCGTACCTCCAGAAATGAAAAATGTAACTCATCCACATTACCTTTTGGTCGGAGCTTATCAGCATCTTTAGCTCTTTAATCGTTACGATACTTATGAAGCTTCACTTACGTTCACCATACCACTAAGCCTAGCCCTCCAACCACATGATGCTTGTAGTTTATGCTTTCTCTCACGATTGAGCATCTTCTTTATCAAGAGGAGGTTCATTGTCCGCGTCGCTCGGCACCAACTGGTTACCCAATTCGCACTGATGCGTAGACTCAGATGGCAAAACATCTGGTTCAATAAGCTTTAGAATCCTTTCAGTTTCTTTCTGAATGAATTCCTCTCCTTTTAAACAATATGACCGAAGGCTTTCAGGTCGCACCATCTCAACAATTGTTTGAATACCTTTAGAATCTCTGCAGAGTACATCGACAATACTCTCCTTTTGAGAGGCAATATCGGGGTTTAGAATAGGATTTAAGAACTTCACGTCCTTTATTTTAGCTTCACCAGTGAGACCTAGAATATCATTGAGAAGGTGAACAAGAATGTCTTTATTCTTCTCAGTACCAAAGATACGCTTGAACGCGTAATTGTTTTTTGGATCTAAAAACTTTGATAAAACCATAAGAAATCCACTTAAAAACCATTAATATTATACACTATTTTCCGCGATCTTTCAACTTAATATTCTCCCTGTATTTACTTGATATGGCACTGTAACCTTTCCGGTTGATCCACTACGGTTTTTTGCAACATTTATCTCTAAGTCGTTATTAGAATCAGCCTTGTAATAATTTTCTCTGTAGAGTAATAACACTAGATCAGCATCTTGTTCAATACTTCCTGATTCGCGTAGGTCTGCTAATTGTGGTCTTTTATTTTGTCTGTCTTCTACCTTACGGCTTATTTGTGATAATGCTATAATAGGAATATTAAAGTCTTTTGCTATATTTTTTAAAGTTCTACTGATTTCTGTTACTTCAAGAGTTCTATTTTCGGTTACTTTCGATCCTCTGAGTAACTGTAAGTAATCAATGTATATGCATTTCATTTTATATTTTCTGCAAATTAATGAGATTTTTTTCTTTAGGATATTTAAATCCATATTTCCTGAATTATCGACAAGAATATTTAAAAAAACTATTTGATTTATCCCTTTATGTAAAAGTTCTGTGTTTTGTTTCTTGATAATATTGTTTATTGTCTCATTGACTTCAATACTGATCATTCTATTGATTAACTGATTTGCTGACATTTCAAGTGAGAAAAAGCAGACATATTCTTGATTTTTCAGTAATTTTGCAGCTTGCAGAGCCATGTGTAGTGCTATTGAGGTCTTGCCAATTGAAGTACGAGCTGCAAGCACTGTTAATTCTCCTTCTTTTAAGCCACCAGTTATAGTATCAAGTCTAGGTATTCCTGTTGTTATTCCTTCTATTTCATTGTTGTTTGCAAGTAGTTTATTAATGTAGCTTTTATAAGCTTCAAAATAATCAATAATTGGCTTGATGTCTTCATCAACATGTGGCATTTGGTCGACCCTGACCACTCCTTCCTGATCCATTCTCTACCTTAAACCGGAGGCTCCTCAAACTCTAAATCTTGTTTTCGTCGCCTCTCCCCTAATTATATATTATATATATAATAATATATATAATATATAATTTATAGGGGGGTAACTAAAAAAATGAACTTTCTTTGAGCTGAGCGAAGCCACCTAAGGTAGAGAATGGATCAGGAAGGAGTGGTGTATAAAATTATATATATAAAATCTTTAAGATTTTCTGTATAATTTACTCATGTAACTTGATAAAAAAGGAAGATAGAATCTACTTAAGAGTATATGTATCGATTATCCTCAAAGCCTCTTCATAAATGGTGTCTCTATGCCCTACTGCAACAATAGTTACTGCATGCTTTACAGTATTTACGCTATATATGATGCGATAATCACTAACTCTTAGCCTTCTGTGCCCTTTAAAGCTGTGGTGTAATGGTTTACCAAGGTTCAATGGATCGACTGTAAGCCGATCATGTATTGCGTCTACAACTCTTGACCTTATCGTTTTTGGAAGGTCCGGAAGATTTTTCTTAAGAACGTTCCTTAAGAAGATAATAGTGTATTCCAATCTACATCCTCACTTCTAACCGTCTCTGCACCTTCAACGTCATACTCGTTAGCAACCACAGATAGTAAAAAGTCTTCCATTTCACGATCTATTGCTTCTTTAAATAGCCTTTCTGCTAATTCTTGAGTTGGCTGCTTAGTGAGCTCAACTAGCTTAGCAAAGTGCTGCAAAGTTTCTTTACTGAGAGCTATGTTAGTGCTTAAGTTTGCCATATGCTTTACCAAAGTTCTACTACTGTAACAATTATACAACATTTTTCTGAACTTTTCAATAAAGAAAGTTGATGATATGTAAAGAGAATTTTGTGCACCTGTGTTAATAAACTATTAATAATTTGGCATATACTGGAACTGGCTTTTGCTGATGTTAGGGAGAAATGACACAAAAGTTAATACTAAGTATAGTATTGCAAGATATTATCAAGAATAAGGAAGGTATGCCAGCTAGTGGGTACTGGATGTATTTTTATGATAAAAGAAGTCCAACTACTCTTCGTAATGCCTACTACAAGAACCAGGAGGGAAATGTCGTACCGGCACCAAACCCTTTGCAGCTTGATGAAAACGGTGCTTTACCTCATAAGTTGTACTACTTTGTCGACGTTGATGATCCTGAAGATCGTTATACCGTAGAACTGAAGTGCAATTACGGTAATGCTGCAGCTCCTGAACTCATCTTTCATGATCTACCGTACTTTCAAGAACAATCCAAAGCAGATCCAGCTACATCTATATTATCTGATAACTTATTTATTGATGGTCAATTTAATATTGGTCTACAAATTAATGATAGAGGGCAGGGATCTGGTTATGTTTCACCTGAATTTTCGCAGGTGCCAATTGCTGGACTATCATGGCAGTTTTTAAGATCTTATGCTGATTCAGTACCGATACAGGATAGAACTGATGTAGACAGGATTTTCATTAAAGACATTACCGAAGCTGAAAGGATCGATGAAGGCAATCCTCGTTTTTATTTGAACGTTATTTGCGAAAAACCTAGCGAGACAACGCCACCTCTGCAGAAAGCTGTAACATTTAGGAGCTCTAATGTGTTATGGGGTACTGATGCCAGAGCTTGGCTGAAGTTCTATGCTTGGAGAGGTGGTGATGATATAGTAGTTAATTTACTGGCAATTCGTGATTTTGGTTCAAAATCATCAACACCGCCACAAGTTATGTCAATTGATCAATTTTTAATTGATTCTGATACTCCGAAGGTTTATTACACTAGTTTAAGTTTGCTTGGCTTTGTAATACCTGCAGATATTGGCGATGATCAAAGTTTGACATTGAAGTTTTTGTTACCACCGAATCGAGCATTTAATTTTAAAGCGACAAATTTTTATTGTGCAGAAGCCTCATTGCCAATACATGCAGTTGATTTTAAATACCCAACACAAAATTCTGATTTAGCAAAATCTAATTTATTATTTTCTTCATTTCGAGCAAATAAATATAGCATTGATAACAGTTACAATGAGCTAGTTTTTACAATTGATGGTCTTAAGTTTGTAGATAATATTGGTGAAATAGTTTCCTACCCAAAAGGAGCAAAAGTCGACGAGGAAAAGATAAATCTGCTCAAGTGCGATGGTCGCACACTTGATTCAACAGGTATTAGTCCGCTCGGCATTGAATACAAAAGGCTATATAACAAGCTAGATCATGCTCCAATTACATTTGATATGCTTAAAACCAAAGACATACCAAATTGGTTTAATGCAATATCAAGTGAGTATATTAAGAAGTTTATTGCGGATAATAATGTTAAAGTTAAATTCGAGGGAGATGGAGTAGTAAATCCGAAGCCCGAAGGTGATGATATAGGTCATCTATGGCTAGAAACTACATTCTATGCTAATTCAGATGTTAACTATGATTTTCAATATGTTGCAGCAGCAAATAGCATAGACCTTACTACTTGTTGTCATACGTTTGACATTACCACTAATTACTTAAGTAGTGGCATTCTAATGACTAATATGAATTTAAGGGAGATAAAATTTGCGGGTTCTGGTTCTGATTTTCCAGGTTATTTTCAAACTATAACTAAATTAAATTCAATTTATAATTATACAAATAATGTTGTGCCATACAATAAAGGTATTGATAAAATAACTGAGCAAACTAAAATAAATTACTCTGTTAAAAAGAATTTTTTTTATTTGACAGTAAGTCTTAATTATCAACAATTTCCGTATCCTTCCGGTTTATGTGGATTTTTTAATCCAGTTAATTTTAGTAGTAGAGTTTATGATATTGGTTTTCCTTTAAATATACCATCGGTTAGCGCTACTTTTTTGCAACACAATAATAATACTACTAGTACTTCACAAAGTTACTTTTTGTTTTCACCATGGTTTGTGTATTCAATGGCTTCAGTACATGGTACAAGTATTAGTTCTAGTGGTGGAGATTACCCTAGTTTCATTCATGGTGATTCTAGTGATTTATTAATGAAGTCATGGGGTGATTACGTTATTTACAAACAATCAGCAACGGACAAGAGAACACCAGGAAAACCGAATGTTCTGTTTGCTGGTAAAAATTCAGTGATAACCTATGCTATACAGCATAAAGCTTTGTTTACGCAAAGATGCTTGTATGTCTTGAAATTTAAAGAAGTGAAAGCAGGAGACTTTATAGGTCTTAAAACATCTCATAACACCCAAACTGGTAACAATTTTAACACAGTAATATGGTGGAGTGTTGATGGTGATGGAAAAGCACCAACTAATGTTACCGCCAAAGAATTTAGAGAAGTCAAAGCAACAAAAGATACGACACCAGAGCAACTCGCAGACATGATTGCCAATGATATTAACAATAAGGGAACAACTATATTCCACATTCCTAATATCACTGACGATAAGTGTGACTACTACATAAGGTGCTAACATGAAATAAATTTAAAAATAGGAGAAAAAACATGATTGAACAAAACAGTAAAATCGATGAAATCGATATTGAAATCAGTGAAAAAAATGCTGAAATCGATCATTTTTATGAAGAAACTTTAGAAAAAACGAAAAATATCATCGATGAGGCGATAGCCAAAGGGTATACGCTTGGTGATGATGATCGTAAAGTTTTAGAGCTGGTAAAGGCTAATGAGAAATTTGCTGAAAAAGTTCTAAGAGGTTGTCCGGAAACAAGTAAAAGGCTATAATATCTGAAATTTTAGTACGGGGTAAAGATGAGAAAAAAGTATCCAACAGATCTAAGCGAAAGGGAATGGGCAAGAATAGAAAAACACTTCAGAGTATCATACAAGAAAGGAGGAAGGCCGCCAAAGTATAGCAAAAGAGAAATATTAGAAGCAATTTTCTATGTATTGCGTACAGGGTGTCAATGGTGGTATTTACCAAATGATTTTCCGCTATGGAAGACTGTGTATGAGCAGTTCAGGCAATGGAAGAAGCAGGGAATTTTTGAGAAAATGAATTATGAAATTACAAAATATAGTAGAAGAAAAATAGGAAGGAATGAGCAGCCGAGTGCCTGTATAGTAGATAGTCAATCTGTAAAGACTACAGAAAAGGGGGATCAAAGGCTATGATGGAAGTAAAAAAGTAAAGGGTAGAAAAAGGCATATAATTACAGACACTCAGGGTTTTATACTAGGTTGTTACGTAGGCGCTGCTAACGAAAATGATAGAGATGGTATGAAAATAGCATTAAACAATATGAGAACAAAATATACTAAAGTTAAAAAAATGTGGGCTGACATGGGATACCAAGGAAGAAATTTAAAGAATCACATAAAGGAAGAATATGACATAGATATTGAAATTGTTAAAAGGCCTCCATGTAGATTTTGGGTGCACAAAGATACGCCACCTGAGCTACTACCAACAAGAGAACAAGGGTTTAAAGTACAGCCAAGAAGATGGGTTGTAGAAAGGACTTTTGCTTGGGTTAATAGGAATAGAAGGCTATCGAAGGAGTATGATTTACTCACAACATCCACTGAGAATTTCATATACCTAGCTATGAGTAGGGTTATGTTAAAGAGGGAATATGCTTGAATTTACTAGTTTCCGGACAACCTCTTAGTCAAAGATGCACGAAGATCTTCCTTCAAATCATTCAAATCGCGAGTACCATGATAAGCTATAGTTACTTCCTTGTCTTTAATAAAAACATAACCAACATCTCGATTGTATGAATTGCTACCCGTCAAAGCATAGCCGACATTGTGTTGTTCTAATTTATAATCACTATCTGAGCAATATTTATCTTGAATGAGTTCATTGTCATAAAATTTTATTATTTGATAACCTGCTTCTTCAAACTGCCTTTTAGTTTCATATTCATCTTTCTTTAATTTCCTGTCCCCATCACCATAGGCAATTTTACTGAGAGTACACATTTCTAGTAATTTTTCTTTATCAAATTCTGCAATTTGTCCTGTTATCAGATCGGCAAGGTCAGAAGCATCATTTAACTCACTATTCTCAGAACGCTCTATATTCTTCCATATTTTAATTAAACTAGAAATGTCTTGATTCAAAAGCGCGTCGAGATCATGTTCATCTCGAGCTTCTAATTCACTCTTAATTGGTCCGAGCTTTTCAATTAAGACCTCTTTTATTAAAGTATTGCTAATATTTACAAAACCATCGCTAATAGAATTTTGATTATCAATAACACCTGGCATATTTCTTACTTACTACAAGCTTAATTAATTTAGTATACCACTATGCAATTATTTAGTCAAATAAGTTATCAATTTAATAAGATTAACCATAAATCTTTTCGTCTTCAACGGTACAAGCAATATTTGTTCAGGAGCGTTTCTGGGAGGAATATTACAGTAACTAGCGTTAACAGCAATTCAATTATTTACTTTCTTCACAAAACACAAAAAAAGTACGTATATTTGTGAGAGTTTTTTACGTAAAAGGGGTGTTTCAAAAACAAAAACGTAAAATTATTACAACAAAGCTAAGCGAATTAGTTCGTATATAAATGTGGCAAAATAGGCTAAAATAGCTAGTTTTAGGGTATAGTAAAATCATTATAAGTAAAAGTTCGCACAGAACAAGCGGTAGACTAAGCGATTCCAAAACAAACGCTTCTCACGCTGGTTGGTTTTAATTAGGTAAAAATGATTTTATTGTTAATTTAATAATAAAGAATATAAAAATATACGCCAATCAAATAATAATTCTTTTCGTAAAGAATACTTGCTTTAATGATGTTCTTGAGTATTATGAGGTGAGTTTGGAATAGTGCAGGGTATTTTATGCAAAAAGTGGTATTGGCTGAGAGTTTTTCGGGAAGTAGTTTGGGTGATGAGGATGATTATGATTCCTGTGATGAATCTGAAGATTTTGATGAAGGTGTTGGTTATACAAATGAAGAGGGTTTCAATTCCGATGATGCTCAGCAAGAAGGTGTACCAGAATCAGCAGAATTAAAGAACTTTCGAAGGGAGTTATGTGCTCAACATGATAAAGGTAAGCCTGATGGACAACAACCAATTGTTCTTACATCATTCGTAAAAAGTACTAAAAATTCTAATCTTAAAGACAAGGGGGTAACTTGCTCAATTGCTCGAGCAAAAGCTCTTGAAACAAAAGGTGATGGCAATTGTTTTTTTCACGCTGCATTTGGTGAAGAAGCCCATGGATGTTATAGAGCCAACAAAGCTCAAGAAATGCGTGAAGAGTGGAGTAAATTCTTAAGTAAGTTTGAATCATTCCAAGACCCAAATATGCCAAAAGCTCTGAGAGGATACCTTTGTGGTGTTTTTTACGCATTTAAGGGTGCAAATGAAGGAATAAAAGCAATGGAAGATTTGGGTTTACAAGAAGAAATAACAGATCATGGTGAAAATTCACTCCTAGCTGATAGTGCATTTTATAAGTCTTATTTACGAAAAATAGAAGAGCAAAATTACCATGTTTTCATGCAAGAAGCCAGTCTTTTAGCGTCTTTGGCAAACACTGAGATCCACATATACATGAAGGCAGAAGACCGATTATGCAAGCAAGTATTTGAGCCTAATTCTGAAATGGTTAAAGGTTATGTACCGAATCAGAGGTTGTGGGGTGAAAGTACGAAAGTTGTGATATTGTGTCAAGACAACCATTATTCACGTTTTCATAGTGAGACTTTAGAGTTATTACAACATGACATAGTAACACCCGAAGGAGGAAGGGAATTTTCACTTAAAAGGATTGACAATACCCTACAAGAAAACGAACAAGGAGGTACGTCTCATTCAAAGAGCTCAGGTAAGGAAAGTACTCCACCAATCGGGCAGAGCAGTGTGTCTCCCAAGAAGAATTTTACAGGTAGAGAAAATCGTGGACTGGATGTAAGTCGTGGAGAACAAGTATCTCCTAAAGTCAGTGATGTCAAAGATCCTATGAAACAGAGGTTGTATTTTGACGAAAGTGGATCTGCAAATTTAGGTTCAGATAACAATAGTGATGTGGTTGAATCGTTACCAGAGTCTAGCTGGACATCGCAAAGTGTTGAAAGTGCCTTAAGCTTAAAAAAATTAGATGCGCGAGTTCTTCTCAAGAATGCTTCAAGAATTTTTTTTCTAGATGAAAAGGAAGAAATAGAGCTTTCGAGATTTTTCAAAAGAAATGGGGGTACCCGTTTTGAATCTGGCACTGCCGCGTCAGAATTTTTGAACCTTAAGATGGATTTTTCAGGAGAACAGCGTAAGGTGGTTTTGCGTCTTTTCTTTTTTGCTGAATTTTGGGATGATTCTCTTGTTGATAAGGTACCTGCCTTTCGTAATCTTCTGTGGAGTAAAATTTGCGATGCTGAAGTTGAAAGTGATATATTTGAAAGGTATATTAATCACGTGGCAAATTTTGCTGTATCTACCGTCGACGCTAGGTCCTTAGAAAGGGTTTTGGGCAGAGCTAGAGTACTTGGTCAAAGAGTAGTACTCAACTTAATTGCTAAAATTTGCGAAGGGATTTTTAGTGTTTATGGCAGCTATAACAGGGGCGAATTTATGAATTCCAGAGAGGTTGTTGATTATCTAAGTGTTCTTGAGGACCTTTGCGGAAAAGATAGAAAAAACAGGGCTGCTGATATTCAATTAAGTAATTATGCAAATTATGAAGAACTTTGTTCGCTGCTGGGAGAAAGGCCATCTAATATTCGTTTTATGATCAGTTCTTTCAAAAAGAAAGTAAACACGAAGAAAGCAGAAAATAAAGCTTTTAGTGATTTTATTAAACATTTATCAAGACAAGAATGGAAAGAATTAGAAAAGTTCTCAGTTGATGCAAAAAAAGGATTTCTTAAAGAATGTAATTATTACCTTATTACCCTTGTTATTGATGAGATTATTGTTGATGAGATTACTGTTGGTGAGATTACTGCTGACGATGAGGAGCGCTTAGCATTCATATTAAGTATGGCTAAAGAGCACTTGGGTAAAACAGAAAGGGAGAAGATGTTAAAAAGGGCTTGTGAATACATTATGATTCAGTGTAATAGATTTATTGAAGGTATCGCTTTTAACAGCACAAAAATTTTTTCCTTGTTGCATAAAAATCTTAGTTATATTGAATCTGAGTTTGTGAGTGAAACAATTTTAAAAATGTGCGTTATTGAGAATCGTACTAGTGATCGCCAATCTTGTGAGAATGTATTGCCTGTAGATGTTGGTTCAGGAGAAGGGGGTGTAAGTGATGATTCATTTGGCGAGAGCATAAAAAATTTTTTGGAACAGTATAGATTCGATAGGCTAAGTATCATCAGTGAGATAGAAAAAAAAGGCGATCGCTTTGAAATAACAAAACTACAATTAAAAAGAATATCTGCCAGAAGCCAAGGTAATCATGTTATACCCGTTTCCACCTTGTTCAGATGTATTGAAAAATTTTTTATTGGTAAAGATTTCTTTGAGGCTGTTAAGGATTTGTCTTTTGTTCTTTCGAAGATAAAGAAAAAAAGATTCAGGTATTACAGTAGTATAGAAAAGTCATTTGAAGAATTAAGAAAATCTCATTTGGGTACAACAAAATTACAGCAGTCCATACAAAGTAAGTTAACGCTCGAAGAAATGGAAAAATTATCCAAAGAGTTTGAAATATCGCAAAAATCGAGATTAAAGGCTTTCTTAAGCAACGAATTAATACCTTTTGTTTTTTTTGCGTGGGATGAAAGATTAACATCGGTGTATTATCAGCATAGAACATTACGTGAGCTTTGTGTTGAAGGGCAAACGGTAAGGTCAGTTAATAGACTCTTCGGAGAACTGTTAAAAGAAGATATCACCAGTTTGGATCATTTTAAGCGAAGGATAGAAGAAATTCGAGGTAAGTTTTTTAATGCTATAGATCTCCCTTTGCATGTAAAGTTAGGTTTTTCAGGTGAAGAAAGTGGTAGAACAAATTTGTCAAAATATTTGATGCGACGCTTTAAAATTATAACACAATATCTCGGTGACATGATAGAGTATGAACTCGCTAAAAAGATAAGGATAGAGGAGTATTCTGCTCTTGATCCTAGTAATAAAAAAGTAGAGATTCTTAAGGAGATATCAAAACTTAATAAACAGAGTGATGGTAAAAAGTATCAAGAGAAATGCAGAAAAATTGAAGATAGTTGTGAACGTGAAGATATACTAAAATATTTTAACGAATTTAAAATTAAACGAGAATTTAACTGCATAATCAATGAATTTAAAAAAGTTAACGAGTGTTCTGGACAATATTTAGAAATAGTAGAAAAGTTTTTTCAAGATAAAGAAATAGGAGATGATTTTGGCATGCTAAAAAATCAGCTTACTTATGTGCTGAAGATACTGAGCTTGCTGCAAGATTCTGGAAATGGGGATTTTTCTACTATAGGGGATTATATTGATGAAATGGCAAAAGATGATCTGGCATATATTATATACGACGCTCGTAAACTATTTCAGGCTTGGGTTTATATCATGGAATTAGCACAAGGTCATAGTTATCAGAAAATATCAAATTATGCAGGTTACCTCAATAATTTTTTTAGTAAGAAGAGTTTTGTGCTGGCATTAATAGAGCATCAGAAAAAGGAGAATAATGGTGGTTTGGTAAAGAGATTAGAAGAATTAAGCAAGGATGTCTCAGAAGGTGAGGATGATGAGTTGGAGCTTAGCTTTGATTATGATGTTCAATCTGCTAATGTTATACCTCCTTTAGATAGCTTTAGCGGTGATACTGCTCGTAATAATAGTGATGTTGATCAGGCTGATTATAGTGTGATCTTTGGTAATATTAGTGAGAATATTAAAAATCATACTGTGATCTATAATCTTCTTGAAAAGAATTTGAAGGAGGGTTGTAGTATTTTTGATAAGATTTTTTTGGATGTTGCAGTTAAGCATATTGCCGGTAAGAAGTGTCAGGTCTTTGTTGTTCAAGATAAAGATGAATTTCTTCAAATCATCAAAACGAATGAAAGCAAGAATGTGAAAGATGAAGAGGGATTTGAACCAATTAATATAGCCATATTAAAAAATACGCAAGGTGGGAAACTGGGACGGTCTATTTTTGGAAAATTTATCACATATGAAAGTGGTAATTTAAAGCATTTGGAAGAAATAAAGTGTGGACCACATGTTGTTACTCTTGGATATGGATCTAGTGATAATTTTAGTCAAGTTAATACATTGACTAGTGACCTTTCATCGATGAATGCCATGTTACATTACATTGGATGGCGTCTTTCTGCAATACTTGATCATTCTTCAATTCTTGGTTGTGATGTATATGAATATTCACCAGAAATCAAGACAGAGGTGCCTTCCAGTAATGAATATAATAAATTTCCTTCCTATATAGGAGAGTATTATAATGGGGTAATAGGTCAAGTTTTAAGAGGACAAGTTAAACCAAATACCGCTGTTTTTGAATGTGATGCACTGCTTAAAAAGCCATTAGTATGTTTATATGTTGAACATCTTATACAGGAGGGAAGTCATAACAGGAGAAGAGTCCAAAAATTATTTCTAAATACACCTGATTACGTGGATCATTGGGAAAAAATGAAGAAAATAAGTGGTTACGATTGGTATCTCAAAAATCAAATTGATGGTGAAAATAAGAGTAGTAGTTCTAATAATGTGCAACTTTCCTATGTTAAATATGAACCATTTAGTTCTGAACTTAGTTCAAGTTCCCAAGATATCAGTTATTATGAAAAGGTTGCTAAGGGTGCATGGGAGGACTTCAGCGATGAGGTTTGCGTTAAAACTGAGCTACTTGATCCAAAGGAGATTACTCAAAAAGTAGGAAATAATCAACTTCAGGAACAACAGGAACTTATGCAAGGAATAAGTTCAGAAGAAGGAGAATTGCCTATCAATTCAAGAAGTCATTCCACATATACTCCTGGGAAGTGTAATTATATGTTACAGCAAAGTAGCAGTAGTAGTGGTATTGAAGAAGGAATGGAATTAGATGTTGGTGACAATAAAGGTATTGGAAAAAAAACACAAGTTAGTGATGCAGTAGTGGCTGAAGTACGAAAGGACCACCAAGAAAGAATTTTATAATTTAACAATCTTGGGCAAAGTGTTCCAATTGTAGGGGAGATGTTAGATGAATCTCAAGGACAGCGGGACCGTATTTGTGGAAACAATTTCGATGGAAAAGACTCACTAACTCCAATGAGCTCTGATGATGAAGACGGCAGCGATAGTCCATTAAGAGGAAGTTCTTGTAACAGGATTGTTGGTGGCCAACGTTAGGAAAATGCAGGAGCAAACGTTGATCTTCAAGCTCAGAATGATGATTGTCTTAATAGAGAAGTGTGTGCTTCTTCTGCTAGTGATGTATATTATTATAAGAGTCTGCATAACTTTTTACTTAATTATCGAATAGATTTGGATAGAAGTGAAGTGCCTCACGTGGTAATGCCTTCTGAAGAGGAATTATTTTCTGAAGGTAGCACATCAACAAGTGATCAATCAGAATCCTTATCAGATCCTCAAGGTAGTAAATCAAAGGGTGATTCAAATTCCCAAGAGTGGACATCATCTATTTCAAGCGGCTTTAGTGATGAAAATATACAAAAACCACTAGAACATGATGGTTCTGAACAAAGTGACAGTGTTGGCAGTGATAAGTCCTATAGACCTACTGCGAAACGGTATGGAACTAATTGAAGGATGAGTTAGGTCAACAGGAGCATCAATTAAAACTCATGTTTGGGGAGTGTTAAACAAACCATACGCGTCAAGTTAAGGAAATAAAGGTATGAAAGAGATAGAATAATAAGGTATAAGTTCTCCCAGAAATACTTTTAGTGAGAGAACCAATGAATAAAATAACTAGCTTATCAAGAAAGCTCAAAGAATTTTTTAATGAAAAAGCAGACAAAATCTCAATTACAACAAGGTTTATAAAAAGAAAGAGAAAGCTAAAAGGTTCATCGTTCGTAAAAGCCATGGTCTTGGGTAATATAGGGGTTGATAATTGTAGCGTAGAAACAATGTGTCAATTACTAAACGAGGACTCGATAGATATAACAAAACAAGGTTTGGATTTTAGATTTACTGAAGAAGCAGTGGAATTTATGAAAAGGATGTATAATGAATCTGTGCTTCTCTTCAAAAATATCTTGCAAGTTGATTGCAAAATCTTACAGCAATTTAATAGTGTTAAATTATTGGACAGTAGCTATATTACTCTACCTAACAGTATGGAAGAGATGTATAAAGGTTATGGTACTAGCTACAGTGGCTATGAAAGCAATACTAAGTCTGGAATAAAGTTACAATTAGTTTTCGACTACATGAATCAGATAATAGACCAACTTAATTTAACGGAGGGAGTAAGATCAGACCAGGGATATAGGAAACATTTAAGTAATATATTAAGCAATGATTTGCTAATATCTGATCTCGGTTATTTTGTGCCAAGTTCTTTTAAACAAATCAATGAAATAGGAGCTTATTTCATAAGTCGTTATAAATCCGATACCAACATATATGATGTAGAAACAAATCAAAAAATGGAGTTATTAGAATGTTTAGAGGATAAGTTATTTTTAGAAAACGAGGTATTGTTAGGAAAAGAAGCAAAAATTAGAGTAAGAATTATATGTCAGAAACTAACTGAAGAACAGTCTATGGCCAGAAGAAGGAAAGCTAATAGATTAGCAAGATCGCAGGGATATACATCCTCTAAAAGAAATCAAAAATTGTTGAACTGGTCAATATTTATAACTAATGTTCCAGAAAATAAAATTAGTGCTGAGCAAGTATTAACGATTTACAGAGTAAGGTGGCAAATTGAGTTATTATTTAAATTGTATAAAAGCCATATCAGACTTGATAAGCTAAAAGGAAAGCCATGCAGAGTATTATGTGAACTATATGCTAAATTGTGCGCAATTCTTATATTTCACGGCATAGTTGGTTGCACAGAAGTGAAAAAGAATACAGAACTTAGCTTAACAAAGGCATTTATTGAGCTAAAAAGGCGGGTTATAGAGTTATTTTTAGCACTAAAGAATAAAGTTAATAGTTTGAAAGTTTTTCTTAAAAAGCTTACCATAACTTGGTCTCGATTTTCATTAAAAGACAAGTACAGAAAAACTAGAGTATCTACCTTAACTTCCCTGAATTTACTTACAATCTCTTAACTTGACGCGTATGCTTCTTTGAACGTTCCCGAAATACACGAATATGAAATAGGATACACTGCCATATCATTTGATAAATTATATCAAATAGCAGAAGGATTATCAGTGAATATTAAAGTTCTGCTACCTAAAACAAGAGAAAGCAAAAAGCTATTGAGTTTAATGGATGAGTACAGAGAACAAGAATCATTAGTCAAATCTCTATCTGAAGATATGAAAAGTGGCAAGGAAAAAGTTAAAAAAGCAGAGAAAATCAGGGTTGCAAAAAATCTAGTGAAGGCGGGTGTTTCTACTGATGTTATTTTGCGAGCAAGTGGCCTAACTGTTGATGAGTTAGGTGAGTGTGAAAATTGAATTGTGTTTAAGATATAAGTAAAAGTAGTTAATATATTAACTATTCTAAACCCTTATTTAGCTCTGCAGAATTTTTTTGGCATTTCTACGTATCAAGATAAAACATCACAGAATTTATCTATCAGTTCCTGATTGTCCTCTATCATTGCATTTGCCTCTTGCTGAAGAGATTTGATATTTTTTGATGTAATATTATCCATGTCAGGTGATGCTATTTTCAATTGCGATTGTATGCGTATATATTTATCAGCTATAACTTGATCAAGTTGGTAATTTACTGCATCTAAACTTGAGGCAAACATTACGTTCAACAGAGGTTTTATCCAACCTATCTTTCCAAATCTCCTTGAATTAGCTATGCTTCTATCTGTTCTTCCAGTACCTATCGATAACAGTAGAATATCATCATTTGGAAATAACCTCTTACCACTTGCAGATGCACAAGCTGCTGGATTATTGGCAAACACTCCCCATCCACTAATACCATTTCCTTTTGGTTGACTTTTAAATATTTAGGTGCAAAGTAAGTAGGTGCTGCAGTTGCAGCTCTGAGTGCATCTTTCAGCTTAATATTACCTTCTTTCCAGCTTTTAAAGAAAAATGGGCAGTTATTCTGAATATCGTAACTCGTAATCAACACATTACTTAAAGTGTTTTTTAGAATATCCTCTCCAAAATATTTATCCAGTACAGATTCAATATTTTTATGTGGATATTGTGCGCAGTTAAACCAAGATAGTATTGATCGCCTAAAAAATGAAGACTTAAAAATATATGGTCCATATTCCCGATAGAACTCGACTAAATCATTAGCAGAATATTGAGGTTTATCTTTTTTACATAATCCTGCTACAACAATCCCACCGGTTGAAGTACCTGCCATAAGATCAAAGATTTCAGCAATCGTTTTTCTTGTCCTTTGCTCTATTTCTGCGAGAATAATGGCAGGAATGATTCCTCTAATTCCACCTCCATCAACGGATAAAATGTATTTTACCACTGTGAAATTTAGTTGTTATTTGTGTTTTTGCTCAAGCTCATTAACTTCTTCAATGAGGTTTTTTACCCGCTCCTCGAGGCGATAAACTGTTTCCATTAGTCCGTGATTTCGTTCTATAAATTGATCGTGAATTTGTACTCTTAAATCAAGCTTAGCGAGCCACCAAATTGTTGCTACGGTCTGTATTACCATAGTGATAATTACTGCTAGTGGGATTTTTTGATTTTGCATGTTTCTCCTAACTGTGTAATCTTTCAACTACTTCTTGTTTCCGGTTACGAAATATTACTGCTCAGATTCATGTTCTTTTTCAGCATTATAGAGCAAGTGTATAATTTCATCGTATGGTTTATCTTTATTGTGCCGTGATCTTAGCACAGCTACATCTCTTGGGTTTTTTCCATCTATATCTCTAATATTAGGATTTGCGCCTTTCTCCAATAAAAACTTAATAACTTCTAGGTGTCCTTCACCTGCAGCGTGATGTAAAGCTATTCTTTTAAATGCATTTCTATCAAGTGCGTTTATATTTACTTTTTCCTCTTCTATTAAAAATCTGATAATGTCTAAACATCCTTTTCTTGCTGCACAATGTAACGTTGTTCCACTCAAGTTTGGAGCCATATCCTTTACTAAAAGCTTTACTATTCCTAAGTTGCAATTACTAGTAGCCACTTGTAATGTTTTGTTATAATTATCTGTAGCTTTAGATTTTTGATAGCAATAAGTAATAACAACGCATACTATTAATAGTATGAACCATACGAAATGTAGTTTATCTCTTTCATTATACTTTATTTTTTTCATATTTGGCACACAGTTTCTTAATATTAAATAGATCATTACTCATTTTTTTCTTAACATTACTTACTCAAAGATGCTGACAACATAGTAAGGTAACCCGAGCTATTTAAAGTATGCTCCGCTCTATTAATTATCCATTCACCATCTAACGCTTGATTAAAACCTAGAAGATTAAGTTTAGCTTCTGCAAAAATTTGAGGATTACCAGGCATAGTTACATCTAAAGTTTCATTGTTACGCTTCAATTGTTTCAACTTGGCATTTGCTGCACTTAGTGCTGACTCTGCATTTGAGTAAAGTTCCAGCATAATATAACTTGGCTCACCGCTACCAACTGTTTCTTTAATAGTTTCGCCCTTTTCATAGCTATGCCACTTTGCCACTACTGAATTATACTTATCACGTACGGTAAAATGCACTTTCCAGTTAATTGTATCTTGAGGTCTAATAGTCGTTATTCCTAAAGCTTTTCCTGTGGCTGATTTTGCCATGTTTTTTGAAATAAATAATATATACCCACCAGCTAATTTTGCCATTGCTTCACGCTCTGTTGCGATCTTTGTTAACAGACTTATATCACTTTCATCTGCCTGATTAATATGGGGTATCAATACATCCTTAAATTCTTCAGCGACTTTGTATCCATATCCATGTTTTTGGGCTATTTCTTTTACTAAGTTTTCTATGGTAATTTGGCGCCATTCTTTTGATACTTTTGCCTTCAAAGATATTCTTAAATTTGTTGCATGAGCTTTGATTAGTAGAGTCTTAGGTGGACCCTGTATAGTCACTTCGTTGACTGTATATATACCCATTGGAAAGATTCCAAATTCCTTATAATCTAGTGCTATGTTCAATTCATTCGGAATATCTATGTCTTTATCCCTGTAATCAACACACACTTCAACTACATCATCTATTATTCCTGATTCATCTGTAAGGTGCAATGATATAACTCTATCTTTAATTGATTCACATTTATCTATTATAAAATCTGGCTGCATTTATTCCCAGACCTTTAATTTTGACTTTTGTACTATTTTCTTAATAGTAGGAAGCTTTATCTTTAATCCTGCGGGCAAAAAGCTTCCGTATTCTGCCAAACCCAAGTTCTCTGCTAGTACTAATTCCACTACTCCATCAGTAAATCCGTAATGTTTCCAGCAAATCAGATCTAACATCTCATTTTCTTTACTCACATAGTATATAGTCATCTATAGCTTTTTAAACTCAAACTAAATTCAATTTTTCTCGGTAGTCCATTAGGTAAAAAATACATCTGCTTTTCTTCTAACCTAGTAATTACGAATTGTCCTAAAATATTACCTAAACTATCTACTAAAATATGTGGTTTTTCAGTTTCTTTCACACTCTTTAATTGATTTAGCACGTTGAGATTATGCAGATAAATCATTCCTTCTAAATCTATATTTTCTACACCTTGACCGATATTTTGTAATAGTGGCATATTTTCAATACACTCAATCGTGCTCCAACGATTTTCTCTGCTATACTTTAAACTTGTGGGAGCAAACTTATACGGACCAAGAGATAGCATCAATAAAATGTCTCTACCGTATCAAATAAAACATCACGTGACTTTTCTCTTATCCTTTTTATTACTTCATCTGCAAGACTACGAACATCTTGGTTAGGTTCTGCTTTAATGCTGATAGTGTAATTATTAGTGATGTTCTGAGTTTTATTTTGTTCTTTATTTTCAAACTTACTCCTTGCAAATATCTTATCGCTCTCTGTAAACTTTTTCTCCTCAATAAGGCTTTTGACTCTGAAGCTATTTTTATTTCTCTTTGAAAATTCTTTAATTATACTGTTACCTAGCACAGGATTTCCACTGTTGAGAATATTACTTTTTAGGGGAGTGTGCACTGCTTTTACTTCAGTTTTTCTTTTTTCAAACTCTTTCAGTGGGCTATTTCCCAATACTTTTCCAAATATACTTTCACCTATCCATGAAAAAGCTTCTTCTATGGGTTTTATTATCGATTTCCAAAAGCTAGAGAAAAAGTCTTTTACCTTTTGCCAGTTAGTTATAACAAGTGCTGCGCCAGTGACAAGTCCAGTAATTAAAAGTCCTATAGGGTTACTCATTATAGCGAGTGTTACTGCTCTTAGTCCTGTTACTACTGCAGGAAAAACTGTAGCTGATAAAAATGAAAATACTCCAAGTAGGTTTGCTTTCAGACTAAAAATCGTACTTCCTAGCAATGTAAATCCGTATCCTAGTCCCACTGCTACAACTTTTAAACTTATCAAGGCTGCTACAGTACCCATGATTGCTTTGGTTAAAGTTGGATATTTTTCTGCAAATAACGCTATGCTTCTAGTTTTTTCTTGTAAAAATTCAGCTATAGATTTTAAAGTAGGCAGCATCACTGAACCCAGGTTCATACCAACTTCAGCTATTGCGTTGCGAAGAAGTCGTAATTTACTGGCTGTGGTGTCTACACGGTTTTGAAATTCTTTCTGCAACGAGCTCTTGTACTCTTCTGTGTCAGATAGTAACCTTATAGCATCTTCGTATTTGTTAAAACTTCCAGCTAATAATGCAATATCATCTTGATATTCCTGACCGAAAAGTTTCATAAGGATTGTAGAACGTTCCTGGTTATCCATTTTCTTTAGAGCTTGAAAAAAGTAGAGTAATGCTTCTTCGCCGTTTTCGCTTATTCTTTGTGCTATTTCTTCTGCAGTTATGCCCATTTGCTCTAATGCTGCTTTAAAATCCCCTACTTGTTCTTCAGCAGTCTGAAGTTTACTAAGTAGAGCATTTATAGCAGTTGCAGCTTTTGCTGGTTGTTTACCTAAACTAACGAAGGCATTTACTAAACTACTTGTTTCCTTGATGTCAAGACCAAATTGTTTTGCAGTACCACCAACTATTGCTAGAGCTTCAACCATATCTTTTGCTTTGGCAGCAGTGTTATCTGATAAGTGATTGATTACATTACCAACGTATTCCATTTTACTAACATCAATTCCATAAACGTTAGAGAGTTTAGCTATAGAATCACCTGCTTGCTCTGCAGACATATCAAATGCTGTAGACATTTTTGCCACTGTTTCTGTAAACATAAAAAGATCTTCTTTCTTGATACCAAGTTGACCACCACTTGCAGCTATTTGTGCCAGTTCTGCGGCTGATAATGGTATAGTACGTGACATCTCTTTTAACTTCTTTGCAAATTTAGTTGCTTCATCCGTTCCTTTTTTAAAATCTACCACTTTTGTAACATCAGCCATAGCACTTTCAAAGTCAATTGCAACTTTAACTGGAGCTGCAAGCGTTAGCCCTAGCCCAATAGTCTCTATAATTTGTGACTTAAAATGTGCTTTGCTTGCTAAAAAACTTTGGTGACTACGTATTGCAGATCCAAGCTTACCATACTTACCTTTTAATACTTCAATAGAAGAGCCAAGTTTATGTTGGTCACTTACTAAGTACTTAATATTTCTTCCACTTTTTCTTACTTCTTCATTAAATGAATGCAAAGCATCTCTCTTTTTCAAATATGCTTCTTTTGCTTTTATTGCAGAGGTTTTGGCCTTGTCAAATTCTGCTTTTAAAGTTTTGCTCGGTTTCTCTATTGCCTTCATTTGTTTAGCTAAAGATTTTACTTGATCTTCAAAGCCTTTCCATGACCTCTTGCTAGTCAAAACATCATGACCTAACTGCTTAAACTTTGATACTGATTTTAAAGATGAGTCAAGCTTTCTTATATTCTCACCAAGATGAGTAAGTTGACTGCTACTTCCTTTTATTACAGTACTGAAACTGCCATCTAAAACTGCTCCGATTTTTATAGATAATGTTGACATTGTACCTTCCTCGCTGCTTTATGCCATAAGATAAATTCATTAATCTCCATATCAAGTATTTGTTCAACCCCGCCTCCTACAACAGAGCTGAACATTAATACTTCTAATCTCAAGTTTTTTGGATAATCGGTGAAAAAAAATCCTTTAATACCTCTTGAATTTTCACATAATCAGCAATATCTAACTCTTCAATTGCTTCTTTTGCAACTGATGTCAAATTGGCAGTCAAAGTTACTTCTTTACTAAGGTCACTACCATTTAAGCGTTCAATTGCAAGATAGTCTCTAACTTTTGGACGTCTAACAGTAAGTTCTGAGACAGAAATTCCATCAACTGTTATTGGGTTATTAAGTGTTATAGCTTGCATGTTCCTCCTTAAAAAGTTAATTAAATAAAAGTCTATATCGGCTTTTACATAACTAATTTCTTTGTATGGTGCTATAAATAGGATTAGCTTTGATAAGAATCTTTTCTGTGTTCAATTGAAGTAATAACTACTGTATGTTCTGGTACATCTATATAATAAAGTATACGATAGGTACTCACCCGTAGACTACGTTGTCCACTTAAGTTATGCTTTAATGGCTTTCCAAGTCCAATTGGATCAACTGTTAGACGCTCCATTATTGCCTTCTTAATCATTAACTTTACTTTTGCTGGAAGAGCCGGAATGTCTTTCTTTATAACAGATTCTGAATAGTCTATATTGTAAGGCTTAATCCCAGAAGGCATCTTGATGTTTAACCCTCTTTTCTTTATAGCGTTCGTCAGCAATCTTAGATAATTCCATATCTTCAATTTCTTCTTCCATTAATTCAGTTAATAACTTTAAAACGGACTTGTCTTGAGATTGTGCTACACTAACAAGTAAACCAGTTAGCTGCTCTATGGAATTTGTATGAGCTTTAGAATCCATATTAACTATATACCTACAACTTCTTATATTTTAACATTTTTATGTAATTTTGTCAACCATATTAGATCCCTAGAATCGTTTGTAGCAAGGCCATTTGATCAACGCCATTTATCTTTCTAATCATATTTTCAGCATCGATCTCTATTAATTCATTACCACCTATAGTAAGTTTATAATAATGGGCAGCTACAGTACACTTCAGCGTTGCTTTCTCAGCAGGTTTCCAGTTGCCAAAGTCAAACTCTTTAAAAATGCCTCTTAAATTGATTATTACTGCTTCAATATCATTACCTTGCATTCCTCCACGGAGCGTTAAAGATACTGAGTTTCCATCTATCAAGCCAAAAAGTCTAAATAGTTCTGAATCATACTCAGCAAAAGTAAAGTCTGCTTCAAGCTTTTCCATGCCCATGCCCATGTCAATATTTATTGGAATATCCATACCACCAGCTCTGTACTCTTCGGTTTTTATGGTAAGCTTCGGCAAGGTTATTTCATCTATTTTTCCTGCATAACCACGACCATCTACAAATACGTTAAAATTTCTCAGTATTTTGGGTAACACTTCGCTTTCTCCTAACTTATTACACTATTATTTACAAGATGGGATCTGAATATTATTTGCTCAGCTGGATATGGCGGTGTAAACTCAAAATCAAAAGACACTTTTCCGCTTGCAATATTTGCCGGTGTATTGAGTTCGGGAGTTGCATAACATTTTCCACTGATAATTGCTCCTTGCGCTTTTAAACTTGCAAGGTAAGAATTCACCCCCTCAATCACATCATCTATATAAGTTTTGGTGATATTGCGATCAACTGCCCAGAGATGAGCTCGAAGTAAACTATCGTTAATTAAATCTGCAGTGCGCCTTACTGATAGAAAAGCCCATTTTGAGTCATTTGAACATGTTCTATTTCCCCAAAGCCTATAGCTGTTTTGATGAATTATCGTTGTTACTTCATTTTCATTTAAGTGGTTTGCTCTGCAATTTGCATAACCTAAGCTAAAATCAATAGGCCTGCTTGTTCCAATAATACCATTTATCTCTTTATTTGAAGGTGAGTGCCAAAATCCTTGTTCGCTATCTACTTTTGCTATTAAACCAGCTACAAATGGGCTTGCTGGCAAGGTTCCTTCTTTTCCTTCAATAAATACCTTAACCCATGGATCAACAACGTAAACTCTTGAGCTGCCTACACTTTTTCTCCATTTTATTGCTTCTTCATCATTAGTATTTGGTCCGTCTGCAACAATAATTGCTCTTAATTTTTCTGCTATGGAAATTAAAGCACTCACTACTGAATTTACTCCATCTATTTCAGGTAACTGATGAGTAAACTGAGGTGCAATTAATATTCTTGGAGCAACATGAACTATACTTTCACTACTGAGGAATGCCTCTATCCCTTGATATTCTCCAGTCTCTTTATCAACTCCACCGATTATACTTTGAATAGTTTCACTTTCTTTGAGCTTTGGATCGCTGTTTTCACTTTCTTTAACTCGAATAACTACTACTGTTGCACCAATCTGGGAAAATATTCCATTTATTGCAGAAGGTAAACTGCCACTCTTTCCGAGCTTTGCTGCTTCCTTTAAGCTTCCTGCAACTAACACTGGTTTATTTAGCGGAAATTTTTGCTCATCTGCTTCAGGTGCAGTACCAATTACACCTATCACTGATGATTTAGCTGTACGTACTGTCTTTGCTCCTGAGGTTACCTCAATAACATTTACGCCATGTAAAAATTCTTCAGCCATTTCTTTGTATTTTTTTCCTGAAATCATCTAGCAAAGTCTGTAGCTCATTTTCACTTTTGGCTTCTTCAATCTTTCTTTTGGCTAAATCTTCAAGCTCTTCACATTTAATTATTGCTTTTACTGCTTTTTTCACTTTTTCCTCAATTATTCTTGCCATTTCAATAACCGTAATACCACGGACTTTTGCTAAAGGTTCTATAATTTCTTTATCCTTTTCATCCTGGTCTGCTAGAATGCTTTTTGCGGCTTCCGCTTGAATCTCATAAGATTTAGCTTTTTGGTGAGAATGACCTGCATATTGGTGAGTATGATTATCATAATAGAAACGCATACTATCAAATGCACAAAGCTTCGCATTATCCAGTAACTCCTTTTGTATATCTTCTTTAGTACGCTGAGCAATTTTTCCTCCTTCTGTTAAACAATAGCTTTTTTGCCAATCAAAATCTTCTGGTGCTTCATACCAATCATTTTCAGTTGGCTTGCTTTCAAGTGTTGTTGTTTCTACTTGTTTATCATTTTCAAATCTAATGTAGATAGACATTGTTTGTTACCTCCAAATCTCATACGTGTTAGATAATCCTGGACATTGCCAACCCCTGAGCGTCCTTTCCACATCTACCTCAAGCCCTGTGGTGAGAAAATTGCTACGTATGTTATAAATCCCCCACTGAATAAATTGACCATAGTTGTGTACATAATTTGATGCAAGCATACCTTGACTAACTTGTGTTCTGGAATACAGATAAGATGATGTGTAAAGTAATATTGCAACTGTTTTTCCTGCTGGAATCTCCACATTACCAGATCCGGCTAACTTGCTATCAGAACTCGTGTATTGGTAAACATTTTTCCATACTATTTTTGAAATACTTGATTTATTAGAATTAGTGTTATCAGGAGTTCCCACAAATAATCCTGCTCCCCCATACTCCGTACTCGAATACGATGATCCAACAAATTCCATTGTCTTATTTATGTTCACATTGGTTGTATTTTTTACAAATACTACTCCAAGTGCAGCATACGGGTAATAGTATATCTCATCATAACTACCCGAAAAACTTTTTGTGCATAACTCTCCGTAAATAAATGTTCCTTTACTTCCCTCTATAAAACTTAGTTGTCTTGGCCGATAAAAACTAACGTAATCTGTATTGTACGTATGGCTACCTGCTAGTAGTTGTAACATATAGTCAGTTTTTGTTATATCACTACTCCACTTTCCAAGCTCTGTCGTAAAAGTTCCGTGGCCAAAATAATTATTTTTTCTGCCAAGTACACCAAATAAGAAAGGTAATGACCCTGGTTCAACCATGTTGCGCTTTCTTATTTCATTTATAAGAGACGCTTTTAACTGTTCATCCCGAGTTTTTACCTCATTCAGGATGTTTTCAATTCGAGTTTCTATTTCCCTAATAATTGATGAGCCACTTGGCACATCATTAACAGTACGGAAGTTATTCACTAAACCTTTAAGACCATCTTTATGACTGTTACTAATGCTATTTATTGCTGCAATATTGGCATTCTTTCTCGTATCAAGTAGCGATAAATTTGTTGTTCCTTTTTCATCAATTCTCTTTAATAACTGCTTCTCTGATTCAGAGATCACTGCTAAAGAACTAGCTTTTTTATTATCCAGATCAGTTAAGTGTTTTTTTGCACTATCAAGAAGTTCTTTTAGCTTACCATCTGTCATCTGTACAATTTCAGAAACTGCACTTTTGTCGATTATTGATTCCAATGCTTTAGCAAGATATGCTAATTGATCTGGTGTACTGTTTTCTGCTAAATCCTTAAGCCTCTTTTGTAGTGCATCAATTATTTCTTTTACTTTAGTCATTTGCGCAATATCAGAAATAGCTTTTTTATCTGCTATCAATTCCAGCGATTTTGCAAGATATGCCAGTTGATCAGGTGTGCTACTTACTGCTAAATCCTTTATCCTTTGATGTAACGCTTCTATTGCTTCTTTCATTCCAAAAAATTCAAAAAAGTTTCAAATCTAAATCGTTCAAAATTACTTTTAAGTTGATTATGTTTATTTTCTCTATTACTCATATCCTCATCTACTTTTTCTATAGCTCTGCGAATACGTACTACATCTTCCACTGCAATATTCTCTGGGTGTGGCAAAGGATATCCGCGCCTCGTTTCATCATTTGGCATTTTCTTACGTTATAACAACCCGCAAGTTTTTTACCTTTGGCCGATAAATAACCGTTCCACTTAAAACCAATTTTACCCTTGTTTCATTGCTATTAAAGTTTGTTAGTACATGAGTTCTCTCCACCCAATTTTCCCCAATAGGTTTTCCTGATGTTAAATTTACTAATTGCCATCCTTTGACGCTTTGTTCCACATATGCTTTAACATCTGCAGTGCCAGGTATTAGCGCATCATAGGTAATTGTTATCTTAGTGTTAGCTCCTGCTGTAATGCTCCTTGTAACATAATCTCCGGACTCTGAAAGATTACCTAGAACTAGCTGTAACCCAGGATAGAGAACAGGACTTTTTTCTTTTGCACCTTTTAAATTTGCCTTTACTGTTAACTCTCCAGATAGTCTTTCACGCAGCGCGAGCGGCAAATTATCAGACAAAAAGTTTTCTTTCCCTTCTTCATCTGTTAAGATAAATTCTACATTGGTATCAAATGCTACTTTTTCAACATTTGTTAAAACTATTAAATCTGATACGTTGTTTGCAGTGACTTTACCAAGATCAATAACATGAGAATTTTCACTAAATTTTGCAGCTAGTAGTCGAAACGTTAAATCTAAATTTTGATGCGGAGTCCAGGTACTTGCATTACTTGATGATAGTAATACTCCTACTTGATATGGCTGACTCGTTACCCAGCGGCTATTTACTACATCATATTTGCCAAGCTCTGCTATTTTTACTGCTGTATCTGCATCATCGGTTAGCAAAACTATTGCATATTCTCTGCTAGATTCACACCAGACAGGAGACCAAGTTATACGTGTTGCTGTGCCATCTATCTTTATATCTTTTGGCTCAATATAGCTTTCAGCAATGACAGTCTGCGAGGGCATTCCCACTGCTGTTTCTCTAATCTGAACAACAACACGTTTTTTGCCTTTATTTACAAACCATAGCTCCACGCCTCCTATGTGTCTGCTCTCATTTAGCGTAAATGTTTGGGCTAAAGGATCAACTCGTCTTGCTGCGATCACTCTTCTTCTTTCTTCTATGGTAATAGTTTTTTTACCAGTATAAGTTGCCTCTCCATAGCTTCCTTTATCCCCATAAAACTGTACTAATTTAGTACCTGCTGGAATGTTTGCTGGGATTTTTATCTTTCCACTTATTCGTCCTTGATTTTCCACTTTTTTCCTCTATGGTATGGGTTGAATGCTTAGGCCATCAAATTTTACTTCCTTAAGCTTTTCACCAGTTGCAAAACCTTCAATCTCAAAATTTTGAGTTGCTTCTCGCATAAATTCAGTTTCGTATGAGGTACTTGACAGCAGCTCTGTTGTTTCTTTAACATTAAACACTCTGGTTACTGGACTTTTCCAATTCGTAGTAACCTCCGTCCAGTGATCTATATTTTTGTTCATGGTAACTTTTGCCGGGACTGGGTCAAAAGCTTGATATGGATTGATCTTTTCTCCTTTGGTCTGTAAAAGCTGCTCCAGTACCGGTTCAAGTTCATATGGCAACAAATAAGTTTTTTCTCCTCCATCAATATCAGCAATCGTTACATCTATTGGTAAAATTAGTTCCTTATTTACTATTGCTGCAGACTGCAAAATTCCTTGATCGCGCATATCATCATCAAAGAATGAATCAACAAATACTCCTTTTTTGGTGGTAGGTTCTCTTGAATTTGCATCATTGCGTAGACGTTCCTCTGCAACCAGCGCATAAAGATCATTTATTCCTTTTTTCATTGCTTCAAGCTCATTCATCGGTACAGCATGAATAGCATTATTCACTATTTTTACCCCTTCGCCTTTTTTCCACGTCTGATGAATGTAGCAGAGCAAAAGTTGTCCACTAGGCGCTCTAGGCATTGATGGTCGCCAAGGGTGAGAAATTCCTTTTATTCTTCTTACCACTCCTTTGCTATCGATAGTAATTAAATCATAGCGGGGCATTTTCCAGGTGTAATCAATCAGAACCAAGCTGTTATCAACTGCTCCTTTTACTTTGCATCCCTGTTCACTTATATCTTCAGGGCTTACATGAGTACGACAGCGGTAGGTTATTTGATAACTACTTCCAGGAGCTGGTTCTTTACCTGGTAATGACCAATCAACGTTTCCTGCGTTTAATTTGTAATCTATACTATTTTCATAAATAACATTGCCTTGTTTAACTTGAATAATCTCAAGTACTGCAGAGTCAGGTATCGGATCAATAGCTCCAGAGTATGAACCATGAGTAACAGTAATGGTTTTCTGAACAGTTATATCTACTTTTTTAATTTCACTTATTGGAAAATCATTAACCTTCAGCTCCATTACTCTTTGGCTATTTGGCTGAAAAGTATGTGGTTCTGATTCAACTGATTTTATATCCGGATCTTCATCAAAAGAAACACGAATACTGTGAGGAAGTTCAATCTCATAGCCATCAACATGAGCTTTGCCCTCATTAATCACAAATATTTTTTTTCCTCCTTCTCCCTCTTCCTTTTGCAGGAACATTACTTCAAGACCATTTACGACGTAGGAACCATTTGCTTCTTTGTCATAACGAGCAAGAGCAGTAGTTACTATGTTTGCTTGTGGAGGTGGTGAATGTTCTATTAATACTCCATTTTCAATGTTATAGATTGGATAAAACTCTCCTTCAGAAAAACGTGGAGAAAGACCTTCTGCTTGATAACCCCAAATGGTGGAAACTTTAAGCCTTGCAGCTCCTACTTCCTGATAATTTCTTGTACCAATAGCAGGATCACGAAGGTTTTCATCCTCAAGTTCTGTAATCGTAGATTCTACATAATAAATACCTATGCGAACTGTGGTACTCAGTGGAATAACAAATTCTTCTTTTTCAACTTTTCTAACTGCACCGCGCAGATAGATTTTTCCTCCCTCAAGTGTAACTTTACCAGTTTCTCTATCTATAATACAATTGCTTCCTGTTATAACATCACCATCACGAAATATTGCATCGCCTATGCCTTTAATCTTAGAGAGAGCATACTCCTGAGTCTCGTTTAGTTCTGCAGACTGTAGACCTCTTCCTGCTAGAAACAAGCTTTTTTCGTATTCTTTGTCAGGATTAAAGCGGTTATAATAGGCGTTTAAAGTCATTTAATGCTAGAAAAATTCAAAAAGTTACAACAAATGAAAAAGTTTCCCGAGTTGCAGCAGTTCTGATAAGTGGTACGGTATGTTCCAAAATCAATAAAATCCCATGTTCTTCTATATCTTGAGGTTCAAAATATCTCTGTCCTTCAGGTAATTCTTCTTTTATTTTAGTACCAACCATAACCCCTAGCTCTCTGATTACTTGATTTGCTGCATCCGTGAAATCGAAAGTAAATTTGAGATAGAGATTATTAGTTGGTACATTTGAGGGCCTAAACCTTCCAGATGGAGTTATAAGTTCACCGTTTTCATCACCTGTGCAGAATAGCACTTCGTCTGCAGTACGTCTGCCAAGTTCATTGAGCAGTTTTTCAGAAGTTATCAGCTCTGGTGGTGTGCTTTCACTATACTCTACAGTAACTTTATCACTTACTGGAATAGAGCTATTTTCCGTAAGTTTTATTACACCAGTACTGCCATTAACTGTATAGTCAATACTTGGCTGATAAGTTGTTTGCCCTGTAAAAACCTTCACATCTTTAATAGGTTGACGATCAAAAATAGGTTGATGATCAAATTTTATTTCACCCTTAACGAAAGTTTTTTCTACTTTGTGGCTACTTCCAGAGCTTGAATCACCACTTCCCCAAGCAAGATGGATAGATTGCTTTTTGATGCTGGCTGCTATTGCTGCTCTTCCTGACTGTGTGAGTATTGACATTTTCCCCCTATATTATATATGTACGGTGAGTTCAAAATTCGTCCGCAAAAATCAAAATATTTTTTTATATCAGAAAAATTTTTTAGGAGAATAGCTCAGCTCCACAGCTAAACTTTCCAACGCCGCGAGCAAATGGTCCGCTAGGAATGTCAAGCCATTTATCTTCTTTTGAACCAGTAGCCATTCCCTTAACCAGCTTCCGTGTTTGTAACAGCTCTTGAACTATACGCTCCATTCTATCTCTTCCTATACTGTGAAACTCCTCAGGTAGTCTATGCCGCTGTTTATACACTCCTGTACTTCCTGTATGGGTAAATGGATGTCCAGAAATTGCTGCTCGTGTAATTGCAGTTATAAGATGCTGCTTTGAATCTTTTTCGTTCATATTTTTTATTCTTAATCTTTCAGTTATGTCCTCTAACAATCCTGTTTCTTCATTTCTTAAATAAGTGCGTAAAGTGCGATCAGCCAAACCGTTTGCTTTAACAATTGCTCCATAAAATAATGCGTTCTGTCTTACAGATTCTCCTATTGATTTAAAAATTGTCGGTTTAGCTGCATCTTCCACAGACCAAAAAGCGTATGAACACCTAACACCATTAACAAGAGCAGATGTACCTCTAATGGCATCACGTGCTTGCTCAACAGTCGATATAGGTTTTTCACTTTTTGGCTTTCTCATATGATGAGCAGTAATTATTGATGCTCCAGTGCTACCTGCTAAATCAGATAATAAAGACATCAAATAATCGCCTACGGCTGGGTCAGTATTTAAATCAGCGTGCACAAATGATGCAAGTGGATCAAATACGATTAATTTTAAGTTTTTTATTTTATTAAGTTGTTTTGTTATCAATTCAAATTCAGGAGAAGTCTCTATAACTTTACCTGAAACACTCTTTATGATTGTAAGTGATCCACTAACATTTGGTAATGGTACAATAAAGAGCCTATCCTTATATTTTAATCTCTCGCATTGTGAGTCAAGACGCTCTAAACGACGATGTATTTCACTCATATCATCTTCTGCAGAGAATATTACAACAGATCCATGTTCAGTAACTAAAGGACCAAAACCACATGGCTGATCTTTTCTACTCGCAACTTTCAGTGCTAAATCAAGCAGAAGCATACCTTTACCAGTATCTCCCATTGCAGCTAGAATAGATGTCACTCCTAAAGGAAATAACCCTTCAACAAGAAACTTTTGCTCCGGTACTGGACCTATAAAACGTTCTACGCTCCATTCTTGAATATTAAGCAATTGCTTAACGATGATTTTTT
The DNA here is from genome assembly GCF_032848195.1 of Wolbachia endosymbiont of Drosophila aff. chauvacae BK-2020. Classification (NCBI taxonomy): domain Bacteria; kingdom Pseudomonadati; phylum Pseudomonadota; class Alphaproteobacteria; order Rickettsiales; family Anaplasmataceae; genus Wolbachia; species Wolbachia endosymbiont of Drosophila aff. chauvacae BK-2020. Next base: position 789,769 of record NZ_CP136586.1, read on the forward strand.
TCGAGTTATTTTCAATGAATTCAGGAATATTCATCTTTTCTTCTATACCATCAGCTGAATCCCATCCCTTTGGTTTATTCTCCGGTATTTCAAGAAGAGTAAGTGATAAAACACCAAGAAAAGTAAGCTTTTTCACAACTTTCTCAGCATATTGTTTACCTGGTTCATCATTGTCTGGCCAAATAATAACATGCTTGCCCTTAAGTGGTGACCAGTCTGTTTTTTCTATTGGTGCATTTGCTCCTAACATTGCAGTTGTGGCAGTCATACCTTGCTCTATCAGAGCATCTGCACACTTTTCACCTTCAACTAAAATCACCTTATCAGATTTCACGATACCTGGAATATTATATAAAGGCCTGGTCTCTGGTAGAGTAAAACTAGACCTTTTTACATCAAAAGGAAGATATCTTTTTCCTGAATCAGTGTTATAACGATAAACTGTAACAATCACTTGATCACTTTCATCGTAATAGTTCCATGATGCCGTTGGTTGCCCCAGAGTGTTATTTTTTTCCGAATAACCAATCCACTTAGCAATATCTTCTATCGTATCAGTAAATTGATTTTTTCCAGTAACAGCAGCCCAAAGATCAAAAATATCTCCTCCTTCTTCGGTAGAAAAATCATGCCATAATCCGGCTTTACTGCCAGTTAACTCCACTATCATACTTTGTCCTTTATTGCCTTGTAGATCACCTACATAGAACTTATCACCACGAAAAGTTCCTCTTGGCAGTAAATAAGAAAGACATGACCTTATATTTGATAGGAGTTGAGTTCTTAATTGTTCTTTCTTCCCTAATAATTTATAATGTCCATTTCTTTGTGAACAATAAATATCCATACCTACCTGAAGAATTTTTATGTTCTAGCTATAACGTTAGCAGTTTTCCAACATCCATTAATCTTATTGATGAATTTTGTTGGTATAGATCTACCGTTTCTAAGTTCATATACTACTTGTAAGATATTTGTACGTTTATTGGGTTGAAATATTACTATTCCAGATGTATAAAAACTTCTTAAAGCGTTAGCACCAACGAGAGCTTGAAATGGATTCTTTTCCAATGTAGAGGTAGATACTTTTTTGGTGTGATTTATGATGATTATTCCAGCCATAGGATTAATCTTGGAACGTAGTTTTTCTATTGCATGCTGCAGACCATAGTTAACGGAATTATAAGGAGAATCAATCACAACTAAATCAAACTTTTCCTCTACCATATTTTTTATTTTTTCTATACCTTCTTCATTTAAGGTCAAATTCATCTTGTTCGTCACAACTAAGTTTTCTGTTGCTAAATGAGGAAGTTTGTTGAGTTGTTGTATACGTTCTCTAATGTAATCATATTCCATTTCGTTTTGTAGATAGAATATTTTTAGTGGTCTTGTAGGCTTCATGCCAAGAAATGATCTTCCTGCTGCCAGATGTACTAATAGAGAAAGAAGAAAATGACTTTTGCCAATCTTTGGAGTACCACCTATGACCAAAAGACCACCTGGTGTCAAAATTCTTGGGCCTATTATATCTTTTGGCATTGGTGATTTATCGTTTAAGTAATGGTTTACAGAAAATGCTTTTTCTTCGTTTTGTTTTTCTTGTAATATGGAACTTCTTTCATCTTTACCGTTCAACCATGTTTCAGCAGAATCTATATTACCTTTAACTAAAGTCCAAAGGTCTATTATATTTCCTTTCTTTTCTTCGATCAGGTTGTACCAATTTCCTGCATTTTCTCCTTCCATTTCAACTATTATCTTATTTCCATTTCTACTGCCAATATAGAATTTATCTTGGTAAGATTTGCCTTCAGGTAACAAATAAGATAAACAATCTTTGATGTTATTAATTAATAATGATTTTATTTTCAAAGCATTTTTAGATGAAAAATCCATAAAATTCTCCTTGTTTATTCCAAATTTGTTCAACATATTTTTTAGACGTTTAAAGTCAAGATTAGCCAGCTCACAAACAGTTTCAAAAGATCGTGAGCGAATCCATTGACAAGCCTCTTTTTTAAGTTTAGGGTTTTTTCCTGCTGCATCCTGAATAGCTCTAGTAATAACAGCAGCCCACAACTTTCCTTCGTCATACTTCAAAATGGCAACCAATCATCTTGAAAACTTTTTTGTAATTCTGGAGTAATAACTGTAGTAATCCTATTTCTATCTCCGTATGTATTATTAGTTTCAACGCCTACTTTTGCTGTAAACTCTAAATCGTTGAAATCAGCTATAGAGTTTATTCTTCTAGCAGTCACTGCTTTCTCTGAAGTGTCATTTGCATGAATATTTCTGGATGATTCCAAAATACTACGCAGCATAGAACGTCCAGATTCTCCCCAGATGTCTTCTTCACCTTCTGCTTTGCCATTTTTGATACCTATAATCTGAAAAATCTTGCGTTTTGCATATGAGCCTTCAGTGACGGTAAATTCTACATTTAAATAGATACTGCCAGTAGTGTAGTTTTTAGTGAACCAATTTTCATAACCTCCAGGCTTTATTGCCATTTTTACCTTGACTATTGTACCTTTCGGTATTAAACTGTTCTGCAGTTTTGCATTATTAAAATCAGTTAAAAAATCTTGTAGCATACGCTCTCCTATAAGTTGACTTTAAAGTGAAAGTTAGCTATTCCATTAGCTGCCAATGACCATTTATCTTATCGACAAGTTTGTTTGGCACGCGTTCACCATTGCGAAGCTCAAATACTATCTGGCGTGCACTGCTTTCTTCATCATGAGCAAACATCACCATACCAGTACTGTAAAATCCACGTAAAGACCCAGCACCACTTAGGCCTTGAAATGGATCTTCTTCGAGCATCTTTTTCGATAATTTTTTTGTATGATGAGTGAGAGGTTGTCCGGAAACAAGTAAAAGGCTATAATATCTGAAATTTTAGTACGGGGTAAAGATGAGAAAAAAGTATCCAACAGATCTAAGCGAAAGGGAATGGGCAAGAATAGAAAAACACTTCAGAGTATCATACAAGAAAGGAGGAAGGCCGCCAAAGTATAGCAAAAGAGAAATATTAGAAGCAATTTTCTATGTATTGCGTACAGGGTGTCAATGGTGGTATTTACCAAATGATTTTCCGCTATGGAAGACTGTGTATGAGCAGTTCAGGCAATGGAAGAAGCAGGGAATTTTTGAGAAAATGAATTATGAAATTACAAAATATAGTAGAAGAAAAATAGGAAGGAATGAGCAGCCGAGTGCCTGTATAGTAGATAGTCAATCTGTAAAGACTACAGAAAAGGGGGGGATCAAAGGCTATGATGGAAGTAAAAAAGTAAAGGGTAGAAAAAGGCATATAATTACAGACACTCAGGGTTTTATACTAGGTTGTTACGTAGGCGCTGCTAACGAAAATGATAGAGATGGTATGAAAATAGCATTAAACAATATGAGAACAAAATATACTAAAGTTAAAAAAATGTGGGCTGACATGGGATACCAAGGAAGAAATTTAAAGAATCACATAAAGGAAGAATATGACATAGATATTGAAATTGTTAAAAGGCCTCCATGTAGATTTTGGGTGCACAAAGATACGCCACCTGAGCTACTACCAACAAGAGAACAAGGGTTTAAAGTACAGCCAAGAAGATGGGTTGTAGAAAGGACTTTTGCTTGGGTTAATAGGAATAGAAGGCTATCGAAGGAGTATGATTTACTCACAACATCCACTGAGAATTTCATATACCTAGCTATGAGTAGGGTTATGTTAAAGAGGGAATATGCTTGAATTTACTAGTTTCCGGACAACCTCTGAGTACAATACAAGCATCTGGATTGACAGCACTGCGTAGCTTCTCAAGAGTCTTTTGCAGAAAGAACAGCATAGCACTATTATCATTTTCATTCCCATATTCACTGCTAAAGATGTTACGTAATGGATCTATGGCCAAAACATCAGGTTTAAAGCGTTCATTTACAATCTCCTTAATTTCACTTATTTCATCATGATTAAATGATAAGTGCACTTTTGGCGTAATGATTAAGTTGTTAGCAGCTACATTCAAAAGTTCATTATCAAGTTGTTGCAAACGTTCTTTCATATATTCATATTCAATTTCAGTTTGCATGTAGAAAATTTTTAAAGGTCTATTTGAAGCCATACCAAGAAAAGAAACACCTGCAGCCATATGAACGAGCCATGAAATCAAAAAGTCGCTTTTGCCGATTTTAGGTGGGCCACCCAGTACCAATAAGCCTCTTTTTGTTAAAATTCTTGGTGAGATTATATCCTCTGGTGTTGGCGATCGATCGTCCAAGTATTCTTTCACACTGAAAAAAGGAATTTTTTGACCAATAGTTAAAAAGTTTTGTAGCATATAATAACCTCCTATATGTTGGGCGTGACAGGTTGAATTGCAAAAGCTTTAGTTTTAATTTTTGTAAGAAGTTTTCCTAGATGCGGTTCTTCAACCATATTAAGGCAACCACTTCGATCTTTAGCAGGATATCCCCAAGAATTAATCGTCTGACAGACAAATGAACGAACCTCTGTACCATCATCTTTCTTGATTCCAACCATACTAATTACTTCGTCAACTATCCCAGGAATTTCACTTGCAGTTTTAGCTCCTTCACATTGAGGTAGCCAAGTCGAGCGATTGAAATCATCGAGGTATTGTCCAAGAGTTCCAACTGTAATGATGTCTTTATTTGGAATATGTTGAAACTGATTGAGCCAAGCCATCATCTCTTGAGCAAGTAACCCGTAAGCAGCTCTCATATCTTGTTTTCCTGATCTTTCAGAAAAAGCTTCAGGTTGCATTTTTGCCCATAATAGACATAAACGAGAGGCTACTGTAATACTATCGATAAAAACACATCGATACTTGAGAAACTCTGAAGAAAGCTCTTTGTATTTACTGGATACATGCTCATAGTGTCTTTGGCTATACGCTGAGTCAGATTTTAACGCAGGATTAGGACCACCTATGAGACATGCAATATCTCTTGCCTCATTCCAAGTACGAATACTTACAGAATCCCCTTGCCAATCTTGAACAGCAAGTAAACCTGCCTCAAAATCAAGACAAAGTGTTGGTTCATTTATGGTCTTTAAGAGACTAGTTTTACCTATACCATCAGGACCAAAGATGACCATTTTTATACCTGTTTGAACTTTTAGCCGTTCATTGCTGTTCATTATTTTCATTTTTCTCCCAGTACCTAAATATATATGTACGATGACCTAGGCAATTCGTCCGCAATTTGCAAAAAAAAATTTTTGAGCAAATATAATCGAGAGCTTATAACTTCTCTAAAACTGAGAATTTATTGCGTATTCGTTCTAGTGTGCGATAGATAGTTGTCTTTGGTATTTTGGTTATTACAGAAACTTCAGTAATAGTAAATACCTTAAGTAATTGACATAAATTACTATCTTTTTCAGACAAAGTTGAAATTATATTATTTATATCAGTGCGAATTATCGCTTCGATTTCCGAGTTCCTATGATCTGGAATATCGTCGTTTATATCATCAAAAGTTATATTACGTTTTAGACATAACTGATTGCGTAACATATTGCGAGCACAATAATTAGCTAATCTAGCAACGAAAGTACTAAAACTACTTCTTTTCTCATCGTGCCGGTTAAGATATTGCCAAACCTGACAAAAAAGCTCTTGTTCTATATCTTCGAGACTTTCGTTAATAAAACAGCTTTTGGATTTAAGGCGCGAAGCTTGAAATCTCACATGTTTAACAATTGTAGAATCGATTCCTTGATAAGAATTCTTCATAAAAACTCCAAAAGTTTCATGAATAGAGATTTTTACCAAGACTTTGTATGACTAATTTATTATAAAAAAGTAGTAATAATTTTTTTATCTAAAAGAATAAAATCTTTAAAAATTAAAATAAGATTTAAACGTTTTGATACACTACTGAAGCTACTTTTTCATAGGTAAAAAACTACCAATTTCGTACCTAATTTCTGAATTACTAATTAGTATTTCAGAAAGCAGTAATCGTTAAGTTATTGATAATATTGTCTTTTTTATGTTCTATTCCTAAAAGCCGTTTCTAAAGTTAAGTGGCTAAAATCGGCCAGTGAAGAGGATTTACGGATTACTGAAGTCTTATATATATTATATATATATTTAAATACAGGTAAAATATAATATATGATAATATAATAATATAAATATTGGCGTAATATAAGTTATGTAAAATAGTTATTAAGATAAGTAAAAACTCAAATGGCAGGATATGAAATTTTTTTTAATTTTTTTTCAAAATTGCGGACGAATTTGCGAGTCATCGTACATATATATTATACAGGGCATTGAACTTTAATTACACAAAGGAGTTTTTGTACGTCAATCTTAACGCTAGATCTCGGCAAGCAAACAGGCTGGGCAATTCTAACAGATGGAATAATTGAAAGTGGGAGCAAAAGCTTTCATGGTAGTCGTTTCAGCGGAGGTGGAATGTGTTTCTTAAACTTTTGCAATTGGCTCAATTCTTTAAAAGACATTTCTGCAGTGTACTTTGAGGAGGTGAGAAGACATTTAGGAACTGATGCAGCCCATTGCTACGGTGGGTTTCTTGCAGTGCTGTCTGCTTGGTGTGAAGAGAACAATATTCCCTACCAAGGTGTTAATGTTAAAACTATAAAACGCTTTATAGCAGGCAAAGGCAATGCAAGTAAGAGTGAAGTTATTGAAGCGATACGTGAAAAAAGTTTTTCACCTAGAGATGATAATGAGGCCGATGCTTTGGCATTAATGTTCTATATTAGTAAAGATATTAATAAGACGAAAAATCCATAAAAAGTGGGTCCTTTCAGCCAGAATGGCGGATTTAGTGGGTTCAACCCCAGGCCTTCTTTAGCGTCAGAGATATTTTGAATATTAACTTTTTAATTATTAAGGATTTAAATTATATGAATTTAGCAATCCACTACTATCCTGTTGAAAACCTCGTCGAATATAAGCGTAATCCTCGTAAAAATGATGATGTAGTAAATAGAATGTGTGCTTCAATCAGGGAATTTGGCTTTCGTATACCAATAGTTGCAAAAAGCGATGGAACTGTGGTTGATGGTCATTTAAGACTTAAAGCAGCAAGAAAACTTGGTATGGAGAGTATTCCAGTGGTCTTAAGTGATAATTTAAATGAACCACAAACTAAAGCTTTTCGGTTACTGGCAAATCAATCAGCTAACTGGGCAAAGTGGGACGATGAGCTTTTGAAAGTGGAAATTCAAGAGTTAGAAGATTTGCAGTTTGATCTTAAAATGACTGGATTTGAATTGGAAAAAGTTCAACGTTTTCTCGATGATTTTGATGGAAAAGAAGAAGTAGAAAGAGGAGTTTTGGAGTTAATTGATAAAAAGGTAGAAATAGCAAAACCAGGGGATTTATGGATTTTAGGTGATCATAGAATCTATTGCGGTGATAGCTGCGTAGTTGAATCATTTAAAGCAGTATTAGATGATAAAATGGCAGATATTACTGTTTGTGATCCTCCATATAACGTTGATTATGGTAGTAGCCAGGAGAGAGAAGATAAAAAAATATTGAATGATAATCAAGGTGAAAAGTATGAGCTTTTTCTCTACGACATCTGTTCCAATATTTTAGCATATACGAAAGGAGCAATTTACATCTGCATATCATCATCAGAGTTTTCAACGCTGCAAAAAGCATTTGAGGAAGCAGGAGGAAAATGGTCAACATTTATCATTTGGGCAAAGAATCATTTTACGCTAGGCAGGTCTGATTATCAAAGACAATACGAAGCAATGCTCTATGGATGGAAAAGCGGCAATAAACGTGAGTGGCATGGAGGTAGAAATCAAAGTGATCTATGGTTTTATGATAAGCCAATACATAACTCACTGCACCCAACAATGAAGCCAGTAGAGCTAATGGAGAAAGCAATAGTTAATAGCAGCAGACCTGGGGATACTGTACTTGATCCATTTAGCGGTTCTGGCAGCACACTGATTGCATGTGAGAGAACAGGAAGAATTTGCAGAACAATAGAGCTAGATTCAAAATTTGTAGATGTAACGATAAAACGTTGGCAAGTATACACAGGTAGGGAAGCAATTCTTTCTGGTACTGGCAAAACTTTTGCACAAATTCAAGAAGAAAAACAGCAATAAAGGGGGAAAAGAAGTGGAAAAGATCACACAAACGGAATGGGCAAGAGAGATAGGAGTTTCAAAGCAATATGTCTGTTATTTAGTAAAAAAAGGAATAATTGAGTTGGAGAATGGTTTGGTAAATAGAGAACAAGCAAATGAAGCAGTAGCGGCAATAAGAGATCCAAGTCAGCCACTTAGGAGGAAAAATCCAGAAAACGAAAATACAAGTAACCTTTCCACGATGTTGCTAAAAACTCGAATAAAAAATGAAATGGAACGAGGTAAACTTCTTGAGGCGAAAGCTAAGGCTGAGATTGGTGAACTTGTAGCAGTAGAGGAAGTAAAGCGCGATGCATTTAATGTAGCAAGAGTTGTACGTAATAATTTGCTTAATATTCCAAATAGAGTTTCAGCACTGCTTGCATCACTGAGTGACACTGAAAAGATTCATATCGCGCTAACCGAAGAGATTACAAACTCATTACAAGCATTATCTAATATTAAGTTTTAAATAATGTCTGCTAACTTAAGTTTAGAATTAATAAAGTGTCTTATTAATCAACCAGGAGTGGATGTAAATGTTAGAGGATTAAATGGGAAAACCCCACTACATTATGCAGTAGAAATTAACGAGCTTAGTATGGTTGCTCTCTTACTAAATAGGAAAAATATTAATCCACTGATCACTGATGATAATGGTAAAAGTGCGCTGGATTGTGCAAGAGAAGAGATATTACAAGCACTAATCAATCACAAATATGGATTGGAGAAAGATAGCTTACTTCACTTAGCTGCGATGTTGAATGAAGCAAATGCTGTAAGGTTTTTACTCGACAAAGGGACTAATGTTAATGAGCAGAATGCTTTACTACATACACCGTTACACTTAGCGGCAGGAGCTGGGCATGAACAAATAGTAGAAATTTTAATTAGAGAAGGAAATGCGGACAAAGATGTTCTTGATGCGAGAAATCATGCAGCAATTCATTATGCAGTAAACAACAAGAAGCTAGGAGTAGTAAAATTACTTTCAAATCTTGGTGCGAATGTTAATGTAGTTGGCAGCGGCAGAAATGCAATGAAATTATCTTCTTTGCACGTAGCTATAAGTAGTAGTAATTACGACGAAAGGGACTTATGTTTAGATATTGTAAGATGCTTAATAAATGTTCCTAATGCTGGGGTTAACTTACAAGATTATGAAAATAAAACGCCACTACATTATGCTGAAAGGCTGAAAACAATAGAAGTTTTACTAACGCGAGAAGATATAGATCCTTTAATTAAGGATGATAATGGCAAGACACCATTTTGTTATGCAAAAGAAGCAAATAGATTAGATATAGTAAAGATTTTAGCAAGTAATAGATACGGAGCTGATAAAAACAGTTTGCTTCATTTAGCTGCCAGAAAAGGATATGAAGACCTAATAGACGGTATTCTTGGTGAAGGAGTTGAAATAGATGCTGTAGATGAGAGTGGAAAAACGGGAATTTATGTTGCTGTAAAGCATGGTCACTTTAACGTAGTAAAGTTGTTGCTAAAGAGAGGAGCAGATGCCACGGATGTTTTTCAGTATGCAATAATAACGAACAACGCAAAATTAATAAAATTACTGAGCAAAGAGAAGGAAATAGTGTTATTTGGAAGACAGAAGAACTTTCCAACATTTCATTTATTGAGCAATAAATATTTTGAAGAAAGGAAAATAGCAGACAAAAAAATAAAGAAATATATCAATATCGTCTGTGTTGCTATAACAGTATGTGCAATAGTGATAGTGGGAATTTACCCTAACATTATAGCTGCGGTAATGGTGGGAATAGTTGCGCTCATAGCTGCAATAGCAATGAGTAATTTAACTCAGAAGTACATAGAAGAAGCACTTGAAAAGAAAATGTTTATTGAACTCGAAAGTGAGAAAACAAGTGAGTGCAGTTCTATTTTAAGTGATGTTGAGGTATCATCTAATGATGGTGAAGAGCTAGCGATATGATATATGCTACATCTTTTTCTGAAGGTTTAAAGCCAGATCCACTACTTAAAGTGTCAGAGTGGGCGAATGAGTATCGAGTTTTAGCGCCAACTGCAGCATCAGAGCCAGGTAAATGGAGAACAGAAAGAACTCCTTATTTAAAAGAAATCATGGATTCACTTTCTCCGTCCTCACCAGCAGAAAAAGTAGTATTCATGAAAGGAGCGCAGATTGGAGGAACAGAAGCTGGTAACAATTGGATAGGCTATATTATAGATCAGACTCCTGGTCCAATGTTAGTTGTGCAGCCAACAGTTGAAATGGGAAAGCGTTGGTCAAAAGGAAGATTTGCGCCGTTAATAGAGAGTACGCCATGTTTAAAGAGTAAAGTAAAAGACCCAAGGTCAAGAGACTCAGGCAATACTGTACAAAGTAAGGAATTTCCAGGTGGAATAGTAGTAATAACCGGAGCAAATAGCAGTGTAGCACTGAGATCTATGCCAGTAAAATATCTCTTTCTTGATGAAATAGACGCCTATCCAGGAGATTCAGGTGGTGAAGGAGATCCAGTGCTGCTCAGTATTGCTCGAACTAATACATTTGCACGGCGAAAGATTTTTTTAGTATCAACACCAACGATTCATGGAATAAGCAGAATTGAGAAAGAATTTGAAGCAACAGATAAGCAGTACTTTTTTGTACCATGTCCGTATTGTAATTACTATCAAGTTCTAAAATGGTCACAAATTAAATGGGAAAACAACGACTCAAGAACAGCACATTATGTCTGCACTGAATGTAGCGGCAAAATAGAAAATCATCAAAAGACAGAGATGCTTGAGCGTGGAGAATGGAGACCTACTAATAGAGTAAAAGGTGAGAAAAAAGGATTTCATCTTTCAAGTCTTTATAGTCCAGTAGGCTGGTATAGCTGGACTCAAGCAGTAGAAGATTTTCTTCATGCAAAAGAAAGTGAACAATTACTAAAAGTATGGATAAATACTACGCTTGGAGAAACCTGGGTAGACAAAGGAGAAGTACCAGATTGGAAGCAATTATTTAACAGGAGAGAATTTTTTCCCGTAGGCACAGTACCTAGGAGAGAAGTGGTGCTTACTGCAGGAGTAGATGTCCAAAAAGATCGTTTAGAAGTAGAAGTTGTAGCATGGGGAAAAAGCCGCGAAAGTTGGTCAATAGAATACCGAGTATTTGAAGGTGATACTGGAAGAGGAGAAGTATGGGGAAAACTCTCTGAGCTCTTAAATCATCATTTTATCGGTGAAAATGGTCTTGAATACATGATAAGTATGATGGCGGTTGATGCTGGGTATGCGACACAAGAAGTATACAATTGGGTAAGAGGTCATCAAGGCTCTGGAAGAGTAATGGCAGTGAAAGGTGTAAATAAAGCTCTAGTACCACTTAGCAGCCCAAGTAGAGTAGATATAACAGTTGGTGGTCAAAAGCTAAAAAGAGGAATAAAGCTCTGGCCAGTGGGAGTATCGATTTTAAAGTCAGAACTTTTTCAATTACTTAATGTTTTAAAGGACGGTGAAGAAGCTCCAGCAGGATACTGTCATTTTCCCGAGTATGCACCTGAATATTTTAAGCAGCTAACGGCAGAGCAATTAGTCAGCAAAGTAGTAAAAGGTTATACCAAACAAGAGTGGCAAAAGGTAAGAGAAAGAAATGAAGTATTAGACTGTAGGATTTATGCAAGAGCAGCATCTATTGCGCTTGGAATCGATCGTTGGCCAGAGAGTAAATGGAATAGTTTAAGTGAAAAACCAGAAAGTAAAAAATCAAAGAAAATAGTGAAAAGCAAATGGATCAGCGAGTAGTAAATGTATAACGAAGATTATCTAATTCAAGTCGAAGAAGCGATAAAGAAACTACAAAACGGAGAGCGAGTAGTATCAATTGCATATGGTGACCATGTTGTAAGATATGCTGAAGTAGATATAAATGATTTACTAAGCTTAAGACAACGTATTAAGGCTGAATTGAAAATTGCAGGTATGAAGCCAAAGAGAAAAATTGTTTTTTCAACAAATAAAGGGGTTGACAAAATTATGTAAAAATGTTATAGTTTAGAGTTGATGTCTTACAGTGAATAATATGGATCAAAGTCAAGGAAGGCTTAATGTTAATGTAAATTTTGAGGGGGAATTTGCTCAGTATCTTACAGAAATGGCAAAAGTTCAAAATAGAACTATTGAAGAAATTGTAAAAGATCTAGTAGAAGAAGAACTTGAGGTAAGTAAACTATCTGAAGGTGACGAAATGGATGAAGGAGAAATAGCTCTACTTGAACTTGCTGCTAAACGTAATGTTCCTGGAGCAAAAATAATTAGACATGAAGATATCAAGTGGGAATAATTTACCAAATTGGTTATTTAGAAGGTGTAGATACCGAAGATCTTCCTTCTCTTCCGAAAACAATACGGTTAAGGGTGCAAAAAGCTATAGAAAAACGTCTCACAATTATTCCTGATAAAGTAGGTGAGGCTTTATCGCATAAATGGGTAGGCTACTTTAGGTTGCGTGTTGGCGATTATCGAGTCATATACTTAATAGATAACTCAGAGCACATGGTCAAAATTGCAGCAATAGGACATCGAAAAGAAATTTATAAACGTAGTCCAGAGTAATGACTCTCTACATACAATCTGTTGACCAAATTCTCTAGCAACTTGCTATAATTTTTCAATGTCAAATTGTGCAACAACTTGTTGCATAATCAAAGAGGCAAAATGTTATTAAAATCATTCAAACAACTATTTAACAAACCAAAGATAAAAAGCTCAGCCTGGGATGCTGCAGGCTCAGGAAGAAGATTTTTTCACTTTCAACCAGAGTTAGGAAGTATAAACAATTTGCTGTCTCAAAACCTTGAAACTTTACGTAGTAGATCACGTGATATGGTGAGAAAAAATCCATATGCAGCAAATATTATTGATACAATAGTAAGTAACTCTATTGGAACAGGAATAAAACCGCAATCAAAAGCAAGGGATGGGGAATTTCGAAAGAGGGTGCAAGAATTATGGCTAAGATGGACAGATGAAGCAGACAGTAACGGAGTAAGTGATTTTTATGGATTACAAGCTCTAGTATGCAGAAGTATGATAGAGGGAGGAGAATGTTTTGTACGGTTAAGAACGAGAAAGCTGGAAGATAGATTTTCTGTGCCATTACAACTGCAAGTACTTGAGTCTGAACATTTAGATAATAAAACAAATCAAACTTTAGGAAATGGTAATGTAATAAGAAACGGGATTGAGTTTAACAAGCTTGGGCAAAGAGAAGCATATTACCTATTTAAAGAACACCCTGGTGAAGGCTCATTTGGTGAATCAGTGAGAGTGCCAGCAAATGATGTTTTACATATTTATAGACCATTAAGACCTGGGCAAATTAGAGGAGAGCCATGGCTTTCGAGTATACTGCTAAAGCTCTATGAACTTGATCAATATGATGATGCAGAATTAGTGAGAAAAAAGACAGCAGCGATGTTTGCAGGGTTTATTCCAAGGCTCGATCCTGAAGCAAATATTTTAGGAGAAGGTGAAAGTAATGAGCAAGGAGTAGCACTATCAGGTTTAGAGCCAGGAACAATGCAGCTTTTAGACCCAGGAGAAGACATAAAATTTTCAGAGCCATCTGATGTAGGAGGAAGTTATGAAGCATTCATGAGACAGCAGCTGAGGGCAATAGCAATAGGCACAGGGATAACATATGAGCAACTAACAGGAGATTTAACGGGCGTTAATTATTCATCCATTCGAGCAGGATTAATAGAGTTTCGTCGTAGATGTGCTATGCTGCAACACAACATTATGGTATTTCAATTTTGCAGACCAGTATGGAGTAGATGGCTAGAATTAGCAGTACTCTGTGGAGAACTGAGTATAGATAAAAAAGTAGCAAAAGCAGCGAAAGAAGAAGTAAAATGGATACCACAGGGATTTGATTGGGTGGATCCTTTAAAAGACCAGCAAGCACAACAAATGGCAGTAAGAAATGGATTTAAGAGTCGATCAGAAGTGGTTTCAGAGCTAGGTTATGATGTAGAAGAAATAGACCAAGAAATTGCAGAAGATCAAAGACGTGCTAGTTCCTTGGGTTTAAGTTTTGATTCCGACGTTACTACTAATCAAGAGATAATATGAAAAACCAAGCGATATGGCTAAACAGATGTGTAATGGTAGAACCAAGGAGTTTTGAATTACTGTCACTACAAACAGGAAAGCAGCCTATCTTTAAAAATATAAAACATGCGGTAAGAAATAGTGAAAGAGGAATAATACCAATACATGGAATCTTGACGAAAAAGTCAGAAGTTTTTGATGATGTATTGGGGATGACATCGTATGAGAAGATAAGTGAAGAGATAGAAGAAGCTTTAATAGATAAAGAAGTAGAAACAATAATTTTGGACATAGACAGCCCCGGAGGAGAAGTAAACGGTTTATTCGACCTTTCCGACTTTATTTACCAAGCAAGGAGAAAAAAGAGGATTGTGGCAATAGCAAATGATGATGCGTATTCTGCGGCGTATGCAATTGCATCAAGTGCTGAAAAAGTATTGGTAACTAGAACTTCAGGAGTTAGAAGCATAGGAGTAATAGCAAGTCATATAGATCAAAGTGGGTTTGATGAAAAACAGGGAATAAAATATACGACAGTATTTGCAGGAAGTAGAAAAAATGATTTAAATCCACATGAGCCAATAACTTCTGAGAGTTTAGAAAGCCTAAAAAGCGAAGTGAATCGTTTATATGGAATGCTGGTTGAGCTAATAGCACGCAATAGAAACCTTTCTGTAGAGGCAATAAAATCAACAGAAGCAGGGCTATATTTTGGCGAGAAAGCAGTAGAAATAGGTCTTGCAGATGGAATTACAATTCTTTCAGAGTTTAAATCTATTAATAAAAAAGGGGATATTACTATGAATGAAAAAACTACAAATGACCTAGAAACTGACAATTTAACTAAGTATCGTACTGAAGTTCTTGAATTAATACGTTTATGTAACTTATCACGAATGCCAGAAAAGATAGGAGAATTTATTGAGCAAAGCGTAAGTGTTGAGCAAGCCAGGGAAGTTTTAATGGAGTTACTTGCAGAGCGAACGAAGAAGACAGAAATACTAAGTGCAATACCACAGAATTCAGGAGAAGAGTTGATGATGCAGGTAGCGAAAAGTCGTGCGCAATCAAACATTTAAAGTATGTGTATAACCGCCGTGTATAACAACCACAAATATGGCGGTAAAAAAATAAAAAAAGGAGAGAAAAAGACATGATAAGTATAACTGAAGGAAATAATTTAGGCGATCTTCTGAAATATGAAGTGTCCAACCTATATTCAAGAGATCAAATAACAGTAGCCAAGGGACAAAATCTAAAGCTGGGAAAAGTAGTTGGTTATGATACTAAAGATGGTTTTATTAAAGCTTTAAATCCAACTGCCACAGATGGGACACAAACGGCTATAGGAGTAATAGCAAGCGATGTAAACGCAAAGGAAAATAGTAAAGGAGTAATTATTGCTCGTGGTGCAATACTAGCAGATCATGCAGTTGTATGGCCAGCAAATATCATTGAAGAGCAGAAAACTGCAGCAATAAAGCACCTTGAAGGACGAGGGATCATTATCCGCAAGGGAGCTTAAAAAAACTATTAAAAATACAAAAGGGGGAAAAGAAAAAATGCAAAATCCATTTACAAATACAGCATTTAGCATGACGGCACTCACAAATGCGATAAATATATTGCTGATAAATTATGGACGAGTGGAAAATTTAAATTTGTTTCCAAGTAGGTCAGTAAGATTTAGACATATTACTATAGAGGAGCAAAATGGAGTATTAAGTTTACTACCAACGCAGTTACCAGGAGCACCAGCAACAGTAGGAAAACGTGGAAAACGAAAAATAAGAACTTTTACCATTCCACATATACCACATGATGACGTAGTGTTGCCTGAGGAAGTACAGGGAATAAGGGCATTTGGGTCAGAAAGTGAACTGAAAGCATTGGCAGATGTAATAACTGATCATTTGCAGCTAATGAGAAATAAACACGCAATAACGTTAGAACATTTGAGAATGGGAGCGCTGAAGGGAATCATTCTTGATGCTGATGGGTCGGAGTTATTAAACCTTTACAACGAATTTGAAATTACACCAAAAGTAGTAAATTTTGCATTGGGGACTGCGACAACCGATGTAAAGCGTAAGTGTCTGGAAGTATTGCGCCATGTTGAGGACAATTTAAGTGGTGAATATATGACGGGGATTCATGCACTGGTAAGTCCAGAGTTTTTTGATGCACTAATTTCGCATAGTAAAGTGAAAGAGGCATATGAAAGATGGCAAGAAGGAGCAGCGCTGAGGAATGACATGAGATCAGGATTTACGTTCTGTGGAATAACATTTGAAGAGTATAGAGGGCAAGCAACCGACCCTGAAGGAACCGTAAGAAGATTTATAGAAAGAGAAAGTGGAAACTGTTTTCCACTAGGAACAGCGAGCACATTTACAACGTATTTTGCACCAGCAGACTTTAATGAGACAGTAAATACTCTTGGACAGCCACTTTACGCGAAACAAGAGCCAAGAAGATTTGATAGAGGGACCGATTTACATACTCAGTCAAATTCTCTGCCAATGTGCCATAGACCGGGAGTATTAGCAAAAGTCGTTGTAACATAACAACACAGGTAGAGCAACTATAAAGTGGTGAGGCAGAAGAATGCTTTACCTGTGTGCCCCTTCTTAGCATGTAAAGGTTAGTATATAGCAGAAAAATATGCAAGAAAATATTAAGAGATTATTGCAAGATTGTTTTGCCCATTTAGGAAAAGTAGCTTTGTATGAATCAAAGGATAAGTCATATATGGTACAAGTACTAAAGCAACAGCCAGATAAATTATACGAGATTGGTGAAGGACAATTTGTAGGAGAAATTTTATTGTTGGAAGTAAGTGTGTTTGATGTATTAAAGCCAATGGTAGGAGATACTTTTTCCATAGGTAGTTGTAGATACAGAGTACACACACCACCACTTAGAGATAATTCAGGAATGGTATGGAAAATTCAAGCATCGGGGGTGTAAAATGTCTATTAATATAGAAGTTACCGATAATATTAATAAGGTAATTGAAAATGTAAATGCTGAAAGGAAAAAAGTGGAAAAAGCAGCGGTGAGGGCATTGAACAAAACAGCACTATGGTTAAAAACGCAAGCAGCTAAGGAAATTAGTGAGGAAAAGAAGATAAAATTAACGGTAATGAGAAAAAGGCTAAGAATTTTTAAGGCTAAGACAAGTAGGTTAGATGTATTAATGAGAGCAAATTTATATGATATTAGGGTATCAGCAATTGGCAAGATGAGACAAACAAGAAAAGGAGCGAAAGTAGGAAAACATAAGTTTATAGGAGGATTTATGGCAACAATGCCAAGAGGAAATAGTGGTGTTTTAGGCGTGAAGGAAGAACAGCTTTGCCAATACAAGAGGTAAAATTAGGACTGGAACCAGAAGCATCAAAAATAATAAAGGAGCTAGTTAATTATGAAACAGAAGGGATATTTGAGAAATATTTTGAGCGTGAATTAAACTATATTGTAAAAGTATGATTTTAATTGAGTTGCACAAAGCAATTTGCAGAATGTTGAAGAAAGAAATACCAGCGATACAGACATGTGAAATATATCCAATGATAAGAAGGGAAATAGTAGCACCAGCGGTATTTGTGGAATTGTCAAGTTTAGAGCAAGGAAAAGATTCAGGAACAGAAGAATTAGCCCTGAAAGCAAGATTTGAGGCACGAATTGTGATTGATAGCACAATAGAGAATGCAGCTATTATTGTCAGAGAATTAGCTGCTGAGGTTGCGAGAGTAGTAAATAAAAATACTTGGAACGTAAAAAATGTTTCGCCAGGTGAATTTATATCAGCAGAAATTGACGGATTTAGGCCAGAATTAGACGCGTATTTAGTGTGGATGGTAGACTGGGTGCATGAAGTACACTTGGGTCGATCTATTTGGGAAGAGGGAAAATTTATGCCACACAAAATAGAAATCGGTGAAATAAATGTTGGAAAGTAATTTTGCTATTTCAGAGTTGCAAAGAAAGTTAGCTAACATTGTACGTATTGGGCTTGTGAAAGAAGTAGATTATGAAAAAGCGAGAGTAAAAGTGCAAATAGGGGAATTTTTAACAGATTGGTTGCCATGGATAACAAGTAAAGCAGGAAAAGATAGAAATTGGTCTCCTCCAGATATCGATGAACAGGTTATTATACTTTCTGCGCTAGGAGAACTATCATTAGGGGTGGTATTAGCAGGAATATATCAGGAAAAATACCCTGCACCAGAGAATAAAAAAGAAATAAATAGTGTAAAAATTCAAGATGGGACAAGATTGTTATATGATAAAGAGAAGCATCATTTAGAGATTGAAGTAGTGGACAAAATAACATTGAAAGCTGGGGAATCAAGTATAGAGATGACAAGGAGCGAAATAAAACTGAAAGCAGATAGAATAGAACTTAATTAATTGGAAAATGAATAAATCAGTTGTGCGAGTAGGAGATTATTGTGGAGAAGCAACACCACATTTTTGCATTAGCGGCAGTAATAATGTTTTTGTAAATGATTTCCCAGTCTGTAGGAAAGGAGACAATTTTAACGAAGGAAAAGTAATGATTCAAGGATCAAAAACAGTGTTTGCAAATGGTCATGGTGTAGGAAGAGTAGGGGATTCAGTATCTTGTGGGTTAAAAGTAATAAAAGGCAGTAAAAGCGTCTTTGCAAAATAGAAATGAAGGGTATGGATGGTAAAACAGGAAAAGCGTTAGAAGGAATAGAGCACTTAAAGCAATCAATAATTGATATACTTACGACTCCTATAGGATCACGAATTATGATGAGGAATTACGGGTCTAGGCTATTTGAATTATTGGATAAGCCAGTTAATCGTGATTTAACACTAGAAATTTACGCAGCAACTGCAGAAGCTTTGGAAAAATGGGAAAAAAGGTTTAAATTAGAAAAAGTAAAAATGACAGAAGTAAAAGAGGGAAAAGTAACGCTTGACCTGGAAGGGTTGTACGTACCAATGGGGAAAAAGATTCGCTTCGATGAGGTTGTAGTATAAAGATGCAGCAGACTAACATTATTGAGCCACTGAACTTCGAAGAAATCTTTTCACGTATGAAAGAAGAATTAATAAGTCGAGATGAAAGTTTTACGGCATTAGTAGAAAGTGACTCAGCGATGAAGGTATTAGAAGTAGCAGCCTGGAGAGAGCTTTTGCTGAGACAAAGGATAAACGAAGCAGTAAAGAGTAATTTACTTAAGTTTGCGACAGGAGAAGATCTTGATAATTTAGCTGAATTTTATGGAGTGGAGAGGCAGAAAGAAGAAGATGACGAACGTTTTAGAAAAATAATTAAAGCAAAGATAATAGGCTGGAGCACGGGAGGAAGTAAAGAACACTATCGATATCATGCACTGTCAGCAGATAGTAGAGTAAAGGATGCATTAGTAGAACCACCTATACCAGGGAAAGTACAAGTTTCAATCTTATCCACAGAATTATCCACACTGCAAGAAGAATTACTAGAAATTGTCAAAAATCAGCTAAACAGGGAGGATGTGAGGATTTTAACAGATACAGTTGAAGTGGTAAGTTGCAATATGATAGAAATAGATATCCACAGTAAAATTAGCATTAAAAGACCAGATATTATTGAAACGGTGAAGAAGAAATTTATCGAAAAATTTGGAACAACGAAAAGATTAGGATGGAAGGTAACAAGATCATGGATAATAGCCAATTTGTTTATGGAAGGAGTAGAAAACGTGGAATTAATAGAGCCAAGAGAAGACATAGTTGTGAAAGGAAATGAGTGCGCTTTCTTAAAAAGTTTAAATGTTGAGTTAAATTAATGCTATTACCGCCAAACGCAACAAAAAAGGAAAAAGCGCTGGTTGATGCAATAGATTACAAAGTAGATCCTGGTTGTATCAGAGGGTTTAAATTTAGCCAAGGGGAAAAAGTGTTGCCATGGATAATAGAGGAATATGGGCTAGGAGAAATCCTACATTGGGTAAAAGACAAAAGAAAGGCGATAAAAAAAGGGATAAAATTTCAGCGTTTAAGAGGAACACCTGCTTCACTGAAAATAGCACTAAAATGGGCAAATATAGAAGATATTACAATTATCGAAGAACCATCTGGCAAGCACTTCTTTGAACTGCAGATAGGGATAAAAGATGTTCCGAATGACTTCTTCGTTGATGCAGTAGTAGAACTAGCAAAACTATCATTGCCTGCAAGATCGAGGCTAATGAGGATTTTTAACGATTATTACAACATTAGCAGGTTCATATTGGATGAGAGTTTTTTCGGAAGTTTATTATCGGATTATTCCGGGGTAAAAATAGAAAAAGATGGGCCAGTTTTATCATTTGGAAGAGTAAATTTTTTCAGGTCTCATGGTCCGGTTATTAGGATTGTAGAAAACTATCTACGCGATCATTATGAACGAGCTTTAAGCAATGACATATATCGCTTGGATGTAGCAATACTTGGAGAAACCGAGCCTCATACTAAGAACTACAACGGTATTTATGAACGAAATCATGTGTGGTATAACTTCAAAGCGCTATATCCGCTACCACAGAGCTTATTACCTAAGATTAAGTTTGCTAAAGCGCAGATAGTATTATCAGATAGCTGGAACTTAGGAGAAATAAACGCGTGTTTTCCGGTTACGAGTGGAGAAGAGAAAGGAAGTAAATTTTTACTAGGAAGTGATAAACTATCTGAACAACTGTGGAATTTAAAACACAAGCCAATTTTAGAAAGGTTTAGCGTTACTCACCACTACAAAGTAGAAGATTTTACCAACCAAAAAGTTATAATATTTGGTGTGGCAGAGCACAATATTCATTTTGAAAGGGATTTAAATTCAGAGCAAAAGGATTCAATACATGAACCGGAAAATTACGTTTTAGTGTTTTACCCAGGCGTACTAACGTGGCACGAACATCGTCATTTGAACAGAGGTTGGGAAGAGAAACAAGTAATATGTTTAATGCATTAAGCATATATATTTATATCTTCATATACTATATTAGTATTTAGTTAAAAAGGTGTACTACGCGAAAAAAGACTTGCCTTTTTATGCCAAAACGCACATAACTTGAATAGCAGCAGGTAAATATAAGAAATTTGTCTGGCGCTAGAAAAGATAATTTTGTGAGGTATGAAATGGGGTTCAGCGAAGAAAAGAAAGAATCTTTTAACAAGTTTTTTAAAGAAGTATCAAGGAATGGATTTAAAAATATTAATAAAAGGGATGAAAAAGGAGAAACAGTATTGCACCATGCAGTAGAAAATTCCGATCACAAAACAGTGAGGTTATTAATAGAAAAAGGAGCGGAGATCAATGCAAGAGATAAAAATGGTTATACGCCACTGCACTGTGCAGTATTCGCAAAAAGTTTAGAAAATGTAAAAGTACTGCTAAGGTCAGGAGCGGAAATAAATGCCACTCAATATGTCAGTGGATGTACGCCACTGCACTCTGCATGTAAAATAGGAGGAGCAGGAGTTGAAATAATAAAAGAGCTAGTAAAAGCAGGATCTGAAGTTAATCAACTGAATAAGTATGGTTCAACACCAATGTATTACATATGGGAAAGTGAAAAGTATTGTCTATGTGATAGGGAAGAGAGTGAAAAGGCAAGTAAATTTTTGAGAGCAAAAGGTGGAGTAACAAAAAGTAGAAAACTGACGTGCTATGGAATAGAGGGGCTAGTGGGAGAAATAGCAGACAAGTTGGATAGGAGCTATATGCCAGAGCTAAAAATAATGGAGATCGAAGAAATAAGGAAGAGAGACAAATCATTAATAAAGAAAGAATGTCAAAATTTAGCAACCAAGATAATGTGCCAAGTAAACGAAATGATAGATGAGGTGGTGAGAATTAAAAAAGGGACTTAAATTTAAAGAAAAGGTGAGGTAGGTTATGAGTAAAAAAGAAAAAGAGGATGAACTAAAAGAATTATTAGAGAACTCAGGTAAAAATATTAAGGGGACAAAAAAGGAACTGCATTATGCAGTAGACGGAAAAACAGTGAGCTTATTAGTTGAAAAAGGAGCGAATGTGAATGCAGCGGATGTAGAAGGATATACAGCACTGCACCTAGCGATAACGGAGAAACGTCTAGAAACAGTTAGAGAATTGATAAAATCAGGAGGGAATGTAAATGCTGAAGAGTATGGCAGTAAATGCACACCGCTGCACCTTGCATGTATGGTGGGGTGCGACCCGAAAGTCGTGATTTTGTGGTGGTTAAATTCCATCTTCCCTAAACATCAGGGATAAAGTATGTCTCACATTTTAGAAAGTGGCAACTTCTGGGATGCAAGCATGAGACAAAAGCAGGTAATACTAAACCTTATGGTAAATCCCTGCGAACAGAGTTGGATAAGGTTACGAAAGGAACTTATGTTTGAATTGTCGTCAACATGAATATGCGAAATAAGGTTGATACGCATAGACCAAAATGGTAGAAGCGCAAAGAGGAATCAAGATCCTACCACTTGATTATGGATGTTCTCAGCTTCCGGCAAAAAAGTAAGAACCTAAGTCCAACATGAAACAAAATCATGGAACGGAGTAACCGCATAGATGCTCTTATATTTATTTAGATATAAGCAGGTAGCCAACCGTAAGCTTCTATGTGGAAGGATTGTTTAAGAAGCTAACGCCCAAAGTAATATTTGGGATATGCAGACGTAAACACTGTAATTTGGAAGGTAAAGTTATGAGTAGTAGTGAATATGTTATGAGCCAACAAAATGTTAGGTATGAATGGAATGAAATTTCTTGGCGTAAGCTGGAGAAATCTTCATTTAAGCTACAAAAACGAATTTACCAAGCTTCTAAATGTAATGATGTCAAAAAGATGCATAATCTTCAGAGATTATTACTCAAATCAACAAGTGCAAGAATGCTCGCAGTTAGAAGAGTAACACAGGACAATAGAGGGAAAAAGACTGCAGGTATTGATGGGAAAGCCAATCTCGACCAAAAAGAAAGAATGCAATTAGCAAATTCTATGGATTTAAGAGGAAGAGCAAAACCATCAAGACGAGTCTGGATACCAAAACCTGGCAAGCCATTGGAGCGTCGTCCCCTTGGTATTCCCACTATATCGTGTCGAGCAAAACAAACACTTGAAAAAATGGCGTTGGAACCTGAATGGGAAGCAAAATTTGAGCCGAACACTTATGGTTTTAGACCTGGTAGATCTTGTCACGATGCTATGAAGGCCATATTCAATGCACTAAGTCAGAAAACAGCATATTGTTTAGATGCTGATATTTCAGGATGTTTCGATAATATTAAACACTATGCATTGCTTGAAAAACTCAATACCACACCAACATTAAGAAAAACAATAAAAGGATGGTTGAGAGCAGGAGTAATAGAAAATAGAATCTTCCAGCCAACTAAGAGTGGTACAATTCAAGGAGGAACTATCTCTCCATTATTGGCTTGTATAGCATTACACGGTATGGAACAATATATTAAAGAAGCATTAAAAAGTGAACTTTTTCTATATAGAAGAAGAAAGTATGGTACAGCATCGCAGCAACGGGCACAACAAGCTCTTAGTATAATTTTTTATGCTGATGATTTTGTTGTTATACATGAGAGTGAGGAGATCCTTATTAAGGCAAAGGTACTAATCGAAGAATGGTTAAAAATCATTGGACTAGAACTAAAACCTTCAAAAACAAGGATTTCCCATACTTTAGAAGGGGATAAACCAGGATTTGATTTTCTTGGATTTTCAATAAGACACTACCTAACAAGAAATAATAAGAAAGGTTACAAGTTATTAATCAAACCAAGTCGTGAATCTATAAAACAGCATAATTTCATTATCAAACATAAGATTAGAAAATTGAGGGGAGCAACACAAGAAATAGTAATTAAAGTACTTAATCCAATTATTAGAGGATGGAGT
The DNA here is from genome assembly GCF_032848195.1 of Wolbachia endosymbiont of Drosophila aff. chauvacae BK-2020. Taxonomy (NCBI): domain Bacteria; kingdom Pseudomonadati; phylum Pseudomonadota; class Alphaproteobacteria; order Rickettsiales; family Anaplasmataceae; genus Wolbachia; species Wolbachia endosymbiont of Drosophila aff. chauvacae BK-2020. The sequence continues at coordinate 813,925 of NZ_CP136586.1, forward strand.
CAATATTACTCTTGTGTAGTTTCAAGTGAAACATTTAATCTTATCGACAGTGTAATGTTCAGAAAACTTTGGAAGTGGGCGTTATATAAACACCCAAACAAAGGAAAATGCTGGATCAAAAGAAAGTACTTCAAGAAGTATGGTAATGATAATTGGCGATTTATGACAAGTAACGAAGTGAATCTTATAAGACACGGAGATCATGTTATTAAGCGACATATCAAAGTGAAAGGAACCAAATCTCCATACGATGGTGATTGGGTTTACTGGGGGAATCGTCTTAATAGAATACTAGATAAATCACCGAGAGTAATAAAGCTGTTGAAGTTACAACAAGGCAAATGTGATCAATGTCAACTTTGGTTCAAGAGTGATGATATTCTAGAAATACACCATAAAGACCAAAATAGGAAAAATAATATGATCAAAAATTTATTATTATTACATGGACATTGTCACGATATTTTACACAGGAAGTGTGCATGACAAGCACCAAATTGCAGAGGAGCCGTATGACGGTAACCTGTCACGTACGGTTCTGCAGTCGAGTGGGGAGAGGTGACTTTCTCCACTTAGATAACTGGAAAAAAGATAGTAGAAGAGTTAATAAAAGCAGGGGCAGAAATAAACCTGGTAAGTATATCAGGATTTAGCCCAATGTATTACGCAAGTGATGAAGAGACAAGGGAGGTATTAAAGAAAAAAGGAGGAAAAATAGTGAACAAACAGAGGGAGTTAATGGAAAAAATAAGTAAGGTATCGGAAAAGCAGGTGGTAAATGGTGGAAAGAAGCTAAATGATGTGGAGGAAAGGGCTGTAGATGTTTGCAGACTTTTTGTGAGGAAATAAGAGGCTAAATATATGGAAAAAATAGAAGAGAAAAGCTGGCAACAGCAGGAGAGGAATTGCTATTATTTAACAGATTAAATATATAGATTTATATCTTAATATAATATGCTGAAAAAATGTGTATATTTTGTAAAAAAAACTTGCTTTTTATGCCAAAACAGCCCTAAGTGAAAAAGTAGCTGGTAAACAAACAAAGTTTGCTAAGCGCTAAAGTGAGCCAAATTGGAGCCACTTTATATTGCATTAATAGCTGAGGAACTTATGGTAAAATTTAGTAAGAAAGAAAGAGAAGAATTTAATAAGTCGTGGAAAGAAGTATTAGATAACTCAATAGAAAATATTAACAAAAAAGACACAAAAGGAAGGACGATACTACATTACGCGGTGGGAATGCCAGATCCGAAAAAAGTGAAATTATTAATCAAAAAGGGAGCAGATGTAGATGCAGCAGATGCCGGGAAATATAGACCACTACACCTAGCAGTGATGGGGCAACGTCTAGAAAATACAAAAGAGCTGATAAAGGCAGGAGTCGATGTAAACGCAGTGGAACGAAGTAGCAAATTTGCCGCGTTACACCTTGCGTGCATGGTAGCAGAGATAAAAATAGTAGAAGAGCTAGTAAAAGCGGGAGGGAATGTGGAACAAAAAGATAAATTTGGCAAGACCCCAATGGATTATGTGAGAAATAATAAAGAGATAAAAGAAGTGTTAGAGAACGTAAAAATGGCAAATAAACAGAGGGAATTTATAGAAAGAATAAGAGTTGTATCGGAAAGTACAGCAGCAGGTGTGATAGTAGCAAAAGAAGAGGTGAAAGAGCTAGAAACTATGGATGAAAAAGTGCTATGAGCCGCAACTTTTTTTTAAATTCAGAAGCTAGAATGGAAGGAATAGAAAAGAAAGTATTGAATTTAGAGAAAAAAGCGTTGGAAGAGCTGAGAAAAATATGGAGGAAGGTCTTTGTGGAAGAAGCGCCTAGAAACTCAAAGAAATATTTGATACCAAGATTGGCGTATAGGTTGCAGGAGAAAGCGTATGGAGAAATATCAAGAAAAGGAGCAAAAAGACTAAAATACCTGGCAGATCGGCTAGAACAGGGAAAAAGGATAAGTAGCGATAAACTGCCAGCAGTAGGAACGGAGTTGATATTAGAAAGAGGTAAAGAAACGCATGCAGTGATGGTAACAGATAAGGGTTTAATCTACAGAGAAGAATTTTTTACGTCATTATCAGCGGTAGCCGGAAAAATAATGGGAATGAGCTACAACGGTCCTTTATTATTTGGGATGCGTGATAAAAAGGTAAGTTGAGAATGCTAAAAGAGGTAAGGTGTGCGATATATACGAGAAAATCAAATGGAGACGGGCTAGAGCAGAAGTTTAATAGTCTTGATGCACAGCGAGTAGCATGTAAAAAATATATAAAAAGCCGAGAAGGGTGGGTAGCATTAGCCAAAAGGTATGATGATGGAGGCTATTCAGGAAGTAATTTAAATAGACCAGCGATAAAGGAATTATTTGAAGATGTAAAAGCCGGAGAGGTAGACTGCGTGGTAGTATACACGTTGGACAGGTTATCAAGGGAAACGAAGGATTGCATAGAAGTAACGTCATTTTTTAGAAGGCACCGGATAAGTTTTGTAGCAGTGACGCAAATATTTGATAACAACACACCAATGGGAAAATTTGTACAAACAGTGTTATCAGGAGCGGCACAGCTAGAAAGAGAAATGATAGTAGAGAGAGTAAAAAATAAAATAGCAACATCGAAAGAGGAAGGATTATGGATGGGAGGGAATGTGCCACTAGGGTATGATGTAAAAGAGAAGGAATTAATAATAAATGAAAAAGAAGCAAAAGTAATAAAGCATATATTTGAGAGATATATGGAGCTGAGATCAATGGCAGAATTGGCAAGAGAGTTAAACAGAGAAGGATATCGAACGAAAGCAAAATCAGATATCTTTAAAAAGGCCACAGTGAGGAGAATAATAACAAATCCGATATATATGGGAAAAATACGGCATTATGAGAAGCAGTATAAAGGAAAGCATGAGGCAATAATAGAAGAAGAAAAATGGCAAAAGGCACAGGAATTAATAAAGAATCAGCCATATCGAGGCAAAAAATATGAAGAGGCGCTACTAAAGGGGATGATAAGATGCAGATGCTGCAAAGTAAACATGACGCTGACATACTCAAAAAAAGAAAATAAAAGGTATCGATATTATATATGCAATAACCATTTAAGAGGAAAAGGTTGCAAGTCGATGAACCGAACAGTAGTAGCCGGAGAAGTGGAAAAAGAAGTAATGAAGAGAGCGGAATGCTTATATGAGAATTGGGAAAAAGGGGCAAAAAAAGAAAAATGGGAAAATTTAAGTTTTGGAAAACAGAAAGAAGCAGTGAAGAAATTAATAAAAACAGTGTGGGTAAGAGAAGATGGAATAGAGGTGTGTTCTGAGTCAGAGGAAAAATTTATACCAATGAATTTAAAGAAGAAAGGAAACAAATGCACAGTAGTGGAACCAGAAGGAAAAACAAACAATGCGCTACTGAAAGCAGTGGTAAGAGCCCATCTTTGGAAACGTCAACTAGAGGAAGGAAAATATAGAAGTGTGAAAGAGCTGAGCATTAAAATTAATATAGGTACAAGACGTATACAACAAATTTTAAGATTAAATTATTTAGCACCAAAGATCAAAGAAGACATAGTAAATGGGAGACAACCGAGTAATTTGCGGTTAGTTGATTTAAGGGAAATACCGATGCTATGGAGTGAGCAAATGGAAAAATTTTACAAATTAGCGTCTTAAAAATCACACAATTAATACGTTATTAACGCAACTAACTTATAAAATAAACATTATACGAAGGGAAATACTATGCCAGTAAAGAAAAAAGAGCGTACTGATAAATTATGTGGATTAACAGAAAAAGAGAAAGGTAAGTTTGATACTCTGAAGCAAGAAATAGAAAATCTAGGGAAAAAAAAAGTCCTTTATGTTCTGGAGAAGGACGAAAAATGAGAATAGCATTGCTGAAAAATTTAATGATGATACATTACAGAAAATTTTAACAACAAAAATACCTTATAGTGAAGAAGGGAGGAAAGGAGTATTTACGCTACCGTGTTATGCTATATCTCTTAAGAATAATCAAGCTTTTGAGACGTTTTTACAAGAAGCAGCAAAACGAAAATTTTTAAAAGATCTTCTGAATGACGAATTAAACGGAGAAATTCTGGGTGTTCAAAAAACAACCTACACGGTACTAGCATACTGTATTTCAGAGAAAAATAGCAAAGCTGTTAGGGCAGTTTTAGAAGTTTCTAAAGAAAACGGTATTTTGAAAGAAATCCTCGACCAGAAAATGATAAAAGAAAAAGCAAATAGCCAGAAGATAAGCTATACACTAATTGATTATGCTAATAAACAAAATTGTAAAGAAATTGTAGCAACTCTCAAGGAATTTAAAGAAAGTCTTAATATAGAAGTTAAACCTGTAAGTGGTAATGCTGAAACTAGCTGTGAAGATATCAATAAAGACTGTGAAGATCTTGAAATACATGAACCTATGCTTGCAAGCAGTGAAGAAGCTAAAAATATTTTAACAAAAGATGATATAGATCAGACACAAAGTTCCAGTATTTCTACAACCACTTTTACTGAAGTTGTGAAAAGAGATCAAACGCAATCGTGCTCTCATAGCAAATCTAGAAGTGCTGAGAACGGAAAATCATTAACAGAAATAAAGCATAAAAGAAAATTAATCAAAACTGATACAGAATCAAGAGAGAAGTTGACAGATAATTTAACATGGGAAAGTAAAGCTACAGCTCAATTGCGTGGAGATATTAATAAAGATAGCGAGCTAATATTTGAAACCAGTGAGAAAGCTCAAAATGCTTTAACAGAAGAAGAGCCTGATATCCCATCTCCAACTGAACTATATTTTGATAGTAAAGGAAATTCTGTAGACGAAAAATCATCAAAAAAGGCAATTCAACCAATTGTAGCTGGTGTTGTTGGTGCAGTGTTATTGGCAAGCGGTGTTGCATTGTATATCATGAAAATGCCTGTAATAGCAGCGGTTGTGGGAATAGCTGGATTGGTGTGTCTGAGCTTTGCGTTGTATAATGTGCTAAAGCCCAGCACAAAGCTAGAAAAAGTGGAAAGTGTGGAGCAGCCTATTCAGTCTTCTTTGAATCTAGCATAAAAGGCTATGCTCAAAAAATCATAAACAACAAGATAACTTCTTTAGAAGATTTCTTAAACTATTAACTAAGAATTACCTCCGTTAGTCCTGCTGCTATTTTTAACAATAACTTGACGTGTATAACCTATAGAAACATCCTCCCTTTTTTGCTTATATCAATTCATACAGTCCTTTTTCTTGGTATAGAGAGTTGAGATACCGATACATCTGTCACTTTTGTATTTATACTGCTTAACATATTTACAACTTCCGTACTTCCTCCTTCTCTAGCGAGATCTAAAGGCGTTTCACGTCCATTGTTTTTAGTATGAATGCTAGCTCCTTTGTCAATTAAAAACTTTACAGTTTCCAAATTACCATTAAAGGCAGCATAGTGTAGGAGTGTCCAACCCTCTTTATCAATATCATTAACCTTTCCTCCTCCTTTATTTAGAAGAAGTTCCATAATGCCTTTATATCCATCATCTTTACCATAATGAATTAAATCTATAGGCTTTTGACCATAAGCGTTTTCAGCACGAACATTAGCCCCATTAGCAACCAAAAGTTTTGCTATTTCCAACTCACCACCAAAGGCAGCATAGTGTAGAGGTGTCCAACCGCTGTTATTGGTATCGTTAACGCTTATCCCTTCATTTAAGAAAAACTCTACGATATTTTTGTTCCCTTTCTGAACAGCAATGTGTATAGCTTTTTTACTACTAATTTCTCTAGCATGAATATCAGCCCCATTTCTAATAAGCTCTTTAACCTTATCAAGGTTATTTTGTTCTACAGCATAAAATAGCTTGCTATTTCAATCTTTCTCTGCTGCAGTAAGTTTAGATGTGTGCATAAACCCTCCTAAAAATATTATTATTAAAATAAAAAAAATAAAGTAAAACCTTTTTGAAGCAGTAAAAACCATACCAACGTTTTTGTCTACAAAGCTTAGTACTATCCAATTTGTGCTCCATTTTTTCTTGTATATCGTACTTGATCTGCCCATTTATCATTTTGTAATTTTTCTTCCTGGACAATTCTTGAAGATGGAGCAGGCTTTTCGAAGTACCCACGTTCAATAGCATCATAAACTGAGTGATAACCAAGTGAGCAATTTTTTCCTATTTCTTCTCCACAATCTTTTAATTTTTTCAACATCCCTTGATCTCTTGCTTCTACCCTAATCCTGTTTTCATTTTGCTTATCAGAATACAATCTAACTTCTAATTCTCCAAAAGAGGTACAGAAAATCAATGCTATATTACTATTGGCTGTAAGGTCTGTGTAATGCCTTTTACCATTTTGCGTTATAATTTCCACCTCACTTTCACCAATCTTTACTATATTTCTTTCATATCCTGCATTTTCATGAGTTAACCATAAACTTCTCGCTCCATCGGTGATCTTTGCAATATCTATTTTGCTCTCCTCCGAATATTCTAAGTAAAGAGTAGTATTACCTATTGCTATATCATTCAATTTACTAGTGGTTGCACTTTTCGCAACTTTAATAAACCTATGGGCATCATTAATGTAACCTTCAAAAGCTTTTATCATATTGGCTTTGTGATCTTTGCATTCTAATCCCAGTTCATCAATTACATCAATGCTCTCTGGGCTACCAAACACTGCTCCTTTTGATACCAATTGACATATTATACCACTAGCAACTTTAGGATACTTTTCTAATTCACTAATTCTTTTTATCACATAATCTGTGAAACTATAACCTTCAAAAGGTGAAGGAACGGTGAAACGATAATTAAGTCGCACTCCAGACTTGATAGCTATCTTCACGAATTTTTCCAATTGATTTATGTCTTGAATTTCAGATAAAATATCTAAGGATCTACTTAGCTTTTCCTTCTGAGCTGGTATTATATTACCCCACAAAACCCCAGATTTAGGTAAGCATTTTTTCCTTTCATACGTGAACTCTTTTGCTCCCGCTTCCAAAAGTAATTTCTTTATTTCATCAGCAGCTTGAAAGCCGGAAAAAGCATTTTTTACATGTTCCAGCACTTCTGACTTTCCTGCTATGTCCCGAGTATTTAAAACTACTTTTAGGTCTTTATTATTCTTATGTTCATGTAAAAACTTCTCTAGATCTTCGAGAAACTGAAATAGAGTGAGTGTAACAATATAGCCTAAATTGCCTTCTTTGTAGCGATGTTCATTAAGTATATTATTTAATTCTTTTCGCAACTTTTTTTGATTGTCAGTAAAAAAACACCTTTCAACATGGTAATTATGATTATCAACTGCAGTTTGTTGTGGAGTTTTCCCTTGTCCATCACATATATTGGGGTCAGCATTTCCCCTTAAGAGAGAATATATATTTTTATCATAGCCTATAGCAGAAGCGCGATGCAAAGGTGTTTCTCCTTTATCATTCTGTATATTTGGACTGGCTCCTGCTTCTAAGAGTAAATTTATAGGTCGGTCTTCTTGACGGTAAGATGCACCTATATGAGCTCCCGCAATCGCATGCAATACTGTTGACCCAGATTCTCCTCTTTTGACATTTAGAACGGCTTTTAGATCTGGATTGCCTCTATTATTTTTTAAAAATTCTTCAAGCTCATCGACCTGACCATTATCATAATCAAAAAGAGCACCTTCATCATGCCATTCTAGATACTTTAAAACATTTAGTAACTCTATGTTTAACTTCTTTTGACTTTCTGTGAGATTATGATCTAAAGCGGACCAAACAGATACCTGTTTACTCAGTGAATATTTACTATCCATTAAAGACGGTGGACTATTATAACTTCGAAATGACGATATGGTTGATTGAGTATGCCAAGAATCCCCCTGACTAAACATTTCATCTATGTCACTCTGTGAATGTCCTTGCTTTCGTAAAATTTCTAACCGATCATTAGATGGTGGAATCTGCAACAGATATTCTATAATCAACTCATATTGATCATCAAACGATCCGCCTATTTCTGACTGCCCTTGTCGAGTATTTGATTTCTCTTCTAGCTTTTTTAATAGCTCTTTTTTTTCGCTTATTTCTGCTCCACTAAAAACCTGCTCAGGCCTTGAAATATCTCTAGTCAATATACTCCTCCCATTCTACAAAGATATCATGCACAGCAGATATCACAAATAAAAACTAATGCAAGAATAATTTTTCTAACTTTGATATTTTTTAGAGATCTGTGTTTTCTTTCCTTCTATACCCATTCTAACTTCATAAACTTCACTGACATTGTGAACCTGCTATTTGGTTCTTTTTAGCTATATAACAAGCTACCCTGCAAAATTTTTGTCAGAGTCCCAATTTCCTTGTGTCATTACTGCTCCTTCTAAAAAAACACTTTGATTATGAAAATTTTTCTTTCTTCTTCTCTTGGGTAAGGTCAATTTTTTCCTACCATGAACCCACAGTTTGCTCAATGATCCTATTAGAGAGAAAGAGCCTGATCAATTACTCTTGTTACCCTTGGTTCACTTAATTGACACCCATGCTTAAATGCAATTACTCCTAACTTAGGAACATCATCTCTCTTTTCAACATTTTTTAAATCTACAAAGTTTTTCAGAGTTATTCCTCCATTTCCTAGCTTTTCTTTAAAATCATCCCTGTGAACAACTTTAAAAAAGTTTTCTATACCAGCAAATGTCATTGTTTTTATATCACATTTATAATGTGCTGATAAAGCATCAATTAGCGGCTTATGATTGTGCAGAAAAATTTCTTTTTTCACTTCATTAGCTTTATTAATTAAAATATGAGCGTATTCTGGATATTGCTCTTTTAGGTTATCGTGATTATCAATCTGATTCTGTATGTCTGCATTCCTTTCCCACACACTAATTAGTTCATTAATATCACTTTTTTTCAAAAAGGAATGTAGTTCCTGAGAGGTTGTCCGGAAACAAGTAAAAGGCTATAATATCTGAAATTTTAGTACGGGGTAAAGATGAGAAAAAAGTATCCAACAGATCTAAGCGAAAGGGAATGGGCAAGAATAGAAAAACACTTCAGAGTATCATACAAGAAAGGAGGAAGGCCGCCAAAGTATAGCAAAAGAGAAATATTAGAAGCAATTTTCTATGTATTGCGTACAGGGTGTCAATGGCGGTATTTACCAAATGATTTTCCGCTATGGAAGACTGTGTATGAGCAGTTCAGGCAATGGAAGAAGCAGGGAATTTTTGAGAAAATGAATTATGAAATTACAAAATATAGTAGAAGAAAAATAGGAAGGAATGAGCAGCCGAGTGCCTGTATAGTAGATAGTCAATCTGTAAAGACTACAGAAAAGGGGGGATCAAAGGCTATGATGGAAGTAAAAAAGTAAAGGGTAGAAAAAGGCATATAATTACAGACACTCAGGGTTTTATACTAGGTTGTTACGTAGGCGCTGCTAACGAAAATGATAGAGATGGTATGAAAATAGCATTAAACAATATGAGAACAAAATATACTAAAGTTAAAAAAATGTGGGCTGACATGGGATACCAAGGAAGAAATTTAAAGAATCACATAAAGGAAGAATATGACATAGATATTGAAATTGTTAAAAGGCCTCCATGTAGATTTTGGGTGCACAAAGATACGCCACCTGAGCTACTACCAACAAGAGAACAAGGGTTTAAAGTACAGCCAAGAAGATGGGTTGTAGAAAGGACTTTTGCTTGGGTTAATAGGAATAGAAGGCTATCGAAGGAGTATGATTTACTCACAACATCCACTGAGAATTTCATATACCTAGCTATGAGTAGGGTTATGTTAAAGAGGGAATATGCTTGAATTTACTAGTTTCCGGACAACCTCTGACTTTCTTTTTCAATCTTTTTGACTTCTTTTTTACAGTTTTGAAGATGTTGTGGATAACTACTGTGTAGATCGTGCAAATCACCTATCAATCTATTCTTTTCTTCTAAGTTCTTTTGACTAACATACAGATCAGCAGCTTCTAGTTTTGTTACGTAATTTATTAGAGCTTTCACTGTATCTATATGGCCATTTCGATCAGCAAAACGCAGAGGTGTATCTCCATTACTATTCACTGCATTAACATCTGCCCCTTTTTCTATTAGAAGTTTTACTATCTCTTCATGGCCATAAGCTGTATGTAATGGAGTACCGTCACTATTTCTTGCGTTAACATTAGCACCTCCTTGTATTAGAGCTTTCACTATATCTATATGGCCATCTCGAGCAGCAAAACGCAGAGGTGCATCTCCATACTTATTCACTGCATTAACATCTGCCCCTTTTTCTATTAGAGCATTTACTACCTCTATACCACCTTTGCTAGCAGCCCAATGTAAAGGAGTCCTTCCCTGTCTATCTTTTGCATTAATCTCTGCTTTTTTGTCTATTAGAGTATTTACTACCTTTCCGCTAGCAGCATAATGTAAAGGAGTCCTTCCCTGATTATCTTTTGCATTAATCTCTGCTTTTTTGTCTATTAGAGTATTTACTACATCTGTCCTGCCAATTTGAATACTCAAATGTAAAGGAGTCCTTCCCTGATTATCTTTTGCATTAATCTCTGCTTTTTTGTCTATTAGAGTATTTACTACATCTGTCCTGCCAATTTGAACACTCAAATGTAAAGGAGTCCTTCCCTGTCTATCTTTTGCATTAATCTCTGCTTTTTTGTCTATTAGAGTATTTACTACATCTGTCCTGCCAATTTGAATACTCAAATGTAAAGGAGTCCTTTCCTGATTATCTTTGCCTGGTAGAGAACCCGGAGATCCCGGTAGATTAAGTCCGAAAAAGTTTGATAAGTTTATGGCTGAATTTAATAGAAGAATAGACCCAGTAATAAATCAATTAATGCAACAAATGTTAAGCAGATTAGAAGTGAGTGACGTAAAAGAACAACAAATAAGCTTGGAGCCTAAAAGTTATCTAAATAATACTTCTGTTCAATGTCATTTAACTCAAGCTAGAGGTCAAGGTAAAGTATTAATTCCTTAATTTTTGAATTTCATCTATCGAAAGGCCGGTAATTTGAGCGATAACATCAATAGAGACACCGGCCTTAAGTGAGTTCTTTGCCACTTCGATTTTCTCTGCTTTTCTGCCTTTTTCATGTCCGATTTGGATGCCTTCTTCTTTACCTTCTTCTCTACCTTTTTCAGTAGCATCATCAAGTTTTTGAGCGAGGACAGCCTGTTCATCAAGAATACGTTTTATTTCCTGTTCATAGGCAATAAATTCTTTTTCTGACCAGTTGAATCTATTTAGCTCTTCATAGGCCTTTTTAATTATTACATCACTACCTATTATTTTTTCCAGCTCTTCTTCACTAGTCTCATCTGCATATCGAAAAAAATAAACCCATTTTTCAACTATATTTTCCAACTGATCTTCCTTATTCTTTGGAAATTTTGGCAACTCAATAAATATAAAATAGAAATCTTTTAGATCATGCTCATTAGTGTCTTCATCTCGAATAGTATGCTTTGATTTGTACTCAGATTTATTAGGAAACAGTACACAATCTGCTATAGCAATGAAGATAATTTCCTTAAGGTTATGATACTGGTCACCTTTATCAGCTTGCCTTGAGTAAGCTTTAGCAGCATAGTATTGGGCACGTTTTTCAAAGCCTTTAGTTTTAGCGACCTGCATTTCGCAAATGTATTGAGCACCTGTAGAATCTCTACAGAGAACATCAACAATACTTTGCTTTTTAGCGGCGATATCGGGGTCTTGAATAGTACTTAAAAACTCTATATCCTTTATTTCATTTTTACCAGTAAAGCCAAGAATATCATTGAGGAAGTGAATAAGGATATCTCTATTTTTTTCAGTACCGAAGATACGCTTAAACGATACATCATTTTTGGGATCAAGAAAAAGTCATAAGAAAGAACCTTAAAAAGCATTAATAATTATACATAATTCTGAAGAAATGTTCAAGTTTTTTATTTTTTTAAGTTTTGAATGCGTTGATGAAAAAAATGTCTCCCATAGATGGCTTTAGAATGCTACTATGCACCTTAGACGTTTTTGTACATCTTTTATTAACCCTTCTATAAAGCGCCTTAAAAGGCCGGCAAATGGATGCTATGAGTTTGGAGCTGTAGGAGACATCAAAGATACCCTTTTTGGTGTATAAAAATACGAATCTACGACAACATCGTTTAAAGAAATTAGCAGCTATTAATATCTTCTACCTTTTCATAAAAAAATAAACAAAAAAAAATTGAAAATTTGATTTGACTTCACCCAAAAGCTATGGCTTTATGCCAATACTGCTAAGAAAATAACAGTAAACATTTAAAAATAATTTATTATTAGTGAAGGGTCTATTATATGAACAATAAGAATAAAAGTAAAGATCGTAAAAAAGAAATAGAGTTCCGAATTGACCTTACCCAGAAAAAGTGGAGAGAAAGAAAGGAGTTTTTTCGGGTAAAATAAAATTTTGGAGGATTAGAAATGGCAAGAGAATATACAGCAGAATTCAAATTGGAAGCTGTTAAGCTGGCAAATGAACAAAGAAAGGTAGGTCAACCAGTTGCAAAAGTAGCAAGAGATCTAGAAATAAGGGAGAGTGTATTAGGAAAATGGATGAAGAAATATAACGAAAAAAAGTCAGCGGCAAATGCATTTCCAGATGTAGCACCTTATGACAAAGAGAGATTTGATTTACAGAAAGAGTTAGCAAAAGTAACAAGAGAAAGAGACATTTTAAAAAAAGCCCTGGCCAGTCAAAAAGAGTAAAATATTTTTTTATATAGTAACTGCTATAAAGTACAGGAATTATGTAGGATTTTCTGCTAGTGGCTACTATAAGTGGACCACAAGAAAAATAAGCAGTAGAGAATCAGCAAATAAAGAGTTATTAGCAGATATTCAAAAAATATATCAAGCTTCTAAATGTAGATATGGAGCTCCTAAAATTCATGCTGAATTGAAGGCTTTGGGTAAAAGTTGCAATTTGAAAACGGTGCAAAGTATTATGCAGAAAAATGACATCAGGGCTATACTGAAAAGAAAGTTTAAAATTAAAAAACAACAAACAGATAATAGAGCTGTAGCTCCCAATATACTAGATCAAAACTTTATTGTTGATCAACCAAATAAAGTATGGGATTACTTATATAAAAACCAAAGAAGGATGGCTATATTTGGCAACAATAATCGATCTATATTCACGCATGGTAGTTAATGAGCAGTTCAATAAATAAACAATTGGTTATGGACTCTTTATTAATGGCCGTTAACAAGCGTAAACCTGCCAAAAATCTACTATTACATAGTGATCAAGGTTCACAATATACTTTGCAAGGTTATCAATATCTCTTATCCATAAAAAACATAGATGAGTCATAAAGGTTGTTGTTACGACAATTCTGTTGTGGAAAGCTTCTTTAGCTCATTGAAAAGAGAAATACTTATTGATACTTCACAACACTCTGCTCAACAAACTAGAACTGCAATATTTGAATACATAGAAATTTTTTATAACAAACAACGTCACTATTAACTATTGCATTCCTGAGCATTTTGATTCATCATTCTCTTTGTGAAAAACATTCCAAACTTTCTCTCCACTTTTTCTGGATAAGGTCAAAAAAAACGCCGATATTTTAGTACATAGTAAATAGCCAACCACCACGGGGTTTCTTTTGCCTTTTTTTTTATTTGGTAAATTTCTTAATGTTTATGGCTAAACGACAATCGTCATCCCGCTACGTGTTAGCGGGATCTATGCTTTGAGATACTGCGAATGAATCGCGGTATGATGGTAAAGTAAGGGATCTATGCTAAGAGATGCCAAAGACCTTCATGAAACTTTTCCCATTTCGCTTCTCTAAAGATTTCGTTGTATATTGAAATAAAGAAACTTGTAAGACTTTGATCTTACAGATTATAAACTTGTCATAAAGTTTAATAGTGTCTGTTACTGCTTTTAGGTGTGAGGCTAGAGGGTTATTAGCAGTAACAGACACTATTAAACTTATTATAGAATTTACTTAAAGTAAATACTTAATTTAAAATATTATAATATTTTTACTTACAATAGATTTATGTAAATGCTTTTTTCCTTAATTAGTATTGTACTATTATACTTGTTGAATGCTAAAAAATGATTAACCATCACTAATCTCTATTTGCATAGTAAGTTTATATATACTATTATACAGTATATCACTTAGTTTTATAGTAAACAAACAAAAGATATGGTGAAGTTATTTGCACTATTGATAATATTTTACTCAAATATATCTGTTGCCTCTGCTCCTACTTCCTGGCAATTTGGATTTCCTGCTCCTGCAACTGAAGTAATGGAGGCTGTAGTTAGGTCACATTCGTTTGTGATGCTTGTGATGGTTACAATAATGCTTTTTGTGTGGGCGCTGCTTGCTTATATAGCGTTTCGCTTTCGTAAAAGCAAAGTAACAAACATAAGTAAAACTACCCATAGTGTTCCTTTAGAAATTATTTGGTTTGTTATACCAACTATCATTGTTGGAATATTAGCCTTTGAAAACGCTAAATTACTGAAGCTACAGGAAGAAATACCGAAAGCTGATATAACACTGAAAGTTATTGGCCATCAATGGTATTGGAGTTACCAATATCCAGAATATCAAGGTGTGTCATTTGATAGTTATATTAAGGGAAAAGAAGACTTTATCGAAGGAGATTTAAAGCTATTCTCTGTTGATAACAACATCATTTTACCCGTTAATACTAACGTTCGTTTACAAGTTACAGCAGGAGATGTGATACACAGTTGGGGAGTACCGGCTTTCGGTGTAAAAATTGATGCGATACCAGGTAGGCTGAATGAGGCGTGGTTTAATATCAAAAAGCCTGGTGTTTATTATGGGCAGTGCTACGAATTGTGTGGTCAAGGCCATGGATTTATGCCAATTGTTGTTGAAGCAGTAAGCAAAGAAGATTTTAATAAGTGGATTGAAAATAGAAAATTAGTGAGTTAAATTTGGAGTATAGATATGAGTGACGTACCAAAGGGCATAAAGCGTTGGTTGTTTTCCACCAATCATAAAGATATAGGGACACTGTACATTATTTTTTCCATATTAGCTGGAATTATTGGTGGATTATTATCGGTGATTATTCGCACTCAGCTAATGCACATTAATATACTTAACAATAACTATCAATTATATAACGTAATGGTTACAGGGCATGCGTTGATAATGGTGTTTTTTATGATAATGCCAGCCCTCATGGGAGGATTTGGTAACTGGTTTGTACCTCTCATGATTGGCGCACCAGATATGGCATTTCCTCGTATGAATAATTTAAGTTTTTGGTTATTAGTGTCATCTTTTATTTTGCTCATTCTCTCAGTGTTTATTGGTGAAGGTCCAGGTACAGGTTGGACTTTATATCCACCTCTATCACAGGTAATGTCCCATCCAAGTGCAGGAGTTGACATTGCTATACTTGCACTTCATGTTGCTGGTATGTCGTCAATTGTTGGGGCGATCAACTTTATAGTTACTATATTTAACATGCGCACAAAAGGAATGTCATTAACTAAGATGCCACTGTTTGTTTGGTCTGTCTTGCTAACAGCATTTATGTTGATTGTTGCCTTACCAGTGCTTGCCGGTGCTATAACTATGCTTCTTACTGATCGCAATATTGGTACTTCCTTTTTTGATCCTGCCGGTGGCGGCGATCCTGTGTTATTTCAACATCTATTTTGGTTTTTTGGTCATCCAGAAGTTTACGTAATTATTTTTCCTGCATTTGGCATCATAAGTCAGGTTGTATCAACTTTTTCTCACAGACCTGTATTTGGTTACATAGGGATGGTTTATGCAATGATAGGTATAGCAGTATTTGGCTTTATGGTTTGGGCTCACCATATGTTCACTGTTGGGCTTAGTGCTGACGCTGCTGCATTTTTTAGCACTACCACAATTTTTATCGGTGTTATAACTGGTGTAAAAGTCTTTAGCTGGATTGCAACTATGTGGGGTGGAGCAATTGAGTTTAAGACCCCTATGCTATTTGCACTAGGTTTTATTTTCATGTTTGTTGGCGGTGGCATAACGGGAATAATTCTTTCTCATGGTGGAATAGATAAGCTCCTGCACGACACCTATTATGTTGTTGCTCACTTCCATTATGTCATGTCACTTGCTGCATTATTTGGAGCTTTTGCTGGCTTTTATTATTGGATTGGTAAAATGTCGGGTAAACAATATAATGAGCGCTTAGGTCAAATCCACTTTTGGCTTACTTTTATTAGCACCAATATCACTTTTTTACCTCAACATTTCTTAGGATTAGCTGGTATGCCAAGGCGTATACCTGATTATCCTGATGCGTTTATCCCTTGGAATTATATATCCTCAATTGGTTCGTATATGTCCTTTGTTTCAGTTATGTTTTTTGTGTTTATAGTTATACATCTTTTTAAATGGGGCAAGAAAGCTGGAGATAATCCTTGGGAAGGTGACACCTTGGAATGGATGGTATCTTCACCACCGCCTTTTCATACTTTCGAAAAGCCACCAGTGGTAAAATAGAATGTACACAAGTGTTTTGCTAAATGTTGAATCAACAATACTGGATTTTTGGCGTTTGCTGAAGCCAAGGATAATGTATCTTGTGGTATTTACTGCAGTTGCTGGTATGGTTACTGCACCAGGTAGTATGCACCCTTTTCTAGCACTAATATCTCTTATATGTGTTGCTCTTGGCTCAGGATCTGCAGGTGCTATAAATATGTGGTATGACAGAGACATAGATCTGCTCATGGAAAGGACAAAAAACCGCCCTATACCCTCAGGTAGAGTTTCTGCAGAAAGTGCGCTTGAATTTGGTATAACTCTTGGAATATTGTCAGTATTTATCATGGCAATAGCAGTAAACTATATTTCTGCTGCTTTGCTTGCTGTTAGCATATTATTTTACGTTTTCATATATACAATTTGGCTAAAAAGGCGTACTCCGCAGAATATCGTTATCGGTGGTGCAGCAGGTGCTTTCCCTCCAATGATTGGCTGGGCAGCTGTGACTAATTCTGTCAGTTGGGAAAGTTTCATTTTATTTTTAGTAATTTTTATTTGGACTCCACCACACTTTTGGGCCCTATCTTTAAATAAGTCTGAAGACTATGCAAAGGCATCGATTCCAATGTTCAATATTGTTTATGGTCCGGAAAAAACAAGAAAATATATATTAATTTATAGTGTTTTGCTGGTGCTAACTAGCTTGCTTCCGGCTCTATTTTTGAAAAAGGCTTTACTTTATCTAAGCATGGCAACCTTTGAAGGTTGCGTTTTTATTTGGTACGCTGTATCTGTTATGAAGTTCAAGAATCACAGCTCACAGAAAAAAATGTTTTCTTATTCAATTTCTTATCTATTTTTCCTATTCGCCAGTATTATTTTTTGTTCTATTGATTTATTTTAGTTATGAAAGAACGGCAGAAGCATAAAAACTATTTTTTACTTTTCCTTTTGGTAATGCTCGTTGTCACACTTTTTTTTGTTTCTATAATAAAATTTAAAGGTGCAGCTTAAACTACCTTTAGAAATTGTGCTTTCATAAAAGCAACTATATACTTTGTTAACCGATATAAACAAAGATGAGTAAAAAAGAAGTGATAATATATACGGATGGGGCGTGTTCTGGTAATCCTGGAGCGGGAGGATGGGCAGCTATCATATTATTTCAAGATTACAGAAAAGACATTTATGGTAGAGAAGAAAATACCACAAACAATAAAATGGAGTTAACAGCGGTGATCAATGGGCTGAAAGTATTGAAATTTTCTTGTAATATTAATTTATATACGGATAGTCTTTATGTTAAGCATGGCATAACAGAATGGATAAATAAGTGGAAAATGAATGGCTGGAAAACAAGTAATAAAAAATCAGTAAAAAATATGGAATTGTGGAAAGAGCTAGACAACGTTGCTTCACAACACGAAATTGATTGGAAGTGGGTTAAAGCACACAGTGGCGATAAGTATAATGAGGAGGCTGATAGTTTAGCAAGAAAAGCAATAATCGATGCTTAAAAAAATTACTATATTATTTTCCGTAGCTTTATTATTCATATTGTGCTTCTTTATTTTTTTTAAGCCTTTAGAAATCAATATTAATTATATTGATTTTTATGTTAAACATAAAATATCAAAAATATTTGTTGGCTCAAGCGTTAATATGGAGAATACCTCAGTTGTTTGGCAGAAAGATGGCAAAGATCCGTATTTAGTCATTACGGATTTGGCAATAGCAAACCCTAATTTTACTATAAAAGTTCCTGAGCTTTTTGTACATTTTAAGTTAAGTTCCTTATTTAAAGCTAGCACAAATCTCTCTCAGGTTTCAGCTGATAATGTGCATGTATGTATCAAGAGAGAAGAAACTAATGTTAATCCGCAAAACTCATTAGACCTTTTGGATAATCATTATTTAAGTAGTAACCGCCTTCCTTCGGTGTCATTCCAGCGCGTGACGCTGGAATCTAGAAAAAAAGAAACAAGTAGTCAAGCTACTTGGATGACAAGGACGAGTGCTGGGATGACAGGAAAAAAAGATACTGGGATGACAGGGAAGAATTTCAAGATGACAGAAAGTAGTGCAAAAAATCTATTAAAAACAATAAGGGAATTTTTTTTTGACTTAAATACGGATTCAAAAATTGAATTTACTAACATCGCTATTGATAAAAGCACAGAAGATGAATTTTTTATTGATAAATTATATATAGGGAAGGGGGAAGATTTTAATGTTTTAGATATTCATGTGAATACAAAAGATGGAAAGGGATTTTTGGATGATTTATCAATTACGATAAAAAATCGCAACAATTTGCTAAATGTGTACGGGACATTTTATGATCTAAAATTGGGACTATTGAGCAAGTTTTCTACATTAGTTAAAAGCTACAATTTGGACAAAAATATAGGATTCAAAGGAAGCTTCTCAGTGAAAATTAATAAAAAGGATGAAATTGTAGATGGAAATATATACGTATTGAATACAGAAAATTATTTGAACAAAAATTTGGCCTTAACTAATGTAAATATAAATTTAACATATAGTGATGGAATTATTAGTGTAAAAAACTTCCATTTTAAGTTAAATGACACGTATCTCTCTTTGATAGGCAAAATGAACTTTAGTACAAGTCATGCTTTGCTTAGAATTAATATTAGTAAGTTTGCTGCAAAGGATTTATGTACTTATATACCAGATAGTGTAGTAAATAGTAAATTTAAAAGCTGGTATTGTGATAATATTGATGGGGATGTTTTAAATACCATTGTAAGTTTCAATGGCAAAATTAACAATTTGGTTGATGACGATCTGTCAGACATTGTAATTGTTGCTGATATAGAAAACGGTAGCGTAAAATTTGATGAAGATTTTGAGCAAGTAAAGGAATTAAAGGGTGGTTTGATCATCAAGAATAACGATCTTGAAATTACTGTAAATAGCGCTAAGTTTCAGAATTTCACTGTTAATGGTGGTGATATTGAAATGAAATCTCTAAATAAGGAAGATTCAGTTCTAACCATTAATGGCAAAGCTGTAAGTGATGCGTATGGTTTATATGAGCCTATAAGATTTAAGCTGGATGATGTGGTGAAGGTTGAAAGGGATAAAGTAAGTGGAATGGCAAAATCCGTATTTAATTTTCGCATTTTTAATCTAAATGCTGATGACAAAAAAGTAGACTTCTCAGCAAATTTTCATTCTGAAATTGACAATTTGGCCGTCTATAATGCAAGTCTTGGTAAATATGATATTAAGCTTAGTTTTGGCAGTGACTTTATAGATTTAAATGGTAGTGGTATGGTGAATAACACACAGCTATTATTTGACCTGAAAAGTAGCAATAGGAATGAAAGTTTCGCCTGGAATTTGACCGGAGATTTACCCGCTCAAATATTTAATTTTGATAGTGGCTATGTCAGTGCAAATTTAGAGTCAGTGATAAATCAAGATAAGACGGGGTATGTTAATGGTGATATAGATTTATCAGAATTTGAATCACATTCAAGCTACTTAGGGTGGAAAAATCGCTTTGAAGATCACAATAAAATTTTGTTTTCTACAAGGTTAAAAGGAGCAGGTGAATTGTTAGTAGATAAATTAGACATTGTAGGAAATGACCTAGATATAAAATTCAGCGGAAGAGTAGAAAATGGAAATTTATATTTAAATTCTAGTAGCTTTAAATTGCCTGATAATGATTTTAGTATAGAAATTGAATCAGGTAAGGAGAAAAATGCCATAACTATTTATGGTGAGGAAATTAACTTAAGTGATATTTTAGGCTTGCTTGGCAAAAACAGTAATGGATTAAATAAAGATATAGAGATTAGTATGAATGTTGACAATGTAATTATGAAAGAAGGCATCGTTATCAAAAATGCTAAGCTGAATGTAACCTGTACTAAAGGTAATTGCAATGGAAGTCAATTTACAGGGCAGTTTCTGGAAGATAGCAGCAACATACTAGCAGAATACAGTGGAATAGGGCTCGAAATATATGCGGATAATTCAGGTATGCTTTTGCGTTCCTTAGGCATTAGTAAATCAATTAAAAACGGCAAATTGTCTTTTTATCTCTCTCCTCAGAGAGAAAGTGGAGAACATTATGGTACGTTATCCATTAGCAATTTCTACATCAAAGATGCTCCACTACTTACTACTTTATTGTCGATGTCTTCATTGCCTGGCATTGTAAATGCCATAAAAAATGAAGGTGTATACTTTTACAAATGTAATGCACCTTTTTCATACAAAGATGGCACTATTGAAATTGAAGAATCTTGGCTTGAAGGGGCGGAGTTAGGTATTAGCACTGGTGGTAAGCTCGATATTAGAAATTATAAATTCCAGGTTGCAGGACAAGTAATACCAGCATATTTAATTAATAAATCTTTGTTAAAAATTCCTATAATTGGAAAACTTCTTACTGGTGGGAAAAGTAGGGGAATCGTTTCAATAGACTATAAAGCAAGTGGTGATGACAAAAACAATAACGTATCTGTTGATCTTATCTCTTCGCTAACTCCAAACCTATTAAAGAGGTTATTGGGAGTGTTTGATCGCATTATGACCAAAACTAACGAAAGTGGCTTAAAAGGTGGTGTGAAAAAGAAATTTGGTTCGATATGACCAAAAGGGAAGTTATTTAACAAAATTATGGACAAAAATGCAAGAATTTCAGAATGATCTACCTGGTTTTTTATTTAGTTGTTTAAGTAATACCACTCCCTTTAACCTCTCTATATTTGCTGAACAACTAAAAAGGGTAGGGGGGTGGTTGTAAATTGTATCTGTTCAGCAGAGTGGCAAAATAAGGTAGACGAGAAAAGACAACTATAGGAACAAATGGGTGTCATGCCAGTGCGTGACACTGGTTTCCATCCAAAAGGGTGTCATTCCAGTGTCAGCTACTTTCATGACATCGTTTACTATGTGCCATATTGTAATGTTCGTACAGTTGTGGAATGAATCGCGGTATGACGTGTTGCTTGGGTCAGCTATAGTATAAATATACTAGGGGTTATAGTTTTCTTATGCTGCCTTTTTGTTATTAGACAACCACAATACAAAGGAGTGAAACGGATGCAAACAGTAGTGCATTTCTGCACCAAACGTATTACCTTTAACGAATAGTAAAATGTGAGATTTTTTGGAACTACCGTGGAGCAATTGCTCCACGGTTTCATTCTACTTAGAATCCACCCATGCCACTCATTTCTCCTGCACCCATAGGAGATGAAGCATTTTCTTTGCTTGGTACATCAACTATCATAGATTCAGTAGTTATCAGCACACTCGCAACAGATACCGCTGTTTCAAAAGCAATACGCACCACTTTTGCTGGATCAATCACACCAGCTGTAAATGCATTAGCGTAATTCATAGCCTCAACGTTGTATATAAGCTCTTTATCATTCTGCTTAATCAAATAGTCAATTATAACAGCAGATTCAAGACCAGCATTTTTGACTAACCTTCTAATTGGAGCACTGAGAACTTTCTTGATAATGTTTATGCCTATTTGTTCCTCGTCACTTGCACCTTTTAATTTGTCGAGAACAGATGAAGCATAAAGAAGCGCAACCCCACCACCTGGAACTATACCTTCTTCAATTGCAGCTCTTGTTGCATGCAGCGCATCTTCGACTCTATCTCTACGTTCTTTAACTTCCACTTCAGTTGCTCCACCAACTTTGAGCACAGCAACGCCACCTGATAATTTCGCTAAACGTTCTCTTAGCTTTTCTTTATCATAATCAGAAGTTGAAGTTTCAATTTGAGATTTAATCTGCTCGATTCTAGCTTTCACACTGTCAGAATCGCTATTTTCGCTGACAACTGTGGTATTATCTTTAGTAATTTTAACATTTTTAGCCGTACCAAGATCATCAAGCGTGAGATCTTCCATCTTGATTCCAAGTTCATCTTTTATGACGTACTTAGCACCAGTTAAAGTTGCTATGTCTTCGAGCATCTCCTTTCTTCTGTCACCAAAACCTGGAGCTTTTACTGCAGCAACTTTTAAACCACCACGCAATTTATTGATAACTAAAGTGCTTAATGCTTCACCTTCGATATCCTCTGCAATAATAACCAAAGGTTTACCAGATTTAACAATAGCTTCAAGAATAGGAAGTAAAGGTTGAATAATATTTAATTTTTTCTCTGTAATTAATAGATAAGGATTATCAAGCTCCACGATCATTTTTTCATTATTTGTAATAAAATACGGAGAGAGATAACCGCGATCAAATTGCATGCCAGTAGTCAGCTCAACTTCTAACTCTTTTGAACCTTTACTCTCTTCAACAGTTATTACACCCTCTTTTCCAACTTTTTTCACGGAATCAGCGATACTGTTACCTATATCCTTATCACCATTTGCAGAGATTATTGCAACTTGTGCCACTTCGTCTATTTTCTCTAGAGAAATTGTACGAGACATTGACGCAATTTCCTTTAATATTACATCTTTTGCCTTCTGTATTCCGTTTTTAATACCAACACGATCGTTTCCAGCAGCAATTGATTTTGAAGCTTCCATTATCATGTTGCTAGTTAGTATTGAGCACGTTGTTGTACCATCACCAACTTTATCGTTACATTGAGAACAACTCTGTGCAAAGATGCTTGCTATCGCAGCGTTTAATGGTTTTTCAGGCTTGATACCCTTCATCACCTTATAACCATCTTTTGTAATTTCTGGTGCTCCATAGGGCTTATTAATCCCTACTGTTTTTCCTCTAGGTCCTGCAGTTATTGCTACCGTTGAATCCACTATTGCTGCAACTTCACGAAAGGCTTCTTGCAACTGCTCACCTGATACTACTACATTAGTCATTTTTATCACCTCTTGTTAATAAAAAATTTAGAAAACTATAATAAAATCATTTACAATGCGCTATGTTGCGCTTTGTTTCAGTTTAGTAAAATAAAGACTGCTACTTAATGACAGCAAGTATATCGGACTCTTTCATCACGATAAGCTTCTCATTATTATGTTCTATTTCTGTACCAGCCCATTGGCGATAGAACACTTTATCACCAGCTTTCACAGTTAAAGTTACGCGTTCGCCACTTGAATTGCGTGAACCTTCACCAATTGCTATAACTTCACCTTTAGTAGGTTTCTTTTCAGCACTTGATGGAAGCACAATTCCACCTTGCTTTTCTTCGCTAATAGGCTTGATCAGCACGCTATCATCTAATACATTTAAACTTATACTTGACATTTGTTTTTCCTCATCAACAAATTAACTTATGAGTTTATATATATATACTCGTAAGTTAGATTTCAAGGGCTGGAGCTTGTAAAATATGCACGCCATTATAAAATATGCACGCCAAAAGCAGTTTCTAAAAGAGCCTAATATTATATAATAAAATTTAGATTTATTTATAGAGATTTCATGAGTTATATACCATTTTTAAGTCGTGGTGTGATAGTGCTATATGGGCCTGACACTAGAGATTTTCTGCAGGGTATTATAACCAATGATATTAATAAGTTGGATAGCCAAAAAGCCATTTACTCTTTATTGCTTAGCCCTCAGGGAAAATATCTATATGATTTTTTTCTTATTGAATATGGTAAATACACCCTCTTGGAGTGCGAAAACATGCACTTGCAGCAAATAATCGAGAAACTAGATTTACTTAAAACTTATTTGAGGGTAAAGATTAAAGACGTTAGTGCACTATATAAGGTTGGGGTTTTGTTTAATACTAAGTTGGCGGAGTGTAGTAGTAAGTCACAAGTTATTTTTCAAGATCCAAGGCACAAGCTGCTAGGAATGAGGATCATACATAAAGATGAAATGAAAGAGCCGGTTGGGGATTTTACTCAGTATGAAAAAGTCAGAATTCAAAATCTCGTTCCAGATGGAGCGAAAGATATGGTGCAGAATTCATCGTTTCCGCTGCAATTTTTAATCGATAAAGTAAACGGTATAAGCTTTAATAAGGGGTGTTATATAGGTCAGGAAGTTGTAAATCGAATGAGCAGACAAGAAATATTCAGAAGAAAACTTTACCTTGTTGAGGGGGATAACGCACTTCCAGATATTGGCACTAAAGTGACAAATGAAAACAATGAGGAAATAGGGGAACTGCGCTCTAGTGTAGACAACATTGGATTTGCATTGCTTAATACTGGAAAGAGCCATGCAAATTTATATGCTGGTGGGGTCAAGTGCGTTAAGACGTTGAAGTCTTAAGGTAGCCCATATAGAAACGAAAAACTTGCTTGACAAACTCCGCCAGCCCCCTTATCATGGTATTGAAGGTATTCAGTTATCTTCATCTGTGCAGATTAAACAGCAAGAAAACAACGTAGTTGGCGTCTTATTTTTAATTTTTTGCACTATGTGCACCTTATGTCTTCACAACATTTCTGGGTTTTTACCTATATAAGCTGAAACGCGCTTATAAGTCGTTTAAGACAGTATAGTACGCCAATTTGCAGGATTAGAGAGTGACAACTAGCTAACACGGGGTTTCTTTTGCCTTTTTTTCTGCTTAGTAAATTTCTTAAACATTTGTAGCGTAGGTTAGTTGCATTCAAAAGCAGCTAAATTGCAGTGTTTAAGACTTAAAAACGCCAATACTGAAAATAGACAATGACTAGGGTTTCTTTTGCCTTTTTTTTCATTTGGTAAATTTTTTAATGTTTATGGCTAAACGACAACCGTCATCCCGCTGCTTGTTAGCGGGATCTCTTGTTAGCGCCGCGGCGGTATGACGGTTCGTGGCGGCGTGACGATAAGCTCGTCATCCCACTGCTTGTTAGCGGCTAAGAGATACCGCGAATGAATCGCGGTATGACGGTTCGCGGCGGTATGACGGTTCGCAGTGGCATGACGATAAGCTCGTCATCCCGCTACTTGTTAGCGGCTAAGAGATACCGCGAATGAATCGCGGTATGACGGTTAAGTAGGGTGTCATCCCAGTGTCACGCACTGGGATGACATTATAGGAGCACTGCGATGACACCCTCTTGGATGGAAATCAGTGTCAGATAATTTCATGACACCAGTTGTTGTAAACTCACTTTTTCTCGATTTTTTGGTTTATCTTGTCTACCTATTTTGCCACTCTGCTGAACAGATACACTCAACTTATGGTCAATACATCTTCTATTAAAAATTGTACAAATTCATTGCCATTCCAGTAATTCATAGAGATTTTACCCAAAATCGCTTTAACATTACCCTGCATGATAGCAGAGCCAAGATGAGTATTTGCAGAACGAAATGCAATAGCTCTTACCATAACATTATCATCAGCAATAAAACATTTTATATGGTCAACTCCTATAACTTCAGGCTTTCTTATCTTTGCTCCTTGGATAATAAACCTTGGTTCAGGATTTCCAACTCCAAATGGTCCCAAGCGTTGCAGTTGGTTCCACAGAGATAAGTTTATTGCTTTAGCAGTTACTATACTATCAGCTTTTAAAGTTTTCTCATTTATAGAGTTTGAAAATCTTTCAGTAAAAAAATCATGCAAATCATTTATTTTGTCTTCTTTAATTGAAAATCCTGCCGCCATACTATGGCCACCACCTTCAATAATCAAATTTATAAACTTTGCGGAAAGGACTGCAGCACCGATATCAACTCCCAAAATTGATCTACAGCTTGCTTTTCCTATTCCATTATTTAAAGATATCACTACTGTTGGCAAGTGAAACTGCTCCTTTAGCCTTGATGCAATTATACCAATTATTCCCTGGTGCCAATTGCCACTTATCATTATAAAATTCGCACCTGATTGGGCAGACTTTTCCGCTTGTGCTGTAGCTTCCAAGAGAGCCTCATTTTCTAACACTTTTCTTGCATTATTCAAATCTATTAATTTTAGCGCGATTGAATGTGCCTCTTCATCATCATCGGTGGAAAGCAACCTTGCACCAAGCGATGCTTCTCCAATTCTTCCTCCAGCATTTATGCATGGCCCAATACTAAACCCTAATCGAGAAACACTTGGTTTTTCAAGGATTCCCAAAGCATCAAATAAAACACGCAAGCCAACGTTTTTTCTTGTTGACATAACTTTTAATCCTTGTGAGACAAGTGCTCTATTGAGGCCTGTGATCTGCATAACATCACAGACAGTTCCCAGGGCAACCAAATCCAACAGATCAAATAAATCTGGTTCTTTTTTGTTGGTAAAAAATCCTTGCTCACGTAGGCTTTTATTAAGAGCAACAATTAGCAGAAATGACACTCCAACTGCTGCTAGGTTATTATAAGGAGAGCTCTCATCAAGGCGGTTTGGATTCACAACTGCTACGGCGCTTGGTAATTTTTCCGTACCAAGGTGATGGTCAACAACTATAATATCAAGACCAAAAGCCTTTGCATCTTCTATTGGTTGATATGCAAGCGTACCACAATCAACGGAAATACATAAATCAATTCCATTCTTTTTAAGTTGTAATAAAGCATCTGTGTTTAATCCATAACCCTCATCAACACGATCTGGAATGTAGATTATAGAGTGTATATCGATTGCTCTCAGGTACCTGTTAATCAATGCTGACGACGTTGCACCATCAACATCATAGTCACCAAATATTGCAAGGTTTTCATCATTTTTTATTGCCCGTATTATACGAGAAACAGCTTTATCCATATCAAGAAGGTGAAAGGGATCTGGTAATAGCGATCTGATTAGTGGATATAAGAAGTCGCTTGCATTTTCTATGTTAACACCACGAGTAACCAATATTCTTGCTAATATTTCTGGTAACTCAAATCTCTGTGTAAGAGTTAAGATTTGCCTTTGATCTGCTTCTTGCAACTTCCACAATGCATTTGTTATGCTGCGCTTTTCAATTTCAAGTAGCATATTCTTTCTTTGTAAATAAAACTACTTTACCAGAATTTTTAAGCTTGTTCTATAATTGTATTAGACTTCTGCATAACCTAAACTAAGTAGAAAAAAGGTATCATCTAAGTAGCTGACACTGGTCTCCATCCAAGAGGGCAGTAGCCCCTTCGGTGTCATTCCAGCGCGTGACCAGGTCTTTTTAGCTATCATAGGATGACAGAAGCAGACACTCCACTTTGTCGTTCCAGTGCCTCCTTTTTTTGTCATTCCAGTGCCTTGACTATTTGGATCCAGGAAAAAGAATGGTGTCATCCCAGTGCCCCTATGATGCCATCCAAGTAGCCTCCCTCTCCTGTCATCCCAGTGCTCCTTTTTTTGTCATCCGAGTAGCTGACACTGGGATCCAGGAATTTTATTAAGTTGGTAAGCATAAAAGTGTTATGTAAAATACAACGTTCTTGATGGGATTGCGTGAAATGCTGGATCCCAGTGTCTGGGCACTGGGATGACAAAGGAGGACAGTGTCAGCTACTCGGATGACAAAAAAAGGAGCACTGGGATGACATCATCCTTTTTTTGGGGTTCCAGCGTCACGCGCTACCTTCCGTATAAATATTAAAAAATTTACCAAATGAAAAAAAGGCAAAAGAAGCCCCGTGGTTGGCTAATTACTTACATTATACTTTCAAGTATGGCGTTTTTTTATTCTAAACGCTTAATAACCGCGATTTAGTTGCTTTTAAGCCGCAACTAATCTAAATTATAAACATTAAGAAATTTACTAAACAGAAAAAAAGGCAAAAGAAACCTTAGGGTAGCTAGTTATTCACTATCCATTTTTTAAATCGGCGTTTTTTGATGTTTTAAATGCTTTATAAGCGCATTTCAGCTTATATTAGGTAAAAACTTAGAAATTTTATAAAGACATAAGGTGCACATAGTGCAAAAAATTAAACATGGGACGCCAGATACGTGAGTTTTTTTGTCATTTAATCTGTACAGAGAAGATAAATAAATAGCTTCAGTTTCATGATAAGGGGGCTGGCGGAGTTTGTCAAGGAAGTTTTTTTTGTTTCTATGGGTCAGTTGGTACGCGCTTTGCCTTTTAACAGATGTAAAAGCACAATTATTACGAACAACATTCCACCAACAACTGATATAGCGCCACCTATAATGAAGCACGTGCGTGCTAACATTGACGAAATACTTGGCAGATCTGCAACCTTCCTTAAAGCACCATATCCACCAAGCCACACAAGGCCAGTGATATGGAGAAAATGCCCTATACTGTAGGCATAAATCTGTAATCTTACCATGGAACTTTTTATCTCTTTAAAGTTTAATTTAGGTAACATCCAGTAGACAAAATTCATAAAAGCTATAGTGATACCAACTACAGAACCGTGATAATGAGCAGGAATCGTGACATTACCTTCAATAGTCAACACTCCGAGCACATCTCCATAAGTGAACAACAAAAATGAATGTAATAAATAGTTGCTTTTATCATTAATAAAAGTTCTGATGTTGTAGCACACTAATATTATCAAAAAGCACGGCAAAACTGCTCCAGCAATCCTCATATGCCAAGTAAAAAACTGTATTAACTTGGCACTATCAACTGGATAAACAAAATATACAAACGGTGCGCCTACAGCTAAAATCGTGTTTATAAATAGTGGTAAAATAGTAATTTTATTGTTTGAAGCTAAACTAATATCATTGGAACTTAGCATTATTAAATAGACTAAAAACATTCCTTGAGTAAAAGCAAACTGCAATAAATGTCCGCCTCCCCAAAAGAGATATTCGTAAAATAAATTATTATCTGAGTGATATAGACCTGGAGGCATATTATTATATGCTAAAACAAAGCAAAGAAATGACGATACAAGTATAATAACTAGCCCAATTTGCCCAACAGAGAGAAATGAAACCTCTTTTTTTGATGTGTATGCTAGCATTGTATTTACTAATATACTGGCAATAAATAAACTGAGTCCAAGTAAAAATAATTTGTTTTGTAATACGGGAATATAGTTACTTTTGATAACTTCAGTATTTGGAACGAATGCGGATATAAACATGAGCAGCATCGAAAGGGTTGATAGAACCCATGAAAAGTTAAACCCACTATTGGTATTTTGTAGGTTTATGATAAAGAGCAGAGATATCATAGAGCACATCCACACTAAAATTGACAAGTTCACGTGTATTACCAGCGCATTATCAAAAATATATTGTGCAGAAGGAACAAGAGAGGAGATAAAAGGCAATCGTAGAAAAATAACAATTATTGACAGTAACCCAGAGCAAGCAAGAGCACATACTGCCAAGAACATCCATTTTCTACAGAGCGGAGCGTTGTCTTGTATATTAAGCACAATCTTTTTTCTCAATTTTGTTCAATACAATATATAACACTGCAATAATACCTAAAACATAGCAATAGTATACGTGTGGCACGACTGCCAAAGGTGAAACTCCAGCAATAGTGCTAGCCAAAAGCAATTGAGCGCCATACGGTATTAATCCTTGAAATACACAAGAAAATATGCCTAGCCATGCTGCACTATAGTGAGGCGGTATTTCATATTTCTTAGCAATATCTCTAGCAATTTCACCACTAAAAATTATAGCGATGGTGTTATTTGCAAGTAAAATATCAAATATGCTGACTATTTTTGCAATAAATAATTGCGCAGTTTTTTGTCCACCACGTTGTATCATAACCCAAGATGAAAGTTTATCTGCAAGCTCCTTAGAATTTTTACCTACCAGTCCTGAAAGCCCGCCAACCATCAATGACAGTAGCATAATTTCATGCATACTCATAAACCCTTTGGTGATGTTTTGGCTTAAAAACAATAAACCATGATTGTTGTTATTTATAAATCCAATGATTCCAGCAAAAGTTATGCTTAAAACCAATGCCGTAAATACATTTATTCCAAAGTTTGCAAGCAATATAAGTATTATGTAAGGAGTCACAAGCAATAAAGAATACTCCTTAACTGAAATAGCAGCACTATTGCTTGAGCTATAAAATAATATAATTATTGTGAATATAGAAGCAATTAGTGCCACTTTTGCATTCAGTTTGAATTTTTTCTTTATATCAGCCTTTTGAGACATCACAGATGCAATTGTAGTATCAGAGATAATAGATAAATTGTCGCCAAACATTGCTCCTCCTACAACGGTTGCAACTCCTAAGGAAGGAGAAATCCCAGCTTGTGTCAGTTCAACTGCAATAGGAGCAATTGTTGCAATGGTGCCCATTGATGTACCAATAGCAGTGGAGATGAAAGCTGCTACAAAAAATAATCCTATGAGTAAAAATTGTGTTGGTATAAATGAAAGAGCCAAATTAACTGTGGCATCAGCACTACCGATTGCTTTAGTTACTTCACTGAATGCACCTGCAAGTAAGAAAATGATACACATAGTGATAATATTACGATCTCTTACCCCATCTAGAAAGGCATACATTTTTTCTTCAGTATTGCCCTTGTATAAAACCCAACCCAGAGCTATGGCAGGAACAATGGCTACCAGTGGAGATAACTGATAAAAAGCATTTGACACGCCAAGAATAGTAAAATATATACCACTTCCTACAAAAAGAAATAGGAACAGTAAAATAGGCAAAAAATTTGTAAGATAAAACATACCTCTACTCCAGCTCTGATAAACGCAAATCAACTATGATATGATTTATATTATTATAAACCACAGTTAGCACCTTGACCAAGGTTTTTCTAGAAAGCAATCTACCAGAAAAGGTTTCCATGAAAAGGACTATTATAATATATCATCTACTTGAATAAAACTGGGAGATAGAATAAGTAAAAAATATGAATGACATAACAACAAAGCAAGTCATATCCTTATGGAATGCACAAGCTGGTAGATTCTTGCCGGATAAAAGAGAAATGGAGATTGATAATATTTTCTTAATCTAATGCTTCAATGTTTCCGATATAGGAAAAGTATCATCTTTATTTTCTATAGAGGAAGGCACACTATTTTGATTATCATCACCATTAATTGGAGTAGTAGGGTGCATTAAAGCAACTTTCATAACTTCATCAATATTCTTAGCAAAAACTACGTTGATCCCTTCTTTGATGCTTGCCGGAATTTCTTGCATATCTTTCTCATTTTCACTTGGTATAATCACAGTTTTGATTGATCCTCTGAGCGCTGCAAGCAATTTTTCTCTCAAGCCCCCGATAGCTAAAACTCTACCACGCAATGTCACTTCGCCTGTCATAGCAACATTTTTGTTAACTGGTATATTTGTCATAAGAGAAACAATAGACGTACATACCGCGCCGCCAGCAGAAGGGCCATCTTTTGGTACAGCACCCTCAGGTACATGCAAATGTATATCATTATTTTGGAATTTTTCGGGCTTTATACCAAAAAACAAACAATTTGATCGAATATAACTATACGCAGCTTTTATAGATTCTTGCATAACCTCTCCAAGCTTTCCTGTGTATTTTATTTCTCCCTTGCCCGGAATTAGGACTGATTCTATCATCAAAATATCACCACCTGTTTCAGTATAGGCGAGCCCAGTTACTATTCCTACTAAACTCTCATTTTCCGCAATGCCAAAGGTATATTTACGTACCCCTAAATAATCTTGTAAATTGTCAACCCCTACGGATATTTTCTTATTTTTATCAGTCAATATTTCTTTAACTGCCTTTCTCATGAGCTTTGCAAGCTCCCTTTCCATACTCCGCACACCACTTTCACGTGTATATAAACGTATCAACTCGTATAACGCCTCATTAGTTATGTCCCATTCCTTCTGATACAAACCATGCTCCTTCTTTAACTTCGGAATAAGGTGGTGTGTAGCAATACTGATTTTTTCATCTTCAGTATACCCGGACAATTGTATAATTTCCATCCTATCACGCAAAGGATGTGGTAAATTTAAGCTGTTTGCCGTAGCTACAAACATTACACTTGAAAGATCAAACTCAACTTCCAAGTAATGATCCGTAAAGTGTTTATTGTGCTCAGTATCTAAAACCTCAAGTAATGCAGACGCAGGATCGCCACGCGAATCAGAACCCATCTTATCTATTTCATCAAGCAGAAAAAGCGGGTTGCATGAATTAGCTTTTTTCATGTGTTGAATGATTTTACCAGGCATTGAGCCAATATAAGTTTTCCTATGCCCTCGTATCTCAGACTCATCACGCACACCACCAAGAGCTATGCGAACAAAATCTCTTCCTACTGCTCTTGCCATAGACTTAGCTAAAGAAGTTTTACCAACACCTGGCGGTCCAACTAAGCAAAGTATAGGACCTTTTATCTCTTTTACTCTTTTTAATACCGCTAAAAATTCTATTATTCTATCTTTTACTTTCTCTATGCCATAATGATTTTCATCTAAGATTTTCTTAGCTGCATTTAAGTTAATTTTTGCATCTTTGTACTTTCCCCATGGCAACTCAAGCAACCAATGCAAGTAACTAGATATAACTGTAGCTTCAGGAGAAATGGGATTCATTTTCTTGTATCTCTTCAAATCAGTTATAGCTTTCTCTCTTGCTTCCTGAGAAAGCTTTGTTTCATTTATCTTTTTTTCAAATTCATTGAGTATATTCCCTTCATCACCATTCTCAAATTCGCCTAATTCTTTCTGTATAGCTTTCAATTGCTCGTTAAGGTAGTAAACTTTCTGAGTGCTTTCAACTTGCGATTTAATTGTCTTATATAAACGGTTTTGTGCGTTCAAAATACTCATTTCTCTCTCAATAAAAGCAAAAGCTTTTTTTAAACGCTCTTCTGGGTCATAAACCTCAAGTATACTTTGTTTATCTGATACTTTTATATTTAAATGTGAAGCTACCGTGTCTACAAGTTGATCAACTTCTTTGATTTGATCAATGGAGTTAATGGCAACCTCGGGTTGATTTTTCTTGTTTAGCTTACACCAGCTATCGAACGCGTCTACAACAGACCGCCTTAAAGCTTCTAAATCAATATTGTCTTCATCTTCTTTATAATAATTGTCTAACTCTACCCTGGCTTGTAATAAAGTATGAGAGCTAATATATTCTACAACTCTTCCCCTTCTTATCCCCCGGATTATAACTTTTACTACATTGTCAGGTAATTTTATTAACGGTTGTACAATGCTTGCTAACACACCTACTTCATAAAGATCTTCAGGCTCTGGATTATCAACAGAGCCATCTTTCTGTGCTACAAGAAAAATCTCATTTTGGTGATTACTACTACTTATTGCATACTCTAGTGCATTAACAGATTTTTCTCTGCCTATGAATAAAGGCACCATTATATTTGGAAAAATTACTACATCTCTTAAAGGTAATACTGGCAATGCAGTAAAACTAGAGCTTACAGCACGTTCAATGTTCATAATATATGCCTCAAATTAATCATTAACCGTTATAACATTGCCATTGTTATTATGATTAACCGTTGCTTTTCCTAATTCTACCATTTTCTTAGTGATTACTATAGTGCTACCTTCAAAGCCTCCGTTTCCAGATGTATACATAATGTCAAGCAAAAGTGACTCCAAGATAGCACGTAACATTCTTGCACCTGTTTTGTAGCTTATAGCCTTTTTAGCAATAGCTGATATTGCTTCATCTGAAAACTCAAGGTTTACTTTGCTAAACGCAAGCAATGCTTTGTACTGTTTTATTAGTGCATTCCTTGGCTCTGTCAACACATGTATTAAATCTTCATGATCCAGCTCATCTAAAACAGCAGTTATTGGAACCCGCCCTACAAATTCGGGTATTAAACCGAATTTGATTAAATCTTCAGGTTGAACATCATGTAAAGCATTCTTTTTCTTTTGCTCTTTAGACTGACTTATATCTGCTCCAAAGCCAACTGACGTTCCCTTTTTTTTCGCTTCAATAATTTTATCGAGGCCTTCAAAAGCTCCTCCACAAATAAACAGTATGTTACTAGTATCCACTTGTATAAACTCTTGTTGTGGGTGTTTTCGCCCTCCTTGTGGCGGAACATAAGCAACTGTACCCTCCATAATCTTAAGCAGAGCTTGCTGGACCCCTTCACCTGAAACGTCACGGGTTATTGAAGTGCTTTCAGATTTTCTTGTAATTTTGTCTATTTCATCTATAAACACTATACCACGCTGTGCTTTTACAACGTCATAATTTGCAGCTTGTAATAAACGCGACAACACGCTTTCTACATCATCACCCACATAACCTGCCTCAGTTAAAGTTGTCGCATCAGCCATAGCAAATGGCACATCTGAAACTTTAGCAAGTGTTTTGGCTAGCAAAGTCTTACCAGAACCAGTGGGACCAATAAGCATTATATTTGACTTCTCGATTTCAATATCACTTATAGCATGAAATTGTACCATGGATTGACAATGGTTATACATAGCTACAGATAAAACGTGTTGCGCGTGTTCTTGACCTACAACATGCTTGCTGAGAAAGTTTTTTATATCCTCAGGTTTCTTTAGTAATAGCTTCATATCAGATATACGATCTGAATTAAAAGATCTATCTTTCTTTTGACTTATTGCTTTATGGGATAATTCTATGCACTCATTACAAATAAACACCTTTAAACCATCCGAAGAGTTAGTAATCAATTTATCTACTTCATCTTGCGCCTTGTTGCAAAAAGAACAGTAGTGTAAATCATTATTGTTATCCATTAACCCACCTTTTGTTTAACTTTAATATTTTCAACTTCAATATCTGTACGCTCAGCTATCACCCTGTCAATTAAGCCAATTTTCCTTGCTTCTTCAGGATCCATGAATTTATCTCTTTCCATCATTCCTTCAATTTTCTTCAGTGAATTTCCAGTATGTTTTTCATAAATTTGATTTAGTTTTTTCTTAACCCGCAAAATTTCATTAGCATGTATTTCTATATCAGTTGCTTGACCATGATAACCACCAGATGGCTGATGTATCATAATTCTTGAATGAGGTAGAGAGTAGCGCTTACCTTTTGTACCAGCTGCAAGCAATAAAGAACCCATAGACGCAGCTTGACCTATACATAAAGTTGAAACGTCTGGGTTTATATACTGCATTGTATCGTAGATCGACAAACCAGCAGTTACAACACCACCTGGTGAGTTGATGTACATACAAATGTCTTTATCGGGATTTTCCGATTCTAAAAATAAAAGCTGTGCTACTATTACACTGGCCATATTGTCTTCAATAGGACCTGTTACAAAAATTATTCTTTCTTTCACTAGTCTTGAATATATGTCATAAGCGCGCTCACCGCGACTAGTTTGTTCAACTACAATTGGTATAAGAGTCATACCTTTCCCTATTAAATATTATCAAATAATTCCTTTAATTCTTTCACAGAAACAATCTGCTCTTCTTTACTAACTTTTTCTGTTATATAATCTGTCACTTTATACTCAAGCGCTTGCCCTCTAACTAATTCTTGAAATTGTTTATTTGATTCAAAATGCTTAAGTACTCTGTCAAATTGCACATCTTTACTGACATATTGATTTACAATAACACTCAAAACATCATTTTGAGTTAATGATATTTTATGTTCTGCACTAAATTTCATAAATAACATAGCAAGCTTTACACGTTTTTCAGCTTCTTTACAAGAATCATTTTGAGCACCCAATTCTCCTTCCATTCTTTGTTGCTCCTGTTTTACTATGTCTGTGGGTAAATCAAAACTATAATTAGCATCCAAATAATCAAACAGCTCCTTTTTAATTAAGAGATTTCTCATTTCGGTGCACTGATCACCAATCATTTTTTTTGCATGATTTATTAGCAAAGAATAATCTTTAAACCCAATACTCTTAGCTATTTCATCATCATTTTCAAAATCTTTGGCAATTTGAATCTCATTAACTCGCACAGAAAAATCAGCTTCCTGTCCTGCAAGGGAAATGGCTTGGTAATTTTCAGGAAATTTCAACTTAAAGTTCTTTGTTTCTCCCTTTTTCATACCAGTTAATTGATCTTCAAAACCATTAATAAATGTGCCAGACCCTAAATTAACGGCAAAATTTTTGCTACTTCCACCTTGAAAGAGCTTATTCCTAATCCGCCCTTCAAAATCAATTATCAATTTATCCCCATCTTTCGCTTGATAAGAAGCATCATCAACAGAGGCGAAATTGGGGAACTTTGTTTTAATAGAATCAATAAATTCTTTTATATCTTCCTCTTCAATCTTTGCTTCAATTTTCTTTAAGTTTATTTTGTCAAGATCTATCACTAGTACTTCAGGCATCGACTCAAAAGATAGCTTGTATACAAAATTGCCCTCCTCATTTTCTTTGCCCAGATCTGGTAATGATATAACATCAACCTTAGGATAAATGTGAGACTTGACTTCAATTTTTTTCATCAAATCACTTGAGCAATAATCAATTGTATTATTTATCACATATTCCAAAGCCTCGTTTTTATAATTTGCAACAACAAGGTCATAGGGCATCTTTCCAGCCCTAAATCCAGGTGATTTTGCATTTTCTGCTATCTCTTGCAACCTGGAATTTACCTTTTGTTTTATATAATCACTACCAACTGTGATTTCATACTCATACTTTAGTTTATCTATACTAAGCTCTTTGTAGGTATATACGCTACTTACTTCGACTGTATTTTGAGGTATATTATTAGACATCATAATTCATTTATTAACATTTTAATTCATATCTTAATAGAGTCATTTTACCAGAATTTAAGTTAAACACAATCCTTAAGAACAGGTTTTTACACAAACAAAAGTGTATTTAGTGATTATAAATTTTCCCTTAAAACCTAAGTTACATGACTTTAAAGTGCGGATAGAGGGACTTGAACCCCCACGAGCAAGCTCACCAGGACCTAAACCTGGCACGTCTACCAATTCCGCCATATCCGCAAGAAATTTTTAGTACCCTATTATAGGTATTCCATTAAAAATATTCAAGGTTTAAAGTCTTACTTAATTTATGGTATTTACACAATCAAAAAAGCTTATTAACATTTCTTAATGAAAGCTCTAAACCCTGAAAATCAATAATGAGATTAATAACAAGCTTCTTACTCGCAATTTTTTTGATTACACAAAGTGGTTGCACAACCCTTATAATAGGTGGTGTGGTGGCTACAGCGGCAGCAACAGCAATAACAATGCAGGACAAATCCTTGGGAAATATCATTGATGATACGACTATGGTCATCAGAATTAATAAGGGGCTCTTAAAACATGGGCTATTTTCATCCATAAAGGTTCAAGTAAGTGAAGGAAGAGTATTGCTCATTGGAAGTGTTGACACTCCTGAAAAACAACTTACAGCAGAAAAAATAGCTTGGCAGCAAAAAGAAATTAAAGAAGTGATAAATGAAATAAGAGTAATACCAATTCAAATGGCTTCCATGCTAGACACCACTGTAGATGGCATGATAACAGCGGAAATAAGAACAAGACTCCTGGGAAAAAGAAATATTAAGTCAATTAATTATAGCGTTAATACGGTTGATAGAGTTGTTTATTTGATGGGTATAGCCCAAAATAAAGCGGAATTAAAAGCTGTAATAGCAATTGCAAGAAAAGTAAAGGGAGTAAAACAAGTTGTAAGTTATGTACGATACAGGTACAGTAAGTTACGCCATTAGGCAAAAATCGCTTTCAAATTATAACATTTGTACAGTTGTGACAATAGGTAGAGAACATAAATGAAAATTGCCTTTCAGATGGATGAAAATATAAATTTTGAAACTGATACTACATTTGCGCTAATAAAAGAAGCACAAAGGAGGGGGTATGAAATTTTTGTTTATACTCCTGATAATTTAGCACTAAAGCTAAACTATCCAATTGCTTTTGCTCAGAAAGTCAGCGTTGATGATTTTAGTTTTATCTCCAAAAAAGATGTAGCTATCAACTTGAATGAAATGAACATCATATTTATCAGACAGGATCCACCTTTTGATATGCGTTACATTACAACAACATATATCTTAGAAAAAACTAGCGCATTGGTAATTAACAATCCAACAGAAATAAGAAATTGTCCTGAAAAATTGATAACTTCATTATTTCCAGAACTAATTCCGCCAACTTTGATTACTGAAAATATATCAATGATTAGAGATTTCTACTACAACTATCAAGATATTATTCTGAAGCCATTGTATAGTTATGGAGGAAACGATGTGATAAGAATACAAGATGAGAATAGTATTCAAGTAGTAGTGGATCTCATGATAGCAAAATACGAATGCCCTGTGATTGCACAATCATTTTGTAAAAACATAGATAAAGATAAAAGAATATTGCTACTTTATGGCCAACCAATTGGTGTAATGAAACGAATTCCAAAAATCAGTGGAGAGATCAGAACAAACATGCGACTTGGAGCAAGTTTTGAGCCCGCTCAAATGAACGATAGAAACAATGAAATATGTAACAAAATTGGTCCTGAATTAAAGAAAAGAGGGCTAATATTTGTTGGTATTGATATTATAGATGACTTCCTGCTCGAAATTAACACAACTTCACCCACGGGAGTAGTTTATATCAATAAATTGTATAATATATCGCTAGAAAAGGATCTTTGGGACGTGTTTGAAGAAAAAGCAAGCAGCCATCAACTAAACCTGTGAACAATCACCTTAACAAACTCAGTAGTCCCATTCTTTATCCCTGTTTTTTCTGTACTATTGGTCATATCACGCAATTTTTGAGAATTATTTAATAGATCAAATAGTACCTCTGTTAGATTTTTTTTTGCTTCACTATTCTGCTTAACTATTATAGCTGCTCTCGAGTCTTCAATATATTTTGCGTTATAAAATTGGTGATTATCTTTTGAGTAAGGGTAAGGAATATATATAGCAGAACGCCTAGCAAGAGTGATCTCTGCTATTGAAGTTGCTCCTGCTCTGCTAATTACCAAGTGAGCATTGGCCAGTCTATTCTCCATATCATCAAAAAATTCACTCAATTCACAATCGATCTTTTCACTTTTGTATAGACTTTTGACCTTGTTTACATTTTTCTTCGTACATTGCTGCGTCACTCTAATTTTCTTTTTCATTTTAATAGGTAAATCACAAATTACGCTGCTTACTACATCATCAAAAAAATTTGCACCTTGGCTGCCTGCTATGACCAATATATTTAGGATTTTCTCAGTGCTAGAATGGCTCTGTGCTTTTATATCAACAAAATTTCCTGTAAAAATACATTTATTGCCCTCTGCATATTTAGTCTCCGGAAAGCTGGTTGCAATTAATTTTGCACTCTTGAAAAAGAATCTATTTACTCTCCCTAAAACTGTGTTTTGTTCATGTAAAATTATAGGTATAGAAAGAACTCTTGCTGCAAGAAGAGTTGGAAAAGAAGCATAGCTACCAAAACCAATGACCGATTTTGGTTTTAATTTTCTTACTTGATACAGTGCTAACATAGAGCTGTATATCAAGAAAAGGAAAAGCTTAAATTTGTTGCTGCTTGGTCTACGTAATGGTAAGGTGTAGCTTTCTATGTCGGTATTTTTATTTGTTTTTTTATCAGTGAATAATATGCAATTGTATCCTTGTGTCTTTAGTGCTTTTGCTAAAGCTATGGCCGGAAAGATATGCCCACCTGTGCCACCTGTTGCTAAAATAATATCCATCTGTAAATAATAAATCCTAGATTGTTAACTGTTATTTAACAATTTGCACGTAGAATTTTATTAAGCGTTATGATAGTTGAGTTAAAAATGCCTAAAAGTAATAGTAAAAAAGAACCTAATGAGAAAAATAAACCTCAAGAACAAAGAGAAGGCAGAAGCGGAGGTTTTTTAGAACTGCTAAAAAATATAATAAAAATTCTTTTCAATTCGGTCGTTGACCTACCTGAGCGCGAGCAGCATAATAAAATGAAAAGCACTAATCTACAACAAGGTTTGGATACTAAAGGAAAAGGCCCAGAAGATCTTCATCCAAAGGCAAAGCTTGAAGTTAAAGAAGCAGCTAAGGGATTGAAAGAAGAGTTACAGAATTCTGATGCTGGTGGTAATCAATCTATTGAAACTAAAGTGCCTAATCAAACTACTACTCAAGACATTGACAACTCTAAAACGATGGAACGTTAGTTCAACTATTTAACATCTGCAGCAAGCACTGATTCATGTATCATCTCTGAAATGGTTGGATGAGGAAAAATCGTAGATTTTATGTCGAAGTCTGTTCCTTCTAGTTGCTTTGCAAGAGCAAAATTGCTAATTAACTCCGTTACTTCTGCACCTATCATGTGGCTACCCAGAATTTCTCCGGTTTTTTTATCTATAATCGTTTTCACTAACCCTTCAGTTTCACTGAGTGCAACAGATTTACCATTAAAGTTAGAGTGAAATTTTCCTATTTTTATATCATACCCACCTTTTATTGCCTGTTCCTCAGTAAGGCCGATGCTCGCTATTTGTGGATGAGAATAAGTGCAATTTGGTATGCATTCTTTTTTTAACGCATGAGCATTTTTACCAGCAATCTTTTCAATGCAGATCACGGCTTCATGGCTCGCTTTATGTGCTAAACATGGTGGGCCAGCTACATCACCTATTGCATACACATTTGATTCACTAGTTTCATACCATTCATTCGTTTCAATAAAGCCAGAAGGGCTTAATTTAATTTTTGTATTTTCTAAACCTATATTTTCAATATTTGCTTGAATTCCAACCGCAACAATCACCCTCTCAAATTCTTTGCTCTCACCACTACTTAGTAGCACTTGAGCAGAGTCTTTACTTTTAGTAAGAGCTTTTACGCTACTGTTTGTATATATTTTTATCCCCTGTTTTGTGAATATTTCTTGTGCTAAATCTGAAATGTCCTTATCCTCCAGCGGCAAAATAGTGCTCTTTATCTCTATGATTGTTACATCAACCCCCAAAGTACTATAAAAACTTGCAAATTCTATTCCAATTGCACCAGACCCTATAATTAGTAGCGATTTTGGTAATCTCTCTGGAGTCATAGCGTGCTGCGCATTCCATATTAAATCTCCATCTGCCTCTATTCCAGGCAGATTCCGTGCCCTCACGCCTGTTGCTAAAATGATATGCTTGGAAACAATTTCTTGTTCTTCCTTATCGCTAACGACTTTTATAGTACCATTGCCTGCAAGTTTACCAAAACCTTGATGAACTTTGATATTATTTTTTTTCATCAAATATGCAACACCGCTTGACAATTTATCAACAACGTTTCTTGAGTATTTCACTATTGATTGTATATCAAAATTCGCTCCCTTTACTTCTATACCAAACTCTTTTGATCTTTTTATTAGCCTATAAACCTCAGATGCTCTAAGCAGTGATTTTGTTGGTATACATCCCCAATTTAAGCATATACCGCCTAAATTTTTTTCTTTTTCCACAATTGCAGTTTTAAACCCAAGCTGTGCCGCCCTAATTGCCGCTATATAACCACCAGGACCGCTACCTATAACCGTAATATCATACTCATTCATCAGTTTTCTTCGTATTCAAAAAGATTATATATAACAGATGGAACCCATACAATCAATGGTCTGTCATCTACCGTTTTAAGAGTCAAGATAAAAGTTGTTATTTTTTATCATGGCATTTAAACAAACGATAATTTTTCTCATGACAGCAACTAATGCAACCTTAGAGGTTGTCCGGAAACAAGTAAAAGGCTATAATATCTGAAATTTTAGTACGGGGTAAAGATGAGAAAAAAGTATCCAACAGATCTAAGCGAAAGGGAATGGGCAAGAATAGAAAAACACTTCAGAGTATCATACAAGAAAGGAGGAAGGCCGCCAAAGTATAGCAAAAGAGAAATATTAGAAGCAATTTTCTATGTATTGCGTACAGGGTGTCAATGGCGGTATTTACCAAATGATTTTCCGCTATGGAAGACTGTGAGGTTGTCCGGAAACTAGTAAATTCAAGCATATTCCCTCTTTAACATAACCCTACTCATAGCTAGGTATATGAAATTCTCAGTGGATGTTGTGAGTAAATCATACTCCTTCGATAGCCTTCTATTCCTATTAACCCAAGCAAAAGTCCTTTCTACAACCCATCTTCTTGGCTGTATTTTAAACCCTTGTTCTCTTGTTGGTAGTAGCTCAGGTGGCGTATCTTTGTGCACCCAAAATCTACATGGAGGCCTTTTAACAATTTCAATATCTATGTCATATTCTTCCTTTATGTGATTCTTTAAATTTCTTCCTTGATATCCCATGTCAGCCCACATTTTTTTAACTTTAGTATATTTTGTTCTCATATTGTTTAATGCTATTTTCATACCATCTCTATCATTTTCGTTAGCAGCGCCTACGTAACAACCTAGTATAAAACCCTGAGTGTCTGTAATTATATGCCTTTTTCTACCCTTTACTTTTTTACTTCCATCATAGCCTTTGATCCCCCCTTTTCTGTAGTCTTTACAGATTGACTATCTACTATACAGGCACTCGGCTGCTCATTCCTTCCTATTTTTCTTCTACTATATTTTGTAATTTCATAATTCATTTTCTCAAAAATTCCCTGCTTCTTCCATTGCCTGAACTGCTCATACACAGTCTTCCATAGCGGAAAATCATTTGGTAAATACCGCCATTGACACCCTGTACGCAATACATAGAAAATTGCTTCTAATATTTCTCTTTTGCTATACTTTGGCGGCCTTCCTCCTTTCTTGTATGATACTCTGAAGTGTTTTTCTATTCTTGCCCATTCCCTTTCGCTTAGATCTGTTGGATACTTTTTTCTCATTTTTACCCCGTACTAAAATTTCAGATATTATAGCCTTTTACTTGTTTCCGGACAACCTCTAGTAGCGGAATGACGAATTTTTGTTTTTCAAATTGTCAGTAAATCTAAGTCAGTTTAGCTATATAAAACATAGTATAAAAAGAGCTATTTTAGCAAAATTTTAAACAAATAAAGTTAATTACTTCACAATTCATACCTTACGAGAAAAGCACATTTGATACAGATTTAAAATACAAGTTAACGAATTATTATGATTTTTACCAAGATAATAATATAGTAAGGTTTGGTAGTGAGGTATCAAAATGGAAAAATACACCAACGCATGGTTTAATAAGAAAGATAATCATGATTGTGCAAATGATGGCACTTGCGGGCAATCTATAAAGGATTTTAGGATTGGTAATTCTGATATTTCT
This sequence comes from Wolbachia endosymbiont of Drosophila aff. chauvacae BK-2020, assembly GCF_032848195.1. Taxonomy (NCBI): domain Bacteria; kingdom Pseudomonadati; phylum Pseudomonadota; class Alphaproteobacteria; order Rickettsiales; family Anaplasmataceae; genus Wolbachia; species Wolbachia endosymbiont of Drosophila aff. chauvacae BK-2020. Next base: position 857,492 of record NZ_CP136586.1, read on the forward strand.
TTTTTTGATAGTAACAAAAACTTAATTGCCAAAGTACCTAAACTACCAAAGTATTCTAGGGATAAATATGGGCATCAATTGTATAAGGAAGCTGAGTCAAAGCAGTTCAATTATTTTTCCACAAATATACATGATGTTTTGTCTAACAGCTTTACCGTTAAATACGGGTATATAAATTGTACTATAAAATACGACAACTTATCTGAGCAGGAACAAAACCAAATAGAAACAGACATTAAAACTGCCTATGAAGCATTTAAAGAAAAGTTTTGCTTGAAAAATAGTAATGCAAGTTACAATATAACGGTTCACATTTTTAATAATAGAAGCGATTATACAAAGTATAACAATCTTCTCGGCTTAGATGAAGATGGTGGTCCAGGATATATTACACGAGGAGTAACAGATTGTCAGAATATTCTGACATATAAGCAAAGTGCCATGGATTTTGTTCTAGGTCATGAGCTAGGCCACATATTTCAATTGTGTTTTTCACCATCGGCAACAGTCCAAACTTTGAGTATTCTGGATACTGAACTCATAGCAAATGTTGTTGGACGAGAAGTAGAAGAAAAAAATTATAAAGCTATTTGCAAGCAGATGGGTGTAGATGAATATAAATACGATGGATGGAGTTTTATTTTTAAATACATAGGTACAACTGGTAGTGTATACCGCCTAAACCTTTCAGAAGAAGAGAAATTTCAAATTATACAACGTGTCAAGAGTTCTGGACTAGATGAATATGAAGACCATGGATGGATGTTTAAATTTAAATATAAAGATACAACTGGTAGTATATACCTCAAGGACCTTTCAGAAGCAGAGAAATTTCAAATTATACAACGTGTCAAGAATTCTGGACTAGATGAATATGAAGATCGTGAATCAATGTTTAGTTTTAAATACAAAGGCACCACTTATAGAGCAGAACACAGAGATTATCTTTCAGCAGAAGAAGAAAAACTTCAATTTATCAAAGACATTAAGAACTCTCATGAATCGCTCGTTAGTGAATGTGATGGATTGGGGAATGAGAATACAACTTTAGTGATTTACGTTGATGAAAATAAGGAGATAAGTCAAATGTATTTTCATAATCTAGACAAGAATATATTCAAATGGTTAGATAAGACACTTATAAGCAGAAGTAAACCTGAAGAAGATGTGGATGACACAGCAGGAAAAGAGCCTGAACCAGAATCAGCCGAAGAGGATACTCAGCAACCCAGTAATTTCTTATCCAATATTTTTTCAACAATTAAATCCATTATTGATTCTATCTCATCACTCTTTTCATGGTTATTTGGGTCGAAAGAGAAAGAGTCTAATCAACAATCTGATGATAATCCTTCTTTGTTTAAGCTCGATGCTAATGAGTTAGATCACGAAGTTAAGCCTGATGCCAATGAGTTAGGTCACGATGTTAGAGATCACTTATCAGACAATTATAACCATTACAACTCATCTGATGGGCTAATGTAATATAGCTAATTTACAGTATCTGTTCAGATGCATGGCTAATGTACAAATATTGAAACAAAAATTCCAGTGCCCCTGTGATGTCATTCCAGTGCTTGACACTGGAATCCAGCTTTTAATCGAAAATGTTGTATAGTACACAATCAAATTTTCTAGATCCCAGTGGGCTTTGTTGCATCGCTCAAGTGAAAAGAACTGGCAGTTACTGACAAAATTCATTATAAATAGCCATTTAACTGTTGAAGAAAAAATATGCCACAAAAAATGAGAGTCAGTAACTGCCATGAATATAACAAATTTCTCCAAGAAAGAGGAAGCATTTTTTGTTATATCAATGACGCCATAGAAAATTGGTACGAGAATTGTCCAAAAATGCAGGGCGGCAACTATATTTATAGTGATAAAGTTGTGATTTTGGTGCATATAATCGTCAGTTTCTTTAGAATTGGTTTAAGACAAACAGTCGGGTTTATAAAAGGGTATTTGCAACAAATAGGAAGAGATTTGCAGCTATTCACAAGCATCAAAAGAAACTTAATATTAAGATAAATGATTGCAGAAAATAATATGGAAGATATCGAAATTGCTATAGACAGTACAGGAATTAGTATATACAACAACACACAGCAAGGAAAATAGCACTGACAGAAAATATCGTGGCTATGAGCAAACGAGAAAATTGCACGTAATGTTGAATATAAACAACAAAAAAGCCATAGCTGTAAAATACAGTAACGGCTGATCACTATGGAGCTTGTGATTTGCTAAAAGAAGTTGATTTTCAGCATGCCATAAAAGCACTATATGCAGATAGAGCATGTGATAGGCACAAGTTTTATAAGTTGTGTAACGAATATGATATAAAGACAAAAATTCCACCAATAAACAATGCGGCAGAACATCCAGAAATAGATTATATGTCTGACAGGAATGCTGCTATTAGGTTAATAAAATTATACGGTGAAGATGGCATGAAAGAATGGAAAAAAGAAGTAAATTATGGGAAAAGATCTTATATTGAAGGGTTTTTGTCAAGATTAAAGCAAATATTCGGATTTAGTTTTAGGAATAAATCTGAGATAAATCGAGAAAAAGAACTAAATGCTATTTGCTTAATAAATTCACTGATATTGGTATGGCTAAATTTGAGATAGTTACATGAATTTACCATAAATCACCATCTCATAAAGTGTGATGCAACAAAGCCATCCCAGTGCCAAGCACTGGGATGACACCCTCCTTATGGGCCAAAATCACAATGTTCGTACAGTTGTGGATTCATTCGCGGTATCTCGGCATAGATTCCGCTAACAAGTAGCGGAATGACGAATTTGTCGTTTTTCAGATTGTCGTAAGTCAGTTTAGCTATAGCATAATGCTATATTAATAAATAATCTATATAATACTATTAAATATAATAATTAAAATCTAAACTACTTTCTCTATAAAAGGAGAAATTTACCTTAATGAAAATATATATATATTTAATATTATTTTTATTTTTTTCTTGCGCTCAACTATATGCTGACGAGGAAATTGCAAAATTTGATTTACTTATGGCGAGATAAATGAAGCAAGCTTCACTCTTAAAGGTGCAATAAAGGTTACAGTAGAACCAGGCTGGCACATATATTATAAAGATCCTGGAGATTTTGGCCTTCCCACGTCTATTAGTTACAAAGGTAATGCATCAGATATAAATATTCACTGGCCTATTCCAAAGGAACATAAAGATAAAGTAGGGAGAGAGACGTTTGTAAGTAACGTATATGAGGATATGGTATTATTTCCCTTTAAGATGAATATATTTTTAAATCAAGGGTATATTGACCTTAACTTCCATATAAATTATGCGATATGTAAAGATAGGTGCATCCCTAAAAATGTTGAGATAAAAATCAGGCAACCATTAAAGGATTTTATAGATTCTGATATCAATAAACTTATAAATGAGTGGTATGAAAAATAGAGTTCTCATGGGGTAGGTGTCATTCCAGCGCGTGACACTGGAATCTCATTTACTTTTTTGTTCACTATGTGAGGAACTTGGGCCTACAAGTATATAAACATAATGGGTTCGCATAAAAAATTTAGATCCCAGATACTGTTTCTGCTGTCAAACAAATTATCCAACAAAATTACAATTAAATGGTTGATTATTTTTAAGAATACCAAAAAAGACATGCATTAATTTTCGCATTAACGCAAGAACTATGACTTTTGGACATTTGCCTTTACTTGCTAGACGCTGACAAAACTTTTGAAAATGATTATTATGGTTTTTGACTACTATAGCTGGCATATAAAGAGCTTTTCGAATACGCTCAGATCCTATTTTGCATATGCAACTTCTCTTACTTACTGACGATCCCGATTGATAATGTCCTGGATTTAGACCAGCAAAAGCTGTAAATTGTTTAGCATTGTCAAAGTTATCAACTGATGGCATTTCTGCAACAACAGCAACAGCAGTAAGATATCCTATACCTTTTATAGTCTTAAGGTTTTCCACCATATTTTTTAGATGTGGATAGTTATTTATATGCTCATTAATTTCTTTTTCGAGAACAATAGTTTGCTCCTCTATTGCCAAAATTACTTTAGATATAGCTTCTTTGCAACTGGAATGCATATTTTTGTTTTCCAAGCGATTTGTCTGTTGCACCTTATCATCTTTTAGCGATTGCATGCAACGGTAAAGCTCCCTCAAATGCCTCATTTCAGGTGCAATGGGCTTCCAAAGAGCAGGTTTGTTGGCGATACAAAATCTAGCTATCATAGCTGCATCTGATTTATCTGTCTTATTTCTGAGCAGCTCACTTTTGCCAAAAGCTTTCTGGGTTTACTATACTGACATTATGTCCTAAATCGTGCATAAAAGTAGCCAAATCTTCTCCATACCAACTAGTTGCTTCAAGACATAAATGAGTAAGATTTGCTCCATGGCCATTGCACCAAACTACAAATTTTGCAAAACCATCTTGATTATTTTGAAAGACTTTGTGTCGTTTTTTACTGTCCACTAACAAACAAACATCAAATTTCTTTTTTGAAATATCCACACCCAAAATAGCATTTACTTGCATAAAATTGCCTCCAAGACTATAAATAAACTGAGAGTTTAGACTAACCTTGTAATACGGGATATAATTCCAAAAGATACTGTTCAGTCTTTAACTCTATGGGAGGGAAGCAAAATCTGGCTTAATGGCATTAGTGTCGCATCAGCTTCACCCTCCCTGTGAGGTATTTTAGCTCTAATGCCTCACATCATAAAGATACAAGTGTCACGCACTAACTGTACGAACATTGAGATATAAGAGTAATTTGTACCAAGAAAAAAGATGTCATCCCAGTGCCCAGACACTGGGATGGCTTTGTTGCATCGCTCTTCGGATAGTAGGTAACGCACAATAAATTTATGAAGCTATCTCAAATTTAGCCATGCCTATTTCAGTAAATTTGTTAAGCAAATAACATTTGAGTAGCAGTTCCCTCTCACGATTCATTTCAGATTTGTTCCTAAAACTAAATCCAAATGTCTTTTTTAATCGCGAGAAAAAACCTTCTATATAAGATCTTTTTCCATAACTCATCTCTTTTTTCCACTTCTTTATACCATCTTCATCATATGACTTTATGAGCTTGACTGCAGAATTTCTCTCAGCCATATAGTCTAACTTTGGATGCTCTGTTGCGTTGTTTTTCGGAGGAATTTTCGTTTTTATACCATATTGATTACACAGCTTATAGAGCTTTTCTCTGTCATATGCCCTATCTGCATATAGTACTTTTATGACATACTGAAAATCGACTTCTTTTAGCAAATCACAAGCTCCATAGTGATCAGAGTAGACACCGTTACTGTATTTTACAGCTATGGCTTTTTTGCTGTTTGTATTCAACATTACATGCAATTTTCTTGTCTGTTCATAGCTGCGATACTTTCTATCTTCGCTATTTTCTTTGCTATGACCAGGAGTGTTGTTGTATATACTAATTCCTGTACTGTCTATAGCAATTTCGATATCTTCCATATTATTTTCTGCAATCATTGATCTTAATATTGAGTTTCTTAAACCTTCTTGATGATTGTGAATAGCTGATAACTTGCAAATTTTTCCCAATTTGCTCAAGGTATCCTGCTATAAACCCAACTGTTTGCCTCAGGCCTATTCTAAATAAACAAGTTATTATGTGCACCAAAATTACAACTTTATCGCTATAAATATTGTTGCCACCTGGTATTTTCGGACCATTCTCGTACCACTTTTCTATGGCTTCGTTGATATAATGAAAAATATTTCCTCTTTTTTCTAGAAATTTGTTATATTCGCTATGGTTACTGACCCTCATTTTTTGTGGCATATTTTTTCTTCAACAGTTAAATCGCTATTTATAATGAATTTTGTCAGTAATCACTAATTTTTCTGCTGCTATGCAACAAAGCTCACTGGGATCCAGATTGGACACTAAGTTGGTGAGTATAAAAGTAGCTAACCTTATGTTAAAACACAATATTTTTGGTGAGGGGTTGCATTAAAAGCTGGATTCCAGTGTCAAGCACTGGAATGACATCGTCTTAACATTGTACCATATTACAATGTTCGTACAGTTATGTGTCACGCTACTTGGATGACAAGAAAAGGTTTCTAGAATGACGGAAACGAAGTCATACATAGAAAATAGGTTAGGTATTTTCAATTTTTGTTGTATACTCAAATAAAAATCTCACTTTTACAGATGGATACAGTAAAGTTTGTTTTATTACTGCCAACAATATTACTCATGCTAATTGCTGGTGTTTACCTATCGATTAAACTAAAATGGCTACAGGTATTTAGATTACCATACGCCCTTTCACTCCTTGGAGCTAAAAAAGGAGAAAATAAATTTTCTTCTATAGCCGCTCTGTTTACAATTTTAGGGGGAAATTTAGGAGTAGGAAATATTTCAGGAACTGCTGTTGCTCTAAAAACCGGAGGACCGGGCTCTATTTTATGGATGGCAATAATTATTGTTATCACTTCTGTGATAAAATATGTCACTTGTTATCTAAGTATAAAAACCAGAAAGGAAAAGAACGAACGGTTTATAGGTGGCCCTGTAGCCTACATGACTGATGCGTTTAACTCTAGGAAGGCCACAATTGTCTTTCTAGTTATCATGATGATGGTTTCAATAACAGTTGGTAACCTTGTTCAGGTAAATTCTCTATCAATACCACTTAATATGATAGATGTGCCTGTAGTTGTTGGTGGCATTGTAATGGCCATAATATTTTTTGTTGTTGCAGCTCTCAGCTTAAAAAAAATTAAAATTTTTATATCGGCTATGATACCGATAATGACGGTAAGTTACCTCACACTTTGCGGTATCATATTATTTAAATTTAGTGAAAATATTCTTCCTTCTCTAAAACTAATAACAAGCAGTTTTTTTACAACTAGTAGCTTTAACTCTGGTTTATCTCTAGGTTTGATTTTAGAAATGTTGACTATTATTCAAGTTGGAACTTTGCGAGGTATTTTTGCAACAGATATAGGGCTTGGCCTCGAAGGAATCGTACATTCTTCAATTGTTCCTAAGAAAAATAATAATAAATTTATTATTGAACAGAGCCTAATCACAATAATATCGCCTTTTATAGTTGCATTCATAGTGTTTATTACAACAATGGTACTGCTTGTCACAGATTCTTGGGTCACTGATTTAGAGAGTACTAACATGTGCATATTTGCTTTTAGAAAAGCTATGAATTGGCCCTATATTGACTATTTAATTATGGCCATAATGTTTTGTTTTGCCTTTACTACTATTTTTACTTGGTTTTTTTGCTCAAAACAGACAATACGCTATGTGTCTATGGATAATAAATACACTAAAATCTGGATTGTAATTTTTACCATGATCATTCCGCTTGGTGCGATAGGTAAAGTCCGGTTGCTATGGGATGTTGCTGATATCTCGATTGCTGCTTTGTTGTTTATCAACATACTCGCTATACTCAAGCTAACCTCTCAAGATCCAGAAGTGTTTACTATGAGTAGCAGATATTTGAAGTTGCAAAAACAGAGCTATAGCTAAAGCAATTTAGGCTATGCAGCTGTTGTGATATAAGAGTGATTTCCGCCAAGAAGGATGTCATCCCAGTGCCCAGACACTGGGATCCAGGAATCTTGATTGGCACTAAGTTAGTGAGCATAAAAGTAGCTAATCTTATGTTCAAACACAACATTTTTGATGGGGTTCGTGAAAGGCTGGATTCCAGACTGGAATGACAACTTAAATCGTTTGATGTTACCATAAAATAGCTTGTGTTATCACATTAGTAACACAACCTTCCTTAATAAAAATTCAACCAATGCTTGTGATAATTATATTAGCTAGTATTAGCTAGAACTAAAGGCAGAGGGTTATTAGTGAGGGATATATGGGCACTAACGATACACAACAAGAACACATTTATAATGAGCGCATTCAAGAAATTTTTCCTTTATTTGATAAAATAAAAAAGGAAGACGACCCAATTTATAATGCTAGAGTTGATTTTAACACAGTAAAGTTTTTAACAAAACACGCCAACTGGAATTGGGACGAAGAAGAAAACAAAGATAAAGCATATGGAGTTATTCTTCAGAAATGCGACAAGACAAAGAAAGCTGGACAAGACCTTGAAAGTGAAGTTAAAGAAAGGTTGAAAGAGTATGTTGATGATGTTGCAGGAGTTTCAATATACGGTAATCACGCAAGTATTACGCTGGGAAATAACAAAAAAGAGTTTAAAATCAGCGAATTTTTAAACAGTGATTTTTGTGAGAAGAATGAAATCTCGGGATTTTCAACATTGCATAGTGATGGAAAGAGCGGAATGCATGGTTTTGTTGCCGAGGAAGAAGGGAAAAAAATAAGACATTATGTCGTAACTGATGGTTCATATGAAATGACTTTAAAGTGGTATGCGGAGGGGAAGGAATGTAAGATCAAAATTAAGATTGATGCTAACGGTGTAGACCTTGTTAAAGGTGATGATTTTTCTCTAGAACGGTTAGAAGTAAACAGAGATGTAAAAATAGGTGGTTTATTCTTGCATGAAATACAATTCAGGGAGAAAGGACAAGGAAAAGCGAATGAGATGCAACATAATAAAGACAGTAACGAGCTATCATCTGAAACTACAACAAGAATTGATGTTAATAGAGGTGTTAGCGTTCAAGCTACTGATATAACTCAAAAAAAAGAAGACCACCATTCACATTTTGGACTACAATCTAACAGCAGAAGGCAGTCTTACGATAGCGGAATTGGAAAAGATTTTGACGATAAAATTAATTCTCAGGAGGCTAAAGAAAAGCGTGAGCTTAGACAAGCAGCACGAGAAGCAAATTCGGGAGGTCAAGTTTATAACCTACAATCGCTTTTTGAGGAGAATCCTCAGAACAAAAAAACTCCTCCGCCACTTCCACCTAGAACTAGTTCACTACCACCTAAAAAAGGTGTTTTCGATGAGCAAGGGGGAGCCAAATCTGGAAGCCAAAAACCAGATGACTTGCGCGAAAATGAGCAAACACCTAATAATCAGCAAAAAGGTGCAACTTCTGATTCTTCAGATAGTTCTACTTTCACCAAGTCTGTAAGCCACAATCAAGATAATAGGCAAGAAGATGAACGGTATGACAATCCTACATTTGGACATGCTGTACCTGGAAGCCAAAAACCAGATAGAAGTGAGCAAACACCTAATGATCAGCAACAACCTAAAACCCAGCAACAAGAAGGAAATAGCAAAGGCGATCTGTTACAAGACATCAGAAATTTCAAGAAAAACAACTTACGGCACATTGATGTTGATGATAGAAAAGCATCAATTGCAGGAAGTAGAAAAAATAACCCATCACCGTTAGAGACATTAAAGGACATAATTCCTTATTCATCTTCTCCAGATAACAGTGATAACCAAGATGCTAGTGATGCTAAGTGGAAAGAAAGTGAACAGCCGCTCTCTGCTACAGCACTCAATAATAAAAGTGACTCGGGCTATTCATCTCCAACTCATGACAATAATGAACAATCTCAAGTAAATCCTGAACAGTTAAAGAAGAGCTTAGAGAACATTGAACAAAGTGATCAAACTCCACCTGAAAATCTTCTTAAAGAAATCAGAGATAGATCACAGCAGGATAATAGAGGATTAAGGCAAGTTGATCCTACTGATAAACTGTCACAAGATAAAGAAGATGGATTGCAAAAAGACGATTTAGCAGATGTAAAAATAGTGGAAGGTCCAACTATTAGTGTCTCTGCTTCAACACCAAATAGTATAAGTGATTCAGGCTATATATCTCCAACTAATAGTGATAGTAAATCTCAAACAGATTTAAAACAGGTAGGAAGGAAATTAGAAGAACATATTAGACAAAGTAATCTAACTCTATTTGAAGAACTTAAAAATACATTAGGTCAAGAAAATCTCGGGTTAAAATCAGCTGATCAGAGTCAGATTAGCGAAGAAACTAAAAAACGCTTGAGAGAAGTTGGGTTGCTAAAAGACAGCTCAACAGACATAAAAGCAAACGATTCGGGCTATTCATCTCCAACTCATGACAATAATGAACAATCTCAAGTAAATCCTGAACAGTTAAAGAAGAGCTTAGAAAACATTGAACCAAAAGAAATCGGAGATACGAGTGAGTTAAAAGGAGCATTGGGAAACCCGGATAAAGGGTTAAGAGAACCGGCACAACAGGCTACTAAAGAAAATATTCCTAAAGATTCATTCTCAGAAAACATTTTAGAAAAGATAGGAGAAGGTAAACAATATGACCCTATACGTAAGTGGTTAGAAAAAACAGTGGCAGAACGAGAAAATAATGACACTAATCCAACTGTAGATAAAAATAGCGAACTATATAAATTACTAGAGAAAGATGAAGCACAACTGAAAGCTGGAGTAATAGAAGAAGAAAGAGGAGATACTTTAACAGAACACACTGATGGTTATGATCGCAATAGAATTGCATTAGCTAACAGAAATAAAAGACCACTAGATTGGGCTAAACAGGTTGCTGAGTCACAACAAAAAAAAGATACTAATAAAGGTATTTCAATATAAATTGAAGTTAAAATAATTGCTTAGCAAACAATAGGTTTCATGTAATGGTAACCCTATAACGGAAGAGTAGGAGCCGCGTAAGAACAATACGAACACTCCAGCTAGGCCTTGTATATTGCATCCCCCCGCCCTATTTTTCCACTCTTCTGATGCTAAATAATACTTAATTTCTTGTTCACTGAGACGTTTAAATTTCACTATTGTAACCACAGTCCTGATATGTTGTTTAGATTGATCGGGAGTTAATAGACATACACTGGTGTATACTCTATGCCTTCTTCCTGATAACAAGCGGATACATTTTTCTGCTTGCTCAACGTTTTCAGCTTTGAGCAATATCCTTCTACCACAAGCAACAACTGTATCAACACCAAGCACAAAATAATTTGGATTTAAACTTTGTATTTTCTCAGCTTTACTTTTTGCCATACGGATTGAGTAATCCTTCGGAAGTTCCTTTTTTAAAGGGGCTTCATCTATATCTGCTGGCAAAATTAAACCTGGCTCAATGTTTATTTGTTTTAGTAAAGCTATACGCCTTTTCGATGATGAAGCAAGAATAAGATTATTTAGAGATCGTTCTGTCACTTGTACCTTTAAGCCTTCTAATGATCCTACCCTTTCTCGCATTCCTATCGTAAATGCTCATCTCAACTAACACCCTATCCCCTATAATGATGCGTATTTTACTTCTTCTCACTTTCCCTGATACATGACAGATAATCTCATGTTCATTGTCCAGTTTCACTCTAAATTCTGCTGCAGGTAGTAAAGCAGTTACTGCCCCTTCCACTTCAAAAATTGTTTTCGATTTCTCGTCTTTTATCATATGTTATATTATAATTTAATAATCTTTTTTAGTCTACTATAGATTTTAAATTATTATCAACACAAAAGACCTTTTGCGCCCCACTTAAGTTGCAACTTAACCCCAACCATCTTCACAATGATACCCTACCTACGTTTCTACTCTCTGCCACCTTCTCAATAGAACTTATAGGACTTATGTTGAAAGATAAATCATTATCACAATTTTCTTCATCGCTATCAAGTCCACTATCAACGCTTAAAGATCTGAGTAATGTTGTCTTCTCTCTCAGTGGAACATAAGACTCATTATCAACGCTTGAAGATTTGGATAACCTTTTCTTCTGTCGTGGAGCATTACCAGACTCATTAGAAATTTCTCCCGTTAATTGATTGTTGAAGCTCCTTTGTTCATCAGCACGAATTTTTTCTTCCAGTCCATCAAGCATTCCTACCAATTCATCACCCCATTCATTTTCTTCTTCTAATAATTGTTTACACTTTTCTTTCTCACGCTCTAGCTCGTTTCTTAACTCTTCGACTTTATCTTCATCTTTAGTGAGTTCAAGTGTAAGCACCTTATCTCCTGGAAATTCCTCGTACTCGTTTTCTAGTTCTTCAATGTTGAGTTTTAGTCTCTCTTCTCCAAGTGTATCTTGTAAATCGCTATCCTGCCTATCTGATTCTTTAATCTTTTGCTCAATTTCTACTTGTACCTTATATTCCTGATCTAATTCTCTTAGCTGATCTTTCAAGCGCTCTTTCTGCTGGCGTCGTTCAACCATTATCTGTTCCGCATCTTCTCGTGCTTGATTTAGCTCTTTTTCCAAATTCTTCTTTCCTGCATTAACAATTTTCAGCTCTTCCTTTAGCTTTCTTTTTTCTTCATATACACCTTTAAGTTCTTGTGCTTTCCCTTGTAGCTCTTTTAACACACCTGCTAATTCTTCATTTTTTTGTGCCAGTTCAGTTTGCAATTCCGTGTTTTTTTGCTCCTCTTTTTCAAACCTGTCTTGTAAATTGCTATTCTGCTTCTCTAACTTTACAATTGTTTGATTAGCTTCTGCTTGGGTTGTTTCTAGTTTCTCCTGTAGTCGCTGATTTTCTTGTATTAATTCATGGTGCTTTTTATTTATCACTTGCAACCCTGCTTCTATTTTTTGCTTCAATTCAACAGCTTCTTTTTTCAAATTTGACATTTCTTGCTTCAATTCAACGTTTTTTTCGGACAGCATCTGATTATTTAAAATCAATTCATCCATTTGTTGTGAAGCAAATTCTGTCTGAGTTCCAGTGTGCTGTAAATTGACTTCCGTTTTAGTTTCGATTTGTTGTGAAGCAACTTCTGTTTGAGTTTCAGTGTATTGTAAATTGACTTCCGTTTGAGTTGATGCATTGCTATTAATAGAAGGAGGAAGGCTATTGTCAGCATCAACTTTAGGGTCTAATTCCCCCTCTGGTTCCTCGCGATAGGCCGCTATAGACTCATTTTGAAAATTATTATTAGCAGTAGGTACAACATCAGCAGCCTTACCTTTTTCTAGTACAGCATCATATAAGGAGAGACCTTGAATATATAATTCATCGTTTTGCTTTATTAATTCTAAGATCTCATCCGATAGCACAAAATCTTCATCATTAAATTTTAGTACTTCAGTTATGCCATCGCTACTCACATTCATAATCATGGTACACATTTCGGATCCATCCTTTACAGGCCAAGTGCTTTTCATTTCATAATATGCGCCCTCTTTAAATTCATAATATCTTTCCTTACCTTTCCGATGAGAGTGTATTTCATGTTTTTTATTGCAACAGATATTCAGCTCTTTCATATCTTTCTCTTGCTGTAAAATGTCACTAATCCTGATTTGCTCACTTCTATTGTAATTAATAAGATTGATATTCAAAACTCTATGAGTGTTATCAGTTTCTGTGTAATAAGCTCGAAACTCTACGCCTTTCTCTCCAAGATATTTACTTGCAGCTTCTTTTCCCTGCTCTGCCAACTTTATGCATTTATCTATATCTTCCTTAAAGCTCTTATTAGCAGACTCTGTTACTGCTTTATCTATGTACGTTTTTTTAAAATCTCCATCATTTATTAGGTCATAAAAACTCCACTTATCCCCAAAAGCCCTCTGCACGTAAGTGAAATTCTTTTTTTCCTTTAGTTTTCCTAAGAACCACACCTTTTCTTTCAGATTTTTTAGTTGAAAGCTTACCCTTGCCTTTACACTAGAGTTTTTGGCAGGAATACTAACTTCTTCTAATTCTTTAAGTAATTTGTTATTTTTTATAATTGAGGAGCAAAACTTTACAATAGCAGAATTTGCAAACGAAGGATCTTTTTTTATATCTTCATCAATAATTTCTTTAAAACGTGCAAATTGAGGTAGAACATAAAAATTGATTATTTCTTTTTCTGATCTTGTTTTATTAGCATAAGAGATATCACCTAATTGTGAATATAACTCTTTTAATGTATAGTAGATAAGCGTAGAGTAATAAACCTCCCTATTCAGTGAAGTTGGTCCAATACACTTTTCAAGTTGATCACCTGTTTTTCCTGCCTCTGCTGTTTTTTCTTCTTTAGCCAAACTTCCAATCATAATACACCTCCTTAACTATATTTATATTATACCAATTAACATATATTAAAAGAAAGCAAACTGTATAACCTCGCCCTACACTAACTTTTATGATTACTTAATTGTGTAAAAATAACTGCAAGTGTTAAACTTGAGCTTTTATTTTTCATTATACATTTCTTACTACATGTTTATACTGTTGTCTTGCATAATAGACTATTCGAAGTTACACAAGTATTTTTTTTATTAGATAAGAGTTAGTAAGAGCCTGTTCATAATTTTTTCAGAAGTAAGGCAGTGAAAGCCAGAACTACCATTTGTAGGCTAGTATTGAGTTTTCGCTCACAATTTTTCCACAATCTTCTACATTTTTCTAACCAAGCAAAAGATCGCTCCACAACCCATCTTTTGGGCAATACAACAAAGGAACGTAATTCATTTCTTTTGATCACTTCAACGGTTGCACCAATAATCGTTTTTATTTGAGTTACAAAATTCTCTCCAGTATAGCCTGCATCAACCAGTACATTTTTAACTCCCGAGAGGTTTTCTTTTGCATTTTCGACCATTCTCACAGCACTGCTACGGTCAGTTATCTCTGCTGTTGTTGTATAAATTGCATGCTTGCGTATCTACTGCAATACGGCCCTGAAATCTTCTTGCCTGCATCATAGCTTCAGCAGTATCTGCATTTTTTATACTCTGTGCATCAATTATACAGAAGCTTTTCCGACCATTGTTTTGTCGCAATTATTTTTTTTTAATACCAGCTCCAGAACACTTTCTTTATTTACATCTGGTTTTTCACTCCACTTCTTAAAATAGTCGTAACAATTGCGCCATTTTGGGAACTCTTTTGATACCATTCTCCACTGGCAACCACTTTTTAACACGTATAACACTCCACAAAATATATCATGTAAATCAAGTGTTCTTGGTTTTGTCTTCTTTCTGCAAGATTCCAGATCTGCTACAATAATCTCAAACTTTTCTCGACTTATGTCACTTGGTTATAAACTTCGCATATCCTACTTTATATACTTTATCCTCTCACTTTATCTCTTTTTTGAGATTACGTACAGGCTCTAAGATACAAAGACGTTTTCAGAAATCTTTAAGCTTAATAACATCCTCTCTCTTTGGACTAGTTGAGATTAGATGAATTGGTACACCTATTAATTTTTCTAACCCTTCTATATATTTTATTAAATTGATAGGCAATGTTTCAATCGACCTTTTACCTTGAGTGTTTTCTTTCCAGCCAGGAAACTCTTCATATATTGGCTCTAATTCCCCTTGTATTGAATGCGATGCGGGTAAATAATCATACATTTTTCCGCTATACTTGTAACCAGTGCATATTTTAATTGTATCAAAAGAATTAAGCACATCTAATTTGGTTAATACAATGCTTGAAACTCCAGAGAGTTGTACGGCCTGGCGCACTAAAACTGCATCGAACCATCCGCAACGCCTTCTTCTATTGCTCACTGTTCCAAGTTCCTTACCTATAGTAAACAAGCTATCTCCTACTTCATTTTTCTGCTCAGTAGGAAATGGGCCATTGCCCACTCTTGTTGTATAAGCTTTTACCACACCAATAATGTAAGCATTGGAGGATAACCCTGAGCCTGTTATTGCTTGCGATGCTACAGTATTACTTGAAGTAACAAAAGGGTAAGTTCCGTGGTCGATATCTAAAAATGCGCCTTGGGCACCTTCAAATATTATTTTCTTACCTTCTTTCATCAAGTCATTTAATATCTTCCACACAGGTTTTTTATATGAAAGAATTTTTTCTGAAATCTCTTGAATTTCCTTTAATATTTCTTCTTTTTTAACCACCTGGTAGTTAAGGCCTTTCCTGATAGCATTGTGGTAATTCAAAAGAGTATCCACTCTTTTATTGAGCTCATCTGCGTTTTCTAAGTCACAAAGGCGTATAGCTCTCCTTCCAACTTTATCTTCATAACATGGCCCTATCCCTTTGTTTGTTGTACCAATTTTGTGATTTCCATTTAAATCTTCAAATAGCTTTTCCTTGTCCTTATGTATGCTAAGTATTAATGGACAGCTCTCGGATACCATCAAGTTGTTATAGTTTACGTCTACTCCTTTAACTTTCAATGACTCTATTTCTGAGATTAGAGCGTGTGGATCAAGAGCAACGCCATTTCCTATGATAGATATTTTGCCTGGCCTCAAAACAGCAGAGGGCAGTAAATTTAATTTATAAACCTCATCATCTACTACTATAGTGTGCCCTGCATTATTTCCTCCCTGAAATCTCACAACTACATCTGCATTCTCAGAAAGATAATCTACTATTTTACCCTTGCCTTCGTCACCCCATTGCAGACCAACAATTACAATGTTATTCATCATTATTTTCTAGATTAATACATAAATATTAATGCAGTACGCTACAAATGGAAAGAGAAATCTACGCCTTTCCTACACCCCTTAAATAAAGAAATATACTGTCGATTTTCTTAATATATTACCAAATTATTCATCATTATATGATATAACTTACAGCATATTTACAGTAAGGTGTTATTTATGAAAGAGACAAAAGGAAAAAATAATAAGAGTCCAGTAGTTAGATTAAAGGCCACAGCTAAAGAGTTCAATTTTAGTAAATTAAGAGCAGATCAAGATAATAAATTAGCGAATTCCGGTGAAACAATGTTCTTAGATTTTCAAAGGATGAATTTTATTATTAACGGAAAAGAAATAGATAAAAATCTTATTATTGCATTTAAGGAAGGAGCTAAGCACCGCAAAAGCGAACTTTTTAATAGTGATGATATATATAATGACGAAATATTTAACAAAAAAGGAACAAGAGAAATAGATACGGATCATGGCAAAGCTTTTGTTGCTTCAGTACTCGAAGATATTGAGAAAGAGCTTGTAAGTAATGCATTGGGTGAGCTATGGAAAAATTACTGTGAAAATTCCAAAACTGCCAATCATCAAAAAACCGATTCATATAAGAAAGAATTTGAAGAATTTTACAATGCTGGCCAAAGGTATATCCATCTATTACCAACAGAGAAAGATGAAAACAAGGATTACCGTTCCTTTGCAAAAGAAGTTTTCAAAAAAATGTTCAGATACGCTGGGGCAGAAGTTCCAAGTGATGCTATTTTAGAAGAGCTAGTTACCAATTGTAATCAAGCAGGGTATGAGGCTGCTCCATTTATACAAACCCAACTTGCACTTGGACAGTCGTTCATAGTAGAAAATCCTAAAAAAGTAATAAATATTGATTGTGCTAACCAAAATAATGTGAGAATTAGATCTGATATGAGGCTACCAATACTCTCTGTTAAAAATCAAGTTATGCATGGCGATAAGATATGTAATCTGTCTAGTTCATTGGAATTTACAATTGAATCTCACAATGGTGAAGACTTTGTAACATACAGAGATGGTAAATTGTCACTTACTATTCCTAAAGAGTTAAAAAATTATAAAGATAATGGCAAGAGCTTGTTTGACATTATTAAAGAATATTTTCAGCAATTCTGTGCAAAATTAGGATTTAAACCTGAGACAAAAATACAAATAGAGCATGGCTTCGGTGCTCAAAGTAACTATTTAGATGGTACAATATCAACCACAGGATCAGATGCAAATGAAGAATTTATCAATCTTTTAAGCGAAAATCTCAGAGAGAGGTTATTTGGGTCAGGAGTTGCTCTAGAAGATGAAGATGTTGATGATGTTGTTGAAGTCAGAGTATCTACCGTTATAGATCTATTGAGTGATTATGCTAAATTGGAAGATAATAAAGAACACAGAGAGTTATTAATAAGTAAAGTAGCAGATAATTTAGGACTTTCCACTCAAGATAAAACAGCACCAGAAGTATTGATGGAATTAGGCTCTTTACCTTCTTTGACAAAAGGTCAGGTTAAGCATAATCAAGTGCAGTCTGTTGTAAATACTTTTATTAAGTTAATTATTGAAGGGAAAAGCGAAGTATACAAAAAAGGAGGTGCGATTAATGCAATTGATGCAATTCATAAGGAGATAGATAAGGCAATTGTTGAGCAAGAAAAAAAAGCAACCAACAAACAAGATATAGAAAATGATAAATGGACAGATAGAATCAAAAAACAGAATTATTCTGCGGAATCACATGAACATTTACCTTAAAGATATTAGTAGGCTCTTTAAATATTTTAGAGTTCATGGTTACAACGGTTGCTATTTTACAGTGCATCTCACAACACTTTCTTCAAAAATATACATGTTAACATACCCTGGACGTACAAGATCACACTTATACCCAAGCTTTTCATAAAATACTTTCGCTTTTTGAAAATTCATGGTTGCAACGGTTGCTATTTTACAGTGCATCTCACGACCATAATCATGAACTTCTTCCATTAGCTGCTTTCCCATACCTTTTCTTCTATAATCAGAGTGCACCCAAAGCAAGTCAGTGTAAATTGAACCATAGATAACAAAACCGCTACAACCTACAATAATTTGTTCAGTATCATCGCGAATAAAAAAAGCAAATGGGTTACACGTACCTTTATCAACGGTTTCTTCATTAATCTTTTTGAGTAGGAATTCAATGTCTTTGCTACTTGGTGATGTGGTGTGTTCTATTTTCATCTCTCGGCCTAATACCGCATACTGATTTCTCTCTTTATCTTATATAAATTAATTAAGTAAAGTGAATACAGTATCCACACTACTAAAAAAAATGTGGCACAAAACATAAACATTGCAACCAGTGGCAACAGCAGGGAACTTTCTATTGCTATTCCACCTTTTCTCAAAATGCTTGCTGGCTGATGGAGAGTGGACCATAAATTCACGGAAAATTTTACTATAGGAATATTTATAGCACTAAAGATGGCAAATACTGCTGCTGATTTTTCTGCCCTCGCTTCATTATCAAAAGCGCTCCACAATGAAAGGTAGCCAACATATAGGAAAAATAAAATCAGCATTGAAGTAAGCCTTGCATCCCATACCCACCAAGTGCCCCAGGTTCCTTTTCCCCAGATGCTGCCTGTGATTAAGCATATTGCCGAAAAGACTGTCCCTGCAGGAGCAGCAGCATGTGCCAAGACACTAGCAATGCTATTGTTCCATACCAATGAAATGAAACCAAGTGATGCAATTAATCCATATATTCCAAGAGCAAGCCATGCAGAAGGCACATGAATGTACATGATTCGTACAATTTCTCCTTGTTTATAATCTTCTGGAGAGAAGAATAACGCCAAAGACATTCCAATTAAAAAACATGCGAAACAAATAACCCCAAGCCAAGGTAGAGCTTTCTTAGAAAAATAAGAGAAATTTGTAGGCTTTAATAAAAACATTCGTTTTGAGAATAATTGTGTTAAGAATTTACCAATTAGTTTGAGTTTTATCAACAGGATAGTTTTTCTATATTTACGTAGGTCAACAAATTAGCATAATTTCAGTAGCAGATTGCTAGCTATTATTTTTAGTATATGACCCTTAAAAAGCTTAATCTACACTTAGTATCAGATTCAAGTGGTGAAACTGTTATATCAGTTGCAAAATCAGCTCTGAAACACTTTCGTTCTGTAGAAACGATCGAATATGTTTGGTCTTTTGTAAAAGGAGAAGAGCAGATTGACAAAATTCTGGAGGAAATTAATAGGAAAAGTGATGAGCATAATTTTGTTATATGCACTATTACTGATGATGAGCTAAGAAAATATCTAAAAGATAACTGTATAAAGTTGAAAATTCCCTATAGAGCAATATTATCACATATTATTAGAGAAATTTCGTCTTATCTTGAAATTGAAAAAGACGAAAAGCTTGACTTGCATACTGAGATAAATAACGAATATTTTCAGCGCATTGAGGCAATAAACTACACTATTAATCATGATGATGGACAAAATATTCAAGATATTGATAAAGCAGATATAATTTTGGTTGGAGTTTCACGTACATCAAAATCTCCCACCAGTACGTATTTAGCTTACCGAGGCTATAAAGTTGCAAATATTCCTTTTGTTAGTGGAGTACCTTTTTATGTTGACTTGGCAAAATTAAAAAATAAACTAACGATAGGGGTAACAATAGACGTAAGTAGGCTAATAGAAATACGCAAAAATAGACTTACTTCAATTAACAACGAAGATAATAATATATATGCTAACCCTGAGAAAGTAGAAAAGGAAATTAAAGAAGCAGAGGAGCTCTTTAAACAGAGTAACTGGCCAATTATCGATGTCACGCAAAAGTCGATCGAAGAAGTATCAGCAACAATTATACAATATTTTAATAAAATGTTATCAATTGACTAACTCTTGATAAGTGATTATAATGTAAAGTAATTTAATTCTTACTATAGATATGAAAGTCAAAGGGTCGCTAAAATCTCATCGTAACAGAGATAAAAATTGTAAAGTTGTGAAAAGGGGTAGTAAGATTTACATTATAAATAAGGTAAAGCCAAGGTGTAAAGCGCGTCAAGGTTCTTAGCTTTTTGTTCACCTTTTCATGTTATATATTTTTTATATGTGAAAGTACGGTGCTTATATCTAAAAAGAAGCAAAAATTACTGTGTTTAAGCGCAGCCTTACTCATTTCTTCCCTTACATTATATTTCAGCATTAGCACAATTACAGGTAAACGTGGCTTATTGACGTTAATCGATTTAAAAAAAGAAATCGAGTACAATAAACTTTTGCTAAAGGATGTCTCTTCTGAAAAGGAAAAGTTGGACAACAAAGTATTTGGCTTATATGAAAAAAGCTTAGATTTAGATCTGCTTGATGAGCAAGCAAAAAATGCTTTAGGTTATGTGAACCCTAATGAACTTATGGTTGTTCTTGACGTGGAATAGCAGTAGTGACCTTACCCAGAAAAAGTGGAGAGAAAGAAAAGAGTTTTTTTGGGTAAAATAAAATTTTGGAGGATTAGAAATGGTAAGAGAATATACAGCAGAATTCAAATTGGAAGCTGTTAAACTGGCAAATGAACAAAGAAAGGTAGGTCAACCAGTTGCAAAAGTAGCAAGAGATCTAGGAATAAGGGATAGTGTATTAGGAAAATGGATGAAGAAATATAACGAAAAAAAGTCAGCGGCAAATGCATTTCCAGATGTAGCACCTTATGACAAAGAGAGGTTTGATTTACAAAGCAAGAGTAACAAGGGAAAGAGACATTTAAAAAAAAGCCCTGGCCAGTCAAAAAGAGTAAAATATTTTTTTATATAGTAACTGCTATAAAGTACAGGAATTATGTAGGATTTTCTGCTAGTGGCTACTATAAGTGGACCACAAGAAAAATAAGCAGTAGAGAATCAGCAAATAAAGAGCTACTCGCAGCTATTCAAAAAATATATCAAGTTTCTAAATGTAGATATGGAGCTCCTAAAATTCATGCTGAATTGAAGGCTTTGGGTAAAAGTTGCAATTTGAAAACGGTGCAAAGTATTATGCAGAAAAATGACATCAAGGCTATACTGAGAAGAAAGTTTAAAATTAAAAAACAACAAACAGATAATAGAGCTGTAGCTCCCAATATACTAGATCAAAACTTTATTGTTGATCAACCAAATAAAGTATGGGATTACTTACATCAAAACCAAGGAGGGATGGCTATATTTGGCAGCAATAATTCTCACGTATGGTAGTTAATGAGTAGTGCAATAAATAAACAATTGGTTATGAACTCTTTATTAATGGCCATTAATAGGCGTAAACCTGTTAAAAATCTACTGCTGCACAGTGACCAAGGTTCACAATATACTGCGCAAGGGTATCAATATCTCTTAGCTGTAAAGAATATAGATGAGTAATAAAGGCTGTTGTTACGACAATTCTGTTGCAGAAAGCTTCTTTAGCTCATTGAAAAGAGAAATACTTATTGATACTTCACAACACTCTGCTCAACAAACTAGAACTGCAATATTTGAATACATAGAAATTTTTTATAACAAACAACGTCACTATTAACTATTGCATTCCAGAACAATTTGATGCATCATTTTTTTTGTAAAAAACATTCCACACTTTCTCTCCACTTTTTCTGGGTAAGGTCAAAGGATCTTATGTCTTAAACCTTATCACCAGGCTTAACAAATAGGTGGCCCAATACTATTAACTTTATGGGTTTATCTTCGTTATTTGCTACTATCCAAACCCCATCGCTCTCATGATCAACAATTTCTATTGGTGCAAATACTACATAATTATTGTCATCAACAATCTTTATTCCAAGAGCACCCTCGTCACTTAAGCTCAGGGCTGAAGAAGGAACTTTATATGCAAATCTTTCGCCTGAAGGTAGCCTTACGTTGGCAGTTAGTCCCTGCAAGGATATCATTTTATTATTAGTCACCTTTACTTTTACCCTATAAGACCCAGTTTTAGGCTCAGCAATTTTACTAATAAAACTTACTTCACCTGCCAATTCTTTTCCGTCCAGCAAATTAATTTGAGCTGTGCTGCCTAGCTCTATTTTATTTACTTCATTTTCCGAAACGTATAACACTACAAGAATTTGATCGAAATTAACCACGTCAGCTATTTTTTGCCCAGCATTAACAAAATCCCCTTCGTTTGCATTGATTTTATCAATATAACCATCTATAGGAGATGTGACTGCAGTATTTTCTAAATCCAATTCTAGCCTTTTTAGGTCAGCTTTTGCACTTTGTAACGCAGTAAAAGCTGCTTCTACTTGTATTTGTGCCCCATAGCCTTTTTTATTCAGTTTGTGAGAGGAATCATACTCAATTTCACGCTGCTTTAATAAAGCTTTGGCTTTCTGAGCTTGCTCAATCCTGTCATAATCTTCTATCTTTAACACTACATCATCTCTTTTTACCTTTTCACCATCAGGTAAATAAATAGCAATAATCTTACCACTTATTTTTGAGACAAGGCTAGCTCTATGTAAGGGATTTACTGTACCAGAAAAATTTAAATATATAGTGCGGTTTTGCGGCGCACATTCTTGAGTTTTTACTGAAAAGCTACTAGTTGCATTATCGCTATGAACCGCCTGATCTTTTTTTAAAAATGCACTGCTGATAAAAAACAGTAGAATAAAAGCAATACTGGAAATGATGATTACTTTATTTCTCATCTTTAAACAATAGAATTTGTTGATCAATCTTGTTAGAAACAACTGCATAAACTTTCGAATCAGAAATGTAAGTATAATACATGTACCATTGTCACTCCATAAATAGTTTCATATGAGAACAAACACAAGATTTTCCTACAATAAGTAAGTTTTTTATTGCTAAAATGCAATTTTTAATCGAATAAAATTGCAAACAAAGTTGTGCATAAGACTGGATTTAAAAAAATCTCGAAAAACATACTAAAACTTTTAAATAATAACTTTATATCTAGTGGCTTTGCCTTCTCCAAGACGCTGTAAGTATTTCATCCCTAGCAGTTTCTTTGTAATTGCCTCTACTGTTCTTGGAGGAAATCCTAGAGCTTCTATAGCATCTTTTCTACTAAATTCTTTATCTGCAAGGCTAAGTGCCCATTCCCAGAAGAACAATTGTTTTCTTGATAATAAATATTCAGTATTCTCCCTCTCAAGAATATAATGCGCCTCATTTGCTTGCGTTTTGAGTACATTAAGAAAAAATATTAACCACGGGGAAATATCTTCTTTGCCACTTTTCCAGCTACTTTGTGTTTTATTAAGCGCTAAATAGTAATCAAGTTTGTTAGTTTCAATTATCTTTTCATGTGATACAATAGATACAAAATCATAACCCTGCTGCAACAGCATTAAATTAGTCATCAATCTACTAGTTCTGCCATTCCCATCTTGAAAAGGGTGTATTGCCAGATACTCAAAAACAAAGTTAGCAATAATAATAAGAGGATGCTTAAATTTATTATTTAAGGACCAGTGATACCAATCAATAAGCTCTTGTACTTCCTTTCTAACAAGGTAAGGTGGTGTGGGATCAAAAATTATACCAACAACTTTTCCATTCTGATCTTTTGCCTCAACTCTATTAGAACTTGCTTTGTATTTTCCTCTATGATACAAATCTTTTTCACTATAAAGTAGCATCTGGTTGTTAATGTGCAATATTGATGACTCACTAATTGGAATATCCGTATAATCATGAAATATTAGTGTAAGCATTTCTAAGTAGCCAGCAATTTCTTGCTCATCTCTATTTTTAAATTTTTTGACACGTAGGTTTTTATATAGATCCTCAACTTCTTTATCGGTTAGACGATTTCCTTCAATACGGTTAGAAGCGCCAGAAGATGTAACAATAACTGAATGAGTTAATCTTTCAATTGTTTGTGGTAGTAGTTTTTTCGTTATCTGCCAGCTATTTTTAACACTATCAACTGCAGTAATTAACTCGTACACTTGCTCAATTACAGGCCCTTCTAGGTTGAGACGCGTACTAAGACGAAAATTCTTCCAGTTCATATTCTTCTCACATGCATATTATGTGAGATAATGTGAGATAATGTGATAAAAGTCAATAGTAAACTTTATATGCACAGCAGAGCTAACTACAAAAATTATACATTTTCAAGTGATCCTAACCATATCAAAAACTACAGGGCAAAGCTGTTAGAGGAAGGCTTAATTAGTTAAAAATTTCAATCTTATGTAAAATATTGTCTTATTTTGTAATTTTCTTGTTGACTAACGAGACGATATCTACTTTTCAATAAACTCCATTTGCATTTCTTGTATACTGCTTTCTATTTGCTTTATTTGTTCTATCAACCTTTCCTCTAAGTCAAGATTACCGCTCAGCCTCGCTTCGGTTCTTTCTTTTCGTAATGCATTTAACTCTTTTAGTAACACTATATTATTCCACACAATTTCTGCAGATTTTCTCTCGTTCAGTTGGCTATTTAGTACACTAGTTTTTTCAAATACATACTTTATAACGTTAAACTGTTTCAATTCTTGTAACAAAGCCTCTTTATCGAGGTTGCTTTTGTTACTTATTACATCAATTATACGCTGTTGTAATCTTTTCATCTCATTAGTAAATTCAAAATGAGAAAATTGCTCAAAAAATATAGGACGGTTCAAGATTTCAGGAAATTCTACGGCTATACGCAAAATTACGGCCTGATTTTGCTCTGCTTCAATTAGCTCTGGAGACTTGTTATGAAGATACTCACCTTTTGTTGCTCTAGTTTTACTATTAAAAATCTGTTTTTTGAAGCTACTTCTTAGTTCACTAGCCTTATTGTAAAAATAATCTCTGTAATACCTTCTAATACTGCTGTTGCTAATAGTATTTACATATTCCATGAACTTGTGCTCAAGAATTGAATATTTTTCCGGAGCAAGTTTTTCATAATTTTGCAAATTGCTATCGATTATGTGATGCCATAAATATTCAGAATGCAGTTTTGTTGAATGGTCAAGAGCAGTCAACACGTCTTCTTTCTTGTATTCCAGTTCGTTACATATATCGTATGGATCTTTATTACTCGGCAAAGTCACAAACTTTAACGTGTATCCAGGCTCTAATATTAGCAGAGCAAGTTCTGCAACTCGAGTAGCAGCATGACGTCCAGCACTATCGCCATCCATACAGATGGAGATTTCTTTAGCAAATCTCCATAGATTTTTTATCTGTTCTGCAGAAATTGCGGTACCAAGCGGAGCAACTGCATTACTAATTCCCGCTTGATGTAGCGCTATAGCGTCCATATATCCTTCAACAACGAGTATGTGCTGTTTTTTACGTATTTCGCTTAAAGCAAAGTTTAATCCGTATAAATTCTCCCTCTTCTTGAAGAGCTGACTCTCTGGACTGTTTAAATATTTCGGCTGTTGCTCAGAACTTAGCGCACGTCCGCCAAAACCAATAACTCTCCCTGCAATGCTCTGTATAGGAAATATCAGCCGGTCATAAAAATAATCATGAAAATTTTTGTTTACTAATCCAATATCAATTAAAATTTTGTCTTCAATACCTGAAGAGTTTAAATACTCTTTCAAACCAGAGCTTGGTGCATAACCTATCTTAAATTTATCTATGATTTTAGGTAAAATCTTACGCTGCTTTAAATAATCTACAACACCTTGATTTTTTTGTGCAAACCAATTTGCAGCTAAATCAAGCGCTAAAAATAGTTTATTGCCCTCTTTTGTAATACTAAGATTTTTGGGCAGTTCAACACCTGTAACCGATGCTAATTTTTCCAATGCTTCTTTAAAGCTTAATCCTTCAGTTTGTGAAATAAATTCAAATGCATCACCACTAGCCAAGCAACCAAAACAGTAATATAACCCCTTAGTATTGCTCACCGAAAAAGATGGGGTTTTTTCGTTATGAAATGGACAGAGCCCAACAAAACTATCTCCTCTTTTTATTAATCTGACTTTTTTACCTACTAGGTCGGATAATAATAATTTTGATTTTATAATATCTATATGATCCATCTTGTTAAATTAGTAGTAGGATAAAAATTATATAGAATTTATACACATCTGACTCGAAATTTATTTCTATAACTAAAGCAATTTGGATTTACCGACAATGTAGCTATACAAATTCAAGAGCAATCCTGTCATCCAGGTAGCCCACAGAAACAAAAAACTTCCTTGACAAACCTCGCCAGCGCCCTTATCATGAAACTGAAGCTATTTATTTGTCTTCTCTGTACAGATTAAATGACAAAAAAACTCAACGTATCTGGCGTCTCATGTTTAATTTTTTGCACTATGTGCACCTTATGTCTTTATCAAATTTCCGGGTTTTGACCTACAAAAGCTGAAATACGCTTATAAAGCATTTAAAACATTAAAAAACGCCAACTTAAAAAATGGATAGTGAATAACTAGCTACCCTAGGGTTTCTTTTGCCTTTTTTTCTGTTTAGTAAATTTCTTAACGTTTATAATTTAGATTAGTTGCGGCTTAAAAGCAGCTAAATCGCGGTTATTAAGTGTTTAGAATAAAAAAACGCCATACTTGAAAGTATAATGTAAGTAATTAGCCAACCACGGGGCTTCTTTTGCCTTTTTTTTCGTTTGGTAAATTTCTTAATATTTATACAGAAGGTGTCATTCCAGTGCTTGACACTGGAATCCAGTTCTTATTATACAGCTATCTGGTGTACTTATTTAAAATTAAGTTTTCTGGATCTCAGTGCCAAAGCACTGGGATGACACCCTTCCTGGCGGAGATTATTCTCAAATCACAATGTTCGTACAGTTGTGGAATGAATTGCGGTATGACGTAGGAAAACCTTAGCTATAGCTTTAGAACTCCCAAAAGGTCAGAAGCATTGAATGACTTGACAGAAAGTTCAAACCCATATAAAATGTCCTTATTTCTTATATGTTAGGTATAGTATCAATTGCCTCAGATCATGCTGGTTATGAATTAAAATCAGAAATAAAACCTTACCTGGAAGCCCTAGGTTACAGAGTAGTAGATCAAGGCTGCACTGCTAAGCAAAAGTGTGTAGATTACCCAAACTATGCTGTTAAAGTTGTAGAAGATATAACAAGCAAAAAAGCAAATTATGGGATATTAATTTGTGGTACAGGTTTGGGCATGAGTACTGTGGCAAATCGTTTTGAAGGAATCTACGCTGCTTTATGTAACAGTGTTGAGATCGCAAAATTAGCTCGCGAGCATGGCAACGCAAATGTACTGTGTCTTGGTGCAGGATTTACTGCGAGTGGATTAGCAAAAGACATAGTCAAACAATTCCTCGAAACAGAATTTTCAAAAGAAAGCAGACATAAAAAACGCCTTGATAAACTCAGCAATATAACCTCTAAGAAAAAAAAAACAAAAACTTATAACGAAGATGAAATATCAAAATTCGCTAAAATGGCAGGCCAGTGGTGGGATGAGAACGGCAAATTCAAACCATTGCACATAATGAATCCTGTTAGAGTATCTTACATTATTGAGAAAATAAAAGAGTTAAAAAAATGCAATTTGAAAGAATTATCATTGCTTGATGTTGGATGCGGTGGTGGCATTTTGTCAGAGTCAATGGCACGCGTTGGCATTAACGTTGTGGGAATAGATGTATGTGAAGAAAACATAAAAGTAGCGCATTCACATGCAAAAAAAGTAGGGTTAAATATAGAATATATACACACCAGCATTGAAGAGCTAAGCAATGACAAGAAGTACGACGTGGTTCTGCTGATGGAAGTAGTTGAACATGTGGATAATTTAGAGCTTTTCATGAAAAAAGCGATAGAACTGCTAAAACCGGAGGGGTTAATCTTTATATCCACAATAAATAGAACTATTAAATCCTTTTGTCTTGCAATAATTGGTGCAGAGTACATATTAAATTGGCTGCCAAAAGGTACACATAACTGGAATAAATTTCTCAAGCCGTCAGAAATTGCAAATCACTTAAGAGAAAATAATGTAACGCTGCAAAACATGGCTGGCATGGAGTACAACGTAATAAAGCGTGAGTGGAATCTAACTAAAGGCGTGGATGTTAATTATATACTCTGCGGTTTGTTAGATTTAACTCTATAAAAGCACCATTTTCACTTCCAATACTTTGAAGGATCTTGGCCAGCTTTTATACAGTAGCCTTTATTAGTTAGCGCCCAACCGGAACGACAAGCATAACCTGTACCTACACGTTCATATCCAGGAGCAGCAACACACTTTCCATTCTCCAAGGTTTGACCTTTAAAAAGACAACAAACTTCTTTTTCTGTTACCTTTGTTACAATTTGAGGAGCACCAAAAAGCACAGCAACAAACATACCCAGTGCGAAAAGTGCAGGCCAAGGCATTCTGCCAAATATTGCAAGTAAGCTTGAACCAATTATTACCACTGTAATCATTGGTCCACCTATTCCATGAACGTAACCTATTACATTACACATTACATCTGTTGCTCCATCAGCGTGTGCATCAAATGCATAGAAAACTATAAATAGAATTACAAGAAAATTTCTCATTGTTCTTTCAATAATCATGCCTGATTGTTTCTTATTTTAATAAAATTTCAGTAAATAGCTTTTTTCAAAAATTATGCTTAACCCAATCAATATTTATTTATTACTGCCTTTTTAATACTATAATTAACTCAGTTGATTTTTATCAAAATGCTAAACCATGGAACAATTCGAGAACTTTTACATCACCACGCCAGTATATTACGTAAACGATAAGCCGCATATTGGTCATGCATACACTTCTCTCTTGTGTGACGTGGTGGCAAGGTTCATGAAACTAGCTGGGAAAAATGTCAAATTTACCACTGGTACAGATGAACATGGACAAAAAATAGAAAAAGCAGCTAAAGCAAAGGAAATGCAGCCAAAAGAATTTACAGATGAAGTGAGCGTTTCATTTAAAGAATTGGCTAAGTTCATGAATTTTGAGTATGACGATTTTATTCGCACTACGGAGGAACGTCACAAAAAAGCAGTTATAGCTTTATGGAATAGACTTGAAGAGAGAGGGCAAATATATTTGGATTCCTATTCGGGTTGGTATTCAGTTCGTGATGAAGCATTTTATCAGGAGTCAGAGCTGATAGATGGCAAAGCACCAACAGGTGCTGAGGTCCAGTGGATAAAAGAAGAGAGTTACTTTTTTCGCTTATCAAACTGGCAAGAAAAATTACTGGAACTCTATAAAAATCAGCCAAGTTTTATCTTTCCTGAGAGCAGAAGAAATGAAGTGATATCGTTTGTAAGATCAGGGCTCATTGACCTCTCAATCTCTCGCACTAGTTTTAACTGGGGAATAAAAGTACCAGGTAATGACAAACACGTAATCTATGTCTGGATAGATGCATTAACCAATTATCTTACATCAATAGGTTTCCCTAGTACTGAAGGTGAGGAATATAAGAGGTTTTGGGCAGAACCAGAAACACAGATTCCAGTGTCAAGCACTGGAATGACACCAAACCAAGGGAAAACGCAGATTCCAGTGTCAAGCGCTGCAAACCTAGCTGACAACTCTTTCAACGTTCATGTAATCGGTAAAGACATATTGCGCTTTCATGCTGTATATTGGCCAGCGATTCTCCTTGCAGCAGACCTGCCACTGCCAAAACAAATTGCAGTTCATGGTTGGTGGTTGAACGAGGGAGAGAAAATATCCAAGTCCCTTGGTAATGTCATAGATCCAATTGGCCTCGCTCAAGAGTTTGGTGTTGATCAGCTACGCTATTTTCTCCTCAGGGAAGCAAGCTTCGGCCAAGATGGCAACTTTAGTAAGAAAAATATGATCAGCCGGATAAATTCAGAACTGGCAAACAACATAGGCAATTTAGTACAAAGAACAATTTCATTTTTACACAAGCAATGTTCTGGAATTGTACCAACAATCGATCAAAGCCTACTTAAAGGTGAAGAAAGTCTTCCAGGTTGCAAAGCTATACTCGATCAAGTGATGAATCACCTATCAAAGTATGAATTTAACCATATCATACTTCTAATCATCAACATCTCTTCTGAAGCAAATGCCTACATAGACAAAAGTGCACCCTGGACACTAAGCAAAACTGACAGAGAGCGCATGAATTTAGTAATTTACAAGTTACTGGAATATATCAGGATAATAGGCATTTTATTGCAGCCAATCGTTCCCAAGTCAGCAGAGATGATACTAAATCAACTGCAAATTCCGAAAGAACAACGAGATTTAAAATCTTTGTGCGACGCGTGCGTAAGTTCAGGCATAACATTGCCTAAACCTACGCCGGTTTTTTTGAGGGTTGATGCTAAAGAGGAGAAATAGTGTAAAAACTATTTCTCCTGGATGGGATTATCTTTAGTTAACGACGGTGCACACCGCTGTCTACATATTCAAGTTAGGTGGCAAGTGCCTTAGTTACTTTAGCACAATATGGTTTAGTAACATCAGCACCTATCACTACTACTTCAGTAATTGCCGACTTAACCTTTCCTAGGCTCCATGCAAACCAGCCTTGACCATTTTCTTCTTTAGTTGGCTGACTTTCTGGGCTAGAAATCTCAGTACCTTTTTCATCACCAGATTCTGCATCATAAAATACATCCTGATCTTCAGAAAGACTCATTAAATAACTTTTAGCAGCATCAACATTTAAATGATCAGGTTGCTTAGGAACGTTATCAATATTTAAATAATCCAAACTATTAGCTCGTTGCTTTTGCTCACTGGAAAGAACCTCAAGATTTAAATAATCCAAACGAGTTAGTTCTTGCATGCTAGGTTTAGATCCATCTTCACGCTTAAACTGCTCTTCCGGACTAGAAACCTTAGTACCATAAATCCTACTGTACAAGCTGCTTCCAACGCTGTTAAGTGCTCCTCTTACAGATGCAATTGACGCATCATAAGTATTTTTCAAGCCACCTCCAATACCACTAAGTGTTCCTTTTGTAGACTCAGTTGATGGCACATAATTATCGTAAGCATATTTGCCAGAATACAAGACACCATTAACTGCTTCTTTTGCAAACCAAACAGCGCTATTAACTGTTCCTTTTGCAAGCTGAACAGTGCCATCAGCAATTGCCACTTTTAATTTGTCTTCTTCTATCTTTTTATTTTTTTCAGCTAGTTGAGTTTTTTGCTCAGAACTTTTCTGCTTTTGAGTGCGTACTTGATCTTTTAACTTAGAATTTTCTTCCTCTTGAGCTTCTACTTTATTTTTTAACTTAGAATTTTCTTCCTCTTTAGCTTTTACTTCCGCTTCTTTTTTAGCTAGTTGAGTTTTTTGCCCAGAAATTGTTTGCTCTTGAGCTTTCATTTTATTTTTTAACTCAGAATTTGTTTTGTTCTCACTAATTGCTTGATACGAAAGTGCAATAGCTACAGCAGAAAATACAGCACCACCAATAATAAATGGAAGGCCAACACTTAATGCTGCAACTGGAGCTAAGAAACCAATATAAGGAGCTGCAGCAAACACTCCAGATGCTAATAAAGTTAAAGCAGCCAGAGTTCCAGCTATATAATAGGGTACATTGTTTTTATTCATCATCTCACGTATTATAAAATATAATACCATTACAAAAGGATTTTTAAGAAGTTGTCAAGCTATCTTTACATAAAAAAAATAATTGATAAACTTGGGAACAAGAAGATTGCTGTCAAGCTATGAACTATGCCTTTCCGTGTAATCTTTAAATGCACCTCTGTTAGAGTCAAAATATAGCTTCACACTGCCAATTGGCCCGTTCCTCTGCTTTGCAATAACAAGCTCTGCAATATTTCTAATTTTCTCCATTTTCTCTTGCCATTCCCGATGTTTATTGTTTCCTTCACTTGGTTGCTTTCTCAATTCGTAGTATTCTTCTCTATAGAGAAACATTACTATATCTGCGTCTTGCTCTATGCTCCCTGAATCACGTAAATCAGAAAGTTGTGGTTTTTTATCATCCCTCTGCTCAACAGAACGAGAGAGCTGAGATAGTGCAACAATGGGAATATTTAGCTCCTTTGCAATTGCTTTCAAACCCTGCGTCACTTCCGAGATTTCTTGCACTCTATTTTCATTACTCCTTTTTGTTGTTCCTCTGATTAGCTGCAAATAATCAATGAATACCACTTCTACATTATATAATTGATACAGCAAGCGTATTCTGGTGCGAAGGGCACTAATTGATAGCGCAGGGGTGTCATCTATGATGAAAGGCAGTTCAGATAATTCTGTACTAGTATTGATAAATTCATGCAATTCAAAATCACTAATTCTCCCGGTTAATGCCTTATAATAACTAATCCCTGAATCTATAGTGATCAGCCTTGCAGTTAATTGCTCTGCTGACATTTCAAGCGAGAAAAACGCTACATAGTGTTGCTTATCTGCTCTTTTTTGCAACATCTTACAAGCATTAAGTGCGATGTTTAGCGCCAATGCTGTTTTACCCATAGAAGGCCTTGCAGCTAAAATTAATAAATCAGATTTTTGTAGACCACCTAGAAGCTGATTTAGATCTTGAAGTCCGGTTGTAACGCCTAGCGCTTCTGGATTATTTTTCAGTGTGCTGATCTTCTCAACTACATCTTTAATTGAACTTGCAAGTTTTATATATGTTTTCTCACCTTGTTTTTTTACTGCCAAATTGAACAATTTTGTCATTGCTTGTTCAATTTGCGCCTGTGCAGGATTTTCAATATCGTAGTTGTAGCTATCACCAACTATTTCTTGCCCGAGTTTGATTAAACATCTCCTTAAGTAAGTATCACGGATTATTCTAGTCAAACTATAAATATCAAGTGCAATACTTGCCTTCGCTGCAAGCTTTGCTAAGTACTCTACCCCGCCACACTCGGTAAACGCTTGGTCGTTCTCAAAAAACATTTTGAGGCTCAGTTCATTGGCAACTATACCGTGTTTCCTGGTTTTAGATATTTGCGTAAAAATACTTTGATGCAGTGGATCATAGAAATTTTCTGCTGTAATTGTGTCTTCAACTGCATCACAGATTCTATTATCACGAATCATTGCACCAATAAGCATCTGTTCAGCTTCTAAATTATGCGGTAATTTACATATTTCCTTATCTACACTTCTTGAACTGAGGAGATTGGCTAATTCATTCATTTTAAGTTTTGAGAGTAACTGTTGATTATTGTAGAATATTTAGTCCTCATTTGAAAGATGTAAAGGCAAAAAAATTTGACTAATTCCGTGTTGCCTATAGCATTAAAACTTAATGCCCCTGTGGTGGAATGGTAGACACGGCAGACTCAAAATCTGTTGCTTGCAAAAGCATGCTGGTTCAAGTCCGGCCAGGGGCACGTTAAATATTGGAAAGTATATATATGTTACATAAATTTTTTAATCGTTTATTTTCTATTTTTTCTTCTATAAATGTTATTCAAAAGGTAAAGAAAGATGAAAATGGGATATGTTATGTAACGGGCCTCAGGCGCTATATATCAGTATTGCTTGATTTAATTATTATCGTTTTGTTCTTGCAGTTTTGCAGCCAAGCCTTTAATCAGCTCTTTACAAACTCAGAGGATAGCAAAATATTCAGCCAAGTTGCTGCAAAATCCCCAATGCAAGTGCCACTTTCTATAGAAGAAAAGGCAATGCAGAGTAGACTTGTAAAATTAATGATTCTAAATCAAATAGTCCAGTTTATTATGCTCTTTTGCTATGTAATATATATGTGGGTAAAGTTTGCTACTACACCTGGAAAACTATTATTTGGGCTTAGAGTTGTGGATGCACAAACTTTCGAAAAGATGACCCTAAAACAAGCAACAAAGAGATTTTTTTCCTTTATATTGTCAGTTGCACCATTGTTCTTGGGCTTTTTATGGTCAAATTTCAACAAACGCTGTCAAACTTGGCACGATAAGATCGCAGGCACAGTGGTTGTCACGAGTAAAAGCCTTAGAAGGCAGAGCTAAAAACTACTTGACACCCTTCGCCAGCCCCTTTATCATGATAGTGAAGGTATTCAGTTATCTTCATCTGTGCAGATTAAACAGCAAGAAAACAACGTAGTTGGCGTCTTATTTTTAATTTTTTGCACTATGTGCACCTTATGTCTTCACAACATTTCTGGGTTTTTACCTATATAAGCTGAAACGCGCTTATAAGTCGTTTAAGACAGTATAGTA
This sequence comes from Wolbachia endosymbiont of Drosophila aff. chauvacae BK-2020, assembly GCF_032848195.1. NCBI lineage: Bacteria > Pseudomonadati > Pseudomonadota > Alphaproteobacteria > Rickettsiales > Anaplasmataceae > Wolbachia > Wolbachia endosymbiont of Drosophila aff. chauvacae BK-2020. The sequence goes on from NZ_CP136586.1 coordinate 892,046, forward strand.
CGCCAATTTGCAGGATTAGAGAGTGACAACTAGCTAACGCGGGGTTTCTTTTGCCTTTTTTTCTGCTTAGTAAATTTCTTAAACATTTAAACTAAGGTGAGTTGCGTTTAAAAGCAGCTAAATTGCAGTGTTTAAGATTTAAAAAACGCCAAATACTGAAAATAGACAATGACTAGGGCTTCTTTTGCCTTTTTTTTCATTTGGTAAATTTCTTAATGTTTGTAGCTAAACGACAACCGTCATCCCTGTAAAGATCAAGTATCCCGCTACTTGTTAGCGGGACCTAGAGATACCGCGAATGAATCGCGGTATGACGGTTCACGGTGGCATGACGGTTAAGTAATTCGTCATCCCGCTACTTGTTAGCGGGATCTCTTGTTAGCGGATGAGATACCGCGAATGAATCGCGGTATGACGGTCTGCGGCGGTATGATGGTCTGCGGCGGTATGACGTAGAGCTCGCGTCAGCTACTTTCATGACACCATTTGCTGTCTTTAAAAATGAATGTTCTTACAATTGTGCGTCATGCGCTTTATTAAATATTTTACTTAAAAATCTAATTTCTTATTATACAAGAGATAAGCAATTCATTGATGATGAAAAATTACAAAAAGGGTCATAGAAAGCGCCTAAGAGAGAAAATTATTTTAGATAATGGACAATCATTACTTGATTATGAAGTTTTAGAGCACATTTTATATTCAGCATATAGTAGAATTGATGTAAAACCGGTGGCAAAGAGTTTGATAGAAAGTTTTGGCAGCTTAAATAAAGTTTTTAATGCTGACCTGGAAGCGCTGCAAAACGTTGATGATGTCAGCAATGCAGCGATATCTGCCATCTTTTGTGTAAAACAAGCCTTTGTTCGTTCTGCAAGAGAAGAAATAAAAAACCTGCCTGTAATCGATAACTGGGAAAAATTGCTTGATTATTTAAGAATAAGTATAGGAAGCCTCAATAAGGAAAATTTTCGTGTCATCTATATAAATAAAAAGTATCGTCTAATAGCGGAAGACTTGCAAAATATTGGTACAGTAGATCAAACTCCTCTTTATGTCAGAGAGATCATCAAGCGCGCACTTTTGATTGGTTCAACATCCATTGTAATATCTCACAATCATCCAAGCGGAGATACACAACCTTCAAATAGCGATATATCTCTCACTAGACAACTAGCAGAAGCTTGCCAAAGTATAGGAATAGAATTAATAGATCACATTATTATTACATTCAGTAGCTATTTTAGTTTCAAGGAAAATAGGTTGTTGTGAAAGCCTTTATAGCTACAGTAACTTAGATTTACCGACAATCGTCATTCCGCTACGTGTTAACGGCTAAGAGATACCGCGAATGAATCGCGGTATGACGTAGATTGCTGTCATCCCGCTGCTTGTTAGCGGCTGAGATACCGCCGCGGTATAGTAACTCGTCATCCCGCTACGTGTTAGCGGGATCTATCTGCGGCGGCATGACGGTAAGTTTTATTGTGGTATGATGGTGTAGTATAATGTTGGTAAACCTCAGTTACTTTAGCTATAAACGATTAAGATGAAGTTATCATATATCTATATACTTACAAATAAAGCTAATAGCACATTATATATTGGTGTAACTGCAAATTTGATCAAGAGGATTTGGGAACACAAAAACAAAATTGTTTCAGGTTTTACATCAAGATATAATGTAAATAAACTTGTATATTTTGAAGAGTTTGAAGATATAAGTTTAGCTATTGCAAGAGAAAGGCGCCTGAAAGAATGGCCAAGGCAGTGGAAAATTAATTTGATCAATCAAAAGAATCCTAGCTGGATTGACTTATATTACTTAGCTTTAAGATAGCTATGCTGAGATCCCGCTAACACGTAGCGGGATGACGAGAAAGGAGCAGCAGGATAACGGTTGAGTAATTCGTCATCCCGCTACTTGTTAGTGGCTGAGATACCGCGGCGGTATGACGGTTTGCGGTGGTATGACAGTTAAGTAATTCGTCATCCCGCTACTTGTTAGCGGGATCTATCCGCAGCGGTATGACGTAGGACTGCTGTCATTCCGCTACGTGTTAGCGGCTGAGATACCGCGAATGAATCGCGGTATGACGGTCTGCGGCGGTATGACGGTTCGCGGTGGTATGACGTAGTAGCTATTTCTTGCAATCAAGTTTCGTTAAAAGTCAGATTGAATGGTTAAATCTTCCACCCAAATAACCACGCACTCTACTTGCTTGTTTGGATATATTTCTTGTACTAAGGTTTTATAGATTAACATCTGTTTTTTTATTTCATTTAATAAGGGAACAGAAACGTTACGGTGTGATTTGTAGTCAATTATGATTGCTTTATCTTGCGTTATGCATAGCCTATCTAGTCGTACTAATACTGACTTGCCATCAATTGTTCCACTCAGTGTAATCTCTGATTTGCCTTCCAAGTCAAACAAATAGCCATATTTTTCATTAAAGGCTAATATTTTACTGTAAATTTCATCCTTATCTTCGCTGATGTTATCAAGGTATTTTCTGACCCAATTTTTTCTCCTTTCTTTTTCTATCTTGGGCATATACTGCAATATGCTGTGAATAATCAGGCCTCTTGCATAACCATCTGTCATCCAAGTAGCTGACACTGGGATCCATTCTGCTCCTTCTTTTTCACTGGATTCCAGCGTCACGCGCTGGGATGACACCGAAGAGTGGGCTAAAGCCGGTGGAAGGGAAATGACCGGAACGTCAAAATAATCACGTTTTTTATAAATGTAAGGGTAGTTTGCATTCACGCATAATACTTCAACTTTTTCTTTAAATATTGGCTGTAAATCCCTTTGTTTCTTTTCATATGGCTCTCCGTACTTAGTGATTAGATCATACCAAGAGCCCTTTTGCACTGGCTCTTTACTTAAGATGTATAACTCATCTTCAGCACGCGTGAGTGCTACGTATAATAAACGCAAATATTCATTATAATCCTCTAGTTTTTTCTCTCTTTTTACTTGATCGCAATAAGCGTTGTTGTTTTTTCCACACCAAAATGGCACTTCTGTTCCATCAAAGATAATGCTTTCACTGTTTCTTGGCACTGTGTTTGTATCAACCAAAAATACTATGGGAGCTTGCAGACCTTTTGATTTGTGAATTGTCATTATTCGCACAGCATTGCGTTCTGATTGCATATCATTCTTAATCTCCGGATTATTCTCCTTGATCCATTGAACAAACGCTTGAAGAGATGGGTTTTCAAATTGCAACACGAGGTTCATAAATTCGTCTAGAACCTCAAAGCACTCAAGACCTAGCCTTGCAGCAAATTTCTTCTTACCTGTACGCAATATATGTGTAAATAGTGCAAGAGGAGACTCTATGCGAGATAAGTTAATGAGATAGTTTAATTCACTATAGATAACCACAGAATAATCCTGAATTCTTTCCCATAGTGAATGCTCTTTACGGTCGTATGCAATGTTAAATAAATCATCCTCGGTGAAATTAAATAGCGGTGATTTTAAAGCATTTGCAAGAGCTAAATCATTTGCCTGGAGGAGTAAAAATTCGGCCAAAGCTATTAAGTCCTGCACGGCTATATAGTCCATAATTCTAAAATAATCCCGGCCTACAACTGGCACGTTTGCTTTTTTAAGTTCGCTTATTATGTAATCAACTAATACGTTTCGTTGCCGTACCAAAATCATAATGTCTCTTGGCTCTATATGGCGATCTTTAGCGACTAAAATTCGCCCTTCATTTAACCAATTGTGAATTCTGTTGGCTATTGTTTGAGCAAGTAATCGGTCTGCTATTATATAATTTTCCCTGCATGTCAGAGGAATTTGTAAAGCTTGCTGTTCTTTCTCTTTGCGCCTTGGTAACGCTGGCCAAATTTCAATATATCCTTGGTCATTTTCTCTATGTGGAACATGTTTTATTTCATTATCATTAAAAGATATTTCTGCGCGGAAGTTATTAAATATTCTATCTACAAGCATCAAAACTTCTGGAGTTGAGCGAAATGACTTTTCAAGTTGGCATGATATCCAATCTCTACCACCAGTTTTCGTATGAAAGTATTGTTGCATATAGTTGAATAGATGGGGATTTGCTCCTTGAAATCTGTATATGGATTGTTTTACGTCACCAACAACAAATAAGGTTCGCTTTTCATCATTACCGGCAAAAAATTCATCGCAGAGATTTGTTATAATTTTCCACTGGCTGATGCTATTGTCTTGTGCCTCGTCAACAAGGATGTGATCTATTTTTTGATCCAAGTTAAACAATATCCAATCTTTATAGTTTGGATTGCTAAGAAGATTTGTTGCTAAGTTGATTATATCATTGTAGTCAAGCAGTGCATTTTTTGATTTTTCACTATTATACAAATCAACATATACTTTAAATACACCAAGTAAGCTACTGGTTCTCTTGAATATTTGATAAAAGTTCATGTCTCTTATATGGGTAAATACTACATTCTGAACGCTCTCTATTATTTGCTCTGCATCTTTGAATTTCTCCAAAATACTTTTTGTTGCAATGGATGATATGCTCTTTTTTTCGTGCGATTCTGATTTTAAAAAGACCTTGGCTAGGTTTTCTACTTTAGTGTCATTCCAGCGCGTGACGCTGGTTCTTTTCTTCTGGATCCCAGCTGGGATGACAGTAGAATCAAGTATTTCACTATAACTCTGATCTCTTTTACTGCCTTCACTTAATATCTCGGCTAGTCTTTCCACGTGCTCAATTGTTTCACTCTGTAAGTCATGAATTTCATCTGGGGCGCTCAATTTATCTTTGATATATTTCGAATCATTTGCTGACGCTGATCTTTTTACACATAAAGTATAAAGCAAATCGCGTAGTTTATTTTCATCAATTTCAGTTGCAATAAGGTTGATATCATCCTGCACAGTTTCGTTATGAAGCACTTTATTGAATATGATGGAATGTAATTCTTTGCATTCGCTCAGCGTGCAATTTGGAGCAATGCCAGCTTCTATAGGAAAGCTGGAGATTAATTTGTAACAGAAAGCGTGTATGGTTTGTATAGTTAGACCAAGATTTTCCAGTTCAGAGAAAAGCCTTCTTGCTCTTGTTAAATAATCTTTATTTTTTCTGGATCCCAGTGTCACGCACTGGGATGACAAGTAGGGGTGCTGAGATCCCAGTGTCACGCACTGGGATGACATTGGAAAGAAATCTAGTTGTTCTAGATCTGCTGCCAACACACTATCTGAACATATTGCCCACTTACTGAGTATGCTGTGAATGCGATTCTCCATTTCGTTTGCTGCAGCATTGGTGAATGTTAAGCAAAGAATATTTCTTTTGTTTTCTAATAAAAGTCTCAATACTCTATCTATTAAGATTTTTGTTTTGCCTGTACCAGCGGACGCATTTACCCACACAGAGAAATTAGGATTTATGGCATTTGATCTCATCAGAAGTGCGAGAACCTTATAAAAGTTGACTAGAATAGCATTATACATATAATGTAAAAATAGTGTTAGTGAAGATATATAATGAAAAATTTTTGTGTAAAGGCGCCTGCAAAAATCAATCTTTTTTTGCATGTTGTAGACAAAAAAGAAACAGGGTATCACTTGATTGAAGGTTTATTTGTCTTTGCTAATCTCTCTAATTTTTTGGAAATAAAAGTAGGTGAGAAGGATTCTAGATACGATAACTCTACAGTTGAATTTATAAACTCCGAGTCTAAAATAAATAACCAATATAACACTGTAATGAAAGCGGTTAATCTGCTGCTTAGGCATGCTCCTGTACGCACTAAAGTCACTGTAAAGGTTGTAAAAAACATACCAATTGCTGCAGGACTTGGTAGCGGATCCTCAGATGCTGGAGCTGTGGTACGTACGCTAGGGAAGCTGTGGGAGATTGATAGGACGATTTTAAATGAAATAGCCTTAAACGTTGGTGCTGATGTTCCCGCAAGCGTAGATAGCAAGCCAGTTTTTGTTAGAGGTATTGGCGAAGAATTATGCCACATTAAAAAATTCTCTTTACCTACAAATGTGGTGCTTGTGAAACCGAAAAAAAGGTTTTTGAGTACACCAGAGGTATTTTCCAAACATGAAGGAAAATTTTCTGAGCCAATTAAATGGAGCGATGACGCTGAAAAGGATTTGTTGAAGTTTCTTAAAGAGACGAGAAACGATCTTCAAGAAATAGCAATAAGCTTTGTACCTGAAATTAAGGATGTGATATCAACACTTAAGTCACAAGAAGGCTCTATACTTTCTCGCATGTCAGGCAGTGGTGTATCATGCTTTGGAATATTCGATAGTGAGGAAAATGCAAAAGCTGCTGCAGTTAATATCGGAAAAAAGCAACCAGAATGGTGGGTATGCAACACTCAATTAATAGTTTGACTTATGGATATAACTCCCTTAATTTCCGAGAATAAAAATCTTATAAATGGTTACAGGGAAGGAAAATTTTTGGTAAACAATCAAGAATATTGCGGCTCAATTATAATTTTTCCTGAAAAGGTGATAAAATTGAAAGAAAGTGATATAAACAGCAAGGAGTATTTTGAATCTTTTTTAACAGAGGAAATAGAAATTTTGTTAATAGGTACTGGTAAAACACGCAATATACTAAGTTCTTCAGTGAAGTCCTATCTTATGGAACAAAAAGGTCTAAATTTTGAATTTATGACAACAGGTTCTGCATGCAGAACCCATAATATTCTGATATCCGAAGATAGATTTGTTGTCAGTTATCTAATAGCCATATAGCATGCTTACCCAGGACTTTTTCATCAACAGTCTAGTTGCAGTAGTTGTAATTAGCCTAGTAACAGGCGCTTTAGGATCGTTTATGATATGGCAAAGGTTATCTTATCTTGGTGATAGTTTGTCCCATTCTTCGTTGCTTGGTGTTGCACTTGCTTTAATCTTTAAGATTAGCCCATCGCTTAGCATAATGCTCATTGCAATTACATTTGCTATACTACTTTCTCTTAATTTTAACAGATTATATTCTGCTGATACGATATTGAACATTGTTACCAATGTAGTTTTCTCATCGAGTTTAATACTTATGTCTTTTCTTCCATCTGGCAATAATAGTATTATTAGCTCACTGTTTGGTGATATATTAACGCTCGATCAAAGTGATATAGTATTGATTTTTTTAACCTCTGCAGTAGTTACTTTGATATTAATATTTAGATGGCGTTATTGGTTAATGATTTCAATTAATCAAGATTTAGCAGTAGTTGAAAAAATTAATGTTACCTTTGTTAGACTAGAATTTTTAATCACTCTTGCTATATTTATAGCAATTGCTGCCCAACTAATAGGAATATTACTCATTGCTGCATTTTTGCTAATACCAGCAGCATCTGCAAGGCTCATTTCGAAAACTCCAATGCAGATGATTATTGTTGCAACAGTTTTTTCTGTGATCTCTGGGATATCAGGTCTCATGTTATCTGCAAGTTTTGATTTGTTAACTGGACCTGCAATTATACTTGTTGCAGCGGTATATTTAATTATCGCTTATTTTATAAGGCTAGTATTAAGCAGGTTGGCTTAATTTTGATCTCGAATGTTAATAATTTTGTAATATACTCATTATAAAACATCACCATCTTAGCACAAAATAGTTTTTGCTATACTATTATTTATATGCTAATGATAAGTTGTTAATTTTATGGAGTAAGCAATATGAGCGGAGAAGGATTTTTTTCCAAATATATATCTCAACCTGTGAAAAAATTTTATAATTATATTACAGGAAAAACAGAAGAGTCAGATGATGTAGCAGGTGATGTGCATAATATTGCACAAGGAGACTCAGAGTCTTTGGATACTCATGTACAGTCAAATGAGAATGATATCATATAGATAGCATGAGGGTCACACCATCCAAAGTTAAAAAATTCCTAGAGAAACCTGATGCTTTACGTGGTGTGTTAATTCATGGAAGTGATAACAGTAGGGTTGATTTTTATGTACAAGAAATAATTGCTAATTTGGGTGAGTATTCAGTTCAGGTGATGGATTTTGCAATAGTGAATAAGTCACCCAGTTTACTGTTTTCTGAATTGGCAAACGTTTCGATGTTTACCAGCAAAAAATTAATTAAGCTGATAAATGTGAGTGGAGGTATATCCAAGGAGTTAAAAAATGTATTGGATTATAACGCAAGTGGTCATTATGTAATGATGGTAGCAAATGATCTTCCATATAATTCTGCGACTAAAAGTTATATGGAGAGTTCAAAAATTTTTGGTGTGATTGCTTGCTATAAGGACAGCAACAGCAATCTTTATGACATTATATCAAGTTACTTAAAACAAAATGATATAAAATGCACAAATGAGATAATCTACCATTTGCAATCTTACTTTAATCATAGCAAGCTGCCTATATGTTCAGAACTTGAGAAGTTAGTTTTATACTTAGGGGAGAGAAAAGACCTAAAACTTACTGATATAGAATTATGCTTTTCAACTTCCGGCAACGACTATGCTACACTTGATGATCTATGCTCTGCCATAGCAAGTAAAGATATGTCGCGTTTCATTAGAATTTCTGATGCATTGATATCGCAAGAAAATTTTTCACCGATAGCACTAATTCGCATTATATCAAATTATTTCCTACGCCTTGAAAACGTTTTGCTGTCAGTGCAAGGTGGAATGAGTGAGCAGGCTGCGATTGATCAGCTAAGCCCTCCATTGTTTTTTAAACAATTGCAGAGTTTTAAATCTCATTTGAAAAGTTTGCAACTTTCAGAACTTAAGAAGATCTTGGAAAAATTGATAAGCTTAGAAGTTACCTGTAAAAAAACTGATTTAGATCATAAAATGATTTTTCAACATGCACTGACAGGTAGCTGACTACTCGGATCCAGCCTTTCTTATAATTTCATCAAAATGTTGTATTTTAACATAAAATAGCTGCTTTTATGCCTACCAAAATTCATTCTTTAGTGTGTGTCTCATAAGTATTCTTTGCTAATAGGATATTTTCGAATATAATTGAATATAACTAGATAAAAATACAGATATGTTTGACATTTCAAAAATTGTAATAACACCTGAAATGTTAAAATTAGTTGCTGAAATTGATGAATTTAAAGGAGCATGGCAATTATTTGGTAATTTAGCTCCAGAACGTTTACAAATGCTCAAGAAAATTGCAACAATTGAAAGTATTGGTTCTTCTACTCGTATTGAAGGGGCAAGATTATCAGACCGTGAAGTTGAGCAATTACTATCCAAACTTGATACACGCTCATTTCGTTCTCTAGATGAACGAGAAATAGCCGGATATGCGTATGTGTGTGAAGAAGTATTTCAAAACTTTAACAAGATGCCATTTACAGAAAACACTATAAAACAGTTTCACATCTGGCTTTTACAATTTTCATATAAAGATCAAAGGCACATGGGAGAATATAAAAAATTCCCCAATCATGTTGAAGCGTTTGATGAATCTGGAAAAAGCTTGGGCATAGTTTTTGAAACAGCCTCTCCATTTGAGACAGCAACACAAATGCAAGAACTTATTTATTGGACTAGCCAGCAATTAGAGGTGAAATCGTTACACCCTCTATTAATTATTGGCATTTTTATAGTTACTTTTTTAGCTATTCATCCCTTCCAGGATGGAAATGGCAGATTATCACGCATTCTCACAACTTTCTTGTTACTAAAGTTAGGGTATATCTATGTACCTTACAGTTCCCTTGAAAGTATAATTGAAAGTAATAAGGAGAGTTACTACTTAGCTTTGCGTCGTACTCAACAATCCTTGAAGACGAGCAGCTATGATTTTAATCCATGGCTTATATTCTTTTTAAGGTCACTACAAAAGCAAAAATTTCATCTTGAACAAAAGGTGTCACATGAAAAAGTGTTAAATCTCTATTTACCACCACTTTCTGCTAAAGTATTAGCACTACTCAGCAAACATGGACGTCTTACAATTAAGGATTTGGAAAATATTACTAAAGCAAACTGCAATACCTTAAAGAAGCACGTATCTAATCTCGTAAAGAGTAATCACATCACTCAGCATGGAAAAGGCAAAGCAACCTGGTATGTAATATAGAGCTCAATAGGATATGTATTCATTTTGAATTGTTAAATTATTCAGCTATAGAATATAGATCACAGCTGTACAAACATTGTAGTTTGAGCCCACTAGATCCCAGTGCCCTATTCTTGTCATCCCAGTGCCCAGACACTGGGATCTCATTTTACTTTATAATGGTGTCATGAAAGTAGCTGACACTGGGATCCAGAAAACTTAATTTCAACCAAATAATAAAGGCTAGATCCCAGTGTCACGCACTGGGATGACAAAAAAAGGAGCACTGGAATGACAGTAGTCCTACGTCATACCGCGATTCATTCGCGGTATCTTTTAGCATAGATCCCGCTAACAAGTAGCGGGATGACGGTTGTCAGGGTGTCATCCCAGTGCCCAGACACTGGGATCCAGAAAAGTTTGCTTGTAAGCAAGCAAACTAGCATAGAAAAACGTTTTCGATGAGATTGCAGAAAGGCTAGATTCCAGACTGGAATGACATCGTTCACTATGTACCATATTGCAATAGTTGTGGTCAAGGCACTGGGATCTGAAATTGCAGTGTTCGTACAGCTATAGAATATAGATCAGAAGTGACAGAGCTTAAAAAAAGGCCTAACATTCTTAATAAACGTAAAAAGCTTTATGAAAATCAGAGTTGGAGTAATAGGCTGCTTAGGCAGAATGGGCAAAAAAATACTCAATGAATTAATTACAAATACCAAAGTGGAAATAGCAGGTGCTGTTGCCCGTTCAGGTAGTAAGTACATAGATTCAGATATTGGACCAATTATAGCCAATCTAGGAATTAAAGTTACAAGTTCTATTAGTGGCATATTTGAGTCATCTGACGTTGTAATAGATTTTACAACTAAAGAATGTATGTTAGACTGCCTTAAAGCAGCTGTAAAATTTAAAACACCGCTGGTTAGTGGCACAACTGGAATAGAAGGTGTCGATTTGAAAGAATATGCTGCTGAAGTTCCAATATTATGGTCAGCAAATATGAGTGTTGGGGTTAATGTGTTGCTGAAATTGGTAAAAAAAGCTGCTGAGCTTTTAGGTAATGAATATGACGTTGAGATTTGGGAAATGCATCATAACTTAAAAAAGGATTCACCATCTGGAACAGCTATAGAACTTGGCAAAACAATTGCTAACGCTTCAAAAGTGGATTTTCAGTCCAATCAATATTTACATAGTGGTTCAAACATAAGGAAAAAGGGGGGAATAGGTTTTGCAGTATCTCGTGGAGGTGGAGTAATAGGAGATCACAGCGTGATGTTTGTTAATTCTGATGAACGGATAGAACTAAACCACAAAGCAATTGATCGCACAACATTTGCTAGAGGAGCTGTTCAAGCAGCAGTATGGCTATACGAAAATAAAAGAGAAATTCCGGGGCTCTATTCAATGCAGGATGTGATATGAGCAATACACGTGCCTCTGTTAAAGATTTAAATCTCTGGTACGGCTCTAAGCAAGTTTTATTCGATATAAATTTGAATATTTATAAAAGAAAAGTTACTACTTTTATCGGACCATCCGGGTGCGGTAAATCAACATTTTTGCGTTGTTTTAATCGTATGAATGACTATGTACCAGGTTGCAAAACTGTTGGTGAATTAGATATCGATGGGCTGGGTGATATATATTCACGCGATATGGATGCTGTACTACTTAGAGCAAAAGTTGGTATGGTATTTCAAAAGCCAAATCCTTTTCCAAAATCAATATATGATAATGTTGCTTGTGGGCCAAAATTGCATGGTATGGCGAAGGATAAGCAAAAATTGAATGAGATGGTGGAAAATAGTTTAACCAAGGTTGGTTTATGGGAAGAATTGAAGGACAGATTGCAAGATAGCGCACTCAATTTATCCGGTGGCCAACAACAGAGGCTATGCATCGCTCGCGCAATTGCAGTGAAGCCAACTATTTTATTAATGGATGAACCGTGCTCTGCTCTTGATCCAATGGCAACCAATGCAATCGAAAATCTTATACAAGAGCTAAAATTAAGATTTACTATAATTATGGTGACTCATTCAATGAAGCAAGCTAAAAAGTTATCTGATAGTGTAATTTTCTTTCATAATGGCAGAATTGTTGAGTCTGGAAGCACTCAAGAAATATTCGAAAATGCTCAATCTCCCTTAACAAAGGAGTATATCCTGGATCATTAAATTTCTGACCTTACCCAGAAAAAGTGGAGAGAAAGAAAAGAGTTTTTTTGGGTAAAATAAAATTTTGGAGGATTAGAAATGGTAAGAGAATATACGGCAGAATTCAAATTGGAAGCTGTTAAGCTGGCAAATGAACAAAGAAAGGTAGGTCAACCAGTTGCAAAAGTAGCAAGAGATCTAGGAATAAGGGATAGTGTATTAGGAAAATGGATGAAGAAATATAACGAAAAAAAGTCAGCGGCAAATGCATTTCCAGGTAGAGGTAACATGGCTCCTTACGACAAAGAGAGGTTTGATTTACAAAGCAAGAGTAACAAGGGAAAGAGACATTTAAAAAAAAGCCCTGGCCAGTCAAAAAGAGTAAAATATTTTTTTATATAGTAACTGCTATAAAGTACAGGAATTATGTAGGATTTTCTGCTAGTGGCTACTATAAGTGGACCACAAGAAAAATAAGCAGTAGAGAATCAGCAAATAAAGAGCTACTCGAAGCTATTCAAAAAATATATCAAGTTTCTAAATGTAGATATGGAGCTCCTAAAATTCATGCTGAATTGAAGGCTTTGGGTAAAAGCTGCAATTTGAAAACGGTGCAAAGTATTATGCAGAAAAATGACATCAGGGCTATACTGAGAAGAAAGTTTAAAATTAAAAAACAACAAACAGATAATAGAGCTGTAGCTCCCAATATACTAGATCAAAACTTTATTGTTGATCAACCAAATAAAGTATGGGATTACTTACATCAAAACCAAGGAGGGATGGCTATATTTGGCAGCAATAATTCTCACGTATGGTAGTTAATGAGTAGTGCAATAAATAAACAATTGGTTATGAACTCTTTATTAATGGCCATTAATAGGCGTAAACCTGTTAAAAATCTACTGCTGCACAGTGACCAAGGTTCACAATATACTGCGCAAGGGTATCAATATCTCTTAGCTGTAAAGAATATAGATGAGTAATAAAGGCTGTTGTTACGACAATTCTGTTGCAGAAAGCTTCTTTAGCTCATTGAAAAGAGAAATACTTATTGATACTTCACAACACTCTGCTCAACAAACTAGAACTGCAATATTTGAATACATAGAAATTTTTTATAACAAACAACGTCACTATTAACTATTGCATTCCAGAACAATTTGATGCATCATTCTTTTTGTAAAAAACATTCCACACTTTCTCTCCACTTTTTCTGGGTAAGGTCACTTTTCCACTGATCATATTTAATCGCCATAACTTTACTCCTACTTTAACAATATTTTAATTATCATATATTATGGCAAGAAAGTCAACCCTACCTAATTTTGCTTAGTAAGCACACTAACTATGAAACAATCTATATTACCATCAAAAACAGAATTTATATTGCCCACTTCATGTCCGGTTCTTAAATCCTTCACCATTTGATATGGATGCATAACGTACGATCTGATCTGATTGCCCCAGCCTATATCGCATTTTTTACCATATTCTTCAGCCATTTTCTGTTCTTTTTTTTCCAGTTCAATTTGGTATAAACGTCCTTTAAGTAATTTTAACGCCTCATCTTTATTTCTGTGTTGAGAACGACCATTTTGGCATTGAACTACAACACCAGTTGGAATATGCGTAATGCGTACCGCACTTTCAGTCTTGTTCACATGCTGACCGCCTGCTCCGGAAGCACGATAGGTGTCGATCTTTAGATCCTTTTCATCCACAGCAATATCAATTGAATCTTCTATCACTGGAGTTACTCCTACACTTGCAAAACTGGTATGACGTTTACCATTTGCATCAAATGGCGATATTCTAACCAGCCTGTGAATTCCACTTTCACTTTTTGCCCACCCATAAGCTTTTTCTCCAACGATTTTTATCATTGCAGACTTTATACCAACTGACTCTCCTTCTAATTTTTCTACAACTTCAACTTTAAAGTTGTGATAAATTTCTGCCCACCTTATATACATGCGCATCAGCATTTCAGCCCAATCATTGCTCTCGGTTCCGCCAGCTCCTGAGTGGATTTCTAAAAAGCAGTTATTATTATCTGCTTCACCAGTAAATAAGGACTCTGTTTCTTTATACTTGATTAATTTCTCTAGCTTAGCTAATTCATTTTCAACTTCAGAGAAAAATTCTTCATCATTTTCATCAATAGCAGACTTCATTAAGCTGATGGCATCGTTGTAATCGCTTTCCAGCTTTAAAAACGACTCTACGTCATTCTTAATTTTAGAACGTTCTTTTAAAACTTCTTGTGCTTTTTGGTTATCTTGCCATAGGTCATCATTCGACGCTTGGGAGTCAAGCTCTTCAAGACGCAACTTTAATTTTTCTATGTCAAAGACACCTCCTGATAAGAGAAATACTTTTATTTAAGCTTTGAAAGTGTTCAAGAATTTCTGGATAAGTTTTCATTATACTTTAGATTTTAATATATTTACTATCAATAACAATAACAGTAAACAAAATAGAAATTTAACCATATGATAGTTAATTTAAATAATTTCATTATACTTTAATGTTTAAGGAAATCAAGCGCGTATATTTATTAAAAAACAAGGTAAAGTAATGAATATTGAAATAAGTTCCCATTATGGTTTAGACAAAAAGGCTATTGATGACTTAATAGAGTCACTTGATAACGAGGAGCTAGAGAATGTTCGTAATATTGTAAAAACGATAGACAGTGTTCAGTTAGCTTATTTTTTATCTACTTCGATCAGTGATCACAGGGAGAAATTAGTTAATATCCTCGATCAACATTTGTTAAGTGATGCCCTAGTGCATGTAGTGCCAGATTTACAAATAGAGATCATAGAAACATTGGGAATAGAAAATACAGCAAAGTTACTAATGCTCCTTGATGTAGAAGATATAGTAACCATAGTGAAAGATTTAGATAGAAAGTCTGTAGAAAATATACTTTACTATTTGCCCAGCAAAACTCAGAAATCGGTAGAGGAGTTGCTATCATATCCAGAAGAAAGTGCAGGAAGGTTAATACATAAAGATATGGTTATAGCTCCATATTATTGGACAATAAATCAACTGACAGAATTTGTGTGCAACTATAAAAAAATACCAGAAAAATTTCACCAGATATTCATTATCAACTCAAAATTAGAGCCTATAGGCAGTGTTAATTTAAATAAGGTAATATCTCACTCAGGAGACACAATAATAAAAGAGATAATGGATCATGACATAAAAATCATTAAAACTGGAATAGACCAAGAGGAAGTAGCAAGAATATTTAAAGATTACTCTCTATTATCGGCTCCGGTAGTAAATAAGAATGGTAAAATTATTGGTGTGATCTTAATTGAAGATGTGATAAAAGTTGTTCAACAAGAAACAGAAGAGGATGTACTCAAAATAAGCGGTGTATCTTCTAAAGCCGATATAAATGCCCCTATACATAAAACTATAATTAAAAGGCTACCTTGGTTACTGTTTAACCTCTTAGCTGCAACAATGTGTTCCATAGTAGTTGGCTTTTTCGATGATGTAATAAAAAGTTTTATAGTGCTGCCAATAATCATGCCGATAATTGCATCAATGAGCGGAAATGCAGGATCCCAAACAGTAACGCTAACCATCCGGGCAATCGCAACAAAATATCTAACTGAGCAAAATGCAAAAAGAATACTGATGAAAGAATTTTTAATAGGTCTTATAAACGGGGTGATCTTATCTACTATTTCATTAGTAGTGTTAGCAATAAGGGTTCACAACTTCAAAGTGGAGATGATTTTTGTGGTCTCCATGATTATGATGTCAATTATTGCAACGTTCATCGGAACTTTCATTCCTATAATGCTTCATCGCTTAAAGTCTGACCCTGCCGTTTCTTCTTCAATCCTAACATCGGCAACAACTGATATTCTCTCAGCTTTTATATTTCTTGGTTTAGCTACGATCTTTTTATTAAATAGCTAATACTATCTATAGCTATACCGCCGCGAACCGTCATGCCGCGATTCATTCGCGGTATCTCTTAGCATAGATCCCGCTAACAAGTAGCGGGATGACGAGAAAGGGGCTACTTGGATGACATTCTTCTTGGTGTGCCCAAATCACAATGTTCGTACATCTGTGGATTTATTCGCGGTATAGATATCGCTAACGAGTAGCGGAATGACGGTTTTTCAAATTGTCGTAAGTCAGTTTAGCTATAATATCAAGTTTCACCAACTATTTCTCTCTATTAAATAAGAATAAATTACCTATACAAAAATAGATTGGCAATATTTCAAGTCTGCCAAGCAGCATTAAAAACGATAGAAATAATTTTACTTCATTACTGAAAGAAGAATAGTTACCTGAAGGACCTATTAAGTTGCTGAACCCTGGACCAGAGTTTGTAAGCGTTGCAGAGACTGAACTGACGCTAGTTATAAAGTCTGCATTGCTTAAGTAAGACATCACTATTGATGAAATGGTAAACGTTAACATGAAAATTGCAAAAAATATAAAGACAGAGTGAATTTCATCATTCTTCAGGGTTTTTCCATTGAATTTTACTCCATTGTCTGCATCAGGGTTTAATAAAAGGTAAAAGTCATTTCTTATAGACCTTAAAAGAACAATCAAGCGGAAGATTTTGACACCACCACTTGAAGAACCACTACATCCACCAACAAAGGTGAGAAAAAAAGCTAAGACTGAAATGAAACTCCAATCTATATGATTACAGATTGCATAACCAGTTGACGTAATCAAGGAAGTGATGGTAAATGTGCTGCATCTAAATGATAATGACACTCCTAAATCAACATTTTTATACAACCAAAAACAAGCAAATAAAGATGAGATAGTAGCTATCTTAACAAAGTAAGAGACCTGTTCATCATAGCAAATGTCTAACCGTCTTATAATTTTTAAATAGCTAAGAAAAGGCAGAGAACCCAAAATCATAAAAATGATCGTTATGACTTCTAACATAGGGTTATTATAGTGCCCTATAGAATCATTATAGTTAGCAAATCCACCAGTTGATACAGAGGACATTCCGTGGCATATTGCATCAAACAGTGGCATACCAGCTAGATAATAGGAAAATATACATAACAAAATTAAGCCATAATATATTGCCGTAACATGAATCACTACGCTTCGCGTATTCGGCAACTTCCTTTTGGTAGCATCTGAATACTCAGAATAAAGTAAATTATTTAGGCTGAGAACCTTAAACATAGGAAAAACTGCAATTCCTAAAGTGATTACACCAAAACCCCCCATGCCATGTAGCATTGCTCTCCATAGCAGTATTCCTGGAGATTGTTTTTCAATATCATTAAATATAGTTGCTCCTGTGGTTGTGATGCCAGATATCGTTTCAAACAATGCATCAACATAGCTCAGATTATCAAAATAGAAAGGAATAGCTGCAAACAGAGACAAGGCAATCCAGGTGCAACTAGTAATCGCAAAAATTGCTGGCATTCCATGCAATCTACTTAATTTACCGAGTAAAATAAAAATTGCGCCAGATGTGCAGGTAATTATGAATCCAGCGAGGAAATTTTTCCATTTGTAGCTGAGACATTTATTAGTAATAGCAGGAATAAGCATTGCTAAGCTAAACAGCAATAGGAATATTCCCACAATAAATACAATTGAACGCAAATTTTGTAAACGTTGATGATTTTTCATAGAATTACTTCCTCGCTATACAAAGCCATAAAAGCTACTCTAACGTCAAGCATTTTGTTGGCCTTTATTAACAGTTATTAACAATATACTTGATTTACTTGTAAATATGTGTGATAATTAAATTTTTATTAGAGGTAAGATATGGTTGAATTAACTGATATACAAAAAAAATTCGAGCTTCATTAATTATAGCAATTAGCAATAACTACCCTCAAAAGGTCCAGGGCATATTCGACAATAATGAATGTGATAATATACAAGCAGTTTTGAACCACGAGGGGATTGGGGCTGGTTACAAAGATAATTTTTTAGATTTTGCTATTATTGGTCTTGACGCTGGAGTTAAAGTTCAAGGAGAAATTGGAGAAAACGTAGAGATCATTAAACAAATTTGGAAAGTTGCTAATCAGAAAACTCGTGATTTTGTGTGTTGTCGTGCAATAGAGAGTTTTCGAGGATTTGGCCTTTATAACATACCTGCTCTTAAAACAGTTATTCAAGAAATAGAAGAGCACAAGAGGGTAATGGATCTTGATATGGCACTAAGGCGTGCAATAAGAAGTCTTAATGTTGATCAAGTTAAAACAGCACTAGAGAATTGCGGTGAAGATGTAGAAAGTGTTTTGACGCGAAATGTATATTGGAGTGATGCTACTGATATTGATTGCTTGTTAATTTATCCTCTGATGGTTGACTATGAAAGAAATCTTGGCAAAGAAGAATTTGAAAAGATAAAAGAGATCACTAAACTTCTTTGGGATAAAGCTTCCCCTGATGTTCGTAACTTCTGGCTTGAAGACCACATGGTTAATAGAGAAGGTCAAAATACAGAAGATAACTATATAATAGGTTCTCTTGAAAAGCAACAAAAAGAGTATGCTAATATAGCTGGTGAGGGATGGCTTGAAGACTTTATTCAAGAAGTTAAGGGTTATAAAAAGGACAGAGAAATAAAGCTTAATGAATACAAAGGGAAGATCGCTCTAGGCGTTATTGGACTATGCGTAGTTGGTGCTATTGCAGCCTATGTGCTGGCATATCCTGTAGTTGCATTAGTTTTAGAAGTTTCAGCAGTTTCAGCATTGGCTGTACTAGCTTATATTGGAGGAGTTTGTGAGAAATCAGAAAGTCCAAATACGAAAAGTTTGAACCCGGTTGTTTCTGGGTGTTGCAACAACGCAGAACTGCCTAATCAGTAATCCATTGTCATCCCAGCGCGCCGCGCTGGGTCTGACTACGCTAGAACAAAGAATATAAAAGAAACGTTGCCGTCACGTTATATCATAAACCTTTGCTGAAGCTTTCTTTATATCTTCACTTGAAAGTGGAATTAGACCAAGCCTAGATAGGTACCCATCTTCAATGCCGATCGAATCTATAATTTCTTTTACGAATTCTCTTAATCCATCAACAGTATCCAAGTGTTCCCTCTTTATGTAAAGGTATAGAGGTCTTGCTAATATATATTTTCCCGATGATATATTTTCGTAAGTTGGCTCAATTCCTGCAATTGTGCTCCCTTGTATTTTATCTTGATTCCTCATTAAAAAGCTGAAACTAAATATCCCTAAGGCGTTCTTGTTACTTTTCAATTTTTGTATTATTATATTTTCATTAATTCCAACTTCTATATACCTTCCGTCATCCCTTATATTACCACATGCTTTCTTTCTTTCTTCCTGATCTTTATAATTCTCTTTGAAAATTCTCGAGTTCATGCATGAATATTGATCAAGCATAATAGAATTAACCAAAGTTTCGTATGTACCTGTATTTTGATGTGGACCATAAATTTCAATTTCTGTTTTTGGTAAGGCTTGATTGACATTAGACCAAAACTTCTTATTACTTTTTACTAATTTATCATTTTCTTGAGAATATGCAGATAAAGTTTCAAATAAGTCCTTCTTTGTGAAATCAAATCTATGGCTTTGATTTGAATTTGCAATGACAACTCCATCATAGCCAATGATGATTTCTATCACTTCATTAATTTTATTCCTTTTACATAGTTCTCTTTCTACTTCCTTCATAGGGCGAGATGAAGTGGTGATGTCTGGAGTGTCTTCCCCTATTCCTGAGCAAAACATTTTGAATCCTGATCCACTTCCTATCGATTCCACAACTGGAGTCTTAAAGGAGAATACACGGTTGAACTCTTCGGCTATAAACGAGATAAAAGGAAAAACAGTTGAAGATCCAACAATTCTGATGTATTTCCTGGCATCAGCATTTGATAGCGGCGTGAATAATACGAATACAAAAATCAGGAGAAAGTTTCTAAGCATTATTTTTAGTTAAGAACATAAATCTAATTATTGTAATAAAAAATCAAACTGAAAAGCTTTAATTGCATGACAAAAGCTACAGTTTACATTTAAATTTTATTTTATATTATTGTAAGTGTTACACAACTTTAAGGGGCAATTATGGCAGTTATGCCAGATAAATGGATAAGAGAAAAAGCTGAAAATTTTGGAATGATAGAACCTTTTGTGAACCACAAAAGCAGCAAAGGTGTTATATCTTTCGGACTATCATCTTATGGTTACGATGCAAGAGTGGATAATAAATTTAAAATTTTTACTAACGTTAATTCAGCCATCGTGGACCCTAAAAATTTTTCTGAGAATAGTTTCATAGATAAGGAAACAGACGTATGTATAATTCCACCAAATAGCTTTGTGCTTGCAAGTACAGTGGAATATTTTCGTATACCAAGGAATGTACTGGTCATTTGTGTTGGTAAATCAACTTACGCAAGATGTGGAATTATAGTAAACGTTACTCCCTTAGAACCTGGATGGGAAGGTCATGTCACACTCGAATTCTCAAACACCACTCCACTTCCTGTGAAAATTTACGCTAATGAAGGCGCATGCCAATTCGTATTTTTAAGCGGCGAAAGTGAATGCGAGAAATCATATGATGATATGAAAGGAAAATATATGGATCAGCATGGTATTACTTTGCCGCTGGTGAAATAATTACTGCTTTCGTTGTGAGCTACCAAACTGCTCTATAGACAATATTCCACTATCACCAGATAGCAAAGTTCGCGCTGATTCACTTTGCTTAAGATGTTTAATTGCTTGCTTTTTGTCAGTTCCAGTGCGCATACTGCAGCCAAGTTGGAAATCTATTCCATTTGCAACAATGTTACATGAAAACCCCATAGCAGTAGCGAAACCTTCTTGTTTATTAGTAGCATTTCCGGTAACAACACCACAAACAGTGAAGTTACGATCATTTCCAACTGTTCGCATCACCATTCCACCATCTCGTATACCATCATTATTTATATCCTTTGCTATAACAGTCTGGTCTACAAATCGCGTATTACCCACTTCTCGAGATATTACTTCTACAGTCGGTTGATTATGTAGTTGACCATTACTTACTAATGCTTGATTACATGCTGAATGGTGTTGTTCTGAATTACTTTGACTATTACTCCTTAGTTCATTTTGCTCGTGCTCTTCATTATTTTGATGTTGGTCAGTTCCTGATATGCTAGCTTCTTTTTCAACACGCTCATTGTATTCTTTATCATTACTTATCTCAACTTTATTTACTGGTTGACCTTGACTGTTTTCTATGTCTTTATGAATGTAATAAAAAATAAGACCAGGTATCAGTGAAATTATTAGATTTAATACAATGCACGGAATTAAAACCACGGTAGCAGCTATATAGATTAGAGAGCTAACTATAAACTTTATTACTTTAGATAATTTAGAATCATCTTTTTGAACATTAACAGCATTCAAAAAAAGCATAGTTAAGCTAAGAGATAATGCTGTTATAGCAGTAGGCACGATGATTGGAACAAGTAAAAAAGCATTGATTAATTTTTTTCCAGAACTAGTTGGTTTAGTGCTATTATTCAGTGATGTAAGATAGTTTTGACCAACATTAGTAATCCATTTTGTACCAGACAAGACTCTTTTACTATTTTCTTCCGACATTTCAAATTTCATTGGCACCCCCAGGTTATAATGCTAAATTGTACTAAAAATTAATATAAAATCAACATAAATTTTTCACTTCCGCACTTTTTCATTGTTGCTTACAATAACTATAGCTACACGATTTACTTGTGTGCTTTTCTTAATTAAAAACTTCAACTATCCATTGTAAGCTGCTGAATTTCTTATCATAGTATCTGTCATCTCAGTACCACTTTCTTGTCATCCAAGTAGCGTGACACTTGGATCTTCTCTCAACAATTTCAAAAAAATCTATCAAAAGGAGGATTACCATGTCTACAATAATTTTATCATCAATTTTTGGTCAAGCAGGCAGCATTTTTGGTCCAATTGGCCGGATTATCGGCTCAGAACTCGGTGCTCTTCTTGGTGCACAGCTAGATGGGGCAATGTTCGGCCTTGATGCCGAGCAAAAAGTAACGCATGGTACGAGACTAAAAAATCTGCAAGTTCAAACCTCAACCTACGGCAGAACGATTCCAATTATCTATGGCACTGCTCGTGTTGCAGGGAACATTATTTGGTCACAGCCAATAAAAGAAGAGGCGATAACCACCAAAAGCAAAATTGGAAGAGGTATGAACGTTACATATAATTACTACGCAACGCTTGCAATTGCGATCTGCAAGGGGAAAGTAGAAAAATTAAACAGAATCTGGGCAGATACAACATCACTTAGCTTTGATGAAATAGATTATACTTTTTACAGCGGCAGAGAAGACCAAAATCCTGATCCATTTATGTCATCAATTGAAGGAGAGGGGAATGTGCCGGCTTATAGGGGAATATCTTACATAGTCATCAAGAATTTTCCTTTAGCAGACTATAACAATCGCGTCCCGATATTTACATTTGAAGTGCGAACTGCATTAAAGCCCGTTGGGTTTTCAATAGCGGAAAATATTCGGAATATCAATATCATACCAGGTTCAGGTGAGTTTGTATATGATACAAAAATACAGAAGAAAATCGCGCAAGAGAAAATAAGCAGCAACCAATATATCCCATATGGGCTGGCGCAAAGGGTAAATCACAACAACCACACTAAAAAGAGCGATGCAATGCTTTCTTTGGATCAATTAAAAGAAGATTTGCCAAATGTTGAGTTGGTGTCGGTGGTAGTCAATTGGTTTGTGAATGATCTGAACATTAAAGATTGTAAAATATATCCTGCAGTTGAATTTCAAGATGATTCCGCAATATTACCTGATGATTGGCAAGTAGGGGGTGTAACCAGAGATAATGCTCAGCTAATTTCAAAAGATGCGAGTGGAAACCCAAGGTATGGTGACACAGTTAGTGATGCAGCGTTGATAAGATATATAGAAGAGCTACACAGCAGAGGCTACAAGGTGATGCTCTATCCAATGCCCTTACTTGACACAAAGAACAAAGAGTGGCGAGGAAAATTGAGCGGGACCCCTGGGGATATAAGTGATTTTTTTGAGAATCAATATAACAAATTCATAGAGCATTATGCAAGCATTGCCAAACAAACTAAAGTGGAAGGGTTTATCATCGGATCTGAATTTGCGCAACTTACCAAAATCAGGGATGAACAAGGGAATTACCCTGCCGTTATAGAGCTAGTTAAGCTTGCAAAGCGAATAAAACTTCAGCTTGGAAAAGAAGTAACGGTAACTTACGCTGCTGATTGGAGTGAATACCATTCATATGATGGTTGGTATAATATGGATGAGCTTTGGTCTTCAGAGTACATCGACGTTATTGGCATAGATGCTTATTTTCCACTGACTGATGGTCCAGAGCCTCCTTTTGGTTATTCCGCGGAAGATGTAATGGGTGGTTGGAGCAGTGGAGTGGGGTATGATTATTTCTATGATTACTCAAAGAGTGAACCTGAAAAAGTAAAGTATAACGACAGCAGGTATGCGTGGAAAAATATAGAGAAATGGTGGAGTGAAACTCACATAAACCCCAGTGGTAGTAAAACGAAATGGCAACCAAAAATGAAAAAAATATGGTTTACTGAGTATGGATTTCCCAGTATGAACGGCTGCACTAATGAGCCAAATGTGTTTGTTGATAAAGGCAGCATAGAGAGCAAATATCCACGATATTCAAACGGAGAGGTGAGCTTTCTTTCGCAAAAAATTGCAATTGAAGGAACGCTAAAGAAGTGGCAAAGCTCGGAAATGGTAGAAAAAATGTTTCTCTGGGCATGGGATGCAAGGCCATTTCCTTATTTCCCCAATTTGTGTGATATGTGGACTGACTGCCATAATTGGCAGACAGGACATTGGATTCAGGGAAAGCTTTCACAGCTTAATATTTCCGATGTTTTATCGGATCTATTACAAAAAGCAGGTTTAAAAAGCGATCAGTTCGATACGAGTGATATTAAAGGATTATTGTCTGGATATGTAATAAATGACCAGCAATCGGTACGTTCAATTATTAAAATGCTGCAAAGTTGCTATTTTTTTGATGTGGTTGAACAGGACTCTAAACTGAAATTTGTCCAAAAGGGCAGGGGAGTTACGACTGAAATACCAATTGGTGAAACGGTTTTCAGTAACAATTCAAAACTTGCTAATATCAGTCAATTAGATTTAAACAATAAAGTTAACGTCGTTTATTTTAATCGCAATTTTGGCTATCCAATTGATGTTAAATATGCTGAGTTGCCAAAGCAAGGCGCTGCTATAACAGTTGAAATACCGCTCATTATGGAGGAGGGAGAGGCGCAAAATATCGCTGAGGTTTTACTTTATTCTTCGTGGCAAGAGAGAAATATATACAATTTCAAGCTACCGATAAAATATGCGTGGCTTGTGCCAAGTGATGTAATAACGATTTTAGACAGTGAGAAAAAACATACGGTGAGAATTATAAAAACGAAATTTGAAAGCATGTCCATTCAAGTAATTGGCGTTGGTTATGATCACTCTATATATAAGCTTTCTTTTCCTTCAACAAGGTCACTTATGCTGAAGGAATACCCTCCTTCTCATATCAGCAAAACCATCGTAGAAATGATAGATTTACCGGATATTAAAGGTAATAGTGCAAGCTTTACTTTAATTAGTGAGGAAAAGAATTGGAAAGGAGCAACACTCTTTATTTCGTACAACGATAAGGATTATAAGCCTATCGCAAACACAAACAAGCAGTCTACTTACGGATATGTAATGGAATCTACCGACGAGGGGCTTATAGTAGTGTTACGTTTTGGTGTATTGAGTTCTTCATATAACCATTATTTAAGTGATGGTGTCATTCCAGCGCTTGACCATATTTCTCCTGGATCCCAGTGTCTGGGCACTGGGATGACAGAAGAGGGTTTTACAAGCACTAATGTTAGTACTATAAATGTAAGCAATTTAGCACTGGTTGGAAAAGAGATAGTAAAATTTCAGAGTGCCGAACTTATAGATAAAAATAAATATAAGCTTAGCAACCTAATTAGAGGGCAAGAGGGCACCAAAGAGTATCAGCACACCGCAGGTGAAAAATTTACTCTGCTTGATGATTCAGTAATATCTTTCGAAGTGCAAAGGGGAAAAAAGTTTTACCTAAAAGCAGTGACTTACGGTGACTCGCTGGAAAATACGGAAGTGAAAGTGATAAATTCATTTAGTAATTGAAATTTAATAAAGTAAGTGCTAGAATTAATATACAGGTATTAATGGTAGAGATATAACATGTCAAAGGAAATGGTCAATGCGTTGAAAGCTGAAGTGAAGAAGCTCAAATATGCTGATTTCAAAGCTAACACTTGGGACGAAGTAATTTCTGGTGAGGGAACATATAAGGATCTTAATAGAACACACGGCCTTGCTATTAACGGACAAAAAATAACTAACAATTTATTAACAATCTGTATTTAAAACATAAAAATCTAATTCTACGGGATGAAAACGGAAAAGGGAATTATCGTCCATTTCTCAGACAAATTTTTACAGAAATGTTTAAACACGTTGGTGCAACAATTCCCAATAACTCTATTATTGAGGAGTTAATAAATAACTATTATCAGGGCGGATATACTCATTTTCTTCTTAATGATATGAGTCAAGCTCTTGGATCTTTTCATTTGTCAACGCAAAGCAACTGTATGACAAGAGAGTATATTATGGATTGTCGTGAACCCAATTGTATAAAGCTTAGTTTTAGCATGAAATATACAAAAATGCTTAACTATGATGATTGTACATATATCGAAACACCAGGTTTTTGCAGTTCAGTGGAGTTTAAACTGAAATGTGAAGATAAAAATGTAACATATGAAGATGGTAAAGTACTTCTTACCATTCCTAAAGAGCTAAAAAACTACAAAGTAAGTGGTAAGAATTTGTTTGATGTTATTGTTGAATATTTTCAGAAGCTTTGCGAAAAATTGGGCTTTAAATTTGAGACAAAAGTGGAACATAGCCTTGGTGAACCACTAAAGGTAGTAAGTGAGGCAAATGCATCTTCTGTTGAAGACTTAAAGCTTAAAGTGAATAATCAAAGGTAAGATATTGAAATTCGTGCTTTTCATGATTTTAGCTTAAGATTTCAGTGTCAAAGCACATAACTGTACGAACATTGTGATTTGAATCCACTAGGAGGGTGTCATCTAAGTAGCCTCCTTCTCCTGTCATCCCAGTGCCATGACTACTTGGATCCAGAAACTTAATTGCAAGTAAGTAAACTGCTTTGATGAAATTGTATAATGGAAACTAGATCCAAGTAGTCATGGCACTGCCCTACTGGATAGAGCCTTCACAGGCTTTTTCTTGAATAGCTACTCTTAATTTCAGTAGTTAATTTAATATACTAATGAAAAAAATACATTATAATTAAGTATATTTAATCCAGTAAATCATTAAGTGAAAACAGCTCTTTCGCAAAATATCATCTCTCTTATTATGATATTGTCTGTAGCAATTGTCGATATGGCAACTGACCTATACTCAGTTGCACTACCAAGCATTGCCAATTATTTTAAAGTAGAAGGCAGTGTAGTGCAGCTTACAATTAGCTTAAATCTAGTTGGATTTGCGGTATCTGGCTTAATTTATGGTCCATTATCGGACCATTATGGTAGGCGTCCAATGATGCTGATTGGTATGACAATTTTTACTTTGGCAAGTGTCATGTGTTATATAGCCGACAGTATTATGCTCTTGATACTAATTCGCTTCATACAAGGGGCAGGAGCTGGTGTTGCAGGTGTTGTTGGGTATGCAGCAATAAGGGATATGTACTCGGGTAGTGAATACTCGAGAGTAATTTCAAAATTAAATATGGTTGTGGCACTCTCACCTGGAATAGCTCCAGTGGTGGGCAGTTATATAATTTCACATGGGTATCATTGGAAATTTTTGTTTTTTATTATGTCACTCGCGGCAATTGCTATACTTATTTTTATCTACTTTAAGTTACAAGAAACACTCACTGTAAATAAAAATGAAACCAGTATAACTAACATAACTACTAATATCTTCAAGCAATATATATCAATATTTAGAAATTATCGTTTCCTTGGGTTTTCAGCCATTCATGGATTAACTTTCATGTGGCTTTGGGCATACATTGCTAACTACCCGTTCATATTTGAATCGATGGGCATTGAAGTACAGTATTTTGGCTACCTCATATCGATCATAGTCATATTCTACATAATTGGAACTTTAATTAATAGAAGGTATGTACCAAAAGTAGGGGTTAGCAAAATGCTAATAATAGGTTTGGTGTTACCGATAATATCCGATAGTTTATTGGTATATTTTTATTTCGCGGACAAGTTGAATATATTCATTCTTCAAACTGCTTGGATTCCAGCCAATATCGGACTTGCATTAATAATAAGCAATAACGTAACTTCTGCTTTAGAAACGATCAAAGGTATAGGGCTTGGTAGTGCAGTCCTCTCATTCTGCAATATGATGTTTGGGGCTATTGGAATATATATAGTAGGAAAATTTTTTCGCTATGGTATTTTACCAAATTTACTATTAACAATAGCATGCTCTACAATTGCGATTCTTATGTACAGCCAGCTCAAATGTACTGAAAAACACAGGGAATAACCATTATTTGCGTGATCCAGAGCTCATGGGTTATTAATGACTTTATCATGATAATATAATTTTACAGGGGGTGAGAGCTCATAGATTATTAACGACTTTATCATAACAATATAGTTTTACAAAGAGGTGTAGGATGAGTAGTTCACAAAGTAGAGATAATTTTTTTAAGGCTGTTGAAAGAGGTGATATTGATGCAGTAAACCGTCTAATAAGTGAAGGAGCAGATGTTAAGGTAGAAAATGATAAAGGAGAGACTCCTTTACATATTGCTGCTGTATGGGGCCATAAAGAGGTAGTAGAAGCTCTATTGGACAAAGGGGCAAATGTTAATGCAGAAGATGAAGAGGGAAACACTCCCTTAGTTTTAACTACTGACGAAGAAATAAAAACTCTATTACAAAGCACAGCTAAATTACTTGAGGTTGCTAAAAGCGGTAATATTCAGGAAGTAAACAGTCTAATAAGTGAAGGAGCAAAGGTTAATGTAAAAGATCAAGATAACAAGACTCCTCTACATTGGGCTGCTGAAAAGGGCCATAAAGAGGTAGTAGACGCCCTACTGAAAGTAAATGAAATCAATGTTAATGCAACAGATTGGTCCTTTACATTGGGCTGCTGTAGAGAGCCATAAAGAGGTAGTAGAAGCCCTACTGAAAGTAAATGGGATCAATGTTAATGCAACAGATTGGTTGCAAGAAACTCCTTTACATTTAGCTGCTGTAAAGAACCATAAAGAGGTAGTAGAAGCCCTATTGGGAAAAGATGGAATCAATGTTAATTTACCAAATAACAAGAAAGATACTCCTTTACATTCTGTTCTTAAAAAGGACAACATAGATATAAATGTATTGAACGCTCTACTGGGAGCAGAAGGAATCAACGTTAATGCACAAGATGAATATGGCGAAACTCCTTTACATTTGGTCCTTAAAAAGGGCAATATAGACATAAATGTATTGAACGCTCTACTGGGAGCAAAAGAAATCGATGTTAATGCACAAGATGGAGATAGGGCTCCTTTACATTTGGCTGCTGAAAAGGGCCATAAAGAGGTAGTAGAAGCCCTACTGCAAGTAAAAGGAATCGATGTTAATGCAACAAATCAGCAGAAAGAGACTCCTCTACATTGGGCTGCTGAAAAGGGCCATAAAGAGGTAGTAGAAGCTCTATTGGACAAAGGGGCAAATGTTGATGCAGAAGATGAAAATGGAGACACTCCTTTAGATTTAGCCACTACTCAAGACATACGAACTCTATTACAAAACACAGATGAATTACTTAAGGCTGCTGGAAGAGGTGATATCGATACAGTAAACGATCTAATAAATCAAGGAGCAAGTGTTAATGCAACAGATCAAGATGGAAAGACTCCTCTACATTGTGCTGCTAAAAATAGCCATGAAGAGGTAGTAGAAGCCCTATTGGGAAAAGATGGAATCGATGTTAATTTAGCAGATAAGAATAAAGATACTCCTTTACATTCTGTTCTTAAAAAGGGCAACATAGATATAAATGTATTGAACGCTCTACTTAGAAAAGAGGGAATTGATGTTAATTTAGCAGATAAGAATAAAGATACTCCTTTACATTCTGTTCTTAAAAAGGACAACATAGATATAAATGTATTGAACGCTCTACTGGGAGCAAAAGAAATCAATGTTAATGCACAAGATAAAGATGACAGGACTCCTTTGCATTTGGCTGCTAAAAAGGACAACATAGATATAAATATATTGAACGCTCTACTGGGAGCAGAAGGAATCGATGTTAATATAAAAGATAAACTTGCAGAACAGACTCCTTTACATTGGGCCGTTGTAAAGGGCCATAAAGAGGCAGTAGAAGCCCTATTGGGAAAAGATGGAATCGATGTTAATGTAGAAGATAAACATGGAAACACTCCTTTCAAATTAGCCACTGATGAAGGAATAAAAACTCTATTGCAACCCGCAGAAAAATCTGATGATGGTTCAGCGGGTGGATCATCGACAGATAGTGAAGGGGGTCAAGAGGAAGAAAAACGAGTAGGTGATGATACTGAACTACAATCAGATAATAGCAAAGAAGGGGAAAAAACCAGCACCACCAGTGCAGAACAAGGAACTGATGTACAAGACAACGATGTAGGTCCTGTTGCTTCCACAGAACCTGCACAAACAGAAGAACAGCCGAGCTCTTTTTTTGGTAGTTTGTTTAGTATACTTATGAAGCCTTTTTCATTAATTGCATCATTTTTTGGTGGTTTTTTTCATGGTTGTTTGGGTCTGACGAAGAAAAGTCTGACACACAACCTTATGATGATTCTTCTTCACCTGGGGTCGATCAATCAGTTGAACAAAATAATGGTGATCATAATGACCAGAGCAATGTGATTTGATAGTGATCTTCTACCGGAAAAGGTGTCATCCCAGTGCTTGACACTGGGATCCAGGAAACTTAATTGCAAGTAATGCATTGGGTTTGGTGAGTATGGGTTTTGCGTTATAGAATGAAGCACTTTTGGTGAATTTGTAAAGAAAACTAGATGCCAGTGTCAAGTGCTGGAATGACATCATCTTGGATGGAAATAACGTCACGTACTGGGATGACAAAGAAGAGTGGGCTTTCATATGGTTATGCAAGAAGTCTACTGAATGTAAACCAGTTTCTCACACACACATTTTACCACATGATCTGCGCTGATATTAAAATGCTCATAGAGTGTTTTATAAGGTGCTGATTCTCCGAAGCTTTTCATGCCAATAAATATACCGTTTGAACCTATATATTTATGCCAACCCATTTCACTTCCGGCTTCAATTGCAACTTTAATGCTGTCATTATTTAATATTGCCGCTTTATATTCATCGCTTTGCTTGTCAAAAAGCCTCCAGCATGGCATAGAAACAATCCTTGTACCTATACCCTTTTCCTGCAATTTCTCCCTTGCTTCAACTGCAATTTCAACCTCGGACCCCGTAGCAAATATCGTCACTTTTAATTCTTTTGAACATTCACACAAAATATATGCACCAAACTTCGATAAATTAGCAGATTGATCGATATCAGAGTAGAACTTGCGCATGTAACTTACGTTTTGCCTTGAGAGCGCAAACAGTGCTGGAGATTCTTTCTTTTCGAGTGCAATGCTAACACACTCCAGAGTTTCAACTGCATCGGCTGGCCTAAAAACATATAGATTTGGTATAGCACGCAAAGAGGCTAAATGCTCTATTGGCTGATGAGTCGGGCCATCTTCTCCCACTCCAATTGAGTCGTGAGTCATGACATACATAACCTGCTGCTTCATCAGAGCTGAAAGACGTATAGCAGGACGACAATAGTCGGAAAATACCAAAAAAGTGCCGCCATAAGGAAGAATCGCGCCGTGAAGTGCCATACCATTCATACATGCTGCCATAGCGTGCTCTCTCACTCCATAGTGGACATAAGAGCCACTATAATTATTGCTATTTATTACCTGCATGTGCTCATATTTAGTGCAATTTGACCCGGTAAGATCAGCAGAACCGCCGATTAATTCCGGCATAGACTCAGTTAAAAGTTCCATTACTCTGCCGAAAGAAGATCGAGTAGCTTCGTTTGGCATTAGCTCACATATTTGTTTCTTCAGGTCAGCTAAAACACCAGCGATATTATCTGGTAGATGTTTATCTAACCGTCTTTGAAGTTCTGCATGATACCCTGTCATCCCAGTACTCTCTCTTGTCATCCCAGTGCTTGACACTGGGATCCATTCTTTTTCTTCTTTCCTGGATTCCAGCGTCACGCGCTGGAATGACATCGTGTAGTTTTGTTTTGCTCTCTCAACAGTTTTCTTCCAGGCATTTTTCACATCTTCTGGTACATGGAATGGTTCATAATTCCAGTTTAATTTCTCTCTCATCTGTTTTATGTCTTCCTCCGAAAAAGCACCACTGTGAGCAGAGGATGTGCCAGCACGGCTTGAAAATTTTCCGATAATAGTTTTGCAGCAGATCATTGTAGGTTTATCAGACTTTTTTGCTTGCTCTATTGCAAGGGATATGGCATCAAAATCATGGCCATCAATTTTGTCAACATTCCATCCATACGCTAAGAAGCGTTTCTCTACATCGTCAGAACAGGAAAGGCAAGTAGCGCCATCTATAGAAATATCATTATCATCAAAAAGAGCTATAAGCTTATTCAATTTAAGATGCCCAGCAAGTGATGCTGCTTCATGGCTTATTCCTTCCATAAGACAGCCATCCCCTAGCATCACATAAGTGTAGTGATTGATTCTAAACTGCTTTTCAAGTATCGATTCAGCAAGTGCCATGCCAACAGCAGCGGCAAACCCCTGACCGAGCGGGCCTGTTGTTGCCTCTACCCCGGAAGTCAAGCCGAACTCTGGATGACCTGGGGTCTTGGATCCCATTTGTCTGAAGTTTTTTAGCTCATCTACGCTAATATAACCTGTCAAATATAATATTGAGTATAGTAACATTGACCCATGACCGTTTGATAAAACAAAGCGATCTCTATTGAACCATTTAGAATCATCAGGATTATGATTCAGATATTTAGCAAACAAAACAGTTGCAACATCTGCCATGCCAAGTGGCATACCTGGGTGTCCAGAGTTTGCTTTTTGTACTGCATCAATTGATAAAAAACGGATGGCGTTTGCCATAGATTTTAAATGTGAATGATTCATGTGTTAATAGAAAAACTTAAAAATGAAGTATAAAAGATTATATCAGCAAAAACAAGTTGACACTGAGTGCTAAAATCCTTAATAATCTAAAGTTAAATCGTGAGAGTTTTTATATGACAACTGTTATCACTAGAAAGTATAGGATTAGCCGTAGACTTGGTGTAAATTTATGGGGTAGAGCTAAAGACCCAGTAAACAAAAGGAAATACCCTCCAGGTCAACATGGTATTCTTGGATTCAAGAAGTTATCCGACTTTGGTAAGCAGTTTGCTGCGCATAAGAAATTTAAGTTTTACTATGCGATTTCAAGTAAGCAGCTCAGACGTACATTTTTAGATGCTTATAACAGAAAGGGTTATACGGCTGATAATTTTATCGGTATCTTAGAATCGAGATTAAGTTCTGTTTTATACCACTCTGGTCTTGTTCCAACAATTTACTCAGCAAAGCAGCTCATATCTCACAAGCACGTTACAGTTAATGATAAGGTGGTTAACATATCGAGTTATCGAGTGAAGCCAGGTGATATAATAAAAATAAGAGAAAGGGCAGCAAAAATCCCTGTAGTAGTAGAGGCTGAACAAAAACAAGAGCGCAAGGCTCCGGATTATTTAGAAGCAGATAGTAAAGAGCATTCAGTGAAGTATTTGAGGTCACCTCAATATTCTGAGGTTCCTTATTCAGCAGACATGGAAGTCAATTTAGTAGTAGAGTTTTACTCTAGATAGATAAAAAAAGCCCGTGTGGCGGAATCGGTAGACGCAGCGGACTTAAAATCCGTGGGTTTTGCGACCTTGGGAGTTCAAGTCTCCCCATGGGCACCAATTTAACTTAGCAGATAAATACAAAAAAGTATGAAATGGCTTGATATAGAAGATATTGTAGAAGCTCTGGAAGAAAAATTTCCAGATGAGAATATAATTAGTATTAGATTCACTGAGCTTAAAAAAAAGGTATTGAGTTTAGAGGAATTTGATGATGATGAAAAACGCTGTAACGAAAAAATACTCGAAGCTATTCAAGCAGCTTGGATTGAGGAAAGATTAACTGCATAGCAATAAACCATACGCAAACGTGATTTCTATTGCAATTTGCATATTGATTATGCTATTTTTTGGATCTAGCCTGGCAAGTTAATAATAATTTAACCAATTACAATTAAAACAGCTATAAGGTTAATTATGAGGCAAAACAAAAATTTTTGAATGGAACGATCTTGACAAGTGCTACGTTGAGATAAGTTTTGCATAAAAATACTGCTTTTACGGTGTGAGGCCAGAGGGTAGAGCCTTTGTAAAGCAGTTAGAAGGTTGTCATCTAAGTAGCGTGACCAGAGCTAGATTCCGCGAACACGCCGCGGAATGACGACTATGCAATATGCGTTGCGGAGTGACGATTATGGTCATACCGTCACGGTATCTCACAAACATGTAGCAGTAATGACAAAATCTCAAGTTATATGTATACTTTTATATTATCTACTTACTAAAAAAACAGAAAAATGCTCAAACGTAGCGGTCCAAAAAAATTAAAGTCTATAATTGAAAACTATGCATTAAAATGCATGAAAAATAAGATTAGTAAAAATGAAATACGTCTTATTTTAAACTGGCGAAATATAGTAGGGAAAGAAATAGCAGAGTGTACAAAACCGAAAAAGATCTCATATGCACAGAATATAAATTCGGGTGTGTTGCATCTGGTAGTAACAAATGGCAGCAAAGCATTGGAAATTCAGCATATGATTTCTCTTATAATAGAAAAAATTACGATATTTTTTGGTTATAAAGCAGTATATGGTATAAAAATTAAGCAAGAGAGTATTGACTATTTGACTATATAAGGTAATCTAAGTACATAGAATAATTTGGTATATTGAAGTGAGTAGAGTTTGTGAATTAACAAATAGAAAAAAATCTTTTGGTAATAAGGTATCACATTCGAATCGTAAAACAAAGCGTACCTTTCTTTTAAATTTACATAAGGTTACGTTGACAAGTGATATATTGAATAAAAAGTTTAGATTTCGTGTGGCAACAAGAACTTTGAGAACTATAGATTACAAAGGTGATTTAGATGCTTTTTTGCTCAACACAAGAACGATTAAACTAAGTGAGAAAGCGCAGAAGATAAAAAGAAGGTTGAAAAAAGTTTTAGTAAAGCAAGAGGTAGAGTTAGCAGTTTCAGATGCATAGCAAACCTCAATGGCTCAGAGCAAAAGCTCCGACCGGTGAAGTATTCAATGAGACCTTAAACATAGTTAAACTGCATAACTTGCATACAGTGTGCGAAGAGGCTGCATGTCCAAACATTGGTGAATGTTGGAATAAACGTCATGCTACTGTGATGATTCTCGGTTCTGTTTGCACTCGTGCTTGTGCATTTTGCAACGTTGCAACTGGCATTCCTGATAAACTAGATCCTTATGAACCAGAAAATTTAGCAAAAGCAATAAAAAAGTTAAACTTAAAACATGTTGTCATTACTTCCGTTGATCGTGATGATTTGCCAGATGGTGGCGCAAATCAGTTTATACAGTGCATAGAAGAAATTAGAAAGATAACTTCAGAAACAACAATAGAGATTTTAACTCCTGATTTTTTAAATAAGAAAGGAGCATTTGAAGCAATCGCTGTTGCATCACCTGATGTCTATAACCACAATATTGAAACAGTGCCGAGATTGTATGCAAAAATAAGACCACGAGCTCGCTATTTTCATTCACTATATTTGTTGAAGATGGTAAAGCAGATTAATCCTAAAGTTTTCACAAAGTCAGGGCTTATGGTTGGTCTTGGAGAAACAAAAGAGGAAATACTTCAGGTTATGGACGATTTGCGCAGTGCTGAGGTTGATTTTATTACAATTGGTCAATATCTACAACCAACTCCAAAACATGCAAAACTTGATAGGTATGTTACCCCAGAAGAGTTTGAGCATTATAAATACATTGCTTACTCCAAAGGTTTCTTAGTGGTTGCATCAAGCCCACTAACTCGGTCATCATACCACGCTGAAGAAGATTTTAACAGGCTCAAGGCCTGTCGTTGACATTTGTGTTAATTCAAATTAATTTTTACTAATTATAAAGGAGTTTTTACGTAATGTCTACTATAAAAATCGAGAAGAAATCACAATTAGTTAAAGAGGTATTCGATTCCGTGGCAAGTCGCTACGACACCATGAATGATATAATGAGCCTCGGAATGCACAGATTATGGAAAGATAAGATGGTAAATAGTGTGCATTTTACAAAAAACTCTAAGGTTTTAGATGTTGCTGGAGGAACTGGAGATATAGCAATAAGAGTAGTAAGAAAAGAGCCAAGTGCTAAGGTTACAGTATGCGATATAAATCAAAACATGCTAAACAGAGGACGTGATAAAGCTATAAATTCAAACCAAATTAATTTTGATTGGGTATGTGCAAGTGCAGAAAGTTTACCATTTGAAGACTCCGAATTTGATTATTGCACAATAGCTTTTGGCATTCGAAATGTTTCTGACCGCAAGAAGGCTTTAAATGAGGCGCACAGGGTATTAAAACCACATGGGAAATTTATCTGCTTAGAATTTGCCCCTATGCACTATCAAAATGAGATATTTACCAAACTTTATGACTTATATTCATTTAAAGTAATTCCTAAAATTGGCAGCATAGTTGCTAAAGACAAGAGTTCTTATGAATATTTAGTGAGGAGCATTAGAGAGTTTCCAACTCAGGCTGATTTTAAAATGGAAATTGAAGAGGTAGGCTTTAAGAATGTTGAGTTTCATAATATGAGCTATGGAATAGTGGCATTACACATTGGAACAAAATGAATATTAAACTCTGGTATAGAACGCTGGATTATTATCTCATCCTTCCAGTGTTTTTTTTGCTCACTATAAGCTTCATTCTTGTTTATTCAGCAAGCCCTGTAATTGCGCAGCGTCTTTCTCTACCACAGGATTATTTTATACGGCGCCATACAATTTATATAGTCCTGTCACTAATTACCTTGGTGACATTTTCTTTTCTCAGCACAAGAACTATACTTAACCTCTCATTCGCAGGTTTCGCTTTATTTACTATTCTAGTAGCAACTGCGATAATACTTGGTATAGAGGTAAAAGGTGCGAAACGATGGTTACATATTGTCAAAATTTCTGTTCAACCATCTGAGTTCGTAAGGCCATTTTTTTCTGTTGTTATAGCTAGTATCTTGGCCAGCGAAATGAAGTTTAAAACACACATATCAATCATAATATTTCTGTTAGTTTTTGTGTTGTTACTTTTGCAACCTGATTTCAGTATGTCTATGCTTTTAACATATTCTTTTATCGGTCAAATGTTTATTGCATGTATACCATTTTTATACTTTCTATGCATAATAGGAATGGCCACAACTGGAACTACAATAGCTTACTTATGCCTCCCACATATAAAGCAAAGGATTTACAATTTTGTCTTTTTTACGCAGCGCGATAACTTTCAAGTCACAAAATCATTAGAAGCATTCAAAAGAGGTCAATTAACTGGAGTTGGACCTGGTGAAGGTAGCGTAAAAGCCTCTCTTCCTGATTGTCATACAGATTTTGTGTTTTCTGTTTTAGCAGAAGAATTTGGTTTGATTACGTGCTTAGCCACATTGATGTTATTTGGCATCATTTCCGCCCGCTTGCTTTACATTGCATATAGGGAAAATGAATTATTTAATCTGTTGGTGATTCTCGGTATCTCAATGCAATTCATCACACAATTCATAATAAACATAGGGGTAACATTGAGTGTTTTTCCTACCACCGGCATAACCCTGCCGTTACTTAGCTATGGTGGTTCTTCTCTTTTATCTTCGAGCATCGCACTTGGCATAATGCTGTCTTTCAGTAGAAACCAAGCTATCGCATTAAAGTTTCGTGAGCGTGTTATGCTTGGAAGGTATATGGACTAAACTTGTACCGCTCACAACTATTATTGGTATCCCTCCAAAATGGGTATCTGTTCAGATGAGTGGCAAAATAAGGTAGACGAGAAAAGCAACTATAGGAACAAATGGGTGTCATGCAAGTAGCTGACACTGGTATCCAGTCCTTTTGCACAGTTCCATCAAAAACGTTGTAAAGCGCTTTCGTGTTTACCAACTTAGTGCCCAATCTGGATCCCAGACTGGGATGACAAAAAAAGGAGCACTGGAATTTTTGTTTCAGCATTAGCCATGCATCTGAACAGATACCAGAAAATATTCCACTGACATGCTGAACAACAAATATATCACTATGTCGTTTATCGCAAAAACTTATATTTTTCGTAACCATTCACACTTAATTCTGCAATTCTTTGATCTCACTCATAGAAAGACCAGTAGTTTGAGCTATAATATTAAAAGAAACACCTGCTTTAAGTAGATTCTTTGCGACTTCAATTTTCCTCTCTTTTCTACCTTCCTCTTTAGCAAGATCAAGTCTGTATTCAAGAATGGCTTCTTCTTTGCGCAGATCCATTATTCTTTCTTCATAAGTTATTAGATCTTTTTCATTCCAGTGAAACTTATCTAATTCATCATATGCTAGCTTTATTATTGGTGATTTTTCCGCAATTTTTCTGAGATCTTCGTCCGTTGTTTCATCTGCATATTTGAAAAAAATAGCCAACGGTCTACTACACTTTCTAGTTGTTCTTCTCTACTCTTAGGAAATTTTGGCAGCTCTATGAAGATAAATTGAAAATCTTTTAAGTCATGCTCATTGGTTTTTTCATCTCTTATGGTATGGCTAGATATATAGTCAAGCTTATCAGGGAATAAGGTACAATTTGAAATCGCGATAAAGAAAATCTTCTTTAAATCAACGTATTTACCAGATTTATCAGCTTGTCTTGAGTAAGCCTTAGCAGCATAAAGTTGTGCGCGTTTTTCAAAGCCTTTATCACGAGCGAGCTGGTTAGGTAAGGAAGTAGTATTGCTACTACTCCCTCCCTTAGAAACGCAGCATGCAGGTTTCCCCACACTACGCTTGAGCCCCTTATCTAAGTCCTTCTTTTCTCGAACCGGCTTGTCCTTCATGATTCCTCAGAAAACATCATTCTTAATGGTGACACCAACAGTAGAGAACCTTCTCTTGAGAAAGAGCTTGCTAACATTTTTGTTTGTTTCACTCTTTCATCAAAATACTTTTTCCATTTTAAGTCAAGTGGATTTGCATCCGCCCTGATTTTAACATGTCGTCTGATAGGTATATCAATCAACCTAAGCAGTCTTAATTACCTTATCTCTTTCGGTTTGTTCTTGCATATGGGTGCAGCAAAGACCCATTGGCGTTGTTTCATTACCTTGAAGTAACGATTCTTTATCCAACGTAATCCTTTACGAGGATGTCTTTTCTTTGCCCATTTCCATAGAGCACACATAATTTCATGGTCTATTTTGTTAAAAGCTCTTTTCGCACACACATGGCTGTAGTAATTTCCCCATCCCCTTAATAGGGAATTGAGCAACTTGATTAGTACGGCCTGAGTGTTCGCTATGTTTGCCTTTATCAATGTACGTGCTTTATTAAGAAGTTTCTTAATACTTTCTTTTGAAGGTTTTATAATTAACTTCTTATTATACCTGCGTACATTACAACCAAGAAAGTCAAACCCTGTTGTAATAGATGTAATTTTTGTTTTCTCTTCGGAAAGGATAAGACCTCTCTCCTGAAGAAAGGACGATACTAGAGGTTTTACTTCATTTTCCAGTACTTCACGTGTGATTCCTGAAATGATAAAGTCATCTGCGTACCTGATTACATTTACTCCACTTCTGATTTTGCTTCTTCTTTTACTGCCAAGTTTACCAAATTGACTTTCCAATGATTTTTCAAGTCCATTTAGGGCTAGATTTGCTAGTATTGGAGAGATGATACTACCTTGTGGGGTACCTGCAGTTGTGGAATACAGAGTTTTTGATTCTAGGAAGCCAGCTTTTAACCAGCTATGAAGAATTTTCTTCTCCATAGGAATATGCTTCATGAGCCATTCATGGTTAATGTTATCAAAACACCCTTTAATATCACCTTTGAGTATCCATTGTAGTTGGTTACGGCTTGCCAGTAACAAGTGACAAGCCACAGTAGCGTCTGCGCAGGATCTTTTTGGTCTCAAACCATAAGAGTGACGATCACTGATCGTTTCAGCTATCGGTTCCAAAGCAAACAAGTATAATGCTTGCATGGCTCTATCTTTTATCGTAGGGATTCCAAGAGGTCTTCTTTTGCCATTAGACTTACTGATGTATATCCGTTTTAGCGGAGAAGGTTTGTATCCTCTTTGTTTTAATAGCTTTATTCCTTGAAATTTTGTGTTGCAAGTTGACCATATTTGACGATCTACACCTGCTGTGTTTTTTCCTTGGTTTTCAGTTACTCTCTTAACCGCCAAAGCTTTGCCGCTAAAAGAGCGTGTGAGAAGGTGTTGTAAAGTTTTCACCTTACCCCATCTGCCTTGTTGGACAGCCTTAACAATACGCCTCTGTAGCCTCATAACAACTTTTTGGCATTTCTTCCAGGGTAACTGGTTCCATGCTTCGGAGTTATTGGTAGGTGCACTTACAGTTGTACTTGTAATCATCTGCTTTCCTACCTTAAGTGGTTAACAAAGTTTCTTGTCATGAGGGACCAAATGGAAGTCTGCTCGTTTTCACGCGAATTAATGTTACAAATTCTATCCATTTCGTTACAAAATGGCATTCGCTTTCTCCATTATCCTTTACCTGCACATCCATCAGCATTCCTTGCGGGTTGCCTGCCATATAGGCGAAAATACAGGCTTATCCTGTTCCTTTTGTCATACAATAGTGGGTTAGGTGGCTTCTCTATACCGGTGGAATTATTATTTGCGTACCTCCAGAAATGAAAAATGTAACTCATCCACATTACCTTTTGGTCGGAGCTTATCAGCATCTTTAGCTCTTTAATCGTTACGATACTTATGAAGCTTCACTTACGTTCACCATACCACTAAGCCTAGCCCTCCAACCACATGATGCTTGTAGTTTATGCTTTCTCTCACGATTGAGCATCTTCTTTATCAAGAGGAGGTTCATTGTCCGCGTCGCTCGGCACCAACTGGTTACCCAATTCGCACTGATGCGTAGACTCAGATGGCAAAACATCTGGTTCAATAAGCTTTAGAATCCTTTCAGTTTCTTTCTGAATGAATTCCTCTCCTTTTAAACAATATGACCGAAGGCTTTCAGGTCGCACCATTTCAATCACATACCTAGCCCCACTAGAGTCCCTGCAAAGAACATCAACTATACTTTGCTTATCAGAGGCAATTTCAGCATCTTGAATAGTGCTGAGGAATTCTATTTCTTTTATTTCATCTTTGCCAGTGAACCCCAAAATATCATTGAGAAAGTGAATGAGGATGTCTTTATTTTTTTCAGTACCAAAAATACGCCGGAACGCAACATCATTCTTGGGGTCGAGAAATTTAGAAAGAGCCATAAAAAAATTTTTAAATGTATTTTTATATTATATATTCTTATTAATAATAATTCAATAATTTGTCGTCTTTTTTGTTAACTTTACTGATGTTGTTGTAAGGAACGTTGTTGCAAAATTTTGTAAAATTTATTATCCTAAGGTTTCAAGTTCTCACAGGTTTATTGGAGCTATATGTACAATGTGTTTATCAGTGAAAATCCGGAGAAAATGATGGGGGAAAAGTTAATACATTACTTTAGCCAGGGTAAATGCGAAGGCAATGCAGAAATGAAAAATCTGCTGGGAGGAAAGGGGGCAAATTTAGCAGAAATGTGCAATGTTGGCATTCCTGTTCCACCTGGTTTCACAATTTCCACCTCTGCTTGCAAAGTCTATTATCAAGACAATAGATCTTCTGTTATCCAAGTAGCTGACTACTCGGATCCAGAAAAAAATGTGGTCACGCACTGGAATGACATATGTAGTGGAATCAAAAACTACATGGCGATGCTCGAAAATGACATCGGTTGTAAATTTGGGGATTTAAATAATCCCTTATTAGTTTCCATACGCTCTGGTAGTGTTAGTTCAATGCCGGGCATGCTTGATACTATTTTAAATGTTGGTCTAAATGATGAAACCGTTGTTGGGCTTGCAAAAAAAAGTGGCGAACGTTTTGCTTACGATAGCTACTGCCGTTTCATCATGATGTACTCCAATGTTGTACTACAGCTTGATCATCACCTATTTCAAGATGTTGTTGATAATAAGCAGCAAAAGAGTGGAGCAAAAAGCTTAGCTGATCTTGATGTTGATGTTTTAAAAGAAATTGTTAACAATTTCAAAAGGATAGTACATGAAAAAACAGGAAAACATTTTCCGCAGAACGTTGAAGAGCAATTGCTCAGCTCAGTGAATGCAGTATTTGCTTCTTGGAAAAATGATAGGGCTGTTTCCTATAGAAAAATACATAATATTCCTGAAAACCTTGGAACAGCGGTCAACGTGCAAGCAATGGTTTTTGGTAATTTAAATGATAATTCTGCAACTGGTGTGATATTTACACGAAATCCTTCAACTGGAGAAAAAAAATACTTTGGTGAATTTCTGATTAATGCTCAGGGTGAGGATGTGGTTTCTGGTGTTTATACTCCTATGCCAATTGACGGAGAGCAAAAAAACACCATGGAGAAGTTGCTGCCAAGTGTCTACCGAGAATTATGCGTGGTATGTGAAAAACTTGAAAGGCATTATAAAGACATGCAGGATATCGAATTTACTGTGCAGGACGGTAAGTTATGGATTTTGCAGACTAGGTCTGGCAAGCGCACGGCTGAAGCTGCTATTCGCATAATAGTTGATATGGTAAACGAAGGAACGATTACAAAAAAAGAAGGAATATTGAGAATTGATCCAAAAACCTTTGACAGTTTATTGCATCCAGTTCTTGACGTTAAGAGTGACCAAAAAGTAATAGGGAAGGGGCTGCCGGCTTCTCCAGGGGTTGCTTCTGGATATGTAGTGTTTAGTGCAAGTGATGCTGAAAAAGCTGCAGAGCAGGGCAAAAAAGTGATTTTAGTAAGGTCAGAAACGAGTCCTGAAGATATTAATGGAATGAATGCTGCAAGTGGCATAGTAACAGCACGGGGAGGGATGACCTCGCATGCTGCTGTTGTAACCCGTGGAATGGGTAAGCCATGCATTTGCAGTGTGAGTGGACTTTATATCGATAAAGATGGAACTTTCTTTTCTGTAGGGGATACAAAAGTAAATAAAGGTGAACCAATTACCATCAACGGAGGAACAGGGGAGGTTATGCTTGGCATTCTCCCTACAATTTCACCTGAATTATCGCAAGAATTCAAAACGGTAATCAACTGGATAGATGAAATCAAAACGGTCAAAGTGAGAGCGAACGCTGATACTCCAAAAGACGCAAAAATTGCAAAAGAATTCGGTGCAGAAGGTATAGGCTTATGTCGCACAGAACATATGTTTTTCGCTAGTGATAGAATCGAATTCATTCAAAAGTTGATAATAGCTGACGATGAAAATGAAAGGGCAAATGCGCTCATTAAACTAGAAGAAATGCAAAAGTCTGATTTCAAAGAAATATTTTCTATTATGGAGGGCAGGGAAGTCACTATACG
Organism: Wolbachia endosymbiont of Drosophila aff. chauvacae BK-2020; assembly: GCF_032848195.1. Taxonomy (NCBI): domain Bacteria; kingdom Pseudomonadati; phylum Pseudomonadota; class Alphaproteobacteria; order Rickettsiales; family Anaplasmataceae; genus Wolbachia; species Wolbachia endosymbiont of Drosophila aff. chauvacae BK-2020. Next base: position 935,231 of record NZ_CP136586.1, read on the forward strand.
GTTGCTTGATCCACCTTTGCATGAATTTTTACCCAATGATCAGTCTACTATAGAAAAAATTGCCAAATCACTTAGTAAGTCAGTTGAGTCAGTAAAAAATAAAATAGCACAGTTATCAGAAAAGAACCCAATGCTTGGCCATCGAGGTTGTAGACTTGCTATTTCTCATCCTGAAATATATAGCATGCAGATTAGGGCAATACTTAGTGCTGCAAGTGAATTAAAGAAAGAAAAGAAGATAGAAGTGGAGCCTGAAATCATGATTCCTTTTATCATGAGCGAGAAAGAATTTATTCTGATATGCGAGCTAGCAAAGAAAGAATCCTCTGTTATCTCAGCTGGGATCCAGACGCAGATTCCAGCTTCACGCGCTGGAATGACATCAGACAAGGCTTATTCAATTGGAACGATGATAGAACTACCAAGAGCAGCACTGATTGCTGATAAGTTAGCAAAACATGCAGAGTTCTTTAGTTTTGGCACTAATGATTTAACGCAAACAACCATGGGACTTTCAAGAGATGATTCAGTTAATTTCCTCGATTCTTATAAGGAAAGCAACATATTCGAAAACGACCCATTTGAAGTGCTGGACATCGAAGGGGTAGGGGAGTTAATCAAGATGGCCATTGAAAGAGGCAAAAAAACCCGAAAAGAAATAAAACTGGGTATATGTGGAGAGCATGGAGCAGATCCAAAATCTATAGAGTTTCTCATCGAATCAGGGGTGGATTATGTTTCATGCTCACCCTATAGAGTACCGATTGCAAAGTTAGTGGCAGCACAGTTTAGTGTTAGATCTAAATTTGCTAGGTAAGTATAGTGGCAGTGTTGGCTACTCATATGGTTTGAGCCCACCAGAGGGTGTCATTCCAGCGCGTGACGCTGGATCTAGTTTTTATTATGGCTTTCTGGATCCCAGTGTCTGGGCACTGGGATGACATCCTGTTACACGTTCAACTTCATTCTCTCTCATCTCCCTATAACTTGGTAATGTAGAATTTTTTACATGCAACCCGGTGTATATTGCAACCAAAGCAGCTATGACACTGCAAACTACTGCACCAGCTACAAATGGAACCATTACAGCAGCAGTAATGAATAATCCTGTAATAACAACTCCAACAACATCTTTTGTCAATGAGGTGTAAAAATCCTTTTTGCTCTCTTTATATTTAGTTTCTTGTTCATTTGGCATAGAAAATTGAGCATCTACGAAGCCGTTAGCTTTATTATCATTATTTGGTGTGGCAGTTTGCTTAGTATTTGTTTCCTCTGGTATTACAGGCGTTTTGTTTTTGTTATTATGATTATCACCATTGGTACTGGTGAGAGGAACTGTTGCTATAGGTCTACTACCAATGTTCCCATTACTGCTGCAAGGTTTTGCTCTGTTTTCTTCATTAAGCTTACCACTATTCAAGAACGCATTAACAATTTCAGTTTTACCTACCTGTATGGCCACTTCTAAAGCCTCTTCCCTGTTTGCAGGACTCACGTAACCTAAAATTAGCTCAACTTCTTGGACATTACCTTGAACAATAGCAGAATTCAAGGCATGCAATTTTTCTTCTTCATTAAATTTGCCACTATCCAAAAGTACCTTAACAACGTCAGCTTGTTTTGTTATTGCAGCTATATCCAATATAGTCCTGGAAGCAGTATCTGTAAGATGGATTACAGCATCTAAATCTGTAAACAATTTTACAACATCTAGAAATACGCTACGATCGCCGGTAATATTGGACTCTCTTACAGCATTTGCAAACGAGTCAAAAATTGCCGAATTTGTTTTTTTCCTTGTATTAGTTGCCCGTAAAGTACTTCAGCAGTCATACCAGGGTTTATGGAGTTACTAGAATCTACTTCATTACTGTCTGCTCTATTCTCTTCCACATTAGGTGCCTCTTCTTCCTTGTTTATCGCTGCGGTTATTTGCTCTTGTTGAAGGGGTTTACACCCATTTTGGAGGAGAAAATCCTTAACGCGTGTGTTGTTATTTTCGGTTGCATGTTTTAGAAGTAAGTCTTCTAATGAATTGTCTCCTTCACATTTATCTTGGAAATTAACTTCTTTCCACTTTGGTTCCTTTTGCAAATCTTTAAGACTAGCAATTCCCTTATCATCATATTTTACAATTGTAGCTATCTTTCGATACAACTCTCTAATATCATCATTACTATATACCATAACTAAACCTACTACTATATGTTAGTTTATTACAGCAACTTTCCCACAACCAGTCAAGACATATTGCAGTCTAAAGTTGCATGATATATATTGGATTCTTTATTTATGACTCTCGAGCAAATGATGGAAGATTTAGCTTATAAATTAGTTAAAGTGACCGAAGCTGCAGCACTTGCTGCATATAAACTAGCAGGCTTCGGCGATGAAAAAAAGGCTGATCAGGTTGCAGTTGATGCAATGCGTACAGTATTAAATTCAATGGAAATAAATGGTACTATCGTAATTGGTGAAGGTGAGAGAGATGAAGCGCCGATGCTATATATTGGCGAGAAGGTTGGCACTGGAAATGGTCCTGAAATCGACATTGCCGTTGACCCACTTGAAGGCACTACGATTTGTGCTCATTACAAATCAGGGGCAATGTCCGTTCTTGCTGCAACGAAAAAAGGTAATTTTTTACATGCACCTGATGTTTATATGGAAAAGATAGCAGTAGGAAAAAATCTTCCAGAGGGTGTAGTCTCACTAAAAAGTAGCATTGAAAAGAATCTAGACAATTTAGCCAAGGCAAAAAAATGCAAAGTGAATGATCTCGTGGTAACTGTACTTAAACGTGAAAGGCACAATGAATTAATAGAGAAAATCAGGAAATTAGGAGCAAAAATTAAACTAATAGATGATAGCGATGTTGCAGCCGTAATTTCACTAGTAAATGGCAATCATGATATGTATATCGGAATAGGAGGGGCACCAGAAGGGGTGCTTGCGGCTGCAGCGCTGAGTTCAATCGGTGGGCAGATGGAGGGAAGATTAATATTTGACACGGATCAATTAAAAGAAAGAGCAAAAAATTTAAATATCCATGACCCAGAAAAAATCTACACCGTAAAAGATATGGCAAGAGGTGAATCAGTGTTTATTGCAACTGGAGTAACAAGCGGAGAACTTGTGGATGGAGTTGATAACATATGTTCAACTAGTTCTTTAATAATTCTACCTAATAAGCTGATAAAGCTGCAAACAATGCAGAACTTATGTTAGCTTTTTTAGTTTCTAATTTTAGCTTTACAACATTTAGCATTAAGATATAATCAAGTTTACTTATAACAATAGAGGTGTGAAATGTTTTCTAGTATTGTAAATCTATTGAATGGTTTTTACAAAAATTCGAGTACCAAGGAAAGTGAAGAAAAGTTGACTCTTCTATCTCCTTAAGCAAATCTTCAATTCGATGAGACTCAGGTACAAAGTGTGCTCTCAGATTTTGAGAAATTGGAGTTTAAGGATAATAAGTGTTTTGACAAAATAGCAGACGGTTATGAAAAGAAGGGGAAGAGTTCCCTCTTTAATTACGTGATATTGAATAAGCGGAAAGAAATAATCGATATATTAGATAGGAATCTTCCTCTTCTCGAAGAACAGGAGGAGTTTAGAAAGAAATATAGTCAATATGTTTTTCAAATTGACAAAGGAATGAGTTATGGAAAAGAACTTCAAGATAGACTTCAGTCTTTTAAAGATAGGGCAGAAGAAGTGTTATCAGATTTTGAAAAATTGAATTTCAATTTTAAGGATAATAAATGTCAAGATTCTTCTGATTCTGTAAATTATAATAACGGCCGGCCAGCGGATCCATTTGACAAAATAGCAAACTATTATCGACGGGAGAAGGAGAGCATTTTCCTTTTTAACTATGTGGTATTCAGTAAGCAAAGAGAAATAATGGATATATTGGATAAGAAGCTTACTTCTAAAGATCAGGAGGAGTTAAAAGAAAATTTTAAAAAGAGGTTGGGTAGATATCTTCTTCGAATTGACGAAGGAATGAATGATGCAAAAGAATTTCTAAACAAAGATGATCTAATTGGTTTCTTTGATGGATGTTATTGGCCAGACAAAAAGGCAGGACATCTTGTTAATCATTATGATAATCTTAGTATCAACATTACTAAACCTGGACAGAGTTTAGAAACTAGTCGTCTTTTTAGCGAAAAGATTAAAAGGATGGAAACAATTAAAAATGAGGTACAAAGAGTAAAAATATACAGTAATGATAAAAGAATAGTAACAATTGAGAAGAATGAGAAATAACAGAGGAACTACTCCTTTACAAAATTTGCAATATGTGACATCGAAATTAGTTGGGATGCAAAAGATGAATCTGGAAAAGACCTTAACTGTACTGTTGTTCTAAATATAAATTTAGGTCAAGTTAGTATTAAAAAATCAACTATTGACGGTAAAGATGTTGAACCAAAGAAAATTTTAGAGTTAGCTAAGCAAAACGAGGCTGTGCTTATAAAAGGTAAAGCTTTACATGAAGTTTTAGCAGCACATTTCATTAAGCAAACACCATGTGAGGAAAAGAAGGATATGCAATCGCACGAGAATATCGTTGTACCTGGTTCCGGTGCACCTCGCTCTATTAATGAGGAAATAACTGTAGAGCATCCGTTCGGGAAAGCGGCAAATAAAGATAATCATAGAGAAATGTGAGTTTACAACAAATGGTGCCATGAAAGTAGCTGATACATAACTGTACGAACGTTTGTTTGCGAAGAAATGTTATAGCAGGTTTTGCCTCAAACACAAAGGTGTCATTCCAGTGCTTGACACTGGAATCCAGCCCTTTTACGCAGTCCCATTAAAAACGTTGTATTTTAACGTAGGATTAGCTACTTTTATACTCACCAATTTAATCTCTAATCAAAATTCCTGGATCCCAGTGTCTGGGCACTGGGATGACATCCTCCCTAGTGGATTCAAATCACAATATTCGTATAGTAAGCACTGACCACTTTTGCTTCAATATTTGCGATGCCCCTGAACAGATACAATTATTCTATTATCAGGAGGATGCCATTAATCGCTTTATATAATGCTACTTGTAACACTTATGCCCTGAACGGAGACAGTTTAGGCTGTTATGCCTGGCGGCTTTGTTGGAATAAGTTTTTCAACACTGCTAACAATAAAATTGATTGTATCGTCAGCTACCTTATCGAATTTATCATTTATCTCTTTTCCTATTTCTTGATTTTTAACATATTCGTGTAGAGCTAAAGCAGTTATAGCTGCACATGCTGCAATTAAGCCAGTTTGTGCTATAATGAATAGTGATAATCCTCCTACGAATATAGATGTTAATCCAATAGCCAGGTTTATAATTTTACTTTGTGTTGTTTGTTGCGTCGCTTGGCTTTGATCTGCCTGTTTATCCTCTAAAGCATTCGATATTGTTTTTAAGGCAACTTTTATCGCTATTGCTGCAACTGAAACCATAATTAGCCCTATAGCTATTTTTGCTAAAAGAAGAATCGACGGTAGCATCATTACAAATAATAGCGCGCCAATTCCTCCAGCTAACCACTTCTCATTTATTTTTTTTGATTGATTTGTACCAGTGTTCATTATTACCCTCCACTTTACTTATGATTTACCTATATCTAATACGAAATATGAAGGTAGTCAACTATATATTTTATATGAAAGATTGTATTAAAAGTTTTTCATGTTATTTTTTGCTGCTTCGTGGTTAAATTTGGAATTTTAGAAAGAGTTACGTATTATTTGAAATTCTTGTATACTGTTTTGAATCAGTTAAATAGATAATGAAGTGCAGGACGCAGTTTTAATTTTACAAGATGGCAAGTGCTTTTGGGGAAAATCAGTAGGTAAAAAAGGCAAGTGCATAGGCGAGGTTTGTTTTACCACTGGTATGACCGGTTATCAGCATACTATAACTGATCCTTCTTTTGCCGATCAAATTATAACGTTCACTTTTCCTCATATTGGTAACATTGGAATAAATCATAAAGATAATGAAGGAAAGAAAATTTTTGCAAGTGGTGTGGTTATGCGTGAACTTTCTTCTATGTCCCACCCTTCTTCATATATCAGTTTAAATGATTGGTTAGAGAAAAATAACGTGATTGGGATATCAGGAGTTGATACTAGAGCTTTAACAAGACATTTGAGAGAACATGGATCTCAAAATGGAATGATATGCTCATCGAGTAAGGCGCATGCATTAGACAAATTGAAGGAATACAAACCTGTAAATGGGATAGAAATAACTAATAAGGTTAGTTTAAATAACAGTTTTGAAAATAATAGACTAGCGGAGCACTTTGTCATCCAAGTAGCTGACTACTCGGATCCAGCAAAAAATATATGGATTCCAGTGTCACGCACTGGAATGACATCAGATAGAGCTATTGACCTTAATGCAAAATATAGGATTGTAATCGTTGATTTTGGCGTAAAAATCAGTATAGTTTCACGCTTAATAGAACTTGGTTGTACAGTTGAATTAATCAGACCAAGCACAGGTTTTGCTCAAAAAGTGTTGAGTATGAATCCAGATGGTATAGTGCTTTCAAATGGTCCTGGTGATCCGCAAGAAATAGGAGAAAGTGTAGTTTCAGAAATAGACATTATTATAAAATCTAAAATACCAATTTTTGGCATATGCATGGGCCATCAATTACTTGCGATTACTTTGGGGGCAAAGACCATCAAGATGGATATAGGTCACCGAGGGAGTAACCATCCAGTTTATGATGTAATTAGTGGAAAAGTTGAGATCACTAGCCAAAATCATGGTTTTGTTGTTGATTCAGCTTCTCTTCCAAGTAATGTTGAAATTACTCACATTTCTCTATTTGATAATAGTGTAGAGGGAATAATGATGAAAGATTACCTAGTCTTTTCTGTGCAATATCATCCAGAAGAAGCGCCAGGTACGCATGATTCGCATTATTTGTTTAGGCGTTTTATTGGCAATATTGTGTTATATAAAATGAAATCTGCATGATTTTAATCAGGGTAGGTTTTATTGCTTGATTTTTTAATTTTAGGCGTTTAGTATTAAATACAATAAGAGCTTAAGTTAAGATGCTAAAATAGTATTCTCTTAACAAATTTTTGCGGAGGAGTGACCGAGTGGTTAAAGGTAACAGACTGTAAATCTGTCCGCGTGAGCGTACGTAGGTTCGAATCCTACCTCCTCCATTGTGCGGGTATAGCTCAATGGTAGAGCTCTAGCCTTCCAAGCTAGTGACGTGGGTTCGATTCCCACTATCCGCTCTTTTTTTTGTTGTATTTTTATAAAATCAACATATTATTTATTGATGTATTTGTATTTTAGGTAGAAAAGTTTAAATTATGACAGCAATAGTGGAAGCATTTGGAAAGCCGCATGTAAATGTGGGAACAATAGGACATGTGGATCATGGGAAGACGACGTTAACAGCGGCGATAACGAAGCATTATGGAAATTTTGTAGCGTACGATCAGATAGACAAAGCGCCAGAAGAAAGGAAGAGGGGGATAACGATAGCAACAGCGCATGTTGAGTATCAGACAGAGAAAAGGCATTATGCACACGTTGATTGTCCTGGACACGCTGACTATGTAAAGAACATGATAGTAGGTGCAGCACAGATGGATGCGGCGATATTGGTAGTGTCGGGGGTTGATGGGCCAATGCCACAAACGAGAGAGCATATATTGCTGGCGAAGCAGGTAGGTGTTGGATATATCGTGGTGTATATAAATAAAGCTGATGTTGCTGATGCTGATATGATAGATTTAGTAGAAATGGAAGTGAGGGAATTACTGAGTAAATACGGATTTCCAGGGGATGAAGTGCCTGTGGTGGTTGGTTCAGCGCTCAAGGCGCTGGAGGATGACAGCAGCGAATATGGAAAGAAATCAATAGATAAATTGATGGAAAAGTTAGATGAATATGTAGCGGTTCCACCAAGGCCTGTGGATTTACCATTTTTATTGCCAATCGAAGATGTATTTTCGATATCGGGGCGAGGAACAGTGGTAACAGGAAGAATAGAGAAGGGAGAGATAAAGACGGGAGAAGAGATAGAGATAATAGGTCTGAAAGCGACGCAAAAGACGATATGCACAGGTGTTGAGATGTTTAAGAAGTTGCTGGATAAGGCAAGTGCAGGACTCAATGTAGGAATATTGTTAAGAGGAACAAAAAGAGAAGAAGTGGAGAGAGGGCAAGTATTAGCGAAACCGGGGACGATAACACCGCATAGAAAGTTTAAGGCGGAGGTTTATATATTAAAGAAAGAGGAAGGAGGAAGGCATACACCATTTTTTGCGAATTACCAGCCACAGTTTTATTTAAGGACAACGGATGTAACTGGGAGCATAAAATTGCTAGATGGGAAGGAGATGGTAATGCCAGGAGATAATGTGAGTGTAGAAGTAGAATTGCAAGTACCGATAGCAATGGATAAGGGATTGCGTTTTGCGATAAGAGAAGGCGGTAGAACTGTTGGTTCTGGTGTTGTTTCTGAAATTTTGGAGTGAGTGTAGTAACTAAGATGAAGCAAGATATATATATTAACATTAAGGCTTTCGATTGTTCTTTATTGGAGGAGTGTGTTCGAAAATTTGTTGATGAATTAAAGCGGTCCAGTGCAAAATTATCTGGTCCGATTGCGTTGCCAAGGAAAGATTCTAAATTTATTGTGAATAGATCTCCTCACGTTGATAAAAAATCTCGTGAACAGTTTGAAATGAGAACTTCTAGGCGTTTGATTGTTTTACATGATCTTACTCCTACTATGATGCAGATGCTTACAGGTTTATCTTTTTCTGCTGGCGTAGAAGTGGATTTAAAAGTCAAGGAAGTTAAGGTTTAGGAGAAGGAAATGAAGAGAATAAATTCGCTGAGGAGAATTGGTTTACTAATGATGAATATTGGTCATACTGCTATGTATTCTGACAATAGTCGCATGGCTGTAACTTTATTGCATCTCAGCGAAACTCATATTATTGATATAAAAGGACAAGATAAATGTGGCTATAATTCAGTCATTTTAGGCACAGGAGATTTTAAAAATATAGCAAAACCTCAGTTGGAATATTTAAAGAAAAAGGGTATAAATAATAAATGTAAGTTATACGAAAGTAGATTAAATGACCTGTCGGGAATAGAATGTGGTAAAAAAGTGGGAATCAATCATTTTGTGGTTGGTCAATATCTTGATATTACGGGTTATTCTATAGGTAAAGGATTTGCTGGTGTGATGAAGCGGCATAATTTCAGTGGGCTTAAGGCATCTCATGGTGTTTCTATTGCTCACAGATCACAAGGTTCCACTGGCCAATGTCAGGATCCTGGTAGAGTATTCAAAGGAAAGAAAATGGCTGGTCATTTAGGTAACAGCAGGATAACTGCACAAAATATGAAGATATTATCCATTGATCATGAAAATAGTATAATTGCTGTGAAGGGTAATAATGTTCCTGGGTTTAAAAATTCCTATGTTTTTGTAAGAGATGCAGTTAAAAAATCTTTACATAAAGATGTTCCTTTTCCGGTAGGTTTACTGTTAGATGTAAATGATGATGCTAGTAATTTGGTAAGTTAGTTATGGAATGTAATTTAGTTAATCTATCTAATGATAATGTAGGTACTGCTCAGCTCAATCCTTTGATATTTTCTGCTAAGCAAAAATTGAGTATTTTGCATGATATAGTGAGATGGCAATTAGCGAAGAGAAGAGCTGGTACTCATAAAACAAAAGGTATTAGTGATGTCTCTGGTACAACAGCTAAACCTTATGGTCAAAAACGTACCGGTAGGGCAAGACAAGGGAGCTTGCGATCTCCTCAATTTAGAGGTGGTGGGATTATTTTCGGCCCTGTTGTGAGGAGTCATACTTATTCTCTTAATAAGAAGGTACGCAAATTTGGTTTAAAAATTGCTTTATCTCTAAAGTATTTAAATAATCAAGTAATTATTCTGGATAATTTAAATATTGATGTGAAGAAAACGTCTGAAATGTGTAAATGTATTAAAAATTTTAAATTTTCTTCCTTTTTGATAGTTGGTGATTATGGAGATGATTTGTTGCGTGCGGCTAAAAACTTGCACTATGTAGACTTAATCAAACCTATTGGGTTAAATGTTTTTGATATATTGAATCACGAATGCGTGATGTTGACAAAGGATACTTTAAAGCATCTTGAAGGTAGATTGTTATGATCAAATATAATAATATAATAAAATCTTCTATAATTACAGAAAAGGCCTCTTTTTTGAGGGAGAAGTTTAATAAATATTCTTTGTATGTTTTTGTAAATGTAAATAAGCGTCAAATAAAGTTGGCAATAGAGTCTCTATTTGATGTTAAAATTTCTTCTATAAATGTTGTTAGAATTAAGCCTAAATATAGGCGTTTTAGGGGTGTGGTTGGTTGTGAAAAACAGAAAAAGAAAGTTTATTTTTCTTTGATGGATGGTCAAAAATTAGATATAATGAGCGTTTAGTATGGGTATGAAATTTTTTAATCCTGTTACTCCGTCTTCTCGTGGGACTGTGTTAGTAAGTAAAGTTGGTTTATCAAAAGATGAGCCAGAAAAGTCTCTTACATCCGGTAAAAAGTCCAGTGGTGGAAGAAATAATCATGGTAGAATTACAACTCGTCATAGGGGTGGTGGTCACAAAAAGAAGTATAGAGTGATAGATTTTAAGCGTAATAGAAGTGGTCAAGGTATAGTTGAAAAAATAGAGTATGACCCAAATAGAAGTGGGTTTTTGGCGTTAATATCATATAAGGAAGATGATATTAAGTCTTATATATTAGCTCCTCAAGGTATGAAGCCAGGTGATGTTGTTACAGCTGGGAATGATGCTGATATTTTGCCAGGGAATTGTTTACTACTCAAGCATATACCTGTTGGTTCTTTCGTTCATAATGTTGAGCTGAAGCCAGGTAATGGTGCTGCGATTGCTAGAGCTGCTGGTTGTTATGCACAAATCGTTGGTCGTGATGGCCAATATGTTTTATTACGACTCAGGTCTGGTCAAATTAGGTTGATTTTATCTTCTTGCAAGGCTACTATTGGTGTAGTATCTAACCCTGACCATAAGAATAGAAAGTTGGGTAAAGCTGGGAGAAGTAGGTGGCTTGGGATTAGACCTACTGTACGTGGAGTTGCAATGAATCCAGTTGACCATCCTCATGGAGGCGGGGAAGGAAAAACCTCTGGTGGTCGTCATCCTGTTACTCCTTGGGGTGTTGCAACAAAAGGAAAGAAAACTCGAAGGAGAAATAAATCTAGTGATAAGTATATAAAACAATTGAAAGGTTAGTTTATGAGTAGATCTGCATGGAAGCCTCCTTTTTGTCATCCTTCTATATTAAAGTCGGTGAATAATGCTTTAAACAAGGGGTTTGTTAACATGGCTATAAAAGTTCATTCCAGGGCTTCTGTAATTCTTCCTAATTGTTTAGGTTTAAAGTTTGCTGTTTATAATGGTAAGGATTACATTCCTGTGAATGTTAATGATCAGAATATGATAGGTCATAAGTTTGGTGAGTTTTCACCCACTCGTAAATTTACTGGGCATAGTGGTGATAAAAAGGCGACAAGAAGGTAATTGATATGAAAAACAGAGATGTAATAGTTAAAGCTGGTTCTAGGGTTTTAAAATCAACTCCTCGTAAATTGAATTTGGTTGCTGGTTTAGTACGTAATAAAAAAGTTTCTTTTGCCACTGTGCAATTAAGATTTTGTGAAAAGAAAGCTGCAGGTCTTATAAGGAAGGTATTAAATTCTGCGATTGCTAATGCTCAAAATTATGGATTGGATATCGATAATTTATATATAAAAGAAATTTTAATAGGTAAGTCTCTTACTTTGCGTAGGGTATGTCCAAAAGCTATGGGTAGAGCTAATAGAGTTAGTAAACGTTATAGTAATATAACTGTAAAATTGGGGGAAATTATATGATTCATAAAAATAGAAAATTAATAAGGAAAGTGCAAAAATATGGGAAACGTTAATCCTAAAGGATTTAGGTTAAAAATAATTAATACTTGGTCATCTATTTGGTATGCTGAGAAGGGTTATAAACAAGGGTTGCATCAAGATTTATCTATTCGCAGTTATATAAATGAATCTTTTAAGCATGCTGGTGTTTCTAAAGTAATTATAGAGCGTACGATCGATTTGGTATCTGTAATAATACATTCTTCTAGACCTGGAGTGATAATAGGTAAGAAAGGCTCGGATATTGAGAAGATAAAGCAAAAGATAGCTGAAAAAGTAAAAAATAATGTGGAAGTGAATGTAGTAGGGGTTAAAAGGTCTGAAATAGATGCAGTTTTAATATCAAACAGCATTGCACAGCAGTTAGAAAAAAGGGGTTCATTTAGAAGAGCGATGAAAAAAGCTATTCAAAGTTGTTTGAGGATGGGTGCTAGAGGTATTAAAGTAAGTTGTTCTGGGCGCCTTGGCGGAGCTGAGATAGCTCGTACTGAGTGGTATAAAGAAGGCCGTTTGCCTTTGCATACTTTACGTGCTAATATAGATTATGCTTTTGCTGAAGCAAAAACTATATATGGCATCATAGGAGTTAAGGTCTGGGTTTATATTGGTAACTAATTAGGTATATTGAAATGTTTATTCCTAAAAAAAGTAAATATAAAAAAGTATTTAAAGGACGAATTAAGGGTAACACGAAAGGTGGTAGCACATTATCTTTTGGAGATTATGGTCTAAAGGCTATGGAAGCAGGTAGGATTCAATCTAAGCATATTGAAACTGCAAGGCGTGTAATATCTAGAACATTAAAACGCTCTGGTAAAGTGTGGATAAGAATTTTTCCTGATACCCCTGTTAGTAAAAAGCCGGCGGATGTGCGTATGGGTAAAGGGAAAGGTAGTGTTGAGTTTTGGGTATTTAAAGCTAAGCCCGGTAGAATGTTGTTTGAAATTAGCAGTGATGTTCCCATGCATTTAGCAAGATTGGCGCTTGAAAAGGCAACTGCTAAGCTTCCTATGAAGTGTAAATTTGTATCTAATCATAATTAAATGGAGTTGCAATGGATATAGCTGACATTGAATCGAGGTCCTCGCAAGAATTGCATGAAATTCTTGTGAATTTGAGAAAAGAGTTTGTTAATTTGGTTTTTCAAAAGAAGCTGGGCCAGTGGAACAATATTTCGCGTTTTAGCTTAATAAGAAAGAGCATAGCTCGTATTTTAACTACATTAAATAAAAGAAGAAGAGAGGAAAAGAATGCCTAAAAAGGTTTTTTGTGGTACTGTAACTAAGGCTAAGTGTGATAAGACTGTAAAGGTTTCGGTATTACAAGTGTATAAGGATGAGCTGTATAAAAAGGTTATAAAAAAATACAAGAAGTATACAGCACATGATGAGAATAATAGTTGTAAAGAAGGGGACAAGGTTTTAATACAAGAACACAAGCCTATTTCTACTACTAAAAAATGGGTTATTGTTAATAGCTCACGTTGAATAGGATATTTATATGATTCAAAAAAATACATTGTTGGAAGTAGCTGATAATTCTGGCGCGCGTGCAGTGCTTTGTATTGGTTTATTGGGTGGTAGAAAGTCTGCATCTATAGGTGACACAGTTATTGTATCTACTAAATCTATTACTCCAAGAGGGAAAGTTGAGAAGGGAAAAGTATATAGAGCAGTTGTGGTGAGGGTGAAAAGCCCTATTAGGAAATCTGATGGTTCTGTAATTCGTTTTGCTAGCAATGCTGTAGTTTTGATTAACGATCAAGGTGAACCACTTGGCACTCGGGTGTTTGGTCCGGTAAAAAAGTTATCATCTGGTTCTTTTATGAAGATAATGTCATTAGCTGTTGAGGTTTTATAATGAGTGCGAAAATAAAAAGTGGTGACGACGTTATAGTTTTAACTGGTAAAGATAAGGGAAAAATTGGTAAGGTAATCAAAGTTATAGCACGTGATGCTAAAAAGAAAGTAATTGTTTCTGGAGTGAATGTGCATAAGAGACATACTAAACCAAAAGCTGGTAGTAGTGGTGGTATATTAAATAAAGAGTTAGCTATTGATATATCCAACGTTGCAACATTGGACCCTAAATATAAAACTCCAACTAGAGTGGGGTTTAAGGTTATAGACGGTAGAAAAGTGCGTTTTGCAAAAGTTTCTGGAGAAGTGATAGATTAGGTTGATATGTTTAAAGAATTGTATAAAGATAGCATAGTAAAGTCCTTGAAGGATAAGTTTAATTACGGCAATATAATGCAAGTGCCTAAACTTGTCAAGGTGTGTATCAATATGGGCGTTGGAGATGCTGCTACAGATAGTAAAGCAATAAATGAACCACTTGATAGCCTATATTTGATTGCTGGGCAGAAGCCTTTATCAACTTTTGCAAAAAAATCTATTTCTGGCTTCAAGATCAGAAAAGGTGCTACAGTAGGTTGCAAAGTAACTTTGCGTAGAGATAAAATGTATGAGTTTTTAGAAAGATTGATATATATTGCTTTGCCAAGGGAAAAAGATTTTAGAGGATTTAGTGTGAAGCAATTTGACGGTAATGGTAATTTTTCCTTTGGTATAAAGGAACATATCTCGTTTTTAGAAATAGACTATGATAAAATAAGTAAAATGAGAGGTATGGATATTAATATTATAACAAGTGCAGTTAGTGATAAGGAAGCAAAGGAATTATTACTGGCTCTTAAATTTCCTTTTTTTGATTAATTGAGAGGAGAAATATATGGCAAAAAAATCTATGATAGAAAGAAATCTTCGCAGAATAAAGTTGTGCGATCAATATAAAGAAAAAAGAGAAAAATTGAAATCTATAATAAATAATAAGAATTTGTCTATTGTAGAAAGGTTTACAGCTCAAAATAAATTAATTAAAAAATTGCCTAGAAATTCTTCTAAAACCAAAATTAGAAATAGGTGTGCTTTAACTGGGAGACCAAGAGGAGTATATAGAAAATTTGGTTTATGTAGAATTGTTTTGCGTGATTTATGTTCTTTTGGGCAAATTCCAGGAGTTACAAAGTCTAGTTGGTAAATATAATATAAGGAGTATATTGTGGCGTTATCTGATAGTATTGGTGATTTTTTAACAAGGATACGTAATGCTCAATTGGCAATGCATAGGGCAACAAGGGTACTATTTTCTAAGATGAATTCTTCTATATTGGAGATTTTAAAAGAGGAAGGGTATATCCTTGATTATGAAAAGCAAGTTGTAGATAACTTACCTTCTTTCATTGTAAAATTGAAGTATTATGAGAAGTCACCTGTAATTAGTGACATAGTTAGGGTGTCAAAGCCTGGTTGTCGTCGTTATTCTAAGTATAAGGACATTTCTAAAGCATATAATGGTCTTGGTATTTTTATTATATCGACACCCAAAGGAGTGATGACTGATTATAATGCACATAAATTAAAGGTTGGTGGAGAAGTTTTGTGTCGTGTGTTTTAAATAATAGGAGAAATTCATGTCTCGTATAGGTGCTGCTCCTATCAATATTCCTGCTGGTGTTTCAGTTGAATATAATAATGGTAGTATGTTAATAAAGAGTGCTAAGGCTGAAAAGGAAGTTAGCTTGATCAGGGATGTTGTGTGTCAGATTATTGATAATCAGCTATTGCTTTCTGTTGATCAAGATAAAGATAATTATGATAAAATAAAGCCTATGTGGGGCACTTATAGGAGTAATATTAATAATATCATTAACGGCATGGTTGATGGTTTTTCTGTTAATCTTGAGATTAACGGTGTGGGATATAAGGCAGAGTGTGATGGTAAGTATTTGACTTTATATCTTGGTTATAGCCATAATGTTAAATATAAAGTGCCTAAAGATGTTGAGATTAAGTGCATAAAGCCAACTCACTTAGTAGTTAGTGGTATGGATAAGCAGAAGGTCTATATGGTGGCGTCTGATATATGCAAAATTAGAAAATATGATCCTTATAAAGGTAAGGGTGTTGTAATAAAAGGCAAATTTATGCTGCGTAAGGTTGTAAGTAAAAAGAAGTAATAAAAATGAAAAGATCGTATAATTTTTTAAGTAATTCTGAAAAAAGGAAGTTACGTAATAGAGCGAAGCTTGACAAGAGCGCTGAACGTTTACGTATATCCATATTTAAATCTAATAGGCATTTTTATGTCCAGTTAATTAATGATGTAAAAGGAATAACTCTCACTTCAGCTTCTACTTTGGATGCTAAAATTAAGGATGTATGTAAAGGGAAAGTCAACGCTGAAACTATAAAACAGGTTTCTTCTTTAATGGTTGAGCGTCTGTCTGGCATGAAATTAGAGCAGCAGCTTACGTTTGATCGTGGAGCGTATAAATACACAGGATTAGTTTCTCAATTTGCTGAGGCTTTAAGAAGTTCTGGATTTGAATTTTAGAAGGTTTTGAATATGGCTATAAAGAATTTACAAAATAATAATGATTTATCAGAGCTTTTAGTTTCGGTACGAAGAGTGACAACGGTTACCAAAGGTGGTAGAAGATTTTCATTTTCAATTTTGGTTGTTGTTGGCGATGAGAAGGGTAGGGTAGGGTGTGGAATAGGTAAGCACGCAGAAGTTGCTGAAGCAAGAGTCAAAGCTGTAAATGCTGCAAAGAAATCAATGATTAGAGTGTACTTGCGTGAAGGTAGAACTTTGCATCATGATATTAAAGCTAAATTTTGTTCTGGTGAGATAGTTTTAAGAACCGCAAGAGCCGGAACAGGTATTATTGCTGGTGGAGCGCTTAGATCAGTTTTTGAGGTGTTAGGTATAAAGGATGTGGTAGCTAAATCCACTAGATCAAATAATCCTCATAACGTTATATGTGCGGTGTTTAAGGCTTTTGATAGTATGTTATCTCCTCGTCAGGTAGCAAGCAAAAGAGGCAAAAAGATTAGCGAGATAGTTGGAAACAGGTAAAGTATGAATAATGCTGTAAAATTAAACTCTATATTTACTAAATTATCTAAGAAAAAGAAGCCTAAGTTGCTGGGTAGGGGTATCGGTTGTGGTAAAGGTAAAACATCCGGTAGAGGGCATAAAGGGCAGAAGGCTAGAAGTGGAGTTTCTATAAATGGTTTTGAGGGTGGACAACAGTCTATATATACTCGTTTGCCTAAAAGAGGTTTTAAGCCTATACGTAGGAGCATATACTCTATAATTAATGTTGGCGATATACAGCGCTTAATGGAAGCTAAAAAAATAGTGAAAGACTCTGTTATAGATAAGGAGAGGCTGTATAAATTAGGTTTTATAAAGTCTATTAAGGATAAAATTAAACTTCTTAATAAAGGTAAGTTGAGCGAAAAATTTGTGTTTCATGTTGATTTTGCGTCAGAAGCTGCAAAAAAATCTGTAGCTTCAGTTGGTGGTAGTGTGGAAATACTATCGTAAGTCATGGGCAATAAATCAGCATTTAATAGCTTGGATCCTACGTTGTTATATAAAGGCGATTTATTAAAGCGTATATTTTTTACGCTAATAGCTTTAATTTGCTATCGCTTGGGTACTTATGTGCCTATTCCTGGAATTAATCTTGATGTAATTAATGATATATTTCCCAAAGATGGCTCAGGCGTTTTTGGAGTATTTAATTTATTTTCTGGTGGTGCATTGGCTAGAATGACAATTCTAGCATTGAACGTTATGCCATATATAATGGCTTCTATCATTATTCAGTTACTTTCTTCTGCGATTAAAGGAATGAAGGAAGTTAAGAATGATGGAGAGTCAGGCCGTAGAAAGATGAATTCTTATATACGCTATCTGACCATAGTAATTTGTGTATTTCAATCAATTCCAATTTTGGTTGGATTGGAAGGGATGAATAGGGAAGGGGTATTGGTTGTAATCGAACCTGGTGTTATGTTTCGTACAATAGGTGTTTTCAGCCTTTTAGGTGGAACTATGCTTTTAATATGGCTTGGTGAACGAATCAGCGCTAGCGGTATAGGCAATGGTATCTCATTAATCATTTTCACGGGTATAATATCAGAGTTACACAGCGCTTTGTCATCTTTGTTAACGTTAAATAAAAACGGTAGCGTATCGTTATTTATTATCCTTTTTGTTTTGGTATTGTTTTTTTTGCTGCTACTCTTAGTCATTTTTGTAGAGTCTTCTTATAGAAAGGTTATTGTTCAACATCCTAAAAAGCAATTTAAAAGATTACATAATGACGATTTTACTTATATTCCATTGAAGATTAATTTATCTGGTGTAGTACCAACCATTTTTGCTAATGCAATTTTATTGACACCTATTTCAATTGCAAATTTCTATAAGGGGCACGCTTTTTCTGATTTTATTTTGAATTACTTTATGGCAAATAAAGTAGTATATATTGTAGCCTATTTGGTGCTGATAGTATTTTTTAATTTTTTCTATACCAATTTTATATTTAATCCAGAGGAAAACGCAGATTTTCTTAAAAAAAATGGTGGTTTTATACCTGGTAGAAGGCCTGGGAAACATACTTCTGATTACCTTCAAGATATAGTTTTTAAGTTGACATTCATTGGCTCTGCGTATTTGGTAGTCATATGTACTGTACCTGAAGTTATGAGATATTATTATGATATACCATTTATTTTTGGTGGGACGAGCTTACTGATTATAGTGAACGTTATTACTGATACTATTATGCAAATACAATCTTATATTTTTTCAAATAGGTACGACAACTGGATCAAGAAATATGAGTCTAAAACGAGGAAAGTAAGATGATCATTACGATTTTTGGTCCTCCAGGTTCTGGTAAAGGTACTCAGTCAAGCTTGTTAATAGCAAAATATAATTTAAAATTAATTTCAGTAGGGGATTTATTAAGGAATATTATATCTAGCAGTAGTGAGTTAGGTAAAAAAATAAAGGGTACCGTGGAATCTGGTAATTTAATTCAAGATGAAATTATATGTGGATTATTACGTGACCAGCTTGCATTAGTGGATGATAATTGCTTATTAGATGGTTTTCCGAGAAATTTAAACCAGGCTCATTTTTTGACTCAAGTTTTGCAAGAAAAATATAATAGGGATGTTGGCATTGTAGTTGAGCTGCAGCTTGACGATAATATTGCAATCGATAGGTTAAAAAATCGTCTCGCGTGTTTGGACTGTAAAAGCATATATAGTGTATCTTCTTTTAAGAGTACTACTTGTGCTAAATGTAAAAGTACGAGGTTAGAGAAAAGAATTGATGATGCTGATATGTCTGCAATTAATAAGAGAATAAGTGAATATCACCTTCAAATGAAAGGTTTACGCGAGTATTATAAAGGCAAATTATTAACAATTGACGCTAATTTGAGTGTTGATGAGGTAACGCAAGAGATTGAAAGTAAAATTTCTTGTAATTTGGTTTGACTCTGAGTTGTTTTATGGTATAAATTAAGAGTTGTTATTAATAAAGTATCGAGGTACCAGTGGCACGTATTGCAGGCATAAATATTCCAGTGAGGAAATGTGTTCCTTTTGCATTAACTTATATATATGGTATAGGTATTGCTACTGCGAATGTAATTTGTCACGCTTGCGAAGTTGATAAGCGCAAACGTGTTTCAGAATTACGAGATGAAGATATAGAAAAGATCAGCGGTTTCATTAGACAAAATTATGTTATAGAAGGTGAGCTCAGAAAAGAAGTGGCTATGAACATAAAATCTTTAGTGGAAATGGGATGCTATAGAGGGGTGAGACATAGAAAAGGTTTACCTGTGAGAGGGCAAAGGACTCATACTAATGCTAAGACTCGTAAAGGTAGATCTCGGTTGCCTATTGCTGGGAAAAAATAAAATTTATTATTATTGTGAGTTTTAATGAAAAAAGTCAAAACGGTTAGTAAGAGTAAGAAGGAGTTTATTACTGGTGTTGTCCATATTCGTGCAACTTTTAATAATACTTTTGTAAATGTAACTGATGTTCATGGTAATACGCTATGTCAAACTTCTGTGGGTGCATGTGGTTTTTCAGGTTCGAGAAAATCCACACCTTATGCTGCAGGTAAGGCTGCGGAGTCTGCTGCGAAGAACGCAATGGAGAGATTTGGTATGAAGGTTGTCTCTGTAATAATTCGCGGCCCTGGCTTTGGTACCGAAGCTGCGGTTAAAGCACTTCAGAGCTGTGGGTTGACTGTGACTTCAATTGCAGATAAAACCGCAATTCCTCATAATGGGTGCAGGTTAAGAAAAAAAAGAAGAGTATAGGATATTTGAAAAGGTTGTTTTATGTATTATAATAATGATGTTTCTCTCTGTAGCAATTTAGATAAATTGATTAAACCTAGTTCAGTTAAGGTAATATCAGATGATTCAAGTGAAAAAAGTGATATAGTGCTAGAACCGTTGGAAAGTGGTTTTGCTTTAACATTAGGCAATGCATTAAGACGTGTAATGTTATCTTCTCTTAAAGGTAGTGCTGTTTATGGAATAAAAATTGAAGGTGTAACTCATGAGTTCACTTCAATTCAAGGGGTAAGAGAAGACGTAACTGATATAGTATTAAATATGGGTATGTTGAGGTGTAAATTAAATGGTGCTTCTAATAAATGCTTAAATTTAAACGCTAAAGGGCCTTGCCAGGTATTAGCTGGGATGATAGAAACTGATGATCAATGCTCTATTGTTAATAAAGATTTGTTAATATGTACGCTGGGGCAAAATGTGGAGCTTAACATGACCATATATGTGGCTAGCGGAAAAGGTTATCTTCCTGTAACTAAATATAAAGAAAATGAACTTTTGAAGCTTATGAGTGAGCAGGATTTAATTGGTTTTATTCCAGTTAATGCTTTGTATAGCCCTGTCAACAGGGTTTCGTACAGGGTAGAGAACAGTCGTGTTGGCCAAGTGACTGATAAGGATAAGCTGATATTGTCAATTGAAACTGATGGTACAATTTCTCCGAGTCAAGCTGTTGACTCTGCTGCAAGAATATTACAGGAGCAACTTCAGCCCTTTATTAGTTCTGATGTAAGTTATAAAAAATCGCAGGTTTCTTCGTCTAGTGATGCTAAAGATTTGGGTTATGACCCTGTCTTATTGCGTAAGGTAGATGAAATGGAATTATCTGTCAGGTCTCATAACTGTCTGAAAAACGAAAACATCACTTATATAGGCGATCTTGTACAAAAGACAGAAGGTGAAATGTTAAGAACTGCTAATTTTGGCAGAAAGTCTTTGAATGAGATTAAGGCAGTTTTGACTAATTTTGGCTTGTCTTTGGGTATGAATGTGCTAAACTGGCCACCTAAGGATATAGATGAGTTGGCTAAACAACATACTGATGAAGATTAGGTGATATATGAAACATGGAATAAAAAAACGTAAACTATCTCGTTGTACTGAACATAGATTATCGACGTTAAAGAATCTATCTATCTCATTAATTAACCATGAGCAGATTGTAACTACTTTACCAAAAGCTAAGGAACTTCGTCCATATGTCGAAAAGTTTATTACAATTGCTAAGAATAAGAATACTTTACATGGTAGAAGACTTTTGCTTTCACGCCTTCATAATAGTAAGTTAGCAGTTGATAAGTTATTAAACGTCTTAGCCAGCCGTTATCAAGATCGTAAAGGTGGGTATTCTAGAATAATAAAATTTAGCACTCGAAAGGGTGATTGCGCTTCAATGGCAGTGATAGAACTGGTTGATAGGGATATTGCAGCAAGAGGTAAGGTTTATAGTAAAAATAAAGAAGGAGGCAAAGTAGTTACACAAAGTTAATTGTTATCATAATTGTTCTTCTTGTGGTAAGTAGGTTACGCTACTTTGTAGGTTACTTTGGCGAGTTATTAGTTTTAGTATATTTAAAACTGAAATGGTATAATGTTATAAAACGCCGTTACCGTTGTAAGTTCGGTGAAATTGACTTAATTGTATCTAAAAAAAAGGAGCTGATTTTTATAGAAGTTAAAACAAGTTTACTTGGAAAAGAAATACCGATATCTCATCTTCAATGTCAGTCTATTATAAATTCTTCTAAGTATTTCTTAAGTAAAAACCTTAGTTTTTTAGATTATTCAGTCAGATATGATTTATATTTTCTTTCCTTAAAGAGAAGATCTGTTTATATAAAAAATGCTTGGATTGAAGAATGAAAGATTTGTAGCTGAATTAATTTAGATTTACTGGATTTAATATGAAAAAGACCCAATACAATAATTTAGTTTCATCTTACGCTAGAGTGCTATTTCATGTCTCAGGAAGCAGGTTAGGTATTATAAGGAAAGAAGTAGAATTTTTGTTGGCTTTTTTTAAGGATCAACGTGATGTTTTTGTGTACCTATCTCATCCTATGATTTCTTTTGCACACAAAAAAGAAGTGATGCTTTCTATAAATGAGCACTTGAGTGAGAATTTAGTAAAATTTATTATGGTTATATTTGCAAATAAACGCTCTAGTTTATTGATCCTTATATTAGAAAAATTCTTAAGTCTTGCAAGAGAAAATGAAAATGAATTCGAAATTACTATAAAGTCAGCAGAAACTTTAAAGGAATCTGATATAAAAATAATTACTGAATCTTTGAGCTTTCTTGGTAAAATAATAAAAGTAAGCAATGTGGTTGACCCTTCTATACTAGGTGGCTTCGTAGTTAGGTATGGTTTTAATTTGATCGATGCTTCGCTAAAAAGTTACTTGGATAGGTTAGTTGACTTAAGTAAAATGGAAATATTAAAAGTAAGGAATTTTGTATGAAGAACAGTATGAATGTTTCTGAGATAGCAAGTATAATAAGAGAAAAGGTTGAGACGTTTGATAATCCTATAAAGCGGGAAAATATAGGTGAAGTAATTTCAGTAACAGATGGTATCGCATTGGTTTATGGGCTGGAAAAAGCAAAATTCGGTGAAAAGGTATTTTTTGCAAGTGGTGTAGAAGGAATAGTTCTCGATTTAGATCATAATACGGCTGGAATAGTTGTGCTTGGTAATGACCGTGATGTGAAAGAAGGGGACGTTGTAAAATGTAGTGGTGATGTTGTGCAGGTGCCTGTAGGGCATGAATTGTTAGGGAGAGTTGTAAATGCGTTGGGCCATCCTATGGACGACGGTGGGGAAATTAGAGCCAAAAACAGAATGGATATAGAATCTAAAGCGCCAGGCATTATTGATCGTAAGTCTGTGCATGAGCCACTGCAAACAGGAATTAAAATTATAGATTTGCTAATTCCAATAGGTAGAGGGCAGCGTGAATTAATTATTGGTGATAGACAAATTGGTAAAACTACTATTGCGCTTGATACTATTATCAATCAGAAGAAGATTAACGATGAGGTAAACGAAAATCAAAAAGTTTACTGTGTTTATGTTGCTATTGGGCAAAAAATTTCAACAGTAGCAAAAGTGGTAAATAAGCTGAAAGAAAGCGGAGCATTAGAGTATACAACTGTAGTTGTGGCTAGTGCATCTGACTGCGCGCCTATGCAATTTTTAGCACCTTATGCTGGTTGCACTATTGGGGAATTTTTCCGTGACAATGGAATGCATTGTTTGATTATATATGATGATTTATCTAAGCATGCTGTGGCATATAGGCAGATGTCTTTATTGCTCAGACGTCCTCCTGGTCGTGAAGCTTACCCTGGAGATATATTCTATGTACATTCTCGCTTGCTTGAAAGAGCTGCTAAAATGTCTGATAAAAAAGGGCAGGGTTCTTTAACTGCTTTGCCAATTGTCGAAACTCAAGCTGGTGATGTATCCGCATATGTGCCAACAAATGTTATTTCAATTACCGATGGGCAGATCTTTCTTGAGTCTGAATTATTTTATAAAGGATTTCGACCTGCAGTAAATATAGGTTTGTCGGTTTCACGGGTTGGTTCTGCTGCACAATTAAAGTCTGTGAAAAAAGTTGCTGGTTCTATAAAGCTAAGCTTAGCTCAGTATAGAGAATTAGAAGATTTTGCAAAATTTGGTTCTGATCTTGATGCTAGTGTTCAATTATCCTTGAATAAGGGTAAATATCTTGTTGAGTTATTAAAGCAAAAACAACATTTACCTATGTCAATAGAAGAGCAAGTAGTGCTGATGTATATTTTTTCTAACCTGTATAATCAGTTAAGTAAAATACAAATAAGTAACGTTAATAAATTTGAACATGATCTTGTTAATTATTTTCGTACTGTACACCCTGGGGTTTTAAAAAAGTTGTCAAATGACATGAATGGTGATATAAAAGGTGATATTTTTAATATTGTGAGTAATTTTGTTACTCAATTTAATTGCGTTTAGGTGGTAATTATGGCTTCATCTATTATTAATAAATTTCCTATGACGAGGGAAGGTTTTGAGAATATGCAAGCCGAACTTGAAAAATTAAAGGAAGAAAAGCCTTCTGTTATACAAGCTATTTCTGATGCTCGTGATCAAGGTGATTTGTCTGAAAACGCAGAGTATCATGCTGCACGGGAAAGGTTAGGTTTTATTGAAGGCCGTATAATGGAGATAGAAAGTAAGCTCTCACATGCGGAAGTAATAGAAGTAAAAAATTTGTCTGGTGATTCAGTAATATTTGGTGCAACTGTGACATTAAGAATGTTAAGTGATAATAACGGTGAAGTGGAATATGTTTATAAGGTTGTAGGCGAATATGAAGCTGATGTTTCAAAGCAGTTAATATCTACTAGTTCACCACTCGGGAGTGCCTTAATCGGCAAAAAAGTCGGTGAGTATGTGGAAGTGACAGTGCCAAATGGAGAGAAATTGTATAAAATAGTTAAGATTGAATTTAAGTAAATTATTATGGTACAGGCCACTTATGCTTCAATGAGTCTACCCGGTATTTCTTCTGTGGAAGATGTATTAGAGGATGCTCGTTCCGGTAAATTGTTCATTTTAGTTGATGATGAAAGTAGAGAGAATGAAGGTGATTTGGTTGTCTTAGCTGAAAAAGTAAAACCAGAACATATGGCTTTTATGGTTAGATACGGTACTGGTATTGTATTTTTAGCTATGACAAAGCTTCATATGAGTAAACTAAATCTTGAGTTTATGAGGAAGAGCAATGTAGATGAAAAGCTTACTCCTCATACTGCATTTACTACGTCAATTGATGCGCGTTATGGCATTACAACAGGTGTTTCTGCTCATGATAGAACGCATACGATACTTACTGCCATTGATGAAAAGAGTACTAAGGACGATATTATTACTCCAGGGCATGTTTTCCCTATTATTGCAAATGAAGGCGGGGTTTTAGCACG
Organism: Wolbachia endosymbiont of Drosophila aff. chauvacae BK-2020; assembly: GCF_032848195.1. Taxonomy (NCBI): domain Bacteria; kingdom Pseudomonadati; phylum Pseudomonadota; class Alphaproteobacteria; order Rickettsiales; family Anaplasmataceae; genus Wolbachia; species Wolbachia endosymbiont of Drosophila aff. chauvacae BK-2020. The sequence goes on from NZ_CP136586.1 coordinate 960,450, forward strand.
CAATGGTCACACTGAAGCAAGTGTTGAAATAGCAAAGTTGGTTGGTCTTAATCATGCAGCTGTAGGGTGTGAATTAGTGAATGATGATGGCTCTATGATGCGCTTACCTCAGTTGCTTAAATTTGCTGAACAACATAAAATTAAGTTAACTACCATCGACAAACTTATCAGTTACGTTAAAAAATTAAACTAGCGTTTATAAATTTGTATAATTTAAGTGTTAAAATATAAAATTCCTGTAAATTATACAAGCACAGAATTTTCATGTTTAGAATTGCTAAGTTTTTGACCTTATTGTTCTTTTTTGCATATTATAATAATGCTTACTCTATTAACATTATTAGAGATAGTGAGGTGGAAGCAATAGTGAAAGAGCTAGCGCAACCTTTATTTTCTGCTGCAGATATTGATCATGATCAAGTGAAAGTTTTTGTAATTAATGACAGTTCGATTAATGCTTTTGTAATTAACAATAACAGTATCTTCATTCATTTAGGGCTTTTACGATATTCGGCTAAACCTTATGTCTTGCTTGGTATATTAGCACATGAGATTGCTCACATATCTGCTGGTCATATATTGCAAATGAGTAGTGCTATGGGTTATTTTCAATCGATAGCAATGATTAGTTATATGGTAGGATTAGTTTCTAGTATTATCATTAACCCTCAGGTTGCTGGTGCAACTTTGCTTAGTGGTGTAGCACTCAGTTCAAGGCTATTTTTTAACTATTCTCAAGAGCAAGAAAGTGTAGCAGATAGCTATGCTTTAAGGTACCTTGATGAATCTGGCTATGATAATTCAGGTATGAAAGAGATTTTTGATTATTTTAAAAGTATTGAGCATGAGAATACCGAGGAATATTTCCGTACTCACCCACTTAGTGAGAAACGTATATTTGCTGTACAGAATTATAAGGTCAAAAACAACGTAAAACCAATTTTTGCGGATAAGTTACTAAAGTTTGAGCGTGTGGTTGCAAAGCTAGACTCTTTCTTTGCTCCTATTCATGTGTTATCTAATAAATATGAAGATAATTCTGAGTATGTAAATGCTATAGTTTGCTATAGGCAAGGAAAGATAGAGGAGGCTATTGCTAAAGTTAATTCATTGATTCAAGAGTCACGCAATGACCCATACCTATATGAATTAAAAGCAGAAATGCTATACAAGGCTGGAAATTTAAGTGAAGCAATAAAAATGTATGAGGAATCGCTTAGGTATTTATCTGAGAAAAACAGTTATTTAGTGAAACTTGCATTATCTCATACTTTATTATTACACGGTGATGCAAAAAAGGCAATTTTTTACCTGGAGCAGATTTTGAATGTAGAACCAAATAACGCTTTTGTCTGGAAATATTTAAGCGTTGCATATAAATGTGACGCTGATACGGCAATGCATTATTTTGCTTTGACAAAAAAGGCTTGTATTGAAGGTGATTTAAAGCAATTTACAAAATATGCTGAGCTAGCTGTTAAAACTTTACCAAAAGATAGCCCTTATTTGTTGCAAGTTGAAGATATGAAGCGATTTAATGGATAACAAAAAAGCATTTCTGTACTTTTATGGGTTTCTCTTTCCACAATTTTCCAACATAGCTTTTGCTTCATCGCTTACATTGGGCATAATTTTCGTTATGATAGTTTTAGCGCCAAAAAATACACCACAGAACATGCCAAGAGCAAAGAGGGCTGGCCACGGCATCCTGCCAAATATTGCAAGCAAAGCTGCACCAATTATTACTACCGTCATAAGTGGACCGCCTATCCCCCAAACATAACCAATAATATTGCATATTACTTTAGTTGTGTCATCCATATCAGGGTCAGCTGCATAACCTGAGAAAGAGAAAAGCAATACTACGCAAAAAACACTAAAAAATTCCATTATAGAGCTCATTTTTTTGCCTCTAAATAATAAATTAACGTAAACCTACACCTACACATATTTTTATTTTAAAGTAAAAATTATAATTTGTCCATACATAAGTGTTGCTACATAAATAACCCACCATTAATGTTAAGCACATGCCCTGTTATATATTTTGCTTCATCACTTGCTAAAAATAAGACCCCTGCTGCTATTTCTTCCCCTGTTCCCATTCTTTTCATTGGAATATTATCTAATATTTTTCCCTTTTGCACTTCATTTAAAACTTCAGTCATTTTAGTATCTATAAACCCAGGAGCAATACAATTTACTGTTATATTACGACTTGCAACTTCTTTTGCTATAGATTTGCTCATAGCTATTATTCCAGCTTTAGACGCTGCATAATTTGCTTGCCCGGCGTTTCCTGTCCGCCCTATTATTGAGGAAATATTTATAATTCTTCCCCAATTATTCTTAATTAGTTTCCTGCATGCTTCTCTACTCAGCTTAAATGTAGAACTCAAGTTAATATCAATTACTTTTTGCCATGTTTCATCTGTCATTCTCAATAATAAACTGTCTTGCGTAATGCCCGCGTTGCATACAAGCCCGTCAAAGCCTTCCATCAACTCACTTGCTCTGTTTACTAGTTGATTTACTTCCTCAGCATTTGATAAATCACAAGGGAGTACGTGCATATTTTTTTCATATTGTTTAGCAACTTCTTCGAGCACTTCTTTTTTTGTGCCAGAAACACATAAAGTTGCTCCGGCTTTGTGCATAATTTTTACAATTGCTTGCCCTATTCCGCCTGATGCACCAGTAATCAGGAACTTTCTGCTTTCCAATCCAAACATAATAACTTTATATTATCTTAATTCCTAACAGAATATTGACTAGTTGGCAATAGATTTCTTACATAATATAAGTAACTCAGATATTCACAAAATAAAGGAAAAGTTATAATAAAGTTAAACGTCAAAAAATTTTAAAAACATAGTTATGCAGGAATTGTTACTAAATAGTTTATTCTGGTGCTCTACAGTCTAAATGGAATGCTTAAATTATAGATTCTTTGTTTTTGTGTGTTATCTTGAGTTAACACAAATTCACAGTAGTATTATGATCAGTAAGTTAAAAAAGCTTAGCACTGGATTTTCTTTGACAGGCTTGATTGGCCATAGTGATAATATAAATATGCAAGGAGCAAAAAATAAAAAGAAGAAGTACCCAAAATTTTTGGATAAGACGTTCGCATTGATTGATGCGATGATAAATTTTATTTTAAAACGTGAAAGTAATAACGTAAATGAAGTTCTGAGAGTAACATGGGGACCACTATTTTTTGGTCTGGTAGTAATACTTATCTTTTTTGGGATAGGTGGTATTTGGTCGGCTATAGCTCCAATTGACGGTGCGGTGCATGCAAGTGGAGAAGTTATTGTATCTTCAAATAGGAAAATAGTTCAACACTTGGGTGGAGGAATAATAAGCAAAATTTTAGTCAAAGAGAGCCAAGCAGTTAAAAAAGATGAGCCTCTAGTTTTGTTGAGTGATGTTAACGAGAAGGCGAATTTAAGTATTATCAAAGAGAAGCTCTTATCATTTTTAGCAACAGAAGCAAGGCTTCTTGCAATCAGAGTAGATTTGGACACGCTCGAGTTTCCTGATGAGGTTAAAAAATTATCTCACGATGAACTTGTAAATAAAGCGATAAAGAATCAAGTAAAGTTGTTCAACTCTCAGAGAAAGAGCATATTGGGAAAAACAGACATACTGCAACAACGTATAAAGCAGTTAAATGATGAATTAGCGGGGCTAAACTTTCAACTAAATGCAGCTCATAAGCAATATGACTTGATAACTGAGGAGTTGGAAACAAAAAGACAATTACTTGATAGTGGCCATATAAGCAAACCACACATTTTAGCTTTAGAAAAGCAGTTTGCTGAAATTGAAGGCAGAGTTGGACATTACCGTTCTGCAATATCTCAAGTGCAGCAAAAAATTGGAGAGAACGAATTAGAAATTATAAACGTGAGAAACGATTCTCAAGAAAGAGCAAACGCTGAACTTAAGGAAGTTAGTACGTCTATTGCAGACTTGAAAGAGAGGCTGATGGTTGCTGAAGATTCATTAGCACGTACAATAATTAAATCGCCTCAAGATGGGATAGTCACAGATATAAGATACCATACTGAAGGTGGTGTTATACAATCTGGAGTTCCGATCATGAGCGTAGTGCCATCGGATGATGACCTAATAATAGATGCTAAAATTCAGACCAGAAACATAGAAGAGGTACTGTCGGCACAAAAGAAAGATAGCAACATAGTCTCTATTGATGGGCTAGAAGGGCTAAAGGTTAAAGTCCGGTTAAGTGCTTACAGTGCACGTCGTTTAAGTTTAATTAGTGGTATAGTAAGCCATATTTCTCCTGACGCTCTTGATGATCCAAGACTAGGGCGTTATTATTCAGTACGTGTAGTGATACCAAAACCAGAGCTTGCTCAGTTTAAAAACGTATACCTATACCCTGGTATGCCAGCAGAAGTGTACATAGTTACTCAATCTCGTACTCTTTTATCATTCTTGTTTGCGCCTATAATTGCAACAGTCGATAGGTCTTTTATAGAAAGGTAGCTCACTCGTTAAAGTAGTAGTGAAAGTGCCGTAATAAAATTTAGGTACATAATTAGACAATAGGCTTCTTGACCTTACCCAGAAAAAGTGGAGAGAAAGAAAGGAGTTTTTTCGGGTAAAATAAAATTTTGGAGGATTAGAAATGGCAAGAGAATATACGGCAGAATTCAAATTGGAAGCTGTTAAGCTGGCAAATGAACAAAGAAAGGTAGGTCAACCAGTTGCAAAAGTAGCAAGAGATCTAGGAATAAGGGATAGTGTATTAGGAAAATGGATGAAGAAATATAACGAAAAAAAGTCAGCGGCAAATGCATTTCCAGATGTAGCACCTTATGACAAAGAGAGATTTGATTTACAGAAAGAGTTAGCAAAAGTAACAAGAGAAAGAGACATTTTAAAAAAAGCCCTGGCCAGTCAAAAAGAGTAAAATATTTTTTCATAAAAGAGCATAGTAAACACTATAAAGTGCAGGAATTATGTAGGGTTTTCTGCTAGTGGCTACTATAAGTGGACTACAAGGAAAATAAGCAGTAGAGAATCAGCAAATAAAGAGTTATTAGCAGATATTCAAAAAATATATCAAGCTTCTAAATGTAGATATGGAGCTCCTAAAATTCATGCTGAATTAAAGGCTTTGGGTAAAAGTTGCAACTTAAAAACAGTGCAAAGTATTATGCAGAAAAATGGTATTCAGGCTATATTGAGAAGAAAATTTAAAATTAAGAAACAACAAACGGACAGTAGCTCCCAATATATTAGACCAAAACTTTATTGTCGATCAACCAAATAAAGTATGGGATTACTTATATAAAAACCAAAGAAGGATGGCTATATTTGGCAACAATAATCGATCTATATTCACGCATGGTAGTTAATGAGCAGTTCAATAAATAAACAATTGGTTATGGACTCTTTATTAATGGCCGTTAACAAGCGTAAACCTGCCAAAAATCTACTATTACATAGTGATCAAGGTTCACAATATACTTCGCAAGGTTATCAATATCTCTTATCCATAAAAAACATAGATGAGTTATAAAGGTTGTTGTTACGACAATTCTGTTGTGGAAAGCTTCTTCAGTTCTCTAAAAAGGGAGTTACCAATAGACACCTCTCGGCACTCTAAACAGCATATCAAAACTGCTATATTTGAATATATAGAAATTTTTTATAACAAACAACGTCACTATTAGAGGTTGTCCGGAAACTAGTAAATTCAAGCATATTCCCTCTTTAACATAACCCTACTCATAGCTAGGTATATGAAATTCTCAGTGGATGTTGTGAGTAAATCATACTCCTTCGATAGCCTTCTATTCCTATTAACCCAAGCAAAAGTCCTTTCTACAACCCATCTTCTTGGCTGTACTTTAAACCCTTGTTCTCTTGTTGGTAGTAGCTCAGGTGGCGTATCTTTGTGCACCCAAAATCTACATGGAGGCCTTTTAACAATTTCAATATCTATGTCATATTCTTCCTTTATGTGATTCTTTAAATTTCTTCCTTGGTATCCCATGTCAGCCCACATTTTTTTAACTTTAGTATATTTTGTTCTCATATTGTTTAATGCTATTTTCATACCATCTCTATCATTTTCGTTAGCAGCGCCTACGTAACAACCTAGTATAAAACCCTGAGTGTCTGTAATTATATGCCTTTTTCTACCCTTTACTTTTTTTACTTCCATCATAGCCTTTGATCCCCCCTTTTCTGTAGTCTTTACAGATTGACTATCTACTATACAGGCACTCGGCTGCTCATTCCTTCCTATTTTTCTTCTACTATATTTTGTAATTTCATAATTCATTTTCTCAAAATTCCCTGCTTCTTCCATTGCCTGAACTGCTCATACACAGTCTTCCATAGCGGAAAATCATTTGGTAAATACCGCCATTGACACCCTGTACGCAATACATAGAAAATTGCTTCTAATATTTCTCTTTTGCTATACTTTGGCGGCCTTCCTCCTTTCTTGTATGATACTCTGAAGTGTTTTTCTATTCTTGCCCATTCCCTTTCGCTTAGATCTGTTGGATACTTTTTTCTCATCTTTACCCCGTACTAAAATTTCAGATATTATAGCCTTTTACTTGTTTCCGGACAACCTCTAATACTTAAATTAGGCTTAGGACTTTGTGATGAGATTGATGGTGGTGAGCTGAAGCATCTAGTCTTTGCTCAGGATAAGTTAAAAAGTGATAACAACTTATCAAGAAGCCAAGAAATGGTCGATGGTATTGTTGATGAGTATAGGGGAGACTTTGAAGGTAGTGGAAGATGTTAGGGTTACTTAGTGGTCTTGGTAAAGGAGCGCTCGAGGGTAAATATGAGCAAAGACTTTTGGAACGAAAACGCTTTGAGGAATTCCAAAAGCAACACATGGAACAACAACTTAAAGCTCAGGAGTTATTACCTGATGAAAAAGAGTACATTTCAAATGTACCAAGATATCAAAGAGCGATAGATTTAGCTTATGAGAAGCTGGGTGCTGCGGAAGGTGCTTTGCCTGATTCTAGATTTTCCAGGCTACTCTATGGTGATAAAATTAATTCAGTTATGGATCTTTTTAGAGATGAATCTAAAGTCAATGCTCGCAATGAGTTTGGCCGTTACCTAGAAGGCGAGCTTTTACCTGCAATTATGCAGATTGAGGGTTTGCCTATAAATAAGTATTCAGTGGAGGCTTTCAAAGAAAAGTTCGATGTCAATAAACTCTCAGCCAAGAGTTGGAGGAAGTTTTTTGATGAAACGAGGGAAAAGCTTGATGCCCGTGCTGGGGATATTCAGAAGAAAATTAGAGGGCTAAATGAGACACAGCTTGGTCAGCTAATGCAAGATCCACAGATACAGGCAACCGTGAAGGAAGAAGCTACGAGAAAACTTGATAGTCAGATTGAAGGCTTAAGTGATGATGAACTTGATACTTTAATTAAGTTTTCAGGTAATCCTGAGATTATTAATGAACCACCGGAGATAAAGAAAAACTTTTTTCGAGAACTGGGGTTACAGATGATAGCGGATATTCCGGCTGTTGCAATAGGAGCTACGCTTGGGGCACCTTTAGGACCTATTGGGATGTTTATAGGAGGCAGTCTTGGAGGTTTGGTAGGAGCATATGCTGGAACTGCTGCTGAAAGAGGAATGGCAGGTGATCCAAATGCGCTCTCTAATGCGTTTACTGATACAAAAGAAGATGCAGCTTTGATTCTCGTAGCTCATGGGCTGGGTAATGTGGTAGCTAAAGGTGGAAAAGCAGTAACAGGTCTGTTTAAACAGGGTAGAGAACCTGTACGCAATGTAGTTAGTCGTGGTTTTGATACTGCAATAAAAGACGTACCAGATATTAAAGTAAATGATGTAGGAAAGTTCTTAAAGAGTGCTACTAAGGAAACTAACAATCCTTTTCAAAGAATTGTTGCTAAGGATTTAGCAAAGAAGTTTTCTAGTAAAGATGGAAATTATACATCCAAAGAATTTGCCGATATATTATCAGGACTCAGGGAATCTTCTCGAAATTTAGCCAAAAAATATGATGTACCAGAAAATCAGATCAGAGATGTTGTAAGCAAACTAGAAGAACACTTTTTACCGCTGCGTGCCAATGTCAGTAAAACAATGGGGCTACTAAGCGGTGCGAGTAGTGCCTTAGAGAAAGGGAACGTTAGAAAAGTAGCTGAAGTATTTGGTGAATTACCTGAAAAGATTGCTATTGACAACGGAGTATTTACTAAGGACCAAGTAATTAGAGGTTTTTTGTTAGAAAATGCTGACGCTATTAGAAATAAGTTTATAGCACCTGTTGCTTCAGAAAAATTGACAGAGTTTGCTAATAAAACAGGATGGTTTGGTCATTTATCTGGAGGAGCTATAAAAGAAGTCTTAGCACAAATAGGTCTCAATGGATTTGCAGATGGCAAAATTGCTAAGTTATTTGCCCAATATTCTTTTGGTTCTGCCAAAGATCCAGTAACACGAGAACTACTATCTGCTTTGCAAGGCAAGATTATCGAAGAACAAAGTGGTTTCATCTTAGAAATGCTTAAAAAAGCAGCTATGAGTGGTGGTAAAGTAGCTCTTCGTGGACGGGTAAAAGGAAATGACTAAGCTAGAGTACTTAATGAGACTGCGCAATAGTTGGTTTGATTATTGGAGTCAAAATATCGAGCAGGCACGGCGGCAGCATAAGTTCGTGATCATGGGGCAGCAATATACTGAAAATGAACAGCGAGAGCTGCTAAATATTGGTGCAGAACCGATAGTTTTCAACGTCACATTTGCGATGGCTGAGAAGATTTTAAACACTGTACGCGGCAAAAGGTATGACTTGGAGCTTAAGGTTAATGGTGAGAGCAAAGATCCGGAGATTATGCAATTGATGCATAATCATATCACGGATCTGATCTTTAGTCAAGATCACTATGTGGAATATAGCAAAGCATTAAAAGAAGCAATAATAGGAGGATATTCTGCGCTTTATGTTGGTTTTGGTTACAATAACGAAGATATCGAAGATGATGAATTGACCTTTAAAATCAGGGCAATAAACGGTACTGAAAGTTTCTTCTTCGATCCACATAGTAATGAGCCACATAAGGGTGATGGACGTTACTGTGGTATTATTCATCGCTTATATAAAACTAGCTTGGAAAAAATGGGTTTTTCCCCTGCTAAAATTGCAAAGCTGGAATTTAAAGATAAAGATACTGTTCCTTATATTGAAGTTACTGATTTGTATTTAAAAAAAGATGGTGGCATAACTTTTTATCGCTTTACGAATGAAGAGATTCTTGAAACTAAGGAATTATATGGTCACAGACATTTGCCACTGGTATTTCATGGTGGCTGCTCTCATTATATTGATAATCATGAGGTAACAAGACCGCTGGGTGTTATGTGTCATTATGCACAGAAAACCTATAATCATTGGTTAGGTAAGGAAGTAGTATTGCTACTACTCCCTCCCTTAGAAACGCAGCATGCAGGTTTCCCCACACTACGCTTGAGCCCCTTATCTAAGTCCTTCTTTTCTCGAACCGGCTTGTCCTTCATGATTCCTCAGAAAACATCATTCTTAATGGTGACACCAACAGTAGAGAACCTTCTCTTGAGAAAGAGCTTGCTAACATTTTTGTTTGTTTCACTCTTTCATCAAAATACTTTTTCCATTTTAAGTCAAGTGGATTTGCATCCGCCCTGATTTTAACATGTCGTCTGATAGGTATATCAATCAACCTAAGCAGTCTTAATTACCTTATCTCTTTCGGTTTGTTCTTGCATATGGGTGCAGCAAAGACCCATTGGCGTTGTTTCATTACCTTGAAGTAACGATTCTTTATCCAACGTAATCCTTTACGAGGATGTCTTTTCTTTGCCCATTTCCATAGAGCACACATAATTTCATGGTCTATTTTGTTAAAAGCTCTTTTCGCACACACATGGCTGTAGTAATTTCCCCATCCCCTTAATAGGGAATTGAGCAACTTGATTAGTACGGCCTGAGTGTTCGCTATGTTTGCCTTTATCAATGTACGTGCTTTATTAAGAAGTTTCTTAATACTTTCTTTTGAAGGTTTTATAATTAACTTCTTATTATACCTGCGTACATTACAACCAAGAAAGTCAAACCCTGTTGTAATAGATGTAATTTTTGTTTTCTCTTCGGAAAGGATAAGACCTCTCTCCTGAAGAAAGGACGATACTAGAGGTTTTACTTCATTTTCCAGTACTTCACGTGTGATTCCTGAAATGATAAAGTCATCTGCGTACCTGATTACATTTACTCCACTTCTGATTTTGCTTCTTCTTTTACTGCCAAGTTTACCAAATTGACTTTCCAATGATTTTTCAAGTCCATTTAGGGCTAGATTTGCTAGTATTGGAGAGATGATACTACCTTGTGGGGTACCTGCAGTTGTGGAATACAGAGTTTTTGATTCTAGGAAGCCAGCTTTTAACCAGCTATGAAGAATTTTCTTCTCCATAGGAATATGCTTCATGAGCCATTCATGGTTAATGTTATCAAAACACCCTTTAATATCACCTTTGAGTATCCATTGTAGTTGGTTACGGCTTGCCAGTAACAAGTGACAAGCCACAGTAGCGTCTGCGCAGGATCTTTTTGGTCTCAAACCATAAGAGTGACGATCACTGATCGTTTCAGCTATCGGTTCCAAAGCAAACAAGTATAATGCTTGCATGGCTCTATCTTTTATCGTAGGGATTCCAAGAGGTCTTCTTTTGCCATTAGACTTACTGATGTATATCCGTTTTAGCGGAGAAGGTTTGTATCCTCTTTGTTTTAATAGCTTTATTCCTTGAAATTTTGTGTTGCAAGTTGACCATATTTGACGATCTACACCTGCTGTGTTTTTTCCTTGGTTTTCAGTTACTCTCTTAACCGCCAAAGCTTTGCCGCTAAAAGAGCGTGTGAGAAGGTGTTGTAAAGTTTTCACCTTACCCCATCTGCCTTGTTGGACAGCCTTAACAATACGCCTCTGTAGCCTCATAACAACTTTTTGGCATTTCTTCCAGGGTAACTGGTTCCATGCTTCGGAGTTATTGGTAGGTGCACTTACAGTTGTACTTGTAATCATCTGCTTTCCTACCTTAAGTGGTTAACAAAGTTTCTTGTCATGAGGGACCAAATGGAAGTCTGCTCGTTTTCACGCGAATTAATGTTACAAATTCTATCCATTTCGTTACAAAATGGCATTCGCTTTCTCCATTATCCTTTACCTGCACATCCATCAGCATTCCTTGCGGGTTGCCTGCCATATAGGCGAAAATACAGGCTTATCCTGTTCCTTTTGTCATACAATAGTGGGTTAGGTGGCTTCTCTATACCGGTGGAATTATTATTTGCGTACCTCCAGAAATGAAAAATGTAACTCATCCACATTACCTTTTGGTCGGAGCTTATCAGCATCTTTAGCTCTTTAATCGTTACGATACTTATGAAGCTTCACTTACGTTCACCATACCACTAAGCCTAGCCCTCCAACCACATGATGCTTGTAGTTTATGCTTTCTCTCACGATTGAGCATCTTCTTTATCAAGAGGAGGTTCATTGTCCGCGTCGCTCGGCACCAACTGGTTACCCAATTCGCACTGATGCGTAGACTCAGATGGCAAAACATCTGGTTCAATAAGCTTTAGAATCCTTTCAGTTTCTTTCTGAATGAATTCCTCTCCTTTTAAACAATATGACCGAAGGCTTTCAGGTCGCACCATCTCAATTATATACCTGTTCCCACTAGAATCTCTGCAAAGAACATCAACAATGCTTTGTTTATCAGAAGCAATTTCAGGGTCCATAATGGTGCTTAAGAATTCTACTTCTTGTATAGTGTTGACTTCAGTACATCCTAAAATATCGTTTAAAAAATGGATAAGAATATTCTTATTTTTTTCAGTGCCAAAGATTTTCTTAAATGTTAAATCTAACTTTGGATCGAGAAATTTAGAAAGAGCCATAGTAAAAATACTGAGAAAAGATTAATAATTATACACTATTATTAACAACTATTCAACCATATTTTTAAGTATAGCTATACCGCCGCGGCGCTAACACGTAGCGGGATGACGAGGTTATCGTCACGCTGCCACGAACCGTCATACCGCCGCGGCGCTAACAAGAGATCCCGCTAACACGTAGCGGGATGACGAGCTTATCGTCACGCCGCCACGAACCGTCATACCGCCGCGGTATCTCTTAACATAGATCCCTTACTTAACCGTCATACCTTAACATAGATCCCGCTAACAAGTAGCGGGATGACGAGGTCATGCCACCGCGCGAACCGTCATACCGTCACGGTATCTCTAGATCCCGCTAACACGTAGGGGAATGACGAGGTCATGCCGCCGCAAACCGTCATACCGCCGCGGTATCTCTTAGCCGCTAACACGTAGCGGGATGACGGTTGTCGTTTAGCTACAAACGTTAAGAAATTTACCAAATGAAAAAAAAGGCAAAAGAAGCCCTGGGGTTATTATCCGCTTTAAAATATTGGCGTTTTTTATGTTTTAAACGCTTGACAAGCAAGATTAAGCTGCTTTTAATTGCAACTAACTTACGCTGCAAATGTTTAAGAAGTTTACTAAGCAGAAAAAAAGACAAAGAATCCCCGAGTTAGCTAGTCTTTTACTATCTCTGTCGAGTATTGGCATTTTTTGATGTCTTGTAACGCTTTATAAGCGCGTTCAGCTTATTTAGATAAAAATCTAGATGTAGATGAAGTTTTGTAAAGACATACAGTATCTATGTACTGCAAAAAATTAAACATAAGACGCCGATACATTAAGTAATCCTTACCTTTTAATCTGCAGATTGGCGAAAGCAAATACAATAGCTTCAATTTTATGATAAGGGGGCTGGCGGAGTTTGTCAAGTAAGTTTTTTGTTTCTGCGAGCTACTACCCTTTCTTGGTGGACTAAAATCACAACAGCTGCAGAACCTAAATTGCTTCATACTACACCTTTCCCCTGAAACTAAAATCTATATACTTAACTTTAGAAACTTTAAAATAAGATGCGATCTAATATTAGGCAGTTATTTTACTATATAAAGCCTAATCTATCCTATTTTGTCATAGCTTTTATTGCAGTTTTATTTTCAGCCTTAACGATCCTCCTCTTTGGCAGAGGCTTAAGCAATATAATTGATTCTGGCACAGAGCACGATTTTACTACCAAACTATTAGTTGCAATACTTATAGTTTTAGCCATTTCTCTCACTGCATTTACTCGGTTATATTTCATTGGCATTGGCAGCGAGAAAGTTATCGCAAGAATCAGATATGACTTATATAGCAGTATCACTAACTTGCAACCAAGTTTCTTTGAGAACACAGGCGTACAAGATGTTATCTCAGCGTTAATTACTGATACCTCTGTGCTGCAATCAATAATAAACAGCAGCTTACTAACCATATTACGAAATTTTGTGATTCTGATTGGCAGTGTTGCTATGTTATTATATACAAATATACAACTAACTGCGTATGCAGCCGCAATAATACCTATACTACTCATTATCATGACCTCACTTGGAAAAAAAGTGCGTAGCTATGCACGCTTTGCCCAGGATAAATTAAGTGAGCTTGCGTCATTTAGTGAGGAAAATTTTAGATCTATAGTGACTATCAAATCGTTTGTACTCGAAGAAAATGAAAAAACCCGTTTTAAGGAGTATTTAAACTCAGTATCAAAATCATACGTAAAATTAGTACTCTTGCGTGCTATTCTAGTAACTCTAGTTATCACGTGTGTGATAGGTTCACTAGTTGTTTTGCTCTTTTTTGGTATTAAAGAAGTCTTAAGCAATAATATAACTATTGGAGAACTCTCCTCATTTGTGTTTTATTCAGCGCTTGCGGCAGGAGCTATAAATAATTTGAGCGATAATATCAGTGATTTACAACGAGGTCTTGGAATAGTAGAGCGTTTATTTGAATTTAAAAATATGAAAAGCTCTATAGTAGATGCCGATGATCCTATAAAAATTTATAGTGTTCAAAAAGGAATTTCGTTTAATGGTGTAACATTTTTTTATGCTGATAAGCCAGCATTAGATAACGTATCATTTTCTATAGAGGCAGGTCAAGCAGTATCAATTGTTGGACCATCTGGCAGTGGTAAAAGCACCATTTTAAAGCTTCTGCTCCGTTTTCATGATCCAAACAAAGGTAGCATTACTATCGATGGGCACAATATTAAGTCAATTGCGCTAAATGACCTCAGATCGTTGTTTGGCTTAGTGCCACAAGATCACATGATATTTTCTTGCTCAATAATGGAAAATATACTATATGGCAAACCAGGTGCCGAATATGAGGAAGTGAAGCAAGCAGCCATCAGCGCTTATGCGATGGAATTTATTGATAAGCTGCCTGATAAATTTGATACATTTGTAGGAAAAAGAGGATTAAAACTTTCTGAAGGACAAAAACAACGTATTGTAATAGCAAGGGCCATACTCAACAATCCTCAGGTTTTAATACTGGATGAAGCAACCTCTGCCCTTGATTACAAAAGTGAGAACCTCGTGCAAAAAGCATTGAGCAAGTTAATGCAAAACAGAACAACAATCGTAATTACACACAGGCTATCAACCGCACTCAAGACTGACAAGATTATAGTAATTAATCATGGAAAAGTAGAAGAAGTAGGAACTCATGACTTTCTAATGAGTAAAGACGGGCTGTATGCAAAACTGGCGAAGATACAGTGGAATTGAAAGAAAATTTAAATCATACCGTTAGTTGATATGCTAGATTTATAATTAAAATTATTCAATTTTTAATTTTATTATTTTATAATGGTTCCATAGTTATCCGGAAATTTCGTGATCTGTAGTTTCTTTCATTCACGTTATATTCATAGCTTGTTCTATCTTAATGTAATTCCAATTTTGACTGTATAGGAGGTCTCTATGTTAAAACATAACTATAGTGATAAAATCAATAATCGCTATTCATATACTAACAAATTTTCTTATAGTGATGAGGGTGTAGACGAGACGATCAAGGATAAAATCACAACTGAAGATCAGGTAGTAACTGATGATGTTGAAGAGCCTGATGCTGGTAATGATGGTTACAGCGAAGGTATGGCTTTCTCTTACCATGGTTACGGCAACGACTTAATATAAACTCTGATCCAGGAAGATAAAATAGTTAAGATAAACCTTCAACTAGTCCCACTTATTCACTATACTGCTATAGATTTTATAGCAATATAGTGAATGAACATTTTTAAGCAGATTTCCTCTCTAATCTTTAGTAAATTGAATGAGTTGAAACAAAGGGGTGTTATAAGCACAAGTGCAGCAAACTTTATCATAGAGCCTCCAAGCAATAGAGTCCATGGAGACATTTACACAAATGTTGCTATGGTGCTTGCAAAGCATGAAAAGAAGAATCCCATTGAAATTGCAGAGGTTTTAGCCAAAGAATTTGAACTTTTTGATGAAGTTGCAAAAGTGGAAATAGCAGGCTCTGGTTTCATCAACATGCACTTAAAAATAGAAGTGTGGCATGGAATTTTAAAACAAATAAATGAGCTAAAAACAGAGTTTGGGACCCTAGATATAGGGAACAATCAGGCCATTAATGTTGAATTTGTATCTGCAAATCCAACTGGTCCACTGCATATTGGTCATGCAAGAGGGGCAGTATTTGGTGACGTTCTGGCAAATTTATTGAAAAAAGTTGGTTATAAAGTTACTAAGGAATACTATATTAATGATGCTGGAGCGCAGATAGATACGCTAATTCGGTCAGTATATTTGCGGTATAAGGAAGCTCTGGGAGAAAAAATCAGCATCGAAAAAGGTTTATACCCAGGTGAATATTTAAAACCAATAGGGACTGGGCTGGCCAAAAAATATGGCGCAGAGCTTCTAGAAAAGCAAGATAATCAAGTGATTAGAGACTATACTTTAAGTTCTATCTTAGAAATCATAAAGGAAGACATGAACTTACTTGGAGTAAATCATGATGTTTTTACTTCAGAGTATGAGCTACAAAAAAGTGGCAAAATTGAAGAGAGTATAAAGATATTGTCTGACAAGGGTCTAGTGTATGAAGGGTACCTGGAGAAACCAAAAGGCAAAGAAAGCGAAAATTGGACTTCCAGAAAAGAGATGCTATTTCGCTCTACAAAATTTGGTGATGACGTTGACCGTGCATTGAAGAAAGAGGACGGCAGTTGGACTTATTTTGCCTCGGATATCGCTTACCATTTTGATAAGATATCGCGTGGTTTTAACAATATGATCGTAGAGCTTGGTAGTGACCACGGCGGTTATGTCAAAAGACTCAAAGCAGTCGTCTCTGCGCTCAGTGATGATCAAGCAAAAATAGAGGTAAAACTGCATAATATTGTGAATTTTTTCGAGAACGGCAAACCTGTTAAGATGTCCAAAAGATCAGGAAACTTCCTAACAGCAAGAGATGTAGTGGAAGAAGTTGGCAGGGACATAACTCGTTTTATAATGCTAACACGCAAGAATGATATGGTCTTGGACTTTGATTTTGCTAAAGTTAAAGAACAGTCAAAAGACAACCCTATTTTTTACGTGCAATATGCGCATGCTCGTGCTCATTCGTTAATGCGTAATGCTCCAAAAGAGCTCCCAACAGCAGATCCTTCACTTTTAAGGACAGGTGGAGAGCTCTTCCTCATAAAAACCTTAGCAAAGTGGCCAGATGTGGTAGAAATTGCAGCAAGGCTTTGTGAGCCACACAGAATTACTTTCTACTTACTTGAAGTTGCAGAAGCGTTTCACGTTTTATGGGGGTATGGCAAGAGTGATTTAAACATGCGTTTCATACTGGAAGACAACTTAAACCTCACCGCTGCAAGAATGTTTCTCGTGCAGGCCTTAGCACACGTCATCGCTTCTGGACTTTCTATCTTCAATATAGAGCCTTTGGAAGAGATGAGTTGATTTTTTTATGCAAGATTGTTTTTTCAACGAATAGAGAAGTTGACAAAATTAAGTAAAAATGTTATAGTTTATAGTAGTATTTTCTGGTTAATATATGGCTCACAGTCAAAAAAAGCTCAATGTTAATGTAAGTTTTGACAGTAAATTGGCTCAGTATCTTACAGAAATGGCAGAGACTCAAAATAAAACTATTCCTGAAGTTTTAGTAGATTTAGTGGAAGAAGAGTTCGAAGAAGATGTAGAGCTATCCAAAATAGCTGACGATCGCCTCTCTGAAGGTGAAGAAGAAGTAGAGGATGATGAAAACATCTGGAAATAAAACTTACACTATAAAATTCTTAAAAAATGTTATTGAAAAAGAAATTCCAGCTCTTCCGGCAAAGATTAAATTAATGGTTCAGGAGGCCATAAAGAAACGCCTTACAGTTGATCCTTTTAATCTAGGAAAGCCTTTATGTCATAGCTTTAGAGGGCAATATAGGATAAGGGTTAGCAACTACCGTATAATTTACATCATAAATCATTCAGAACGTAAAGTACTTATTACTGCAGTGGGGTATAGAAAAAACATTTACAAACACAGAAGATTACACAATTAAAAATATAAGAAAGATCTCACCGCTGCAACTTGTCCAAGCCTTAGCACACGTCATTGCTTCTGGACTTTCTATCTTTAATATAGAGCCGTTAGAAGAAATGAGTTGATTTTTTTTTGTTACAATATGTAATGATCAAAATATTATTCAAAGTAGGGTAAAGTTATGACGATCAGTTTTAGGGAGTATTCAACTGTATTCACTGAAGTTGCGGAACAGACAGATTTAAATGGAAATAACATAATTGAAAGAATAAAAGGGCATTAGCATAGATCCCGCTAACAAGCAGCGGGATGACGGTTGTCAGGGTGTCAGGCTAGTACCTTCTCTTGTCATCCCAGTGCCCAGACACTGGGATCCAGAAAAGTTTGCTTGTGAACAAGCAAACTAGCATGGAAAGTGGTTACAACATTTTCGATGAGATTATATGGAAAACTGTATTCCAGTGTCAAGCACTGGAATACATCACAGGGGCACTGGAATGACACCCTTTACGGGCTCTTAAATTGCAACTATAAATGTTTAAGAAATTTACCAAATAAAAAAAAAGGCAAAAGAAGCCCCATGGTGGTTGGCTATTTACTATGTACTAAAATATCGGCGTTTTTTTTATTCTAAAACGCTTGATTAAGAGCGATTTAGCTGCTTTTAACTTGCAACTAACCTACACCGCAAGTGTTTAAGAAATTTACTAAGCAGGAAAAAAGGCAAAGAAACCCCGTAGTAGCTAGCATTCAAATTCTCCCTTATCAATTTGACGTTTTTTGCTGTCTTAAACGCTTTGTAAGCGCGTTTCGGCTTATATAGGTAAAAACCCAGAAATTTTTAAAGACATGCGATGCACGTAGTGCGAAAAATTAAACATGAGACGCCAAATACCCTAAGTTTTTTGTCATTAGCCTGCACAGATTGCGAAGATAAATAAATAGCTTCAGTTTCATGATAAGGGGGTTGGCGAAGGGTGTCAAGTAATTCCGTTCCTTATGGGTAAAAAAAGAGAAACTCTAAGTTGCAGCCGCACAATGTTTCTCTTTTCTGCTGTTGATGATTATTTCGCCTATTGTAACTGCCGCTAGAATAAAGCAATAATATACCTGTGTTAATAAAGAAATAGGTGATACAGAGGCGATGCTACCTGCTAGCAATAGTTGGGAACCATAAGGTAAGATACCTTTTGTAGCACAAGCAAAAACATCTAATAAGTATGCGCTGCGATGTGGCGCAATACTGTGTTTTTGTGCAAGCCTTTTTGCAATGCCACCACTTAGTAAAATAGCAATGGTATTATTGGCAACTAAGGTAGTAAACATAGACGCAATTCCTGCTATCACAAATTCAGCTTTAGTTTTTGTGATATTGCTTTCATCGATGAGTTTATGCAACGCTTTTTGACCTTGCTTGTACATTATATGGCTCAATCCACCGATAAATAGAGCAAATATCACTATTTCGTTTACTTTTTTGAAACCGTCATACACGTCATGAGGAAATTGAATGATAGCATAGTCAAAAAAAGTTATTCCTAGCACACCAGCAATAATTATGTTTATAGTTATTGTTACTAAAGTGGCGACTTCAAGCAGCCCCATGATTATTAAAGAAATGTAAGGAATAATTTTTATTATAGAATAATAATCTAAATTTGATATAGAAATAATTTTTGTACTATTTGAGGCAACTGCTAGGTAGATGAGTGTTATAATGCTGGCAATAAGTGCAACTTTAGAGTTCATTTTAAGTTTATCTTTTGCTGAAGCTTCCTGTGAAGAAACAGATGCAATGGTGGTATCAGATATCATCGAAAGGTTATCGCCAAACACGGCACCACCTACTACAGTTGCAGTTCCTATTTCGAGACCAAAAGCTCCACTTTTTGCCAGATTAACAGCTATAGGTACCATCAGCGCAACAACTCCCATAGATGTGCCAATTGCAGTTGAAATAAAAGCAGAAGCCAAAAATACTCCAGGCAGCAGTAATCTTGCTGGAAGGAAATTAAGAATTAAATTAGCAACAGTGTCTGCGCTACCGATTGATTGAGTCACCGCAGAAAATGCTCCAGAAAATAAAAAAATTAAACACATAGTAAGGGTGTTTTTGTCACCCATGCCCTTGATAACAGTATCGATGTTATGCTGAATTTTATTTGTACCACGTGAGACAGCAAAAAATAGTGCTGGTAATAAGCAGATTACTGGTGAAACCTGATGAAGTGGATTATCAGTTCCGATAAAAGAAAAATAAGCACCACTTCCAAGATACAAGATTAAAAAAATAATCAAGGGGACAAAAGCTGTCATTTTACTGTACCTAAACTTATAACTATAACTAATTAAGTGGTTTTAAGCAAGTTTGGTTTTCACTAGTTCTACAGGAAGTCAATAGCAGAGTTTTAAACTTCATATTTAATCTACTAAATAAATAGCACATGTAGCTTATTGCTTGACAATAGGATCTAATTGTTGTCTAGATTCCAGCATCACGCGCACAACTGTACGAACATTTGTTTGCGAAGAAATGTTATAGCTGGTTTTGCCTCAAACACAAAGATGTCATCCGAGTAGCTGACTACTTGGATCCAGAAAATTTTGCTGCGAGTAAGCAAATTTGTTTGGTCAGCATAGAAAGTGGAATGTGTAAGCGCAGCCTCAACAGGTTGTCATCCAAGTAGCTGACTACTTGGATCCAGATTGGATACTGAGTTGGTGAGTATAAAAGTATAGCTAACGCGAGCTCTACGTCATACCGCCGCAGAATAATTAACCGTCATACCGCGATTCATTCGCAGTATCCCTTCGCGGTATCCCTTAGCCGCTAACAAGCAGCGGGATGACGAGCTTATCGTCATGCCACCGCGAACCGTCATACCGCGATTCATTCGCGGTATCTCTAGATCCCGCTAACAAGCAGCGGGATGACGGTTGTCGTTTAGCTATAAATATTTAAGAAATTTACTAAACAGAAAAAAAGGCAAAAGAAGCCCCGTAGTTGGCTAATTACTTACATTATACTTTCAAGTATGGCGTTTTTTTATTCTAAACGCTTAATAACCGCGACTCAGCTGCTTTTAAATGCAACTAACCTTAGCTATAAATATTTAAGAAATTTACTAAACAGAAAAAAAGGCAAAAGAAACCCTAGGGTAGCTAGTTATTCACTATCCATTTTTTAAGTTGGCGTTTTTTTATGTTTTAAACGCTTTATAAGCGCGTTTCAGCTTATGTAGGTAGAAGTTTGATAAAGACATAAGGTGCACATAGTGCAAAAAATTAAACATGAGACGCCAGATACGTGAGTTTTTTTGTCATTTAATCTGTACAGAGAAGATAAATAAATAGCTTCAGTGTTTATGATAAGGGGGCTGGCGGAGTT
Organism: Wolbachia endosymbiont of Drosophila aff. chauvacae BK-2020; assembly: GCF_032848195.1. NCBI lineage: Bacteria > Pseudomonadati > Pseudomonadota > Alphaproteobacteria > Rickettsiales > Anaplasmataceae > Wolbachia > Wolbachia endosymbiont of Drosophila aff. chauvacae BK-2020. The sequence goes on from NZ_CP136586.1 coordinate 981,389, forward strand.
TGTCAAGCAAGTTTTTTATTTCTAGCGGTTATTGCCAAAAACTATACAAGAAGTCTATTGAAATTACGTATATCAATCGTTGTAAAATCACACAATTGCTCTGTAGAGCTATGCCCTGTAATAATTACTATACCATTTTGCTCAGAGCGTATTGAGATTAGGTTCAGCACTAATTCACACGTTGCACTATCAAGATTACAAAATGGTTCATCTATCAGCCAAACGTTTGCATTAGAAATCAAGAGGCGAGCAAGCGCAACTCTCCTTTTCCAACCTGCAGAAAGTTCGCCATATCTAATATTAAGTACAGGTTGCAACTGCAAGCAACAAATAGCTGCCACAATCAATTCTCTAGTATTGCGTATTCCTGCCCAGAATTCTACGTTTTGAGCAACAGTTAAGCTATCTTTACAGGCATTCTTATGGCCTATATAGACCATAGAAGATATATAGGATTTTGGATCATCATATATATCTTTTCCGCAGTGCCTTATATTGCCTGATACCGGCGGTAAAAGTCCAGATAAACTTCTAATTAAGCTGGTTTTACCACTACCATTTGGACCAGTGATTAGAATCTTTGATTTTAGCTCAGCTTTAAAACTGAGATTCTTAAATAGTACCTTATTATTACGAGTGCAGGATAAATTTTCACATTCAAGCATGGATTATCTGCCCTTTCCCTTATGTTTACCTTGAGTTGAAGCCTGAGCTTTTACAAACAGCTCCCAAAATCCTTTCTGTCCGCCTTCTCTATGTATCAATTGTGCAAAACGCTGCATTAAACCATTACCCATCATAACCATCTTTGTCCATTTACCTACCGGTTTTGCTATGTCAACTATTTCTGGATCTTCTTTATAAACTTGCACATCTTTTTGCTTCTCACGCAGTATTTCCTGTTGTTTCATCAACTCTTTTTGCTTATTTTTTTGATATAATTCATTGAATTTTCTGTCTTCTTCCCACTCTTCTTTAAAAACTTTTCTAGGCAATATGATTTTTCTAATGCGATTTTTGTATATTTTTCTCAAAAAGAGAAATACTTTGACTATAGCAAGTAATGCTATACTATATATAATAATTTGTCCGAAAGACATTTTCTGTACTCAGCTTACGCCACATTATATTATACCATAATTATAGAAATTGTGCAATTTTTGTGTGAGTAAAGACAGTATAAAAGTAATACTGCTCTATTTCGTAAACTGGACAAATATCTGACGAATGGGCTTGTATGTGGTAAGGTTTATTTCTATACTTTTTAAAGAATTTAGAAGTGAAACAAATATGAACTGCTACAAGACTCACACGTGTGAAGAATTAAGAAAGAATGATGTAGAAAAGGAAGTTACCCTTTCTGGATGGTTATATCGTAAGCGCGACCATGGTAACCTAATTTTTGTTGATTTAAGAGACTTCTACGGAATCACTCAGCTAGTATTTAATAATGACAAAGACTTTTTTGATGAGATATCAAATTTAAAATTGGAGAGTGTAATTACTGTTACAGGAATAGTTGAAGCTAGAACTGAAGATACGGTAAACAGCTCTATTTCTACCGGAGAAATCGAGGTGATAGTCAACAATTTGCGCGTTGAGTCGGAAGTTGAGTTCCACTTTGATGAAGAAATAGCAAAAGAAGAAAGAAGTATATTGGCAAGCATTACCGGCGAGCAAGAATACCCAGAAAACATGAGATTTAAATATCGATTTCTTGACTTAAGACGTGAAAAAGTCCGCAACAATATTATTTTGCGCTCACAAATTATTGCAGAGCTCCGCAAGCTCATGATAGAGCGAGGATTTTTAGAGATTCAAACTCCAATACTCACTGCTTCCTCTCCTGAAGGAGCACGCGACTACCTAGTGCCAAGCAGGCTAAATCCTGGCAAGTTCTATGCATTGCCACAAGCTCCGCAGATTTTCAAACAGTTGCTCATGGTTTCAGGGTTTGATAAATATTTCCAAATTGCACCGTGTTTTCGTGATGAAGACGCAAGGGCTGACCGTTCTCCGGGAGAGTTTTATCAGCTAGATCTTGAAATGTCTTTTGTAACTCAAGAAGACATCTTTCAGATTATTGAGTCTACCTTATATAGAGTGTTTGCTAAATTTTCTCGCAAGTCTGTCGATAAAGATTTTCCACGCATTACATACAAAGAGGCAATGCTTAAGTATGGTTCTGACAAGCCAGATTTGCGTAATCCACTATTAATCAGCGATGTTACAGAAATTTTTCGTGATTCAGGGTTCAATATTTTCAAAAGCAATATTGAGCGTGGTATGGTAGTGAGAGCCATCCCTGCACCTAAAACAGCAGAGGAACCACGCAGCTTCTTTGATAAAAAGATAGAACATGCGCAAAAAGAATTCGGTGCTAAGGGTCTCGGATATATAACGTTTGATAAAGATGGAACTGCGAAAGGCCCAATTGCTAAATTTCTTGATGAAAATAGGCTAAACCACATAAGAGAAGCAACAAACATAGAGCCAGGAGATAGTGTATTTTTTGCTTCTGACAAAGAGAATGAGGCGGCAAACATTGCAGGAAAAGTACGCACTCTTTTAGGGTCAGAACTCAGTCTTATAGATGATAATATCTTCAAGTTTTGTTGGATCATTGATTTTCCATATTTTGTATATGACGATAAAAGTAAAAAAATCGATTTCTTTCATAACCCATTCTCCATGCCACACGGTGGTCTGAAAGATTTAGAGGACAAAAATCCACTGGATATCCTTGCTTACCAATATGATCTTGTTTGCAATGGAATAGAACTGTCAAGTGGGGCGATTCGTAATAACAAACTGGATATCATGTATAAAGCTTTTGCCATTGCAGGTTATAGCCGGGGAGAAGTTGATACAAGATTCGGTGCACTTGTACGTGCATTCAGATTTGGTGTTCCTCCTCATGGTGGAATAGCACCAGGAGTTGATAGAATAGTTATGCTGCTTGCTGATGAGCCAAATATTCGTGAAGTAATCTGTTTTCCTATGAACCAGCAAGGTGAAGATGTTCTAATGGGTGCTCCTTCCAAGGTGGAGGATAAGCATTTACGTGAATTATCCTTGAAGGTTATTGAATGAAAAATTTTATAGCAAGGAGCACCGGTTAATGATATATTAGGTTATGTTAAATTGAAAGACCATGAATAATATCCAAAAAGCAATACTATCGGGCATGATCTGTAACATGATTGTGTGGTATGAACTCACTCTTTTTGGAGTATTAACAGATACAATCATCAACGTTTTTTTCCCATCAGAAGATCATTATTTGAGTACACTCAAATTCCTTGGTGTTTTTGCAATTGGTTTTGCGTTTAGACCAATTGGTGCAGTAATTTTTGGTTATATGGGAGATAAGTATGGCAGAAGAAAGACTTTACTTACTTCAGTAATATTAATTTCAATATCATCCACAATTATGGGAATTATACCTGGGTATAAAGAAATAGGGTTGCTTTCACCTGTATTGCTTGTGTTTTGTAGAATAGTGCAAGGAATAACTGCAGGAGGTGAAACAAGCATTAATACAGCATTTACGATAGAGCATTCAAAAGATAAAAAAAATCTAGGTTTCTTAGGAAGTATGAAGCCCTTTAGCGGAGCCCTTGGAACGCTCTTATGCATAACAATGATATTTATCTGCAAAAGAGTTACAGGTGAGAACTATGAAATATGGGGATGGAAGTTGCTTTTTTATTTTTGCTTTTTTTGGGGGACAATAGGTTTTTTAACTAGGTACATATTAAAAGAAAGCTTAGCATATAAAACTAATAAGTACGCTAATAATTTAGCACATTCACCATTGTTAGAACTAGTAAGAAACTATAAAAGACCGCTTATTATTTCAATCAATCTGGGAATTGCTCAGAATGCAATTGTCTACGCAGCAATAATGTTTTATAATATATCAATAAAAGAGCTAGTTATTTTATCTATTAGTGTTAAAGATTTAATGAGGATAGTAATACAGGCTGTATTTGCAGCATCTGCGGTACTTTTTGCAATTTTATCTGATAAAGTTGGAAGAAAACGCGTAATGATTCCTGTACTGATTATGCTATCTCTGATTGGTACATGTGTATTACCATTATTATCTTCCGTTAACCACTATGTCGTAATAATAACTTACTTATTGATTACTATACCAGTAGGTGCATCTTTTGGAATATATGGTTCTGTTATTTGTGAACTGTTTCCAACAAAAGTAAGATGCACTGGCGTAAGCTTAGCAAATAATATATCTGCAGGAATTTTTGGTGGCCTTTCTCCATACATATGCATGTGGCTTATAGAAAAAACCGAAACAAAACTTGCAGCAGGCATTTATCTTACTGCCTGCGCATTAATTAGCCTAATATCTGTGCTTCAAATTAAAGCCAAAGACAGAAAAGTTGATTGGTGAAATCGTTTCAGTCGAAAAATAGCGCTTCAATGGATTTTTCGATGTGTTTAGTGATAGGAGCGGTGATAGTGATTTCTTTATTGTTTGGCAGTTTTAAAGATAAAGAATGCGAATGAAGGTGAATTTTATTTGCTATCCCATCAATAAAAGCTTTTTTACCACCATATTTACCGTCACCAAGAATAGGGCAATTTATATGAGCTAAATGTGCACGTAACTGATGGGTTCTGCCGGTAATTGGTTGTAATTTTAAATAAGCAACATTGTGTTTGGATTTTGCTATAATTGAAAAATGCGTAGTGGCATTCTGAGGTGAATTTTCATCAACGACCACTTTTTCTTGACCTGAAACATATTTTTTCACCAATGGATAGTCTATTGTTCCACTATCCTTGCTCGGTATGCCAGAAGTTAATGCTAAATAAGTTTTTTTTACTCTTCGTCCTTTAAATTCTTCCATAAGGTATCTGGCAACATTAGCGTTGCGTGCGAATATTATCACTCCACTCGTATCTCTATCTAGCCTATGGACAATTTTAAATGTTTCTCCCTCTCTTATTTGGTCAAGCAAATCACTCATGCTAATCTTTACTTTTACGCCACCTTGAACGATGACCCCTGCGGGTTTGTTTATAGCTAGTATATATTCGTCTTCATATAATATGTTCTCTCTTAGTAGATTCACTAACTTTTCATTATATTTGCGATCAGAATTAGCGTTTTCAATATAATTCAAGTGCTTCAGCGTTATAGTTTGCCCAGAATTTACTCTATCACTGGACTTTGCTTTGCAATCATCAACTTTGATTAATCCTTTCCTTAAAGATTTTTCAATTACAGATTGCTTTAGATCAGGAAAGATTCTTCTGATGTACCTATCCAGCCTAACGTTATCGTCTTCTATTAATATGGTTTTTATACTTTGTAGCATTCCATTATTTATAATGAATATCTAGTGAAATGTCAATTATTGGTGTCATTCCAGTGTCAAGCACTGGAATGACACCGAAGGGGCTACTGCCGTCATAAAGGAACCAGTGTCAGCTACTCGGATGACAGGAGAAGGAGACTACTGAGATGACAGCTAGCCTGACAACCGTCATCCCGCTGCTTGTTAGCGGGATCTAGAGATACCGCGAATGAATCGCGGTATGACGGTTCGCGGCGGCATGACGTAGAGCTTGCGTTAGCTATACTTTTATACTCACCAACTCAGCTGGATCCAAGTAGTCAGAGCACTGGGATGACAAAAAAAGGAGGGCACTTGGATGACGGGAGAAGGAGCTATTTGGATGACATCGTTTACTATACAATGTTTGTACAGTTCTGGATAAAAAAATTAGCTAACAAATTTATAAACATCAGTATACAGCTCATCAACGCTTGGTTCTTTACTATTTTTGGCAAAATCTTCCGACTTTTTTACTAAATCACGTATTTCCTTATCAATTACTTTGCACTCTTCTTCTGAAGCCATTTTATTATCTGTCATGTATTTCTTTAAAGTGCTTATAGGGTCATGATTTTGCTTCATATCTTCAACTTCTTCTTTTAAGCGATAAGTAGCAGGATCTGACATTGAGTGACCGCGATATCGATATGTCTTCATTTCAAGCAGGATAGGCCCTTTTCCGCTGCGTGTGTGTTCCGCTGCTTCGCTTGTAGCCTCATAAACAGAGAAAAAATCCATTCCATCAACTTGTTTTCCAGGAATACCAAAACTTTCTCCTCTTTTATATAACTCTGTTACTAAAGTTGACCTTTGCACGGAGGTTCCCATTGCGTATTCATTATTTTCTATGATGTAAACCACAGGCAACTCCCACAAAGATGCCATATTAAACGATTCATATACTTGTCCTTGATTTGCAGCACCGTCGCCAAAATATGTAAATACCACATTATCTTTTTTCTTATATTTATTAGCAAATGCTATTCCTGTGCCAATTGGAACTTGTGCTCCCACTATTCCATGCCCGCCGAAGAATTTTTTTTCAACGTCAAATACGTGCATCGAACCACCTTTACCTTTCGAGCATCCTGTTTCTTTGCCGGTAAGCTCTGCCATTACAACATTTGGATCAGAATCACATGCGAGCATTAAGCCATGGTCTCTATAACTTGTGATAAAAGCGTCACCTAATTTTGATGCAGCTTGAGTTCCAACTGCAACTGCTTCTTGTCCTATTGATAGGTGACAGAACCCGCCTATTAATCCCATCCCATATAATTGTCCTGCTTTTTCCTCAAATCTGCGTATGAGTAGCATTTTCCTGTAGAATCCAATTATCTGTTCTTTAGTGAAATTTTCTGCTTTCATATCGATTTCTTTTTCATTAAACTAACACAATACCAGGAATTTTAAATTTTTGCTAATGAACTATTACCACTGGCTTGAGGCTTTTCACGTTATCTCTGTTATCATGTGGATGGCAGGTATGCTTTATTTACCCAGGCTTTATGTCTACCATGCAACTGTAAAACCGGGATCGGAAAATGATAGCTTGCTTCAAACAATGGAAAAGAGGCTACTTAGATATATCATAAACCCTGCAATGCTTTTCTCACTTGGTCTTGGAATTACACTAATGGTTATTAGGGAAGCATATCGTGAAGGATGGTTTCATGTAAAAGCATTTGCAATACTTTTGATGTTAATTATTCATATGCTACTTGCAAAATATAGGAAAAATTTTGCAATGGGTTCGAATAAGAAGTCACATATTTATTTTCGCGTTTTAAATGAAGCAGTTACAGTATTGATAATAGTTATAGTTATTATGGTTGTTGTAAAACCTTTTTGACTGACCTTACCCAAAAAAAGCAGAAAGCTCGTATCTGTTCAGATGCATGGCTAATGTACAATACTGAAATAAAAATTCCAGTGCTCCCTTTCTTGTCATCCCAGTGCTTGACACTGGGATCCAGCTTTCTTTACAAATTCACCAAAAGTGCTTCATTCTATAACGCAAAACCCATACTCACCAAACTCAATGCATTACTTGCAATTAAGTCTCCTGGATGCCAGTGTCAAGCTACTCGGATGACACCATTCTTTTTCCTGGATCCCAGTGTTAGCTACTTGCATGACACCATTCTTTTTCCTGGATCTCAGTGGGCTTTGTTGCATCGCTAGCTATGATGGATAAAGATAAAAAAGGTAGAGAATATCAGTAGCTTATTATTCTGGTATTTATAACAAGAACGGTCAGTGAATACCTAAATTTGAGTAAAAGAAATTTCACTACCACTCACTAATCCGGCTAAAATTCAAGAATTTCAATGCTTTAGCTATTTTCAATAGAATTAAATTTATTAATATAAATAATAAATTACTATTCTTAAATTTGATCAGATTGATTGCAAAAAAACAAGATTTTCAATAGGTTGCTTATAATCCTAACTATAGTTAGCCTTTCATAAGTAGCGATGCAACAAAGCCATCCCAGTGTCAAGCACTGGGATGACAAGAAGAGGGCACTGCCCTCTTGGATGGAAGCCAGTGTTAGCTACTTTCATGACACCCTGACAACCGTCATCCCGCTACTTGTTAGCGGGATCTAGAGATACCGTGATGGTATGACGTAGGGGTTGCCGAGAACTTGTCATCCCAGTGCTTGACACTGGGATCCAGTTTTTCGTATAATTTTGTCAAAATCTATTGTGCTAGCAAGTTCACTAGCGTCACGCGCTGGTCTGTTAGACATTTACGTGTAGGGTGAAGAAATTTTGAAAAAGACATACCAAATATGAAAGGCCTATATATTAAAACTTACGGCTGTCAGATGAACGTTTATGACTCCGTTTTAATGGAAAATGTAATTAAACCTTTGGGGTTCAACGTTGTTAGTGATGCAGGGAAAGCCGATTTAGTGATACTGAATACTTGTCACATTAGAGAGAAGGCAGCAGAAAAACTTTACTCAGAGCTTGGGAAGATTCATTCGTTACGAAAAGAAATGACTATAGTGGTGGCTGGGTGCGTAGCGCAAGCAGAGGGAGAAGAAGTGTTCAGAAGGGCTCCTTTTGTTGATATTGTTGTTGGTCCGCAGAGTATCGCTACCTTACCGGAGCTGATAGTCAAAGCAAGCAGAAGTAAAGGTCATGTAATAAACACTGATTTTCCTGAAGTTGCAAAGTTTGATAAATTGCCAGATGAATGCTATGGCAATAGCCAGGGGTCTTCTGCGTTTCTTGCCATACAAGAGGGTTGTGATAAATTTTGTACGTTTTGTGTAGTGCCCTATACTCGTGGAGCTGAGTATTCACGGCCAGTGAATGAAATATTTCGTGAAGCATTGAAATTAGTTGCAAATGGGGCAAATGAGATCAATTTGCTTGGTCAGAACGTCAATGCTTACCATGGGGAGTGCGAAGGGGAAGTGTGGGATTTAGGAAAATTAATTAGTCATATTGCTAAAATTGAAAAGCTAGAGAGGATTCGTTATACAACTTCTCATCCAAGAGATATGCATGAATCTCTCTACTTGGCACATGCGGAAGAGCCAAAGCTCATGCCGTTTGTTCACCTGCCTGTGCAGTCTGGTTCGAATAAAATATTGCACGCGATGAACAGGAAACACACTGCAGAGGAGTATTTGGAAATAATAGACAGATTTCGCAAATTGAAACCTGAAATCGAATTTTCTTCTGATTTTATTGTTGGTTTTCCTGGAGAAACCGAAAAAGATTTTGAAGAAACTATGAAATTAGTAGAAAAAGTTAGATATGCTCAGGCTTATAGTTTTAAATACAGCCCAAGACCAGGCACACCGGGAGCGGAAAGAAAAGATCAAGTACCAGAAGAGGTTAAAACAGAGCGCCTTCTTCGTTTACAGAAATTAATTAGTAAGCAACAACTTGAGTTTAACCAGAGTATGGTAGGTAAAACTATACCTGTTCTATTTAGCGATAAAAAAGGTAAACACCAAAACCAAATTATTGGTAAAAGCCCATATATGCAATCAGTGTGCATTGATGATTCTGAAGATAAATACAGGGACAAAATAGTAAATGTGAAAGTGTTGGAAGCTCGGCAGAGTAGTTTGCTGGGGTGTGCATTTCACTGATTTTAAGCAGCGTTAAATATAAATCTTAAGCAAAGAGTATTGAAAAAATGCAATCATAATCTTTTTCAAAAGTTACAAAGTTTAATTGCTACCTCTGCTGAACGGGTACCTTAAACCTACAAATTTGAGCTTACCTATATCAATTTTTTGTACAAGATGAGTTAGTAACAACTTTATGTATAAAATTGAAGAAGAATAAAAATACAATAACGAGCATTAAATTAAATATTCCCACCTTTAAAAAACCCTCTTTATATATTTCTAAAGATTCTAAATAATTTATTTTACCATTTACTGAAGGAACTGACATAAATTTTGATATTACAACTCCGGCTAGGTTAGAAAACGCTAATGACAGCATTACTATACCCATCACTACTCCTCTAAGGTTTTTGGGGGCTAGTGTAGTTGCTTGTTCTTGGACTAATGGAGCAATACATAATTCTCCCAGTCCCATAAAGGAGATAGCAATTATTAAATATAAGTATTCTACTTTACCTTCAATGTTAGAGTTTAAACATCCTATGTACAGTGTGAAAAAACACATAGCCATTGTCAGAAGGCCAAGGGTAAACATGGAAGTTGCATATTTTTGCTTAAACTTCATGTATGTTCCAAAAAGAAAGCCAAATATTATAATTGACAAAGGATTTATGGCTTGAGAAACTGAAGCTGGGATTGTTATACCTAATACATTGTTAATAACGTTTCTTTCGGTGAATAAGTTAACCAAAGAGCCAAGCTGCATTTCTAAAGCAAAAAAACACAAGAAAAATACCACAAGAATAGATAATGCCACTAATTTTCGTCTTTGTTCTGCTGATAATTTAGATATTATATAAATAAATATGCCCAGAGCTGTTATTCCAATAAATATGAGCATATTAGTAAAAAATTCACTATGTATAAGCATTTTAGCAATTATTGATGATGACAGAAAGCTTCCTATCAATACTATACCAAAAATTTTAATCCCTAATATGCGCTTATTCATAAGCTCTGGATAAGGAGAAAGGCCGCTATCTCCTAAAAGATTCTGAAATTTGAGAAAAAAGATTAGCCCTATAGACATCCCAATACCAGCTAAACCAAAGCCGTAGTGCCAGCCAAACAAGTGGGCTACATAACCACATGAAATAGAAGCCAATATTGCTCCAATATTCACACCTACGTAAAATAAAGTAAAGCCTCTGCTACGTTCAGGATCGTCTTTGCCATAGCATGAACTAAGTAAGTTAGTTACGTTCCCTTTAAACATACCAGTACCTATGGCTATTAGAGATAAACCTAAATATAATAAACCTGGTTCAAACTTAACCAATGACATGCAAGCATGACCTGCTATCATCACTATCCCTCCAAGCAACACCATGTTGCGGAATCCCATCAACTTATCAGCTAAAAAACCTCCAAGTATTGGTATAGCATAACCTGTTGCAGCAAATAATGAGTAAATAGTAAAGGCCCTCTCATCAGTGAAACCTAAGTGAGAAGTCAAAAATAGGACCAAAAGTGCCCTCATTCCATAGTAAGAGAAACGTTCCCACATTTCAACAAAGCACAACATTTTTAAAAATTGTGGAAACTTATCTGTCTTCTGATCCATAAAATACCCCTAAAGCTTGGGTTAATGTTAAGTAAAACAATAAAAACTGCAAGTAAAACTTAAAAAAAGGTATTGGAAGCTCGGCAGAATAGTTTGTTGGGGTGTGAGCTACGGAAATATTTTTGAATTTGTAATTTTTCAGAAAGCCCTATATTCTTTAGTTTTACATAGCGAATATGAAGTCAAAGCATTATCCTGATACAGTAAGTAGTCCTGATTTTTTATCGTTAGAAAAGGAAATCATAAAATTTTGGCAGGAAAACAAAGTTTTTGAGCGGTCAGTTGAAGAACGTTCCAAGGATAATTGTTTTGTCTTTTACGATGGGCCTCCGTTTGCAAATGGACTTCCGCATTATGGACATTTACTCACTGGTTTCATCAAAGACGCATTTGCAAGATACCAAACTATGCTTCAAAAAAGGGTTGAACGTAGATTTGGCTGGGATTGCCATGGATTGCCGGCTGAGATGGGTGCAGAAAAAGAACTTGGAATATCTGGTAGAACTGAGATAGAGAAGTTTGGTATAGATAAATTTAACGATCATTGCCGTACTTCTGTGATGAAATTTTCATCAGAGTGGGAGAAGTATGTAAATAGGCAAGCAAGGTGGGTAGACTTTCACAATGACTATAAGACTATGGATAAATCATTCATGGAGTCGGTCATGTGGGCATTCAAGCAGCTTTATGATAAGGGTCTGGTGTATGAATCAGTGCGCGTTGTACCATATAGCTGGGCATGCGAAACTCCATTATCTAATTTCGAAACAAGGCTTGATAACGCGTATAGAGAAAAAGTTAGCAAAGCTGTAACTGTTGCATTTGAGCTTTTAGAAAACCCACAGCAATTTAAAAGTGTTAAACGAAAGTGTAAATTACTTGCTTGGACTACAACTCCTTGGACGTTGCCGAGCAACTTGGCTTTAGCAATAGGAAAAGATATTAAGTATTGTGCAGTGTCAGTCCACCCTTTGATGTCATTCCAGCGCGTGACGCTGGAATCTATTTCTGGATCCCAGTGTCTGGGCACTGGGATGACAGGGAGTAGTGAAGGAAGTTCAATGAATGGTGAAATATACATTTTTGCTGAAAGCTACTTAGAGAAATTTATCAGCCACTCTGAACAAAACAATATTCCATATGAAAACTGCAATATAAAACTTAAAGCGAATGATCTTGCAGGTCTTTCTTACAAACCACTGTTTGACTATTTTAAAGACACAAAAAATGCATTTCGCGTTTTTATTGCTGATTATGTGACGGAAGAAGACGGTACTGGCGTTGTGCATACTGCCCCTGGATTTGGTGAGGAAGATTTTTACCTTTGCCAAAGCCATGATATTCCAGTTATTTGTCCAATTGATAACAGTGGAAAATTTACTGCTGAAGTTTCAGATTTGGCAGGGGTTCATGTTTTTGATGCCAATGATACAGTAATAAAAAAATTGAAAGGGCAGGGAAGTTGGTTTAAGACTGAGCAATATATTCACAATTATCCACACTGCTGGAGAACTGACACTCCTTTGATCTATCGAACTATGCCTTCTTGGTATGTTGCTGTTACAAAATTCAAAAGCAGAATGGTAGAGCTAAATAAGAGAGTTAATTGGATACCAAACCACATTAGAGATGGTCAATTTGGAAAATGGCTTGAAGGGGCACACGACTGGTCAATTTCACGCAATCGATTCTGGGGTACGCCAATCCCTGTATGGAAATCAGATGATGCGAGATATCCAAGAGTAGATGTATATGGTTCAATAGAAGAACTGGAGAGAGATTTTAATGTTAAAATAGACGACTTGCACAGACCATTTATCGATACTTTAACAAGACTAAATCCTGATGATCCAACAGGAAAATCAGTTATGCGCCGTGTACCTGACGTGTTTGACTGCTGGTTTGAATCTGGCTCGATGCCATTTGCGCAAATCCACTATCCGTTTGAAAATAAGGAGTGGTTTGAATCTGCGGATTTTATCACTGAATACATAGCGCAAACCAGGGGGTGGTTTTATACGCTCTTTGTATTGTCCACTGCTTTGTTTAATAGGGAACCATTTAAGAACTGCATATGCCACGGTGTTGTTTTGGATGTAAAAGGGCAAAAATTGTCCAAACGTTTGAATAACTATGCAGATCCAATGGAGGTTTTTGATAGATACGGTTCTGATGCACTGCGTTTTCTTATGCTTTCTGGATCTATTATTTGTGGTGGTAATTTGCTACTCGATAAAGAAGGAAACTCAATACGAGATGTTCTGAAAAACGTAATAAAACCTATTTGGAACAGTTATCACTTTTTTACTATGTATGCAAATGCAGATGGAATTAAAGCTGAAGTTTGTAAGGATTATCAAACTACTATTGATCGCTACATGATTTCCAAATGTTTTGAAGCTGTAGAAAGTATCCAAGCTTCTATGAACAGCTATAGCTCCCAAGAGGCTTGCAAAATTCTGATAGATTTTTTTGAAGTGCTGAATAACTGGTATATTCGTCGCAGTCGCGAGCGTTTTTGGAAAAGTGATTTGGATCAGGATAAAACTGATGCTTATAATGTTCTATATACGGTTTTTTATTACATACTAAGAGCTGCAGCTCCTTTGTTGCCACTTATAACAGAGAATATATGGCAAGGGCTTAAGTATGAAGAAACATCTGTTCATTTGGCTAATTTTCCACAATTAGAGAAGTTTGATAGTCAGCTCATTGCCAAGATGGATCTAGTGAGAGAGGTGTGCAACTCTGCACTTTCGATCAGAAACACTTTTAATATACGTATCAGACAGCCGCTTGGCAGTATGATCATTTATCATCAGTCTTCCTGTAGTTTTCTTGAAGGTGAACCGCTTTCTGTCATCCCAGAGTTCTCTCCTGTTATCCAAGTAGCTGACACTGGGATCCAGTGTGCTGCAGATTCAAATGAGTACCAGGAGATGATAAAAGATGAGGTGAATGTAAAAAGCTTGGAATTAGTAAACAGACTTGAAGGTATTGCATCACTAGAGTTAAAGCTAAATTTCCCACTGCTTGGGAAAAGAATTCCAGACAAAATCAAGAAGCTAGTTCAATATGTCAAGGAGGGAAAATGGAAGCAAGTTGAGAATGAGCAGATATTTCTAGGAGACGAATCAGAGAACTATATTATAGAAAAAGGCGAATATGAACTATTGTTAAAAGCAAACAGTGAATATTCCTCTGTATTTGATAACAATAAAGGGATTGTCATTCTAAATACTGAACTAAATGATGAATTAATTCTAGAAGGGTTAGCGAGAGATGTCGTGAGGCTCATTCAAGAAACCAGAAAACAAGCTGATTTTCATATATCAGATAGAATCAGAGTAATAATCAAAACAGAAGAAGAGAAAATTAAGGAAGCAATAAATACGTGGTTTGAATATATAAAAGAGCAGACCCTTGCCTTATCTTTGGACATTAATACAGAAATTGGAACTAACTTCTATTCTAAGGAATATCAGGATTTAAGTGTTAGTATTGAGCGTTAAATTTTTAATAAAGTGCAAGATTGTCAGTATTTATGCTATACTTAAGGTAATTGGATAAGGTTATAATATGAATAAAGCTGTTGCAGATGATTATGAAGAAGTTGTTAACAATAGTGGTGGTTTAGGTAAAGCAGAATCTGTTGTTACTTTGGAGGAGGAAGAAGAGTTTTTTGATGCTATGGAAGCTGTTTCTAATGTAGAAGAAGGGAATAATTTAGGTCTTGCTACTTCAGAAGAGGAAGAAGAATTTTTTGATGCTGTGGAAGAACAAGAGCCGTTAGCTAATTTTAACGTTCCACTCAGTATATTTCATTATAAAGATTATAACTCTGATTTTTTTACTTCCTGGTATAATATATCAAGCGAAATATTTAAGGAAATAAATAGAACTTGCCCAGAAAAGAAAATATTAAATTTAGCTCTGTCAGTTTTAATGCTTCCTTATATTGCTTTTACTGCACTGGGATTAGTCGTATGCAGTAGATTTCAAGCAAACAGCAAGACACAAGACAGTGTAGGGGAAGATAAGACAAAAAAGAGTGAAACTGGCGTGCCAAAAAGATTGGCATATGGTGTTCTTGCTGCAATAGCAATTTTTGTTAATATGGCTGTACTTGTAGCCTTAGTTGTTCCTGCAACAATTGCTTTGGCTACTTTTTATCTTTTCAATAGAGATTTATCTCACTCTTTAGTTACTGCTCTTAAAATAAGTATGGGGCGGTATTCTAATAAGCATCAAAATATTGAGGTGTCTTTTCATGAAAAGGAAGTTACTGGACCAAATATTGCGTGGGATATGGAAATAGAATTTCCACCGCAATTTAAACGATTGCTTAGAGATTTGTATGAAAATGAAAATAACAAGTGGTTTGATGTGACGCGGAATTCAGAGCATAGCATCGTACTGAAATTGTCAACTAACATCAATTTAAAAAATGGTCTTAAGCCCTTACGCAACGAAATCAAGGATGTGCTTGCAACTTCTATTCAGGAATTTGCGAAGACTATGGAAGAACTGATAAAGCTAGAAAAGAAAGAGATTACATATGATAAATTGAACGAATTCAAGTCGAAAGTGGTAGATAGTATAGGTCCTAATTTGACAAGTCACTTAATACAAAGTGCTTATCAAGTTGCCTTTATACAAGCAATTAAGTTTCAGCGAGATAGACGGGGAGAAGATTTTTCGCTGGAAGATGAGATAAAAAATTCTTTAGTGAGACAGGAATTAGAGAGTTTAAGAGGAATAGGTCAAACAAGGTGTAACAATATATATAAGAAATTAAAAGAAATACATGAAAACAGTAACTTAACAAATGACACCTTAAAAAGGGGGTTAGAAGACCTTTTTAAATTCGAATATGATGATCAAGAGATTGAGCGCAGGCTGATAAAATCAGTAATGAAAAAAGTTCAAGGTAAGTTAAGTCAATCAGATATACCGGATAAGGAGAAGCAAAGCCTAAGGAAGCAGCTTGAAGATTTAGAAAAAAAAGTAAAGGTTCCATCGGATAAGGAAGCTTCAGCTAAAATAAATGACTTTATAGAAAAGATGTATTTAGAAATAAAAAAATATAAAGTGCAAAGGTTACTTCGAGAACAAAAAAAGGGTGTTTTACGTTTATGCAAGAAATTAAGAAAATATGGTGAATCAGGTCTAGCAGAAATAATTGAAGCTTTTCGCGTGCAAGATGAAGGACATTTAGAAAAATCTACATTAGAACAAACACTCAAAGATCAAAATAAGCGTTTACAAGCTGAACAAGATAACAGGGAAAAAGGGCATCCGGGTACAAGATCAATAGAAGTGCTCTTAAAAAGGAATGAAGAAATTCTGAAAGCATTAAAACAGTTAGAATTAGGCAAAAAAGAATTATTGATAAATGAAGAAACAAAAAATGATTATAAAGAAGAACTAACGTCTCGTGAAAAAATAAAATTTGCAGTAATAGAAGATGATTTACTGAAGGTATTCAAGCTTGAAACTTTTGATGAAAAAGAAATCAAGAAGTTATTAGAAAGAGCAGAACTGGAGTACTGTTTAGCAGAAAAACGCATCAAATATCCTCTAATTAAAACAAAAGATAATATCAAACATTTTAGTCAAAATTTATTGTCTCCTTTGATAGACAATTTGACAAAAAATATAATAAATAATATACCAGGAAATAGTGAAGGTTGTATACAGAAAGTTAAGAACTGGAGTAAAGTTATGTTTGGTGCAATAAAGATTGGAGCATCAAATGCTTATAAAGAGACTACAGAGAGAAAAGCGTTAAATGTGGCACATAATACTTATAAAGAAGGAGAGACATTTCTTCAATGTTTTCAGTCAAATTATGAAGGTATTGGAGCCTTTTTAGGTAATTTATTTTCTGATGATGGGGTAACATTTAAAAATGATGTGTGGCCTAAAATAGAAGAGCATTTGCATGGAATGTGGGATAGATTTTTCAAGGATATTGAATTCAATATTGGAAATAAATTGGATGAAGTAAGTGTGACACAGCAACGGCAGGAAACTATGATTGTGACTCAACGATAAGTTCTCAAAGTTCCTCCGGTATTTTCACATACTAAATTAACTATAGCACTTGATTCTTTTTGGATCTCTTTTTCAGTTAAAGTGTGGATTGGAGAGCAAAAAGTAACTGACAACGCTATAGACATCTTATTCGGTTCTATATTATTTCCATGGTATACATCGAATATCAAAACTTCTGTGATGAGCTCTGAGCTTTTTTTTATCACATTGATTATGTTACCTACTTCCACATCCTTATTTACTATAAATGCAAAATCACGTTTTACACTTTGGTATTTATAATCGATAAATTTCTTTCTACTGACAGGTAAATTTTCAATATTTTCTAGTATTACCTCAAAACCTACAACTTTTTGCTTGATATCAAAAAGATCTAATATATTAGGATGCAACTCTCCAAAATAACCTGCTACTTTATTCTTAAAAGAGAGAGTGCCTGACTTTCCTGGGTGGTAATGTTCTTTTTCTGCTTTCTCTATCGTTAAATTATCACAATTAACGTTAAAAAACTCCAAAGCTGCTATGCAATCAGCCTTTGCGTCAAAAACATCTACTTTCCTATCAGTATTATAATGGTTTCGCGGTAAATTATTTCCTGACCTAATTCCACTTAAAACATACTTAGACTGAGCTTCACCATCGTAAATCGGCCCGATTTCGAAGATTGCAAGATCAGATATTCCATGGGCAATATTATCAGCAGTAACTTGCAATAAATTTGGCATAATACTTGGTCTCATTATATTAAAGCTATTGTTAAACGGATTATCGATGATAAATAACTTATTCGAGTAACCAAATTTTTCAGCTGTTGATTCACTCATAAACGACCAGGTTAGCACTTCATGAAACCCTCTGTTTGTCATCAAAATACGCAAATTGTCGTATGTACTATCTACTTCTTCAACATTATTTGGTAGTGGTTCTTCTTTTATTTTGTCATAGCCGTATATCCTTGTTACTTCTTCGATTAGGTCAGCCGGTATTGTCACGTCCGGTCTCCAGCTTGGTACTTGTACATTCCAATTGCCTTCGGTTTTTTTATCAATACTAAACCCTAGTTTCGTTAAGATATCAAGCACCTCATCAGGCGATACAGACACACTTCCAAACTTGTTCACATCCTGATAATCAAAGCTCACCTTGGTGTCAGCACTATCTAAACTGCCAGCAGACACTACGCTTGAGGTTTCTCCACCACATAAGTCCAGAATCATTTTAGCTGCAAGGTTGAGTCCATCAAAAGTAAATTCAGGATCAACTGAACGTGCAAATCTGTAACTAGCGTCTGTGGAGATGCCGAGCTGCCTTGAAGATTTAGTAATAGAGATGGGATCGAACCAAGCAGACTCTAAAAAGATATCAGTAGTTTCAAGAGTACATTCACTGCACTTACCACCTATAATTCCAGCAATTCCATGAATATTTTTATCACCTGCAATAACGCTTATGTCTTTGTTTAATAAGTATTCTTTACCGTTCAAACCAGCAAATTTTTCTCCGTCGTTTGCTTTGCGTACTGTGAGCTCTCCTTCTATTTTTTTTGCATCATACGCGTGCATTGGGCGGCTGAAAGATATCATAATATAGTTCGTGATATCAACTATTGCAGAAATGGAGCGCATTCCTATCGATTCCAGCCTATCTTTTAACCATTTTGGGCTTTCTTGATTTTTTACATTGGCGATGTATATTCCACTAATAAAACTTTCCCCGTCAGTAACTTCAACATCGATTGGTGAATTTATGGAGCTGGTAAGTTGTGGAATGCTTAAAGTCTTTAATGTCCCAATTCCAGTTGCAGCAAGGTCGCGAGCTATTCCATAAATGCCTAAGCAATCTCCACAGTTTGGAGTAACATTTATATCAATTACAGGGTCACAATTGAAAAATTTATCCCCTACTTTATAATCATCGGAAAGCTCGATTATTCCTTCACTTTCCTCTTGAACCAGCGCAAGTTCAGAAGCAGAGCAGAGCATCCCTTCACTTAGCACTCCTCGTATTTTTGTGGGCTTGATTGTGAAATCACTTTCTGGCAATGTGCTACCAAGAGATGCAAGCACAGTTTTCATACCTTCTCTAACATTGTTTGCTCCGCAAACTATTTGTAGAATTTTACTTCCGTCATCTACTTTACATAATTTTAATTTATCAGCATTTGGATGAGGTACGACTTCTAATACCTCTGCAACGATAAACCCAGTCAATCTGGAATTATCGATCACATCTTCTACTTCTAACCCTATGTGAGTTAATTTATCGGTAATTTCTTCTAAACTAGCATTGGTTTCTAAGTACTCTAATAACCAAGATAATGTGAATTTCATGGACCTAAAAAGAAGTGAAAAAGTTATTGTAATATAAAATGTAGTGCTTTTAAAGCTTGTTGTAGTGGAATACTTCTACATCATTGTTTATGATGTAGAAGCTTTTGTAACTTTATATCTTCTTGCGAAGAGAAAGAATTTTTTCTATATCACCTTTTAAATCTATCTCCAGAAAGAATTTAAGACTTTCATAATCCCAGGCATCCTCATCAATGTTACCATCAAAAAAGAAGTGTATTATTGCATTGTTGAGTCCTATGTAATAATCGCGAGTATCTTCGTCAAGGAAACAATCTACTGATTCGATGTATCCGTTACCAAATTCCTGCTCCAAATTTAAAGGATGATTAGTGTTAATAAAATCTATTTCGTTCATTATATACCTCACTAAAAATTAAATTATAATCAAAATAAGATATTAAGTCAAGATATTGAATAATTTAACAAGATTAGTAAATTTTAAAATACAGAGCTGACTGTAATTAACATTCTAATTACATATTTTGTTAATATGTTAATGTTATAATAATACAGAGCCTTATCTTAATTCTTGACTTTGTCCTATAAAATTCATACTTTATTTACTGTTTATAATTCAGATTAAAATGGCACTAAATCCACTGGAACAGTTTAAGGTATATACAATAATAGAGTTACCTAGGTTATTTGGGTATGACGTAAGCTTTACCAATTCATCTTTTTTCACGATGATTTCGGTGATATTGATGATACTCTTTTTGCTTTTTGGAATAAAGAAGGGGTCAGTAATACCAGGATATTTGCAAGCTGCAGTTGAGTATGTATATGATTTTGTTATTTCAATAATAGAAAATAACACTGGAAGCAAAGGCTTGCAGCACATTCCATTGATATTCACAGTATTTATTTT
The DNA here is from genome assembly GCF_032848195.1 of Wolbachia endosymbiont of Drosophila aff. chauvacae BK-2020. Lineage (NCBI taxonomy): Bacteria > Pseudomonadati > Pseudomonadota > Alphaproteobacteria > Rickettsiales > Anaplasmataceae > Wolbachia > Wolbachia endosymbiont of Drosophila aff. chauvacae BK-2020. Next base: position 1,001,757 of record NZ_CP136586.1, read on the forward strand.
CATTTTATCGTGTAATTTAGTTGGTGTTCTTCCTTATAGTTTCACGGTCACAAGTCATGTGATAGTCACCTTCGCTTTATCGATGGTGGTTTTTATTTATATAACGATTGTTGGATTTAAAGAAAGGGGAGTAGAATTTTTACGCATATTGCTACCAAAAGGAACTCCTTCGTGGCTTGCACCTATAATAATTATTATTAAGTTGTTTGCTTATTTAGTAAGGCCGGTTAGCCTATCAATAAGGCTTGCAGCAAATATGATTGCTGGTCATACAATCATCAAAGTGATAGCAGGGTTTATTGTAAATATGAACATATTTTTCACTCCTGCGCCGTTTTTGTTCATAATTGCATTGATAGGATTTGAAGTATTTGTTGCAATTTTACAAGCTTATATATTTACTATATTAACATGTGTATATTTGTCAGATGCAGTAAAGTAATTGACTTCCTTGTAGAATATTTTACAATTATATTATAAAGAAATAATTAAAGGTAATATATGGATTTAGTAGCTTTAAAATTTATAGCAATTGGTTTAGCTGTGTTTGGAATGCTCGGCGCTGGTTTAGGTATAGCTCATATCTTCTCTGCTATGTTAAATGGGATTGCGAGAAACCCTGAATCAGAAGGTAAAATGAAAAGTTATGTTTATATTGGTGCTGCCATGGTTGAAATCATGGGATTGCTTGCGTTTGTACTTGCAATGTTATTAATATTTGCTGCTTAACAGATGCCACAGCTTGATGTTTCAACCTTCTTTTCTCAAGTTTTTTGGTTTTTAATTTTTTTCTCTTCACTTTTTTTCGTAGTAAGTTGTTTATTTTTGCCAAAGTTAGATGAAATAATAAGCACTAGAAGTAAAGAAGTATTGGGTTCTTTTAATAGTTCTGTTCATCTTTTAAGACTTACGGAAGATCAGATTACCAAGTATAACGCAGCTTTAACCCAAGCTAGAATACAGGCAAAAAAAATCATAGATGATGCACTTGCTCAGGTAGAAGAAATGAGAGCTAATGTTAAGAATATATTAGAAGAGGAAGATAAAAAAAAGAGCAAGCTTATTGAAAAAAAAGTGGCAGAATTTAAATCTGAATATACTGATCAGTTAAAACAAATGGCTACTAGTATTGCTTTAATTTATTATACTAAATTGACTAATTCTGAAATTGAAGAGGAATTTATTGCTGACTTGGTGTCCAAAGAATTTTAGGGGTTTTTATGTCTACATCACTGATTATCGGTCTTGCCTTCTTGGTAAGTTTTGTCCTTTCGTATAAATTGCTAAAGAAAGTGATAAAAAATGCGCTTAACAATAAGCGTAACAAAAGCAAATTTTCAAGTGAAGAAACTGAAAAATTCAGGAAAGATATGTTGGAGTATTACAAAAAATCTTCTAAAAAATACAAAGAATTAGATGCAGAAGTTAGTAAAATGATGAATGAAGCACTTGATAAAGCTAATAGTATCATTAAGCACAATAGACAGCAGCTAGATCAGACATTAGATGACAATGCCCATTCTAACTTGAAGAAAGTCACTGACCAAGTTGAAAAAGCTCTTGGAGATTTACAGGCTAACACAGCGAGTATAGCTGCTGATGCTGTAAAAAAAATAATGCATGAACGTAAAGATGATAAGCGTAGTAGCGAGGTCATATCTTCATTTTCACGTGACTTAAATAAAAAATTGCATTAGGTTTAATGCCTATACTTCAAGCTGATAATGTAGAAAAAATTAAGTTTGATTCTAGTTTGTGCAAAGAGCAAGAGAAACTTTTTTACTATAAATTTAATATAATTCCTTGGCAAAAATTAAATGATACTACTTTTTTTATGGTTGAAGACACAAGCCGAGATATCAACCGTTGGGTCGAAGCTCATTACGGCATTGACTATGTATTAATAAAAGTGGATAGCGAACAGATTTTAAATCTTCTTAACTCGCACTTTGGTATTTCAGAATTTGCAAGCAACTACTTATATTACAAGAATCCTAATTTTTCAGCTAAAAGCATTAAACTAAGCTCAATATTTTTTGCTTCTTTCTTTATTGTAACTTCAATTTTAACACTAACAGAGAAATATACATATTTTGCTTTGATGTTGATATTTATAATCGGATGTTCTAGTTATTTATTCAAGTTTATAGCTACAGTTTTTAGCTTATGTGAAACCTCTAATCAAAAAGTGGATTATAGTAAGCTGAATGAAGAAGATTTTCCTATATATACTATTTTATTGCCTGCTTTTAAAGAAAGTGCAGTGATAGAGCAATTGATCGAAAGCATTGAAAGTTTGGATTATCCAAAATCAAAATTAGATGTGAAGCTTCAGGTAGAAAGTGATGACCAAGAAACGCTAGCAGCTATAGAAAAGTACACTTTACCGCAGTATTTTGAAGTAATAAAAGTGCCTCATTCTTTGCCTAGAACAAAAGCCAAGTCATGCAATTATGCTATGAGCTTTGCTAGAGGAAAGTATGCAGTAATATATGATGCGGACGATAAACCAGACCCATTGCAGTTAAAAAAAGCACTGATTGAATTTAATAAGGACGACGATAAGCTTGCCTGTGTACAGGCGAAATTAAATTACTACAATTGTGATTATAATTTTCTCACAAAATTCTTTTCTCTGGAGTATATGAACTGGTTTCAATACTTATTGCCTGGATTCCAAAAAATGAACATGCCGATACCTTTGGGTGGTAGCAGTAATCATTTTTCAGTAAAAATTCTAAAAGAAGTGTTTTTCTGGGATGCTTATAGTGTTACCGAAGATGCTGACCTTGGTTTGAGACTTGCGCAAATGGGATATAAAACCAGGATGATTGACTCAGAAACATTGGAAGAGTCACCAATTGCTGTATTTGCTTGGATTAAGCAAAGAGCGCGCTGGATCAAAGGCTATATGCAAACTTATATTGTTCATTTAAAAAATATAAAGTCACTTTATAAACACACTGGATTTAAGGGAATTTTGCTATTGAATCTTTTTGTTGGCTCTGCAGCTTTTATATTTTTTACTACTCCATTTTTACTGCTTTCATTGATATTAACTAAAGTTTTAAATGAATTATTTTTGTACTACTTTGTAGTGGTATACGTTACTAACCTGATTCTTTTGGTAATAGCTGTCAAACAGCAAAAGATGCCTTTTTATTTTTATATAGTATCGATATTTTTTCCGGTCTATAGTCTGCTACATAGTGTTGCAGCTTTTCTTGCCTTATGGGAATTTATTCTTTACCCTGAGCGATGGAACAAAACTCAGCATGGTTTATGGAAGCAAAACCTGTAGCTATTTGGCTTTTTCTCTGCTCGGTCATGGTAATTCTCATGGTAGGGATTGGTGGATTTACCAGACTTTCAAAAGCAGGATTGTCAATCACGGAGTGGAAACCCATTACTGGAACATTACCACCACTGAGTGAACAAGACTGGCTACAAGAAAAATTAAAATACGAAGCTACACCTGAATATAAAGCACTTAACTATGGTATTAGTATGGAGGAGTTTCGCGCTATATACTTAATAGAATATGTACACAGATTGGTTGCAAGACTAACAGGTTTAGTTTTTGTCCTGCCATTTATATATTTTACATTAAGAAGAAAAATATCTAAAAAGGTAGTAATAAAGCTATTTGTGGCATTATTATTTGGAGCTTTACAAGCTTTTGCTGGTTGGTATATGGTAAAAAGCGGCTTGGTAGCCAAGCCTCATGTTAGCCACTATAGGCTCGCACTTCACTTATTATTAGCATTAATTATCTTTGCATTATTTTCATATCAATTTTTTGATTACCAAATCAGGCCAAAGCAAACTAAACTTAAGATTAGTTGTAACACCAAGTACTACGTAGGAATTATTTTAGTTCTGATCATGATACAAATAATTTTCGGCGCATTTGTTGCAGGATTAAATGCTGGTCTAATTTACAATACCTTTCCACTAATGGACGGACAAATCGTTCCAGAAGATTTATTTTTCTTACAGCCTACATGGCTGAATATCTTTGAGAACAGAGCGACAGTGCAATTTATACATCGAGCACTGGCATTGCTAATACTAACTTTGGTAGTAATACTCACAGTAAAAAATGCTAGCATAAAACCGGTATATATTATGCTGCTCTCCGTCGTCATTCAGATCATTTTAGGTGTAATTACTCTATTATTGCACATACCAATAGCCATTGCCATAGCTCATCAAGTGTTTTCATTTATCTTGTTTGGGTCAAGTTTGTACTTCTTATGTTATTTAAGAAAGCAGACTACATCACCAATCTGCACATTTTTTCCTTCTTGAACGGGAATATTTTTTATCACCATTGCTGCTTCAGCACATATGATATTTTCCATTTTCATTGCCTCCACCACAAATAAAGGTTGTCCTATTTCCACCTGATCTCCTACATTTACGTGCAATTTAACTAATAAACCAGATATTGGGGATTTTACAGCATCTGCTGAAATCCCTTCTGTTTCATTATTTAGCATTAACCTACTTAATTCAGCTACATGAGGCTTAAATATACAACACTCAGCTTTCATGCCTGCATGCCTTATGAAGTACTTGCTGCCTTGTCTTTCTATTTTAAGTGCTATATTGGTATCGTCATTAATTGTGATATATAGCAATCTATAACTTGATTTCCACTTGCCTATAACGGAGTATTTATTGTGATTATATACCGTTATTAATATATTATCTTGGTATTTTGCATTTACGGAGTACTCATTGTCATTTATATTCACTATGAATAAATCTCTTGCACGTTCACCTGCCATCCGAGTAGCTGATACTGGTGCCCCTTCTTTTTTACTAAATTCCAGTGTCACGCACTGGAATGACACCTGAGATGTTTCATTCACTGCTTTATGATGGTACCTTTCTTCATTTTCCAAATGAACATATAACGCAGTGAAAATAAATATTTTAATATACTCCTCTGTAACAAAATCGCCGTGAAACCCACTAGGGTAATGATCTGGAATGAATCTCGTATGGAGCTTTGCTGCGATAAAATTTGGGTGATGGAAGATGGATTCTAGAAATTCTATATTATTTGTTACTCCTTCTATATAGCATTCAGACAATGCTTTTTGCATTCTGCTGATCGCTTCTACTCTATCTTTTCCATATGTTATCACTTTGGCAATCATCGAATCATAGAACATGCTAATTTCTGAACCTGCAGCAACTCCATCATCTATTCTTACATAATCATTTTCACCCGGTTTATCGTAATATTTTATTCTTCCGCTGGAAGGGAAAAATTTCTTCGATGGGTCTTCAGCGCAAATTCTACTTTCTATTGCAGAACCAGTAAGTTTAATATCATCCTGATTGAATCTCAATTTCTCTCCACAGGAAGTTCTAATCATTTCTTCTACTATGTCTATTCCAGTTATAAATTCTGTTACTGGATGCTCAACTTGCAATCTCGTATTTACCTCAAGAAAATAGAAGTTTTGGTCTTTATCTATAACAAACTCAACAGTGCCTGCTGAAAAATAGCCAACTTGCTTTGCCAGAGAAACACATTGAACATACATTTTTTGTCTTACTTCTTCACTAATGAATGGACTTGGCGTTTCTTCTATTATTTTCTGATTATTCCTTTGTATCGAGCATTCTCTTTCTCCAAGACAAACTATATTGCCATATTTATCTGCTATGATTTGTATTTCAATATGTCTTGGCAACTCTATATATTTCTCTATAAAGATACTGCCATCCTTAAAACTTTTCTCTGCTTCATTTGTGGCTGATGTAAATGCTAGTTCAATTTCTTTTTTGGAGTGTACAATTCGCATTCCTTTGCCACCACCGCCTGATGCAGCTTTGAGCATAACGGGAAAACCGACCTCTTTAGCAACTTGAGCTGCGTGGGCAGCATCGCTGATCTTACCCATATATCCTGGCACTACATTCACTCCAGCTTTTCTTGCAGCTTCTTTTGCTGTTATTTTGTTGGCTGTAACTTCTATTGTTTCTGCACTGGGACCGATGAAGTCTATATTATGTTTTTGAAGAGCACGTGGAAAATCTGGATTCTCTGCTAAAAAACCATAGCCAGGATGAACTGCCTCAGCACCTGTTTCAACTGCTACTTCACATATTTTTTCAATGTTTAAATAACTGAGGCAAGATGGCGAAGGGCCGATATATCTTGACTCATCTGCTTGTCTTACATGCACAGAATTTACATCTGCATCCGAGTATATGCACACACAAGATATACCCATCTTATGGGCAGTTCTGATAATCCTGCAGGCAATCTCTCCTCTGTTTGCTATTAAAATCTTACTGTACTTCTTTTCTATCATCGTATGAGTATACTTTCTGAAGTTAAGAAAGTAAATTTCTATATCATTGCCTGCAAGTAATTTCTAGCTTCATCAAACACCTAAACTTTCTCCTGCAAGTTGTACATTAGCATTTTCCACTAAAGTGCTTTCGTTATGCAAGGCATGTATCTCGCTACATGCTTTAACTGACAGGTATGTGACTCCGCCAGAAGCTATTGCAACCATCGAGCTTAGTGCAAAAGATTGAGAAACTAAAAATAAAAAGTATAAAGACAAACATAAAGCAGCGATACATGCTATCGCTCCTATTATATATAAGCACAGGTGAAACTTCCGGTTACATATAAAGCTGTCTTTTATGCCTGCGATTTGCTTAATTTCTTTCTGTTGTGCAGCATTTAAGTAATAAAGAGGAGTTTCCCTCTTCTGATTAAAAGCATAGTCTTTACTGCAGAGCGCATCTTTAATATATTTTTTATTACATTTGAGTTCCTCTTTCAATCTGCTTACTTCTTTCCGATCTCCAGCTTCTTCTGCTTTCGTAATTTTGTTATTAGCTTCCTTCTCTAAGTTATTCACAATCTCTTTTACTGCAGGCAGCAAAATTCCATTTCTTGCTGCTTCATGAAATGGATTATCTCCATATTTATTATGCACAGTTACAGAAGCAATGTCCTTCTTACAAATGCCTACAAATTTATCTTTGTTTTGTATTCTTGCAGTTAAATGCAGGAGATTATCTGCCTGTACTCTTTGTTTTGTTTTATCAAAAGGGCCGGCGTAACGCCAATCGATATTAGTTTCATTATCTGCAAGCAATTTTGCTATATCTCCAAGTCCACCGATAACTCACCTCGCTATATTCAACCAATACTAAGTTATACAACACAATTTAATGAAAAACAAGTAAATTTTATCTCTCAGAACAAATAAATTCTAAATTGTTACAAACATAAATTTTAGCTATCATCATTTACATTACTGTAACAGACAAATATGCCAGGTATAGTCACGAGATTTGCTCCATCACCAACAGGATTTTTGCACATTGGAGGAGCTCGTACTGCGTTATTTAATTGGCTCTATGCAAAGCATCATGGTGGCAGGTTTTTGCTAAGAATTGAGGACACCGACAGAAAACGTTCAACACAAGAAGCAATTGATGCAATTATAGAAGGGCTAAGATGGCTCGGTATGAGCTATGATGGGGAAATAGTATATCAGTCAAAAAGAATAGAGCGGCATAAAGAAGTAGCAAACCTTTTAGTTGAAAAGGGTAGGGCGTATCACTGTTACTGCCCTGAAGATGAAGTTGCAGAAAAGAAGGCAAAAGCAAGAGAAGAGGGCAAGATATACAAGCATAAATGTACTACAAAACCTCCTTCTTGTCATCCAAGTAGCCGACACTGGAAAAATATGTGGTCACGCGCTGGAATGACATCGGGTGTGAGGTCAGTTGTCCGCTTTAAAGTGCCAGATTCGCAAGAGATCGTCATTGATGACAAAATATACGGCCAAATCAAAGTAAATAGCGACCAGCTTGATGATATAGTGATCTTACGCTCTGATAACACTCCAACATATATTTTTGCCGTGGTAGTTGACGATCATGATGCTGGAATAACTGATATAATACGTGGTTCTGACCATCTCACTAATACCTTTAAACATCTGCTAATATACCAGGCTCTTGATTTTGACATTCCACGCTTTGCACATGTGCCGCTTATCCATGGGGAAGATGGGAATAAGCTATCCAAAAGGCATGGTGCCACAAGCGTTTGCGATTATGAAAAGATGGGAATATTGCCAAAAGCGATGCGTAATTACTTGCTGAGACTTGGCTGGAGTCACGGCAACGATGAGATTATTAGCGATGAGCAAGCAATAGAGTGGTTTAATTTAGAAAGTATTGGTCGTTCACCTGCACGGCTCGATTTCAAAAAACTGGAGCATTTGAATAACCACTATATTAGTAATATGAGCAATGAAGATATTCTGACTCTAATGCTTAGAGAAAATACTCTAACTGACAAAAAAAAGGGCTATTTACTGCAGGGACTGACAGAGCTAAAAAAAAGAGCAAACTACCTGACCGAATTATTGGATTTAGCAAAATTTTATATTCAAGATCCGCCACTTGATTTAAGTGAAGAGGCTGAGCAAATTGTCAAATCTAACCTCGATATAATCAAGTTACTTGTGTCATTTCTGTCAAAGATCGGTGATGAAAATTGGAATAAGGGTTTTTTATCTTCTCAGATCAAGGAATGTGCAAAATTGCACGATATGAAAATAAGCGATGTATACCACTCATTACGCGCCCCTATAACTGGAGTAATGGATGCACCTGGAATCATTGATATCATGGTGATTCTTGGTAAAGATGAGTGTATAAGAAGGTTACAAGCAATTTAAATGAAATAAGAAAATTTCTTGACAAGCTTTGCCAGCCCCTTTATCATGACAGTGAAGCTATTGTATTTGCTTTCGCCAATCTGCAGATTAAAAGGTAAGGATTACTTAATGTATCGGCGTCTTATGTTTAATTTTTTGCAGTATATAGATACTGTATGTCTTTACAAAACTTCATCTACATCTAGATTTTTATCTAAATAAGCTGAACGCGCTTACAAAGCGTTACAAGACATCAAAAAATGCCAATACTCGACAAAGATAGTAAAAGACTAGCTAACTCGGGGATTCTTTGTCTTTTTTTCTGCTTGGTAAATTTCTTAAACATTTGCAGCGTAGGTTAATTGCAATTAAAAGCAGCTGAATTTCGCTTGTCAAGCGTTTAAAACATAAAAAACGCCAATATTTTAAAGCGGATAATAACCACGGGGCTTCTTTTGCCTTTTTTTTCGTTTGGTAAATTTCTTAATGTTTATAGCTAAACGACAATCGTCATCCCGCTGCTTGTTAGCGGGATCTAGAGATACCGCGAATGAATCGCGGTATGACGGTTCGTGGCGGCATGACAATAAGCTCGTCATCCCGCTACGTGTTAGTGGCTGAGATACTGCGGCGGTATGACGTAGGATTGCTGTCATCCCGCTACTTGTTAGCGCCGCGGCGGCATGACGTCTTAACTATAGAAAACTTGTATAGATTTTTTCTACTTCTGTGATATCATAAGCCTGTAATGATAAAATAAGTAAATATGGATAAGTCAGCGTATGAGATCATAGAACATGAGTATGACGTGGTAGTAGTAGGTGCAGGTGGAGCAGGGCTCAGAGCAACGCTTGGGATGGCTGCAACTAATTTTTCAGTTGCCTGCATTTCTAAAATTTTCCCTACACGAAGTCATACAGTTGCAGCACAAGGCGGAATTAGTGCAGCTTTAGGTAATATCGGTGAAGACGATTGGCGCTGGCATGCATATGACACAATAAAAGGTTCAGACTGGCTTGGTGATCAAGATGCAATAGAATATATGTGTAAAAACGCTGCTAAAGCTGTTATTGAACTTGAAAATTTTGGCGTACCTTTTTCTCGTACAGAAGATGGCAAAATATACCAGCGTTCCTTTGGTGGAATGACAACTCACTTTGGTAAAGGAAAATTAGCGCAGCGCACTTGTGCGGCAGCAGATAAGACTGGGCACGCAATCCTTCACACTCTATATCAGCAGTGTCTTAAATTCAACGCTGAATTTTTTGTTGAATACTTTGTGATTGATTTAATTATGGATAGCGAAACATGCTGCGGAGTTCTTGCTTGGTCGCTATGCGACGGCACATTACATAGATTTCGTGCGCATAGAGTGGTGCTAGCAACAGGTGGATATGGACGTGTTTATTTCTCTGCAACAAGTGCGCATACCTGCACAGGTGATGGTAATGGCATGGTAGTAAGGGCTGGATTACCACTTGAAGATATGGAATTTGTACAATTTCATCCAACAGGAATATATGGCTCAGGGTGCTTGATGACAGAAGGATGCCGTGGTGAAGGGGGGTACCTCGTTAATTCTCAGGGCGAGAAGTTTATGGAACGTTACGCACCAAAAGCAAAAGATTTAGCTTCCCGTGATGTGGTAAGTCGCGCAATAACAATTGAAATTAGAGAGGGAAGGGGGTTTGGACCAAAAAAAGATCATATGTATTTAACTATAGCGCATCTTGATCCGGAAGTAATAAAACTCAGATTGCCGGGCATCAGCGAAACCGCAAGAACTTTTGCTGGAGTTGATGTCACTAAAGATCCAATACCGGTCATTCCGACTGTTCACTATAACATGGGTGGCATTCCAACCAATTATTATGGAGAAGTGATCACGCTGAAGCAAGGTAAGGAAGAGGTAGTAGATGGACTATTTGCAATTGGAGAAGCTGCGTGTGTCTCTGTGCACGGTGCAAATCGACTTGGCTCTAACTCGCTTCTTGATCTTGTGGTTTTTGGTAGAGCTGCAGCGCTCAGAGCAAAAGAGAAGCTAAAGTCCGGTACACCACATAAAAAATTGCATTCAGACTGCACAGACTGGATAGTAGATAGATTTAATAAAATGCGATTTGCTTCCGGTGGGCTAAAAGTAGCAAAAATACGCGGTGAAATGCAGAACACTATGCAAAAATACGCATCAGTTTTCCGTGTTGCTGAAGTTTTAGAAGAAGGCAAAAAAGCTATAAAAAAGGTAGCAAAAATGATGCCTGATATTTCACTTGAGGATCGCAGTATGATGTGGAACAGTGATTTAGTTGAAGCGCTGGAGCTTGCTAACATGATCCCACAAGCGGTTATTACCATGGAATGCGCAGCTAATCGCGAGGAAAGCAGAGGTGCACATGCTCGTGAAGACTTTCCTGAACGTGATGACAAAAACTGGATGAAGCACACTATAGCATGGCTTGAAGAAAAGAAAGGGCAAATTAACGTAAAAATTGATTATAAAAAAGTGGCTGAAAAAACTCTGAGCGGTGAGATTGATTTCATAGCGCCAGAGAAGAGGGTTTATTAGTCAGCCCATCTAGCTTATTCATGAATTGACGTAGTATTGATACATCGCTCATTTTAGTAGCTGGGTTTTCTGTATGCTCTGATTGATCTGATGCTCTAGCATTAAGAGCATTTTCTAACTTTAAGTAAATAGGGTAACACATTGCACAAACCGCTATGGTCACCGATAAAGCGGCTGCAGCTATCATGTTTCCTGCTAAAGCACTAAATACTGTTGCAAAAATTAAACCTCCGAGTATCCATTTTACTGGAAGACTTATATTCTTACGAGCATTCTTCTTAGAAAAATGCTCTTCAAGTTCTTCTTGTGTTTCTGGGTCAGGGCTAACACCTGTTATATCTTTGATTCTTTTTGTAGTCTGATAATATTTTTGCTTACGATGCTCTTTAGGTATTGTTATATGGTCACTTTTATTCTCAGCACCATTTTGTAACAATTCTGCACAAAATTCAGCAGTATAATAATGTTTTGTGGGCCTTGATCTAACCCACCTAGAAAAGTCTTTTAACTTACTAGGTATCTTTTCTGTTTGTCTAATTAAAGCAACTTGCGCTGGATATTTATCATCTTTATTTTGAGCGTTTATAGCCTTATGCAATTTTTCTGAAGATATTACTCCTTTTTTTTCAAAATCTAATATTAACTTCAAATATTTGATTTTATATTCTCCTTTAAGTAAAGCAATGTGGTGTAAGGCATTATTTTTATTTGCACCTTCAAGGCTAATGTTCGCCCCCTCTTGCAATAGTTCTTTAAAAAGTTCTTTATCATTATTTTTAATTGCTAAATGTAACGGATAATCACTATTACTATTTGGAGTGTTTACAGTATGTGCCACAATTTCTTTAACTTTTGCTTCTGTCTTGATTTTTATTTCCTGCTTTAGCTCAGCCTTTTTAGCTAATTTCTTTAAAAATTTACAATAGTATTCATTTTGCCCCTTAGACAATTTTTTTAAGCTTTCCTCAGGTAATTCTAACTGATCATGGCTGGCTCCATGCTCTAACAATTTTGTAAGAAACTTAAGTATGTTATCGTTATCTTGGATTGTGTGAGACTTATGTTTTTCTTTTGTTATCTTGTTAATTAGTGCCACCTGAAGAGGGGTCTGATTTTCACTATTAATGAGTTGTGCTAGATCTTTCTTGGTGACCGTTTTTATTAGAATACCTAGAAACTTGCGTTTCTGTTTCTTTTCCAACGATACGATAAGGTGTAAAATATTGTTTCCTTTTTCATCTTTTATGCTGCTAATATCCGTACAATCTTTTAGATATTTTTCAAATTTCCTGTTATTTCCATTTTTGATCGCTTTTAGTAATAGAGCATTGCTATTTGTTATTTCGTTGCTTTTCTCTACTTCTTGATCTTCATTTGCTGTATTAGGGTTACTGATTGAATGTTTCTCATAATCATCACCAGCATCGCTACTGTAGTCACTTTCAATTCCACTGTCCCTACGATCATTTTGGTTACAATATTTGCTATTATAAGTAATTTCTGAAATTGCTTGCTTTACTCGCTCTTTTGTTTCATTTGATATTTTTTTCGATCGTTCTATTGCTTTATCTAGCACTGGAAGGAAGCATTGGACATAATACCTATAATATTTTTCTTGTTCTCTAAGTGATTCTTCTAATTTAGTTAATACTTCAGGACTAGCATCTTTTTCAAATAACCTTTTACACTTCTTGAGGGTTCCATCTTGACCTCTTGGTTTTTCACGCTTGTGTTCTTCTTTTTTTACCTTTCTCTCTATAATGCCATACAATTGCTCGTCTTTTCTATCCTGCTCTTGCTTTTTATTTTTATCTATGCATTCACCTAATTTATCTGCATTAGTAGTTAGTGCAGTTATATCTATACCCATACTAAAACCTCAATATTAAAAGCTATTTAAGTTGTCAGCACTAAACTAACAACCAAGAAGTTTGACTTTTAAATTGAGCTAAACGTTGTATATGTGATCAAAATATAGGTGGAAAGGCAGAAAATTAATTTCTGTGAGAAAATTTGCCGTCATAGTTAAACCTCACTTGAACAGTTGCTACTATTTTAACCATTTAATCTTAAAAAATAATAAATATAGCTAAACTGTGAAATGTGCTATTGGCTAAAATAGGATAAGAAACTATAGCTGCAAATATCCAAATTGATGTTTTTATCAGTCTTCCAGACTTGGTTTTTCTTTTAGTTTTTTAAGTCTTTCTTTATTTAGTATGGAGCTTATCTCTTCTACACTTTTATCAATATCATCATTGATTATTACATAATCATATTTATCACGTTTGCTTATCTCTTTTTGAGCTTCGGCTAATCTGCGCTCTATTTCGCTTGCATCATCACTATTACGCTTTTGCAAACGCAACCTAAGCTCTTCCATTGAAGGGGGAAGTATAAAAACACTCACAACTTTTTTTCTCATGAGCTTGAATAAGTGAAATGCTCCTTGCCAGTCTATGCTGAGTAAAACGCTTATTCCACTGCTCAGGTTTTGCTCTATAAAATCTCTTGGTATACCATAAAAATTCTCAAAAACTTTGGCGTATTCAAGCATTTGGCCAGCTTTGCATAACTCGTGAAATTTTTCTTCGGTAACGAAAAAATAGTCTTTTCCATTTATTTCGCCGGGGCGAGGCTTGCGTGTAGTCATAGAAACAGACCTAACTAAATTAGTTGATTGCTCAAGTAATTTTGCTGATATAGTAGTTTTTCCAGCTCCAGAAGGGGAGGATAGAACCAATAATACGCCCTCACTTTTTACGGTCATTTTTCTTTGCATTTTTTAACATGGTGCTTTTTGGATCAGAGTTTAAAAAGCTAGAACCTTCTAAATTAGAATTTGATAAGTTGGTGCCAATGAGAGAAGAGTTATCAAAGACAGTATAGCGCAAATCGGTTTTTTCAAAATTTGCCTTATTCAAATTAACGTTTACAAACTTTGCTCTACTCAATGTTGAATTAGAAAAATCGGCATTTTCTAAATTCATATTCTTAAATTCAAAGTAAGAATAATTTACATTAAATTTTTCACCCTGTGATATTTTCTCTTGCAAATCTCCAATTGAAGTTATAGCATTTTCTAACCCTGCAAGTTTTTTCTGTCCTTGATTGTCAATCAAAATCGAATTATCAAACTTGCAATCTGTTAAATGAACATCAGCAACTGAACTTTTATATATGCTTGAAGAGTGAAAAGACATATCACTAATTGTTGAATTACTCAAATTGCTAAGAAAAAAACTAGTTTTCCTAAAGGCATTAGCGTGAAGCAAAGAAGATCTGAAATCGCTTTCAATAAAATTTGAATTAGTTACTTTTAAATTGGACCAACTCGAATTATCAGCTAATAAATTAAAGAATGTTGAATTTTCTATTTCACTGGAATCAATATTATGGCGAGAAAGTGTACTGTTATAAACTTGAGAGTCTTGGATTTTTATCTTATACATTGAAGTTGTAGAAAGGTCTGAATCTTCTATCTTCACATAGGTGAATAGTGAATGGTCAAAAAATGAGCCATTCATGTTAGAATTTGCAACTTTAGTATTATGAAACTTTCCGTGACGAATGTCAGCATTAGAGACATTAACTTGATGCAGTTCACTAAAACTAAAATCAATATTGGATAAATCAGCATCATGAAGATTTGCTTCAGAAACATATGCATGTTTTATCTTGGAACCATTTAGTATAGATTGAACAAAACTTGAATTATCGTCATTCACATAGGAAATTTGTGTGTTGCTTAAATCAGTTTCGTCGAAGTTACTGTTAATTATGATAGAAGAATTAAGGCAAGCATCGGAAAGATTGCTACCTGTAAAGTCTGATTCTTTTAACTCTGCACCATATATGTTAGCATTTTTTAATGAAGAAAATTGTATCTTTAATTTATATGCATCCACTCCAAAGAAACTTGCATTATCAAGGTTGTTTTTCTGCATAACAGTATCGTTTATTTCACTATCACTAAAATTTACGTGGCTAACATTCGAGTTTGATAAGTTGGAGAAATTCATTTTCACATTCGAGAAATTAGTATGCAAACCAATTACGTTGTGCATACTTACTTTTTTGAGATCGGAACTGATAAAATCAGCATAACTAACATTAGACTGATCAAATACGATATCTGTTAAGTTTGCAGAAACAAATTTTGTAAAACTCAAATTTGTACCTTTTATTTTAATGCCATGTAAATTAGCATTGGAAAAATTAGCACCACGTAAATCAACATCAATGAAAGACACATCGGATAAATCGGTGTTAGAAAAATCGGCACCAATCAGACTTACTCCATCAAAAACAGATTTACTTAGGTACAGTTGGTTAAAATTAGCTCCATTTAAGTTAGAACCAAAACCTTTCTTAAAATCTTCTGGCACGCCCTCTTTGTGGCACTGCACTAAAAATTCAGCAAAGTCTTTTTTACTGTAAGATACGTATTTTGCATCACGCAAAGCGTTTAAAAAATCACTAATCTGATTTTTTTCATCATTTGTTTCGTTTCCATAACATAAATGACCAACTAAAATTAATATCAAAAATCTAATCATCTTGCTTATCGCACTGTATTTCTTTCGTTTTCACAGCCCAATCGTACATTGCTGAGCTTTCTTTATTGTCTATTTTTCTATCCTCCAAAAGATGTGGCATCATTTCGGCAATCGCATTTATTATATTGATCTGCTTTTTTTCGATTGCTATATCAATTGGGGATTGAAAATTATTGTTAACTACTCTAAGATCAGCACCTTGTAATAAGAGAAAGCGCACTATGTCTACCTCACCTTGTTTAACTGAATAAATGAGAGGAGTATCACCCAATTTATTTCTAAACCTTAGTATCTCTTGAATTGTTAATCCAATTTTTTCTAGCTTACTTATTACTCCTCTTAAGCAAGTTAAGTTGTTCTTCTTAATGCAGTAAAAAAATTGCTTACTGTAATCATCAATAAACACAGTTGTAGGAAGATGCTCATTAAGGCTATCATATTGTCGTTTATATATTGACTTGCTTTGTATGTCTTGATGACCCCATTCTTTTATTGGTTCTCTGTTTAGCTTTGTCCATTTTTGTAAACTTTTCTTTTCACTTTGCTCTTCTTCATCTTTTTTAGTTATAGGTTTTACTCTATTGCGGTCCTTGGAATTACTGTTTGTTTCTTTCACTTTTTTTTCTTCAGACTGATTCTCTACTTTTTCTTTTTTTCCCTCTAATAATTGACTCGCATCACTTTTTGAAAGTTCATTATCTTTTATATCAATCTTCTGATCAGCTTGTAGATTTTTTTGCGGGTTAGCTGTATTCTCATTTAAATCAGCACTTAAAGGCAAAGGCTCTGGTTTCAAATCTTTATTCACTTCTTTATTGGCCACATTTGGTAAATTTTGAGCAAATTTGTCTGTGCTTCCTTCTAGCTGGTCATTTGGCAAATCTTTATCAATCCTTTCACCTTCACTTATAGTTTTTTCAACCACGAAAGCTTTGTTCTCGTTGTGTTGCAGTTTCTCTTTATCGGTAGTGCCGTCTAATCTTTTGCTCTCAGCCTCTTGTGTTTGTTTAGCATCGACGTTGCTTTTTAACTCATCTTTTTGATTTGTGCTATCTTGCTTCCTTACACCTACATTTTCGTTTTTATGAACTGATTCAATTTTCTTTTCTTCAAGCTGCTCTACGGCAAACAGGATGGGTGATCCGAATACGACAGCTAATAATATAAAATATAAAATATTCTTCATAAATATCCCAAGCATAAGCTTAATTAAAATGATACTATAATCAAATGATTAATCTACAGTAAAAAATGCCTTAGGATTTAATTTATAAAAAAACAATAGATTTTTTGTATCTGTTCAGGGGCATCGCAAATATTGAAGCAAAGTGGTCAGTGCTTACTGTACGAACATTGTGGTTTGAGAGCAATCTCCGCTAGGGAGGATGTCATCCCAGTGCCCAGACACTGGGATCCAGAAAACTTAACTTTAAATAAGTGGCTGCATAATAAACTACACATTAAACCTAAAGTGCATTATATCGCCATCTTGCACGATATAATCTCTGCCTTCAAAGCGAATTTTTCCTGCGTCTTTGCAAGCTGATTCACTTCCATACTTTATGTAGTCTGCAAAGCTTATTGTCTCTGCTTTTATAAAGCCTTTCTCAAAATCAGTGTGGATTACACCTGCTGCTTTATCGGCTGTTGACCCTATTTTTACTGGCCATGCACGTGCTTCTTTGGGGCCCACAGTAAAGAAAGTTATCATACTCAGCACTTCATACATAATACGCGCTACTCCATCAAGGCCTGATTCTTGTAAGCCAAATTCTGATAAAAAACTCTGTTTTTCCTCTTCACTATCAAGATTTGCAATATCTGCTTCGAGTTTTGCTGAAATGCAATAAAATTTGCTTTTATTTTCCTCCGCCATCCTCTCTACCTTTTTAGATAATTCATTGCCAGTTATAACATTTGTATCTTCAACATTGCAAACGTACATAACGGGCTTTGTTGTCAGCAATTGAAGCAACTTCATCTCATCTTCATTGATATTCTCCAAACTTCTTGCAGGTTTACCTAATTTTAAAGTAGCTAATACCTCTTGCATTAATTCAAGTTGTCTCTTTAGCTCTTTATCACCTTGCTTTGCTTTCTTTTCCAATTGAGGAAGCCTTTTTTCTATGCTATCAATATCAGCTAGGATTAATTCCATTTCTACCACTTCAGCATCTGATATTGGATCTATTTTACTGTGTATATGGCTGATATCGTCATCCGTAAAGCACCTGAGCAGATGAACGATGGCATCAACTTCTCTGATATGGCTTAAAAATTTATTGCCAAGCCCTTCGCCTTTGCTCGCACCCTTTACCAGACCTGCAATATCTACAACTTCTAATTGGTTGTAGATTACCTTCTCTGAGCCTGCAATTGCTGCGATTTGTTTCAAACGTTGATCTTTTATCGAAATCTTGCCTATATTTGGCTCGATTGTGCAAAAAGGATAATTTGCAGCTTCGGCTGCACTTGACTCTGTAAGCGCATTAAATAAGGTTGATTTTCCTATGTTTGGTAACCCAACTATACCGCAGTTAAAACTCATATTTGCTATGTAAAATTATAACTATTGCATAATTTAAAAATTTCTGCTATACTTAATTAGTCGCTTATTGACAATTTTGTTGGTATAGCAATATATAGCTTAAATTAAGGTAAAACTATGACTACAGCTAAGAAACGGAAACTACCAAGTGACTTTCATGATGTTGAGGTTGGAATAAAAAGGCCCAGGATCTCAGGGCAAGAAATAACTCTTTTAAATAGTAACCCTTACCCTGACAATTTCTATGTAGGACAAGCAATTGGTAATGGAAGCTGTTTTTTTGACTCGTTCAGGCAAAGTCTAGAACAACAGACAGGAGAGCAAGTTACTGCCGAAAAATTAAGAAATGATTGTAGGGAATTTGCGCAAAAGAATCCACCAAAGTGGTTTACAAATGCAATTGTCAATAGTCATGATAACAGTGGCCAGCACCGTAGTGAAACTGTAGATGATTATACAGCAGGCATTATGCGTAACAGTAGGTGGGGTGATCCTGACGTTGAAGGCAGAATACTTTGTGAAAAGTATAAGGTAAAGCTACATGTTATAGAGAACCAGACTGTTGATAACCAAGATCTGTCTTTGCATGAATTAATAGACAATTCAGGTTCAAAAAGTGCAGGTGAATACAATAAAGTTGATTATGATGATAGTAGTACTGTGCATGTAATAAACAAAGGCGGATTGCATTTCGGACCATTGCTTGATAGAAATAAAAGTTCAGCAAAACAACTGCAAGAGGAAACCAAACTTAAACAAGAGCAAGAACAAGAAGATTTCCTATTAGCAAAAAAACTGCAGCTAGACGAGATCTTAGAATATTGTAACCTTTCAAAGGATATCTCTGAGAGAGCAGAGATTGAAAAGGGATTTGATAAGTTATTGGCAGAAAATGCTGATGGAAAAATTGGTGATGTTGTAGGGCAGTGCGTTAGTGATATAAAGCAGCGCATAGAGCAGCAAAACCCTTCAAGTTTACTAAGATGTGGTACGGAATCGATGGCAGAACCATTTCATCAACAACGAGCACCACAACTTGTAAAATCTTAATAGCCCTGTATATTTTTATATAGGGCTTTTGCAAGCATTTCATATAATATGAACTTGCAGTACGTACTAGCCTAAATGCAAGTTGACCATGAGACTAGTTTAATTATTGATGCCATAGAGGAATTTGGTGGTGAGGCTAGGCTTGTCGGCGGGTGTGTGAGAGACTCAATTTTGCAGCGTGATGTCCACGACATCGATTTAGCTACTAATTTGCTTCCCAATCAAACGATTAAAGCGCTAAAACTCCGTAATATAAAAACTATTCCAACTGGCTTAAAACATGGAACTATCACTGCGGTTCTAAATCAGAGGTCTTTTGAAATTACGACACTAAGGCATGATGTGAAATGTGATGGTAGGCATGCAAAAGTAGAATTTACCAATAATTGGCAAGCGGATGCTTCAAGGCGCGACTTTACATTTAATGCTCTGTATGCAGATAAGCATGGCCATATATATGACTACTTTGGTGGTATAGAGGACTTAAAAGCGCGAAGGTTAAACTTTATAGGCAACGCTGAAGATAGAATTAAAGAAGACTATCTACGTATTCTAAGAGCTTTTCGTTTTCATGCAAAAATATGTGTCGGAGATTTGAGTGATGAAATACTAAGCGTATGCAAAAAGCATTCGCATATGATCCAAAACCTCTCTGGAGAGAGAATAAGAGATGAAATACTTAAATTGCTGGAGTGCAATGATCCTTTTCCAACACTTAAGAGCATGCAAGAATCTGATGTTTTGCAAAAGATTATCCCAAAAGAAGTAAAATGCGAAATTCTGTCTTCGCCACTTCTTTTGGGCACTGATGCACTAGTAAAATTAGCGTTACTCCTTAGGGCTACTAAAAAAAATGACAGGTTAAGTCTTGGAGAATATGTAAGCAAATTTTTACGTCTTTCGAACAAGCAAAAGAAAAAGCTGCTATTTTTACTATCCAACGATATCAAAACAGAACTCTCAGAAAAAGAGCAAAAAAAATACATATCTTTATTTGGTAGAGAATTATATTGTGATTTAGTGAAAATTTGTGGTGTTGAGTCTGGAGAAAATGTTGATGAATACATTTCATTTGCTAACACATTCAATATTCCAAAATTTCCTTTATCTGGCGATGATTTAATAAGTATAGGTCACCAGCCAGGAAAAAGTTTAGGTAGAAACTTGGAATTGCTAAAACAACATTGGGAAGATAGCTCCTACACTTTAACAAAAGAGGAGCTGGTGCTTTATGCTAAGAACCTATTCTAACTGCTTTCTGACTGTTCAATGAATGTATGCTTGCAATATTAGGGGAACTCATAGAGGAATTAGGTATATGTTCTTTTTTAGCTTTTTCTGTTAATTGATATTCGTTTACTCCTCCTTGAGTTTGATTACACATTCCCTGATCTGGAGATAAAAATTTATCTCTTATGCTTAATGCCAGTTGTAACTCTTGAATCTTATTTGAAAAACATTTCATTTTAGCCTCTGTTAATTTTCCTGTAACAATTTCTTTAAGCAATTCTCCTGAGTCGTTATTATTATTATTCTTGCTATTAAAGCTGTGCAAGATAGAGTCTACAATCTTATTTACCCCTTCTTGTTTGTTAAATTCTAATTTTTTTACGCATTTTCTAACAGAAGGTGACAACTTGGCTTTTAACGTGTCATCTCGTAGTTCTTTACCCATATTTTTTCCAATGTTACAATGTTCGTTGACAACTTCTTTAACCTTAGCTTCTATGATCTCCCTTGCGGATTGTTTCAAATTACTTTCTAATAATTCAAGCAGCTTACTGCTTTCAAATTTGCCATCATCTTGATTTGATAGAGACTTTATAGTTTCATTAAGCACGTTATGGCACAAGTGTTTCTCTTTAAATTCAGGAAAACCTTTTTTTAACTCCTCGTTTTTCCCAGATAAAAAGTTATTGAGACCCTTATCCCTAGAAAGCTTATTGGGCAAGTTTCGTAATTTTGAAAGAGTTGATTTTGCAGTAGATACTGTACTCACTGCACCTG
Organism: Wolbachia endosymbiont of Drosophila aff. chauvacae BK-2020; assembly: GCF_032848195.1. Lineage (NCBI taxonomy): Bacteria > Pseudomonadati > Pseudomonadota > Alphaproteobacteria > Rickettsiales > Anaplasmataceae > Wolbachia > Wolbachia endosymbiont of Drosophila aff. chauvacae BK-2020. The sequence goes on from NZ_CP136586.1 coordinate 1,023,201, forward strand.
CCTTTTTAGCCAATTGACCTTCTTTTGCTTCCTGTAGTTTCTTAGTGTCAGCTTTCAATTGACCTTCTAAATCTTTAGATTCTTGAACACTTTGTAATTGCTTCCCCAAGTTCTCCATTTCACCCAATTGAGCAGTCAATGTATTCACACTTAATCGTAGAGCTTTGTTTTCATGACCTAAGTCACTGACTTTATTTTCTAATTCAGTATTTTTGTCTTTAGCCTGACACAATTTATCAGTCTGTGATTTAAGTAAAGCCACTAATTTGCTAGCTTGCCATTGTTGATTCAATTCAATTAATTTATCCTCCTTGTCCTTTAACCTACTCTTAAGTTCTATTATTTGTGCTTGCAGACTTTCATTATCTTTCCTAGTAGCTTCAATTTCTTCTCCTTGCTCTCTTATTATCATGTATTGATCAAATATAGTTTTCTGTTGTTCATCAACTTTATCCTGCATTGCTTTTTTATCTTGTTTGTATTTGGTTAGTTCCTCTTCTCGTTCGCCTGCATCTTCTGTAAGTCCCTTATAACTCTTTTCAAGTCCTTCAATTGCAGATCCTAATTCTCTATTTTCTTCTTTTAAGGAAGCATTTTGTAAACGTTCAAGTTCTAATTCCTGATTTATGCACTCCAGCTGTTCTTCTAATGCTTCATCATCTTCCTCTGTTATCAATGCTACTCCATCAGTCTGAACCCCTCCATCTTTGTTTATCACTACACTTTGGCTCTCTTTCTCTACAACTTCAGGTTTTAAGTCAACTTGAACACTTCCATCTATTGTCTTAAAAGCATCAGTTTGAACTTCATTGTTTGCAGTAGTTTTATCGTAGTACAAAATATTTTCTGCCCATCTATTCCATCTCTTGGGCAATATTCGTCCAATCGTTTTTAGATATAACCAAGCAAATACAGTAGACCAGCTGTATTTTTTTTCCTTATTATTAATATTTAGCATAAAATTACCTTATTTTTTAACTTTAATTTACAGAAAATTTTAATAGTAATAAAGTTATATATATTAGTATAAATGTTAAACAAATACTAACGCAGGTGTCAAATTATGGTAAAGTCTTTGCCTGCCTAATACACTTTAAGCAGAAATGTACATGTCTGCAAGTACAGCATTTGCTTTTTCTATCGCTCTTGCTAACACTCCCTGTTCATTGTTCTGATTTTTCACATTGATTACCTGAGCAGCCAAGTTTGCAGGAAAAGTGACCAAACTGACTTCCCATAATTCCACTTGTTTTCACACTCTAGCTCCACTTTTATGATCAACATCATACTCTATAGGTATATAGCCGATGGAAAGTCCGTTAATTGCCCCAGTTTTGAGCATCAAATACACTTCTTCTGCTTTCTGAATACCCAAAAGTAAATGTGCGGTGATATACAGGCCAACATCATTTTCATAAATATCTATGATACTACCTATAGGTTCGTCAGGATTATGCTGCCAAAGGAGTTTTATTTTATTTCTGTTTAAATTTTCCTTAAATGCTCCGGGCAATATCAGATCATTTTGTTTATCAACTATGTTAAAAACGCTCGCATAACCAGAAAATACACCGTTTTCTCCTATACTTTTTATTGACAATGGTGAATAGAGAAATTTCTTATTCATAAAGCCTCCTGTAGTATTGGGAATTTTGTTTCGCAATGCACTGCGATATAATTCTATTATATGCAGTGCTCTAAAAGGGGGAAGCACTTTCTTAGTTACTAAAAACGCTAAATTGTAATATGGTACAATGTTACAACGATGTCATGAAAGTAGCTGAAACTGGTTCCTTTATGACGGCAGTACCTTCTCCTGTCATCCGAGTAGCCTCCTTTTTTTGTCATCCCAGTGCTTGACACTGGGATGGCTTTGTTGCATCGCTACTTATGAAAGGCTAACTATAGTTAGGATTATAAGCAACCTATTGAAAATCTTGTTTTTTTGCAATCAATCTGATCAAATTTAAGAATAGTAATTTGTTATTTATATTAATAAATTTAATTCTATTGAAAATAGCTAAAGCATTGAAATTCTTGAATTTTAGCCGGATTGGTAAATGGTAGTGAAATTTCTTTTACTCAAATTTAGGTATTCATTGACCGTTCTTGTTATAAATACCAGAATAATAAGCTACTGATATTCGCTATCTTTTTTATCTTTAATCCATCATAGCTAGCGATGCAACAAAGCCCACTGGGATCCAGAAGACTTAATTTCAACCAAGTGGCTGCATAATAAAGGCTGGATTCCAGTGTCAAGCACTGGAATGACATCACAGGGGCATTGACCTCTCTTGGGCTCTTTTAGCTATAAACATTAAGAAATTTACCAAATGAAAAAAAAGGCAAAAGAAGCCCTGGGGTTATTATCTGCTTTAAAATATTGGCGTTTTTTATGTTTTAAACGTTTGACAAGCAAGATTTAGCTGCTTTTAATTGCAACTAACCTACGCTGCAAATGTTTAAGAAATTTACCAAGCAGAAAAAAAGACAAAGAATCCCCGAGTTAGCTAGTCTTTTACTATCTCTGTCAAGTATTGGCATTTTTTGATGTCTTGTAACGCTTTATAAGCGCGTTCAGCTTATTTAGATAAAAATCTAGATGTAGATGAAGCTTTGTAAAGACATACAGTATCTATATACTGCAAAAAATTAAACATAAGACGCCGATACATTAAGTAATCCTTACCTTTTAATCTGCAGATTGGCGAAAGCAAATACAATAGCTTCAGTTTCATGATAAGGGGGCTGGCGGAGTTTGTCAAGCAAGTTTTTAGCCCTGTCTCCTTGCTATAATGTTCATATCGATAGAAAAGCAAAAGAATAAAATGAAATATCAAGTGATATCCTCTATAATTAAATTTTTTGAATGAAGAGATGACGATTCGTGTAGGAATTAATGGTCTGGGTAGAATAGGCAGAGGCGTATTGCGTGCTATTTTCGAAATAGAAGAATATAGCAAACAAATAGAAGTTGTAGCTGTCAATGGATCGCTCAGTGCAAAGCAGCATGCACATTTGATTAAATATGATTCTGTTCATGGCAAATTCAGTGGTGATATTGATTTTAATGAGTCTCAAAATTGGATTTCTATAAATGGCAAAAAGTTTTCTTTATATAGAGAACGGAATCCTGAAAATATTCCTTGGAATGTTGATGTAATACTTGAATGTACTGGTGCATTCAATAAACGTGAAGAAGCAATAAGGCACAATGCAGAGAAAGTAATTGTCTCTGCTCCAGTTCCGGATGCTGATGTCACTATAGTTTATGGTGTGAATGACGATATGCTCGAAAAAGAGCATAAAGTGATATCAGCAGGTTCTTGCACTACAAATTGCCTTGCTCCGATTGTGAAAGTCCTACACTCCAGTTTAGGTATAAAAAGCGGTTTTATGACTACTATACATGCCTACACGAATGATCAAAATGTTCTTGATGGTAATCATAAAGATTTGCGTAGAGCAAGGGCTTGCGGATTATCTATGGTGCCAACTACAACCGGGGCAGCAAAAACAATTGGTTCTATAATTCCTGAATTAAAGGGCAAGCTAGATGGCACTGCCGTCAGAGTTCCGGTTAGCAATGTTTCTATGGTTGATTTTACATTTACGACTGATAAGAAAGCGACCGTTAAAGAAATCAATGAAATGTTTAAGGATGCAGCTCTCTCCTCTACGTCATTCCAGCGCGTGACGCTGGAATCTAATTTCTGGATCCCAGTGTCAGCTACTCGGATGACATCAGAGGGTACTAGGATGACAGAGGGTTATCCAATGTCAAATGTACTTTCTATATGCGAGGAACCTTTAGTCTCAATAGATTTTGTGCATAACCCTTATAGTGCAATTGTGGATTTAACTGGTACATATGTTACAGGTGATATATGCAGGGTTGCAGCGTGGTATGACAATGAGTGGGCTTTTTCGCTGAGAATGTTAGACATAGCATTATTGAGCTATAGTAAAGTATGAACTGGAACTCAAGCAAATACGCCTCATTTTATGAGCACTTTGCGGAACTCAGAAAAAGAGTTATCTTTTGCTTTCTATTTTTTTGCGTTGCTTTTGGTTTTGGTTATTACTTTAAGGAAAATATATACCGTTTTTTACTCGCACCTTTAATAGAAGCAACAAAAGGTAGCGAAGGTTTTTCTTTAATTTACACAGACTTAACAGAGGCATTTTTTGTGTATCTCCAAGTTGCAATAATGAGCGCACTTTTGTTTTCTTTTCCTGTGTTTGCATGGCAATTTTATATGTTCTTAGCACCTGGGTTATATAAAAGTGAAAGGGCAGTGTTGTTGCCATACTTGATTGCAACACCGGTTTTATTTGTAACGGGAGCTACTGTAGTCTATTACTATATATTTCCTTTAGCCTGGAAGTTTTTCATCACTTTTGAACGTAGTGGGAAATCTTTCGGTATACCAATAGAGTTTATGCCATCAGTTAGCGAATATTTAGACCTCGTTCTCCAATTTATGTTTGCTTTTGGCACTGCATTTCAAATTCCAGTAATACTCACATTAATGGTGAGAGTAGGGTTACTCACTACACAAAGTTTGTCAAATAAACGCAGAATCGCGATAGTGGTAATTTTTATTATCGCTGCAATCTTAACTCCACCTGATGTATTAAGCCAAGTAGGGCTTGCAATACCTATGCTGATTCTATATGAATTGTCCATTCTGATATGTAGGTATATTGAAAAAAAGAAGACAAAGATTTAAACAAAGAAATCCCTCTTATCTCCTTTATATCACATTTTTAACTTACAACATTCTTATTCAGGACTTAAATATGGAAATGTTTCATAAATTGATTGTAATACTTTGTTAAGTTCAGCCTTACTTTTGATGATCAATAATACTGTATCATCACCTGCTATAGTTCCTATAATTCCTATGTTTTTGCTATTATTTAATGAATAAATAACATACTTCTGATCTAGAAAGTAAGCTAGGCTGCTAGCTTGTCCTGGTTGAGTGTGTAGTACTATTAAACCAAAATCCGAAATTTGCATATTAAGTATTAATGGTAATCGATATTGGTTGATGTCAATTACTTTATACATACCAGCAACTTTGGCAATTTTAAGTTTTTTTAATTTTCTTGATAAAGTAGCCTGAGGAATGTTGTGCCCTCTTTCTTTAAGCAAGGTCTGTAAATCGCTCTGCTCTAAAATTTCGTGATTTTGAATAATATTTAAAATATGTTCACCTAGTGTGTTGTCATGCATTATGCATTTTTCTCATATTGAATATGTAATAAGTATATTTGAAGTTATATTCATTATTTCTTGACTATTCAATTTTTAATGTCTATATTCATAAGATGAATAAAATATGAATATAAATTAGTAATATGAAAAAATATATTTTAAATGCTATTATAGTGATAAGTATTCTATTAACAGGATGCAAGGAAAATAAACACGATAATATCATTAGATTTGCAATTTCTGCAGATTATCCACCTTTTGAATATTATGAAAATGGTAAATTTACTGGCTTTGACATTGAGCTTGCTCAATTAGTAGCAAAAGAGTTAGGTAAAGAAGCGATATTTAAAGATATGCAGTTTAGTGCTATATTTGCAGCATTGCAAAGTAATTCTGTAGATGCTGCTATATCTACTATTGGTAGCACAGAAGAGCGTGAAAAAAATTTTGATTTTTCAAATAGTTATTATACAGGGGAATTTGGTATTCTATATCACAAAAATAAACCCATAGCCGGTATAAACAACTTAACTCACAAGAAGATAGCCGTTCAACTAGGAACTGTCATGGAAATTTGGCTAAAAGAGCATGTTCCTACAACAGCTCAAATTATTGCTATAGACAATAATAATCAAGCTGTAGAAACATTAAAGTCTGGTCATGTTGATGGCGTCCTAATTGATGAATTCCAAGGTAAAGTATTTAGCAAAAAAAATCCTGGTCTATCATGGCCAGCCACTGCCAAGTTAGATGGTGGTTATGTTATTGCTGTGAATAAAGGATCTGCTTTAAAGGATAAAATAAACGAGGCATTAAAAAGTTTAGAAAGTAAAGGTGTAATACAAAAAATAGCAGAAAAATGGCTAGGAGATAACTGATGCAGGAATTAATTTCTAATTTCTTGTTTGTTGGAACAGGCCTTGCCTTTACTTTAAAATTATTGATTGGAGGACTGCTTTTAGGTGTGAGTCTAGGGGGATTATTGTCAGTACTCAGATATAATAAGATCTGTATTCCATTAATTAATGGAATTATATCTGTAATACGTGGCACCCCCCTTATATTACAGTTAAGTGTTGTTTATTTTATGACCCCAACCATTGCAGGAATTAAATTAAACATATTTAGTGCTGGCATTATAGCATTTGGTCTAAATAGCTGTGCTTATATTGCTGAGATTTTACGAGCTGGTATTGAAACTATATCAAAAAACCAGTTTGAAGCAGCTAAAACTTTACAAATACCTAGTTTCTATATGTGGAGAGATATTATATTACCACAAGTTATTAAAAATATTCTTCCTGCAATGATAAATGAGATCATTGCACTCCTTAAAGAAACGGCATTAATCTCTACTATTGGTGGTGTTGATATTATGCGCTCTGCGCAAATGCTTGCAGCAGAACAATTTACTTATTTTATACCACTTTGTCTTGCTGGGGCTTATTATTACGCTCTTGTATTACTAATTGAATATATAGGCAAAAAGATTGAACAGAAAGGTATATATGATAAAAATGCATAATGTTTGTAAATTATTTAATAATGTTCCAGTACTTAATAATATTAACCTGATTATAGAGCAATCTATAGTTGGTCTTGCTGGTCCTTCTGGTAGTGGTAAATCAACATTGTTACGTTGTATACAAAAACTCGAAGTTTTAGATTCTGGTAGCATTGAATGCAATGATAGTACTGGTTTTGTATTTCAGGATTTTCAACTTTTCTCACATATGACTGTCTGGGAAAATCTTACATATGCTCCCAAACTTAAAAACAAAACTCAGGATCAAAGTGATTCACTACTTGAGTCTTTGGGTATTGCCTCTAAAAAAAATGATTACCCTAGTAATCTATCCGGTGGGCAAAAACAGCGGGTTGCGCTTGCCAGAAGCTTAATGATGAATCCAGGGATTCTATTATGCGATGAGCCAACGTCTGGTTTAGATGTAGCAACAATAGTCGACGTTGTGGAACTACTACAATCAGTTAGAGATATGGGTATTACTATGATTATCGCTTCTCACAATTTGGATTTTTTAACAAAAATATCAGATCGGATTATTCTGTTAAAAAACGGAAAAATAATTGTAGATATCAATCCTAAAGAAATTGATGAACCAACAAACTATTTAAAAAATAATTATTAAAAGAGAATCACTCATATCATACTGAGAGCTATAACAGATCTTAGCATCGAAAATTACATAATATACATTATGGAAAACAAAATTACATAATGTAAGAAGCAATGCTAAAAATAAAATCACATAATATAGCAAACTATAGCTAACCCAAGAAAGGTTTTCCTACGTCATACCGCCGCGATATCTCAGCATAGATTCCGCTAACAAGTAGCGGAATGACGAATTTTTGTTTTTCAAACTGTCGGTAAATCTAAGTCAGTTTAGCTATATGTGTCAAGCACTGGGATGACACCCTCCTGATGGGCCAAAATCACAATGTTCGTACAGTTATGGAATGAATCGCGGTATGACGTGTTGCTTTGATCAGCTATAAAGATGATGCTGCGGAAGTTTTTAGTACTTACTCGCAACTTTCAACAATTTAATAGCACTGGTGTTTACAACCTCTCCGCCGACACGCTTAGTGACAAAAAACCTCACATAAGGTTTATTCGTATAAGGGTCTCTTAATATTCTCATTCCTCTGTTATCTACAATCTTATAAGCTTGTTTGAAATCTGCCATCGCAATTACTGGTAGCTGATTGTTTGGCGCTGGTGGCATATCGGCAGATTGATATACTGGTTCCCATTAAAGTATCTGGAGCTTCAAGCGACAGACTTGGCTGCCAGAGATACTGACCTGTTTGAGATTTTAGCAGCCTGATATCCTTCAACGTACTCCTGTTCATCAAAAATGACGCATTTTTGGAATAATATTCGTCCAGAGAGTAATACAACATCATTATTGAATCACTATCTAATTTTTCAGTTTTAACTTGCTCTATTTTATTATAACTGTTTCCATTTTCATAAGCTAAAATTCCTTTTGGTTGAAAAGTGCCCTCACCCTTAATGAAGGCTTCGCTTTCTTCCTTACTAAAAGTCTCGGCAATCTTTTCCACCAGCCAACTCTCAACATCGACAAACGCATCATCGAGTAACTTTTGTGATATTTGTGGTTGAGCATATAACTCGTAAGTTGTGACGGAAATCTTTTGGATTTTGGGCGTGTCCGTATCTTTTGCAAAATCATACTTAGACTTATTGCCACCGTCCTCATCATCTACTGTTTCACTGCTCCAACCTGCACCGGCGCGGTCAAAATCTTCTATAATGTAATCCAATGTTTCAGTAGAGATTCTTTGACTGGAGCATATTTGTCGCATTGGGGACGAATCAGTTACGCGCTTGTTTATGCGTTTTACAATATGCGGAGTAACTAGATACCCCCCGATATCACTGTCATCTCCACTGAGGGTTTTGTGTGATAAACCGCTTTCCATTCCCTTGCGGATATAATCAGAAAAATATTTATCGCTTGTGCTAAAATCTGTATTTACTTCTGGGCGTTGAGCTGCAGTTTCGATCAAGTCTAAACGCTCTTTGCAACTATCAATGGCATTATTTACCTTGCATAGCTGCTCAATTGTTGCAGAATCAGCACGCCCTTTGCTTTCAATTTCTTTTAGTTTGCGATCATTTATTAATTTAAATTGCTCCCATGATGAAGCGAGTTCATTGATACGGTGAGCGATATCGGTAAGTGACATAATAGCTTCCTTTGAAAATGAAATAAAAATGGAAAGAAGGTAATAGGAATGGCATCCATAGATGTTTCCCACAGTTGTACGAATATTGCAATATGGTACATAGTAAACGATGTCATTCCAGTGCTTGACACTGGGATCCAGCTTCTATGCAACTTAATTAAAAACGTTTGTTTTAGCGTAAGACAACTACCTTTAGCTCATCAGCTCAGTTATAAGCAAAATTTCTGGATTCCAGTGTCAAGCACTGGAATGACATCATCTGTTGTGCAATTTACCTTTAAAAATGAATATCCGTACAGTTATGTGCTTGGCACTGAAATGGCATCATTTTTTATCTGTTGAAAATGTAAACCGAAAAATAGCGTGGCACAAAGTGCCACGCTTAGTACTGTAAGCTTAATCCAGTAATTAAATTAAGCGAGGTAAAATAAAAGATAATGACACTATATAATGTTCGTTCTTTTATGTCAAGCACTTTTTTGAATTTTTTTGGTGATAATTTTTATCCAGTTATTTTATTATTGTAGTATAATTTCAATGCCAGATACTATCATTATGATCACTATCTAAATTTAAATCGTAATTATCATCAAATTTATATATCCCCTCCATCTCTTCTCTATGCAATTCATGTGAATCACCTAAAGCTTTTTGATTAGAAACGTCAACACAATACTGTAACAGTGCTCTTAATGCTCCAGCACTATCTTGATCTAAATTAAAATTGCTAAAATCAAATTTCTGCATATTCTCCACATGTCCTTCTCTACATAACCTACATATCTTAGCAAAAGCCCTTTCACTTTCTCGACTCCAAGCATTAAGAAAGTAAGGATCTACTACTTTGCTAAATTGTTTCTCTATCTCTTCAAGAGAGCTCTCTGGATTAAGTTCTAATATTACTTTGAAAATCCCACTGCCATGGAATCCATAAAATTTACTAGATAAGCTATCTTTTACAAAATTAACTGCATCATCTATTGTAACACCAGAGCGAGATTCAAATATCATCTCAAATGCTCCATAACAACTATCAATACCAAAATTAATTATTTTTTCCATAAAATCAATTACCTCTTCTAAGGAAATTTGTGGCTTATTCCTCAAGATAACTTCTAAACTCTTGACAAAATTATGCCCATGCTGACCCATAGCATGGGTTTTCCCATTTATTGTATAATGATATAGCTTCTTATTTTCTATTATATGCTTATTGCACTGGTAGATATGTAGCTTATTCAATTTGCCAGAATATTCCTCTATTTCCTTATCTGGTGATTTTGAGCGGAATTCCTTGATTACTTCGCGTATTATTCTATTGATATTACTCATGCTTATTCCTAATTAATATGTTAGTATTTTTATAAATTAAGTTATTATATTAAAATTCTTTCATGGATTTCAATATTAGCTCCGCACTACTTGTAGTTTTTGCAATGGGTCTGCCAATGACGATATAATCAGCTCCTGAATTTATTGCTTCTTTTGGTGTTGCTGTTCTTTTTTGGTCGTCATGACCTGGATCTATACGAATTCCTGGAGTAATAATTTTAAAGTCTTCACCGCATTCTCGGCGCACTTCCTGAGCTTCCAATGCAGAACAGACTATTCCATAGAGTCCAATCTTTTTTGCAAGCTTTGCAAGCAAAATTACCTGTGATTTTACTTTTCTTGCTACTCCAAGCTCGTTTAAATCCTCATTGCTCATACTAGTTAGCACTGTCACTCCAATCAGCTTTATTTTTGTGCCTTGCACTACACTTAGCGCTTCTTCAAGCATTTTTGTCCCACCGCTGATGTGCAGAGTTAACATTTCAACGTTCAGAACTTTTATTACTTCAACTGTTTTAGCTACAGTGTTTGGAATGTCATGCAATTTCAGATCTAAAAAAATTGGTACATTGCATTTTGCAACTTCTTGCACTCCAGAAAGACCTTGAGCAGCAAAAAATTCTAATCCCAGCTTTACCATGCCAACTTTACCACGCAGAGCATTAGCTAGAGAAATAGCCTTATTTAAGTCTTGTGTATCCAGTGCGCATATTATTGGGTTCATTATCTTGCATGATTTATCTTATAATAAGACTCATTGTTGTGTTTTGCAAATACTTTCACTCTGATTGAACTGACTGCGTTCATAAGATTCTGTCAATAGTGAATTTGGCAACTTGGTCGAGGTGGATGAGCGACTGACAAATAATGATTCATATCCAAGATCTTCCAGCGAAGAAGAAGGCGTTTCGTCTGGCAAAAGCCGTGCAATTTCTCCTTGTAACGCAGACTTTAATATTTGAATCGTATCTAATATTGCTTTTCCATCATTATTTCTTATTGGTTCTTCTATATTGTCTGTTACGCATCTTATCAACAGTTGCGCAAAATTCACTTGTTTTTCTTTCTCTTTCAAAAAATCTTCTATTTGACTGTCTCGTTCTAAAAGTGAATTTCTTAAACTTTTTACTTCATTATTACAATCTTTTCTTATCCCATCTAACTCAAAAGATTGATTTTTAATTAAACCATTTGCTTCATCTAACTCTTCAAATTTCTCTTTTAATTCTTTAGATAAATTTTTCTTTTCTTTGTTGACCTCTTTAATTTTACATTGTAGCTTATCTAAGTTTGCATGCAGCCTTTCTTGTTCTTCACGTAATTCCTCTACTTCTTTAGAAAGTTTATTTTTTTCCTTATTCAATGCCTCTACTTTTTCACTAAGTTCATGTTTTTTCTCACGTAGTGCCTTTTGTACTTCACGTAACGTTTCTATTCTATCATTTAACCCCTTATTCTCTAGCTCTAAATGTTTATTATCATCCACTTCCATCTTCAGCTTTGCAATAAATCTACTTCTTTCTTCCAACTGTTTCTTTAAACATGAGATTTCAAGTTTTAATTTCTCTTCCTGCTCATTAAGCTTACCTATTTCCTTTCTTGTTTTGTCCAATTCATTGTCTATTTCAAACGTACGATTCTTTTCTGTTTCTAATTTTTTCTCTAAAGATTTTTTTTCTTCAAGAAGAGATTCTCTCTCAACTTCTGACTCATTTACTTTCTGATCCAATCTTTTTGCTCTCTTGTCTAAATTTTGCTTTTCTCGAGTTAATTCATGTTTTAATTTTTCCACTTCTTTGTTTGCAGCTTTTTCAGCTTCCTTTCCTAGAGTTATTTTATTTTCTAACTCTTGCTCTTTCTGAGCGCATTTATTTCTCTCAACCTCTATTTTTTTATTATTACTAATTATTTTATACGAAAGTGCAAGCACCAAAACAGATAATGTAGCTAAAGCAAGAATTAGAGGAAGAGGCACATTAGAAGTTACAATAAGCGCTAAAGATGTAAGTAACGTAAGAGTAGCTAAGGAACTAGCTATAAAATAAAATGTGTTAGCCTCACTAAGCAAATTGCTCATTACTCCCCTCCTCCCCCCACGTTCAGCAGTCTTGTATATATTTATTAAAATTCTCTTATCTGTGGAGGAATTATAGTGCTGCACCTACAACAAACTTTCCTTTTTCAGTCTACTAGCTAAAAATGGCTAAGGTTTTATGTATCCAGTGTACAACTGTACTCAAAATGTCTAGTGGCTATTGATCGGGGTAGAACATCCACTGGTATATCCAGGATCTTCCACAAATGAAGGAACAGACGTTTCGCCTGGCAAATATTGTGCAGCTTCTTCTACTAACACAGACTTTGTTGCTTGAATCACTTGTAATATTACTTTTTTATCATCATCTCTGATCACTTCATTTTCCCTTACTAATTTTTCTACCTCATCTGTTACATATTCTATCATCCGTTGCAAAAAAAGCACTTCTTCTTTTTTCTTTTCCAATAAAGCTTTTTGAAGTTGTTCTATTTGAGAGGATTGCTTCAAAAGTGAACTGTTTAATTCTTTCACCTTATTACCGCGATCATCATTCACTGTTGTTAATGTGTTATCAGATTCTTTCTCTTCTTTTTGTAAAGATAATGACTCCTTTTCCAGCTCCTTAATTTTAGATAAGTACTCTTTCTCCTTTGTACACAATTTATCAACTTTACTTTCAAGATCAGTGCGCTTTTGACGTTCATCACTAACTTTACCTTCTAATTCTTTCTTTTCCTTTTCCGACTGGCATAACTTCTTCTCTAATTCTTCTATGTCGCTTTCTGAGCTCTCATGTTGTTCTTCCGATTCTAAAGTTTTTAATTATTTTACTTCTTCTACTTCTACTTTTTTTCTTAACATAGTTAATTGAGTACGCAGAGAAGAAGCTTCCCTACTTTTATGTTCTAATTCCAAGTTTAATTCATCTTCATATTCCAATCTTAAGCGTAACTCATCTTCATATTCTGACTTTAAACATAACTTATTCTTTTCACTTTCTAATTTGCATTGACACAATTCCTCCATTAAAGAATCCACTTTTTCATTCAATCTTGTATTTTCATCACGTAACTCTTGGTGTTCAAGAGAAAGCATCTCCTCCTTATGTTCTAACTGACCTTTTACTTTTGCTTCCAATTCTACATTATTACTAATTATTTTACATGAAAGTGCAAGCACCAAAATAGATAATGTAGCTAAAGCAAGAATTAGAGGAAGAGGCACATTAGAAGTTACAATAAGCGCTAAAGATGTAAGTAACGTAAGAGTAGCTAAGGAACTAGCTATAAAATAAAATGTGTTAGCCTCACTAAGCAAATTGCTCATTACTCCCCTCCTCCCCCCACGTTCAGCAGTCTTGTATATATTTATTAAAATTCTCTTATCTGTGGAGGAATTATAGTGCTGCACCTACAACAAACTTCCCATCTTCAGTCTGCTAGCTAAAAAATGACTTAGACCTTGTGTATCGAGTGTACCATTGTACTTATAAGTCTAGTTAGCTATGGATCAAGGTAGAAGGCACTGGCATAGTCCAGAATCACATAAAGGGTCATTCAGCTTATGTGATGGTCTGGATGTGTATTGCTGTGATTCTCCTATAGAATTTTCAATTTTCCTGTTAGTCTGCTTATTCGACACCTCTCCAATATTATATTTAATACAAAAATTTTTAATTATAGTATAAGCAGAAGTTTCAATCTTGTTGTTTAACTTTTCAACTATATAATTTATAAAATATTCCACATCTGCTGCTGAGATAGAGAGTGTTGTAAGTCTTGTTTCGTTTAAAATTCTTGAGATAGCATGCTTGTACTTTTTATTTTTTAATTTTTCATTCAGACCATCTTCAGTATATTCTTAAGTATATTTCCTTCTATCATAGTAAACTTGAGTTTACTACTCAAACGACTTCCCCTAACAAGTGATGCATCTAAATCTTGCAGACTAACATTAGTTGTAGCAAACACCGTCACACCTTTATCAGCTTCATCGAATCTAGTGAAAAAATAATTTAAAGGTACTCGATTGGCATCAGTGCGTCCCTTGCCAAAGCTGTCGATTTCATCTATAAGAACTATACAAGGAGCGTTTTCGTTTGCTTTATTAAAAAGCTCATTTATATTTGATTTTTCAAGCAAATCAGCTCCAGAAACTTTTATAAATGTAGTTAGAGATATCAGCTGATCCCCAATCGCCTCAACAATTGAACTCTTACCAGCTCCTCCTGGACCGTGAAAAATGAATCCTCTTTGTATTTTTTCTTGCTCTTCTTCTGAATCACCTGATTTTGCTGAAGACACTATATTAATATTATTTTTTATTGATTCATAAATATTTACTAATTTTGTTTTTATCTCTTTTATAAATATAAAATCCTCAAATGCTTTCTTCCCTCTTTTTTCACCTTTTGCGCAAAATTTCATAAAAATCTTTTCTTGTGTTTTACTTTCTGTTGCAGCACTAGCAATCTTTGCCTTTAGCTCTTCCATTTCATCTTTTGTTGCAGCACTACCAATTAGCTTTTCAACTTCATTACTAAGCTTATTTATCTCTTCTTTTGTTGCAACACTAGCAATCTTTACCTTTAGCTCTTTCACTTCATTGTTAAGCTTATTTAGCTCCTCTTTTTTTGCAGCACTAGCAATTAGCTTTTCAATCTCATTGTACTGACTACTAAGCCTCTTATTTAGCTCTTTGATTTGAGGCTCTAAGCTTTGTATTATATTTTCTTGCTCTTTAGCTAATCCATTTTTTTCATTAGGTTCTGCTTTTTGTGCATCAAGCTTTTTATTCTGGCTGATCATTTTACATGAAAGTACAAGCACCAGAACAGAAAGTATAGACAAACTCAAAGCAACAGGAAGAGCTACATTAAAGGCTGCAACTGAAGACAAGAACTCAACATAAGGGGCAACGGCAAGTGTCCCAGACGCAAGCAATACCAAAGTAGCAAGAGCACCAGCTATAAGATACGGTGCATTGGCTTTATTATATAAATCCCCCATTATTATTCCCTCATACTAATAATGATTACAATAGCATGGATATTAAAGGAAGTAAAGCTATAAAAATCAATATAAATCTATATTCACTATGTATTTCTCGTCTTCAGTTTCAAGCTCAGACTGCATCCACTCTATCGTTTCCGCATTGCAAACTGCCTGCAAATCATCCTGTGCGGATTGATCCAACTTATCCTCTCGTAGATCTGCTTTTATCATCAACTTTTTTATCAGATGCTTAACTGATACATTATTATCTGCCTTTATCTTTCTGATAATGTTTAATATCTGAATAACATTATCTCCCATTTCCTCTGAATATTTATCGTAGATAAGTTCTTCTTTGCTTGGCCAATTACTTTGATTGTGTACAGAATTATAACTATACAACTGGTGGTATATCTCTTCTGTAATGTATGGCAAGAAAGGTGCAAATAACCGCAAAATAACATTTAACACATACGCCAAGCTTTGTTTTGCACTTAAGGTTGCTTCACTGCTTCCGTACGCACGTTTTTTTACTAACTCCAAGTAACTATCACAAAAATCCTTCCAAAAAAATTCCTCTATTGCGCCCAAAGCTTCGCAGTATTCAAACTGTAATAGGTTATTTGTTGCTCTTTCTATAACTTTGTATAACTTAGACAATATCCACTTATCCATTGTCTCGTGAGCAGAATTTATGCTCATCACTTGATGCTTTTCCATGAACATGGAAACGAACTTGCTAGCGTTCCAAAGTTTTGTAACGAGGCGCTTGCCAATTTTGAATGTATTTTCAGAGTAGACTGTATCAACTCCAAGCCTTGAGTTCGCTGCCCAATAGCGCACTACATCAGCTCCATAAGTTTCAAGTATTACATGAGGAGTGATGATGTTACCCTTTGATTTACCCATCTTTTTCTTATCATCTGCTAAACACCAACCGCTGATCATAATGTTTTTCCAAGGTAAAGAATTTGCATGATAATGTGCCTTTAAAATAGTATAAAAAGCCCAAGTTCTTATTATCTCATGGCTCTGGCTGCGCAGATCTGCAGGAAATATCGTATCATAGCGATGATTTGGTAAGCTAAACTCACTGTTTACTGCCAGTGCACTTAGTTGAGGAGTAATTGAACTTGTGGCCCAAGTATCCATTACATCTTGATCTGGGATAATCTCTTCTTTGCTATACCCTTTTGGTAAATCTTTCGATGGATCTATAGGTAGGGCCTTTATTTCAGCTAGGATGATTTTGCCCTCTTCTCCTTTACGCTTGGAATACCACGCTGGAAATGGCACACCAAAATAGCGCTGCCTTGAGATGCACCAGTCCCAATTTAGCCCTTCTATCCACACTTCCATGCGTTTACGCATATTGCTTGGGTGCCAATTGCATTCTTTTACTTTATCTAATACTTGAGCTTTTTGCTCTAAGGTCTTGATAAACCATTGATAAGTAGGCAATATCTCAAGTGGTGCACCAGATCTTTCTGCACACTTAACAGAATGAGAAATGTTAGTGCTTTCTACCAAAAGTCCTTTTTCAGTTAGGATTTCGATTATCCGCTTTCTTGCTGCTGTAACTTTCAATCCATTTATTTCATTTAGTATATCGTCTGTCATCCGAGTAGCTGACACTGGGATCCATTCTTCTTTCTGATCACACCCACCTTCCTTTGTCATCTGAGTAGCCCTTTCTCCTGTCATCCCAGTAGCCCCTATGGTGTCATCCCAGTGCCCAGACACTGGGATCCATATTTCTTCCTTCTGACCATGTACTGAATGAAGGCTCATCCTCCCATCCTGATCGATGATAATTTTCATCGGTAGATTATGCTTTTGCTGCCAATATATGTCGAGTTCATCACCAAACGTACAGCACATAACAAGCCCAGTGCCTTTATCTATTTTAACCTTATCATCAGCTATTATTGGAACTTTTGTCTCTGTGATCGGCACCACGGCTGTTTTTCCGATCAGATGGGTGTAGCGCGCATCCTCTGGATGACAAAAAACTGCAACACATGCTGGAAGTAACTCAGGTCGCGTAGTTGCAATGTTGATCTGCTCATTTTCTTCAGTAGAGAAAACTATCGTATTTAAGGATGACTCAAAAACTTTATCTTCTATTTCTGCTTGCGCAATTGCTGTTTTATCAACCGGGTCCCAAAGGATGGGCTGCATTTTTCTATATGCATACCCTTTATTATATAGATCAATAAACGACATCTGTGAAAGCGTCACAGTTTCCTTGCTGATCGTGTGATATTCCAAATCCCAGTCATAACTAATGCCGACCGATTTAAATAGTTCCTTGAATTCTTGCTTTGATTTTTCAATAACCTCATGGCACATCTCTATAAATTTTTCCCTGCCAACTTCTTTTGCGCGGGTTTTATAGGTTTGCTCAACCAATCTTTCAGTGGGAAGCCCATTATCATCAAACCCAATTGGGTAAAACACATCTTTTCCCAGCATGCGCTGAAACCTTGCAATAAAGTCCGTGTGGCAATAGCTAAATATATGGCCAATATGCAATTTACCCGATATTGTCGGTGGAGGTGTGTCTATAGTGAAAGTGTTATCCTTTTCACCATTCCACCTGTAAACTTTACTGCCTTCCCACAATATGTTGCATTTGTCTTCAACTTCTTTAAAGCCGTATTTTTCTTTTAACATAAATATTTCTCAATTTTAAACTTTAAGCTAGCAACGTCATACCGCCGCGGTATCTCTAGATCCCGCTAACAAGCAGCGGAATGACGATGGTCGGTAAACCTAAATTACTTTAGCTATAGCACAATTACGGCAATTTTACGCCAAAATTTTTTGTTTACGAACATAAATTTTCTATGCTATGATAAAAATATTACTTGACCTTAGGTTCTAAGGGTGTTATGTAATGTTAAATTATAATTGAGGTTCGTTATGCTAAGTTTAAAGGGTGGTATAATAAGGGTTGCCGATGGTAAAATGGTGCTTGTTATAAAAAAATATGATTATGAAAAATTTAAAAAGTATAAAGACTTAGATAAAGGTGCTATAATTGATGGCAAGTTTTATGTGATCTGTATGCTAAATGATCAACAACTATGTATTACTGGTTCTTATCCTCAAGCAGAACAAGGAGATAATATAATCATGAATGTAAAATCCGTTGCGCAAAAGGGTGGCAAATATTTGAGTTGCCTAGACCAAATGAAAAGTCTGTTAGGCTTTAAAGATGAGAAAGAGGAGATTGTGGTAAAAGACCTATCTTGCCATCCCATAATACAATTGTTAGAAAGCAAAAATGTTAAAATAACAGAATTGGAAGCTGCAGAAGGGCAGTTAAAGGGGAAAAATGAAGAATTAGAAGCTGCAAAGAAGAAAGCTGAGGAGGAATTGAGAATTAAAACACAAGAATTACAAGATCAATTGGACACAGCTCAGCAGGAAAAACAAGACTTAGAAGCTGAAGTGGAAAAACTAAAGGCAATAGATTCTACAGCGTTGCAGCAGCAGTTAGAAGAGAAAAATGCTAAAATAATAGAATTGGAAGCATTAGATGCTGTGGCGTTACAGCAAAAGTTAACAGAGAAAGAGAATGCAATGACAGCATTAAAAGCTCAACCAGATGCTGCTGTTACGAAGTTAGAGGGTGAAAAAACAACACTAACAAATAAAATAAAAGATTTAGAAGCACAGTTAAACAACCAACCAAATGCTGCTCAGTTAAAAGCCAAAGAGGATGAAATAAATAAACTAAATGATGAAGTTGCGCAGTTAAAGGCAGCACCAAATGATACTGCTGCTCAGTTAAAAGCCAAAAAGGATGAAATAAAAGACTTACAAATATTGACTGAAGCTGAGGAGAAAAATAGAAAACTAGAAGATAAAAGCAAAACAACTGAGCAACCAAAACAAGGCAATGGAGCACGGTACACTGCTACTGTTGGTATGGGTCTTGCTGCTGGACTGATAGCATTTACTGCACTTGAACATACAGTTAAGTTAGAGATGTTAGTAATGATTGGTATAGCAGTAGCATCTGCACTCGTAGCCGGTGGTATTACATATGCAGTATTACCTAGTACTCAAGTAGATGGGGCAAAAGCACAAGAAGTAAATGAGAATGGGAAAAAGAAGTAACAAGGGTTAAGCCGAAATGTACGTGTCAAGTAAAACACTTGACGCGAGCTTCAGTTTTTATATTCCTTCATTAGCATAATATAATTTTGTGCTGATTGTGTAATATGTTTAATTTCTTCATTCGACATTTTTTTGAAGAATTTTGCTGGCCTGCCAGCCCATATTTCCCCACTTTTTATCACTTTTCCGTGTGTTACCAGTGAGCCAGCAGCTACCATAGCTTCAGGCTCCACAACTGCATGGTCCATCACGGTAGAGCCCATACCAATAAACGCCTTATCATGCACCGTGCATGCGTGCAACACACAAAAATGTCCCACTGTTACCATGCTGCCAATAATTGTGTCACCACCTGGGTTTCTATCCACATGAATTACCGTTCCATCTTGAATATTTGTTCCATTACCTATTTTGATTGATCCAACGTCCCCTCTGATTACACAATTAAACCAGATGCTTGCATCTCTTCCTATTTCAACCTTACCTATGATATGCGAACCACCTGCGATGAAAGCACTTTCGTCTATTTTTGGTTCATAATCTTTATATTTTAAAATGTGATACATATTAAGCCCAAAGTCTTATGCATATGTTAATCAAAATAAGGTAAGCAGTAAATACATACTTAGATTTCAAGTTATTTGGGTGACAGATGTTCTTGACTTACGTGCTTTGTACTGCTAAGATTTTTATTTTCAGCCCTATCTATAATGTCAGTAGCGGTATTAAGTATATTTCAAATAATATTGGTTGTTGTGTTAGTAATTTTAGTGCTCTTGCAGCTGCCTGGAAGTAGTTCGTTAAGTGGTTTTAGTAATACACAACAGGGGGGCAATTCGATGATTCCAGTGAAATCTTCTGAAAACCCGCTCAGCAGAATAACGGCTATTGTTGCTGGATTGTTTATTATAAACACATTGCTATTGTCAGGATTATATTCAAAAGACGTACATAAAAAATCGATTGCAGAGAAAATTATATTAGAAAAAAAGCAAGAAAGTGAACCTACTTCTGTTCCATTTGAAAATTAATGAAGGAAGCTAAATTTATCTTTGTTACAGGTGGAGTTGTGTCATCGCTTGGTAAAGGCTTAGTTGCTTCAAGCGTTGGTGCGCTTCTTCAAGCTCACGGTTTTAAGATCCGTATCAGAAAACTTGACCCGTATCTCAACATTGATCCTGGGACAATGAACCCAACTCAGCACGGAGAGGTATTTGTGACCGAGGATGGTGCTGAAACTGATTTGGATCTTGGGCATTATGAGCGTTTTACTGGAATTAAAGCAACAAAAGATGACAATATAACAACTGGTAAGATATATCATGAGTTATTGAAGAAAGAGAGGCATGGTGATTATCTGGGCAAAACTGTGCAAGTCATTCCTCATGTGACAGATTTGATCAAATCGTTCATTTTTAATGGTACGGAAGGTTTAGATTTTGTAATATGTGAAATAGGCGGAACTGTAGGTGACATTGAAAGCCAACCATTTTTGGAGGCTATACGTCAAGTTAACTACACATTAGGAAAACAAAGAGTTATCCTTATTCACTTAACTTTAATACCATATCTTACCGCAGCGCAAGAATTAAAGACAAAACCAACGCAGCATTCAGTTCGAGAGTTAAATTCCGCGGGGTTACAACCAGATATTATATTATGCCGCAGTGAGAAAGAAATTTTCGATAATCAAAGAGAGAAAATAGCTAAGCTTTGCAATGTTTCTTTATCCAATGTGATACCTGCCCCTGATGTGAGTCATATATATGAGTTACCGGTGTTGTATAGCCAATGTGGGCTTGATACGCAAATTTTGGAGCACTTTCATTTAAGTAAGCCAAAACCAAGCTTGACTGAATGGGATCAAATAGTGCATTCCATAAGGCACCCAACACAGGAAGTTACTGTATCTATAGTGGGAAAATACACCGAATTCCCTGATGCATACAAATCACTGGTTGAAGCATTAAATCATGGTGCGATTAGTAATAAAGTCAAAGTAAAGATAAATTGGGTTAACTCAAGAGAGAAGGAAGAAAAACCTATAAATGAAAAACTTATAGGAGAGAAATTACAGAATTCTCATGCAATCCTTGTTCCAGGGGGGTTTGGTGATGACGGAGTAGAGGGTAAAATATTAGCAATAAATTATGCCCGTACAAATAATATCCCATTTTTCGGAATTTGCCTTGGTATGCAGCTTGCAATTATTGAATTTGCTCGTAATGTTGTTAAGCTTGAAGATGCACACTCTGAAGAATTTCGTAACTGTAAACATCCAATCGTTAAGTTAGCTGGCGATCAAGATGACGATCTTGGTGGAACCATGAAACTTGGGGCATACAAATGTAATATAAATGCAAACTCTAAAATGATGGATGCATATAGTAACACTACTATTTCAGAAAGACACAGGCATAGATACATAATCAATTCAGATTATAAAGATGATTTGGAAAAAAATGGGCTGCTATGCAGTGGCATATCAGAAGATGGAACGTGCATAGAGGCAGTGGAGTTAGAGAGTCATCCGTGGTTTATTGGTGTGCAGTTTCATCCAGAATTTCAATCAAAGCCGTTTTCTCCTCATCCTCTTTTCGTGTCGTTCGTTAAAGCAGCAATTGATAAGAAATAAGTGCCTAGTGTTTAAGTATCAATATATGGAGCTTGCCATAGAGCAAGCCAAACTCGCTCAAAAAAATGATGAGGTGCCCATAGGTGCTGTAATAGTGAGTGGAGACAATATCATTTCTTCTGCACACAATATATCCAGCGATCCAACTGCACATGCAGAGATGTTAGCGATCAGACAAGCATTTTCAACTCCCACGCTTTGTGATGCTGATATGTACGTAACATTAGAACCATGTCCGATGTGTGCTCAAGCTATTTCCTTTGCCAGAATTAAACGATTGTACTTTGGAGCTTATAATCCAAAAGGTGGAGGAATTGAAAATGGTGCTAAGATATTTCAATTTTGCAGCCATATACCTGAAGTTTATGGTGGGATATTAGAAATAGAATGCTCTTTTTTGTTAAAGGATTTTTTTGAGAAACTAAGGACCTAATTTAGGTTACGGTATAAATCTAAGAGAAAACTGAGAACTTTCACAAATCAAAATTTTTATCTTGCGGTTTTATTTGCAATATTGCTACCACACTGATCAACAAGCAGAAGACTATATAAAGCCCAGCAGCAAGGTTTGTTTGAGGAAATGTTACAGTCAACCAAATACAAACCATAGGAGTAAATCCTCCATGTAACGCATAAGAGATATTGCGTGATAAGCTCACACCACTAAATCTAACATTGGTAGAAAAGAGTTCAGATGCAACTATTCCTATGGGAACTATACCCCTTTCTATTATAGAGAGAACCATTACGCTCAACGCAATCACAAGATAATTTTTATAGTAATATGCAATAGATAACGCAGGACAACACAGTGCCATTGTAATTGCTATAAATAAGATTGCAGTGCGCTCTTTTCCAACTTTATCAGCCAACATTCCAAACGCTATTGAAGATATCGGCATTAATACACTGGTTATAATCAATACAATTTCGTTGATATATGTTGTTACATAAACATCCACTGATGCTATTTCCTTTGCGAGAGTTCGAAGAAATATGGTAAATCCAACAGCAACATTAACAGGTACAGATATTAAAATAGCAAGTATAAGAGCTCTCTTGTGGCGTTTTATAAGCTCTATTATTGGCAAATCAGGTAAATTTCTTTGTTTTCGATTTTTTTCATATGCTGGAGTTTCTCCCAATGTGTATATGCTATACGCGCTAATTAATCCTAAAATAGCTGAGAAAATAAATGGCAATCTCCAACCCCAGGTACAAAAATCAGTAGTTTTTTTGCAGATAATCACTATCACCGCAGAAAGCAAGACGCCAATGGAGCGACCAAAACCCATCATTCCAAAATACATCCCTAAGTTCTCTTTCCTACTGGATAAATGCTCTATAAGATAAACAGAACTTCCTTGTTCACCACCAAGTGCAATTCCTTGTGTTATATGGATTGCAAGAAGCAATATAGTAGAAATTATACCTACTTGATTGTGACTTGGAATAAATGCAATGAGACTTGATGGTATCGATATTAGCAAGATAGTAATTATTAATGCTATCCTCCTTCCATATCTGTCACCAACGTGACCAAATATGAATGCACCAAGTGGCCTTACAATTGCACCTAGCCCTACAATTCCAAATAATTGCAGTATGTTACTGTAGACATCTTTTGCAAAACAAAACTCTCTGCTGATTATGTTAATCAAATCAATAAAAAGCATGTAGTCATACCATATTGCGATTCTGCAGAGTATGGTTGATATCAACACCCTTGTTTGCACTAAATTCAATTCGTAAATGTTTGCTTATTCTATTCTGGCTGCTTTTTGGGATTTTACAACCTAAACATATGGAGTTGACTTTTTTATTATGGTGTGTGATAATTGCAATGAATATAGCTTATTTAGCAGCACTTATAGCAGCAGCTATAATAAAAATAGCAGCAGTAATACTTTGTGCTATAATGTGTATAAGCATTTTCTTTATATTATTTAAGGGAATTAAAGAACACTTAGATTCAAAAGGATTTCTATCTCTTCTGAAAACAGTAGGTGTAATTTCTATAATACTATCAATTATATCTCTCCCACTTATTATATTAAGCCTTACTACTCCGTCACCTCTGGTAGTAGGTATAGTAGGTGGTATCGTTGGTGCTATTTCCATAATACCATTAATAGTAGCTTACATTTTGCTTGTGGCTATATCGAATATCTTTATTACCAAGTCTTTATAAATTTGAGCTAATGTTACTGTCTTCATTTCTTCTTGGTTGTAATATTGCTGAAAGTTATCTATTTCCATAGGTATAACATATAATCTGATTTTATAAGATATTCTACCGGGATTAAAATATCGTAAATCTTAGGCGTTATAAACAAAATTTACAGGAAAAATAAGATGATACTACTCAAAAAGGCAAACAAGACGGTATTTTTCTGGCATAAGTTAGCGTTCAGCTTTACCTTTCCTTGCAAGACATTTTAGAGCTATTATGTCTTACTTCTTGAAGATACAAGTTAGCGTTTTTAACCCGAATTCTGGATTGGAGATTAAAAAAAACAAGAATATCAATAGCTTATTGTTTTAGCATTTACGATAAAGCAGTAAGCATTTTAAGACTAGTTACTAATTTAGTAAAATTCAAGACTTTCAATAATTTACCTAAAATCTAATCCAGAATTCGGGTTAATAATAAAATCTTGTTTTTTGAAAATGAATTTGGTAAACTTTAAAGATGTATGTGACAATATGGTGATATATTATTTTTAGTATTTAATAAAGTACGTACTTGATAATTTTTCTGGACGCTCTAATCAAGCTAAAATAGGTAAGCTAGATAAAGTTATTCTTAGTTTAAAATTGGTATAAGGTATTAAGATGAAAAAAATTGAAATTTCAGAATTACTAAAAAGAATTTCAATCTGTTTACTATGCGTGGCAACTATTGTCTCTATCGCTTTTTTGTTTGCCTATATGCATACAATGTTGCTTAGTAAAGGGTATGAGTTAGCTGCACATTATGTTAGTGAAGCTATGCCTTCTGTGTTACTTGTCGTTGTCCTTTTTATTGTTTGGTTTGTATATGATCAAGTATTCAGCAAACTAAAGGAAGTAGAGCTGCCTATATCGATAGAATTAGCTAATTCAGATGATAAAAGAATAACATTTGCTGATGCTATAATTGATGACCCCTTAAAACAACGGTTGCAGATGATTTGCTGTGGCAAAATGACAGAAGAAACGCACAAGCTGCTTGGAAATAAAAGTATTAATTCACTAAGAGGTTACATATTATATGGCCCTCCTGGAAATGGTAAAACACTTATCGCTCGTGCAATTGCAGGTGGATCAAATATGAATTTCATAAGCATCTCAGGTCCTGAACTTATTGGAGTATATATTGGTCATGGTGCACATGCTGTACGCGAGCTTTTTAAAATAGCAAAAAAATATTCTCCTTGTATAGTCTTTATAGATGAAATAGATGCAGTTGCACAAAAAAGAAGTACCGCTAATGACTCAGCTTACCATTGTCGAGAGAGTTTAACACAGTTGTTAACTGAAATAGATGGATTTAAGAGCAGAAAAGATATAATAGTAATTGGTGCAACTAACCTTATCGGTGGTATAGATCCAGCACTTATTAGACCTGGACGTTTAGGTCAGAAGGTTTATATCCCTAATCCAAGCATAAGGACGAGAGAAAAGATATTGGCACTTTATATGCGAGGTATAAAAACTGATGAAAAGCTAAGCCTCCAAGGCATTGCAGGCAAGACTGAAGGCTATTCTGGGGCTGAGTTAGAGCAATTAGTGAATGAAGCAAAAATGCGCGCTGGTGAGCAAAGACGGCTTATAGTGAGTGAGCAAGATTTCAGTGACGCGCTTCACGGGTTAAGTCCAGAACAAGAAAGAGATAGAACAAAGTGAGTTTCAAACGCGAAGACACAGATAGCAGAAACTTCTTTTATACGGTAAACATAAAAATTGAAATTATAGAAGTGTAGCTGAGCCAACCTTCGTTATTCTTATTATTACCCACAAATAAAGACATGGTATTGCATTTACTCAAATAATTTAATTTTATTAACCTGAAAGCTTATTGGATTAAAATTATTAAATTAAGAGTTATAATTTTAGCAACTAAAAGCTGTAAATTGCACCATATAAACAGTTATTTCAAGCAAAAGTTATACTGACCTTAGCCAGAAAAAGTGGTGGAAAAGTTAGGAATGTTTTTTACAAAAAAAGACAGTATCAATAAAAAGGATTTTATTCTATTTGAAATATAAAATTATCATGTATTTTTCTGTTATTCCCAAGTGAATTATTATTAACTTAGCAGTATATATTATTAAAAACACAAGCAATACAATCATTTTTAGCAACCAAAACCAGCAAGCGTGAGAAGATTTTTTTTTGGAATGAGTTGGTCATGATGTTTGTAAAACTTAATTTGTACACTTTACTTACCCCCAGTAATTCTGATATAGTTACTTTAGTTAAAGTCTATAAAAGTTTATAAATGGCAACCTTAAGTGTAAGAGAAGCTTTATGCACAGCAATTAGAGAAGAAATGCAAAACGACTCTGATGTGCTTATCATGGGTGAAGAAGTTGCAGAGTATGATGGTGCTTATAAAGTAACGAAAGGATTACTGAAAGAGTTTGGAGAAAACAGAGTAGTTGATACGCCTATTACCGAACATGGATTTGCTGGCCTTGCTGTTGGAGCGGCATTTGCTGGATTAAAGCCAATAGTCGAGTTTATGACTTTTAATTTTTCTATGCAAGCTATTGACCAAATTGTGAATTCCGCAGCAAAAACAAATTATATGTCAGGCGGACAACTTGGATGCCCTATAGTATTTCGTGGACCAAATGGCGCTGCAGCAAGAGTTGCTGCACAACATTCTCAATGCTTTGCAGCTTGGTATTCGCATATACCGGGGTTAAAAGTAATAGCACCCTATTTTGCCTCAGATTGCAGAGGTCTGCTTAAAGCTGCAATTCGTGACCCTAATCCGGTAATATTTCTAGAAAACGAAATAGCTTATGGACATGAGCATGAAGTTTCTGACTCTGAGCTATCAAACAAAGATTATCTACTTGAGATAGGCAAAGCTGCTGTTATACGGGAAGGAAAGGATGTAACTATCACTGCTTTTTCATTAAAATTAATGGATGCCTTAAATGCAGCAGATTTACTTTCGAGTAAAGGTATAGAAGCTGAAGTTATTGACCTCAGAACCTTAAGACCACTTGACACTCAAACTGTTATTAACTCTATTCAGAAGACTAATAGGTTAGTTAGTGTAGAAGAAGGATGGCCATTTGCAGGAATAGGAGCAGAGCTGTCAGCCGTTGTTATGGAACAAGGATTTGACTACCTTGATGCTCCAGTTGTACGTGTAACTGGCAAGGACATCCCCTTACCTTACGCTGCAAATCTAGAAAAAAAAGCATTACCGCAAGTGGAAGATATAGTTGAAGCCGTGCATCAGGTCTGTTTTAGAAAAAAATAGTTCTTTTTTGTGTCTCCTGTTCCGCATTGGTCCATCAAAGAAGTATTTCCAGTGCCGCCTATACCACCCATTACTTTTATGACGATAGTTTTAGCACCGAAAAATACAGCACAAAATATACCGAGTGCAAAAAGAGCTGGCCATGGCATTCTACCAAATATCGCAAGCAAAGCTGCACCTATTATCACTACGGTCATAAGCGGTCCGCCTATTCCCCAAACGTAGCCAATAATGTTACATATTACTTGAGCAGTTGTATCAGTATTAGTGTCAGCGGCAGCACTCCCAACATGAGAAAAAGAAATAAATAATACTATAAAAAGAATATTAAAAACTTTCCTAGGGTTCATCTCTATACCTTAAATTTAGATATTGCAATTATACCTAAAATACTATAATTTTTAGTAAAACTAGCATAAAGATTGAATAACAAACGGTGCCACAAAAGTAGTTGACACACAACTGCACAAATATTGTAATATAGACATAGTAAACGATATTATTCCAGTGCTTGACGCTGGAATCCAGACTTTAATTGTTATATTTATAAATAAGTCTGGAACGTTCATCTCAAATGCAGTATTTTTGTTGAAATAGCTCAACTGGATCCCAGTGTCAAGCACTGGGATGACAGCAGTCCTACGTCATACCGCCGCGGTATCTCAGCCGCTAACAAGTAGCGGGATGACGGTTGTCGTTTAGCCATAAACATTAAGAAATTTACCAAATGAAAAAAAAGGCAAAAGAAGCCCCGTGGTTGGCTAATTACTTACATTATACTTTCAAGTATGGCGTTTTTTTATTCTAAATGCTTAATAACCGCGATTCAGTTGCTTTTAAACCGCAACTAATCTAAATTAGAAACATTAAGAAATTTACTAAACAGAAAAAAAGGCAAAAGAAACCCTAGGGTAGCTAGTTATTCACTATCCATTTTTTAAGTTGGCGTTTTTTTATGTTTTAAACGCTTTATAAGCGCGTTTCAGCTTATGTAGGTAGAAGTTTGATAAAGACATAAGGTGCACATAGTGCAAAAAATTAAACATGAGACGCCAGATACGTGAGTTTTTTTGTCATTTAATCTGTACAGAGAAGATAAATAAATAGCTTCAGTTTCATGATAAGGGGGCTGGCGGAGCTTGTCAAGTAAGTTTTTTCGTTTCTAACGGTTGTTGCCAAAAACTATACAAGAAGTCTTTTAAGATCAATCACTTATCTTCAAGGCTTGAATAAAAGCATTCTGTGGAATATTTACGTTCCCTATAGAATGTAACCTTTTTTTACCCTTCTTTTGCTTTTCAAGTAGTTTCATTCTTCGCGTTACATCTCCACCATAGAGTTTAGCTGTTACATCTTTTCTGTATGGGTTAATCGTTTCTCTGGCAATAATTTTTCCGCCCACTGCCGCTTGAATCGCGATTTTATATTGCTGACGTGGTATTAAATCCTTCAAGCGTGCACATATTTCACGCCCCCTTTTTTCTGCCCTACTTTTGTGAACGATACAAGCCAGTGCATCTACGGGCTCTCCATTAATTAAAAAGCTTAATTTATCTATTTGGCTTACCAGATAGCTGGAAATTTCCCAATCCAAACTTGCATATCCTTTGGAAATTGATTTTAATCGATCATAAAAGTCAAAAACAACTTCAGACAGTGGTAATTTATATCTTAACAATGCTGTTGTTGTGTTACCAATGTAAGATAAATCCTCCTGTTCTCCCCTCCTTTCTTCACATAGAGATAGAATATCACCTAAGTATTGATCAGGAACCATTATGGTTGCGGTAATCCACGGTTCTTCCACAATTTCAATTTTCGTTGGATCTGGCATATCACTTGGGTTATGAATATTCAAAACTTCACCACTTCGTGTTGTAACCCTATATATAACACTCGGTGCAGTTGCTGTTAGATCTAAATCAAACTCTCTCTCGAGTCTTTCTTGAATAACTTCAAGATGCAACATTCCCAAAAAACCACAACGAAATCCATAGCCTAGTGCATTTGAAGTTTCAGCTTCGAAGGTAAAACTTGCATCATTTAAATGTAACTTCTCTAAAGCTTCCCTTAGATATTTAAAATCATCCGTTTTGTGAGGGAAAATGCTACAAAATACCACAGGATGCACTTCTTTAAATCCAGGAAGTGCTTCACTACAAGGTCTCTTTTCCTCAGTGATAGTGTCTCCTACCTTGCAGTCTGCTACTTCCTTCATTGAAGCAGTTATAAAACCAACTTCACCCGCTGAAAGTTCACCCGTCATCACTTTTTTAGGGGTGAAAATACCGATATTATCTATCTGATATGTAGCATTATTAGACATCATAACAATTCTCATGCCTTTTTTTAGCACTCCATTTTTAACTCGCACTAAAATTACTACTCCTAAGTAAGTGTCATACCAACTATCAACCAAAATTGCTTGCAGTGGAGCATTTACATCACCTTGAGGAGCTGGAAGTTTTGCTACTATTGCTTCCAGTACATCTTTTATTCCAAGTCCAGTTTTTGCTGATATTAAAACTGACTCACTTGCGTCAATGCCAATTACTTCCTCAACCTGGAGTTTTACCTTTTCTGGATCTGCAGCAGGAAGATCAACTTTATTGAGCACAACTATTATTTCATGGTTGTTGTCAATAGCTTTATATACATTTGCAAGGGTTTGTGCTTCAACGCCCTGGCTACTATCTACCACTAAAAGTGAACCTTCACATGCGGCTAAGCTTCGGCTTACCTCGTAAGAAAAGTCAACGTGACCTGGGGTGTCCATGAGATTTAGGCAATATTGATTACCGTCGTTTGCCGTATAATTGAGTTTTACCGTCTGTGCCTTAATTGTAATCCCACGTTCGCGTTCTATATCCATTGAATCGAGTATTTGATTGATCATTTCTCTTGCTTCAAGGCCGTTACATTCCTCTATTAAACGGTCAGCAAGCGTTGACTTACCGTGGTCTATATGCGCTATTATTGCAAAATTTCTTATGTTGTTCATTTATGGCTATTTTACTTAAGTAGAACCATTTTACATTTTAAGTGTTGTGAGGGCAATCCTTTATTAAGAGACTATTTACTCCTTCAACATAGACGACACTTTTTTCGAGCAGGAAATCACTTTATTAACCATATAGTTTTCATGATTATTATCTATTTTAGGCAACTCATACAGATAATTTACCATCATTCCAGCCGATTGACTAATACCTTTTTCAGAAGTATCCGCCATCCAGTTTAATTGTTTTATCGATGCACCATTGCTTAAATGAAAATGCGCCACCGGATCATAAGCATTCCCATTACTATTATTCACTTTTAGTAAATAATATGCACATAGCTTAAGCATGCATTGTTTAGTTTCATTTATACATTCAATGTTAATTTTTAATTGCTCTGCACTTTCTAAAATTTCTGCACTAGATTGTTTTATATTTAGTTTGCCCAATAAAGTGACATCTTGGTTTAGATTGTTTTTTAGCCATTTCGTAAAGCCAGGTATTGGAGAAAGAGTTGCATATGTTTTTATACTTTTAAACTCCTGTGATAGCTTTTCTACAACCCTTTTGATCAAAAAATTACCAAGGCTGATTCCAGATAACCCTGCTTGAGTGTTTGATATTGAATAGAATATAGCAGTGCTTGCATTACTCGGATCATTTGAAGGTACTGACTCATCTAAAAGGTGTTGAATACTATCTGCAATCTTATCCACCAATGCAACCTCTACAAAAATTAGAGGTTCGTTTGGTATCTTGTAATGAAAAAAAGCAAAACAGAGACCCAGCCTGTTTTTTAAGTCATCCCAAGAGGAAATTTTATGCACAGCTTCATATTTTATAAGTTTTTCTAGCAATGATGCAGGTGAATCCCAGGTGATTTGACGAAGATCAAGTAGATCAACATCAACCCAAGTATAGAGTATATTTTTTAATTCGCTTTCTAGTGGATTCAAGCTTCTATATTGGTTCTTTAGCTTAAGCACGTCAGAACGCATATCAACAATAAACTTAAGGCCTTCTGGTAAAGAAATAAATTGCTTCAATATTTTAGAACGCGGTGATTCAAGAATTTTTATTAAATCCTGTTCAAATTTATAGTTTAACTCGGGATCTTGGTTTTTCTTATACTCTCTAATTTTCTCATCTATTTCCGCTTTATTCGGATTAAATTTTTCTGCCAGGGTTTGTAGAAATTTTATTTTACCTTTCTCTGATAAGCTTAAGTACAAGTTACCAAGAGATACAGCGTTTTTACGTGCTGAAACCTCCCCTCCCTTTGGATTTAAGCACTCGTTCATCTTCAAGACTAAACTATCGATATCGCGACTGTTGCTTAAATCAGGACTGATGTTACCAATCCACGATCTTACAGCATCTGCCACTCCACCTAGTATTTTAAAAAAGCTTCTTACCGCCTTTTTGTCTTCAACTTTCACTATATCAGTTTTTACCAATGATTCTTTTGTCATAGATTCCCTTTATTATACATAGCTAATGCAAGTCAGGGTCATACCGCTGCGATATCTCTAGATCCCGCTAACAAGTAGCGGGATGACGAATTTGTCGTTTGTCAAATCGTCGGTAAACCCAAGTTATTTTAGCTACATATAGCTTAAGTTAAAGGAAAATTTTAGCTACATAGCAGGCACTATTACTAGATTATTAATAATTCAGTAATACAATAGACTTCTTGCACTACCTCCCAAGCCACAACTGTCATTCAGTAGAAACGAAAAAACTTGCTTAACAAACTCCGCCAGCTCCCCTATCATGAAACTGAAGCTATTGTATTTGCTTTCGCCAATCTGCAGATTAAAAGGTAAGGATTACTTAATGTATCGGCGTCTTATGTTCAATTTTTTGCAGTATATAGATACTGTATGTCTTTACAAAACTTCATCTACATCTAGATTTTTATCTAAATAAGCTGAACGCGCTTATAAAGCGTTACAAGACATCAAAAAATGCCAATACTCGACAGAGATAGTAAAAGACTAGCTAACTCGGGGATTCTTTGTCTTTTTTTCTGCTTAGTAAATTTCTTAAACGTTTGCAGCGTAAGTTAGTTGCAATTAAAAGCGGCTGAATCTCGCTTGTCAAGCGTTTAAAACATAAAAAACGCCAATATTTTAAAGCGGATAATAACCTCAGGGCTTCTTTTGCCTTTTTTTTCGTTTGGTAAATTTCTTAATGTTTATAGCTAAACGACAATCGTCATCCCGCTACGTGTTAGCGGGATCTATGTTAAGGTATAGTAGGGGATCTATGTTAAGAGATACCGCGAATGAATCGCGGTATGACGGTGTAATGATGGTTAAGTAATTCGTCATCCCGCTGCTTGTTAGCGGGATCTCTTGTTAGCGCCGCGGCAGAATGACGGTTCGTAGCGGTATGACGGTTAAGCAATTTGTCATCCCACTACGTGTTAGCGGGATCTCTTGTTAGCGCCGCGGCGGTATGACGGTTCGTGGCGGTATGACGGTTAAGCAATTTGTCATCCCACTACGTGTTAGCAGCTAAGAGATACCGCGAATGAATCGCGGTATGACGGTCTGCGGCGGTATGACGGTTCGTGGCGGTATGACGGTTAAGCAATTCGTCATCCCGCTGCTTGTTAGCGGCTAAGAGATACCGCGGCGGTATGACGTAG
This sequence comes from Wolbachia endosymbiont of Drosophila aff. chauvacae BK-2020, assembly GCF_032848195.1. Classification (NCBI taxonomy): domain Bacteria; kingdom Pseudomonadati; phylum Pseudomonadota; class Alphaproteobacteria; order Rickettsiales; family Anaplasmataceae; genus Wolbachia; species Wolbachia endosymbiont of Drosophila aff. chauvacae BK-2020. The sequence continues at coordinate 1,056,426 of NZ_CP136586.1, forward strand.
GACTGCTGTCATTCAAGTAGCTGAAACTGGAATGACACGTCATAAAGGAACCAGTGTCAGCTACTTGGATGATACCTTTTTTCTACTTAGTTTGGGTTATGCAAGAAGTCTATTTACTTCTTAACTTGACGCACATGATGTCTTGCAGCATCATCTACTGTCTCTAAATAAATCATTGCTAGACATATACCACTGTGTACTTCTACGGATACCTTATTGCCTAAACTTCGATTAAAGCAAGATTTTTTTCCCGGAAAAGCAAGATTACTAAGGTGCAGTTCCCATTTTAATCCTTTAGTTGATATTTGAGCTCTCGGTATACCAAGTAAAGATATTTTAGTATTTTTTGGCAAAGAAAAAAAATGGGTAATACCTTTTTGTAAAGTGTAACCTACCATGGGAGGTGAAGGTGTGTAAAAGATACTGCCCGTACTTAGAAAAATGTTAATATTCTGTAGTATGTGATCAATTGCTCCTCCAGTAATACCCGTTACTATTGATGGCAATAACTTTACTGTTTTTAAGTGAGCCATTGCTTTAGAAAAGTCGCAATAATCTTGATCAGGTAGATATATCGTATTCAAATTAGCACGTAAATCCAGATTTACGCTATCCAAATCTCCTACTACAAGATCAGGTTTTACGCCAATTGATAGAAGCTTGTTTGCTCCTCCATCTACAGCAATAATAGGTATATCTCGTTTAAAAAACGATGAGCTCGGTATTTTTCCATTTAGCACTACAATAGAACGATATTGTTGTTGTGTACTGCAGTGCAGCACATGATCATGGTGCAGGTTTTGCATCGTAGTAACATTTTTGAATAATTGATATTATGCTAATCACTAATCCAGCAATATTGCTAAGCACCACAAAAATTGAGCTCTGGTAAAGACCATAGCCAATCCAAGACAATGAACAAATAAGATAGTTTACTAACATTAACATCGATACATCACGAGTAGCTTTAGTGATATATGCTTTATATACTTGAGGTGATAATCCAATTAGAGATGCAATTAACGCAATGAAGCCGAAGCATTCTTCAATATTTATATACATACATTTTCCTACGCTTGCTTTAACAATATCAGGTTCAAAGGGTTGTACTTTATGTACTCTCAGCTTTTCTAGAGCACCCCTAATGCGTGTAATTTATAACATCATTTAGTCTATTAATCAAGAAATTAATAGTGACTTGCATTTATGAAACCCAATCGGCTTCTATGCTAATTATTATCTAAACTAATCGTCGGTTGTGCATCTTGCACAGAGATTAGGGCAACCAACAAATTATTTATCAATTGAACCTTTTGCTTGCCATCTAATTGTAAGCTTTTGTTTTTTTCAAAATGAGCTATTACTTCCTCGACAATTCCTATTGCATTTTGCACTATATGCCTTCTTGCCGAAGTGATAGCATGTGCTTGTTGACGCCTTAACATTGCTTGTGCAATCTCGGACGAATACGCCAAATGCGATATTCTTGCTTCTGTAATCTCAATTCCTGCAATATCTAATCTTTGTTGTAACATTGACCGCAATTCATCTGAAATTTTATCAGAATTTTTACGTAAAGATTCCTCATTGCTCTCGCTGTCATACGGATAATTGCTCGCCAATTCTCTAATTACCGAGTCACTTTGTACAAAAACAAATTCGTGATAGTTGTTAACATTATAATACGCCTTTGCAGGACTGCTCACTCTCCAAACAATTACTGCAGAAATCTCTATTGGACTTCCATTTGCATCATTAACTTTTATTTTTTCTGTGTTAATATTCTGAAATTTTAGGGAAACTATATATTTGCTTGAAAAGGGAAGCGTTACACATATTCCAGACTTAAAATAAGTTCCAATATAATGACCAAAAAATTCTATCACTCTTGCTTCATTAGGGTCATTAATAAAAAATCCTTGAAGAAAAGTCAAAATTGAAACGGCAGCAACTCCAAGTGCAATTGTGCTGTCATATGCCAAAAAAAGCAGCGATAAAATTAATCCTAGCGCTATTAGTACAGGAAAAGCCCGAATTTGACTCAAATTTCTATCGTTTATCGTATTCTTATCCATATTGTCTTTAAACTTCTTTTTCACTTGAACTCTCTCTGTTGATCGTTTTATTTATCTTATTTACAAATAGTTTAAACTCTCTTAATTCATGATCAGGCAATTTTACTTCAGTTTTATGTGCTATCGTAAGCGGATCGATGTGTTTGCCGTTATATATAACTTCGTAATGTAAATGAGGGCCTGTTGCAACACCAGTGCTACCAACATAGGCGATGACCTGCCCCTGCTTTACTTTAGAGCCTAACTTTATATCGCCACTAAATCTACTTATATGCGCGTAACAGGTTGAATATTCATTTTTGTGTTTTATTTTGATGTAATTTCCATAGCCACCATTCTTTCCTATATATTCTATCACACCCTCTGCAGCAGCGTATATGGGAGTGCCAAGTTTAGCTGCATAATCCACTCCTTTGTGAAAAGCAATTTTACCGCGAACAGGATGCTTTCTATTGCCAAATTTTGAGGATATGCGATAATCTCCATTTAAAGGATTTGCAAAAATTTCGCCATTTTTTAAGCTTATTCCTTCTTTATTAAAATACCTTTCTTTGCCGTCTTGCGATTTATAATGATATAAACTAATAGCTTTCTTGTTTATTATCAGTGAAGCATATAAAATTTTTTCTTCAGTCTTCTGATTATTAGGCAATCTCTCAAAAAGAACCTCCAATTTACTCTTCGGCACAATGTCTTTTTTAAAATCAACACCGAAATCTTTATATATGTTGATCAATTTCACCACTGTATTTGGCGCCAACCCTTCCGTGGCAAAAAAGGAAGATTTTATGGTACTGGATATGAATAACAACTTTCTATCACTTTCTGTCGTCAAAGTAGCTTTTTTTTTTCTGATTCCATGCTGGAATGGCTGTGCAAGATCTGTTGATGTTTCAGCGGTATATAACGGTAAGATAAAGAGCAGCATAAATACAATCAGCTTCATCATTTAAACAGCATCAACAAAAGTAAAATTACCTTCCACATACTGTACATCATCATTATCTTCTAATTCTTCAACCAATGCAGATAATTTATCAATCAACTCTTTATCGCTAATTTCAATCAGATCTTTTGGCTGCCATGAAAGACGAGCAAGTTCTGGTTCTCCGAATTTTGCATAAAAGGCATCGCGTACTTTACCAAAATCTTTTATTTCACAAGTTATAACGTGTAATCCTTCTTTGTCATTTTCCTCAACATTCAATACTTCTAATTCGACTCCATGACTGAATAAATCATCAAAATTCACACCCTCTGCTTTATAGACGATTAAGCCTACATGATCGAAAAGGTAACTAACACTTCCTGTTTCTCCCAAGTTTCCACCCTTGCGAGAAAATATATAACGTACCTCAGAAGCAGTTCGGTTGCGATTATTAGTCAAAACATGGACAATGAGTGCAGTGCCAGAAGGCCCATGACCTTCATATTGGATTTCCTCGTAATTTTCTCCAGCAACGTTACCAGTTGCATTTTTTATTGCTGTTTCTATTTTATCTTTTGGTAGATTTTCCTTGCGTGCAGCAAATATAGCAGAGCGAAGGCGCGGGTTGAGTTCGGGATCGGGCAGCCCTTGCTTTGCAGCAACTGTTATTTCTCTGATCAGCTTCGTAAATTTTTGAGAGCGCTTTGCATCCTGAGCGCCTTTCCGATGTTTTATATTTGAAAATTGTGAATGACCAGCCATATTCAAATAGTTAAAAACCTAATTATATATCAAAGCATAGAAAAAGCTAAAGCAAATTTTCAAGCCTCTGGCTTGGCATCTTGCAGGTTTTCTGCTAATAACATACTTTCATACTGCTCAGCTTCTAAGTCAAGGCCAAGAGCTGAATGGGCTGCTATTAAATGGTTAATAGACTTAGAAAAATATTTAGAATCCTTATAGCTTGCCATATTCTGGAAACGCTTAATTGCTGCTAAATATTCACCACGCCTCAGGTAAAATTTACCGATAGAATACTCTTTTGTTGATATATGTTCTGTGATTAATTTTGCTCTTTCCTTTATCTCGTCTACATATTCGCTGCCTGGAAAGAGATTAATGTACTCAGTGGCTAGCTCTAAAGTTTTATATGCAGTTTGCTGTCCAAGTTGCACTTTATTAATTTGCATGTAATAAGATAATACTCTTAAGTAGTATACATATGGTAAATCTTCACCATTTGAATAAACATATATATAATCAGCCATATCACTTGCAGCACTGCTATAGTTACCCATATTATAGTGAGAGACCCCAGATAATAATTTTGCTTTCATTGCCCAATAAGAAAAAGGATACAAATCCTCTATCTTATGAAATGCCCTAATAGCTTGTTTATATTTTTTCTGGTCAAAAAGTTCAACTGCTTCTTCATATAGTTCAGTTTCAGTTTTTTCAAGATCATCCGCATACGATTGTGTAAAGGAGCAAATTAGGAAAATAAAGCACGTGATTAAAGTCTTATACATAAGATTTTTTTCGATCAAAATAAAGTATAGACCTAAATATTACTTAAATAAATAAATTTCTTAGGCAATAGCCGGTCCTTCTTCTTTATAACTACGGTCAGAACTACCTGCATTTCTTGATTCACCTCGTCCTTCCACTTTTGGATCTTTCAGCGTCTTACTGTAGGAATGTATAGTTAAGACCTGTACAGCCATAAAAATTGCAATACCTACCAAGCTTAAAGTAGGTCCAACAGCAGGATTTAAGGACGATGCTAATGCTATTAACATTATCCTTCTTATTAAAAATACAGAAGAACCAGCAAGCGCCAATCCGGCTACAGATATATTGCTAGTTTTCTTGCTAGATTTCTCATCAAGATCAGACTTTTCTGTTTCCTTTTTCTTATTTTTTTCATGCTTATCAATATAAGAAACAAGAGTTGCAAGAAAAGCAATTGCATTGGCAAGAAATAAAATTGCATCCTCTGCTGCTTCAAGTGAAGATGTTTCACCCATTATCATACCTACAATAACCAGTGCAGTTGTTATAGCCTCAATATAGATCAAACACTGACCTATATCAGAAATATTGTGCTCTTTTTCCTTTACTTCCTCTCCATTTTCAATAATCTCCAACTCTCGTTCTTTTTGTGCTATCTTCCTATTATTGTAAATTAAATATAGCGTACAAATAAGAGATAAGACTGTAAAAGGTAATATAGTGTGGCTTAGCGCGCCACTTATCACGCCAAGTAATACCTGATCGCTATATGTTTTTTCCAGTTCAATCGCCATCAGCAATGTAAATGGGACCATTGTTGCCAATGATGCACATTTTCTATATAGCTCTCTTTTTTTTAGTGCTAATAGTTCTTGTTCTAGCCTTTCTCTTTTGACTTCTTTATCAACTGTTGGCCAAAAATCCCAAAAAAACTCTTCTAATGGTTCAAAATCTCTTTTTTTCTTATTCTTTCCTGGAACCTTTTTAGTAGAAGAAAATTTGCCACTAGGTATTTTCATAATATTAACCTAATTAGTAGTAAGTTAATACAATTATACACCTTTTTGCTTTCTGAGTCAATATCACTAAGATATTAACTACTCTTGTCTATTAACTATTTCCTAGGAGATTTAATCAATCTATTTGATGCCGGCTAGGATATAATTATAGCCTGACCACATAGTTATAATAGCTGCAACCCATAAACAAATCGCACCTGTATATTGAATCATATAATAATCGTTCATTATTAGCGCTACTACAGCAACCATCTGCAAAAATGTTTTAATTTTTCCAGCTTTGCTTACAGGTAGACTAACATTTGTAGCTATCAGAAACTCCCGTAAACCCGAGACTAATATCTCCCGACAGATGATGATAATCGATGGTACTATTGTAAAATCATTTATCTTATGCTTATAAACTAGCATAATTATCGTTGAAACCACTATTAATTTGTCAGCAATTGGATCAAATAGCTTGCCAAACTTTGATTGGACTTTCCACGCACGCGCCAGGTAACCATCAAAAAAATCCGTAATGCACGCAAACACAAAGATTGATATTGTTATCAGGCCTGCATATTTATTTTCTATATAAAAACTTAATATTATTGCTGGTATTGCAAGTGCACGAGAAATTGTAAGCAAATTAGGCACGTTTTTTTTAAGCATGTAATATCATCTTACGTAATAGGTAAACTTATACAGAAGTACAACAGAGTTCACAAGTTAATAGTTTACAATTGAACATTTATAAAAACTCCATATACTTAAAAAATACAAGCTTAAAATATAAGGATGTAATGATGAACGATGATTTAGATAGTACCACAAAACAAGAAGCGCTTAAGTATCACAGCAGAGGTGGTAACCCTGGTAAAATTTCAATCATGCCAACAAAACCTTTATCTACCCAGTATGATTTGTCACTTGCTTATTCCCCTGGTGTTGCAGCTCCGTGCCTTGAAATAGCTAAAAATCCTGAGGTTGTTTATGATTATACAGCAAAAAGCAACTGTGTTGCTGTCATTTCAAATGGCACTGCAGTGCTTGGACTTGGTAATATCGGTCCTCTTGCTGCAAAACCTGTCATGGAAGGCAAAGCTGTTTTATTTAAGCGTTTTGCTGATATTGATGCAGTTGATATAGAAGTTGGTACAGAAAATATAGAAGATTTCATCAATGCAGTAAGGTATCTTGGGCCAAGTTGGGGGGGGATAAATTTAGAAGATATAAGATCTCCCGATTGTTTTATAATAGAGAAACGCCTGAATGAACTGATGGATATTCCAGTGTTCCATGATGACCAGCATGGAACTGCGGTGGTTGTTGCAGCTGGCATAGAAAATGCTCTTGATATTGTTGAAAAGAAATTAGAGGACGTTAAGATCATTATGAATGGTGCTGGAGCAGCCGGTATTGCATGTTTAGAAATACTAAAGTCCATGGGCGCTAAAAATATAGTGCTGTGTGATAAGCAAGGAGTAATATACAAAGGTAGAAACGAGGATATGAATGAGTGGAAGGAAAAGTATGCAATTGATACTTCCGAACGTTCTCTACTTGATACAATAAAAGGCGCTGATGTATTCATCGGACTATCTGCAAAAGATGTGTTAAATGAAGAGATGTTAAAGAGTATGGGCAAAGACCCGATTATTTTTGCTCTTGCCAATCCCGATCCAGAAGTAAGGCCTGAGTTTGCAAAATCTGTGAGGCCAGATGCAATAATTGCAACTGGTAGGTCAGATTACAACAACCAAGTCAACAACGTAATGGGTTTTCCTTATATATTTAGAGGGGCACTTGATGTACATGCAACAACAATAAATGATGAAATGAAAATTGCAGCTGCAGATGCAATAGCAAAGCTTGCCCGTGAGCCAGTACCAGGTGAGATATCTGCAGTCTATGGCGGTCGTAAAATGGGCTATGGACGTGAATATATAATACCTACTCCATTTGACCCAAGATTAATTTCTATAGTAGCTCCTGCTGTTGCAAAAGCCGCAGTTGATTCAGGTGTTGCAAGAAAGGCAATACAAGATTGGGGTAAATATGAAAATCAATTAAAATCTCGTCTTTCTAATGTTCTCAGCACGCTGAATTTACTATCTTCACATATGTAATTTATTGGATAAAGTTAAAAGTGATAAACCAACCCAAACTCTAAGCCATATATGCCAAACCTATTGGTAATGGTTGCAGTTGTTGATTCAACACGTGCAGTTTCATCAACTTTACTTCCTCCACCGGCAGGAATATATCCTTCACCAGCTAGTATCTTTATTCCTGGTACAATATCTTTAAATTGGTTATCAAGGATACCAAAATAGCGTAAACCAGCAAATGCTTGAGTTTGTGCTGTAAGTTGGTGATTGATACCAAGTTTTGCTTGGTAAGCCAAGGCATATCTGGTTTTTCCTAGAAATTTAACCCTAGTTACACCTGCACCAATACCAACATATGGGGTGAATGGCATTTTTGCTATATTAAAATCACGATATACATTGACCATTCCAGCTAAGTTATTAAAACCTTCATTTTTTATCTTAAATGCAGCTCTGAACTCTGCTTCAACACTACAATTTTCTTGAATGTGAATATCAACCTTTCCACTTCTCCAAGGTGAATTGCATTCCGCTCCAGTAGACGCATCATTGTGACGACGAAGTTCAATATATCTTGCTTTTTTCTTATCTGAATAATCTTCATCATATAAGTTAGTCTGAGAATATAAGCCTTCAAACTCAACTCTCATATTTTTGAATAAATACCCTATTGCAGCACTACCGGCAAACCCTGGAACATATTTAGGACTGTATCCAGCTTCAATTCGCTCCTTCTTATTAAAACTAAAAACCCCCTCTGTTATATTGTCACCTGCATCTTCTTTTCCTTCTAGAGAACCTATTGCATTGAAGAATGCTCCAAAATAGTTAGCTTTGATGTAAACATTCTCTAAGTTATTTATTTTATCATCGTAAGATAAGCACCTAAATGAAAAAGTTAGCAAAACCAATAGATATGTGAATTTAAATCTTTCGCCCACCACAAAGCCTCCCTGCATAATTTGTCATTCCATTATTATAGTATGCTTCTATTTTTTATGATAGCAACTTTTTATTGCGCTCAATCGTTTTAGATTTATAATGAAAGTATTGTAATTTAAAGCAAATCAATGACTATTGCAATTCACGAATTAGAGAGGATCATCACACAATCGTTCCCCGACGCTGATATAAAGATTCATGATCTTGCTGGAGATGATGACCATTATCATTTAAAAATAAACTCCAAGTGTTTTCTTGGAAAGACAAAAATAGAACAGCATAAAATGGTATATAAAGCTCTGGAAGGTCAGTCTATACACGCCTTGCAACTGGAAACTAATACTTAAAAATAAGGTGAATTTATGAGCAATTTTGAACAAATAAAAAAAGATATAACAGAAAATGATGTGGTATTGTATATGAAAGGCACTTCTGATTTTCCTCAATGCGGATTCTCTGGACTCGTCGTGTCAATCCTAAAAAAATTGAACGTGAAGTTTAAGTATATTAACGTGTTGGAGAATGATGAAATACGTGAATCTATAAAAAAGTTTTCTGATTGGCCAACAATTCCACAATTATATATAAAGGAAGAGTTTATTGGTGGTTGCGACATCACTCGCGAGATGTACGAAAAAGGCGAACTGCAAAGTTTATTGAAGGAAAAAAAAATTATTGCGGAATAAGTACCAAGAAACCAGTGCCCAGACGCTGGATAACGTAGTATAGCTATGAAAAAGGATCTTATGTCTTAAACCGTATCCGTTCAGGGGAGCGGCAAAATAAGGTAGACAAAGCAAGATAATAATGTTGATGTTAACACTATTGTCAAGTTTACTGGCCTTTCTATTAGTGAGATTGAAGAATTAAGTGTGAGCGGTTACAAATAATTTACCATTTCTTCTGGTTTCACTATCCTTTCAAACTCTTCCTCAGTGAGCAGTTGAAGTTTTGCTGCTGCTTCTTTTAGAGTGATATTTTCTTTATAAGCAAGCTTCGCTATTTTTGCTGCATTGTCGTACCCTATATGCGTATTTAATATAGTGACCAACATCAACGACTGATTCAGTAAATCTTTTATCCTCTCTTCATTTGCTTTAATACCAACTACACATTTTTCTGTAAAATTTAAACTTGCGTCAGCTAAAAGTCTTATAGACTGCAAAACATTGTAAATTATCACTGGCTTAAACACATTCAATTCAAAATGACCGTTTGAACCACTAATGGTTACAGCAACATGATTTCCCATAACTTGAGTGCATACCATAGTCACCGCTTCACACTGAGTTGGATTCACTTTACCTGGCATAATTGAAGAACCAGGCTCATTTTTCGGTAACATTATTTCCCCAATTCCGCATCTTGGACCAGAACCAAGCAACCTTATATCATTTGCAATTTTCATTAAACTGACTGCTACTGTATTGAGTGTTCCACTGAGCTCAACTAAAGCATCATTTGCTGCTAGCGCTTCAAATTTATTGCCTGCTGAAGTAAATGGAAGGTTAGTAATTCCTGCAACTTGCTTTGCAAAATCTTCAGCAAAACCCTTTTTAGTATTGAGTCCCGTGCCAACCGCAGTGCCACCTTGTGCAAGCTCGTATATACCACTTAAAGTTGATTTTACTCTCTCTATCCCCTTTTTAATCTGGGCTGCATAGCCAGAAAACTCCTGTCCTAGTGTTAGGGGCGTTGCATCTTGCAGATGAGTACGTCCTACTTTTATTATATCTTTAAATTCCTGAACCTTATTATCCAGCACCTTATGCAATTTTTCAAGATTTGGAATAAGCAAGCAGTTTATTTGCTCTGCTGCTGCTATATGCATTGCTGTTGGAAAGGTGTCATTTGACGACTGACCATAATTCACATGATCATTTGGATGTATTGGAGATTTACTACCCAAATTACCACCTAAAATCTCTATTGCACGATTGCTGATCACTTCATTCATATTCATATTAGTCTGCGTTCCGGATCCGGTTTGCCAAACAACAAGCGGAAATTCATTATTAAATTTGCCATCTATTACTTCCCTCGCGGCTGTGCAAATTGCGTCCCCTACCCTATCATCTATAACACCATGTTTCATATTAACACGCGCTGCTGCAAGTTTTACTATTGCTAATGCTTTAATCAGAGGCTCTGGCATTTTTTCTGTGCCAATCTTAAAATTTTCTAAAGAACGCTGAGTCTGTGCTCCCCAGTAATGTTCACTTGGTACTTTTACTTCCCCTAAGCTGTCTGATTCTATTCTCGTCTTTCTATCCATATTTTCCTCCTGGTGTTATGCAAACTGGTTCACTACATAATTTTTTCATGCCTACTTCTTTGTTAATTAAATCATACTAGATCCAAGTAGTCAAGTGTACGAACATTGCAATTTTCAGTTAACTTGCATGGTAGATGCAAGTAGCTGACACTGATTCACTTTATGATGGTGTCATTCCAGTCTGGAATCCAGCCTTTTCATAATCATCAAAACGTTGTATTTTAACATAAAACGGCTACTTTTATGCTTACCAACTTAATAAAATTCCTGGATCCCAGTGTCTGGGCACTGGGATGACACCCTTCTGGTGGACTCAAATCACGATGTTTGCACAGCTGTACGCTTAGTTCTGGTTGCACGCTACCATTCTTGTACATCCATAAATAGAAAATTTACGCTTTAAAAGGATCATATACATCGATTTCCTTAGAATTACTCTTTTTCAATTTTTCACTTAATAATCTTAAAATAGGCTGTAAATCACCATTAATTGATAAGCACAGCACTTCTTTATTGAGATAATTAGCTAGGTGATTCTTCTTTTCCAGAATTTCTGCTTCCCTCAATAAGTCGCATTTGTTTAATACTACAATCTCTTCTTTTTCAACAAGATCACTATTGTAAAGTTCCAATTCATTATGGATACAACTATAAGCCGAAACAACGTCATCGTGAGTTACATCGATTAAATGAAGTAAAATTTGACACCTTTCTATGTGCTTTAAAAATTTATGCCCGAGCCCAACTCCAAGGTGAGCATCAGTAATTATTCCAGGAATATCTGCTATTACAACTTCGCTATCATCCACTTTTACCATGCCTAAATGAGGTCTTACGGTGGTAAATGGATAATCGCCTACTTTTGTATCGGAATTTGAGCAGCGAGTCAAAAATTTTGATTTACCTGCGTTTGGCATGCCAATAATTCCAACATCTGATAAAACTTTTAGTTTTAATAATACATGTTTTTCTTCGCCAGGCTGACCGTAAGTAAAATGTCTTGGTGCCTTATTAGTAGAAGATTTAAAATTAGTATTTCCAAGTCCACCTTTTCCACCCTGTGCTACTTGAAATTCCATACCAGGCTTGTCAAGGTCTACTATTATCTCTTCACTTTCTTCATCAATTATTTGTGCACCGACTGGAACTTTAAGTATAACGTCTTTCCCTGCTGTGCCAGATCTATCCCTGCCTGCACCATTTTTTCCACTATCTGCTTTAATGTGTCTTCTATAACGAAAATGAAGCAAAGTGTTGAGATTAGCGTCGCTGATGAAAACTATGTTTCCACCCTTTCCTCCATTACCACCATTTGGACCACCAAATTCAACGAACTTTTCTCGACGAAAACTTGCACAGCCATCACCACCGTCACCAGCTTTTAAACACAATTTTACTTCGTCTATAAAACCCATGCTAACCCACGATAATATTTAGCATCCTTTCCTAATGCGCTTTCTATTCTGATTAGCTCGTTATACTTCGCGAGTCTATCAGAACGCGATAGCGACCCGGTTTTTATTTGCCCGCAATTTGACGCAACTGCTATATGAGATATTGTTGTGTCTTCTGTTTCACCTGAGCGATGAGAAACAACAGCTTTATAGCCATTTGATTTTGCCATTTCAATAGCAGCAAAAGTTTCTGTTAACGTCCCTATTTGATTTGGCTTGATCAGTACAGCATTTGCCATTTTTTCCTCTATTCCTTTGCATATCAGTTCACAATTTGTAACAAACAAATCATCCCCAACCAATTGAATTTTACTCCCCAATTTTGCAGTAAGTAATTTCCAACCTTCATAGTCGTCTTCACTCATTGCATCTTCTATAGAAATTATTGGATATCTTTCCACAAGATTACAATAATATTCAGTCAACTCTTCTGAAGTAAGATCTCTGTGTTCAAATTTGTAAATTCCATCTTCATAAAAAGTAGATGAAGCAACATCAAGGCCTAGTGCAAAATCACTTTGCGCTGAATAACCTGCTGATTCTATAGCGTATATGATCAAATCAAGTGCTTCTTCAGTACTTTCAATATTTGGTGCAAAACCACCTTCATCCCCTACATTTGTGCTATAACCTTTTTTCTTAAGAATGCTACGTAAGTTGTGGAATACCTCCGCAGATATTCTAATCGCTTCGCTGAAAGTCTCAGCACCGACCGGAAGAATCATGAATTCTTGGAAATCGAGCTTATTGTCTGCATGTACTCCACCATTAATTATGTTAATGAGTGGAACCGGCATAACACTCGTCTGCTTTCCTCCCAAATATCTATATAGCGGCATTTTGAAACTGTTTGCTGCTGCTTTTGCAACTGCAAGAGACACACCCAAAGTTGCATTTGCTCCAAGTTTTGATTTGTTTTTTGTTCCATCCAGTTCAATTAATGCTTTATCAATTGCATTTTGGTCCGCTGCATTCATTCCAATGATTTCATCTGCTATTATCCCATTTACAGCTTGAACAGCTTTCAGCACTCCCTTACCACAATACCTTTTCTCATCTTGGTCCCTGAGTTCCAAGGCTTCTAATTTACCGGTTGAAGCTCCAGAAGGTACAGATGCCCTGCCTATTGCACCATCACAGAGCTCAATTTCTACCTCAATAGTGGGGTAACCCCTGCTATCTAAAATTTCTCTTGCAAATACGTTATTGATTATCTTATTCATTACATTAAACCTTAACTTCCGCAATAAGTGCTGCAGTTTCCTTTGCCAATTTAGCTATATTACTACCAGCACCAATAAATAATACTATATCACTTGGACTTGTCGAATCACTAATAAAATGTGAAATGAGCAAAGCATCATTCATAATTTTTGTGTTATTAAATCCATTACTGATTAAAGCTTTTTGTATATCATCAATCCCACAACCAGGAATAGGCTTGTCTTCTGGGGGATGAACAGGAGTGAGGATGACATAATCAAACATCATGAAAATGCGTATGAATTCATCAAAAAAATTACGAATGCGGGCAAAACGAAGTGGTTCGATAATTCCTATTACTTTTCCTTTAGTAATCGAACGTGCAGCCGTTAAAGTTGCATATATTTCATTTGGATGATGGGCATAATCCTCAATTAACTTAACACCTTTAATATCGGCAATCAAAGAGAATCTTCTTGCTACTCCTTGAAATTCCAAAAGGCCTTTTTTAATATCTGCATCGCTAATTCCGAGCTTTATCGCAACTGATATTGCAGCTAGGGCGTTGCTTACTTTGTGAATTCCAATTGCATTTGATAGTACTATGTTTTTTAAAGGGCTGGATCCCAGTGTCACGCACTGGGATGACATCTCTGTACACTTTCCTTTTGTCATTCCAGCACGTAATGCTGGAATCCAGTTGTTCAACACATCAAATTCTATGCTGTTAGCATGCTGTTTAATGTTGCTGGCTCTTATGCTACCATTCTCAAACCCAAACGTTATAGAATTACCCGCATCATAATCGATGTCTACAGAATCAGGTAAAACTGCAGAACCTGCATTATTCACGAATTGGGAAAATGCATTTTTGATATTATCAAATGTGCCGTAATAATCTATGTGGTCATTGTTGATACTTGTTATGACAGCAATCTTTGCAGGGATTTTTAGCATAGTTCCATCAGACTCATCAGCCTCGATCAGAAAAGTGTCACTCCCTCCAAGTTTGAAGTTGCTCTTATAGGAATTTAATATCCCTCCTACAGTTACAGTCGCATCAATGCCAGAATGATCAAAAATGGAAGCAATCATAGCGGTTGTTGTTGTCTTTCCGCTTGAACCTGAAACCGCTATCACATATTTACCTTTCATAATTTCAGCAAGTATGTCTGATCTATGCAAAACGGTTTTATTGTTATTTTTTGCCGCAATTAACTCCACATTATCAGATTCTATTGCAGAAGAATGTACAACTATTTGAGCTTGGCTTATATTATTAGCATTGTGACCAATAAAAACCTCTATACCTAGCTTTTGTAACTTATTTATATTGTCGTTTGATTGTGCATCACTGCCTTGAACTTTGCAATTGGAATTGTGAAGAATTTCAGCAATGGCACTCATTCCGATTCCACCTATACCAATAATATGTATTATTCCTTTTTGAGTTTTGTTAATATTTAGCAGTAGATGTTTACTCATTACTAAATTTATTATAGTATAATTTAAAATCCTCATAGTATCGAACCCTCTTACCGAATACAATGATAAAAAACCTAACCTTTCTATGTCTAATATTTGTTTTGATAAGTAGCTGCAGTTTTAGCAACAGGTTTAACTGCACTGCAGGTCATTATAAAATTGGCAGCAGCTACACAATAAATGGTATAACTTATTATCCAAAAAACTGTAAACACTATGAAGAGATAGGGATAGCATCGTGGTATGGAATAGAAGATCATGGCACACTTACAGCAAATGGTGAAGCGTTTAACCGTCACTTGATCTCTGCAGCGCATAAGACTTTGCCCTTACCCTGCTTTGTTCTTGTCACTAATTTAGAAAACGGAAGAAAGCTTGTTACAAGGGTTAACGATAGAGGGCCTTTTATTGAAGGCAGAATAATAGACTTATCAGAAAAAGCAGCTCAAGTCTTAGGATTTCATAAATCTGGGCTTGCAAAAGTAAAAGTTCAATACCTAAGAAAGATGTCAGAACAATTGATACAAAATACTCCTCATTACAGAAAGCAATATGAAAAAGAAATGCAGAAACGTCATCCGAAACAAGACAGTGCAGAAAGTAAGGGATATGTTGCATTTTTTAAAAGTGCTCAGGCTGCTAAATCAGCTGCATCAAAGCTTCGCAATCAAGGAATAAAAAATGTTAGATTGCTTTTTAAGAACGATCAATATTGCGTGAAAGTGAGTTATAGGTAGTGGTGAGTGCAGAATTTGAAAGATTTGGTTAATGTAAGGAACGCTGGCTAACTATTGTAAGTTAAAAATGTGATATAAAAAAGATATCAACAATTTATAGCTATACCACCGCGATATCTCTTAGCCGCTAACACGTAGCGGAATGACGAGCTTATCGTCACGCCACCGCTAACCGTCATACCGCGATTCATTCGCGGTATCTCAGCCGCTAACAAGTAGCGGAATGACGAGCTTATCGTCATGCCACCGCGAACCGTCATACCGCGATTCATTCGCGGTATCTCAGCCGCTAACAAGTAGCAGAATGACAGCAATCCTACGTCATACCGTCACGGTATCTCTAGATCCCGCTAACAAGTAGCGGGATACTTGACCTTTACAGGAATGACAGTTGTCGTTTAGCTATAAATGTTAAGAAATTTACCAAATAAAAAAAAGGCAAAGAAACCCTAGGGTAGCTAGTATTCAAATTCTCCCTTGTCTATTTGACGTCTTTTACTGTCTTAAACACTTTATAAGCGCGTTTCGGCTTGTATAGGTAGAAACCTAAAAGTTTTATAAAGACATGAGGTGCACATAGTGCAAAAAATTAAGCATGATTTACGCCAAATACATTAAGTTTTTTGTCATTAATCCACTGCAGAGATTGCGAAGATAAATAAATAGCTTCAGTTTCATGATAAGAGGGCTGGCGGAGTTTGTCAAGTAAGTTTTTCGTTTCATCCAATGCGCTGCCAAAAGTTTGTTATGCAAGAATGCACTAGCCATTTCTCACAGATTCATTTAAACTTAATCAAGTAGGAGTATTATTAACGCGAAAAGAGTTTAATTAGAGATTTAAGTGATATGGCGCGTGAGGAAGATATAAACCAATTAGTAGAAAATGGATTTGATATTAACTCAAAAGATGCAAGTGGAATCACTCTCTTGCATAAGTTCACAAAAGAAGGCGATTTAGTTGGAGTAAAGTCATTACTAGAGCACGAAGCTGATTTCAATGTCGTAGACAACGAAAATAGAAACCCTCTGCATTACGCCATTATGCATGGACACAAGAAAGTTGCTAAACTTTTTGTTAACCAACTGACAATTAATTCCAAGGATAAAAATGGATTCACTCCACTGCACCTTGCTGCACTACAAGATGACACGGAATTAATAGATTTTTTGATAACAAAAGGCGCAAAAATTAATGAAAAAGATGCCAAAGAGGGCTATACTCCTCTTCATATAGCTTCACTATACGGTTCTAAAAAAAGCGTCCAAATTTTAATTGATAGCGGAGCAAATCTCGAATGTGAAGATAACAATTTTCGTACTCCTTTGTTTTTAACCATTTATCAATGCACCGCACATTATGACAGCAGAGCAGAAATTATAGAATATCTGATAAAGAAAGGTGCAAATATAGAAGCCAAAGATGCAGAAAATAACACTACGCTTTTCCTAGCAGCGTATAACAACAAAATGCAAATAGTAAAACTTATTGCAAAAAAACAGCAAGCAAGTAACGATAAAATTAAACTTAAAGAGTTTTTTTGCACAAAAAACAACCATGGTTTTGATGCGTTAGATTGCGCTATTGAGCATAATAATAGAAAAATGGTAACATTTCTTGTTTCAAAGGGAATAGAAGCAAACGATCAAGATTTTAATGGTAACGCTAGGCTGCATAAAGCTAGCCATAATGGTAACACTAAAACAGTTAAGCTCTTATTGAAGCTTAAGGTAAACGTTAATGCTGTTACTAAATGTAACAGAACTCCCTTGCTACTCGCAGTTAAAAAAGGCCATACACAAATTGTGAAAATGTTATTGGAAGTTAGAGCCAATATGAACATTTGTGAGCAACAAGGTTTTGCACCTCTACATCTTGCTGTTCAAAAGGATTATTTTGATATAGCTCAGTTGTTAACAGAAAAAGGTGCAGACCTTAACATTAAGTGCAATAACGGTCATACCGCAATAGATATGTTCATTAGCAAGGCTCATAGCAAAAAAAACATCGAAGAAAATTACAAAAAATTTTGTAGATTTTTGATGCTTTATCTGAAAGAGCTACGTAGTAAACACAAAGCCTGTTGTATACTTTCAACCCTAGCTCTAAGCTTAACAATTATAGGCTTACCATTTATTTTCAAGCCTATTATTAAATACAGAGAAAGAAGTACAATATATAAAAAAATTAGGGCTATGCTGGTCTACATTTAAGTACAAGAAGAGTATACAAAAAATACATAGCCAAAGCTAATACACGACAATTATCTGCTCAATGAAAATGAGATTAAATACATTTTTAATATTTTTATAGAAAGCTATTAGTATAGATTTTGTATGCTGTTCTAATGGCTATTTTTAAATGCTTAATACTCCTCTTCATTATTTCTTGCACACATCTACCTACCAAGCAATATCCTATTAACATAGACAATTATAAGCACGATTATCCGTTGCAACAATATAACACCTCTTTGGAGATTAATGAACCGGCAATACCAGAAATTATGCCTTTACCAATAGAGTGTCCCGATCTCACAATCAGTAATCAGCTTATTTCTATTAATGTTAGTGAAGAAGTATCAGTAAAGGATTTGCTGATTGAGATAGGAAAACTTTCTGACGTTAACTTGGATATGGACCCAAAAATATCAGGTAATATTATTTTAAAGCTAAAAGATAAGGATATAAACGAAGTAATTCAGAGTATAGCAAATAGCGCCAAACTGCGTTACTCAACAAGTAATGGTGTAATTAGAATTGAGCAGGACTTGCCATACACACAAAATTATTACGTAGACTTCATCAATATTCAACATTCTGCTCAAAGCAGTTTCGTCATTAATAACAATATTACTAACAGTGATGGAAGTAACGTTGATAGGGACTATAACAATGTTATGAAGTCTCAATACAGTAGTGACTTATGGAATTCATTAGAAAAAGGCTTGAATGCAATAATGGATGTTAACGGGGTGGATGATGGCGAATTCCTTTCATCCAACAGAGAAGCTGGTGTTATTATTTTGAATGCTAGAAAAGATATCCACAAAGCTGTTGAAGAATATATTAATAAGGTTAAGAAGTTAGCGTCTTCTCAAGTAATGATAGAGGCAAAAATAGTTGAAGTTGTGCTAGATGACAAATACCTTTCTGGTATGAACTTAAATGACTTACAAGATGGAACTAAGTCTATAATAAATCAAGATAACTCCATTATTAACCTAGCAATGAACTTTGGTGCAAATGATCTAGGAGATTTAGTAAAAAATTTAGACAAATTTGGCACTTCAACTGTAATTTCAAGCCCCAGAGTACATGCTATAAATAATCAGCAAGCGATGATTTCATTTACTAAAAACCATATTTATTTTACCTCCGATATACAAAAAGATACTAGAAACTCTAATCAGACCTTAATTACCAAGATGAATAGCGTCCCAATAGGTGTTGTGCTAATAATCCACCCAAGCATTAACATTGATACTAGTGAAATATTCATGGATATACATCCAACTTTATCAAGAATTAACGGCTACACTAAAGATCCAGATATAGAGTACGTCGCACAGCAGAGTAAAATGAAATTAAATAGCGACATTCCAATTGTTGAAATCAGAGAAATGAACTCTATGTTAAAAATTAAGAGCGGTGAAATTATGGTAATCGGCGGGCTTATAGAACATAGAGAAGATAAGCAAAGCTTATTGCATCAGAAATCAAAAAGGCTAGCGAATAATATTAGAACAGTAGAAACTGTCATTTTTTTAAAAGCAACAATCGTACCAACATTTGGTTTGTTAGATAGAAAAGATAAGAATTTATATATATATTAAATTATCACTAAAAATTAAATATCAAACCAACTTCAATATTGTGAGTAGATATGTCACCTGCAACAGGTATCGGAACGCTAAAGTAACGATAGCCGAGAAAGGTTTTGATTTCTGGGATTATTGAATAATCAACACCAAGTTTTATTTGATAAGCAAACCAAGGAACATTCAGTGGCATTGAATTTTGGGGTGACCCATTAATCCTTTTTAATCTAAAAATTGTTGGTCCTATACCAAGACCGATGTACGGAGCAAATTGTGTATCCTGAACGCTGGGATTATAATAGAAGTTTAACAAAAACGCAAATATACTTGCTGATTTATCAAATACCGGAGGAGAATTACTATCTTCAATATTGGCTATAGAATACGCGGCTTCAAAATCAATTTTACCATTTTCTCCAGCATAGTAACCTAAAGACATGCTGCTAAACCACTGGAAATCAATTTTACCATCAAATTGCTGTATACTTTTAATTTCATCTGCCACTATATTTTTTATTATAAAACCATAATGACTTTCAACTAAAGTTAGGACTCTTTTTCCTATTTCTTGTATACCCTTTACAAATATTTCTGAATTATCATGGTATACCTTACCACCGTTAGCGCTAACATAAAAATCAAGTTTTTTTGATTTTTCTTTTGTAGGCTCAGCTTGATCTGCAATACGTGACCACATATTTTTCTGATCAGCTACTTGGAAAACAGAAGGTGGACTACTTTCAAGTTCTTGATATTTTATTGGTATTTCTTTTGCAGTAACCTCCTCAGAACGTATCACACTTTTATTATTGTCTGTTTCTAATTTTAAGGGTTGTACTTGCTCAATGTGTGTATCATTACTAATATAAGTAATAAAAAAATAGACACATGAAATGAAAATCAAAAATAAAGTAATAGATATTCTAGTTATCATAAATGAATTCACAATTATCATTTACAGTATAATTACTATATCGTATATTTCTTCAATGTACAAAAATTAAGAAAAAATATTTCCAATTAGATAATTATTTTCCACTCCTTTAACATTAACTTTCACAATACTCTTGGCTTGAGCTTTTGATTCAAGCTTTATTAATGCAAAATTTTCTGCTCTACCGACATTATTTTGCTCAACCAGAACACTTTGCTTAGTGTTGATCAAGGATTGACAAAAACTGCTCATAATTTCTTTATTTACTTCTCTTAAATTTTTTACTCGTTCTTTACGCACATTCTCTGGTACTTGTGGCATTCGTGCAGCAGGTGTATTTTTCCGCTCTGAATATGGAAAAGCATGTAGGTAAACTATATTTGTTTTTTTCAGTAAATCAACTGTATCCTGAAACATTTCATCAGTTTCTGTTGGAAATCCAGCAATAATATCAGCGCCAAATGCTATATTAGGCCTCAAGCTCTTCATTTTATGACAAAATTCTATCACTTGTTCTCTGTTGTGACGACGCTTCATTCTCTTTAGTATTAAATTATTACCAGATTGTAGACTCAAATGTAAATGAGGCATAAGTCTTGACTCATTAGCTATTAAATCCATTAATTCGTCGTCAACTTCAGCAACATCGATAGAGGAAAGTCTTAGCCTCTTCAACTCTGGTATATCCTTTAAAACTCTCCTAATCATTGAACCAAGTGATGGCTTACCCAACAAATCTGTACCAAAGTCAGTAATATCAACCCCTGTCAACACTACTTCTTGATATCCATTTTCTACAAAGATCCTGATTTGCTCTATAATACTGTTTATTGGCACAGATCGATTATTCCCTCTTGCCTCAGTAATTGAACAAAATGTGCAGCTATGATTACAACCATTTTGAATTTCAATAAATGCCCTTGACTTATCTTCAAATCCATTAATTAGAACAGGTTCTACTTGGTTATCACTGACCAAGATTTTATCGTCATTTAGTAAGTAATTTTCAGCTTTTAGCTTATCTTGATTACCGAGCACTTTACTTACACCAGGAATGCTACTGTAAACTTCTGGATCCAACTGAACAGCACAACCAACTACGATAATTTCTTTATTTGGATCATTTTTGTAAATCTTACGTATCTTTTGCTTTACCTGACGTTCTGCTTCGTTTGTCACTGCACAGCTATGCACCACAACAACATTTTCTCTCTTTGCTTTTTTTAATGCTTCTTTGATTAACTCGCTCTCGTAAAAATTTAGACGACAACCAAATGTTATCACTTCATTCATGTTAGTATTTTTTGCTTTAATAGACCTAAATTATATCAAATATCCAAGCAAAGTCTCTTGCATGACTATTTTTTTGTAAATAAATGCTATGCAAGCAGCAGACACTGGGATCTCAACGATTTTCACTCAGACACAGTATCACTCCTTTGCTTATTATAGTCTTTTGACCTTTTTAAGATACAATCCGGATTGGATACTGAGTTGGTGAGTATAAAAGTATAGCTTCTACGTCATACCGCTGCGGTATCTCTTAGCCGCTAACAAGTAGCGGGATGACGATTGTCGGTGAATCTAAGTTACCTTAGCTACATTTCTAGCTGTAACTATAAATGTATGGATTTTTTATCGTGCCATGTTATAATTAATGTCTTGCTAAAAATTAAATATTGATGAATGAACTAAGAAAGTTAAGTATTACACAAATGCATGACGGGCTCAAAAAAAAGAGTTTTTCTGCCGTTGAACTCGTAGAGGCGCACATCAGTGCGGTTGAAAATGAGAAATTAAATGCATTTATAACAAAAACCCCAGAGATAGCAATGAAAGCTGCTAAAGCTGCAGATGAACATTTCTCTAGGCAAAAGGATGATTTAATCTCGCCGCTCATGGGTGTACCAGTTGGCATCAAAGATCTATTCTGTACAAAAGGAATAAAAACAACAGCATGCTCAAAAATGCTGGAAAATTTCGTTCCGACTTACGAATCTACGGTGTCTGACTTGCTTTTAAAAAGTGGAGCAGCCATGCTCGGTAAGCTTAATATGGATGAATTTGCTATGGGTTCTGCGAACACAAATAGCTATTTTGGCCCTGTTGAAAATGTGTGGATTAGAAAAAGCGATGGGGAAAAAGTTGTTCCTGGTGGATCATCTGGTGGATCTGCAGCATCGGTGGCTGGATTTTTATGCGCTGGAGCACTAGGGAGTGACACCGGTGGATCTGTGCGCCAACCAGCAGCTTATTGTGGAGTGGTTGGAATAAAACCAACTTATGGAAGATGCTCGCGTTTTGGTATGATTGCATTTGCGAGTTCTCTAGATCAAGCAGGAGTCATTACTCGTTCTGTCTCTGATTCAGCATTAATGCTGGAAGCAATCTGTGGCTATGATACAAAAGATTCAATATCAAGCGAAAAGCCAGTGCCTAAATTTTCTAGCTTTATAAATGGTGATGTCAAGGGTAAGCGTATTGGTATACCAAAAGAATATAGGATGGATGGAATTTCAGAGGAAATAGTCCATAATTGGGAGAAAGTTGCTTCCTATTTAAAAGAAAATGGCGCTGAAGTTGTTGACGTTACTCTGCCACATACTAAATATGCAATACCAGTCTATTATTTAATTTGTTCTGCTGAAACTTCATCCAATCTTGCTCGTTATGACGGTGTGCGTTATGGGTTCAGGGTTGATGCTGATACCCTTGAAGAAATGTATTCACTAACAAGAGCAGAAGGTTTCGGTAAAGAGGTGAAAAGAAGAATTTTAATTGGCGCTTATGCGCTTTCCTCAGGTCATTACAATGAATATTACGAAAAAGCACAGTGTATCAGGGCATTAATCAGAAATGATTTTATAAAAGCGTTTGAAAAAATAGATTACATACTTGTGCCATCTGCTCCAACAGAAGCTTTTGGCTTAAATGAAAAGCCAGATCCGCTAATTATGTGCATCAATGATGTGTTTACTGTGCCGGCAAGTCTGGCAGGATTGCCTGCTATTTCTGTTCCTGTTGGGCTCTCCAATGAGGGTTTACCACTTGCCTTGCAAGTGATTGGAAATTATTATGATGAAGCTGGAATATTAAATGTGGCAAGTGTGATAGAGCAAAATTGCGGCAGAATAATTAGACCTCTTGCATAATCTATTTTTTGATAGTAATTTTTGCATTAAAATTTGCTTACGCTCCTCAACGTACTCTATGGTTCCATTTTTAGATGAATAGCAAAAACAGGGTATATTAATCTGTTTACAAAATTTTCGTGTAACAGTTCACACTTAATTAAACAGACTGAATTCTGTAATTTTGGGATGTTGAAAAATTTACCTCACGTTGTCATTCCAGCGCATAACGCTGAAATCCAGATTTATAGAAACGAAAAAACTTGCTTGACGTCTGGTAGAGACTCATGACCTTGAAACCAGCGATTTGGTCTCATAACCATAGTCTCCCCAAAAGAACCGTGCTTGCGGATTTCCCGCACACGGCTCCACAATACAGCGTTCACACTAGTGCTCCTGTGTATAAAGAAACATATACCTTTGGTTTTGGTAATGGATTTACTTTTAAATAGTGTATAAATTGTTCCCAATCCATACTTTTCTTTTGACTACGTCGGTTTATCCACTTAAATGCTAACTTTGTTACCGGTCGATAGAATTGAATCAAACACCGATAATTTCCGCTAACTCCGAAGTAGCTATAGTGTCCTGTTAGTTTGGCTTTAAGTTTCTGCCACCAATCTTTGAGACAGATACGACTTCGTACCATCTTCAACCATTCTTTGATTTCTTTAATCTTTCTGGCTAGGCTTATTTTTGAAGTTTTCTGCTTCATCATAAGTTTACCATTACGACTTTTTCCACAATAATGTGTAAATCCTAGAAAGTTGAAGCTAGCCGTCCTACGTTTCTCTCTTTCTGCTTGATACCATTCTTTCTTACCAAACTTTACTATTTTTGTTTTATTTTCAGCTATTTCCAACCCAAATTTACTTAGTCTTTGTTTCAGTAATTCTAGAAATTCTTTTGCGTCTTCTTCCCTCTCGCAGCCAACTACAAAATCGTCGCAAAACCTTATTAGCTGTAAATATCCTCTGGCTTTTGGCTTAAATTTCTTTTCAAACCATAAGTCCAGCACATAGTGTAAGTATATATTAGCTAATACAGGGCTTACTATACCACCTTGTGGTGTGCCTTGATCGGTTGCTTTATAACATCCAACTTCGACTATTCCTGCCTTTAGAAATCGTTTTATTAACCACAATAAATTTGGGTCAGCTATTCGTTCCCTTAGACAATTCATTAGCCATTTATGTTGAACATTATCAAAGAACTTCTTGATATCCACTTCTACAATATAGTTAATTGGTTTGTGCATAACTGCTTTATCTAGAGCGTTTATCGCCTGATGACAATTTCTTCCTGGTCGAAATCCATACGAGCTGTCCATAAAGTTTGCTTCATAAATATTTTCTAATATCTTCTTTAGCATTACCTGTACCAACTTATCTTCCGTTGATGGTATTCCGAGACCGCGCTTCTCTTTGCTCCCGGCTTTGGGTATGTATACCCTTTTCACTGGTAGCGGTTGATATTGTTTTCTCTTCATACTATCCACTAGTGTTTTAAGTTTCTCTTCTAGATTTTCTCCATAAGCTTCCACTGTCACACGATCTATACCACAAGCCTTGTTGCGTTTTAGTTCCTTATAACACTCTGCAAGATTCTCTTCATTAATCAAATGAACTAATGATGTAAATTTTACTCGCTTATCTTGCTTAGCCCTTACTGCTATCTGGTTTAGTTTTCCTTGCATACTCCTCTAATCTCTGTTGTATTGGTATAGCAATCCCTATACCAGTCACTATATTGCTAACCGCTTCCCCTTGTATGTGGCTTTCCCACACTCCGAGTACTATCAGTTAGTCCGACTTCCTTTGCATCTTCCTCCAGTCCTCGCCTTTATTGACTTGTTCCAGAGTACCCTTACAGGAATACAAAGGATCTCCCAAGTTCACGTAAGGTCCATCTCAACACATGACGCGGCCTTCGATCCCGATGAGGTGAGTAATATCTTGCCTTAGCGTTATTACCCATGTTGCCTTCCACCAAATGTAAAGTGTCAGCCCCCATGACGCGTGAATTACGGGACTCAATACCTTCACTTTCGTTGCACCCTATGTTGTCCATTCCATTAGCTTTACTACGCTCGTTACCTTACGCAGCATAATGGTTTGTTCCAGGTTGCCGGCTAAGCTTTACCCGTGTTGGATTTTCACCAACTGTTCCTTACGCACTTCTTGGCGCACACATTTTGCCAACCCCCTTATTATGATGTGTAGTACAATGATACAAATTAAGAATTCCCCCATCCTGTGCTGGTTCTTCGATCTGAAATCCTACTTCTACCTGATCACAACCAATGTTAATTTGTCCTATTAATGCTTTAATAATGCCGCGCTTAGTTTGCCAATCTAGCTGTTCCAGGTTCGATTTTACACTAGAATAAAAATTCTTTATGCTATTTATAATAAGACTTATTCCTTTTTCTACTGCCTTCTGATCAACTACCTTTTTTTTCTCTTCTTCTATCCCTTGTAAGCGTTCTTTCATTTTTCTCATTGTCTGTTTAAATTCTTCCTCGCTTATATATCCTTTCTCTCCTGCATTTTCTTGACTATAATAATCTTCCATTAATTTTTCGATACCTTCTTTTATTTGATTTTCTCTTCTTGCAAACTTTTTCTCTGATGATTCATCATTTTTATTTTCTAATACTCTACGTTGGTATTCCTTTTTTATCATCTCTGGGTTTTTTAGTACATCTTTCACCTTTTCCCATACTGACCTTACCCAGAAAAAGTGGAGAGAAAGAAAGGAGTTTTTTCGGGTAAAATAAAATTTTGGAGGATTAGAAATGGCAAGAGAATATACGGCAGAATTCAAATTGGAAGCTGTTAAGCTGGCAAATGAACAAAGAAAGGTAGGTCAACCAGTTGCAAAAGTAGCAAGAGATCTAGGAATAAGGGATAGTGTATTAGGAAAATGGATGAAGAAATATAACGAAAAAAAGTCAGCGGCAAATGCATTTCCAGATGTAGCACCTTATGACAAAGAGAGATTTGATTTACAGAAAGAGTTAGCAAAAGTAACAAGAGAAAGAGACATTTTAAAAAAGCCCTGGCCAGTCAAAAAGAGTAAAATATTTTTTCATAAAAGAGCATAGTAAACACTATAAAGTGCAGGAATTATGTAGGGTTTTCTGCTAGTGGCTACTATAAGTGGACTACAAGGAAAATAAGCAGTAGAGAATCAGCAAATAAAGAGTTATTAGCAGATATTCAAAAAATATATCAAGCTTCTAAATGTAGATATGGAGCTCCTAAAATTCATGCTGAATTAAAGGCTTTGGGTAAAAGTTGCAACTTAAAAACAGTGCAAAGTATTATGCAGAAAAATGGTATTCAGGCTATATTGAGAAGAAAATTTAAAATTAAGAAACAACAAACGGACAGTAGCTCCCAATATATTAGACCAAAACTTTATTGTCGATCAACCAAATAAAGTATGGGATTACTTATATAAAAACCAAAGAAGGATGGCTATATTTGGCAACAATAATCGATCTATATTCACGCATGGTAGTTAATGAGCAGTTCAATAAATAAACAATTGGTTATGGACTCTTTATTAATGGCCGTTAACAAGCGTAAACCTGCCAAAAATCTACTATTACATAGTGATCAAGGTTCACAATATACTTCGCAAGGTTATCAATATCTCTTATCCATAAAAAACATAGATGAGTCATAAAGGTTGTTGTTACGACAATTCTGTTGTGGAAAGCTTCTTTAGCTCATTGAAAAGAGAAATACTTATTGATACTTCACAACACTCTGCTCAACAAACTAGAACTGCAATATTTGAATACATAGAAATTTTTTATAACAAACAACGTCACTATTAACTATTGCATTCCTGAGCATTTTGATTCATCATTCTCTTTGTGAAAAACATTCCAAACTTTCTCTCCACTTTTTCTGGGTAAGGTCAGTTTCCATTTGGTTCAAACTCGGATACAATTTCCCCAGAGCTGGGTAATCTCATACCAGAACCATCTGCTGCAATAAGTCTATAGCCTCTCCAACTCAGGTTCATCCTGATAGGCTGTTTGGATGCTTAAATTCTTGAAAGCCTGTATGGCAAATCTTATACCTTGCTTTAGAAAAAGCTTGCTTTGAGGGTACATGTCAATGGCTCCATAAGTTCACATTCTATTCCCAAACTTTTTTTAACTAACTTTAAAATCATAGAAAATACTGTCGAAAAAGGAAGTTTTCTTGTTCGTGTAAAACTCAACACAATGGATTTTCTGAAAAGTTTTCGAGTATATTGCATTTTTAATTTGTAAGATAAGATCTTTTCCTTTTTGCATGCCTCACCTAAAAAAGACACATTTTAAACTTTTTTGTTGCAATAAAATAGAAACAAAAGTGCTGTCCCTTGCACTCTTTGGATAATTTAATGATAAAAAATTTGGAGAGAAATTTTATACACTATCGCTGATATTTTTCCTTAAGTTGACGCCATTGCCTGAACGGATACATGACAAATCTATCGTTTATCAAATCGTCGGTAAGCCTAAAGCTATAGCCATTAAGCACGATAAAGAAAATCATTCATAATCGCTATAGCAACTAGTGTAGACACTTGACGTTCCTTGTGATTTGATAAATAGAGGTTTTTATCTGACTTCACAACAAGGGCTTCTGGATGACTTTGAAAGTGAACATTACCATGCTTATCTTCAATAGCCTCTATTACCCCCTCACTGGAAAATGCTGCAACTTTATATCCAAGTGACTCCAATTTTCTTCTATTTTCTGGTGTATTACTTACTGCTCCTGAATGAGCATCTGGAAAATATGTTGAAAACCAGCCATTTTCATTAGGTATTAGGAATTTGGCTACTACTTCTGCTAAACGACTATTTGGAACGATCTTTATCTGCTGGAGAGGTAGATCCTCTTTCTGTGGATTAGGTGCTGATTTTAAATGAGATCTTCGTTTCTCTTCATCACTCACAACACTCACTACTTCAATTCCCTTTGCATTCATTATGCCTTCACATATGCCAAGTAAATGAATTGCAGGGTTATCATCCACTATTTTTACAATTGCTTCAGTAACAAGCTGGCGACAAGGAGTGGGTGCTGAGTGTAAATTATCCGGAATAAATATTCTATTTATTTTGTGCTCTTTAACAAACTTTGCAACTTCAACTTTTATTCGGTCTAATGTTAGCTTCTTTGCCAATGTTTCATCTTGTTTTGCAAAGATAAGCGACTTTTCTTGGATTTCTTTTAAGTTAATTATTTTATTGTAGTCAATGAGTACGGTTTTAACTCCAAAGTTATTAAACATCTCGTAGATATTTTGAGATAGCCCAAGCTCATGTGCTTCTTCCGTTTTCAACAAACCAACAACTATGTCATTATTTACTGTATTTTCTGCCGTCAAGACAGTTGACGCTGGTTCTTCTTTTCTGGTTACATGTTGAGATGCCGGTTTTTCACTAACGCCAGCATAAGTAATATTGCTTAATAATAGAACTATAATTAATGAGATATTAAATAGTTTATTATAATATTTATATACTATGACTTGCCTCCCTAATATTTATATTACGATATAGAGTATTTTATAACAAAAAGGCAAGTTTGCCAAGAAAGAGAAGGTGGCCTGAGCAGGAATCGAACCAGCGACACAAGGATTTTCAGTCCTTTGCTCTACCAACTGAGCTATCAGGCCAACTGTATACTTTTATTTTTAGATAAAAAATGTTATTATGTCTATCAAAAGTTTTTAAAGTAGTTTATAAAAATAAAGGATGAACATTAATGACAAAATAGGAATCTACCCTGGCACATTTGACCCTATAACTTTTGGGCATCTTGACATAATCAAAAGAGCGTGTAAACTAGTCGATAAATTAATAATAGGAGTTGCAGAAAACGTTAATAAGCATACTGCCTTTGACACAAAGCTACGCACAAGCATGGCTGAAAATGAAATCAAAGGGCTAGGAATTGATGCAGATGTTATATCTTTTAATGGGTTGCTAGTGAAGTTTGCCAAAGAGCAGAATGCTTCTGTTATTATTAGGGGATTAAGAGCAGTATCGGATTTTGATTACGAGTTTCAAATGAGCTGGGTAAATTATAAACTTCTTCCTGAAATCGAAACCATATTTCTTCCTGCTTCTGAAGATACTCAATTTATCTCATCAAGCTTTGTAAAGGAAATAGCAAGATTAGGAGAAGATGTTAGCAAATTTGTATCAAAAGGTGTTCAAAACGAATTGAGAGGTTGTCCGGAAACAAGTAAAAGGCTATAATATCTGAAATTTTAGTACGGGGTAAAGATGAGAAAAAAGTATCCAACAGATCTAAGCGAAAGGGAATGGGCAAGAATAGAAAAACACTTCAGAGTATCATACAAGAAAGGAGGAAGGCCGCCAAAGTATAGCAAAAGAGAAATATTAGAAGCAATTTTCTATGTATTGCGTACAGGGTGTCAATGGCGGTATTTACCAAATGATTTTCCGCTATGGAAGACTGTGTATGAGCAGTTCAGGCAATGGAAGAAGCAGGGAATTTTTGAGAAAATGAATTATGAAATTACAAAATATAGTAGAAGAAAAATAGGAAGGAATGAGCAGCCGAGTGCCTGTATAGTAGATAGTCAATCTGTAAAGACTACAGAAAAGGGGGGATCAAAGGCTATGATGGAAGTAAAAAAAGTAAAGGGTAGAAAAAGGCATATAATTACAGACACTCAGGGTTTTATACTAGGTTGTTACGTAGGCGCTGCTAACGAAAATGATAGAGATGGTATGAAAATAGCATTAAACAATATGAGAACAAAATATACTAAAGTTAAAAAAATGTGGGCTGACATGGGATACCAAGGAAGAAATTTAAAGAATCACATAAAGGAAGAATATGACATAGATATTGAAATTGTTAAAAGGCCTCCATGTAGATTTTGGGTGCACAAAGATACGCCACCTGAGCTACTACCAACAAGAGAACAAGGGTTTAAAGTACAGCCAAGAAGATGGGTTGTAGAAAGGACTTTTGCTTGGGTTAATAGGAATAGAAGGCTATCGAAGGAGTATGATTTACTCACAACATCCACTGAGAATTTCATATACCTAGCTATGAGTAGGGTTATGTTAAAGAGGGAATATGCTTGAATTTACTAGTTTCCGGACAACCTCTGATTAACCTGAATAGGATAAAAAATGGAGAATAGTGCTTGTTGTTTTTTATTTCTGAATGGGTATATTCAATATATAAAATGTTATAAGCTAAAGGAGCAGCATGTCAAAAGTGAGGGTTAATAATAGAAAAGTTTGTTGTCATGGTGATGAGAATGATGAGGGTTCCGGCCATCCATTAATATATTTAGATATGGGAGAAGAAGAGGAAATAGCCTGCCCTTATTGTGAAAAGACGTTTGTCCATGACTGCACTGTAGAAGCGGTTGGGGAGCTGACTAGGGATGAGCTCTAATGGCACTTCTGCAGACTTAGCTTATGTAAATAGCAATAAGAGGGGCAGTAAAAATGAAACTGTCCATACGGTCGAGCACTCCCCCATGGCCAGGTATCATATTTCCACTATCTTTAACACCGTAAGCTCTTTTAACAAGCGACTCAGTGAAATCGCCAAGTTGCGCTAGAATAGCAATTGCAAGGCCAATGATTGGAGAATAAAAAATTGAAAATAGACCAAAAAATATTGATCCAAAAATTGTGCACACTACTCCAGCTAAAATCGCACCAAGAAGTCCTGCCCAAGTTTTTCCAGGGCTAATAATTGGGCAAATTTTAGCTCCACCAAAATTCTTGCCAAACAGGTAGGCAGTAACGTCAATTCCCCAAATGGTTAAGACGAACCATACTAATGCGTATTTTCCCTGTGGTAGATTATATAAATATATTAATGAGGCGCTTGGTAGTGCAATCAATAATAATGCAAAAACGTATAAAATTTTGTTTCCCTGGGTTAGATTATACCATTCAAAAGAAGATAAAACTGCTATCGAAAAAATCAATAGGTAAAACGATAAATCACTGAAATATGTAGCAAAGGAAAATATGAATAATATTACTATTGAGGACAACATTCTAATTATAAAATTATTATCTACCATATTTTTTCTCTCTTTTTGTATAATCTTCTAATGCTTTACTCAAATCTTGACAAGAAAAATCAGGCCATAAAGTATCACAAAAATACAATTCAGCATAAGCTGCTTGCCATAATAAAAAGTTGCTTAACCTTTTTTCGCCGCCAGTGCGAATTAATAAATCCAATTTTGGCAAATCTTTAGTATACAGAAATTTTTCAAATTCCTCTTCTGATACATAAGCAATATTTTCTTTTATAATATTGCTTATAGCTTGTGTAATTTCTTGCTTTGCTCCGTAACTGACTGCCACAGTGAGTAATAAACCATCGTTCTTATGTGTCATTTCTTCTGCTTTTTTAATTTGATCCAATATTTTACTGGGTAACAGACTTAAATTGCCAATAAAATTCAACTTAATGTTACAATTGTAAATGAAATTGACTTTATCTTCATTAGTTAAAACGGAGTAAAATAAATCAAATAGACAGTCAGTTTCGTTTTTAGGTCTAAGCCAATTCTCCATAGAGAATGCATACAAAGTTAAGTAGGGTATAGTTAAGTCCGTACAATACTTGGCAATATCGTATGCAACTTCACTGCCCTTTTTATAACCATCAATTTTTACCCTTCCTTGATTGTTCGCCCATCTACCATTACCATCCATAATAATTGCTAAATGTTTCGGTAAAGATTCTTGATTCAACATTTAAATTTAACCTAATTTTGACTTGAGTGAAATTTTTTGGATTTCAATGGACACCTGGAAGGTGTCAGCTACTTGCATGACAGGAAGAGAGTTACTGTAGTGACACCAATAGTTGATACTTGAATGCAAAATTGGTGTCATCCCAGTGCTCCGACACTGGGATCCAGGAAATTTGATTTCAAACAAGTGCATCAGATAGTTGTATAGTAAAGACTGGATTCCAGTGTCAAACACTGGAATGACATCATTTGCTATGTAAGCTTTCTCCATATCATTTAGTGATTCAGTATATCCTTTTCTTTGATGGACAATTCACCATCAATCTTTTTTATATTATCATCAGTAATATTTTGTATTTCCTTCTTAGCACCATGAAAATCATCTTCTGAGATTTCTTTATTTTCCTTCATTTTTTCTGTTTCTTCCATAATATCTCTACGTATATTTCTAATGGCAACCCGTGCATTTTCAGCAAACTGATGCAATAATTTCACTAATTTTTCACGGGTTTCTTGTGTCAAGTCCGGAAGAGCTATACGTATGGTGCTACCCTCGACAACAGGATTTAAATTCAGGTTAGCATTTAATATAGCGTTTTTCACTTCACCTACAACACTAATGTCCCAAACTTTAATTGATAGGGTTTTGTTATCTATAACCGAAACGCCTGCAACTTGATTTAACTTTTGATGCCCACCATAGATGTTTACAACTATACCATCAAGCAAAGATGCACTAGCTCTACCAGTGCGTACGCCTTTAATATCATCATGAAAGGACTGAATAGTTTTTAGCATTCTTTCTTTTGTTTTAGCTTTTATTTCATTTAACATAAATTACCTACTGTTTACAATCTGAAACTATAGTATAAGTACCTTGACCCTTAATAATATTGACTATTTTTTCTCCCTTCAAAGAAAAAACTATAATTGGAATAGAATTCTCACGAGCAAGTGAAATTGCTGATGCATCCATAACTTTTAAATCACGAGTCAATAAATCCGTGTAAGAAAGCCTATCATACATTACAGCATCCTCATTTTTTTTCGGATCAGCGGAGTATACACCATTTACTTGCGTACCCTTTAGAATAACATCACAATTCATTTCAACAGCACGTAAGGCTGCAGCTGTATCTGTAGTAAAAAATGGGTTGCCTGTGCCTGCTGCAAAAATTACCACTCTACCTTTTTCTAAATGACGAATAGCTTTCCTTCTGATGTAAGGTTCGCATACAGTGGCCATGGGTATTGCAGATAATACCCTAGAAGCTACTAAATTTTTTTCTAAAAAGTTTTGTAAAATTAAAGCATTGATTATAGTTGCAAGCATTCCAATATAATCACTGCTTGCTCTTTCACAACCACTTAAAGACGCAGATGTGCCACGAAAGATATTACCACCACCAACAACAATACATACCTGAACTCCAAGATTACAAACTTCAACTATGCCTTTAGATAACTCACCTATAGTCTCCATATCGTGACCAAATTGCTTTGATCCCATCAAAGCCTCACCAGAGATTTTAAATAACACCCTGGAATATTTTATTTCGCTTTTTTGATTTGTTGAAATAAACATTTTTTGCTATTTAATCTGCATCACCCAAAACAAGTAACTTGTAATTAGAGAGTTTAACAGCACTCAACTCGCTTGATTTTATAAAATCAGAAATCTTCATCTTATCATCCTTTATAAATTTTTGCTCCAGTAAAACAACTTCTTCATAGTACTTAGCCATTCGTCCATCTACTATTTTTTTTGCTACTTCTTCAGGTTTATTTAAGCTCCTCACTTGCTCTTCAATTATAGAACGTTCGTTGTTCAACTTCATTTGATCTAAATCATCTATAGACAAAGCTTCAGGCTTCATAGCAACTACATGCATAGCTATTTGTTTCCCAATCTCTTGTAGCTTCGCCTTATCACCAGATGATTGCAATGCAATTAAAGCACCAATCTTACCTAAGCCACACACATCACCATGTACGTAGCCAGCAATAACTCCATCCTTAGCTTCTAAGTAACAAAGCTTGCTTAACTCTAGCTTCTCACCAAGAACTGACGTACCATTCATAATAGCTTCCTGCACTGTGCCAATGCTTTCATACTTGGCATTTTTTAACTCATCAACGCTAGTACAGCGTTCTTGATGAGCAATTGATGCTAAATTTAAAACTAACTCTATAAATTTCTCATTCCTTGCGACAAAATCGGTTTCGCAATTGAGTTCAATCAATACACCACAATTTTCAGTCAAACACATAGCAACGAGCCCATCTGAAGCTACTCTATCAGATTTTTTGTCAGCTTTAGCAAGACCTATTGTACGTAACTTATCAACGGCTTTCTTAATGTCACCATCACATTCTTCTAATGCTTTTTTACAGTCACTTAAGCCAAGCCCTGTTCTATCACGTAATTCTCTTATATCATCTGGATTCATCTTCATTTGTTACTACCTCCCTTTCTTCTTCTTTGTAAACTTTACTACGTCTCCTTTTAGTTTGCACAATACCATCTTCTTTTTCTTGAATAAACTCATCACCCCTTATATCATCAATCTTAACTCCAGATTTTGCTAGACTAGACTCTATTCCAGCTAATATAGAGTCGGTAGCTAATTTACAATAGAGCTCTATTGATTTTCTTGAGTCATCATTTCCAGGTATTAGATAAGTAATACCATCTGGATCAGAATTAGTATCAAGTATTGCAACTATTGGAATTCCTAACTTCTTAGCCTCCTTAACCGCTATATGCTCTTTATTAGTATCAATGATGAATAAGATATCAGGAATTGCTCCCATTTCTCTAATACCGCCAAGCGCCTTATCAAGCTTTTGCTTTTTCTTTTCAATGTTTCCCAATTCTTTCTTTGTTAAAATGCTATCCTCGTCATTTAATATTTTCTCATATTGCATCAAGGTTTTTATCGAAGAAGAAACAGTGCCCCAATTAGTAAGCATACCACCAAGCCAACGATGATTCACATAATATTGACCACAACGAATCGCTTCACTTGCAATAATATCAAAAGCTTGAAACTTTGTACCAACAAATAGAATGCGACCACCTTGAAATGCAACGTCATATAAAGCCTTCATGGCCACCTGTAGCAATGGTAGTGTTTTTCGCAAATCAATTATATGTATACGATTTTCTTGATGCACTCCATATATGTATGGAGCCATTTTTGCGTTCCAGCGACTAATTTTGTGACCAAAATGTACACCAGATTCAGCTAAATCACGCACAGTGACTTTAGGCAAATTTGTCATATATCATTCCTCCAAATAGTTTATCTTCCATGGCATAACCCTAATGGGACTACTTGTACAAGCCATGTGTGAAATTAAATTATTTACATAGTAATAGAAAAGACAGCAAAGCGCAAACAAAAAATATTGACAAAGGGCAACATGTTTATTAGCTTTAAAGTTGAAGCCCGAAAATGCTAAAAAGAAATTAGGGGGGTGTAGCTCAGTTGGTTAGAGCGCATGCCTGTCACGCATGAGGTCGTGAGTTCAAGTCTCATCACTCCCGCCATATTAGTTTTAGCATAACTTAGAATTCGCAGTATTATTGCCGGTATTAAGAAACGCCTTCACCAAACTTGACATGGCATGGTATTGTAATTAATACTTAAATAGGTTTGTTTTTATCATTAACAATTAGGATTAAATATGCTCATTTCTGAAGTTTTTGCAGCAGATGCAACTAGCAATACATCAAGTATCGGCGCATCTTTTGCTAGTTTTATTCCACTGATTTTAATATTTGTGGTATTTTATTTTCTCATTATTCGCCCGCAACAAAAAAAACTAAAAGAACATAGAAAGATGATAGATCAAATAAAACGTGGTGATACAGTCATTACTTCTGGTGGAATAATAGGTGAAGTTAATAAAGTTGATGAGGCAAATGCACAATTTATAATAGAAATAGCACCAAAAGTTGAGATAAAAGTTCTAAAGTCCGCTATATCTGAGGTTTTAAGCAAAGAAACTCAAAAAGTAGCAGCTAAACCAATTAAAAAGGTAAAATCGAAAGAATGATAAAAAGAATATAAATCAACCAGTAATAAAGGCAAAAATGCTTAACATGTTTAGAAAAAAGTTTGTTTGGTGATCCATTTGTGTGCGGAATATTTGGTGTAGTAAGTAGCGGTGATTCAGTAATACCAACCTTACTAACTGGGTTACAAAAATTGGAATATAGGGGATATGATTCCTCAGGTATAGCAATCATAAATAACGAAGGTAAGATAGAAGTCAAAAAATCAGAAGGTAAAGTCGAAAGGTTATGTGAAGTTGTTGATGACAGCAAGATGTCTCACAGTACAGTTGGTATAGCACATACTCGCTGGGCTACACATGGAGTCCCAGGCCTTAAAAATGCTCACCCCATTCGTACAGATAATGTTGTTGTTGCTCATAACGGCATAATTGAGAATTACAATCTGCTAAAAAAGGGTCTAGAAGAAAGGGGCATGTCATTCCATACTGACACTGACACAGAGATCATACCAAACATGCTAACCTTATATCTTGATGAAGGATTGTCGCCAATTGATTCTCTATTTAAGTGTTTAAACAACTTACATGGCTCATTTGCCTTGGTCTTATTATTTGCAGAATATCCAGACGCCTTATTTGTTGCGAAGAGAAATTTGCCTTTAGCAATAGGCTATAACTGTAACACAGTGTTTGCTGCATCTGACTCTAATGCTTTAAGTGCATTTGTGGAAAGAATATCGCATTTGGAAGATGATGACATTGCAGTGATAAAATCTAGTGGAGTTAGTATATACAACAATGGTACACAAGTTAAACGCAGTATAGAAAATAGTAGTCCAAGTGATTTTCTAATTAGCAAAAATGGTTACCCTAGCTTCATGTTAAAAGAGATTTTTGAGCAACCGCGTGCATTAAACAAAACAATAAATCAATTTTACAAGCAATATAAAGAGGTAATATTTGCTAACAAAAAATTGTTTTCTGAGCTGAGTTACATTACTATAGTTGGATGCGGGTCATCTTATTTTGCTGGGCTAATAGCAAAGTATTGGCTGGAAAATGTCGCTCAAGTTCGAGTATATCTAGAAATCTCATCAGAATTTAGGTATAGCAACGTCAAGCTGGAAGAAGGCAGCATTGGGTTATTTATCTCTCAATCTGGTGAAACTGCAGATACCATAGAAGCGCTGCGTTATGCAAAATCACAGAAGCAAACAATCATTAGTATAACTAATACATTTAGCAGCAGCATTGAAAAGATCTCAGATATTGTGTTACATACTCTTGCTGGGCCAGAAATTGGTGTTGCTTCAACAAAAACCTTTTCTGCGCAACTTGCAACTTTAGCATGCTTTGCCGTGGAGCTTGGAAAAATAAAAGGTGTACTGGGTGGAGAGAGAATAAAACAGCTAAGCAACGCTATTAACTCTATTCCCGAGTATGTTGAGCACGTTTTGAATGTGATGAAAATACAACATATATCGGACAGTATATTAGAACACAATAACGTTATTTTAATCGGCAGAGGAAGTTCATACGGAGTTGCAATGGAAGGCGCATTGAAAATAAAAGAGCTTTCATATATCAATACAACTGGTATTGCAGCGGGAGAAATGAAGCATGGTTCTATTGCTTTAATAGACTCTACTGTGCTTGTTATAGCAATTATCCCTTATGATGATTTATTCTTTAAAACGCTATCTAATATACAAGAGATTATTGCAAGAAAAGGCAAAGTAATTGCCTTCAGTGATAAACAAGGAGCGCCATTCCTAAGGGGAGTTTGCGCAGATGTGGTGCAACTTCCAGACACTGATAATTTTATCTCTCCAATCATCTACAGTGTTGCTATGCAATTCCTTGCTTACTTTACTGCAGCAAAAAAAGGGTTAGATGCAGATTGTCCAAGAAATTTAGCTAAGTCTGTCACGGTTGAGTAGTCCATTTAAAGTTAAAGCTAAACTTCTAATTAAGGTGACCAGACTGCATTCTGTGATTTTTAGCAAAACACGATACACAATCGTCATTCCGCTACTTGTTAGCGGAATCTATGCCGAGATACCGCGGCGGTATGACGGTTCGCGGTGGTATGACGGTTAAGTAATTCGTCATCCCGCTGCTTGTTAGCGGGATCTAGAGATACCGCGGCGGTATGACGGTTCGCGGCGGCATAGCTATCTTCAAAAATATGGTTGAATAATTGTTAATAATAGTGTATAATTATTAATATTTTTAAGCACTTTGGCTATGGCTTTATCTAAGTTTCTCGACCCTAAGCTGGATTTAACCTTCAAAAAAATATTTGGCACTGAAAAAATAAGAATATTCTCATACATTTTTTGAATGATATTTTAGGGTTTACCGAGATAAATACTATACAAGAAGTGGAATTCCTCAGTACTATAATGGATCCTGAAATTGCCTCTGATAAGCAAAGTATAGTTGATGTTCTTTGCAGGGACTCTAGTGGGGCTAGGTATGTGATTGAAATGGTGCGACCTGAAAGCCTTCGGTCATATTGTTTAAAAGGAGAGGAATTCATTCAGAAAGAAACTGAAAGGATTCTAAAGCTTATTGAACCAGATGTTTTGCCATCTGAGTCTACGCATCAGTGCGAATTGGGTAACCAGTTGGTGCCGAGCGACGCGGACAATGAACCTCCTCTTGATAAAGAAGATGCTCAATCGTGAGAGAAAGCATAAACTACAAGCATCATGTGGTTGGAGGGCTAGGCTTAGTGGTATGGTGAACGTAAGTGAAGCTTCATAAGTATCGTAACGATTAAAGAGCTAAAGATGCTGATAAGCTCCGACCAAAAGGTAATGTGGATGAGTTACATTTTTCATTTCTGGAGGTACGCAAATAATAATTCCACCGGTATAGAGAAGCCACCTAACCCACTATTGTATGACAAAAGGAACAGGATAAGCCTGTATTTTCGCCTATATGGCAGGCAACCCGCAAGGAATGCTGATGGATGTGCAGGTAAAGGATAATGGAGAAAGCGAATGCCATTTTGTAACGAAATGGATAGAATTTGTAACATTAATTCGCGTGAAAACGAGCAGACTTCCATTTGGTCCCTCATGACAAGAAACTTTGTTAACCACTTAAGGTAGGAAAGCAGATGATTACAAGTACAACTGTAAGTGCACCTACCAATAACTCCGAAGCATGGAACCAGTTACCCTGGAAGAAATGCCAAAAAGTTGTTATGAGGCTACAGAGGCGTATTGTTAAGGCTGTCCAACAAGGCAGATGGGGTAAGGTGAAAACTTTACAACACCTTCTCACACGCTCTTTTAGCGGCAAAGCTTTGGCGGTTAAGAGAGTAACTGAAAACCAAGGAAAAAACACAGCAGGTGTAGATCGTCAAATATGGTCAACTTGCAACACAAAATTTCAAGGAATAAAGCTATTAAAACAAAGAGGATACAAACCTTCTCCGCTAAAACGGATATACATCAGTAAGTCTAATGGCAAAAGAAGACCTCTTGGAATCCCTACGATAAAAGATAGAGCCATGCAAGCATTATACTTGTTTGCTTTGGAACCGATAGCTGAAACGATCAGTGATCGTCACTCTTATGGTTTGAGACCAAAAAGATCCTGCGCAGACGCTACTGTGGCTTGTCACTTGTTACTGGCAAGCCGTAACCAACTACAATGGATACTCAAAGGTGATATTAAAGGGTGTTTTGATAACATTAACCATGAATGGCTCATGAAGCATATTCCTATGGAGAAGAAAATTCTTCATAGCTGGTTAAAAGCTGGCTTCCTAGAATCAAAAACTCTGTATTCCACAACTGCAGGTACCCCACAAGGTAGTATCATCTCTCCAATACTAGCAAATCTAGCCCTAAATGGACTTGAAAAATCATTGGAAAGTCAATTTGGTAAACTTGGCAGTAAAAGAAGAAGCAAAATCAGAAGTGGAGTAAATGTAATCAGGTACGCAGATGACTTTATCATTTCAGGAATCACACGTGAAGTACTGGAAAATGAAGTAAAACCTCTAGTATCGTCCTTTCTTCAGGAGAGAGGTCTTATCCTTTCCGAAGAGAAAACAAAAATTACATCTATTACAACAGGGTTTGACTTTCTTGGTTGTAATGTACGCAGGTATAATAAGAAGTTAATTATAAAACCTTCAAAAGAAAGTATTAAGAAACTTCTTAATAAAGCACGTACATTGATAAAGGCAAACATAGCGAACACTCAGGCCGTACTAATCAAGTTGCTCAATTCCCTATTAAGGGGATGGGGAAATTACTACAGCCATGTGTGTGCGAAAAGAGCTTTTAACAAAATAGACCATGAAATTATGTGTGCTCTATGGAAATGGGCAAAGAAAAGACATCCTCGTAAAGGATTACGTTGGATAAAGAATCGTTACTTCAAGGTAATGAAACAACGCCAATGGGTCTTTGCTGCACCCATATGCAAGAACAAACCGAAAGAGATAAGGTAATTAAGACTGCTTAGGTTGATTGATATACCTATCAGACGACATGTTAAAATCAGGGCGGATGCAAATCCACTTGACTTAAAATGGAAAAAGTATTTTGATGAAAGAGTGAAACAAACAAAAATGTTAGCAAGCTCTTTCTCAAGAGAAGGTTCTCTACTGTTGGTGTCACCATTAAGAATGATGTTTTCTGAGGAATCATGAAGGACAAGCCGGTTCGAGAAAAGAAGGACTTAGATAAGGGGCTCAAGCGTAGTGTGGGGAAACCTGCATGCTGCGTTTCTAAGGGAGGGAGTAGTAGCAATACTACTTCCTTACCTAACCAGCTCGCTCGTGATAAAGGCTTTGAAAAACGCGCACAACTTTATGCTGCTAAGGCTTACTCAAGACAAGCTGATAAATCTGGTAAATACGTTGATTTAAAGAAGATTTTCTTTATCGCGATTTCAAATTGTACCTTATTCCCTGATAAGCTTGACTATATATCTAGCCATACCATAAGAGATGAAAAAACCAATGAGCATGACTTAAAAGATTTTCAATTTATCTTCATAGAGCTGCCAAAATTTCCTAAGAGTAGAGAAGAACAACTAGAAAGTGTAGTAGACCGTTGGCTATTTTTTTTCAAATATGCAGATGAAACAACGGACGAAGATCTCAGAAAAATTGCGGAAAAATCACCAATAATAAAGCTAGCATATGATGAATTAGATAAGTTTCACTGGAATGAAAAAGATCTAATAACTTATGAAGAAAGAATAATGGATCTGCGCAAAGAAGAAGCCATTCTTGAATACAGACTTGACCTTGCTACTGAAAAAGGCATCCAAATTGGCGAAGAAAGAGGCATCAAAATCGGTAAAGAGGAAGGAAAAATCGAAGGAAAAATCGAAGTCGCAAAAGCAATGCTGGCTAACAATGTTGATGTCAACACTATTGTCAAATTTACTGGCCTTTCTATTAGTGAGATTGAAGAATTAAGTGTGAGCGGTTACTAATTAAGAACTTTAATTATCAATCATAAATCACTGAATTTCGCTAGTAAATTTGTTGCCATTGTCCATATTGCACAATTGTATATAAGATATAGTATAACAATAGTGTCCGTTCAGCTAATACCAATTCCCACTGCACAATAAACGGATAGATAACAATGGAAAAAAAGCCATACTATTGCCTTTCTTTCTCACTCCACAATTAAATAACTCTACAATATCGCTTATTTGATTCACTAATAATGAGAATTGGTATAACTTTGCTATTTTTCTCTCTAGATTCTTGCAAAGTTCTACAAGATTAACCACATTACCTCACGGTTTCTCTATGATTATTTTTTTAGATTACTTGTTTACCTTATTTGCCGTTCTCCTGAACGAATATACATAAGCTATAAAAACTATCTAATAGCTACCCAAAACCCTTATTTCCCACTCAAGTTCAACATTAAATTTATCCTTTACTGCATCTTTTACTTTGTTGCCAAGGTTTTCCAAGTCAGATGCAGTTGCATTATCGTAATTGAGCAAGAAGTTACAATGTTTCTTAGAGATTCTAGCTCCACCAATATTTAACCTTAGGCAGCCAGATTTATCAATTAACTCCCATGCTCGGTAGTTTTTTGGATTTTTGAATATGCACCCAGCAGTTTTTCCTCTTATTGGCTGGCTTTTATTTTTCCTCTCAATAACTTCCTTTAACCTTTGCAGTATAAGCTCATACTCTAAGTTTACTCCTTTAAACTCAGCTTCAACAAAAATCCAATTTCCTTTTAGGCTATGTCCACGGTAAAAATACCCCATTTCTTCGCTGGAGAACTTATATAGGTTTCCATCCTCTAGATTCACTGCTTTTATGGATTGTACAACACTTGCGATATCACTACCATATGCACCTGCATTCATTTCTATTCCGCCACCAACTGTTCCTGGAATTCCAACTAGAAACTCCAACCCACTAATCTGCTGATTTCCCGCAAAGTGAGCAAGGTTGCTGAGCAGCACAGCTCCCCCAGCTACAATAGAGTTGTTACCCTTACTTTTAATATATGCAAACTCCTTACCTAATTTTACTGTTATTCCTCGAATGCCACTATCTCGCACTATTATGTTGGATGTTGCACCAATAACGCTAACTGGC
Organism: Wolbachia endosymbiont of Drosophila aff. chauvacae BK-2020; assembly: GCF_032848195.1. Classification (NCBI taxonomy): domain Bacteria; kingdom Pseudomonadati; phylum Pseudomonadota; class Alphaproteobacteria; order Rickettsiales; family Anaplasmataceae; genus Wolbachia; species Wolbachia endosymbiont of Drosophila aff. chauvacae BK-2020. The sequence goes on from NZ_CP136586.1 coordinate 1,099,446, forward strand.
AGTTCAGTATTTTTAATCAAGTATGTTAAATCTTCAATATCACATGGTTTAAATAATACATCAGCTCGTCCACCAACATTTAACCACGTCGCTTTAGACATTAAGACATCATAACGATAGATTCCACGTACTTTAGGTAAGCTTATAAGCATTTTGATTTCAACTCTAATCCTGCATCCATACCCATTTTCTCCGCATCTTCTATAAATGAAGTGCGCTCAGTGAAGTATATATTTTTTCCACTTGCTAACATACAACGAAGGTGTAGCATATTTTCGCTCACATATTCAGCCAAAGCTGCAAGTGGTGTAAAACATGAACCATTCACTGTCTTCATAAAACTGCGCTCTGATTTCACTCCTATAAAAGACATATTATTATTCATTTTCTCTAAAAGATCGATAATTTTTACATCATTCCTTCTACATTGAATACAAACCGCCCCCTGCCCCACTGCACTTAACATAACTTTTGGTGGCAATACCTCTGTAATCAAGTGATGTTTTTCTAATCTTATGAGTCCTGCTTCAGCTAGAATTATTCCATCAAAACTTTGATTTTGCAATCTGGTTGTTGCATTTCCACGTAGCGGTACTATATTTAAATCTGGTCTAACATTTAACAACTGAACTTTTCTTCTTATTGAAGAAGTGGCAATAGTAGCCTGCTGTGGCAAAGACTCAAGGCTATTGTGTTTATGAGAAATAAACGCATCGCATGAACTTAGCCTTTCTAAAACACAAGGAATTGTTAAACCCCCTGAGAAAAACGCAGGCATATCTTTTAGCGAATGAACTGCCATGTCTATATTATTTTCGAGCAATTCAGTCTCAATTTCTTTAATGAATAATCCTTTGCCTCCTATTTCAGCAAGATTTGCGTTTGCATACTTATCTCCAGAAGTTTTTATTTTAACAATTTCAATAGATAAGTTAGGAAAAGAATCCAGCAACTTTTGTTTTGCTTCCAAAGCCTGGGCAACTGCAAGCTTGCTTCCTCTGGTACCTATTTTGACTAGCATGTGTACGATTGTTTGTCTGATGTCATTCGAGTAGCTGACTACTTGGATCCAGTTTATATAAACCTTTGCATTTATTGTACTTTAACTTAAAACCAAAAGCAACTTTGACTTTACAAAATAATAACCTTTTATATGCATAAATAAGCTTACTGGATTCTAGTACTTGCATGACAAGGTATAAACCTTATCGTCATACCACCGCGAACCGTCATACCGTCACGGTATCTCTAGATCCCGCTAACACGTAGCGGGATGACGAATTATTTAACCGTCATACCGCGATTCATTCGCGGTATCTCTAGATCCCGCTAACAAGCAGCGGGATGACGGTTGTCGTTTAGCTATAAATATTAAAAAATTTACCAAGCGAAAAAAAAGGCAAAAGAAGCCCCGTGGTGGTTGGCTATTTACTATGTACTAAAATATCGGCGTTTTTTTTATTCTAAAACGCTTGATTAAGAGCGATTTAGCTGCTTTTAACTTGCAACTAACCTACACCGCAAGTGTTTAAGAAATTTACTAAGCAGGAAAAAAGGCAAAGAAACCCCGTAGTAGCTAGCATTCAAATTCTCCCTTGTCAATTTGACGTTTTTTGCTGTCTTAAACGCTTTGTAAGCGCGTTTCGGCTTATATAGGTAAAAACCTAAAAATTTTTAAAGACATGCGATGCACGTAGTGCGAAAAATTAAACATGAGACGCCAAATACCCTAAGTTTTTTGTCATTAACCTGCACAGATTGCGAAGATAAATAAATAGCTTCAGTTTCATGATAGGGGGGATGGCAAAGCTTGTCAAGGAATTTTTATGGCCTAGCGTCACGTGCTGGAATGACATTTGGGAATATGTTATCCGTTTGTCACTTCTAAATGATAAGAGCCTCAATGAATTTATTAGTTTATTACATGTCTCTTTTCATGTATAAATCTATAGAAAGTTTTATACGGAAGTTGTTTTATGAGCAAAATTATAGAAATCAGAGCACCAAAAACTCTTGGTGGTGAATCAGTTACAGAAGGTATAGTAAAAATAAAGAAGGGTATTGGAGAAGCAGTAAAAGTAGATGACTTGATCTTTGAAATTGAAACTGACAAAACAGCACTCGAATTAACTGCAGAAGCTTCAGGGCAAATAACTGAATTTCTTATAAAAGAAGATGATGTAATAAGTCCTGATCAATTGTTAGCGAAGCTTTCCATGGGAGAAGTAAAAGAGGAAGCGAGAAAAGAAGATAAAAGCGAAAGTGCTGCTAAAAAAGATGCTCCATCAGCTCGTAAAATTATGGAAGAAAATGCAATCAGTGCAGAAAGCGTCAAAGGAACTGGCATGGGAGGCAGAATAACAAAAGCAGATGTGATAGGCCATATGAACAAAGCTGAACAACCTGCAATAAAACAATATGAATTGCCAAAAAGTGTAGTAAATGGAGAGCAAAGAGAGGAACGAGTAAAAATGAGCAAAATAAGGCAAGTAATTGCCGCTCGTTTGAAAGCATCGCAAAATACTGCTGCAATACTGACCACGTTCAATGAAATTGACATGAAGAATGTCATGGATCTAAGAGCAAAATATAAGGACGCCTTTGAAAAAAAATATGGAATAAAACTTGGTTTTATGTCGTTTTTTATAAAGGCAGCGGTGCAAGCATTGAAAGAAATTGCTGAAATTAACGCTGAAATCTCAGGCGATGAAATCATATATAAACATTACTATGACGTAGGTGTTGCTGTTGGCACCGATAAAGGTCTTGTTGTACCAGTTATTCGGGGTGCCGATCAGATGTCATTTGCAGAAATTGAGTTGACTTTAGTTGCTCTTGGCAAAAAAGCTCGTGAGGGTAAATTACAAGTATCAGAAATGGAAGGTGCAACATTTACCATCTCAAACGGTGGAGTATACGGTTCACTTCTTTCCACTCCGATAATAAACCCTCCGCAATCTGGAATACTTGGAATGCATTCAATACAAAACAGGCCAGTTGCTGTTGGTAATGCAGTAGAAATCAGACCTATGATGTACATTGCTCTCTCTTACGATCACAGAATAGTTGACGGCAAAGGAGCAGTAACTTTCCTCGTTAAAATAAAAAATTATATAGAAGATCCAAATAGATTAGTTTTGGAAGTGTAGCTCAAATGAATTGTTGTTAATCCAGTATTGCTAAAAACCTAAATGTCATCTAGTTCTGCCAGCAGTTTAGCAACTTCCGGATGATCAGGGCCATAATGTTTCTCAAAAATAGGCAAGGCCTGTTCAAGCAATTCCTCTTGTTTCTTGTGATCGCCCAAAGCGCCATAGGCAATACCAAGATTTGCCAGTAGTTTGGCAACTTGAACATGACCAGAGCCATAATGTTTCTCAAAAATAGGTAAAGCTCGTTCAAACAACTCTTTTGCTTTCTGATGATCGCCAAAAGTGCCATAAACGATACCGAGGGTTGCCAGTAATTTAACAACTTCAAAATGGTCAGGCCTGTAATGTTTCTTTTTGATTGCTAAAGCCCGTTCAAGTAACTCCTTTTGTTTTTTATAGTCACCTAAATCCACATGAGAGATACCAAGGTTTGTCAGAGTAATAGCGACTTCAAAATGATCAGAGTTGTAATATTTTTCTTTAATTGTTAAGGCCTGTTCAAGCAGCTCCTTTTCTTTCTGAGGATCACCCAAAGCACCATAAGCGATACCAAGGTTTGCTAGTAGTTTAGCAACTTCAAAATGATCATAGCCATAATATTCCTTAAAGATAGGTAAAGCCCGTTCAAGCAACTCTTTTTCTTCCTGAGGATCACCTAAAGCCCTATAAGCGGTGCCTAAACTTATTAGTGTTCTAGCAACCTCAAGATGACCAGTGCCATAATGTTTCTCAAAAGTAAGTAAAGCTCGCACAAGTAAAGCCTTTTGTTTCTGAGGATCACCTAAAGCACCATAAACGTTACCTAAGTTTGCCAGTGTTCTAGCAACTTCAGAGTGATCGGAACCACAATGTTTCTCTTGAATTGCTAAAGCTCGTTCAAGCAATTCCTTTTGTTTCTTATAATTGCCTAAATACCCGTAAGCGTTACCTAGGTTTGCCAGCAGTTTAGCAACTTCGAAATGATCAGGGCTATAATGTGTCTTCAAGATAGGTAAAGCCCGTTCAAGCAACTCTTTTTCTTTCTGAGGATCACCTAAAGCACCATAAGCAATGCCAAGGTTTGCTAATGTAATAGCAGCTTGAAAATGATCAGAGCCATAATGTTTCTTGATGATAGGTAAAACCCGTTCAAGCGACTTCTTTTGTCTTCTAGGATCTAAATCAAAATATCCATCGCCTATCCATATTAACAAATTTACAAGATAATCCTTTTCTATTGTTTGTTTTTCTGAAGGATTTTTTGTTAGCCAATTATCTACATGTGATAAGAACGCTTCTAAATGCGGCAATAATTGTCGTTTCTTAGCATAATCTTCTAATTTATCACTGCCGTAAGGAAAGCTTTCTTCCAGTAACTCAAAAGTCTTTTTCACAACTTTGTCTTTGCCTTGTTTTTCTAACTCTATTCTTGTTACTTGCTGTACTAACCTGTGGATATTGACTGAGCTTTGCTCTTCTCCTGAGTTGATCATTGAATATTGTTTAAGTAGTTGGATAGCATCACCTAACTTTTCTTCATTGCGTTCTACCCCTAAAAACATTTTTGCAGGAATGTTGTCAGGAGCAATATAGGCAATGATATCCAAGATTTCTTTAGCTTGCTGACCATACTCTGGGTTATCTTTGATTTTATCAATAGTAATTCTCCAGGTTATAAAAGTTGTCTTGGTGTAGCTATTGTCGCTGTCTTTAGGAAACTTAAAATCAAGTAATTTTTCTGCTTCCTCTTTGTATCTCTTTAAATAATCACTAATTTCAAACTTCAAGCCTACATTCTTTAATGCTATATCCCTTTCTTTTATGTATGCAACTGCCTGCTGCAAAGCTAAAGGAAAATGCTGTAATGTTTCTGCCAAATTCTTTATTTCATTTTCTTGTGACCCATCTTTTATACCTAATGCTTTTCTAATAAAGTCTATTGATTCTGGTTCAGTAAATGCACCCAATGTTAATGATTTTATATCTCCCCATTTCTGATTACGAGAGGTAATCAAAACACTAGGTTTATTATCATCAGATGATAAAAAGTGGGACGGTAAGAATTGACTAATACCAGCATCTTGACCTTCACTTCTATATTCTTCTGCATTATCGCAAACAAAGAGACTTTTTCTCTTGGCGAAAAAAGCGTATATGTCTCTTACAATAGATTCAATATCCCTATCTTCTGTAGGAATGCCTAAAGGATCTCTAGCTAACCTGAGAAAAGACTGCACCATGGTTTCATGGGTTTCAGCTTTTATCCATATAATATTGTTGTCATAATCTTTACTGTGTTCTTCAATATATTTTTTGGCCAGCTCAGTCTTACCTATTCCTCCCAACCCACTAATAGAAACCAGTTGCGATATTACTGTGGCTACACCTTGACTTTTTTGTATTAATTTGTGTAGTTCTCGTAATTCTTCTGTCCTTCCAGTGAACGATCCTACTGGATTTCTCACCTCAAATCGAAAGCCTCCTAAGAGGTTGTCCGGAAACAAGTAAAAGGCTATAATATCTGAAATTTTAGTACGGGGTAAAGATGAGAAAAAAGTATCCAACAGATCTAAGCGAAAGGGAATGGGCAAGAATAGAAAAACACTTCAGAGTATCATACAAGAAAGGAGGAAGGCCGCCAAAGTATAGCAAAAGAGAAATATTAGAAGCAATTTTCTATGTATTGCGTACAGGGTGTCAATGGTGGTATTTACCAAATGATTTTCCGCTATGGAAGACTGTGTATGAGCAGTTCAGGCAATGGAAGAAGCAGGGAATTTTTGAGAAAATGAATTATGAAATTACAAAATATAGTAGAAGAAAAATAGGAAGGAATGAGCAGCCGAGTGCCTGTATAGTAGATAGTCAATCTGTAAAGACTACAGAAAAGGGGGGATCAAAGGCTATGATGGAAGTAAAAAAGTAAAGGGTAGAAAAAGGCATATAATTACAGACACTCAGGGTTTTATACTAGGTTGTTACGTAGGCGCTGCTAACGAAAATGATAGAGATGGTATGAAAATAGCATTAAACAATATGAGAACAAAATATACTAAAGTTAAAAAAAATGTGGGCTGACATGGGATACCAAGGAAGAAATTTAAAGAATCACATAAAGGAAGAATATGACATAGATATTGAAATTGTTAAAAGGCCTCCATGTAGATTTTGGGTGCACAAAGATACGCCACCTGAGCTACTACCAACAAGAGAACAAGGGTTTAAAGTACAGCCAAGAAGATGGGTTGTAGAAAGGACTTTTGCTTGGGTTAATAGGAATAGAAGGCTATCGAAGGAGTATGATTTACTCACAACATCCACTGAGAATTTCATATACCTAGCTATGAGTAGGGTTATGTTAAAGAGGGAATATGCTTGAATTTACTAGTTTCCGGACAACCTCTAAGATTTCTTCTTTCATCTTGCGAAAGAATTCTCTTCCGTCTTCATGTGTAAGAAAACGTCTCCCTTTTTCTTTCAACCAATCTAGCATTTTTTCTTGGAAGCGAGCGTAAACATTCTGTCTATCAATATCATTAAATTGCTCGCCTAGCTCACTTTTGATAATATCCGCTAGTTTTATTTCATTGGGCTGATTTACTGCAAATACTAACTTATCAAAAAATTCTTTTATATTGTCTTCCAACCTACCTTCATTCATCATTCGTCCAAATTCACGTTGCCACGTCTGATTTCTTTCCAATTTCCTTTTTGAGTTCTGATCTGGCTTGTTTTGGAGTTTTTTTATCTCCTCTTCTAATTCTTCCATCGCTTCTTCTACAGCACTTTCAAATGCTGGTTGCACTACTGAAATCATGTTATTGTGAATATAAGAGAACTTATATCTAGTGCCACCATCTTTAAAAAAGACATCACTAGTGTCGATTACTTCAACTAAAATTTCTATTTCCTCGTTTGGTCCTAAAGTTTTTACCCTCAACTTCTTCACTGTGTTTCGTGCTGTGCTTTGATCCAGATCAAAATCGATATTAGTACAGATAATAAAATCTTTCAGGTTACCATCTGCAAAATCTTGATTATTTTTGATCTTTAGGTAAGAAACAAAATACTTTGCTAATCCAAACTCACCACTTTTATCTTTTGTAAGTAAGTTCCCTACTCCAATTTTCTTGTTATCTTCATCTTGTGTGTGTTTAGCCTGCAAAAAACGGTATACTTTCTTACTACCTTGGGTACATTCAAATACTAAATCATCGAATTTTCTGGCCTCTTCTATTTCTGTACCTAAGCGAAAAGAGTGCTGATAGAGCACTCCTCGATGCAAAAATAGCATCAATACCTTTAGCTGGTAGATATTACCGTGCATAACTAGTTACCTCATACAGGCTGCTATAAATTTGTTTGATCTAGAATTAAAGATTACCAAACACCTAAAATAATGCAATAGAGTCTTTATGTGTTGATAGAAAGGCCTTCGAGGGTAGGAATTGCCTGGCAAACTCTTAATTCTTGATTTAAAAAAGACTTTCCAAAGACTCCCCAAATCTAATATGTAATTGCTGTAGGCTGCATTTAGTAATATAATCTCATATTAAATAAGACTTTACTTAAGTTTATGCTAGATTCTCCGCTAATTTTGACAGCCATTCTTATATTTTTCATTTTTACGTTGTCATTCTTTTTTATAAGAAAGATATTTGGGTCAACAAATAAGAAGATAATAAAATCCTTTAGGAAAATTGTTCAGCAAATAAATGCATTAGAAACAGAAATGCAGAGTTTATCTGATGAGGAGCTTGCTGGTAAAACTGAAGAATTCAAACAAGAATTGAAAAATGGGAAAACGTTAAATGATCTTCTCGTACCTGCATTTGCAGTTGTGCGTGAAGCCTCTCGAAGGTTTCTTAACATGAGGCACTTTGATGTTCAACTGATTGGTGGAATGGTGCTCCACAATGGTATGATATCAGAAATGAAAACAGGAGAGGGAAAGACACTCGTTGCAACTTTAGCAGCATATCTAAATTCCTTAGAAGGGAAAGGCGTACACGTCGTAACTGTTAATGACTACCTTGCAAAACGAGACACAGAGTGGATGAGCAAATTATATAATTCTCTTGGGGTTTCTGTTGCGTTTATTACGAATAACTTGACAGACGAAGAGAGGAAAGAGGCTTACAGTGCAGATATCGTGTATTCCACAAATAACGAGCTTGCCTTTGATTACCTGCGAGACAATATGAAATTTTCTCAAGAAGACATGGTTCAGAGAGGCTTTCACTACGGAATAGTTGATGAAGTGGACTCAATACTCATTGATGAAGCTCGCACTCCGCTTATTATTTCTGGCCCGGTTGAGGAAAACAATCAGATATATAAGCATATCAATAAAATAGTAACCAAATTAGTTGACTCCGATTATGAAGTAGATGAAAAAGGTAGAACGGTATTCTTGACTGAAGATGGTATTTCACGAGTGGAGGAACTACTAAGGTCATACAATCTCATTCCTGAAAATTCCTCGCTCTATGATACTGACAGCATGATAATGACTCATTATATAGACCAAGCATTACGTGCATATAAGCTGTTTACTGCTGATAAAGATTATATAGTAAAGGATGGCAAGGTAGTGATTATTGATGAATTTACTGGGCGTATGATGGAGGGCAGGAGATATTCCGATGGTCTTCATCAGGCACTTGAAGCGAAGGAGAATCTTGAAATTCAGCATGAAAACCAAACTTTAGCATCGGTCACATTTCAGAATTACTTTCGTATGTACAATAAACTTTCCGGAATGACGGGAACAGCAGCAACAGAGGCAGAAGAGTTTCGTGATATATACAGATTAAATGTAGTAAAAATTCCAACCAATGTACCTGTAAAAAGAGTTGATATTGATGATGAAATTTACGGTACAGAAAAGGAAAAATTTAATGCTGTGTTGAAGTTTATAGAAGAATGCTACAAACGCCTTCAACCGGTCCTTGTTGGCACGGTGAGCATCGAAAACTCTGAGAAGCTTTCTGCGCTTTTGCAAAGCCATTCTCTTAAGCATTCAGTATTGAATGCTCGTTATCATGAACAAGAGGCGTACATAATAGCGCAAGCTGGGGTGCCAGGTAGTATCACTATAGCAACTAACATGGCAGGGCGTGGAACTGATATTCAACTCGGTGGAAATGCTGAAATGATCGCAAAGGTAGAGCTAAAGAAGATAAAAAATGCTGATGAAAGAGAAAAAAAATACCAAGAAATAGTTGAAAGAGTAAAAAAAGATAAGGAAATTGCTATAAAAGCTGGTGGTTTATGTGTGGTTGGAACCGAAAGACATGAAAGCAGGAGAATAGATGATCAATTACGCGGCCGTTCTGGTCGTCAGGGGGATCCTGGACTTTCTAAGTTCTTTTTATCGCTCGAAGATGACCTAATGAGAATATTTGGCTCTGATAGAATGAGAAGCTTTTTACAAAAAGTAGGGTTAAAGAATAACGAAGCTATTCATCATCCATGGATCAATAAGGCACTCGAGAAAGCGCAAAAGAAAGTTGAAGCTAGAAACTATGACGTGCGGAAATCTCTACTTAAGTTTGATGACGTAATCAATAACCAACGTAAAGTTATTTTTAAACAGAGAAACAATATCTTAGGCAACGAAATTAATGATTTACTTGAAGTATATAGCGAAGTAAATGAGAGCGTAGTAGAAGGTATAATCCAAAGTGGCTATTATGAGGATTATATTGAAAATATAGTCAAAGAATTCCATACAAGGTATGGAATAACGCTTGATAAAGAAGACTTGGCAAAGTTTTTGAATAAACAAGAAGCTTTGAATTATATAAATGATAAGATACAAGAATTTTTTACTGAGAAAGAAAAATATTTCAACAGTCAGCACACTACAGATTTGTGGAATACGATCGTGAAGCAAATGATGATAATGACACTTGATCATTTATGGAGGGAACACCTTTCAGTTCTAGAGAGCCTAAGACAAAGCATAAGCTTACGTGCTATGGGGCAGAAAGATCCACTGAATGAATTTAAACGCGAAGCTTTCTTGATGTTTGAGTCAATGCTTGAAAAATGGAAGGAACTCACCATTCACCGCTTAGCACACTTTAAGTTGGCAGACAACCAAGAGATAGGCAATAGGTTACATTCTGCTAGAAATAGCAGACTTCCCAAAGTCTCAAGAAACGACAAATGTCCTTGCAACTCCGGAAAGAAATACAAACACTGCCATGGTGCGGTTACTGTGGTGAGCTAATAATTATGGTTATACAGTTTGTTTATTTCCATCAACATTACTGCATCTAACCTCACTTAGCTTACTGTTTAATGAGTGCTCTGATGACTTATACGCAGCCCCATAGGAAATTCCACCAACTATCAGTGCAGATGCTACAGTAATTCCAATTATTGCTAGTGCAGGTAATGCAGTAGCGTAAACGAGTGCTAATGGAGTAACAATGGCAGCTAATATACCCACAGCAACTCCTGCTGTTATAGCTTTAGATCTATGAATAAATGATAGATCTGCACCATCATTTAGTAGAAGTTTTGCTAGCTTTGGGTATCCACGCTGAACAGCGTAGTGTAAAGGAGTTCTTCCTCCTCGATCTTGTATATTAACATCTGCTCCTTTTTTTAGTAAAACTTCTACTACTTGTGTGTGTCCATGCTTAGCAGCATTATGTCAAGGAGTTCTTCCAACTTTACTTTGCACATTAACATCTGCCCCTTTTTTTATAAGATGTTTTACTACCTCTATATGACCATTATTAGCAGCATCATGTAAAGGAGTTCTTCCAACTTCACTTTGCACATTAACATTAGTGCTTCTTCCCAATAGATTTTCTAATACCTGTGTATGTCCATACTTAGCTGCATAATGTAGAGGAGTTTCCCCATACCTATTTTTCAGATCGATATCTGCTTCTTTTTTTGACAAAATTTCTACTATTCGTATGTGTCCATGTTTAGCAGCAACATGTAAAGGAGCTTCTTTGCAATATCCATTTTTTATACCGGTTTTCGCTCCATTGTCTAATAGATTTTCTACTATTTGTATGTGCCCATGTTCAGCAGCAACATATAAAAGAGTCCTTTCATATTCTATAAAGAACCCTGTTAATTTTGTATCTTTAGCTATCATACGCAACATGATACCTGGTAAAAACAGGTGATCTATATCAAACTTGTTATCTTTCCACCCGTTGTATACGCGTGGGTCCTCTTCCTGCAGCTTATCCTTAATTTTATCAATTATATTATCTTTATTGAAGCCTTGATCATTAATTTCTTGTAATATTTCCTTTAGCATTTCTTCAAATTCTGATCCCACTATTTCCTACCAAGCTATAAAACTTTATTAAGGCATATGAAGTGGATTATGTCAATGAAGAACTAAGAAACTGGTTCTTCTTTTTTTCTATAGCTTTAGGTTTACCTACAATTTGAAAAACAACAAATTCGTCATTCCGCTACTCGTTAGCACCGCGGCGGTATGATGTAGGAAAACCTTTCTTGGGTTAGCTATAAAGTTAAAATTCGACCAGGGCAGCCGCAATAAGGTAGCAAACGCCATCATGTCTTTAGGAGAGTTTGCTAATGAAGGCTCTTAAGTTGACGCCATTGCCTGAACGGATACGCCAATTTTTATGTTCATTTGTAACCGTCTATTATTTTACACCCCAGTCTTTTTCAAATATTGCTAGCCCTTGGTCAGTAAGTGGGTGATTAATTAATTGTCTAAGTACTTTTGCTGGCACAGTAATTGAATCAGCACCAAGCCTTGCAGCTTCTATTACATGCGCTGGGCTTCTCACTGATGCAACAAGAACTTTAGTATCAAAACCGTAATTAGAATATATAGTACATATATCTTCTATTAGCGATAAGCCATCATAGCTTATATCATCAAGGCGACCAACAAAGGGGGAAATAAAACAAGCACCGACCTTAGCGGCAAGCAGTGCTTGTCCAGGAGAAAAACATAATGTGATGTTAACAGGTATTTTATGCTCTGTCCATAACTTCTTACAAGAAATTAATCCTTCATGTGTAAGAGGTAATTTGATCACAACATTATCAGCAATTTTTGCTAAATTCAGACCTTCTGTGATCATCTCTTCATGGCTATCTGCAACAACTTCAACACTAACAGGCCCTTTTATAATAGAGCATATTTCACGCACTAAATCCTCGTATTTATCTTTACGCCCGGACTTTGCTATTAAAGAAGGATTAGTTGTTATGCCGTCAATGAACTCCTTTAGTCCTTTAATTTCATTTAAATCAACGCTATCAAGAAAAATTTCCATATTAATCTCCTATAAAAAAAATACCCTTGCAAAATCTTGTCATCCTACCGCTTGACTTACAACCTTATGAACTTTCTGCGTTGTAAACATCAAACAGCCGATAACACAACTGTACAAATATTGAGACATAAGAGTAATTTGTACCAAGAAAAAAGATGTCATCCCAGTGCCCAGACCCCTTAGACAATGTACCATCTTTTGATTTTGTCCATTCTGGGCGGGGTTTTCAAGTTCTTTGATCTTAAATACTACATCTACTTTATCAAGATCAATGTTGACTTCTTTTACTAATGTTCTAATAAGACTACGTTTGGCTTGCCAATCTAGGTCCGATTTAACACTAGAATAAAAGCCCTTTATGCTATTTGTAATAAGATTCATTTTCTGCCGTATTCCCTTTTACCTTTTTCTTCTCTCCTTCAATCTCTTTTAAACGTTACTTCATTTTTTTTATTGCCTGCTTAAAGTCTTCCTTACTTATAGTTAGTGCATACTTTGTTGCCGTAAAAACTTCTGGTACCCAAACAATTGTAATAAGTATACACAATCTTTGTCAACTATTTTCGGCACTGGTATATTGACCTTACCCAGAAAAAGTGGAGAGAAAGAAAGGAGTTTTTTCGGGTAAAATAAAATTTTGGAGGATTAGAAATGGTAAGAGAATATACGGCAGAATTCAAATTGGAAGCTGTTAAGCTGGCAAATGAACAAAGAAAGGTAGGTCAACCAGTTGCAAAAGTAGCAAGAGATCTAGTAATAAGGGATAGTATATTAGGAAAATGGATGAAGAAATATAACGAAAAAAAGTCAGCGGCAAATGCATTTCCAGGTAGAGGTAACATGGCTCCTTACGACAAAGAGAGGTTTGATTTACAAAGAGAGTTAGCAAGAGTAACAAGGGAAAGAGACATTTAAAAAAAAGCCCTGGCCAGTCAAAAAGAGTAAAATATTTTTTTATATAGTAACTGCTATAAAGTACAGGAATTATGTAGGATTTTCTGCTAGTGGCTACTATAAGTGGACCACAAGAAAAATAAGCAGTAGAGAATCAGCAAATAAAGAGCTACTCGCAGCTATTCAAAAAATATATCAAGTTTCTAAATGTAGATATGGAGCTCCTAAAATTCATGCTGAATTGAAGGCTTTGGGTAAAAGTTGCAACTTAAAAACAGTGCAAAGTATTATGCAGAAAAATGGTATTCAGGCTATATTGAGAAGAAAATTTAAAATTAAGAAACAACAAACGGACAGTAGCTCCCAATATATTAGACCAAAACTTTATTGTCGATCAACCAAATAAAGTATGGGATTACTTATATAAAAACCAAAGAAGGATGGCTATATTTGGCAACAATAATCGATCTATATTCACGCATGGTAGTTAATGAGCAGTTCAATAAATAAACAATTGGTTATGGACTCTTTATTAATGGCCGTTAACAAGCGTAAACCTGCCAAAAATCTACTATTACATAGTGATCAAGGTTCACAATATACTTCGCAAGGTTATCAATATCTCTTATCCATAAAAAACATAGATGAGTTATAAAGGTTGTTGTTACGACAATTCTGTTGTGGAAAGCTTCTTCAGTTCTCTAAAAAGGGAGTTACCAATAGACACCTCTCGGCACTCTAAACAGCATATCAAAACTGCTATATTTGAATATATAGAAATTTTTTATAACAAACAACGTCACTATTAACTATTGCATTCCTGAGCATTTTGATTCATCATTCTCTTTGTGAAAAACATTCCAAACTTTCTCTCCACTTTTTCTGGGTAAGGTCAGATACTATAAACTATAAAAAAATTTCTCCGATAGTTCATATAGCAAGTAAATTCACAAAATGAAGACTATTATTTTTATTACAGGTGTATCTACGGTTGGAAAATCAAGTTTGGCTCATATATTAGGTTCAAAGCTTTTTATGCCTAGAAACTTTGCAATTCCACTAACTATAGCTAACCCAAGAAAGGTTTCCCTACGTCATACCGCCGCGGTATCTCAGCATAGATTCCGCTAACGAGTAGCGGAATGACGAATTTGTTGTTTTTCAAATTGTAGGTAAACCTAAGCCACTTTAGCTATACTTGTAGAGAAAAAAGAATAGATGATGATCCTAAATATTTAATAAATTTGACTACTGAGGAATTTCAAAAATCTCAATTTTTTATTAATTGTGATATGGTACATTCTATCTTCATATAGCTTTCCTCTTCATACCTCAACTAATGAAATCAGAAGCATCAACTCCCTTTTGCAAGCAAGCAGCAATAACAGTGTTCATCATTAGAAATGCAATGGTCATTGGGCCAACGCCCCCGGGTACTGGGGTCATAGCTTTGGCTTTCCCTTTTATTCCTTCAAAGTCAACATCACCTACAAGCTTTCCTCCGTTAACGCTATTTATGCCAACATCGATCACTATTGCACCTTTCTTTATCCAGTCTGCTTGAACAAAATTTGGCTTTCCGACTGCTGCAACTACTATATCCGCTTTAGAGCAATATTCAGCTAAATCCTTGCTTTGTGAATGCAAGATGGTGACAGTGCAGTTTTCTTGCAATAGCAGGTAAAACATTGGCTTGCCCACGATATTTGACCTACCAATTACCACTGCGTTTTTACCGGAAAGGTTCTCTTCAATTGACTTAATTAAATGCAAAGAACCTTTAGGAGTGCAAGGTATAAGGCAGTTTTTTTCACCTTTAACTAATTTGCCAACGTTTTCATCATGAAAGCCATCTACATCTTTTTCAACACTTACTGTGTTAATTACTCTGCTTGCACTAATATGATTTGGTAAAGGCAATTGCACTAAAATGCCATGCACAGATGGATCTTCATTTAATTCATTGATTTTTTCAATTAATTCATCTTCTAAAATATTATTAGGCAAAACAATGGTCTCAGAACTTATGCCTATTGATTCTGCTTTTTTCTGTTTGTTGCGAACATAAACCTGACTTGCTGGATTGCTACCTATGAGAATTACTTTCAGGCAAGGAAAAATGTTATACTCTCTCTTTAAAATATCAATTTTTTGTGATAGCCTCTCACATAGGTCGTTTGCTATTTTTTTACCATCAATAATAATTGTCACTTCCTTGCCACTCCTTAAAGTCGGGTAATTTGATATCAAATAAATCCAATACTTTGCCAACAGAATGATTAATAATATCATCCAACGATTTCGGTTTAATATAAAAAGCAGGCACTGGTGGAGCAATAATTGCTCCCATCTCCGTTAATTTTAACATATTTTGTAAATGCCCAAGATGCAGTGGTGACTCTCGCACCATAAGAACTAACTTTCTTCTTTCTTTTAGCGTTACATCTGCAGCCCTTGTCAATAGATTGGAAGTAACACCTGATGCGATTTCAGACATTGTCTTCATAGAGCATGGTGCTACAATCATCCCTGAGGTTTTAAATGAGCCGCTTGCTATTTTTTCTCCAATCTTTTCTTCAGAATAGTAAAAATCTGCAAGTGATGTAATATCTTCAAGTTTTTCTTTAATCTCGTGAGCTAAAGTTACTTTCCCAGCACGACTTATCACTAAATGAGTTTCATAATCGACGTCTTTCAACGCTTCTAAAATACGCACACCGTAAATAGAACCAGATGCTCCACTTATTCCAATTACAATTCTGCTATTCACTTAACTCTTCTTCGTAGCTCATTCCCAATGCACGTTTATAGGTATCAAGCAATATTTCTTGTTCCTCTCTGTCATCATCATCCATCTTCCTCAGCCTAATAATTTGTTTCATCACTTTTATATCCCAACCTTCATCTGCGGCTTTTGCATATACATCACGAATGTGATCTTGCACATCCCTCTTTTCTTGTTCAAGTTTTTCGATTCTCTCTATGTAACCCTTCAACTCTTCAGCCGTTATTTTTACTGTATCTTCCATGAAACTCCACTAATTAATTGCTGCCACTAATATTACCAATTTTTACTTGCACTTCAACAACAGTAATAATATTTTTATCTTTTTTTAAAATCTTAAAGCGAAAACCATACATGGAAAACTCCTCGCCTTCGTCAGGAATGCGCTCTATTTCATTCACAATCATACCTGCTAGAGTTGTAGCTTCTTCATCAGGGAGATTCCAGTATAACTGCCTGTTAATGTCCCTAATAGTAGATTTTCCTTCTATGTGATACATATTATCAGATATTTTCTTTATAAAATTCTCCGTAATCAAATCATGTTCATCCGAAATTTCTCCAACTATTTCTTCCAGTATATCCTCAAGAGTTACAATTCCCTGCAGTGCTCCATACTCATCAATAACAAATGCAAGGTGTTTCCTGTTCTTACGGAAGTTGTGAAGTTGCACGCTGAGCGGTGTACTTTCTGGTATGAACCAAGGCCTTGACATAACTTGGGTAATGTCAACTTCTTCCGCTTTATTATTCTTTTCACGCAAAGCATTTATTAGAGCTTTCACGTGAATTACACCTACAATGTTATCTGGTTCCTTCTGCCATAAAGGTACTCTACTGTGACTGCTGGTTAAAATCTCTCTTATTAACTCTTCTTTATTCCGATCTATATCAAGAGAAAATAGGTTTCTTCTATGGGTCATAATTTGTGATATCTCTGTCTCAGCCAAATCAAGTATGCTGCTTAGCATATCTAAATCCTGTTGCAACATAGTTCCTTCACTGCGGTGAAGAGTAATCATATTACGCATTGCATCCGCTGCAGATATCACTTCCTTATCTTTATGCAGCCCACATAATTTTAGGATGAGGTTAACAATAAATTGAATACCTAGTGTCAATGGAGAAAAAATCTTTACAAAAAACAATACAAAATAAGCAGAAAATGATGCAAATTTTTCAGGATTTTGAATAGCATAAGTTTTTGGTAGAACTTCGCAGAACAATAAAATACAAAATGTCATTATAATTGTTGATAGGAGAATGCCCTCATTTCCAAAAAGATTGATAAATATTGCTGTAAATAAAGCAGAGCAAGTAATATTAATAATTGTATTGCCGAGCAATACCGTTCCTATTGTCAATTCTTTCCTATTTAATAAGCAATCTATTACCCTGGCTTTTTTGTTACCGTCTAGCTTTAGCTTATTAACTCGAGAACGGCTAATTAAGGTTAAGCCTATTTCTGCTCCTGAGAACAAAAACGATAAAACTAACAAAACAAAAATTGCTGATGATACTAAGACCAATAACCAATCCATTAAAGTACGATGTTATTGTGATAAAAAATAAAATTAATTTTACATGTTATAAGAGGCATTTGCAAGCCTGAATTTATATTGCCGAATTTTATATACCTTTAATCTTAAAAAACAAATCATAAAGCATATTACACGCTGCGTTCACATGCTCATCCTCAATGATAAGTGGTGGGGTTACCCTTACTACTTTGTTGTTTAAAACCCTAGTTATTATTAAACCTTTATCAAGAGATCGACTAATAATTTTATCAGCTACAAGAGTTGCTAGTTCTATTCCCATTAGTAACCCTTCTCCACGAACTTCTAAAATCATCTCAGGAAATTCTTTAGCTAAAAGCAACAGCTTTTCTTTTAAATATTTACTAATTCTTTTAACATGATCAAAAAAGCCTTCTTTTAGCATTATATCGAGCACTGCATTACCAACAGTCATGGCAAGTGGATTGCCACCATAGGTTGATCCATGAGTTCCTGGAGTAATTGCTTCTGCTATATAATCTTTCACTAAACATGCAGCTACAGGAAAACCGTTACCCATAGCCTTCGCACAGGTTAGCATATCAGGTTCAATGCCGACATTTTGATAATGAAATAAAGAACCGATGCGTCCATATCCGCACTGCACTTCATCAAAGCACAAAATTATTCCTTGAGCTTTTGTTATTTCCCTTACTTTTTGAAGATATTCTACGTCTAGTGGATATACTCCACCTTCGCTTTGTATGGGCTCTAAAAATACAGCAGCTATTTCATTGTTGATTTTTTCTTCTAATGCTTTAATGTCATTTCTTGGCACTTTATCAAAACCAGAAAGGAGCGGAGCAAAACCTTCGCGTGATTTTTCATTGCCTCCAGCAGAAATTGCAGCAATACTGCGGCCATGAAAGCCTCCTTCAATTGTAATAATACGATTACGTTTTGCTTGCCCTTTTGAATAAAAGTAACGACGAATAAACTTAATTGCAGCTTCTGTTGCTTCAAGCCCACTTGAGCAGAAAAAAACTTTATCTGCAAAAGTAAGGGTTGTTAAACGCTCGGCAAGCCTTTCTTGCTCGGGAATAGTGAAAATGTTAGAGCAGTGCCATAATGAGCTCGATTGCTCTTTCAGCTTATCTGTAATGTATGGATGACAATGCCCTAAAGAAGTTGTAGAAATACCTGCAGCAAAATCTAAATATTTTTTACCATCTTTATCAAAAAGATATGCCCCTTCTCCCCTGACTATAGGAGTGTCAAGTCTATTATACGCATTAACAACATGATCCATTTTATAAGTATTGTGGTATTATCTATACTATACCTGAAATGAATCCATTAACACAAAGCTTTTCCTTTAACCTCTTATGCTACTTCAACTAAAAATTTGGCTAATGCAAACCTTTTTTGTCATTCTATAGCTAAAGTGACTTGGTTTTACCAACACTTATTAGCCATTGTAAAAGTTTTTGTTTCTATTGAATGATAGTTGTAGCCTATGCAAGAAGTTTATTGACTTTGAGCGCACTTTAGCCTATACAATTTTAATATCTTAAACTACTGGACATGCCCGATCTAAAGACAATGATGTTAAATTTTGGACCTCAGCACCCAGCTGCACATGGAGTGTTGCGTCTTGTTTTAGAGATGGATGGTGAAGTGATCGAGAGGGCAGATCCCCATATTGGGCTTTTGCACCGCGGTACTGAAAAATTAATAGAACATAAAACGTATCTTCAAGCTTTGCCTTATTTTGATCGCCTTGATTACGTATCACCAATGTCACAAGAGCATGCATATTCACTTTGTGTGGAGAAATTGTTGCAATGTGAAGTGCCAATTAGGGCAAAGTATTTACGTGTCTTGTTTTGTGAACTGACGAGAATACTAAATCATTTACTGAACGTTTCTTCTCAAGCACTTGATGTTGGAGCAATGACCCCTCTTTTATGGCTCTTTGAAGAAAGAGAAAAAATACTGGAATTTTACGAAAGAGCTTCAGGTGCAAGGTTTCACGCAGCTTACATCAGGCCAGGTGGAATTGCAGCAGATGTTCCAGAAGATTTGATTGAGGATATTGCAAAGTTTATAGAGCAATTTCCAAAATATATAGACGATGTTGATGAACTTTTAACAGAAAATAGGATATGGAAGCAACGCACTGTAGGAATTAGTGAAATATCAATTAAACAGGCACTTGATTGGGGCTTTAGTGGCCCAATGTTGCGCGCTGCTGGGCTTGCTTGGGATTTGCGAAAAAGCCAGCCATATGAGATATATGATCAACTAGATTTTGATATACCGATCGGCCAAAATGGCGACTGTTATGACCGTTATCTAGTTAGAATGGCAGAGATTAGGCAATCTATCAGTTTGGTGAAGCAGTGCATAGAGAAAATGCCTGAAGGGCAAATAAAAACTGAAGATAGAAAAGTTTCTCCACCGTCAAGAGCAGAGATGAAAAAATCTATGGAAGCTCTGATTCACCATTTTAAGCTCTATTCAGAAGGATATCACGTACCAGAAGGTGAGGCTTACGCAGTTGTTGAGGCACCAAAAGGTGAGTTTGGAGTGTATATAGTTTCAGATGGTACCAATAGACCTTATAGGTGCCGAATAAGAGCACCTGGCTTTGCGCATTTACAAGCCTTAGACTTTATGGCAAAAGGACACATGCTTGCTGACGTTGCAGCAATTATTGGCTCACTCGATATAGTTTTTGGTGAGATTGATAGGTAATCATTGGTACCCGTTCAGGCAATGGCGTCATGCAAGTAGCTGACACATAACTGTACGAACATTTGTTTGCAAAGGCAGTATGTTAAGTGTTATAGCCGATTTTGCCTCAAACACAAAGGCAGTGCCTTGACTACTTGGATCCAGAAAAATTGATTGTGTACTATACAACATTTTTGATCAAAAGCGTAACCGTTCACTGTTAGACTGCATTCTGTGATTTTTAGCAAAACATGATCTTTCATTTGAGCTTCCTTCAATTTAAAATAAATACAGAAAATTGCTGCCTATAGCTAAACTGACTTAGATTTACCAACAATCGTCATCCCGCTACTTGTTAGCGGCTAAGAGATACCGCGGCGGCATAGCTATCTTCAAAAATATGGTTGAATAATTGTGTGTATAATTATTAATATTTTTAAACACTTTGGCTATGGCTTTATCTAAGTTTCTCGACCCTAAGCTGGATTTAACCTTCAAAAAAATATGTAGGGTCAAGAACTGGCGCGCCTACTTTAGGGTTTGGTGGCTGATCCATTGTTTTCACAATAGGCCTCAATCCGAATTCCCATGTTAACGTTTCCAGCTCCCGCCTCGTCAAACGCAGCATCCGCACTACGCTTTCCTAGCAGATTCTTTACCAAAGTTTATAACATATTGTGCTGGTGATGCTTTCGGTTTGTAATACCTGATTCTATAGTCTGAATATAGACCCAGCGTTTTGTATATCCATTCGCTACTCCACTTCTTCCAACCAAACCCTCTCTTCACTTTCAGCTAATAAGTGATTTTCTATTTCACCTTCCAAACTTGCCTCCAGCAGCTTTTTTATAAATGGTGTAAATGCTCCATCCCTTCCTGTTAATGGTCTGCCTTCCCTTATTGATGACAGTATATTTGCTTCCAGTTCTTTGTAATCTACCAAACCGGTAGTTCTGTTTACTACTTTCTGACTCATTGTCAAACCTCCATTTTTTTTATATCAATTTATTACTTTTTTTTTGGTTTGACACACTTTTTTGAACCATACGCGTCAAGTTAAGGAAATAAAGGTATGAAAGAGATAGAATAATAAGGTATAAGTTCTCCCAGAAATACTTTTAGTGAGAGAACCAATGAATAAAATAACTAGCTTATCAAAAAAGCTCAAAGAATTTTTTAATGAAAAAGCAGACAAAATCTCAATTACAACAAGGTTTATAAAAAGAAAGAGAAAGCTAAAAGGTTCATCGTTCGTAAAAGCCATGGTCTTGGGTAATATAGGGGTTGATAATTGTAGCGTAGAAACAATGTGTCAATTACTAAACGAGGACTCGATAGATATAACAAAACAAGGTTTGGATTTTAGATTTACTGAAGAAGCAGTGGAATTTATGAAAAGGATGTATAATGAATCTGTGCTTCTCTTCAAAAATATCTTGCAAGTTGATTGCAAAATCTTACAGCAATTTAATAGTGTTAAATTATTGGACAGTAGCTATATTACTCTACCTAACAGTATGGAAGAGATGTATAAAGGTTATGGTACTAGCTACAGTGGCTATGAAAGCAATACTAAGTCTGGAATAAAGTTACAATTAGTTTTCGACTACATGAATCAGATAATAGACCAACTTAATTTAACGGAGGGAGTAAGATCAGACCAGGGATATAGGAAACATTTAAGTAATATATTAAGCAATGATTTGCTAATATCTGATCTCGGTTATTTTGTGCCAAGTTCTTTTAAACAAATCAATGAAATAGGAGCTTATTTCATAAGTCGTTATAAATCCGATACCAACATATATGATGTAGAAACAAATCAAAAAATGGAGTTATTAGAATGTTTAGAGGATAAGTTATTTTTAGAAAACGAGGTATTGTTAGGAAAAGAAGCAAAAATTAGAGTAAGAATTATATGTCAGAAACTAACTGAAGAACAGTCTATGGCCAGAAGAAGGAAAGCTAATAGATTAGCAAGATCGCAGGGATATACATCCTCTAAAAGAAATCAAAAATTGTTGAACTGGTCAATATTTATAACTAATGTTCCAGAAAATAAAATTAGTGCTGAGCAAGTATTAACGATTTACAGAGTAAGGTGGCAAATTGAGTTATTATTTAAATTGTATAAAAGCCATATCAGACTTGATAAGCTAAAAGGAAAGCCATGCAGAGTATTATGTGAACTATATGCTAAATTGTGCGCAATTCTTATATTTCACGGCATAGTTGGTTGCACAGAAGTGAAAAAGAATACAGAACTTAGCTTAACAAAGGCATTTATTGAGCTAAAAAGGCGGGTTATAGAGTTATTTTTAGCACTAAAGAATAAAGTTAATAGTTTGAAAGTTTTTCTTAAAAAGCTTACCATAACTTGGTCTCGATTTTCATTAAAAGACAAGTACAGAAAAACTAGAGTATCTACCTTAACTTCCCTGAATTTACTTACAATCTCTTAACTTGACGCGTATGGTTAGTACACCTGGGTAAAACACTAAAATGTACCTTTCTAACTCATGTATTGAATCCTTTTGCTCTGAATCTAAATCGCTTTCAAAATGAACATTGTGTTCTGCTAAACCAAATCTTATAACTTTCTGGTTGGTAAAATCTTCTACCTTGTAGTGGTGAGTAACGCTAAACCTTTCTAAAACTGGTTTATATTTTAAATTCCACAGTTGTTCAGATAGTTTGCTACTTCCCAATAAAAATTTATCCCCTTCCTCTTCTATACTAGTAACCGGAAAACATGCGTTTATTTCCCCTAAGTTCCAGCTATCTGATAATACTATTTGTGCCTTAGCAAACTTAATTGCCGGTAATAAGCTCTGTGGTAGCGGATATAGCGCTTTGAAGTTATACCACACATGATTCCTTTCATAAATACCGTTATAGTTCTTAGTATGAGGCTCGGTTTCTCCAAGTATTGCTACATCTAGGCGATATATATCATTGCTCAAAGCTTGTTCATAATGATTGCGTAGATAGTTCTCTATAATCCTAACAACTGGACCACTAGACCTGAAAAAATTTACTCTCCCAAATGATAACACTGGTCCATCTTTTTCGATCTTTGTACCAGAGTAGTCTGATAATAAGCTGCCAAAAAAGCTTTCATCTAAAATAAATCTTCCAATATTATAGTGGTCATTGAAAAGCCTCATTAGCCTCGATCTTGCTGGCAATGATAGTTTTGCTAGTTCTACTACTGCATCCACGAAGAAGTCGTTCGGAACATCTCTTATCCCTACCTGCAACTCAAAAAAGTGTTTACCGGGTGGCTCTTCAATGATCGTAATATCTTCTATATTTGCCCACTTTAATGCTATTTTCAGTGAGGCAGGTGTGCCACGCAGTCTTTGAAATTTTATTCCTTCTCTTATCGCCTTTCCTTTGTCTTTTACCCAACGCAGAATTTCCCCCAATCCATATTCTTCTATTATCCACGGTAGTATTTCATCTTTAGAATTAAACTTAAATCCTTTTATCCTGCTTGGATCAACTTTGTAATCGATAGCCTCTACTATGGCTCTTTCTTCTTTTGTGCTATTAGGTGGAAGTAACATTAGCTTTTGCCCATTAATTCGATTTCTAGCTTGCCTAAACAAACGCACTCATTCCCCAGTACCACAACATCTTTTCTTGGCTCTATTAATTCCACGTTTTCTACCCCTTCTACAAATAGATTTGCTATGATCCATGATTTTGTCACCTTCCATCCCAATCTTTTCGTTGCTTCAAATTTTTCGATAAATTTCTTCTTCACCGTTTCAATAATATCCGGTCTTTTAATGCTAATTTTGCTGTGGATATCTATTTCAATAATATTGCAACCAACTACTGTTATCGTATCTGTCAATACCCTTATATCATCCCTGGTGACTCGCTTTCTTACAATATCAAGTAGTTCTTCAGATGCTATGCCATTTGTGGATAACTCCGTGGATAAAATCGAGATCTCTACACTCCCTGGCACTTTTGATTCAACCAGCGCATCCTTTACTCTTCTATCTGCTGAGAGTGCATGATATCGATAATGTTCTTTACTTCCTCCAGTTGACCAGCCTTTTATTTTTGCCTTGATTCTTTTTCTAAATCGTTCATCTTCTTCTCCATCTTGCCTCTCTGCTCCATAAAACTCAGCTAAATTATCAAGTTCTTCCCCCCTTGCAAACTTCAGTAAGTTGCTCCTTGCCGCTTCGTTTATTCTTTCTCTCAGCAAAAGTTCTCGCCATGCTGCTACCTCTAAAATCTTTATTGCTGGGTCACTTTCTACTAATGCCGTAAAACTTTCATCACGACTTACTAATTCTTCTTTCATCCGGGAAAAAATCTCTTCAAAGTTCAGTGGTTCGATAATATTTGGCTGCTCCATCTCTATACCATAATCCCATCAAAATGAATATTTTTCCCATTTGGTAGATAAATACCATCTAATGAAATATTGACCTTTCCTTCTTTCACTTCTGTAATTTTTACTTTTTCTAACTTAAATCTTTGCTCCAACTTTTGTAGAGCTTCTGCTACTGCTGCATAGATTTCCAAAGTTAAATCCCTATTAATTGGCTTATCTACTAATTCAAGTAGTCTTGACCCATAATCCCTTCGCATAACACGTGATCCTATCGGCGTGGTCAGTATGTCAACTATCGATTGCTTTAGATGGTTTAATCCTTCCAATTCCTTTCCCGTGCTAGCATTCATGCCTCTCATTCTGCAAATACATTTTTGCTATCACCCATCACATGAAAACCACACGATACCAAGTCACCTGTTCTTGTTATGCCAATATCATTAACAAATACGCTATTTGATCCCTGAGTTAGTTTCTCCCCTAGAGTTAAGATATCTCCTTTTCGACACACAGATCTACCGTTTACAAAAACATCGCTGCTTCCACTCATACAAACATGTGCTGGTATTCCACTGCAATAATCCCCTATACAAACCACAGCTTTAGCCATACTTAATTAAGGTCGATTCTCTTTGCTTTGAGTTTTATGCCTCTCTTGGTAATCTTCATACTTGATTCTCCTACTTTCAACGTTATTTTATCCACTACATCTATCTTAAGATGGTGCTTTTCTTGCTCATATGATAACTTTGTCCCATCTTGAAATTTTACACTATTTATTTCCTTTTTATTCTCCGGAGGGGGATATTTCTCCTGATATATTGCTGGTAATACTACCCCTAATGACAACTCTCCATATGGCGATAATACTATTACTTGCTCATCAATATTCGGCGCAAACCAACTTCTATCTTCTCCTGCTCTTCCCGTTACCCACGGAAGCCAATCCGTTAAAAATTCCCCTATTTTTACCCGCACTCTTGCTTTTTCATAATCTACTTCTTTAACTAGACCTATACGAATAATGTTCGCTAACTTCCTATTCAGCTCTGAAATTGCAAAATTATGCTCTAACATTTTCGCCAACACTTATTGTATGTGGTATGATACCAGTTTCTAACCACATTAATTGACCTGTATGTAGCTCGTGAACCCATTCGACCAACAACACCAAATATGCATCCAACTCTGGTTTAAAATCATCCCCTCCTGCTGATATAAATTCACCTGCTGAAACATTTTCCACGTCCCAAGTATTCTTATTCACTACCCTTGCAATTTCCGCTGCCAGTGACCTTACCACTACCTGAGAATCCTCAACTGTTCCATCAACTACCACTCTTACCTCAAATCTTGCCCTCAACGCTAATTCCTCAGTCCCCGGATCTTTCCCTGGTTCTAAACTTGCAAGCTCTACAAATGCTGCTGGCGCTATTATTTCCCTACGTATTGCTGGATACACTTCGCACGTTTGTATTGCTGGGATTTCTTCTTTTAGCGTTTTACAAATCTTCTGATGTAGATCTCTCCAAAACATACGCTCTTAAATAAAATTAAGTTCATGGTCAAAATACTTCTCAAATACTCTCTCTACTTCATTAGAGACTAACTCTTTCATTGTTTCCCGAGCATGGGTATTTATTTTAATTTCATCTATTGGCAAAGACGTGGTATACCTTCGTCTGAAGATTCCTATATGACCATTTTTCATTGTTGCTATAAATGCTCCTTCATACGTACGGCTTCCTACTTTTGCTCCTATCTTTGTCTGTTTTATACTCCCAAGTTTTGCTACTCCTATCCACTGCGAACTGAGCTTTACTATTGACCATAAGCGCTTTCTATTTGCTTTATCCACACTTAACTTTTTTCTCATTGCTTTTTTTGGTATTTGTTTTTCTTCGCTAACTTGTTTGACAGTTTGTGACCTTACCCATAGTGCTGTTTTGTTTAGTGCCCTCACCGTTGCTTTTTCCACTTTTTTCCTTTCAGCATCTATACTTTGTATAATACTACCGGTGACTTCGATGTTAATACGCATCTACACCCCTGACGCTTGAATTTTCCATAGCATTCCCGAATTGTCCCTAAGTGGTGGTGAATATACTTTGTACTTACGCTTATCAATAATAAAGATATCTCCTTGTATCTTGTCAAAAGCATCTGATGTTTTAAGCTTAAGCATTAGGTGGAGAAGGGAAGAACTTTGAATATCTCCTTAGATATAAAATCTGTGTGGTAGACAAGAGTTCCCTTCTCAAAAGTATAGGCTGAACGGTATCGTAGAAAGACCTAAATGGTTATAATTCTGTATCCACAAGGTTAGCCTTACTTTTCATTTTAATAGTAACGTATGGAGTTATATATGATCAACAACTTTTTGGGTATAGACATATCAAAAGATCGCTTTGATGTTTCTCTTTCATTCATAAGCAACAAAGGAAAACGTGAAACCAGGAAAAGGAGTTTCAAGAATAATGATCATGGGTTTCAAGGTTTACTGAGCTTTCTACAAAAGCATAATGTAGAACAAGTAAAAGCCTGCATGGAAGCTACTGGTTGTTATAGTGAAGCCTTAGCTGAATTTCTACACAATACTGGACATTTTGTGAGTGTTGTTAATCCAGCTTGTATAAGATTTTATGCAAAAAGTAAGCTTATACGACAAAAGAATGATCAGACTGATGCAGAGATAATTGCCGATTATTGCCAAAGACAGGAACCTATTCGTTGGGCACCACCTTCTCCTGAGTTAAAGAAATTAAAGCATCTTTATCGTTGCTCGGCTGCGTTAAAAGATGAATTGACATTAGTAAATAACCACTTAGAAAAAAAAGAGAGACTGCCTAAAGAAGTTGCAAATGCTTGGGAAGACCTTGCAATGAACATAAAACAAAAAATAGAAAGAATAAAAAACTCCTTACGTGAACTATTAAATAAACACAAAGAATTGTTGGAAAATTTTCAACTTCTATTGACCATTCCAGGAATAGGAGAAGAATCAGCAGTAGCTATTTTGGCTGAAGTTCCTAACATAAAAGCTTTCAAGGATGCCAGGCAATTGGCAGCATATGCTGGAGCTATACCACGAAATATAACGTCAGGTACGTCTGTACATGCCAAGCCCAGATTAAGTAAATCCGGTTCACGAACATTATGTAAGGCAATGTACTTTCCTGCCATAGTAGCTAAGAATCATAATCCTACTATTATGACTTTTTGCAAAAGGTTAAAAGAGAAAGGCAAGCATAACATGGCCATTGTGGGAGCTGCAATGCGTAAGTTACTCCATATTGTTTTTGGTGTTTTAAGGTCAAAGAAGGCTTTTGATCCAGATCATATCAAAAACTACAGAGCTAGGAGTTTGGCTGAAAGTTTAGTGCTTTAAAATCAAAAAACGCTCCAATTATGTAAAATAGTATCTTACACAAATTTTGTAACTGGTTAGTGAATATGTTGATAAGTAAATTAATTTTATACGTACAAAAAAGCGGAAATTTACTTATCAACATATTCACTAACTATAATCTGTGTACCGTTACACAAAATGTGAATTGGAAGTATTTTTTAATTTTATGATACAGCTTGAACAATTTTTGTAATTTTTTTGTTGACTTGCAAGACGGTATCTACTACTGGCTGCAATACATCGAATATACTCACCTCCAAAATCAATATCTCCCCTACAAATTGTCCTTCACCAATCTCGTATAATTTATCTGGCTGTTGTTTTAATATTTGCACCATATATGACTTATCCTTTGATTCATACAACGCTTGCTGCCCTAGATGTGCAAAACAATCTGCAAATAATCTTTTAATATCTCTAAACATAATTTTTTAGTTGCTTTTTATTCTTTAGTTGATATAATGCTTCCTGTTCGGGGTATTAAAAACAATCTGCACTTAGCTTTACCTCACCTGTTATGCAGCAAGTTTTACAAGTATACCTGGGCGATGGCACATTGGTAGAGGGTTTGATTGGGTATGAAGGTCAGTCCCTCTATCAAATCTTCTTGGCTCTTGTTTTGCATAGAGCGGTTGTCCTAGTGTATTTACCGTTTCATTAAAGTCCGCTGGCGCAAAGTAAGTAGTAAATGTGCTTGCTGTACCAAGTGGAAAACAGTGACCTGTATCTTTCTCAATAAATCTTCTCACGGTTCCTTCAGGATCAGTTGCTTGTCCTCTGTATTCCTCAAATGTTATTCCACAAAACGTAAATCCTGATCTCATATCATTCCGAAGCGCTGCTCCTTCTTGCCATCTTTCATATGCTTCTTTTACTTTACTATGCGAAGTTAATGCATCAAAAAATTCAGGGCTTACCAAAGCATGTACTCCTGTCATATATTCACCACTTAGATTATCTTCTATATGCCGGAGTACTTCCATACACTTACGCTTTACATCTGTTGTTGCTATTCCCAGTGCAAAATTTACTACTTTTGGCGTAATTTCAAATTCGTTGTAAAGATTTAACAATTCACTGCCATCAGCGTCCAGAATAATCCCTTTCAACGCCCCCATTCGCAAATGTTCTAACGTTATCGCGTGCTTGTTCCTCATCAATTCCAGATGATCTGTTACCACGTTAGCCAACGCTTTCAGTTCATTCTCTGACCCAAATGCCCTTATCCCTTGCACTTCCTCAGGTAACACTACGTCATCATGGGGAATATGTGGTATCGTAAACGTTCTTATTTTTCGTTTTCCACGTTTTCCCACTGTTGCTGGTGCTCCGGGAACTTGCGTTGGTAATCGGCTCAAAACACCGTTTTGCTCTTCTATCGTAATATGTCGGAATCTTACCGATCTACTTGGAAATAAATTTAAGCTTTCTGTTCGACCATAATTTATCGGCAATATGTTTATTGCTTTAGTTAATTCCGTCATACTAAATGCTGAATTTGTAAATGGATTTTGCATGTTTTTTCCCCTTTAATGCTGTAGATGTTTGTTGGCTTTTAAGCCCTTTGCGAATGATTAAGATGTTTGCTGGGCTTCTAAACCCCTTTGCGGATAATGATGCCTCGTGCTTCAAGTTGCTTTATTGCTGCAGCTTTCTGCTCTTCTGTTATATTTGCTGGCCACACAACTGCATGATCTGCTAGCATTGCTATACGTGTAATGATTACTGCTTTGGTATTTTCTTTCACGTTTACATCACTTGCTATCACTCCTATAGCTGTTTGCGTACCATCTGTTGCAGTTGGATTGATAATCTTAATTACATTATCTTCAATATTACAGCCAACTACAGTACCCAAGCTTAGGTTTTGCCCCTTTGCTACTGTTATTTGGTCTCTTGAGTATAGATTTGATGCCTCATACTTTAATAGGTCACCAAGGTTATTTTGTTCGGTTATACAACTCATAAATGTTTCTCCTATGATTGTTGTCAATAAGAAATTTCATATTTTGTAAAATCTTTGAAAATCCAGTTGTTTTTAAGAGTATAGAAAATAGTTGTGAGAAACTTCCTAGCAGTAGCAATAATAGCCTTAGCAGAACCACGCTTTTTTTCACACGCTCGTAAAAACTTTGCAGATAAGGACTATAACGTATAGCAATCCAAGTACACTGTACTAAAGAAGTACGCCCAATTTTTGATCCACGTTTAGTAATTCTTCCAATTGTGCATTGTTGATTGGATTGAGAAACTCGCGGTACAACTCCAAAATAAGCTGTAAGTTTTTCAGGATTACTAAAATCATTAATATCACCAATTGTTGCAACAAAAACTGCTGCAGAAATCGCACCAATACCTTTAATGCTGATGAGATTATTAAATCCAGGAAGCTGCTGAGCAAAAGCTATAATTTCCTTTTCAAGTTTTTTGAGACTTTCTCGAATGACTTCCAGATTACTGCTAATCACTTCAATCTCAACCTTTTCCAAGTGACTCCAATCATGTTTACCAAGAGAGCATTCAAATCCCGCTTTGATTGTCAGTACTTCCTTTTTAATCTTTATTCCGTGGTAATTGAAAAGTCCATGTATTTTATTGATTAAAGATACCCGTGATTTTACTAACTGATCTCTTGTTTTAAGAAGAGAAGCTAACTGTTGGCATTGTTTGCTCTTGCATTTTGCTTCAGGCAACATATCTTTGCTGAGAAAAAAAGCAATAGCTCTTGCATCATGTTTATCTGTTTTGTTCACAGAACGACGAATAACTTCAAATTGCAAGGGAGCAACCACAACAACGCGCTTAACGTAAGGTGACACTTCATCATAAAAGAAACAGCTATTTCCCGTTGCCTCTAAGGCTACTTCATCTGTTTCTTGAAGATTTTTGATAAAATTACCTAAATCCTGTAAGCGAAACGTTTTAATATACTCTGGTTTTTCCTGTTCTAAGTAGCAAGCAGTGAAACTATTAGTATGTAAATCAACACCTATGTAACGCATAAATCTTCTCCCTTATTGAATACTCCAACATATCAGAGTAGAATATTACCGGTTGGTCCATTCTCCTATACGCGGTCACTAAATTTTATGGGCCGCACGATGGTTTTCGGTGGCAGGGGCGATTAATCTCCTTCACGAGGTCTTTTTCCTATACTGCAAAAAGCAGAAAGGGCCTCACAAACATTTTCAATCTGCCACCTATCCACTCTGAGAAGGTATTATCTTCTCATGCTTCCAACCAAGCAATAACTATTCATACCATCTCCTTAATTGTTTTACCGCCGCTTTTGTTAGTGTTATATACGGCGGTTACAAGATTTGTTTACCGCGGTGTTTAAAGTTGCTATACGTCGCGGTGAAAACTTTATAATTGGCTATTCTGGCGGACTTGTTTACCGCGGCATTTGTAATTGCTGGTACCTAAATTTCTCAAATGCCAGATTGCGCTCGAGTTCTTGCTACCTGCATCATTAAATCTTCTGATGAACTTTGTGGTATTGTGCTCAGTATCTCTGTCTTCTTCGTTCTCTCCGCCAGTATCGACATTAATATCTCTTGGGCTTGTTTTGCGTTTACATCCTGCTCAATAAATTCTCCTATCTTCTCTGGCATCTTTGACAAATTACACAATCTTATTACCTCTAATACTTCCTTGCGGCACCTCTCATAACCTATTCGTTTTGATTCTTCCATTAACTCATCAGCATCGATGGTGTGGCCCTTATAGTTAAATTCAGCTTTACTCATATTGTTTCTCCTATCTATAAATTCAGAATATGTTATCACTTCATCAGCAAGTCCAATCTCTATTGCTTTCTCACCAAAATATAGCCCTGCTTCCGTTGATTTGATTTTTTCCGTGGAAAGATTCCTATTTCTTGCTACAAGCTCGACAAACATCTCATATAGGCGGTCTACTTCATCTTGTAAGCTTTCCACACTTTCTGATGTTATCGGCTCATGCGGATTTAAATCGTTTTTTCTCTTTCCTGCAAATACTGTGGTATATTTTATCCCCTGTTTTTCATCAAACCCACTTTGATCTATATGACTTGCTATTACTCCTATGCTTCCAACTCCTGAAGTCCTCGTTACCAATACTTTTTCAGCACTTGACGCTATTGCATACGCCGCAGAATACGCATCATCATTTGCTATTGCTACGATCTTTTTTAATCCCCTTGCTTCGTAAATAAAATCAGAAAGGTCGAATAAACCGTTTACTTCCCCTCCAGGGCTGTCTATGTCCAAAATTATTGTTTCTACTTCTTCATCTATTAAAGCTTTTTCTATCTCTTCACGTATCTTCTCATATGATGTCATTCCCAACATGTCATCAAAAGCTCCTGGTTTCTTGGTCAAAATTCCATGTATTGGTATTATTGCTATTTTTTCTACGTTGTTTTCTGCAGTGTGTTTTATGTTTTTAAACGTAGGGTGTTTTCCAGCATGTAATGACAATAATTCAAAACTCCTTTGCTCTATCATCATCGGCTTATTCATCCAATTTATTTGTGTCGTCATATGTTTTTAAAATTTTTTATTTGTGTCTGGGGCAATAAAAACCCATTTGTCATAGAAATAGAATTTTATATCATTTCAGCATTAGAATTCACATCAGAATCAAAACTTAAGCCCAGTTCACTCGCACGTCTTTGATCCTCAGCAATTTCTTGGTCTATTTCTTCTACATCATAACCTAGTTCTGAAACCACTTCCGATCGACTCTTAAATCCATTTCTTACTGCCATTTGCTGTGCTTGCTGGTCTTTTAGTGGATCTACGTAAGCACACCCTTGCGGTATCCATTTTACCTCTTTTGCTGTTTCTTTTGCCCAATTTTCACCTATGTCCAGTTCTCCAGAGAGTAGTGCTAATTCTAGCCACCTATTCCATACTGGCCGGCAAAGCTGAAATACTACCACGTTATGCTGTAACATCGCGCACTTCCTACGAAACTCTATTAACCCAGCTCTTATTGATGAATAATTGACACCACTTAGATCTCCTGTTAGCTGCTCGTAAGTTATCCCTGTGCCTACTGCTATTGCCCTAAGCTGCTGTTTCATGAATGCTTCATAACTTTCCCCAACGTCTGATGGTTCCGAGAACTTAATATCTTCTCCGGGATCAAGTAATTGCATAGTCCCAGGTTCTAAGCCAGACAGCGCTACTCCATGTTCATTACTCTCTCCTTCTCCCACGATGTTTGCTTCAGGATCAAGTCTGGTAATAAATCCCGCAAACATTGCTGCAGTCTTTTTTCTGACTAATTCCGCATCATCGTATTGATCAAGTTCATAGAGCTTTAACAGTACACTGGACAACCATGGTACTCCTCGAATCTGCCCAGGTCTTAGTGGTCTATAGATATGTAAAACATCGTTTGCTGGCACTCTAACTGATTCTCCAAACGAGCCTTCACCCGGATGTTCTCGAAAAAGGTAATACGCTTCTCTTTGCCCAAGTCGGTTAAATTCAATCCCGTTTCTAATTACATTACCATTGGCAAGGGTTTGATTGCTCTTATTGTCTAAATGCTCTGACTCAAGTACTTGTAATTGCAACGGCACACAAAGACCATCTTCTCGTTTTCTTGTTCGAAGTCTTACAAAACATTCTCCTCCTTCTATCATGCTCCTACAAACCAAAGCTTGTAACCCATAAAATCACTTACTCCACTACTGTCTGCTTCATCTGTCCATCTCAGCCATAATTCTTGCACTTTTTTCCGAAATTCTCCATCCTTGGCTTTTGATTGCGGTTTTATTCCCGTTCCAACGCAATTACTCACTATCGTATCGATTATGTTTGCCGCATAGGAGTTCTTTCTTACCATGTCACGTGACCGACTACGCAGGTGTTCAAGGCTCTGGGAAAGTAAGCTATTTATACTTCCTACTTCTGGTTGAAAGTGCAATAATCTTCTTCCTGAGCCTGACGCATCCCAGGCTGAGCTCTTGATTTTTGGTTTGCGGAATAATTGTTTGAATGATTTGAGTAACATTTAGACTATTAATTGGGCAATAAATTGTTGCGCTATTTAAAATTACGTCAAGCTGCTGGAGAAAACAAGCTGTTGACATTTTCTATTTATGCAAGAGATTCCTGCACAAATGTCTTTTCTTAATGTTTTAGTAGATCTAATATTGCCTGCTTGTAAATGTTGTCCCTGTGTCCTATTGAAACAATAGTTACTTTACGTTCTGCAGTATTTACACGATAGACGACACGATAATCATCAACTCTTATTCTTCTGTGTCCTTTTAATCTATTACGTAGCAATACACCATTACCAATGGGATCAGTTGCAAGATACTCTCTTATTGCATCTTTAATTTTTGGCTTTATAGCTTCTGGTAAGGAGGGCAAATTCCTTTTAAGAACATGCTTAAGGTATTTTATAGTGTACCGCTTATTTCCAGATGTCTTCACTATCCTCTACTTCTTCTGAATCGTCAGCATCAAGCTCCCTAACAATTTTGGAAAACGCAATGTCTTCTGCTTCAAGCTCAATTGCTTCTTTGATTAGCTTTTCTGTTAATTTTTGAACAGACTGCTTAGTTGCTTTAGCTAGTTCAATAAGATGCTGTGAAGTTTTTGGATTGAAGGTTACATTAACTCTTGAGTTTACCATATATTTAACCAAACCTAGATGTTACACTAATTATACAGTATCTCTTTTAATTTTTCAATAAGTATTTCTTTATACAATCCCTTTGTTCGTCGAAATCACAACTCTCCTCTTTACGTCCCGGATCTCCTTTAAATACTTAACAATTGGTTAACCAATTTCCTCAGCTTTTTTCCGTTAGGATAATTTTTTCCGCATTCAATTTAAACCATTAGATGTAGTCTCCCTGCCATAACATGCTCTATAGTAACGTCTGTTAAAAACGTACTCACTTGCTCATTAAAGCTTTCTCGATCATAAGGAATATCTTGTCTTCTACCCAATTCTTCTGATGTTCTTCCTCCAGCACTCCTAATAGCACCTTCTAATTCTCTAAATGCATTGTTATTTATTCTCGGCCTTTCATTTATTCTTGGATTATTACCTTGACTGTCAAACATAATTGCACAATCTAAAGCTGTAAACTGCCTGCCATCAAGAGTCATAATAGTATCATTAATGTGATCTTCTCCTAATTGATTGACAATCTCTAATGCCCTTGTATTACTACTCCCCAAAGAAATAGACCCCATTTCTTCAAGTAGTTCTCTTTGCAATCTTTCTACATTTCCTATCATGTTACCCCTATATTTATAAATTATCTAACGTACAGTATTACATTTTCACTTGTCAATTCCTTTATTCGTTGAAATAACAATCTTTCTCTTCACACCTGCAACTTTCAGCTCAGCTTTAATGCGTTGTCTTAAGCTCAAGAGGTCATTTATCTGCACTTCTCCGTACCTAACCACGTGATCGCCATATGCAATCGATACTACTCTTTCCCCGCTCTGTAGCTTCTTTATCGCTTCTTTTACTTGAGTTAAATATTCTTGGTTGTAC
Organism: Wolbachia endosymbiont of Drosophila aff. chauvacae BK-2020; assembly: GCF_032848195.1. NCBI lineage: Bacteria > Pseudomonadati > Pseudomonadota > Alphaproteobacteria > Rickettsiales > Anaplasmataceae > Wolbachia > Wolbachia endosymbiont of Drosophila aff. chauvacae BK-2020. Next base: position 1,135,068 of record NZ_CP136586.1, read on the forward strand.
ATCAACTTTTCTCACTCAACCATTGACTCCTTCTCACTTTTTTTGACTTTTTAGCTTTTTCACCTACTCAACTCTCCCACTTACTCTCTGGCCAACGATCAATCCCCAGGGCAATAGACGCTGCTCTTGCGTAAACTCTGCAATCTAATACTTCATTTCGGTCTCTTATCTTTTGCCACTCTTGTTTGGTATATCCTTTTACTACTTTGGTAATTAGTTGCTCTGCGGTTAGCTGCTTAAAATATTCAGGTGGATATTCGGGAAAATGACAATATCCCGGCGCCCCTTCTGTTAAAACATTCAGCAACTGAAACAATTCTGACTTTAATATCGATACTCCAACTGGCCAGAGCTTTATTCCTCTTTTTAGCTTTTGTCCGCCAACTGTTACATCTACTCTACTTGGGCTGTTAAGCGGCACTAGGGCTTTGTTTACCCCTTTCACTGCCATTACTCTTCCCGATCCTTGATGACTTCTTACCCAATTGTATACCTCCTGTGTTGCATACCCAGCATCTACCGCCATCATACTTATCATGTATTCAAGCCCATTTTCACCGATAAAATGATGATTCAAGAGCTCTGACAGTTTCCCCCCATACTTCTCCACTTCCAGTATCACCTTCTAATACCTGATAGTCTATTGACCAACTCTCACGACCCATACCCCATGCTACTACTTCTGCTTCTAAGCGGTCTTTTTGTACATCAACCCCTGCCGTTAACACTATTTTTCCACCTTTTGGCACCATGCCTATCGGAAAATTTTCTCGACGCTCAAATAGTTGCTTCCAGTCTGGTACTTCTCCCTTATCTACCCAGGTTTCTCCGAGTGTTGTATTTATCCAAACTTTTAGTAATTGTTCATTTTCCTTTGCATGCAGATAATCTTCCACTGCTTGTTTCCAACTATACCAACCAACTGGGCTATACAAGCTCGATAAATGAAACCCTATTTTTGCCTCTTTTTTTCCCTCCTCCCTAGTTGCTCTCCATTCACCTCTAGCTAGCATCTCTGTTTTTTGATGGTTTTCTATTTTGCCGCTGCATTCTATACACACATAATGGGCTGTTGAGGGATCTTTATCTTTCCACTTTATCTGTGGCCATTTCAGCACCTGATAGTGATCACAATGTGGACAAGGTACAAAAAAGTATCGTTTGTCTGAACTCTCAAATTCCTTCTCTATTCTGCTTATTCCGTGAACCGTTGGTGTTGAAACTAAGAATATTTTTCTCCGCGTAAATGTATTAGTTCGGGCTATGCTGAGTAAAACTGGATCTCCTTCTCCTCCTGAATCTCCTGGATATGCATCTACTTCATCTAAAAAAAGATATCTTACCGGCATTGAACGTAAACCCACTGGACTGTTGGCACCTGTTACTACTACCGTTCCTCCGGGAAATTCCTTACTTTGTACAGTGTTGCCTGAATCTCTCGACCTTGGGTCTTTTATTTTACTCCTTAAACATGGCGTATCTTCAATGAGCGGCGCAAATCTTCCCTTTGACCAACGCTTGCCCATTTCTACTGTTGGCTGTACTACCAGCATAGGGCCTGGTGTTTGGTCGATTATATATCCTATCCAGTTATTCCCAGCTTCTGTTCCGCCTATCTGCGCTCCTTTCATGAATACCACTTTTTCGGCCGGTGAAGACGAAGATAGTGAATCCATTATTTCCTTAAGGTACGGCGTTCTCTCTGTTCTCCATTTCCCCGGCTCTGATGATGCTATCGTTGAAAGTTGACGATTTCTATCTGCCCACTCTGATACTTTGAGCAGTGGATCTGGCTTTAACCCTGTATAAAAGCTACTGCTATATATCATAATGCCATCTGCTGCAATTTTTATACTTTTACACAGCTCAGAGAAAAAGGTATTTTCCCTCTACAATAAGTATCTGCTGACGCTTTACTTAAAATCATTATTGCAACTAATATGTGAATTAGGCTCACCAAGGCGATAAGACGCTTTTTCAGTAATTTATATGTAGTCATTAAAATACACTTTGTGTCAGCTCTTCTAAAGCTGTTCTGATTTCCTCAGTCAGTGTCTCATGGATCTTCTCTGTGTCATTTATCGATGCTAGTAACGCTGAAACCCTATCTGGAATGTTAAGCAAATTATTACGGACAACTCTTGCAACATTAAATGCTTCAGTCTTTACTTCTTCTACTGAGATAAGTTCACCAATCTCAGCTTTTGCTTTTGCCTCGAGCAGTCTTCCCCGCTCCATCTCATTTTTTATCCGCGTTTTTAGCAACATCATGGAAAGTTTATTATTTCCCACTTCTTCACCTTCTGGATTTTTTCTCCTCAGTGGTTGACTTGGATCTCGTATTGCTGCCACCGCTTCATTTGCTTGTTCTCGGTCAATCAAACCATCCTCCAGCTCAACTATTCCTTTCTTTACTAAGTAACAGACGTATTGCTTTGAAACTCCTAGTTCTCTTGCCCATTCCGTCTGCGTGATTTTTCCTCCTTCCACTTTTTTCTCCCTTCTTTTACCGTTTTTCTTCTTGAATTTGGGCAAAGGTTTTGCCAGTATTGGGAAGTATCGCTTCTCTTCCCGTGTATACTTGCCAACGTTTTATGGTCACATCTACAAACGTAGGATCTAGCTCTATCGTTCTACAGATTCTTCCTGTCCTCTCACATGCAATCAACGTACTCCCAGACCCGCTAAATGGATCAAGAACTATGTCCCCTGGTCTACTGCTGTTTACTATCGCTCTCTCCATTAACTCCACTGGTTTCATCGTTGGGTGCAGTGAGTTGTACGTTGGCTTATCGTAAAACCAGAGATCACTTTGATTACGTCCTCCATGCCACTCACGCTTATTGCCATTTTTCCAACCGTAGAGTATTGTTTCGTATTGTCTTTGATAATCAGATCTTCCTAGCGTAAAATGATTCTTTGCCCAAATTATAAATGTCGACCAACGACCACCTGCTTCTTCAAATACCTTTTGCAGCGTTGCCAGCTCGGATGATGATACACAGATGTAAATTGCACCTTTGGTGTACGCTAAAACGTGAGAACAAATGTCATACAGAAAAAGTTCGTATTTTTCACCTTGATCATCGTTTAGTATTTTTTTGTCTTCTCTTTCCTGACTGTCACCATATGCTACGTTATACGGAGGGTCACACACGGTAATATCTGCCATTTTATCGTCTAATACCGCTTTAAATGATTCAACCAGACAACTATCACCACAGTAGATTCGATGACCACCTAAAATCCATAGATCCCCTGGTTTTGTTATTTTTACCTTTTTGCTATCACCGGCTAAGTCGGAAAAATCTTCTTTTTCACTGTTTTCTCCATCTAAATCATCAAGAAAACGTTGAACCTTTTCCAGCTCAAATCCAGTCATTTTTAGGTCAAACTGCAAATCTTCTAACTCTTGAATTTCCAACTTCAAAAGATCATCGTCCCACTTTGCCCAGTTAGCTGATTGATTTGCTAGTAACCGAAAAGCTTTGGTTTGGGCTTCACTTAAGTTATCACTGAGGACTACTGGAATACTTTCCATACCCAGTTTTCTTGCTGCTTTGAGGCGTAAATGACCATCAACCACAGTGCCATCGCTTTTTGCAACTATTGGAATACGAAACCCAAATTCCCGAATAGAGGCGCACATTCTGTTTACTACATCGTCATTCTTGCGAGGGTTGCGATCATATTCGACAAGATTTTCAATAGGATAGTAGTGTGTTGCTAAGTTCATATTAGTGTATTAAATTGCTATGTTTAAATTCTTAACAAAAAGTTAATAATTAAAAAACGTCTGACGCTGGAGAAGGTCTGGGGTTTCGCTCCCAAATCAGCCTTGCTGGCGGGAAGGACCCACTTCCTATGTGCTATCTAGCATGTTAAAATCTTTACTAAAATTATTAACATAGAACATCAACGCCAAAGCATCCCCCTCATTGTCATCTTGAGGAATAAACCCTTTTCCCTTCACAGCTTCAATAACTTCACTTTTACTTGCATTACCCTTACCGGTGATAAAGCGTTTTATCGTCTTGACAGGTACACCTTGATAAGGTATATTGTTTTCCTCGCACCAAGCTGTTAAATGAGCTAGAAAGCCTCCGTAGCAATGAGCAGCATCAGTTCCAAGGTGTCTTCTTACTTCTTCAAAATACACTGCTTCAATATCTGAAAATCTTTCCCTCATCTCATTGAGCCACCTACGAAAATTTAAGAAGTGCATTCCACCTGGCTTTGTTGCATCGCTAGCTATGATGGATTAAAGATAAAAAAGATAGGGAATATCAGTAGCTTATTATTCTGGTATTTATAACAAGAACGGTCAGTGAATACCTAAATTTGAGTAAAAGAAATTTCACTACCACTCACTAATCTGGCTAAAATTCAAGAATTTCAATGCTTTAGCTATTTTCAATAGAATTAAATTTATTAATATAAATAACAAATTACTATTCTTAAATTTGATCAGATTGATTGCAAAAAAACAAGATTTTCAATAGGTTGCTTATAATCCTAACTATAGTTAGCCTTTCATAAGTAGCGATGCAACAAAGCCATTCCACCTCCGCTGAAACGATTACCATGAAAACTTTCACTCCCACTTTGAATTACTCCATCTGTAAGAATAGCCCAGCCGGTTTGTTTGCCGAGGTCGAGTGTGAGGATTGACATTTGCTATTATTTAAAACTATAAGTAGCGCTAAATATCGTCTGGTTCCTTCAAAATACACTATGAATGGGTTTTTGTTGGCCAATGACAAGAATCTTATGCTACCTACCTTAGTTAGGACTTGGTATTATATATATTCACCGATTTTACAAAAACTGTTCACTTTTTTTTAATTTTTCTTTGCAAAGCGTAAAAAACGTGCTAAACTCACCTGTGAGTTTGCTATACAGTAATAGAATTGCTAAGAATGCCATTTATTCGAGTTCTAAGGGGTATTATATGCGTTCTTTGGTAATAGTAGTATTTGTACCCTAAAGTTGCATCTAGCCTTAAAACAAAGTTTTTACCTCATCTAAAAAAATACAAATTCTCAATTACGTAACTTACCAAAAGCCTAAATTTCTTTTGCTTCCTTCAATCTTTTCTACTCTGTTTATTTGCCGACTTTTGTGTTTGAAGCACATCTACACTCAATGCTCCTATACTCCGGATTTCTCACCACTTTTTCCGGGATTTTCTGAAAAAAAGTTAAAATAATTTGAATGCAGCTCAGAAATTAAAGAGAGCCTAAACTTTAAGAACCCGCTAAACGGAAGTCCGACCTCCTAGACACCTTACTATTTGAGTTGTTTCCATTTTGGAAATAACTGTTTACTGGAGCTGAGAGGAGGTCACATGAATTTTTGATAAAACAGATATTCCCCTCTATCCAGCTCATTAATAAGTTATAATAGCCCTCTAAAGACGTTTTAAAGAATTTAGTTGCAGTAGAGACAATTAATTGGTTAAATTCCTATTGATGATCAATGGTTTGTTTGTAAGTTATAGGAGATAGATAATGGATGAGAATAAGATTGTATTTTATACTACTCCAGGTGGAAATATAGAAATTGAAGTTTTATGCAGAGATGAAAATCTTTGGCTTACGCAAAAAAGGATGGCTGAATTATTTGATGTACAACTGCCAGCTATTAGTAAGCATATCAAGAACATATTTGAATCTGGTGAATTACAGGAAAAAGAAGTTGTTTCCACTTTTGAGGTAACCGCTGCAGACGGTAAAAATTACCCAACACAACTTTACAATTTAGATACAATTATAGCTGTTGGTTATCGAGTTAATTCTAAAAAAGCAACATTATTCAGAGTATGGGCTACAAAAGTTTTGAAGGATTTTATTATCAAAGGATTTGCTTTAGATAGTGAACGACTAAAAAACGGGAAAAAGTTTGGCAAAGACTACTTCAATGAATTACTTGAAAAAATCAGGGAAATACGAGCATCCGAACGTAGATTTTACCAGAAGATTACCGACATTTATGCCGAATGTTCTGCAGATTACGATCCAAATTCAGAAATAACAAAACAATTTTACGCAAAAGTACAAAACAAATTATATTGGGCAATTTATGGTTTAACTGCAGCAGAGTTGATATGTTCTCGGGTTGATCACAAAAAACCACATATGGGGCTAACTACATGGAAAGATGGTCCAGGTAAAAAAATTCACAAGAGTGATGTAAGTATTGCGAAAAATTACTTAACTGAAGAAGAACTAAGTGAACTAAACCACATTGTTTCGATGTATCTAGATTATGCAGAACTTCAAGCAAAAAAGAATCGGCTGATGAAAATGCAAGACTGGGCTGAAAAATTGGATGCATTTCTATTATTCAATGATTATGAAGTACTTAAAGATGCCGGTAAAGTTAGTGCTGAAGTTGCAAAAGCCCTGGCTGAAGGTTTTGTGCCATAAACATAGTCAAGGCTTTTCCCGTAGTTGATTTTGTTTTCGCGAATGTTTCTGCTAGGGGAGGCCTCCCGGTTTATCTCCTTCTGGTTATTAATTTTACTCACAAATTTAGACTGCTTTATATCAACGCCTTCAAGAGCACCAAATATTTTCTTGTGATTAACATTAGTCTTTTTATTCCGATCTTTACTAGTCATATAAACCTCATATTAAAAATACTTTTTAAGCGTACAATAAACTTTATACATCTTACTACTCATTATAAATTATAATGAGTAGATTTGCAAATACTTTCTACTATAACAATCCATTTTCTCGAAAGCTGAAATAGCCTCCACTTGTGATGATAATATGGTCAAACAATTTTACGCTTACAGTACTACATGCTGCTGCTAAGCTCTTCGTTACTGCTTGATCTTCTTCTGATGGCTCTAAGCTCCCTCCAGGATGGTTATGTGACATTATTATTGATGTTGCATTTTTCATTAATGCCTTTCTTGTAATTTCCTTTATGTATACTGGTGCTTTTTCCATTTCACCAATATAGGATTCTTCTCCAATTAGTTGACGCCTTTTATTCAAGTACAGTATTTTTACACATTCCCTTTCTGAGTGGCCTATACTTACGTTTAAGTACTCTACTATCCCTTGTAAGTCCATGATTGGCTCACTCTTAAGCTTTTCTTTCAGTACCCTTTCTAGTGTTTCCTTAACACACATAATCATTGCTACTGCAGAATCAGTTACTCCTTCTATAACTTTCAGGTCATCCATTTCTCTACCTAAAATCCTTCCTACTCCTGTATAAGTATTCACCAAATTTTTAGCAATTTCTTGAGCCTGTGGGCTTTCATGTACTGCACTTAGAAACGTTTCCATTATTTCACGATCAAGTAGTGCTTTGCCTTTGCTTTCTAATATTCTGAATTCGATTTCTTCTTTACTTTTATTCATATAATTTACCTTTCACTAACAACAAACTTTTTTTAGATATTTACTGCTGTTTTTTATCAGCATTGGCATAAAGCCATAGCTTTCGAGTGAAGTCAAATCAATTTCTCAATCTTTTTTACTTATTTTTTCATCCAAGAGTAAAGATATTAATATATACTGATTTTTTATTTTAAATCTGTTGAATTTCGCCTAAAGAGAGGCCTGTTATTTGCAAAATAATATCGGTAGAAATTCCTCCTTTCACTAAATCCTTTGCAATTTTCATCTTTTCTGCTCTTTTCACTTTTTCTTTGCAAATTTGTATGCTTTCAAACAGAGATTTTATTAGCGCATAGCGTAATTCTTGACTCTCAATTTTTTTGTATTCTTTTATTAAATCAGGTAGCTCACTTTCTACTATCTCATCTTCCTCTATGAGCAGATCTGTAATGCTAATTGATAATGTTTCTGCTATTGCATATAATTTTTCCAGTGGAATGGCCACACGTCCTTGCTCATAGTTGCTTATTTCATCACGTGTTGTATCCATTTTCTCAGCCAAATCCTTTTGAGTATACTCTCTCACTAGCCTCCATTCTTTTATCTTTTTTCCTATTTGGTAGTAGATAGAACCTGTTTTTTCTTCAACACACTCATTAGCAGAGAGGCCAATTGCTTGTGAAACAATATCAACAGAAATTCCTGCTTTAACCATACCCTTTGCAATTTTTACCTTCTCTGCTTTTTTACTACTTTTCTCACCAACTCGGGTAAATTTTGTTAGCAAGTAAAACACCTTGCGCAACTCTTGATCATTAATCGTTTTATATTTTCTTACTAGATTTAATATTTCCTCTTCTTCGTTTTTAAGGCAAATTTTTTCACTTGATACAGGAATAAGATCTATGATGCCAACCGATAACACTTCTGCTATAGCATACAATTTCTCAATCGAAATTTTACGTGTTCCTTTTTCATATTGTAGTACTACTTGATACGTTACGCCAATTTTTCCCGCTAAATCTTTTTGAGTATAACCTCGCTTTAACCTCCAGCTCCTTACTTTTTGTGCTATTTTGTACCTTATCGAGATATTTGCCATAAATATTATACAGGTTAATACTACCAAATAAAGATATACAAAAGGGATGCTTCTTTCTATGTTTGAATTTTAGTTGAATATTTCTTCACAATTGTGTATAATTATTAATGCTTTTTAAGTGGATTTCCTATGGCTCTTTCGAAGTTTCTCGATCCCAAGAATGATATATCGTTCAAGCGCATCTTTGGTACTGAAAAAAATAAAGATATCCTTATTCACTTTCTTAATGATATTCTCGGCTTTGCTGGAACAAATGCAATACAGGATATAGAGTTTTTAAGTACTATTCAAGATCCTGATATTGCTTCTAAAAAACAAAGCATTGTTGATGTTCTTTGTAGAGATAAAAATGGGCTGCAAGTGATAGTCGAAATGCAGGTCGCTAAAACTAAGGGCTTTGAAAAACGTGCTCAATACTATGCTGCTAAAGCCTATTCAAGACAGGCTGACAAAGGCGATCAATATCATGACCTTAAGGAAATTATCTTTATTGCTATAGCAGACTGTATTTTATTTCCTGATAAGTCTGAGTATAAGTCAAAGCATACCATTCGCGATGAAGATACTAATGAACATGATCTAAAAGATTTTTACTTTATATTTATTGAGTTGCCTAAATTTCCAAAAACCAAAGAAGATCAGCTTTCAAGTATTGTTGAGAAATGGGTCTACTTCTTTAAATATGCAGATGAGACTAGTGAAGAAGAGCTGGAAAAAATAATAGGTAGTGATCTAATAATTAAAAAGGCCTATGAAGAACTAAATAGGTTCAACTGGTCAGAAAAAGAATTTATTGCCTATGAACAGGAAATAAAACGTATTCTTGATGAACAGGCTGTCCTTGCTCAAAAACTTGATGATGCTACTGCAAAAGGCATCCTCATCGGACATGAAAAAGGCAGAAAAGAGAGGGAAATTGAAGTTGCAAAGAATCTACTTAAAGCAGGAGTTTCTATTGATATCATAGCTCAAACTACTGGTCTTACAGCTAATGAAATTAAAGACTTAAGCTCTTTGGATGTTTAGATGAACATCTTTGTACTAGATGAAAACCCAGAGATTGCGGCAAAAATGTTATGTGATAAGCATATAGTAAAAATGCTATTAGAAACTGCTCAGTTACTGAGTAATGTTTTTTCAATAGCATTAAAAGTGCCAAATCCTTTAGTCAGCATCACAGACCAGAATATAGAAGTTCCATATAAACTTACTCACAAAAACCACCCTTGTTCTCTATGGGCTAGACAATCCAAAGGGAACTTTTTCTGGTTAATAAAATACGGAAGGGAGCTGTGCAAAGAGTATACTTGGCGATATAAAAGAAAACATAGATCAGAAGAAGTTATAGATTGGTGTGATAGTAATAAGAATTTGCTTGTTTTTCAATCAACCGATATAAAGCCTTTTGTACAGGCGTTACCAGATCAATATAAGTCTAGTCATTCAGTAAAAGCTTACAGAGAGTACTACCTAAAAGAAAAGATGAGGTTTGCTAAGTGGGAAAAGGGTAGAGAAGTACCGGATTGGTTGCTAAGCAGAATCGTACGTCTGAAAAGCCGCAAATAAAAAGAACGCCTTAATTAGTAGAGAGGAAGGTGCATAAAAACTAAAACATCTTCTCACTTTAACTCTTAATTAGATTTGAGGTAAATCATTAAAATCTCCACTCTTTTAACTGAGTCTGATAAAATTTAAAAACGGCAGTTTATTGAATACTTTACATGATTAAACCATTAAAACTCTTCAATTTTACTGAATTGATGGTAATTTCAAGGTATTTGCTGCTCAAATTTAGATACATGCTAATTTCTCTATTATAAATACTTAAATTATAAACTATTTACTCTTTAATTTTGGTTATTAGTACTGCGATCCAGAGGTATTCCAACATCACTCACTTCAGAAGAGCAAAGTACTCTGATAATCTGGAATTTCAAAGTAAGGTCTCGATATTACTTCTTTTATAACCTAACGAAAATCTGAGTTCAGAACATAAAACCAGTCCCTTAATATAACTACTTTGCTGTTCCCTTACTATCATTTACAAAGAAGCCCTTATATTTTTCTACTAAATCTGGTCTTTTCTTCATCTATATCTCCTTCTACACCTAGAACTCTATTCGCCAATTCCCTATTCTCTAGAGAAATAAGTAATGCTCTATATCACCGTCAGAAATTAATCTGCCGCACCGAGAACTGATAGACCTTTTTATCTTTCCCATTATCTCTTTTCTTGGGGTGAGTAAAACAATATATTTTTCCACATAGTTATAAGCTGGGAACCATAAAAACAGCTTCATGATCAGCCATTTTAAAGTTCGATCAAGTTCAATATTCCTAAGCGTTGTACTTGCCTTATATGAACAATAACATCCCAATGTAAGGAAAGTTAATGCAGTCAAAGCAAGTGAAGTAGATATTCCTAAATGAGACATTTTTAAACTTGTGCCAACAGCAAATACTCCAGATAATATAAGAGAAGCAGAGGCATAAATTATTTGCTTTCTACTCTGAGCTCTTGCTTCTGAGAATTGAGATTTTACTGCTGAACTTTGTTCAGAGACTCGAGATAGGTTGCTAGTCCTTTTACTATAACCTTGTTTTACATTAACACCCACAGACTCAGTGGCAACTTTTGAATCCATCTCATCCTGGATTGATATATCAATATTTTCCGGCTGTTCATTAGCTAGAATAAGCTCATCATGCAAATTTTTTACAGAGCAAAAATGTGAGGGATCGATACTAAAGCTTTCTTCAATGCCTTCTAATCGTTTATTCTCTTCCTTTAATCGTTCTATATTTCCTCGTAATATACTATTTTCTAATAGCAATTCCTCACATTGTTTCCCTTTTGCATCTATCTCTTGTTCCAGCTTTACTAGTTTAATTTCATAGTCTTTACATAACTCAGCTTTTCCTTCCGGTATATCTGCATCCTCCACTTGTATACACGAATCTTCGGTTTCTCTTTTTGTCTTTTCCGCTCTTAACAAATACTCATAATCATCTTCTAACCCATTTATTTTTTGCATTAATCGTTGATTGTTCTCATTCAGCCCATTTATAACTTCCTGCATCTTTTCTTTTTTATTAAATAGCAATTCCTTTTCTTCTTTCGCTGTAGCAAGTTTTTCCTTAAGTTCATCATTTTCTGCTAGAAAATCTTTATTCTCTTTTTCAAGTTTATCTACTTTTTTCTCTAACTCTTGAACACTGTTATCTAAGGATTCATTCATCTTTTCCAATCCCTTCAATTTTTGTTCAAGATACATGCTTTTAGAATCACTTTGTGGTAATCTTGTACCAATATCTACGAGAATTTCTCCTACAAAATCCATAAACTTTTTGAAATGTCTCTCATGAACTATCACTTCTTCACTTAGTGTAGTATTACCCAGCTTTTCCACAATTTCTTGGATTTTTTTTAAACTATTGGATAATAGCTCCATTCGTTCAACAATTTTAGTTACTTCACTTACGTTCAATTCATCACTCAGATCTGCATTACTAGTATAATTCTCACCAGTGGTAACTAGGTTAGATGGATTGGCAGGTTTAATCTGGGTACTCGTATCAACAGAAGCTCCAAATGGCATAAACAGTTCACTTCGGCTGCTCTTAATCGATCTACCTAGTGAAGGTATATCACTATTATAAAGTGTTCTATCACCACTAGAGGCAACTTGCTCTTGTCTATAATTTGTAGAAGTTCCTGTTGGACTAGTACCATTTTTCTGATCTTCTCTACTGCTTTCATTCGTAAAGCGCTTCACTCCCATTACCCTCCTAACATTCTCTCCAAGTTCTTCTCTTTCGATTATAATACGAGATTCATTTTTTTCATAGTTAATTTTATCATATAATTGTTCACATTCTTTGTAGGACAATATTGGTTGTAGCGTCTTCTTCTTTACTTCTTCATCGTAGAAAGCTCTCAGCTTATCATTTGATAATATTGCTATAGCTTCTTTTACATCAGGATGCAATTGAGAATGCCCATTTTTGCATGAATGAACACGGTTCAGTAGAAAAATCTTAACAGAGTGTTGCTTGTATTCCATAATTTCCTCTAATGTAATCCCCATAACTTTTTCTTGTGATTCTATGTATCCTAGAGCTTCTTCAAAGTCTTGTCTGTTAGAGGTGAGAGGTTGAGCTTTTTTTAACTTTTTGATCTCACTATCTTTTGGATGCACACCATTAACTTCAATAACAGGGATAACACTTGCAGAGTCAATCGCATTTAACACAATACTACAATCATCTTGATTTTTTAGGAAAGCTTTTAGCTGTTTTTTAAAGTTCAATAAATTACTTAATTTATCTTCATTAGTTTTAGATTTTTTGATTTGATCATAAACGTTTCTGGCTGCTTGGTTATTCTCTTTATCAGTCCTTATTTTACTTTCTAACTTACCAAGGAGTTTGCTCAGTGGTTTTTTAAGTTTCTTATAATCGTTAACAAGCAGTTCTCTTATCCGTCTTTCAAAATCTCATTTTTCTTTGAATCTCAAAACAGTATATAGATCATCTTCAGCCCTCTGCTGATCGGATTTTGTATTTACAACCATAACCTTACCTAACACTAACAGATACTGCTGAACAGAACTTAAGGGCGAAGTTAAAACACACTTAGTTAAAGTCATAAGCACTTCTCCAATTAATCTTACTAATATTCTTCTGGAAAACAACATATCTACTGACCTTATTCTTGGGAATATAAATAGAAAAAGTGCATCACCTATAGTCTCCAGAAAACCTGGTGTTAGCTGTCAAATTAAGATTTCTAGAAAATTCCAGACAGATTTCTCTAGGCCTGATCAGAACGTTTGGGTATCAAATAGGTCTTTCTGGAGTAATTAGGTGTTGTAACTTATTTACAAATTTAGTACCATAGCGTTGTTTTCATGATATAGGGAGGTTTAAATGCCAATAGAAACAAAATGTCAGGCTGAAGTGCTTAAAAAGCTACAAGATGTGATAAAATATACAGATCGTGACATTTCGGCTGGAAGAAAGTTAGCTATTAAAAGGTGGGTCGAGACCTATATAGAGAATATCAAACTTTTTAAGGATGATAAGCTGGAATTCTTATATAATGTTTTTCGAGATGAAGGTTGTTGGTTAGGTACAAGGTTAAATAATACTGTTTTAGGTCAGAAATTGACTGAAGAGAAAATAGGAGAAATCGATAACCCACTACCAAGGTATGGTATGGCATCTAGGTACTGTATAAGGGCAAGATAGGTGATTTTTTCAACAAACAGTTTGTACTCTCTAGAGGTCAATTTACTTCAGAAGAGTTAGATAGTCAAGGTATCCGATCCGTGATCAATATGTAAGAAACATTCTGCTATCATCCATGAAGAGAAATGGTCCTGTGTTTGATTTCTGGATCGATAGAGAATCTGGGGAATTAAAGAAGTATGATGTAGTAGAAGGTTTTGACAGTACTGTAAAACTTAAGTGGAGCGAAGGGGTAGAGTATTTTTATAATCAGTTAGAGGAAAAAGATAAGGAGAAGAAGCTTACAGAAGCTATTGTTGCTCTTTCTCGTCCTCAATCTGTTAAGAGAGACGCTCCTATTTTAGATTTTTGTGTAAGAAATATAGGCGATAAAGATACTCTTTTACAGAAATTATTGCAGAAAGAAAAGGGAGTATATTCCCTTCTTGCTGAATTAATAGAGTCATGTTTTTTTGATACGGTTCATGATTTGCTACAGTGCTGGTATTATAAAGGCGTTTCAGCAGGAGGAGACTGTTCGGACAAGATATTCTCACAGCAAGGCTATGAACTTTTTCTTTATTCACTTTCAAATGTGATGTTGAAAAATCCTGAGTTAAGTGTTCAAGATAGATCCCTTATTATGGAGATTTGGAAATGTGAACGCTTTGCTGAATACAGATAATACTTCTAATTATACAGTTCCTATAAAGAGTGTACTTGGGGGATTAATCATTAATTGGAAACGAGAAGATGTTTGTAAGCCCGATAGGGAAATAGAGAAAGAAGAAATATTAGATATGATTTCATTTGCCAAAGGTTGCTTTCCTGAAAAGTTTGACCTTTTTAAAGAAGTCATGCTAGAAAATCTTAGAATATGTGGTAGGGAAGGAAAGAGGAAAGGTGTAGATTACGGCAAGTTTGCAGAAGAGTTATTTCTTCAGTTAGAGAAAGTAACTTTACCTTCTGTAGGTGATGGTCCTTGGAATAATTTGCGGTCTCAATCTAAGGTATCTTTGCCACTTGATGGTTCTGGTGATGGCCCACAGTCTGAGTTTGAAGCTCCTAGTGTGAGTGGTATTTCTGGTTCTCATAAGAAAAGAAGAATCTAGTCTACTCATTAATGTGAGTGGTTTTTCTGATCTTAGCAAATAGAGAGGTGCTTTGTGTCTTTAATAAGAAGTTTAGTGGATGGAGATCTTGATGGTTTTAGACAAGAGTTTGAATCCTTTTTAGATCAATGTCCATTTTTCTTGTATCATGTAAGTACAGGACGTTTCCTTCCTGTATTCTTTTTCAGTATGTTTGCTACTGCTCATGATGCTAATATCTTAAAAGCAAATGAGAGAGTGTATTTTCGTTTTGATAATCATGGTATTGATACAGGTGGTAGAAATAGAAATACAGGGAACCTAAAAGTCGCTGTTTATCGTGACGGACAGCAAGTTGTCAGATGCTACAGTATTTCTGATCGTCTTAATAGTGATGGGTTAAGGTTCAGTACAAGGGAAAGAAATGCTCTAGTGCGAGAGATTAGAGGGCAAAATCCAAATTTAAGGGAAGAAGACCTAAATTTTGAGCAATACAAAGTATGCATGCATGGAAAGGGCAAGAGTCAGGGAGAGGCGATTGCAACAGTATTCGAGGTGATTCGTGAAAAAGATTCTCAAGGTAGAGATAGATTTGCTAAATATTCAGCGTCTGAGATTAGCCTTCTTAGGCATATAGAACGCAATAGGCTTAATGGGATTAATGCGCCTGCGCCACGCAGTTTGTTGACAGTTAAGGAAATAGGAAGTATACGACTCAATCAAGATCAGAGAGTACAGCTTGGTCATTTGGTCAATTTTGTGCAAGTTGCACCGGGTCAGCAAGGGATTTTCAGTTTTATGGAAGTGCTAGCAAGTAACCAAAGAATAAATATAGAACGTGGAATAAATGAAGGAATTTTGCCATACATAACTCGAATCTATCGTAGTTACCTAGGCAGCCTACAAAATGACATTCAAAATCGCAGTCAAAAGTTTGAGAGTCACGGATTTTTCTTAGGTTTGTTGGCAAATTTTATTCATCTCTACACAATAGATATTGACCTTGACTTGTCTCCTGGAAATTCATATGTTGCTTTTCTTATATGTCATCAGGCAGAGAGAGAAAACATTCCTATCGTTATTAATGTTACTAGATGGAGGACATCGTCTGATATTGCATTAAACCGCGCTAGAGCTGATGCTAAAAGATTACATGCTTCTTCATTTATATCTATTCACACTGAATCAAGAAATGCTGTTTGTATTGGATTAAATTTTAATCTGAATATAGATCCTTTTAGTATTGATACAGTAGAGTTTTTAGAGAATAGATTTCCTTTGGTACAAAGATTATTTGAGTGTTTGGAGGATGAAGGAATTAGAGAAAATATTAGAGATTTCTTGCTTCAACATCTTCCTAACGAAATACCAAGAAATGCAGAGAATTATAACAGAATATTTGATTGCATAACTGGTTTTGCTTTTGGGAATAGTATTTTAGAAGAGTTCAGATTAGTAAACGCAGTTCAACAACGTGTAAGAAAGTATATATTTAGATATGGTGATGAGAATCATGCTTTAACCATGGTCTTCCATACTCAAGGTTCTGATATAGTTATACTTCATATTAGAGATAACAACGCTGTACAACAAGGAGCCATCAATTTACAAGATCTTAATGTTGACGGAAATAATGTTCATGTACGGGAAGTTTCATGCACACTTAATAATCAACTTGGCCTTAATATTCATACAGATAACCTTGGTTTATATCACAATTACCAAAATAATAATGCAAATAATTTTCTTGGTGGTAATCTTGTGCAAGTGCCTAATGCTGGAAATGTGCATAATGCTTTAAATCAAGTTATGAATGATGGCTGGCAAGATAGATTTCAGCATCAAGAATTATTTAGAAACATTTCTGCAGTATTAATGCCAGAAGATACGCATGGCAATATGATAATAGATGTAAATAGCAAAGATAAGTTTCGCTCTATACTACATGGTACATTTTATGCTAGTGATAATCCTTATAAAGTGCTTGCTATATATAAAGTTGGTCAAACATATAGTTTAAAAAGGTGGCAGGAAGAAGAAGGAGAAAGGGTAATACTTACAAGAGTTACAGAACAGAGACTAGGTCTTCTATTATTAAGACAACCTACAGCAGATACTCACCCAATTGGATATGTATTAGGATTTGCTGATAATGCAGAAGAAGTAGAACAGGAGCAAGACGAGGCAAGGTACAAAATAACAGAATTGATGAGCAAACAAAGGGGATATTTGCCTATTACTTCTGGAAATGAGGTGGTTTTGTCTTATGCTGTATTTAATAGAGGTGCACAGAGAGCAGAAGACTTTATATCTCTTCCACAACAAGCAGTGTATGTACATAGACTTGATCGTCGTGGTCATGACTCAAGACCAGAAGTATTAGTGGGACCTGAAAGTGTTATTGATGAAAATCCACCAGAAAATCTATTGTCAGATCAAACTCGTGAAAATTTCAGGCGCTTTTACATGAAAAAAAGACCAGGACAGAACTCGATTTTTTTGCTTGATATAGATGATAATCTGCACGTTCCATTTAGTTACTTGCAAGGTACTAGAGCACAGGCAATAGAAACATTAAGGTCAAGAATAAGGGGAGGTGGTACTTCTACAGCACAAGGAATATTACAACAAATAAACACTATCCTTCGTAGAAACAACGCTCGTGAAATAGAAGATGTGCATAATCTACTTGCACTAGACTTTGCAACAGAAAATCAAAATTTCCGTTATTGGCTACAAACTCATGACATGTTTTTCGCTGCACGACAATATACTTTCCATGATGATCGATCTAATCCAACTAATGATCGTCATGATTTTGCAATAACTTCAGTAGGAGTCGATGGAAATCAAAATGATCCAACAGGTAGGGACTTATTAAGTAGTAACATAGATAACTTTAAACAAAAAGTAGATTCGGGTGAAAAAGATAGATTAACTGCTATTATTAATGTAGGTAATCGTCATTGGGTTACATTAGTTATTGTCCACCAAAATGGAAATTATTATGGGTATTATGCTGATTCACTTGGTCCAGATAGTCGTATTGACAATAATATTCGAGGAGCTTTAAGAGAATGTGATATTAGCGATGATAATGTCCATGATGTTTCCGTTCATCAGCAAACAGATGGCCATAATTGTGGCATATGGGCATACGAAAATGCTAGGGATATTAACCAAGCTATTGATCAAGCTTTACAGGGAAATAGTAACTTTGGAGAGAAAGGTGAAGGTATTATAGGTTATATACGTGGTCTTCTTAGTGCAGGAATTGGAAATGACACTAGACAACCTCAAAGAAATGAACAATACTTTAGAAATCGGAGAAGAAATATTTCACAATTATTCCAAAATGATTCTCTATCTTCTCCTAGGGGTAGATTGATTCAAGGTCGTCCAGGAATTCAACATGAAATTGATCCATTACTATTACAATTTTTAGAACTCCAATATCCACAGCGTGGAGGTGGGGGAGCATTGCAATTAGGCGGAGAAAGAGTGATATCAATTGATTTTGGTCCGCAATCTGTATTGGATGAAATTGATGGAGTGAATAGAGTTTATGATCATAGCAATGGTAGAGGCAGTAGGTAGAGGTTAATAGGTGAATGAAGTATTTCTTTACTCCATATTTACGCGTTGGTTGTAATGGGTCTTTTAATTTATTTCTGCATATTTTTTTTGGGGGGTTGTTTATTAACAATAATATAGAAGATATTAATAAAGCTTTTGTCCGTAAAGCACATTCATGAGAGCGATATTTTCTTAAAATCAGCTAGCTTTAGATGCTGAAGTTGTGTACCGTTTAGAATAACTTCCTTAATTTTGGATATAAAATAATTTAAACGTAAGATCCACTGTAAAAGATAAGATTTAATTTGGAAGAAAAATTGATGTGATTAGAACTTGACCTTACATAGTATAGGAATATTTTTTATAAAAAGAACAATATCCATTTGAAATGTAAAATTATCATAAATTTTTCTTTTTGTTCTCAAATGAATTACTATTAATTTAGTATTATATATTGCTAATAACTTAAATAATCCAACCATTTCCAGCAACAAAAACCGCTACCCGTGAGAACATTTTTCTTTGGGATGGGATGGTCTACCAATTGTACCATACGAACTTTTTTATATAATAATTTCACTATACGCTAAAATCAGCTATACTGGCTTACTTTTGCTAAATCTACATACGAACTATTTTGCCTAACTTTATTGCAAAGATTTCAAGCTTCTATTTTCATAACGCCGCTTTTGTTTAAATTGTTCTCACAAAGGTATGTACTTTTTGTGGTTTAAGGAGTAAATAATCAAATTTTCTGCAACACTAAAATTAGATATTTCTCTCAAAAATACTTTATTCCAAAAAAACACTTTTTCTTTTTATTAAACCATGGTAGGCTTACGGGGTCGTTAAAGTGAGGTACGGTATAATGTATCCAGAATTGAGTCAACACTCCGCTAAGAAGTCCGATCATAGTGAGGCACTTAAGCAGAATAGTCTTGTTTCTCCAGAACGCAAGCATGCGCAATTTTTCTATGGCACAGTTCAGGGTAATGTGAGTACCCCGATTCACAAGAATGCGTCCTGCTCAATTTCCACAAGTAACAGTTCGGTTAATGAGGCTAACCTGAGTGACCAGATTGGTGTGGATGGTGCAAGTGTAATGGCCGAGCCAATGAACGCAATAGCAACTGAATTGAACAAACTAGGAGAACAATTACTGTGCAAGCGCTTACAGGAAATCAAAGCGAATATTGAAGGAGCTGTCCTTGCTCTTGTATATGAGGCAGAAGGACTGGTTAGGAGTAGTAGAGAAACTCACCACAAAAATGAGTCTGGAAACTTTCATCAAGCTATTCTCACGTCTAAAAGAAAGTTAGAGGTACAAGAGGAGAAAAATACTCTTTTAGATGTAGAAAATCAAGAATTGTTGGAACAAATAAGCCAATTAGAAGGAAATAATAAAGAGCTTTCTGATAAAATGGATGAAATTAATAAAAACAAAGGTCAACTAGAGGAGGATCTGAATGGCATAAGGCAAAAATTGAATGAAGTAACTCAGACACTTGGGAACACAAGAGCTCAATTAAAAGAGAGTAAGAAAGAGCTGGATGATGCAAAGAAAGACGTTTCGCAATCAGAACAAGAGATATTAAATCAACAAGCAAATATTAATGATCTAACTAATAGAGTAAGTAAATTTACTAGTGAAAAAGATCAACTTAAAGGGGAACTTGATACAACAAAAACTCAACTTACGGAAAAGGAGAAAGCACTAAATGCTGCAAATGAAAGAGTTAAAAAATTAGAACAAGATCTAAAACAAGAAAGTCGAAAGATTATTGACCTAGATGATCAAGTAATTCAATTAACTGTACAAAATAGTCGACTGAAAGGGCGTCTGGATAATGTAGATCAAAGGATTGTGCAGTTAGAACAACTTGAAGAGGAGAATCATGATCTAACTGATAAAGTAGCCCTACTTACCAAAGAAAAAAGTAGATATGAAGGCATTCTTAAAAGTACTAAAGAGGAATTTGATAGAACAATAGTTCAACTTAAAAAGCTGGAGCAAGAATCGGCTGAAAAAATTCAGGCATTTGAGAATACAAAAGTTCGGTTAGAACAAAAGTCTGGCGATGTACAGCAAGACTTGGCTGCAAAAATTGAGGAACTTGAGAACATAAATCAAAAGGTTTTGCGACTAGAACAGGAGCGAGATAGTGCACAGCAAGGCTTGGCTACAAAAACAAAGGAATTTGAAAGCGCAAAAACCCAGCATGAAAAGCTGCAGAAAGGCTTGGATGAAAAAACTAGTGAAGTAACTCAGCTCACTGAAGAAAATAATAAACTAAAGAATGAGCTAAAGCTAAAAAAGCCTGAAAATAATAACCTGAAGACAAAGCTGCAGGAATCTGAAAGCAAAAATAATGGACTAGAGAGTCAAATTGAAA
Organism: Wolbachia endosymbiont of Drosophila aff. chauvacae BK-2020; assembly: GCF_032848195.1. Taxonomy (NCBI): domain Bacteria; kingdom Pseudomonadati; phylum Pseudomonadota; class Alphaproteobacteria; order Rickettsiales; family Anaplasmataceae; genus Wolbachia; species Wolbachia endosymbiont of Drosophila aff. chauvacae BK-2020. The sequence continues at coordinate 1,155,817 of NZ_CP136586.1, forward strand.
ATCTGCAGAAACAACTTGAAAGCAAAAATAAAGAGCTAAATGGTAAAAATGAAAGATTTTTGGGAGCAAAGACTCATAGTAAAAGACAAGGTAATTACGCCTCTGTTTCTTTTGTGTTATCTGGGGTATTTGCTGTTGGTGCAAGTTTAACAATGTTTCATTTAGCAATATGTATTTCACTCGCTGTAGCTGCGTTAACTTTTTTTGTAGTAGGATATTACTATTCATATAAGGCAAATACAGCACTTAGCTATGTTGAAATTGATCAAATCGCAAGAGGTGCTAGTCATGTAACTGTTTAAAATGGTTTTTAGGTTTTGAAATTTGTACCAGTTGGGCAAGTTAAACAGATACGGACATTTAGCTCTTACGCAATAACTTTAGGAATTCTGGAATCGTTTCATATATATGTTTAAGATTATCACTGTTTTTATTACATAATTAAGTGTCAGTTCCTGTAACACTAGTTTACCTCCATTCTTTGTTTTAAAGTATTGGTTTTCTGGCACTAGTCTTTTCCATTGCCTATTGCTTTTGTAAATTAAGATTCTAAGCCGTAAAACTTTGCCAATTGCTCACTCCACAGCATCGGTATTTCTCTTTTGAGCTTTCTCCATAACATAAGAAAAACTAACCTCTTTTTTAGCGAATGTCAGGCTAGTTTTTCTTTCAACTTTTACTATAAAATGCTTTCTTCTACTTGAATATACCTCAAGATGTTCTGTGTATCTTCTACAAAGTTATTCTTAATGTTTGCTAACTCCTCTTCTTTCTCGGATAACTTATTCTCTATTATTTTATTAAAACAATCAAAATCTCTGCATTTCAATTGTAATCTCATATCTTCATTTTCATCAAAGCTTTTTATAACATCATAATATTCTCTAGTTTCATCGGTCTCTGGCTGTTGTCTCTCTTTAAATATTGCTTTTAATTTTGAATCTATATCTAACTCTTTTCTTATTTCTTCAATTGCTGCTTTATGATACCCTTCATAATCTTTAAGTTTCTCTAATATCCTACATTCTGCTGTCTCCTTTAATGTTTTAAGTAGATCTTTAGCATGAGATTTTTCCGTTTTTTGCTTCCACTCATCATACGTATAGTCTGTTTGACGTGTACCATATTTTGTATCTTGACACTCATTTCCCTCATTAAATCTCTCTTTATCGCAAACTTTATCACCATTATAAAAGTGATCACTTATGTTATTAATTCCATTACCAACCAACACTTCCTTTATTGCCATTTTATTTTCAGCAAGTTCTTCTCTATATTTAGAGATACAGTTTCTCATCTCTTCTTTACAGTCTGTAGTCACAATCTAGCTCCTTTAACAAAATAAAGCTTACCTTAACACGCAATTATTAATGTTCTATATATTTTCTCGCTGAGAAAGCAGTAGTCTAAACTATTACACATTAGCAATTACCTAAATCTTCTATCCTGTTTTTCGCCTTTCAAGCAAACTACTGTTATAAAACTCTAACCCGTAGAATCTTTCTAATTGCTCACCCCACAACATCGGTATTTCTCTTAAATCAGCTAGCCTCAAATTACTTGGCTGTCTTCCATTTATTACATCTTCTTTTATTTTTGGAGCTAAATAATTTAACCTTAAAATTTGCTGTATACGTCTTGTACCTATATTAATTTTGGCACTCAGCTCTTTTATACTTGCATATTTTCCCTCTTCTAGTTGACGTTTCCACAGATGGGCTCTCACCACTGCTTTGAGTAACGCATTGTTTGTTTTACCTTCTGGCTCAATTACTGTGCATTTATTTCCCTTCTTCTTTATTGGTATAAATTTTTCCTCTGATTCAGAACATAACTCTATTCCATCTTCTTTTACCATTACTCCTTTTATTAACTTTTTCACTACTTCTTTCTGCTTTCCAAAACTTAAATTTTTCCACTCTTCTGCTTTTTCTCCACATTTTTCATATAAATCTTCTACTTTCTTCATTGCTTCTTTTTCTATTTCCCCAGCTACTATAGTCCTGTTTATTGATTCACAACCTTTTCCCCTTAAATGATTATTGCATACGTAATATCGATATCTCTTATTCTCTTTTTTTGCATACGTCAGCGTCATATTTACTTCACAGCTCTTGCACTTAATTATTCCCTTTAGTAGCGCCTCTTCATATCTTGCTTTTCTATATGGTTGATTCCTTATCAATTCCTGCGCTTTTTGCCATTTTTCTTCTTCTATTATCGCATCGTGCTTTCCCTCATACTCTTTCTCATAATGTCTTATCTTTCCCATATATATTGGATTTGTTACTATCCTTCTCACTGTTGCTTTTTTAAAGATATCTGATTTTGTTCTGTAACCTTCTCTATTTAACTCCCTTGCCAATTCTGCCATTGATTTTAGCTCCAAATATCTTTCAAATATATGCTTCACTGTCCTTGCTTCTTTTTCATTTATTATTAATTCTTTATCTTTTACATCATATCCAAGCGGCAAAGTTCCTCCCATCCATAGTCCGTGTTCTTTTGATGTTGCTATTTTATTTTTTACTCTCTCTACTATCATCTCTCTTTCTAGCTGTGCTGCTCCTGACAATACCGTTTGCACGAACTTTCCCATTGGCGTATTATTGTCAAATATCTGCGTTACTGCTACAAAATTTACTCTATGCCTTCTAAAAAATGACGTTACTTCGATGCTGTCTTTTGTCTCCCTTGATAGCCTGTCTAATGTATATACTACTACACAATCTACTTCTCCTTTTTTTACATCTTCAAACAATTCCTTTATTGCTGGTCTTTCTAAGTTTTTTCCTGAATAGCCGCCATCATCGTACCTTGTGGCCAATACTACCCAGCCTTCTTTGCTCTTTACGTACTTCTCACATGCTACTCGTTGCGCATCAAGACTATTAAACTTTTGTTCTAGTCCATCCTCATTTGATTTTCTTGTATATATCGCGCACCTTACCTCTTTTAGCATTTTCTCCTCTTCAGCTCCCATTTTTATCACGCATCCCGAATAATAAAGGTCCATTATAGCTCATTCCCATTATTTTTCCTGCTACTGCTGATAATGACGTATAAAATCCTTCTCTGTAGATTAAACCCTTATCTGTTACCATTACTGCATGCGTCTCTTCTCCTCTCTCTAGTATTAATTCTGTTCCTTCTACTGGTAATTTATCGCTACTTATCCTTTTTCCCTTCTCTAGTCGATCTGCCAGGTATTCTAGTCTTTTTGCCCCTTTTCTTGATATTTCTCCGTACGCTTTTTCCTGCATTCTATAAGCTAATCTTGGTATCAGGTATTTCTTTGAGTATCTAGGCGCTCCTTCTCCATATACCTTTTTCCATATTTTCCTCACCTCTTCCAACGCTTTTTTCTCTAAATTCATTACTTTCTTTTCTATTTCTTCCTTTCTTTCCATATTTTCAGCCTCTCATAATTTCTCAAATAACTTTTCTATTCTGTCTGTTTCTTTCTTCAATACTTCAGTTACCTCTTTACTATTTTTCGCATAATCCATCGCTGTCATCCCAAATTTATCTGCTTGTTCTATTTCAGCCCCTGCTTTTACTAGCTCCTCCACTATTTCCACTTTCGTTATCTAAGTGGAGAAAGTCACCTCTCCCCACTCGACTGCAGAACCGTACGTGACAGGTTACCGTCATACGGCTCCTCTGCAATTTGGTGCTTGTCATGCACACTTCCTGTGTAAAATATCGTGACAATGTCCATGTAATAATAATAAATTTTTGATCATATTATTTTTCCTATTTTGGTCTTTATGGTGTATTTCTAGAATATCATCACTCTTGAACCAAAGTTGACATTGATCACATTTGCCTTGTTGTAACTTCAACAGCTTTATTACTCTCGGTGATTTATCTAGTATTCTATTAAGACGATTCCCCAGTAAACCCAATCACCATCGTATGGAGATTTGGTTCCTTTCACTTTGATATGTCGCTTAATAACATGATCTCCGTGTCTTATAAGATTCACTTCGTTACTTGTCATAAATCGCCAATTATCATTACCATACTTCTTGAAGTACTTTCTTTTGATCCAGCATTTTCCTTTGTTTGGGTGTTTATATAACGCCCACTTCCAAAGTTTTCTGAACATTACACTGTCGATAAGATTAAATGTTTCACTTGAAACTACACAAGAGTAATATTGACTCCATCCTCTAATAATTGGATTAAGTACTTTAATTACTATTTCTTGTGTTGCTCCCCTCAATTTTCTAATCTTATGTTTGATAATGAAATTATGCTGTTTTATAGATTCACGACTTGGTTTGATTAATAACTTGTAACCTTTCTTATTATTTCTTGTTAGGTAGTGTCTTATTGAAAATCCAAGAAAATCAAATCCTGGTTTATCCCCTTCTAAAGTATGGGAAATCCTTGTTTTTGAAGGTTTTAGTTCTAGTCCAATGATTTTTAACCATTCTTCGATTAGTACCTTTGCCTTAATAAGGATCTCCTCACTCTCATGTATAACAACAAAATCATCAGCATAAAAAATTATACTAAGAGCTTGTTGTGCCCGTTGCTGCGATGCTGTACCATACTTTCTTCTTCTATATAGAAAAAGTTCACTTTTTAATGCTTCTTTAATATATTGTTCCATACCGTGTAATGCTATACAAGCCAATAATGGAGAGATAGTTCCTCCTTGAATTGTACCACTCTTAGTTGGCTGGAAGATTCTATTTTCTATTACTCCTGCTCTCAACCATCCTTTTATTGTTTTTCTTAATGTTGGTGTGGTATTGAGTTTTTCAAGCAATGCATAGTGTTTAATATTATCGAAACATCCTGAAATATCAGCATCTAAACAATATGCTGTTTTCTGACTTAGTGCATTGAATATGGCCTTCATAGCATCGTGACAAGATCTACCAGGTCTAAAACCATAAGTGTTCGGCTCAAATTTTGCTTCCCATTCAGGTTCCAACGCCATTTTTTCAAGTGTTTGTTTTGCTCGACACGATATAGTGGGAATACCAAGGGGACGACGCTCCAATGGCTTGCCAGGTTTTGGTATCCAGACTCGTCTTGATGGTTTTGCTCTTCCTCTTAAATCCATAGAATTTGCTAATTGCATTCTTTCTTTTTGGTCGAGATTGGCTTTCCCATCAATACCTGCAGTCTTTTTCCCTCTATTGTCCTGTGTTACTCTTCTAACTGCGAGCATTCTTGCACTTGTTGATTTGAGTAATAATCTCTGAAGATTATGCATCTTTTTGACATCATTACATTTAGAAGCTTGGTAAATTCGTTTTTGTAGCTTAAATGAAGATTTCTCCAGCTTACGCCAAGAAATTTCATTCCATTCATACCTAACATTTTGTTGGCTCATAACATATTCACTACTACTCATAACTTTACCTTCCAAATTACAGTGTTTACGTCTGCATATCCCAAATATTACTTTGGGCGTTAGCTTCTTAAACAATCCTTCCACATAGAAGCTTACGGTTGGCTACCTGCTTATATCTAAATAAATATAAGAGCATCTATGCGGTTACTCCGTTCCATGATTTTGTTTCATGTTGGACTTAGGTTCTTACTTTTTTGCCGGAAGCTGAGAACATCCATAATCAAGTGGTAGGATCTTGATTCCTCTTTGCGCTTCTACCATTTTGGTCTATGCGTATCAACCTTATTTCGCATATTCATGTTGACGACAATTCAAACATAAGTTCCTTTCGTAACCTTATCCAACTCTGTTCGCAGGGATTTACCATAAGGTTTAGTATTACCTGCTTTTGTCTCATGCTTGCATCCCAGAAGTTGCCACTTTCTAAAATGTGAGACATACTTTATCCCTGATGTTTAGGGAAGATGGAATTTAACCACCACAAAATCACGACTTTCGGGTCGCACCCTACCATACACGCTAGATGTAGTGCCGTATTTCCATCTTCTTCGGTTGCGTTTATATCTGCTCTGGCTTCTATTAATTCTTTTACGTTTTCCAGACGCATTCCAAGCGCTGCTGAGTGCAGTGGTGTATAACCTTCGTTATCTCTTGCATCTACATCTGCTCCTTCCCATATCAGCCAGTTTACTTTTTTTCTCGTCGACATTTTTGCTGCTCGGTGCAACATTGTTTCACCGTTTTCATTTTTTCTATTTATATGCTTTTTAGACAATTTGCCTGCAAGCAACTCTTGAAATAATTCATTAAAATCATCCCTTTCTTCTTGACTAATCCACATGATGTACCTCACTATAAAACTTCCTAACTTCTAGCGTTTGGTAAATCTTTTTTGTTTACCTACACCTACCTAATTTATAGCTGTTTTAGCATGAAAAAGCAACTTCTTTTTTTCAAAAAACACACATTTTTACCGAATATTAATGTAGTGTATGAAGATATAAGTATATGTATTTAACTCATTAAACATACGACCTGTTTTTCTTCCCAACTTCTGTTCAAATGTCGATGTTCGTGCCATGTTAGTACACCCATACGCGTCAAGTTAAGGAAATAAAGGTATGAAAGAGATAGAATAATAAGGTATAAGTTCTCCCAGAAATACTTTTAGTGAGAGAACCAATGAATAAAATAACTAGCTTATCAAAAAAGCTCAAAGAATTTTTTAATGAAAAAGCAGACAAAATCTCAATTACAACAAGGTTTATAAAAAGAAAGAGAAAGCTAAAAGGTTCATCGTTCGTAAAAGCCATGGTCTTGGGTAATATAGGGGTTGATAATTGTAGCGTAGAAACAATGTGTCAATTACTAAACGAGGACTCGATAGATATAACAAAACAAGGTTTGGATTTTAGATTTACTGAAGAAGCAGTGGAATTTATGAAAAGGATGTATAATGAATCTGTGCTTCTCTTCAAAAATATCTTGCAAGTTGATTGCAAAATCTTACAGCAATTTAATAGTGTTAAATTATTGGACAGTAGCTATATTACTCTACCTAACAGTATGGAAGAGATGTATAAAGGTTATGGTACTAGCTACAGTGGCTATGAAAGCAATACTAAGTCTGGAATAAAGTTACAATTAGTTTTCGACTACATGAATCAGATAATAGACCAACTTAATTTAACGGAGGGAGTAAGATCAGACCAGGGATATAGGAAACATTTAAGTAATATATTAAGCAATGATTTGCTAATATCTGATCTCGGTTATTTTGTGCCAAGTTCTTTTAAACAAATCAATGAAATAGGAGCTTATTTCATAAGTCGTTATAAATCCGATACCAACATATATGATGTAGAAACAAATCAAAAAATGGAGTTATTAGAATGTTTAGAGGATAAGTTATTTTTAGAAAACGAGGTATTGTTAGGAAAAGAAGCAAAAATTAGAGTAAGAATTATATGTCAGAAACTAACTGAAGAACAGTCTATGGCCAGAAGAAGGAAAGCTAATAGATTAGCAAGATCGCAGGGATATACATCCTCTAAAAGAAATCAAAAATTGTTGAACTGGTCAATATTTATAACTAATGTTCCAGAAAATAAAATTAGTGCTGAGCAAGTATTAACGATTTACAGAGTAAGGTGGCAAATTGAGTTATTATTTAAATTGTATAAAAGCCATATCAGACTTGATAAGCTAAAAGGAAAGCCATGCAGAGTATTATGTGAACTATATGCTAAATTGTGCGCAATTCTTATATTTCACGGCATAGTTGGTTGCACAGAAGTGAAAAAGAATACAGAACTTAGCTTAACAAAGGCATTTATTGAGCTAAAAAGGCGGGTTATAGAGTTATTTTTAGCACTAAAGAATAAAGTTAATAGTTTGAAAGTTTTTCTTAAAAAGCTTACCATAACTTGGTCTCGATTTTCATTAAAAGACAAGTACAGAAAAACTAGAGTATCTACCTTAACTTCCCTGAATTTACTTACAATCTCTTAACTTGACGCGTATGCTTTTTTGAACATTCCCTGTTAAGATGCCTAATCTACTTTCAGCTCCTCAGTATGTAAACTGCGTGGTAAAGACTCTAATTCCTTTGCAGCACTTAAACTTTTATTTTTTGCATGTATACCAAGCTTATTGAATTCTCGAGCAGCAGGAAACACCCTTGCTTCAAGAGAGCCAGCAGTTTTATTATAATGATCAACAGCACTTTTTAAGCTCCTGCGCAAATTATCAAAGTTTTCACCCATTGTGCAAATGCGCTCATATAAAATATGACCTAGTTCACTGATTTTCTTTGCGTTTTCAGCTATCATCTCTTGCTTCCATCCATACGCTATTGCTCTCAGCAACGCAATTAGAGTGATCGGTGTTGCAATGATCACTTTTTTTTCCACTCCAATCTCTATCAAAGCAGGCTCATATTCCAGTGCTGCGCTAAAAACCCCCTCCCCTGTTAAGAAAAGCACCACAAGTTCTGGCGTATTTTCAAATTGATTCCAATACTCTTTTTTACCCAAATCATTTATGTGTTTTTTTATTGCCAGGGAATGATTCTTTAATTTCTCCTTTTGTATTTGCAAATCATTTTGTGATATAGCATCCATGTAAGAATCAAGCGGCACTTTAGCATCTATTATTATTTGCTTTCCAGATGGCATTTTGATTATTAAATCAGGACGCAATAAATTATCCTCGTTTTTATCAACCACTGACGGCTGAGTAAAAAAATCGCAATATTCAATCATTCCCGCCATTTCTACCACCCTTTTGAGTTGCATTTCGCCCCACTTTCCTCTGATGTGAGGCTTTCTCAAGGCATTAGCAAGGCTGGAAGTTTGGTTCATCAGCGCTCCAATTTGCTCCTTTAAACCTTCATAGGCCCCTACCCTCTCTTTTTCCAGCTCGCGTATTTCATTATCAAATTTTTCTAATTTTTCTTTTATTGGAGTTACAACTTCGTTGATCGTTGCTTGTCTTTTTTTGAAATCGCTTTCCGTTTCTTTTAATTTACTATCGATTACTTCCTTTGCTAAGTTCAGAAAATTATTGTTATTTGTCTGCAAAGCATCAAGAGAGAGCGCTTTAAAAGTGTTTGTTAATCTCTCCTCTGCTTTTGTTAGTAATTCTATTTCCTTTTTCTTTTCCTCACGTTCTTTTTGCAGAGTTACTTCAAGTTCTGCTTTTTTGACCCTTAAATCAACTATTTCTTCATTCTTCGTAAGCAAAGTTTGCTTTGTTTCTTGAAGTTCTTGCTCTAATTTACATAAATTACCCTCAAGGTTTGCTTTCTTTTCGCTCAGTTTTTTTACGATAATGTAGAAAAATAGTAATAGAGAGACAACCAGAGCTATAGAATTGAAAAGCATCAGAATAAAAAAGCTGTATTTACAATTCTATATGATTTTTGTGTGTATAAGAAAGAAAAAAGGAGCACCTAAAGAGGTGACCTTACCCAGAAAAAGTAGAGAGAAAGTTAAGACGTTTTTATCATGAGAATAAATTGTGCAGGAATGCAATAGTTAATAGTAGAATGTCTACGTTATTTGTTATAAAAGATTTCTATGTATTCAAATATGGTAGTTCTGGTTTGTTGAGCGAGAAGTATCAATAAGCAGCTCCCTTTTAAGTGAACTTTTCTGCAACAGAGTTATCGTAACAACAGCCCTTATGGCTCATGCTGGAAATGATGTTTTTTGTATTCAATAGAAATTGGTAATTTTGAGAGGTATACTGTGACCCTTGATCGCTATGTAACAGCAGATTTTTATCGGGTTTGCGTTTATCAACGGCCATCAATAAAGAATCTATAACTAATTATCATGTTACTCATTAAGCACCATGCGTGAATATAGGTCAATTATTGCCGCCAACAACCTTCTTTAGTTTTTATGTAGGTAATCCCAAACCTTATTTGGCTGATCAGTAGTAAAATTTTGATCCAATGTGTTCGGAGCCACAACTCGGCTGCTTATTTGCTGTTTTTTATTTTTGAACCTTCGTCTAAACTTGGCTTTAATGCCATTTTCTTGCATAACATTTTGTACTGTTTTAATTTTTGCCTAAAGCTTTTAATTCAGCGTGAATTTTAGGGGCTCCATATCTGCATTTAGAAGCTTGATGTATTTTTTGAATATCTGCTAGAAGCCCTTCTTTTGCTAATTCTTTACTGCTTTTTTCCTTAGCAACCCATACCACCAGTACAAAACCCTACATAGTTCCTGTGTTTTATAGCAATTTCTATATAAAAGAATACTTTACTCTTTTTCTTTACCCAGGGCTTTTTTTAAGATGTCTCTTTCTCTTATTAGCTCTTTTTTTAGATCAAATCTTTCTTTGTCATAAGGAGCCTTTGCCTGGAAATGCGTATGCTACAGACATTTTTCCATCATATTTTCTTACTTAACATACTGCCATCTATACCTAGATCTTTTGCTATTTTTGTACTTGCTTGACCTGTTTCTTTAACCAGCTTAACAGCTTCTAATTTGAATTCTGCTGTATATTCTCTTCTATTTGTCATATTTTGAAAAAACGTTTTATTTTACTCCAAAAACGTCTTAACTTTCTCTCTACTTTTTCTGGGTAAGGTCAATTTACCGCCGCGGCGCTAACTAGTAGCGGGATGACGGGTTACCAAATTGTAGAAGTTGCTTTAGCTATAAATTCAAGTTTTATCAATGTCTTGTGTTGTTACCCAAATAATGGTTGTGCAAGCGCTTAATTTTTTGATCAAAAAGGAACAAGTTTAGTAAAAAATAATGATATTATTAGTGGAACATAAAACAGTCCCACCGCAGTACTGATTAGAAGCAACAGAGTAGCTTTATCTGGTTGATAATTCAAAATATTAGCAAGTATTATACTGGACCCAGAAACTGGAATAATAGCCAGCAACATCAGTGCTTTATATATGCTCTCATCGTATATACCTATAACATGCTTGTCTAAAAGGACAATTCCTAAAACAAACAGTGGCCAGAATACGTACTTTGCTGTAATAGTGATCAAAGCAAGCTTCCAATCTATTTTAAAGCTTGCAATATTCGCAATGCTCACTCCAAGTAGCACCATTCCTAATGTGACAAATGTACTTCTAATATTCATCATAACATCTGTTAAAAAAGTAGGTATTTGTATATCGTATATACTTAAAAAGAAGCCCAGAACCATCGCATAAAGCGAAGGAAGTTTGAACAACTTTAATATGCATTCTTTTGCGGTATAAATACCATTTGCAGCTATGTAAAATCCTAAGCTGTTTTCAAATAGCGCCATTCCTATATAACAAACAACATATACAGATACTGAATCTTCATCAAATAAAGCCATGGCAATCGGCAGGCCAAAATAACCCATACTTGTGCTGCCCGAGCTAAATGCTAATATGTTTCTTGTGTTATCCTTAAATAAAAAAGAAGAAAGATAATACACTGATAAGGACATAGTGCTACCTATAAACCATATCAAAATCGGCAGAGAAATTACTTTTAAGTTAACTTCTGTATGAGAGACTCCATATAAAATCACTATTGGATTAGCTATATAAAAAAGTATTTGAGATATAGTGTTTCTATCAATTTTAAGATATTTTCCTGCTAAGTAACCAATAAATATTGTAATATAAATAGGTAATATTTTGAGAAAAAGAGTAAGGAACATACTAGCCTATTGTAATATTTTTGATTGATAAAGTGACATTAGATCTTAAGGTGTTGTAAAAGTAAACAAAATTTATTTTCCAATTTATCCAGCTCATAGTTAATTAAATTAGTGCCAAAATTTGTTTTTACATAGGACTTAAGAATGACATTTGTATGATAAAATTATGTTAAGTTTCTGTAAAGCTTCTTGCATATTTTTGAATAATGACATATTTACTAAAAATTAAACTGCTTGTAGTAATTTAGACGGACTGTTGAAAAAGTAAGAGGAAATAAGTAAAGTTAGGACAGAGAGTAAGAGCTTTAACATAGTTGTCATATTTTTCTTTAATTAACCCTAGTGTCCAATTTATCCACCATTCCTTCACATGAGGTGTTTCTAACCATTTTAATAACAGTAAAAAATGTTTTCTTTCAACGCTTTAAATGTGATATTTTTATTCATTAATTAAAAATCTCAAATGTTACTACCATTTCTGTTAATCCTTTCTCTCATTGCCAAGTTCATTGAAATTGACATTTCCGTACCTAGTTTTCCTGATATGGTGCACTATTTTAACGTACCGGAAGGCATAATTCAATTAACTATTGCTTATAATTTCCTAGGCTTTTGCATAGGAGGGTTGTTTTTTGGTCCATTGTCTGAATGCTATGGCAGAAGGAGAATTATGATCATAGGTAACACTTTGTTATTAATCGGCGCTGTTGGTTGTGTTTTTGCACCGTCGATTTTTTAGCTTTTAATCTCTCGCTTTGTTCAGGGCATTGGTGTTAGCACATCTGTAGTTGTGTTTGCAATCGTTGCAGACAGCTACAAAGGCGACGAAGCGGTGAAATTTATTGGAATCATGAATTCTGTTCTTACAGTTGTCATGGCAATTGCGCCAGTGTTAGGCAGTTTCATCAATGAAATTGTAGGATGGCGTGGTAATTATGCAACTGTTGCAATACTTTGTTTGATCTCTTGGGTTTTGCTGCTTTTAGCGTTACCAGAAACAAAAAAGAACCGCGATATTTTCAGTTTGAAAAAAACGATGAAAGATTACAGAAAACTACTATCTAATCCGAGGTTTGTTACGTTGTCTTTGATGTCAAGCCTCTTTTCTGCTGCGTATATGTCATTCATTACTTGTGGACCTTTTCTGTATATGAAGACTTTTGGTTTATCTAGCACTATTTATGCACTACATCAAGGTGCAATAGTTGGGTGCTTCTCACTCATCAGTCTATTTGCTGGCAAAATCTTGCAGAAACTTGGAGCAATAAAGTGTGTAATTTCTGGTACGAGCGTGGGTGCTATTGGGTCTCTATTGCTTGTAATATTCAGTATAATTGTACCCCACTCTTTCTACTTAGTAACACTGTCTATGATTATTTTTTCTATCGGTTGTGCAATTTTCCAGCCAGTGATTTTTAATGCATCAATAAATGTTTTCCCTGAAATTAAAGGCACAGCTTCTTCTGCAGTCTCGTTCATTAGAGCTTTTATCATGGCTATTTTTATCGGCTTAACAAGCTACATTTACAATGGTCAAACAATTAGTGTAGCTGTTCTTGTTTTATCCGCGATAGTACTAGAACTTGTTTTTACTGTCTATCTATTGCGTTTAAAAGATCCTATGTAATTAATAAAGATATTCCATCGTAGGCTGCTAACTTTCCCCTGCCAATCTTTCTGCTTCATTACGTGAGATTAATGCCTCAATAAATTCATCTAGTTCGCCTTCTTTTATAATCTGCTCTAGCCGATGTGAAGTTAGATTAATTCTGTGGTCTGTTATTCTTGATTGTGGGAAATTATATGTTCTTATGCGCTCGGAACGATCACCAGAGCCAATCTGACTTTTCCTCATTGTTGACCTTTCCATTTCTTTTTTTTGTCTTTCAATTTCGTATAGCCTTGCCCTCAATACTTTGAGCGCTTTAGCTTTATTTTTATGCTGCGATTTTTCATCTTGCTGTATCACAACTATCCCTGTTGGCAAGTGGGTGACCCTTACTGCGCTGTCAGTTGTATTCACTGATTGCCCTCCAGGACCACTGGATCTATAAACATCTATTCGTAAGTCTTTTTCTTCTATTTTAAAGTCAACTTCTTCTACTTCAGGTAATATCGCAACAGTAGCGGCAGAGGTATGCAACCTTCCTGAAGATTCAGTTTCTGGCACTCTCTGTACTCTGTGCACTCCTGATTCAAATTTCAACCTTGCAAAAACTTCTGTTCCATTAATGAGTGCAGAAGCTTCCTTATATCCACCTATACCTGTATTAGAAATGCTTATTGGCTCGAACTTCCAATTTCTTCTTTCTGCATATTTTTGATACATACGAAATAACATTGCTGCAAATAATGCTGCTTCTTCTCCGCCTGTACCTGCTCTAATTTCTAATATTGCATTTCTTGAGTCATCTTCATCTTTGGGCAATAATGCTAACTTTAATTTTGCTTTTATTTTTGGTAATAATACCTTGTGCTTTTCGAAAAATTCTTCTTTTGCTAACTCTTTTATATCACCTTCGCTGTTTTCATCTTTCATTATTTCTTCTAAGTCTGAAATTTCCTCTTTCAGCGTGTTATATTCATCAATTATCTTGATTATTGGCCTGAGCTCAGAGTATTCCTTTGAAAGGGTAATGAATTCTTTTTGACTTAAATTGGTAGGATTTTCCAAATTCCTCTCTATATCATTAAATTTTTTCTTTAAGTCTTGTAAATTATTTTCCATATCCATATAGCACAGATCTAGCTAAGTAATATATACTGAAATAAAAAATTTCTTATATCAAGCAATAACACTATAATATACCTACTACCTTCTAGTTGAATATAATGGCAAAACAGATAACATCAAACTGCAATTTCATATTTGGAGCTTCGGATATAAAATCATTACCAAATGAGTCGGCTCCAGAGATTGCGTTTGCTGGTAGATCAAATGTAGGAAAATCCAGTCTGATCAACTTACTGATAAACAGCAAAAAAGCTGCCAGAGTTTCCTCTAAACCTGGATGCACTAGACAAATAAATTTTTACTCTATGTACGATGATAAGTTCAGACTTGTTGATCTACCAGGGTATGGCTACTCTCATGCAGGCAAGGAGGAAATTATACAATATTTAAACTTAATTGAGTATTATCTAATTCAAAGAGAAAATCTAAGAAGAGTGTTTGTGTTGATAGATAGCAAGGTAGGATTAAAAGAAATAGACAAAGACTTCATTTATTGGTTGATATATAATAACATTAACGTTAACATTGTGCTAACAAAAGTAGATAAAGTAAGTCAAAAAAGCTTAGGTGCTGTTATAGAAGATATTCAAAAATGGATTAATAATGAGAATGTGTCAATTCATCAAATGAGCATCCGTGTTAAGCATAAAATAACCAAGGTAAGAGATGAGTTTTTCAAGTTTACAAGATAAAAAAATGAAGAGTAGTGAATTTTTAAAGGGTGAGGTATCATTTGAACAAAAAGCAGAAATATTACTTGAAGTGCTATCTAACATACCTAGCTTTGTAGGCGAGACTTTTGTCATTAAATGCGGTGGTACAATAATCTTAGATGAAACACTATTTAATACTTTTGTGCATAATGTTGTCTTGTTGAAGCAGCTTGGTATAAATCCGGTAATAATTCATGACGGAGAATATGAAATTAACTCAGTGTTAAAAATGCTGGATATGAACAGTAAGTTTGTGAATGGTATCAGACTTACAGACAAAGACACTATGAAAATCATTGAAATGGCACTGTGTGGTTCAGTTAATAAAAAAATTGTTCAGTATATAAATTCTGCTGGTGGTTCAGCTATTGGATTATGTGGAAAAGATGGTAACTTAATTAAAGCCGAAAAAATAACCGCTACGCTTAGAGAAGATAGATCAAATAATATCGAAAAGATATTAGACATGGGGTTCATCGGTAGACCCACTGAAATCAATCCTGATATATTATTTTTTATTGAAGAATCAGATTTTATACCAGTTATTGCACCAATTGGTCATGGAAAAGATGGGAAAACATATCATATTGATGCCGATAGCACTGCAAGCGCAATCGCAATCGCAGTTTCTGCATCTAAAATGATAATCTTGAGTGACACAGATGAAGAAATAGATAAAATTGGTGGCAGGAAGATATCTGTTAAAAATTTAAATGCATCGATTGATTGTGGGAAAATTAAAGGGGAAAAATTTATTGAAAGGCTTATGGCATACGTTAAAATGGCGGAGGAATGTGCTGGAGTTGTTCACATAGTTGATGGTAGAATATCTAACATTATGCTTGATTTATTTACTGAGAGTAATTCAAGCATATCGATTGTGAGTGATTTATAGCTATACTGCTTGCAACTACACGAATACCAAGAGGGTGTCATTCAAGTAGCTGACACTGGAATGACAACAATCTACGTCATACCGCGATTCATTCGCGGTATCTCTAGATCCCGCTAACAAGTAGCGGGATGACGGTTGTCAGGGTGTCATCCCAGCGCCCTTATGATGTCATCCCAGTGCCCAGACACTGGGATCCAGAAGACTTAATTTCAACCAAGTGGCTGCATAATAAGGACTAGATTCCAGACTGGAATGACATCATAGAGGCACTGGGATGACAAAAAAAGGAGCACTGAACTTGTCAAGGAATTTTATGGCCTAGCGTCACGCGCTGGAATGACATCATTTACATTTATCACTTTTGCAGATACAATTTACATGCTATAATTGAGTCTTCATAGATGGTAAATTGGAGTGCAAAGAAGTAAAATTAAAGTAGAAATAAAAAGATTATCACACGGAGAAGACTTGTCTCTTCCATGTTATGCAACTACGCAGAGTGCTGGCATGGATCTTTATGCTGCATTGAATGATTCTGCTGTTTTAAATCCACTTGAAAGATTACTTGTTCCAACTGGAATTGTGATTGCAATACCAAACGGTTTTGAGGGGCAAATCCGCCCACGTTCTGGTCTTGCTGCAAAACATGGAATCACTGTCTTAAATTCTCCGGGCACTATAGACTCTGATTATCGAGGTGAAGTTAAAATTTGTCTAATTAATCTAAGTAATCAGCCATACGAAATAAAAAGAGGAGATAGAATCGCACAAATCCTTATTTCTCCTGTATCTCAGGTAATTTGGGATGACAGAGAAGAATTCTGCGCAGAAGAAACCGGTCGCAATGCAGGGGGCTTTGGCTCAAGCGGCAGGTAGCTTACGAAAAAGCTTGACTATGACAGTTTTTTTATTTAAGCATATTAATATTTGAGGTCGTTTATGCTAACTTTCAAAAATCACTGTGGTCAATTCCACAAAACAAATACTGCACTTGTTGCACTTACTTCTTTGTATGTCATAGGCGCAGCAGTAGCACTTTCAGCACCATATTGGGTGTCTTCAACTTGCACGCGCTCCACTTGCAGCTTTTGCAGCTACACCACTTGGAATCGGTATATTAGCAATTGTTGCTGTTGCACTGGTTAGTTCAGCAATGTACGCTATCAGCAAAAACAATGAAATATCTGAGTTGAGAGCTCCGAAGATTGTTGTTAATAACGATAGAAAAAACGGTAAAGAAACAGCATTGCTAGTAACAAAAGACACATTTAAGGAAATGGCAAGGAATAACCAAGTTAAAGATGAAGAAGGTAAGGTAGAAAAGGGTAAACATTATATAGCCTTCAGCTTAGAAGGCAAGAACTACCGTATTATTGTTGATATTAATCAGCTTGCCAATACGCTAGGCAATACTTTACTCTTCGAGATAGGTTCACTAAAAGAGAAAAACGATGAAGGTAAGTTCGAGGCAGTAAATGAAACAAAGTGGAATAAAACATTAGGTTTAGACAAAGATGGTGCTAAAGGGGTTAACACTTATTTAGGCTCACTTATTGTTGAACAAGTTGCTTCTCAACAACAGACAGTATAGCCAAGTGAAATAAAAGAGGTAGATTAAGTCTGCCTCTTTGTTTTTTTTGATTTTTAGTGTTACGCGCATAACTGCATGGATGTTGCGATTCTCAAGGCAACGTATCTGTTTAGATGCATGGCTAATGCTGAAATAAAAATTCCAGTGTTCCCTTTCTTGTCATCCCAGTGCTTGACACATAACTGTACAAACATTCATTTTTGAAGGTAAATTGCACAACAGATAATGTCATTCCAGTGCTCCCTTTCTTGTCATCCAAGTAGCTGACACTGGGATGGCTTTGTTGCATCACACTTTATGAGATGGTGATTTATGGTAAATTCATGTAACTATCTCAAATTTAGCCATACCAATATCAGTGAATTTATTAAGCAAATAGCATTTAGTTCTTTTTCTCGATTTATCTCAGATTTATTCCTAAAACTAAATCCGAATATTTGCTTTAATCTTGAGAAAAACCCTTCAATATAAGATCTTTTCCCATAATTTACTTCTTTTTCCATTCTTTCATGCCATCTTCACCGTATAATTTTATTAACCTAATAGCAGCATTCCTGTCAGACATATAATCTATTTCTGGATGTTCTGCCGCATTGTTTATTGGTGGAATTTTTGTCTTTATATCATATTCGTTACACAACTTATAAAACTTGTGCCTATCACATGCCCTATCTGCATATAGTACTTTTATGACATACTGAAAATCGACTTCTTTTAGCAAATCACAAGCTCCATAGTGATCAGAGTAGACACCGTTACTGTATTTCACAGCTATGGCTTTTTTGCTGTTTGTATTCAACATTACATGCAATTTTCTTGTCTGTTCATAGCTGCGATACTTTCTATCTTCGCTATTTTCTTTGCTATGACCAGGAGTGTTGTTGTATATACTAATTCCTGTACTGTCTATAGCAATTTCGATATCTTCCATATTATTTTTATCAATTCTGCAATCATTGATCTTAATATTGAGTTTCTTAAACCTTCTTGATGATTGTGAATAGCTGATAACTTGCAAATTTTTCCCAATTTGCTCAAGGTATCCTGCTATAAACCCAACTGTTTGCCTCAGGCCTATTCTAAATAAACAAGTTATTATGTGCACCAAAATTACAACTTTATCGCTATAAATACTGTTGCCACCTGGTATTTTTGGACCATTCTCGTACCACTTTTCTATGGCTTCGTTGATATAATGAAAAATATTTCCTCTTTTTTCTAGAAATTTGTTATATTCGCTATGGTTACTGACCCTCATTTTTTGTGGCATATTTTTTCTTTCAAGGTTAAATGGCTATTTTATAATGAATTTTGTCAGTAGCCACCAGATTTTTTCAGCTGCTATGCAACAAAGCCATTCCAGTGTCAAGCACTGGGATCTGGTAGACAATGTTCATACAGCAGCTACTCGGATGACACCTTGTGCTTGCTGGCTATAATTGCTAAGGATTTTTATTTAATTTAACTGCATCTTTTGCCTTATCCAATAACCCATTAATAAAACCAATTTCGCTTGGTTTATCAAGTAAATCAGATGCAATGTTAGTATATTCATTAATGACAACTGGAACTGGCGTATCACAATTAGCTAACTCACATATTGCAACACGCAAAATAGATAAGCTTATAAGATTTAACCGTGAAAGGGACCAACTTGGGTGTAAATAAGACTCTATTATTTTATCATATTCTTCACTGCTTTTTATAACCTTATATAACAAGTTTTCTAAGAACTGATGTTCAAATTCTTCACATTCAAATATATCTTTCAACTTATTTATGTAGTCCTTAAGCTCACAATTTTCCAGTTTAAAAGTGCTTTTGTTGTAACCTACGAAAATATTTGAATAAGCAATTTGTACAGCAAGAAATCTTGCCGTGCTTCTTTTTATGCGCCACTTTTTATCTACTGGTTTTTCCTCCATTATTTTAATTTATTGTGTAAATCTATCATACGCAAAACAGTTGAGGCTGCATGGCCACCAACGTTCTTTTTGTTTTTATCAGCTCTAACTAGTGCTTTATCTTTGCTGTCAGCGGTAATTACACCCATACCAAGGGGTATTGCATAATGCATAACAACCTCATTTAAGCCTTCAATTACTCCTTTACAAACATATTGATAATGATCGGTTTCACCGCGAATTACGCACCCAAGAGCTAAATAACCATCATAATTAGTATGCCCACTCTTGACTGCAAAAAGAATTGTAGCTGGTATCTCAAATGTACCAGGAACCTCAACTACATCGTAACTGGCATTACTGCCTTTTAATTTATCAATTGCACCTTCAAGCAAAAGGTTCGCTATTTCAGTATAATAAATCGAATTAACTATTAGTATTCTCGACATTTACTACCACTTTTTTTGTTAAAAACAACTTTATTAATGACTGTTGAATTAGAGTTATAATATTACTAAATATCCAATATATTACCAGGCCGGCAGGAAAAGAAGAAAAAATAAAGACAGAAATGTAAGGTAAAAACTTCATAACATTTACTTGAATATCATCTTTACTGGTTTGATCTTTCTCACTTAGCTTCTGCTGAATTATCATGGTGGCACCGAAAATTATAGGTAAAATGCCTATAGAAATAGGAAAGTTATAATTAAACAACCCAAATAATGTAAAGATGTTCGTTGGGTCAGGAGCTGAAAGATCCTTAATCCATAAAAAAAAAGGAGCATGCCTCATCTCTATAGTAACAAATAATACTTTATATAGAGCAAAAAATACCGGTATTTGTATTAGCATGGGAAAAATGCTCGACATTGGATTTACGTTGTTTCTCTTAAACAATGCAATTGTCTCTTTATGCTGCTTTAAGCTGTCATTTTTATACAACTCTTTTATACGAGTTAATTCAAGCTGCAGGCTTTTTACCTTAAACATCGAAATATATGATCTATTAAATAAGGAAAGCATCAAAAGTTTGATTACTAAAGTCAGCAATAATATTGCTAAGCCAAAATTTTTTAAAACGAAGTTAAAATATTCAAGCAGTAAAAACACTGGTTTAGTTATAAAGTAAAGAACACCAAAATCTACAGCTTTATCAAACAGGGGTATATTGAGAGTGTCCTTATAAGAATCCAGTAAATTCAACTTTTTTGCTCCAGCAAAAAAATAATTCACATTAGAAACGCTTGCACCAGGAAGTATGCTCTTGTAAGGTTTGACAAAATCTACTTGGAATTTATCAGTATTATTAACGTTTGTGTGTTTAATGCTTACATTTATTTTATCAGATTTTTCAGGTATGATGGCTGTGAGCCAGTATTTATCAGCAAAACCAAACCAATTTTTTTCACTCGTGCTTGCTTTTATTAAATGTTTTTTGGAAATATCCTTATATGTCCACTCCTTTAGTTTATTATCAAATGCACCCAGTACTCCTTCATGGGATATCCAATAAGATTCGTTGATATTGTCACGTTTACGGTTAATTTTACCATAAGGAACCAAAACTACATTATCCTTTGTATTATTTTCAACAACTTGCTCAACTTTAAACATGTAATTATCGTCGAGGTTAATTTTCATTCTAAATAAAATGCCATTCTCATTGTCCCAAGATAAATTGACCTCTTTTTGATTAAGTTTATCTGCTCGCCAGACTGCTTTAGAATCTGGAACTTTAATCTTGTTACTCGGATCGAGCCACCCAAATTCTGCAAAATATACATCTTTTGATTCTGCAGGTGACAGTAACACCACTTGTGGAGAAGAAGAACTCGGTTCTAAGTGGTAATTAGTTAAAATTAAGTCATCAAACCTTGCACCTTTCAGAGAAATTGATCCTTTAATCATGTTATTGGTTAAACTAACCCTCTGTTCTCGAGTAGAATTAATAATTTCAGAACGATTTTGGTATATTATAGGAGCAAGGTCGTTAAAAGATTCGATATGTTCAATATTTTCAATCAATGGCTGGTTTTGGTTTGTACTAAAAAAATTATCATAAATAATACGCCAAGACACCATGATTAACATGGAAAGGATAGCTGCCAAAATTAAACTTTTTGCTTCTGACATGAAATTAAATCAAACATATCTTCTTAAAGTGTATACTAAATATTGTACTAAAACAATGAAATTTACTTATTTTTAATAATAACTTTTAACGCTGATCTTTAAAATTTATTTTAATAGCTTCAAATTTTAACAATATGAACGCGGTGAAAAATCTAGTTATTTGGTTGCTAATAATAGCCACTACTGCAATGCTTATTGATTCACAAAGGGACAAACTAAGCGACAGATTTCTCAGTACTTTTTTACCATATAAAGGAAGAATTCAAAATAGCGGTCAGAATAGTGGAAGTATTGAATTTACGAAGTCATATGATGGACACTTTTATATTCAGGCTCAAGTCAATGATCGCAATATAACGTTTTTGCTTGATACTGGAGCAACCGATATTGTTCTATCACAAAAAGACGCATTACATGTTGGTATTAACTTACAAAATGTTCAGGATTTTAAAATATATGAAACTGCGAAAGGTCAAATAAAAGCTGGAGTGGTTCAAATACCTCAAGTTAAAATAGGAAATTTTTTGATTAATGATGTACAGGCAAGCGTTAACACTCATTCTATGTCTCATTCACTACTTGGAATGAGCTTTTTAAGGTATTTTCATTTCACTATAAGAGATAATAAGTTGATATTATACCGCGACTAAACACTTCTACAATCTACTTATCAAAGCTCTGTAGGTCAATATAGGAGCAGAAATAAATATTGCAGAACAAGTGCCAATCAAAATACCAAAAAAAATGATCAAGCTGAAGTCTCTCACTGCATCTGTGCAGATTAATACCAAAGGAAGAGCAGCAAGAAGGGTTGTACCAGAAGTTAATATAGTGCGAAATAATGTAGCGTTGATACTTGCATCTACTACCTCACTCATCCGCCCACTTTTACCACTCCTGCGATACTCTCGAATCCGATCATATATAATTACTGAGTTATTGATTGAATAACCAATGACAGTAAGGAGAGCTGCAACTGATGAAATATTAAACTCAATGCCAGTTAGGCTAATAAAACCAACAGTTAAAATCACGTCATGAATCAGTGCTGTTATTCCACTGAATCCACATTGCCAATTAAATCTAAACCAAACGTAAAAAAATATTCCAACAATCGCGATCAACATGGATAACATTCCTTCAAATATTTGTGTTGAGCTTATTTGTGGGCCAACATAGTCTACTTTACGATAGCTTATTGAGCTCCCCAGCTTTTCTTCTAGTATGCTTTTTATCTTTTTGATTTTATCTTCATCTCCTTCATCTTTAAAACGCATGACTAAATTATCACCCGCTTTTGAACTCTGCACTGTAAAACCATTTTCTTTTAATGCATCGAGAATAGAGTGATTCTCATCTGAAGATTTTATCTCTATCAAAATTCCGCCTGCAAAGTCTATGCCTAAGTTCACTCCACGCAGCACAACAGTGAATATTGAAAAGATGATAAGAATAATGCTAATTAATGCAGTCAAATCCCTATATTTACTAAACTTGATATCGAGGTTGTCTGGAATGAGTCTAAGTGCCATGCTATTTACTTAAACTTGAATTTTATATACTTTTCAAAAAATTCACTAGTTTATTCTGTGATTGTTTGATTATGTCAATTTTTCCATCAGTTAATTCTTGTCTGTCAATTAAGTTCTATCTAGCTTGCATACTACCATTTTGAAGTACATTACAAAAGCGAAATACTGCCAATTTGGCCCATCATTTTATCTCTGCAAGCTTATCCCCCCCTTGCTATGTTAGCAACGCAACCTAAGCTAGGTTCCTTCATAGCAGTGTTAGGTACACTGCCATATCTTTCAAAACTTTCATGCTCTATAGCTTCCTCAACACTTTTTCCTCCTAAAAGACAGTTTTCCCCTAAACTTTTTCCCCTATTTTTTAACTCATTAAGCCTTGCTCTGTTTTCCCCATCAATCTCCACTTTTATTTTATTGCTGCCTTTCTCACTAGGACTTAGATAAATACTTATCTCTCCTACCTCAGTAGTAAAAGACATTTCAATACCACCTTTTGAGACATCCATGTAATTTCTTTTTCCCCCTATTTCTTCTACATTTTCAACTCTTACTATACTTTCTCCAATTTTGAGTATGCCAACTCTTAAATTTAAGTCTTTGGCTTTTTCATTGTTTAGGATTTCTGCAACTTCAACAATACTATCTTGCGAGTACTCTATACAAAAATATCTATTATCCTTGTCTACTCCTAATACATTTTGAGTCTGCTTGCTTTTGTTTACAATACTTTCATATGCTAAACCTTTTAGCTTGCTTTCAATTTCCTTACATTTCTCAGAAAGACCATCATCAAATCCATTACAAGTAACTATCTGCTCAAACTCATTCCCATCGAAAAAATTATGGCGTTTTACTTTCCCACCTTCTAACAATAAATTACTAACAATGCTTTTGATAATGTCCTCTTCGGACACTTCATTTTTTTTGTTACAGTTTTGATCTTCACTTTCTTTATTACAGTTTTGATCTTCACTTTCTTTGTTACAGTTTTGACCTTTACTTTCTTTGTTACAGTTTTTATCTTTACTTTGATAGGGAAAGTTATCAAATACAAAAGTGTTACTTCTGTTACTTATATGACTACCACTAGTAAGATCTTTTATTTCTTCAAATACTGTATTTGTTACAGTTTTGTTACAACAACTACATTTTAAATTTAACATTACTTCTTTTTCTAAGTATTTAGCTACTATGCACTTAATACTTTCTGGAGTATTTTTTATATCTTTTTGTTCATTTTGTTCTGTTATACCTCTCACCTCCCCACAGCATTTATCAATCAGATCCTGTTTACTTTGAGTTAACGACATTTTTAGTTTCATAAAAAGTGAGTCTTTTAGAAAAGGATTATCATCTTCTAGGTCCCGATCATTTTCTGAATCCAAATCATCTGTTAACTCCATTGAATCAAGATTACCTGAACTATAGTACGAACCCTTTTTTGAGTCCGAACTATCTTCTGAGTTCCCATCACTATCTGACCAATTGTCAACTTTCGGAAATTCTGAGCTTTTCTGTTCACCTTCAAAAGTCTGATTACTACCACCAGCGCCCTTTGTCAAATTTTCTTTATTTTCACAAGAACCACCTAAAGAATAGCCTTGACCCTCTTCTTGATCTGAAGCACTTAATTTACTATAAGTTGCTTGACTATAACCACTGAAGTTATAACCTAAACCATTACTACCATGCTGTAAAGGATCGCTTTCAAAAGTTTGTGGATTATCACTTTCACCTCACAAACCACCATTTGTTGGATTACATACATTTTCTGTATATTTTTGATTATTTTGTGCTTCTATTTTCCTCTTCTTGTACAACGGTTCAAACTGATCAATTTCAATCGATCGTACTCGTTTCCTTGAAGGAAAGTCCTCTGGAATCTGATCCTCATCGTCAGAATTGTGACCTGAATCACAAATTACATGATCATTGCAGGTAGAATTATGCTCTTGACTAATCAAGGAAAGCTGAATTAGATTGCTAAAAACAATATTATCTAGCTGTACTGAATCAGTACTTTCAAAAATTTGTGGATTATTACTCACGTCTGGCAAATCACCTGATAAACCAGTCTGATGATTATTTTCACCTACCCAACCATCAGTTGGTGTTGGAATGCATATTCCTGTATATCTTTGGCTATCAAGAGAATCATTAGTTAATTGTACTGCTGTATAAGTTGTCCGGTCATCCTCATCATCGGAACTAATACCTGAATCATGGCCATCACCTTCTTCAATCTTTTGAGTTTCTATATCGTGTTCATTTATTTCGCTCGACGAATCATAGTTGGAAGGGTTATACTGTTGATTAGGACGTTTAAAAATTTGACGCCAATCGCTGTAAGGCTCCTTAAAATCGAAAGGAGTGCGTATAACTTTTTCCTTGCCTGATACCCCACCATTCATATTGTATAACCATTACTCACTAATCCCTTAGTGAATATCGTAATATATAGGTCTGTCAATAAAAAAATATAACTTTCTTTGGTTCTAACCTTTGCAAATCAGTATCTATAGCTCGGTAATTTCTCATACGTTGCACTCTGGACCTAGGAGCGTTGTTAATAAATCCACGACAGCTAGACAATCCTTGCTCGTCCACTAAAAGGAAAAGCAGCAAGGAGCGAACCAAAAGCGATAAGAAAGGATCCAAGCCAGATTATAGACATTCCAGGTTTATAGTGCACTTTGGCTGCGATTTTGCTCTTACTCTTATCAATCTCTCCAATTACAACATAAATATCAGAAAGCAAATTGTGGTAGATACTGCTTTCAACATTTTTCTGACCTTCCGCAAGGTAAAATCTATATTCAGGAGTTACTTCACCTAATATCTTATTATTCAGCAAATTCCTGATATCCATTGTACCCCTCACTGCATGGAAATTTTTTTCTTTTATTAGCTCAATATTGCGTAAAGTAACTTTAAATTTATTGACTGTTATGCTATCCCCTATTTTTAAGTAATTTTCTTTTTTCTCCTGCCAACCAACTGAATAAGCTATACCAAGCACTAGAATTGCCACTCCAGCATGAGCAAGCATCATTGCATAGTAGGACTTAGAAACTCTTCTTGCTAATAAAATTGATTCACCAAATGCTACCTTAAATAAACGAATTCTTTTACTGTATGCTTCTAAAACAAAGATTAATAATGCTATGGAGATAGTAATTGATAGCACAATTATTAGCTCCATGTGAAAGATAAACGGCAAAATAGCTGCAGCACTGCAGAATGAAAATCTATATTCACGGAATATTGGCAATAGACTATTTCCCTGCCAACTGCAGTATTGCCCGATCATGGTGAGCACTAGAATAGCTAGTGCAATAGAGTTAAATAAAGAATTGTAATATGGTGCTCCAACTGAAATTAATTCACCGGTTAAATACTCAAGCACTGTAGGGTATAAAGTGCCAACGAACACGATGAAAAAGGCAGTGATGAATAATAAATTGTTCATCAGTATCATCGTAAAGCGTGAAAAGAATCTTCTACCCTCTGTCACTTGAGTAGCAAGTTTCTTTCTGGATTCCAGTGTCAAGCATTGGAATGACATCGCAGGCGTGTGATTTTTTCTCGTAAATACTACAAATATTACTAAGCTACTGACTGTAATTACACCAAGTAGAGCTAATATATATAGTCCATATCTTGGGTCATCTGCAAACGTGTGCACTGAGGTAAGTATTCCTGAGCGAACTAGAAATGTTCCAGTCACACTCAATATAAAAGTTGTAAGCGTAAGTAAAATAGCAAAGTTCCTTAAAACATTGAAATTCCGTACCACGAGCAACAAATGTGTCAGCGCTACTGCAATTAGCCACGGCATCAAAGAAACGTTTTCCACTGGATCCCAAAACCAAAATCCACCCCACCCAAGTTCGCGATATGCCCACCAGCTACCCAAGCTGATGCCCAAAGTGAGCAGCGACCAAGAAATAAGTACCCAAGGCCTGACAATTTTAGCCCAAACATTTCCTTCAGTATTTAAAATTAATCCAGCTATAGAGAGCGAAAAAGGAACGCTAAATCCAAGGTACCCCAAATATAATATCGGTGGATGAATAGCAAGGCCTATATCCTGCAATATCGGATTAAAACCCAATCCATCTGTTTCAATGCCTGGCATTTTAGTGAAGGGGCTGGATTCAATTAAAGTGAACAGCAAAAAACAAAAGCAAATCAGCCCATGAGTGATAAGAGATATTTTTTTTAATTTACTACCATTAGTTCGTTCTGGTGTCATTCCAGTGCTTGACACTGGAATCCAGTTTTTATTACACTGCCATTTGATGTACTCATTTGCAATTAAATTGTCTGGATCCCAGTGTCTGGGCACTGGGATGACAGAAGAAGAGACTGGGATGACAGAGGGGGAAACTGGGATGACAGAAGGTATATAAATATCCATTAGTAATAAATACATGACAAGCACTAAGGTCCAAAGCAACATGGACCCTTCTTTGTTTCCCCAAACACCACAAATCTTGTAGATCAAAGGTTTTGTTGTGTGTGAGTGGTAGTATACGTTTTCAAGTGAAAAATCATTTGTAATGTGGCAGTAGATCAAAATAGCCATTGACGCTGATACACAAAAAAATATGGCAGTGGTAATAAACCGACAAGAACTAAGCGGTAAAAACAAATATGTCAAAGACAATAAGCAGGCTAGCAATAGCAATATATTCCCAAGTTCAGGCATAAAAAATTATAGTTTTTATATAAACAATATTACTGATGACAAGTTAGAAGTTAAAGTGTTAATTGATGCTAGCATAATGCTCCCGTAGTTAGCTGTGCTAGTATTAATTAAAAATTAAATATTAAATCTTTATACTTTTATAGATAGCGTTAATATTGAGGTAATATTGTGGGTACAACTAAGATTAGTAAATTTCCATTCAATATAAAAGGTAAAGTGGCAAAACAACATGCCGAACCAATAATCGAAAAAAATCTCTATACTATTTTAGGATTCAAAGATATAGAAGATTTTGAAAATAAGACAAGTAAACTTGTTAATAAAAAAGTTTGGCAATCATTTGTTGACTGCTTTGCAAAAGAAATAGATTATGCAGCAACCGAAGAAGTTGTAAAAAACATCGTTTGTAACATTGCAAAGAGTGATCAAGGTAATGCTTTTACCAAAACTGAACATCTCATATTAAATGAAAAGCAAGATAATAAAAAGAGAGAAAAAGCGATTAGAAAAGCTATTAGTATTTTGAGAAAAATCAATCCAGAAAAAGCCTTTAATGAACTTTCAGTAATAAAAAAACAAGCTGAAGATTTTTTACAAACCGATTTTTGTAAAGCACAGAGTAAATCACTTCAAGGATTTGCTCCCTCTGGTGGACAGCTCTTTGCGGAAACTCTGAAATATATAGAAACACTAGAAAGATTATCCGAAGTAAAAAAAGAAGGGCTAGTTAGAGATTTCTTGTTAAATCATGTTAGTTTATTGAATAAAAAGTATCCTAAATCACAAGGTAAAAGGGAAGATGCTATAACAATACTATCAAGTGATGAGTTGAAGAATTTTTACAATAAAGGTGTAAAAGAAGGAATGTTACAACCAATGGCATCTTACAAAGGATGCAGAAACCTGTATGACAAAATGAACCAGATAAAAAATGAATCCAAAAGTATAATTAAAAGAGAAGAACGGGAAGAAAATTTAAAGAAAATAGATAAGTCGATAATCAGCGCAATTAATGACATAAAAAAACATAGAGAAGCAATCCTTAACTGTAAAGACTTTCAAAGTTCTTACATAAAAGAGAAAAAAGAACATCCATTTAGAGGCAACGCATGTCAAAAAATGATTGATATATATCAAGAGAGAATTGTTGGATATCAGGAGAAAATTCGTCAAAACTTAAACCAAATAAAAGCGATATTAAAAAGTGCGCCGCAAGAAATGGATGATGTGGAAGAATTCGAGGAAATAATTGATGATATACATGAAGCAAAGCAGTGTGATGAAATTTTTGATTCAGCTTTAATTTGTTTATCGAACATACAGAATGAGCTAGATATTCAGCTGGAAAATCCTTCAACAGAACTCAGAGCTTCACACATTAACGTTAAAACTGAGCTAACTAGGTTATAAGAACCAAATCTTTAGGGTAATGAAAGCACTTTAATTCAAGACAGCTCTTAGTCTGTGTTTTAATTTGGTTGTGTTTTATTAAAAAAACTTTAGATTTATTTTATAATCGATACTCAAATATAATGACTCAAACTTGGGATTTGTTGCAAACAGGGCAAAAGGAAGGCTATAAAATTGCGTATACTAATGCTCGTATTATCGACCCGGAAACTAAACTTGATATAAAAGGTTCATTATTGACTGAAGGGGATAAAATTGTTGACTTTGGTGAATCATTATTTTCAACAAGTGGAGTTGATGAAACAATAGACTGTAAAGGGCTTGTTCTAATGCCAGGCCTTATTGACATTCACGTACATTTTCGTGAACCAGGCCAGGAACATAAAGAAACTATATATACAGGCAGCAAATCTGCAGCTGCGGGGGGAGTTACAACTGTAGTTTGTCAGCCAAACACTGTTCCAGCAATTGATAGCGTTATTTTGGCTAAATATTTGAAATATAGAGCACTTGAAACTTCACATGTAAACGTTGAATTTTACGCTAAAATCACCACTTCGGAAGAACACCTGACTGAAATGGCACTTTTAAAGGAAGCAGGTGCGGTTGGGTTCACCGATGATGGCATGCCAGTTATGAACCCAATGATTATGAGACAGGCGCTGCTTTATTCAAGTATGCTGAATGTTCCTATTGCTCAACATGCAGAAGATTTAAATTTATCTGCTGGTGGCGCAATCAACGAAGGTAAAATTTCTGAAGAATTGGGAGTAAAGGGGATCTTGAGTGCGTCAGAATCGGTTATGGTAAATCGTGATATACTGCTAATGAAGGATATGGAAAATGTGCACTACCATATTCTACATGTCTCTTCAAAAGATTCACTTGATGCTATTAAACGTGCAAAAGATTTGGGATTAAATGTTACGTGCGAAGTAACCCCTCATCACTTCACTTTGACTGAAGATATAGTAAAACAACATGGAGCAATTGCAAAAATGAATCCGCCGCTTCGCACTGAAGAAGATCGTTTAGCTATGGTTGAAGGTTTAAAGACAGGTGTGATTGATTGCATTGCAACTGATCACGCTCCGCATGATCGTAGTTCTAAAGATCTACCACTTGAAAATGCTGCATTTGGTATTGTTGGTCTTGAAACAATGCTGCCCCTTTCACTTGAACTCTATCACAGTGGGCAAATGGGTCTACTTGATGTGCTTGCAAAATTGACATATAAGCCTGCAGATATAATACACATACCACGTGGTCGTATACAAAAAAACCTTGCTGCAGACTTAATTTTAGTTGACCTCAATCATGAATGGGAAATTAAAACTGACAACTTTGCTAGTAAATCAAAGAATTCTCCTTTCGATGGTCGCAAAGTAAAAGGACACGTAGTACGTACTGTTGTGTCCGGCAAAACTATATACTCGCAGAAGAGTTAGTTATCATATCTTATCTATTCCAATTTGTTATCACCAGAATGGGCTAAGTGCACCTAAATTTAAATTAAGAAATCTTACACTGTCTCCGAATAAACACATCCTCTTATCTTTCCCTAATCTGTAAAGTTATTTTGTCTATCAATCTGATTCCAAAACAGCAAAATTATTGTATAATGTTACTTTGAAGTTTTATTTTCAATGCACAAGTTTGCAATACTTTTTTCTATACTGCTTGCAATAGTTGCTTACTACCTAAACAATGAAATCATATTTGAAATAGCAAAGCTATTTAGTGATATCTTTATCAGCTTGCTCAAATTAATAAGCTTACCTCTGGTTTTTTTATCCATAGTTTCCACAATTTCCGGGCTCAAAGACTCAATTGAAATCAAAGTCTTAGTTAAGAAAACACTATTTTATACTCTGCTTACAACTATTATAGCTGCGTTTGTTGCATTATCGTTTTATTTGTTAATAGATCCAGCAAGAAAAAATTTCATAAGTAATACAATAGGGAGTATTAACAGCAATAACCACAGTTATTTTTCATATTTAAAATCACTCATTCCTTCTAATTTTGTGCAAGTTTTTCTTGAAAATAATATGATTGGTAGCATATTAATCGCTTTTTTGATGGGTGGAGCTATTGTTTCACTTTCAAAAGAAAAGCAGGATATATTATATCAAGTATTCTCTGCACTTTTTGATACGCTACTTAAAATTGCTCAAGGGTTATTAAAATTTATTCCGCTTGCTGTTTGGTCTTTTATTACATGTTTTTTGCATGAATTAAAAGGCGGTAGTGAGTTCTACAATCTTTTATGGTATTTTGTTTGCATAATGTCTGCAAATTTTGTGCAGGCATTTCTGATTTTACCGCTATTTATGTGGTATAAAGGCATATCACCAATTCAAACGCTGAAAGGGGTTATGCCAGCACTCACACTTGCGTTTTTTTCTAAATCATCCAGTGCAACATTGCCAACAACTATAGAATGTGTGCAGAACAAGCTAAAGGTGCCAAAGAAATTATCGTCTTTTATTTTACCAATATGCACAACAATTAACATGAATGCATGTGCTGCATTTATACTAATCACTGTAATGTTTGTTGCAGAAATGAACGGATACGTATTTTCCTTAAGCGAAATGTTGATATGGATTTTTTTAGCTACAGGGGCTGCAATTGGTAACGCTGGAGTGCCGATGGGGTGCTATTTTATGGCAACCAGTTATCTCATGTCGATGAATGTTCCTCTGCATATTATGGGACTGATTTTGCCTATTTATACAATCATCGATATGTTTGAAACTGCAATAAATGTGTGGTCTGATGTTTGTATCACTCAGATAATTAATAAAGAATGTAATAGTGAAACTTAAAAAATGATATTAGACGAAAATAACCTAATAATAAAAGAATTTAAAGAAGCAGAAGCAATTTTGCATGGGCATTTTGTTTTATCATCCGGGCTGCATAGTGACACATACATACAGTGTGCGAAGATTTTTGAAAATCCAAGCAGAGCCATGAAAGTTTGCGCATTATTAGCAGATAAAATAAAAAAAGAATTAAATAGCTCCATAGATTTAATATTATCTCCTGCAATTGGTGGAATAATTGTGGGTTATGAGATTGGCAGGCAGCTTGGAATAAAGACAATGTTTTGCGAGCGCGTTAATGGTAAGTTTGAATTACGCCGTGGATTTAAGATCAAAAAGGGTGAGAAAATATTGCTCATTGAAGATGTAATAACCACAGGTAAATCTTCACTTGAAGCAGTGGAATGTGCAGAAGGGGAAGGAGGTAAAGTTGTTGCTGAAGCTTCTTTGATAAAGAGAAATAGTGAAACGAAACTGCCTTTTCCTGTCATATCTTTGATTGAACTGAACATCAAAAACTACAGCGAGGAAGAACTTCCAAGTGAATTAAAACAACTACCCATAACAAAACCTGGGAGTAGGGAATATTTAACAAAGTAATCCTATAATATCTTGGAAACACAGCATTTATACACAGCTTTAGTTATTTACTCCAAGTGTATTTTATGTATACTTATTACTAAATTAATTTTGAAATGATAGAAAATGAACGAATTTAAATCGATCCGAAATATAGCAATAATCGCACACGTTGACCACGGTAAAACTACTTTACTTGATAACATGTTAAAACAAAGTGGCACATTCCGCGAGAATCAAGAAGTTCAAGAACGAGTGATGGATAGTGGTGATCAAGAGCGTGAACGCGGAATTACAATACTTGCAAAATGTACATCAATAATGTGGGGCGATGAAAAGATCAATATTATTGACACGCCAGGGCACGCGGACTTTGGTGGGGAAGTGGAAAGGGTATTGTGCATGGCAGATGGTGTGTTGCTGCTGGTTGACGCTGCAGAAGGTCCCATGCCACAAACAAAATTTGTGCTCTCAAAAGCACTAAAAGCAAATTTGAAGCCAATTGTGATAATCAATAAGGTCGACCGACCAGATAGCAGAATTGATGAAGTATTAAATGAAATATATGAGTTATTTTTTAACCTTGATGCAACCAACGAGCAGCTAGATTTTCCAGTGTTGTATGCTTCAGGTAGAAATGGCTGGTGTGCTAAGGAGCTTTCTGATGAAAGAAAAGATTTAAGCCCATTATTTTCAACGGTTATAGATTATATAAAACCTTCTGTTTATAATCAAAATGCACCTTTTGCTATGTTGGTCACTCTACTTGAGTCTGATAAGTTTCTTGGCAGAATATTGACAGGAAAGGTTTATCAGGGCATTGCAAAAGTCAATTCAGATCTTAAGGTGCTTGACCTCGATGGCAAAGTAATTGAACGAGGAAGATTAACTAAGTTGCTCTCATTTTCTGGCTTGAAACGCATTCCAGTAGAACAAGCTGTGGCGGGAGACATAATTGCAATTGCAGGACTTGAGGAAGCTTCGGTTTCAGATACTATAGCAGCACCAGAAGTTACAACTGCAGTAAGCTCAACTCCAGTTGATCCGCCAACAATGGCGATTACTCTGAGCGTTAATGATTCACCTTTTGCTGGGCAAGAAGGTACAAAGCTTACTTCAACTGCTATAAAGGATCGTTTATATGCGGAAGCAGAAACAAATGTTGCAATTACTGTGACTTTGGCACCAAGCGGTGAAGCATTTGAAGTAGGTGGGCGTGGTGAGTTACAGCTTGGAGTGTTAATTGAAAATATGAGGAGAGAAGGTTTTGAGCTTTCGGTATCACGCCCTCGCGTGTTATTTAAAGAAGAAGGCGGTAAAAAACTTGAACCTATAGAGGAAGTAGTAATTGATGTAGATGATGAATATAGTGGAATCATCATGGAAAAACTCAGCTTCCGTAAAGGTGAAGTAACTGACATGAGACCTTCTGGTAATGGCAGGACAAGATTAACGTTTTTAGTGCCATCAAGGGGATTAATCGGTTATCAAGGAGAGTTTTTAACTGATTCTCGTGGCACAGGCATAATTAACCGTTTATTTCACAGTTATGCTCCACATAGAGGTCCAATTTCTGGAAGGCGCAATGGAGTTTTAATTTCTACAGATAAGGGTGAGGCTGTGGCATATGCAATTTTCAATTTGCAAGACAGGGGAATTATGTTTATTAAGCCACAGGATAAGGTATATTGTGGCATGGTTGTCGGCCAGCATAGCCGTGACAATGATTTGGAGATAAATGTGTTAAAGGGTAAGCAATTAACAAACGTAAGAGCTTCAGGTAGTGATGAAGCTATAAAGCTCACTCCACCAAAGATAATGACACTGGAGGATATGATAGCGTATATAGATGATGATGAATTGGTGGAAGTAACTCCAAAATCTATACGTTTACGCAAGAAATTCCTTGATCCAAATGAACGTAAGCGTGCAGGAAGGGCAAAGAATAAGGAGTAATCAGAGGTTGAACATTTGCGAAAAATAGTGTATAATTATTCGTCTCCTAATTGTATTTAATTATGGCCTTTTCGAAATTTCTCGATCCAAAAAACAATTTCGCGTTCAAGAGAATATTTGGCACTGAGAAAAATAAAGATATTCTCATTCACTTTCTCAATGATATATTGGGCTTCGCTGGCAAAGATGAAATAGAAGAAATAGAATTTCTCAGCACTATCATGGATGCTGAGATTGCCTCTAAAAAACAAAGTATTGTTGATGTTTTCTGTACTGATTCTGCTGGAACCCAGCTAATTATTGAAATGGTGCGACCTGAAAGTCTTCGGTCATATTGTTTAAAAGGAGAGGAATTCCTTCAGAAAGAAACTAAAAGAGTTCTAAAACTTATTAAACCAGATGTTTTGCCATCTGAGTCTATGCATCAGTGCGAATCGGGTAACCGGTTGGTGCCAAGCGATGCGGACAATGAACCTCCTCTTGAAAAAGAAGATGCTCAATCGTGAAAGGAGCATAAACTACAAGCATCATGTGGTTGGAGAGCTAGGCTTAGTGGTATGGTGAACGTAAGTGAAGCTTCATAAGTATCGTAACGATTAAAGAGCTAAAGATGCTGATAAGCTCCGACCAAAAGGTAATGTGACATTTTTCATTTCTGGATGTACGCAAATCACCGGTATAGAGAAGTCACCTAACCCACTGTTGCATGACAGAAGGAACAGGGTAAGCCTGTATTTCCGCCTATATGGCAAGCAAACCGCAAGGAACGCTGATGAAAATGCAGGTAAAGGATAATGGAGAAAGCGAATGCCATTTTGTAACGAAATGTATAGAATTTGTAACATTAATTCGCGTGAAAACGAGCAGATTTCCATTTGGTCCCTCGTGACAAGAAACTTTGTTAACCACTTGAGGTAGAGAAGCAGATGACCTTACCCACAGAAATGATGAAGAAATTAGGAATATTTTTTACAAAAAGGACAATACTAACAAAAGAACTTTATTCTATTTAAAATATAAAGTTACAATAAATTTTCCTGTCATCTCCAAATAAATTACATTAACTTAGTATTGTATATTGTTAATAACTTAAATAATACAACCATTTTCAGCAACAAAAACCAAAGGTCTTGAGATACAAGATATTTGTATGGTTACTATGATAGTTCCTTTTTTAAGAAAGTTTTAAATTTCATACCTAACAATAAACAACTTTAGGTTTAAATTTATGAAATCAGTTGTTATATACATCAGCAAATACGAATTTAACTGGTGTTATGGACTTAAATAAATTTACCGAAAAAGCAAAAAGTCTAATTCAAAGTGCTCAAATGAAAGCGTTGGGAGCTGGGCATCAGATTTTTATGCCTGAGCATTTACTAAAAGTGATGCTTGAAGATGAATCAGGTTTAGTTCAGGATTTGATAAACGCTTGTGGTGGAAATGTGCAGAGTATTTCCGATGCTGTGGATAGTGCAATAAAAAAGTTGCCAGTAATTGAAGGTCCAGGAAGTGGTGGCCTTCAACTTTCAAGAGAAATAGCAAAAGTTTTTGAAGATTCAATTGGTATTGCAAAGAGAAATAAAGATTCATTTGTTGCTGTCGAGCGTTTACTGCAGGGCCTCACTGCACAAAAAGATGATACTGTAGGCAAAATTCTGGCAGAGAATGGTGTGACTCCACAAAAACTGAACTCAGTTGTTGCAGAAATGAGAAAGGGCAGCAGTGCGGACTCGCCAAACAGTGAGGAAAAATTAAATGCGGCAAAGAAATATACAAAAGATGTTACAGAGCTTGCTATGCAAGGAAAGCTTGATCCTGTAATTGGTCGTGATGAAGAGATCAGAAGAACTATGCAGGTATCACTGAGGCGGACAAAAAATAATCCAGTGCTGATCGGTGAACCTGGTGTTGGAAAAACTGCAATAGTTGAGGGGCTTGCAAATAGAATTGTTGCAAACGATGTACCACTTGGTTTGCATGATGCAAAGGTCTTAGCTTTGGATCTTGGAGCACTAATTGCTGGCACTAAGTTTAGAGGAGAATTTGAAGAAAGGTTAAAAGCAGTTATTAATGAGCTTTCGAGAGCGGAGGGAAAAGTTATCTTGTTTATAGATGAGCTTCATACTTTAGTTGGAGCAGGAGCAACAAGTGGTGCAATGGATGCCTCGAATCTGCTGAAGCCTGCTCTTGCGCGTGGAGAAATTCGCTGTATAGGAGCCACAACTTTAGATGAATATCGTCAGCATATAGAAAAAGATCCTGCACTTGCAAGGCGTTTTCAGCCTGTGTTTATCTCTCAACCAACTGAAACTGATACCATTTCAATACTCAGGGGTTTGAAGGAAAGATATGAGGTGCATCATGGTATAAGAATTACAGACGGTGCAATAATTGCTGCTGCAACGTTATCCAATAGATATATAACAGATAGGTTTTTACCTGATAAAGCAATTGATTTGATTGATGAAGCAGCAAGTAGGGTGAGAATTGAAATGGATAGCAAGCCTGAAGTTATTGATGAACTTGAGAGAAAGGTTATACAGCTAAAGATTGAAGCAGAGGCTCTAAAAAAAGAAAGTGATGAAAATTCTAAACAGCGTTTAAAAAAGATAAATGAAGAGATCGAAAATCTAAACAGTAAATTTGCTGACTTGAACAGCAAATGGCAGATGGAAAAGAATAAAATAGCTAGAATACAAGAAACAGCCGAAAAATTAGATAACGCTAGAAAAGAGTTGGAATTAGTTCAGCGTAGTGGGAATTTGGGAAGGGCAGGAGAGCTGATGTATGGTGTGATCCCTCAGCTTGAGAATGAATTAAAAAATCAGGAAAAGGTTACTGATAGTTTCTTAAAGAAAGAAGTGACTGGAGATGATATTGCAAACATTGTTTCAAAGTGGACGGGAATTCCAGTTGATAATATGATGCATAGTGAAAAGGAAAAACTCCTTAACATGGAGAATGAAATAGGAAGAAGAGTAATAGGGCAGAAAGATGCAATAGAAGCGATAAGTAATGCAGTTAGGCGCTCCCGCTCTGGGGTGCAAGATACCAATAAGCCTTTTGGTTCATTTTTATTTTTAGGTCCAACTGGAGTTGGTAAAACCGAACTTGCGAAAGCCTTAGCTGAATTTCTGTTTGACGATCAATCAGCGCTTTTGCGTTTTGATATGTCAGAATATATGGAAAAACATTCTGTTTCAAAGTTAATTGGCGCGCCTCCAGGGTATGTTAGCTATGAACAAGGTGGCAGATTAACTGAAGCGGTAAGAAGAAGGCCATATCAGGTTATTCTGTTTGATGAAATCGAGAAAGCAAATCCAGATATATTTAATCTATTGCTGCAAATCTTGGATGAGGGTAGACTCACTGATAGTCATGGTAAATTAATTGATTTTCGCAACACCATACTGATTTTAACTTCTAACCTTGGCGCTGAGATAATGCTAAAAGGGAATGTTGATTCTGTAAGAAATGAAGTGATGCAAATAGTTAAATCAGCATTTCGTCCAGAATTTTTAAACAGGCTGGATGAAATTATTATATTCCACAGTTTAACCAGAGATGACATCTATAAAATTATAGATGTTCAATTTTCTTATTTACAAAAAACACTTGCTAAGCGTAAACTGAGTATAAGTTTGTTGCAGGAAGCTAAAGAACTAATAGCACAAACTGGCTATGACCCTGAATATGGAGCAAGGCCCTTAAAAAGGGTTATACAAGAGTGTATTCAAAATAATTTAGCTAAATTAGTTTTATCAGGGGAAGTAGTAGAAAATGATGAGCTAATAGTGTACGCTCTTGATAATGAAATCTTAGTTAAAAAGGTTTAAGTTCACTGTGTATTTTTGTTAAAAAAAATGTGTATAGATCATAATGTTGACACTGAGTCTTTATTTAAGTTAGCTGATCAAGAAAATCAGCAAGATAAAGAAAAAATTAAAAAATTTATTAAGTATTTTTATAGTTTTGTTTATAAAAGCGACCTAAAAGCCAATGATAAGTTTTTGCTATATATTGTAAACGATGCTTACAATTTTGTTTCTCAAAAAGAGAAAGATGAAAGTAAGTTAGTAGTAAGCAATATAGATGATATACCAGGAATAGAAGGCGATTTTACCACGATTAAGATAACAAACGATGATATGCCATTTTTGGTTGACTCCGTTATTGCAACTATTAAGTCGCACGATTTAACCATATGCTATTACAGCAACAGCATAATTAACATTAAAAGAAAAGATGGCCTAATAGACGAGATTTACTCTTTGGAAGAAAGCAATGGAGTCAAAGAGTCAGTCATATATGTAATTATCAAAGGTATAAGTGACAGCTTTGTTGATACATTAAAAGAATCTCTACAGAAAACGCTGAAAGCGGTTAATTGCGTTGTGAAAGATTGGCACTTAATGCTCAAGAAACTTGATGAGGCAAGTCTTTCTGTCATCCCAGCTGGGATCCAGGAAAAGGACACGTGGATTCCAGTGTCACGCACTGGAATGACACCAGACCGAAATCAAGAGCAAAAAGATTTTCTAGTTTGGTTAAAGAATAATAACTTCGTATTTCTAGGTTATCAAGAATATATTGCTGGTAAAGATGAAAAACTCGTCTGTGACAGCAAAAAGGACCTTGGCCTGATGAGAGTAGGTCAAAGTACGTTGATTCCTTCTGCAAACCTTGATTCCCTATACATATTGAGATCAGATCTAATCTCAATAGTCCATCGGCGTACATACATGAATTGTATAGGAGTAAAAGAATTTGATGACCAGGGTAATGTGGTAAAGGAACGGCGTTTTTTCGGGCTATTTACTTCTGTAGCGGAGGTCCAAGATATTAGAACTATTCCAATAATAAGAGATAAAGTTAAAGTTATAGAAAAAAATGCAGGGTTTGTAACCGGGGGCCACAATAACAAAGCTTTGATTTCTATTTTGCAAGTGTTCTCTTGTGATGAATTATTCCAATCAAATGAAGACGAATTATTTAAAATTTGCATTTCGATCATGTCTCTTGCGATTAGGCCAAGGGTCAGATTATTTTTAAGAAGAGTCGGGGATTTTATTAGTTGCATAGTGCTGATACCGATGCGTTATGCTAGCGCTAGGCTAATGTTCAAGATACGTGACATATTGAAGGATGAGACAAGTGCAGAAAGTTCAGATATTTATAACAATCACATTATCAATGAATATGATTTGATGAAATTGCATGTAGTGCTAAAGACCAAAAATGCTAGCGTTCTTGATGATGAAGTTTTGCGTATCGAAAACAAATTAAGAAACATTACAGAAAAGTGGGAAGATCGTTTTATAGACAATTTATACAATACTTTTAGCACTGTTGAGGATATATTCATCCGTTATTGCAAGGCATTTCCAATAAGCTATCAAGAGAGTTTCGAACCTCATGACGCATATTACGATATGAAAAAATTGGAGATAGTGAGGAAGAAAGGAGTTAGCGAGGTCGATTTAAGACTTACTCGTGATAATCTTAATTATCAATTAAAGGTTTATACTCCAAACAATGGAGGCCTTGAATTATCGAAGATATTAAGGATCACTAAGAATTTGGGAGCTAAAATTCTATCTCATAATGGCTATTACATAGAAATTAACGGTGGAATATGGATACACCATTTTGTGTTGTCAAGAGTCGATGAATTAATAGACAACATTACTCTAAAAGAGCAATTTGAAATAACACTTGCGAAAGTGTTTAGCAAGGAAATTAAAAATGACTATTTCAATAGTTTGATCATTATTGCTGGGCTCAAGTGGAAAGAAGTGCTTCTGGTTAGAGCGTTAAGTGCTTACCTAAAGCAGACGTCATTTAACTACAATCCAGAATATATCCAAAAGGTAGTCTCAGAGCATCCAAAAATAGTAAAGTATTTGATACAACTATTTCATGCAAGATTTGATCCTAACATAGACATTGATAGAGCAGAAACTACGGACATTGTCAGAGAAAAAATTGAGGAACTTCTAAAAGAGATCAGCAATGTTTCACATGATTACGTTTTGTGCTCGATATTTAACTTGATAATGGCTATTTTAAGGACCAGTTATTATCAAGACGATAAACCATATTTATCTACAAAATTTGACTCAAGTAAAATAAATGGTTTACCTGATCCTCGTCCGTATCGTGAATTGTATATTTATTCAAACCTTTTTGAGGGAATACATCTAAGAGGAGGGAAATTAGCCCGTGGTGGCTTAAGGTGGTCGGATAGGACGGAAGATTTTCGCACTGAAGTTTTGGGGCTCATGAAAGCTCAGATGACAAAAAATGCGGTTATTGTCCCTGTTGGTGCAAAGGGTGGGTTTGTAATAAAGCAAGCTTATAAAGATAAGAATATTTTAAGAGAGAAAAGTGTTGAGTGCTATAAGAGTTTTATCAGAGGAATGCTTGATATTACTGATAACGTGGTTGATGGTAAAATAATTCCACCAGAGAATGTGATTAGGTATGATGAAGATGATCCATATCTCGTGGTTGCTGCTGATAAAGGAACTGCTTCATTTTCTGATTATGCCAACCAGATAGCCTCTGAATATAACTTTTGGCTTGGCGATGCATTTGCATCTGGTGGATCAGTAGGTTACGACCATAAGAAAATGGGTATTACAGCAAGAGGTGCATGGATTGCAGCACAGAGGCATTTTTGGAAAATGAATAAGGATATTTACCAGGATGCAACTGTTATTGGAATTGGGGATATGGCTGGCGATCTATTTGGAAACGGTATGCTGCTTTCAAAAAATATACATTTAATCGGCGCATTTAACCATATGCATATTTTTATTGATCCAAATCCTGATGCAGAAAAGAGTTTCACAGAACGTAAACGTCTCTTTAAGTTACCATTTTCAACCTGGATGGATTATAACAAAGATTTGATCTCTCAGGGTGGCGGGGTATTTGAGCGTAGCAGCAAGCAAGTAAATCTTTCTCAAGAAATGAAAAAATGCTTTGACATAACGGAAGATACGTTATCTCCAAGTGATTTGATTAGATATCTACTCAAAGCAGAAGTGGACTTCATATGGAACGGAGGAATCGGCACGTTTGTTAAGGCAAAGAGTGAAAGTCATAGCATGGTCGGTGACAAAGCAAACGATGAATTAAGAGTAAACGGTAAGGATATTAGAGCTTCTATGTTTATAGAGGGTGGAAATCTTGGTTGTACACAGCTTGGGAGAATAGAATATGCTGAAAGAGGTGGATATATCAATGCAGATTTTGTTGATAATTCAGCCGGAGTGATATGTTCGGACCTTGAAGTTAACATTAAGATTGCATTTGTTTCAGCTATGAAAGCAGGGGGTATTTCTTTAGAAA
Source organism: Wolbachia endosymbiont of Drosophila aff. chauvacae BK-2020 (assembly GCF_032848195.1). Taxonomy (NCBI): domain Bacteria; kingdom Pseudomonadati; phylum Pseudomonadota; class Alphaproteobacteria; order Rickettsiales; family Anaplasmataceae; genus Wolbachia; species Wolbachia endosymbiont of Drosophila aff. chauvacae BK-2020. Next base: position 1,197,719 of record NZ_CP136586.1, read on the forward strand.
AAAGGAATGAAATACTGGCAAGTATGGTGGATGAAGTTGCATCCAAGGTGCTTGAGAACCACAACAGAATTGAAACAAAAGCATTACTTCTTGAGTGTTTGCAAGCTAAAGAGAGATTGGAGCAGGACCACAGGTTACTGCTCAGTTTAGAAAAATCTGGGCTGTTAAACCGAAGCGTAGAATTTCTTCCAGCTGACGAAGAGGTAGCAAGGATGTTAACCGGTGCAGAAGGTTTCAGTTCTCCTCAGCTTTCTATTCTAATATCTTATGCTAGAACAGCAATAAAAAATAAAATTATACATTCCGATCTGCCTGAAAAAGATCTTATATCTAATGACTACTTGCTAGGTTATTTTCCTAAAAAGATGTCAACAGAGTTTAAGGATTTCATATTAAAACACCAACTTCGTAGAGAAATTATCTCCACTTGCATTGCAAATGATGTTGTAAATAGGATGGGCTGTATATTTATTAATAATTTAGTTGAGAATACTGGAATTAAGGTACACGAAGCAGTTAACATATATATCGTTGTTAACCACCTATATGATTTAAATAACCTGTGGCAGAAAATTGATGAATTGGATGGAAAAATTGATATTAACTCATACTTGCAAATAGTGAGAAATGTGCAGAAATTTATTGGCAGAGTATCGTTTTGGTTAGTAAAAAATCTTAGCTTTGTAGAATTGGATGATGTTACAAAATTTAAAGATGCAATTGAAACTTTAGGCCATGATGTTTTAGATGAACACCTGTTAAAGGTCTATAATCATGGATACACTTCTTTAGTGGAACTTAATATAGATAAAGATCTAGCAAAAAAAATTGCTGACCTGTGCGTTCTTACTTATGCACTGGATATTATATCTGTTGCTGAACAGACATCTTTGTCCATTCTTGATGCTGGTAAAATATACTTTGAGTTAAAGTCGCTGTTAAGATTCGATCTGATTAGGACAATTGCCATCAAGATGAAAAGCCGCTCTTCTTATTGGGATCGCAGCTTAGTTAATGATTTATTGGACGATTTAAGCAATTACCATCACAAGCTAGCTGTTAAAGTCATAAAAGCTACTGATAACCCTGAAGATAAGGTTCAAACCTGGGCTTGTAATGATAAGGACTACATAGAACGTTATAATAGTTTTTTAGATGAGATGGTTGCTTCTAAACTTGATTTAAGCAAATTAATATTTATAATCAGAAGGATTAAAGTACTTGCTTCATAGGAAAATGTTCAATATAGGTCTTTCAGAAATTTTAGTTGTAGCTTTAGTGAGCATAATTGTTCTTGATAAAAATAAGGTACCTGTATTTATTGATTTTATTAATACTATATATAGGTATTTTACAATTGTAAGGTTAAAAGCCAGAAGGTTATTGAAGGATGCCGGAATTGAAGACTTATATAAAGAGTGTAATACTGAGAAAGTAAATTACATAGTTGGTAAAAATGGTAAGCTTTATCCTACTTACGATATAGATAATACATCTAAAGATAATGACAGCGAAGATTCTGGTAGTAGATGATGTACTATCTAATGTCAAGCTTTTAGAAGCTCGACTAAAAGCAGAGTACTATACGGTTATCGTAGCTCATGATGGTGAAGAAGCTATAGATTTAGTAGCAAAGCAGCAGCCTGATATTATATTACTTGATATCATGATGCCAAAGATGAATGGCTTTGAAGTTTGTAAGGAGCTAAAGAGTGATCCCTTGACAACCCATATTCCAATAATTATGGTAACTGCGCTGCATGATACTCATGATAGAGTGCAAGGTATTAATGCTGGCGCGGATGATTTTCTGACTAAACCAATAAACGAAACTGCTTTATCTTCACGAATTAAGTCTCTCACACGCTTAAAGATGATTATCGATGAATTGCGTTTGAGAGGAGAAACTAACGCTGAGATTGGTGGAGTCGCAGGAAACAGTATTATGGATTATTCCAATCAGATTTTTGATGCTAACGTACTTGTTATAGATGAGGATGTTCATCAAGCAGAGCAGATATATAATATATTAAAGCAACGCTTTAGGTCAATTAAAATACTGAGTGATCCAATGGAAGCATTGAAGGTTGGTATTGAGAATGGTTACGACCTGATCATTTCTGATATGCAATTTTCAAAAACTGACGGCTTGCGTTTGTGTTCTGAGTTTCGTAGTAAGGTGGAAACACGTTATACACCAATTCTGATTCTTTCTGAGGATTATGATAAAAACAATTTAGTAAAAGCACTTGATGTAGGTGCTAATGATTATTTAACAGTACCTTTGGATGAGGGTGAGCTAATAGCAAGGGTTAATTCGCAAGTAAAACGCAAAAGATATCAAGATGCCTTGAGAATGAATTTATTTAATAATGCGGAAATGTCTATAAAGGACCCATTAACTAACTGTTATAATAGAAGATATTTTGATGCACACTTAAGAAACATTGTTAAGGACTCTGTGGAAAAGGATAGAAGGTTGTCTCTTATGATACTTGATATAGACTATTTTAAGATAGTGAATGACAGTTTTGGGCATAGTGCTGGAGATGAACTTTTAAAGCAAATACAGAAAAGAATTTCTGAAAATATCAGAGTGACAGATTTACTAGCTAGGTTTGGTGGTGAGGAGTTTGTTGTTGTAATGCCAGATACCAATGTATCAGATGCGTATACTATTGCGGAGAGAATACGAAAAATTATTGCTAAAAAACCTTTTATACTTGCGGATAAAAATACAACCCACGATGTAACTGTGAGCATTGGAATTGCAGAAATGCAAGAATCTGACCTTGACAATATTAAAGAATTTATAGTACGTGCCGACAAATATTTATATAAAGCAAAAAACAGTGGTAGAAATAGAGTGGTTACTGGCTATAGCTAAAGTGGCTTAAGTTTGCCGACAACCGTCATTCCGCTACTAGTTAGCGGAATCTATGCTGAGATACCGCGAATGAATCGCGGTATGACGGTTCGCGGCAGCATGACGATAAGGTTTATACCTTGTCATTCCAGTGCTTGACACTGGAATCCAGTTTTCCATATAATCTCATCGAAAACGTTGTAACCACTTTCCATGCTAGTTTGCTTGTTCACAAGCAAACTTTTCTGGATCCCAGTGTCTGGGCACTGGGATGACATCATAGGGGCGCTGGGATGACACCCTGACAACCGTCGTCCCGCTGCTTGTTAGCTGGATCTATGCTAAGAGATACCGTGAATAAATCACGGTATGACGGTTCGCGGTGGCATGACGATAAGTTCGTCATCCCGCTACTTGTTAGCTGGATCTATGCTAAGAGATACCGCGAATGAATCGCGGTATGACGTAGGACTGCTAAGATTAAAGCGACAACATGAGGTTTCTCAGCTCTGGAAATTTCACGTTTAACTGCAAAAATAGATACTTATTTAAAAAATATCCTGTGACTTTCAGTCCTAACTGAAATTCTTGGAATGAGTAGCTGTTTTGTAGGTTATTATTGTATACATCATGTAACATTTGTGGAAAAGGTAGGAGTTTATCTGCATAATAATCTCCTACTTTTTTTGACACTGCTCTACCAGTTTTTGGAGAAATAAATTGTAAATTTTCCTTAACACCTGTTACAGCGCATTTGGATAAGTCTAACTTGAATCCCAATTGCGTAAGAAGCAGAAGCTCTAAGTTAAGATAATGGCTTTGCCAAGACTGATTGTTGTGTTTAATTACATCGATGAAATATCGAAAATTGTCATACAGCATGGCACAGGGTTCACTTTCTGGAAGCACTTTTTCTAAAATAGAGGAGAAAGAAACAATAGTAATGCTTTTTAACCTATCTTGAAAGAAATGATGGAATGGAGATTCGATTAATTCGCACTTAAAAAAACCTAGATTTTCAGGTAACTTAGCACTCCATTCTGCATGTAATAGATTACTTATCTGAAACTTATAATTGCTATTGTTTGTTAGCTTAGTTAATCCCCTGCGCTTTCCATGATTTTTTGTAAACAGAGAAAGAATTAAGTTTTTATCGCCGTATTTTTTAGCAGCTATAATGATGCCTTCATCTTTCCATCTCATTTAGAGTGTATTGACCGTATGATATATAGGATAGTGCACCTAGAGCGTGTAATCCATAAAAATCACTTACTCCGTTACTGTTTGCTTCCAAAGTTTCAAGGCTATGAGAGAGTAAGTTATTGGCTGCCACTCTTCTTCCTGAGCCTGATGCATTTCATACTGAGCTTTTGGTTTGCTAAATAATTGTTTGAATGATTTTAGTAACATTACTTTTCCTCGTCTGAAATTTTGGATAATTCAGCTTCTAATTCTTCTATCGTCGGTAAAGCTGTTTTTATGTTCTCTGGTAGATTTTCAGTTATTCGATATTCTGCTAGCCCTATTGGCTTGTTCATGTCTTGGAGTGTATATTTAGCAAGTACATCGTCTTTAGATTTACATAAGATTAACCCTATAGAAGGTTGATCTGTCGAGTGCTTCAGTAAATCATCAACTGCAGAAAGATAAAAATTCATTTTACCAGCATATTCCGGCTTAAAATCCTTATCTTTTAGTTCAATCACTACGAAGCAACGTAACTTTAAATGATAGAATAATAAATCAATATAAAAGTCTTTATTACCAACATCTAAATGAAATTGTCTACCAACAAATGCAAATCCTTCACCGAGTTCTAACAGAAATTTTTCCATATGCCCTACGAGTCCTTTTTCTACTTCTCTTTCATGAGCATCCTTACCTATACTTAAAAAATCAAAAATATACGGATCTTTTAATGTGTAATGTGCTAGATCGGATTGTGGAGATGGTAATTTTTCTTTAAAATTAGTTATTGCTTTTCCTTGACGTTTATGTAGTCCAAGTTCTATCTGCATCACCATAATGTTACGTGACCAGCCATGTTCAATAGCTTTTTTTACATAAAATAATCTTATTTCATGACTTTCTATTTTTTCCAAAAGAGTGATATTGTGATACCAAGTTAATTGTGCAAGAGGCTCCTGCACAAATTCAACATCAGGATATTCTTCGGCAAACTTACGCATATACTTCAGATTTCTCATGCTAAAGCCTTTCATTTCTGGAAATGTACTTCTCAAATCCTTACTTAATTGATCAATTACCTTAGCTCCCCAGGTATGTTCTTTTTGGCGTTTTAGGATCTCTGTACCAATATGGTGGTAAAGCAAAATAAGCTTACTATTTACTGCAAGTGCTGCTTTATAACGGTTTGTTGCAATATGATCCTTCAATTGCTCTAAAAATTCTGTATATTCTTTTGCTATAATTTTTGTCATACGGTTCCTTTTAATCCATTATACAATTCCTTTGTCTGTCGAGAAGACAATCTTCCGCTTGCCTTCAGCTTTGAAGGGATTCCTTATTGACTTCAAACTCGTCCATCAACTAAAATATATTGACTTTACGTGCAATATTAGCTTTAAACCAGTAAAACAAGCTGCTTAACATATGCGTTTTTTCTATTCGAATTATATTCTTTTTTTGTCTTTATGTTGTTTTTTGCTTTTTTCGTTATCTTCAACAAAAGCCCAAACGAATGATACGTTAGCTGTTCCTATACCACAAAGGAAAAAAGAAATAGTTGAGCACACTGTTGTAGCACAACCGAGGCAAATTATCGAAATGCAAGAAGAAGTCATTATTAACGAGGGTAAAGAATTCATTCCAATTCCAAAAAGAAAAAAAAGTGTAGAGAAAAAACTAAGAAGGGATGTTAGAGGGGCAAAAAATGAAATAGGAAACGAAAAAAGCGTTGAGAGCAAAAAGGATGAATTAGTTGTAACAGAAATTATTAACTCTATAAGAGACAAGCTCACAAAATGCTGGAGCATTCCTGAAAGCATAGCTTACAAAGAAAATTTTAATATAAAAATTAACTTATTGTTATCCAGTCAAGGCGAGATAATTATGGCGGATGTAGCAGACAGTGATTCCTATCGAAATAATCCACTTTTCAGGTCGATAGCAGATAATGCAATGCGTGCAGTATATAAATGTAGCCCATTGACCGGCTTGCCTACTCAGCACCACCACATTTGGCGTGAAGTAACACTAGATTTTATTCTATAGCTAAAGTAATTCTATAATTTAATAAGCCCACTGTATCCGTTCAGAATAGCAGCAAGGTAGTATAACCATAGAGTAAAAGTGAGTTTACAACAAATGGTGTCATCCCAGTGCTTGACACTGGGATGGCTTTGTTGCATCGCTACTTATGAAAGGCTAACTATAGTTAGGATTATAAGCAACCTATTGAAAATCTTGTTTTTTTGCAATCAATCTGATCAAATTTAAGAATAGTAATTTGTTATTTATATTAATAAATTTAATTCTATTGAAAATAGCTAAAGCATTGAAATTCTTGAATTTTAGCCGGATTGGTAAATGGTAGTGAAATTTCTTTTACTCAAATTTAGGTATTCATTGACCGTTCTTGTTATAAATACCAGAATAATAAGCTACTGATATTCGCTATCTTTTTTATCTTTAATCCATCATAGCTAGCGATGCAACAAAGCCCACTGGGATCCAGTTTTCTTTACAAATTCACCAAAAGTGCTTCATTCTATAACGCAAAACCCATACTTACCAAACCCAATGCATTACTTGCAATTAAGTTTCCTGGATCCAAGTAGTCTGGGCACTGCCGTCATAAAGGAACTAGTGTCAGCTACTTTCATGACACCCTTCTGGTAGGCCCAAATCGCAATGTTCGTACAGTTATGGAATGAACCGCGGTATGACGTAGGCAGATCTGAGCAAACTTTCAATCAGAAACAGCCAAAGATCTCTCTAAGATGTCAGTTTCTTTTGTATCTTCAACTTTACCGTCCTGGTCGAATGAAATTTGCAGAGACTTACTACTATACTTCCTTTTTCCTAAAAAATTGGCTTGTTTAATTTTATATGAGACATAGTACCAAACATTGTCATCGAACTTTGATACTAATATTGGTGATCCTAAAGTGTGAACCACTTTTTCTTTATCGTCACCTACTTTTATCTTGCTCCACAATTCAACACTAATGCCAGGAGCTCCGTGATTGTGAATAGTGTGAGTGCAGCTCACTGTAAATAATAAAATAAAAGATATTAATACTCGCATTTCTGTTGATAAATTACTTGAAGCTATAATACACTAATAAATTATCTGCCGTCAAATTTCAAAAAAGTTAAATTGACTGATTCTCAATATCACTTAATATAATATTTACTTTAGAAAATAATAGGTGTCTTATGTCATTGTTAGAAGCAGATCCAATATACAAACCTTTTAATTACCCTTGGGCGTATGATGCGTGGCTGCAGCAACAAAGAATCCATTGGATACCTGAAGAAGTTCCGCTCGCTGATGACGTGAAGGATTGGAAAACTAAACTTTCAAGTGTAGAAAAAAATCTACTAACCCAGATCTTTAGATTTTTTACTCAGGCAGACATTGAAGTAAATAACTGCTACATGAGGCATTATTCAAATATATTTAAGCCAACAGAAATATGCATGATGCTTGCAAGCTTTTCCAATATGGAAACCATACACATTGCAGCTTATTCTTATCTTTTAGACACAATTGGCATGCCAGAAAGTGAGTATCAAGCATTTTTAAAGTATGATGCTATGAGAAAGAAATATGAATATATGTTGGAATTCGAGGAAAGCAAAAAACACGATAAAAAACATGTAGCTAAAACTCTAGCAGTGTTTGGTGCATTCACTGAAGGGTTGCAGTTATTTGCATCATTTGCAATTTTGCTCAATTTCCAACGTTTTGGAAAAATGAAAGGAATGGGGCAGATAATCGCCTGGTCAGCCCGTGATGAAACTTTGCACACCAATTCAATTATCATGTTATTTAATACATTTATTAAAGAGAATAATGAAATTTGGGACAACGAGTTTAAAGAGGAATTATATTCTGCATGTCGCACCATCGTTGAACTTGAGGACGAATTCATAAAGCTTGCCTTTGATTTAGGAGATGTTGAAGGACTATCCGCAGAAGAAGTGCGCAATTACATACGCTACGTAGCAAACAGACGGTTAATGCAATTAGGTCTTGAGTCCATATATGATGTCAATGATAATCCTATTCCGTGGCTTGATGAAATACTAAATGGCGTTGAACATACGAATTTCTTTGAAAATAGAGTAACAGAGTATAGCCGCGCAGCAACTCAAGGCACGTGGGAAGAAGCTTTTACTGAAAATGACACGAATAATAAGTGAATGCTAATTTCACTCTTTTTTGTCATTCCACTTTCATTACACCATTTGCTGTGCAGTTTAGACAGTTTTGCTTTACTTAACAACTAACTTACCATATATATGTCCATAGGACATTGGTATATAAGAACGTGCTACAACTATTAATCTTACTCACGGTCATCACTTCAGCTGCATTCTTTGGTCATTTAGTTCCAATGGAAGTAAAAACCTTCTTGTACTCAACGAGCCTTAGTATAAAAGAGGTTTTGCTATTTATAATGCCTTTTATTATTTTTGCGTTAATCTTTAGCAGTGTTAACAATCTTAAGCAGTCAGCTATAAAGTTCATATTGTTACTTATTATAATGATCTTCTTATCGAATCTGGCTGCAAGTTTAATAGCTTATTCTGTTGGGCATTTTATCATACAAAACACTTATTCAATACAAGATATAACGTATGAAGAAACAATTGTTCCCTTATGGTCGTTTAGACTGCCTGCATTACTTTCTAATTTTTATGCCCTTGCTTGTGGATTTGTGTCCAGCATAGTAGTGTCCACACTGCTACCCAAAAAAAGCAGAGAGCTTTCGAACAAAATGTTAGATTTAACTCTCTTTATTTTGAAGACGTTTTTGACGCCGATTATTCCAATATTTGTACTTGGGCTTGCTTTAAAAATGCAGCATGATCAAGTTTTATCTATAATATTTAAGGATTACTCAATAATTTTCATTATTATAGCATCTGCAACCTACCTTTATGTTTTCCTCTTATATGGAGCAGCAAATTCATTCAAGATCACAAGCTGGATAGCTAGTATAGGCAATATGATACCGGCATTTATTACTGCAATGAGCACAATGTCTAGTAATGCAACTATGCCGCTTACTCTTGAAGGAAGCAAAAAAAATGTAAAGCAACCTGACATAGCATCGTCTGTTGTGCCAATAACTGCTAGCTTTCATTTAGTAGGTGATTGCTTTTTTATTATAATATTATCAATGATAATTGCCTCCGGTTATTCATTGTGCACAACAGACTATGTAACTTTCCTTCTCTATTTTTTGTTATTTAAGTTTGCTATCGTGGCAGTTCCGGCAGGAGGAATTATGGTAATGCTACCTATTCTTGAGAAATACCTCAAATTTTCTCCAGAAATGCTTTCGTTAATCACAGCACTGTATATAGTGTTTGATCCAATAATCACTTCAGCAAACGTTATGGGTAATGGTGCCTTTGCTATAATGTTTACAAAACTCTATGATAAGCTTAAGTAATGTCTATTTTAGCGATTGATACTGTAGGTATTGGTAGTTCAATAGCAATAGTTGATTATGATGGTAACTGTTTTGTAGAGCACAATTCCGCCAGCAACAATCATGCAGAATCATTTTTTCAAATTCTGAATACTTTGTTTGATAAGCACAACTATAATTATGATAAAATAGATCATTTAGTGGTAGTAGTTGGACCAGGAAGTTTCACTGGAATTAGAGTTGGTATATCAGCTGCACAAGGTATAAATCTTGCTACAAATAAGCCATTATACGGAGTTAGTGCGCTGGAAGTTCAAGCCTACGCAATATCTTTGCTTTGTACGAATAACAAAAAAAATATCAGAGCTATAGTCAAAAATGCTCAAGGGTTTTATACGCAGTTATTTGATTTCAATTTATTGCCACTATCTGCACCTGGATCCCAGTGTCACGCTACAAGCAGTACACATATGGATTGCAATTTAAATGCTAGCCATGCAGGGCTATTAGTCCGTTATAGATTAGAGAACAAGCAAAAATTAAATGAAGTTGAAGCTCTATATTTAAATGAGCCTCAGTATATGAAATCATTATAGACTATTCTTTCGCGTACATGCAATGTTACTAAGCTTGTGCATCTGGTTTACTATCTCTTGAGCTACTTCTTTTATACTCATATCTGAATTTTCTATCTCTATGGCACTTGGTGGTATAAATAAATCGTCAGTCCTAAATTTCTCTACAATGCTATTTAGATTAATCACCTTCCTATTTTTTCTTTGCCTTTTTAATGCAATACGCTTTTGTAATGTCGGTAGATCACACCTAAGTACCACAGGAAGGATTTCTGTGTTCATTTTTTTACTAAGCCTTACTATTGAATCATACATCCTCATGTTCTGGTCATTATTTTCCATCAACTCATCAATAAATATGTAATTTTTTGAGTGAATCGGATAATTTTCTATTACCTGAAGCATAATTTGCATAATGCCATATATTCTATCTTGAACTTCTTTAGGTATTTGATCACGTTCAAAGACACCATCGTATATAGAGCAAGCTTGAACATTGTTATAGAACTTACTATTTACAATTAATGCGTTTATCATATTAGATAATTCTATTGCTGTGGAAAGTTTACCACTTCCCGAAAGACCAGAGGGATATATGAAAAATCCTGCTGGCTGTTTTTTTGTGTTAATATTTACCATATTATTTTCAATCTTGAAACTTACATTTATAATAACATAAAAATGAAGCTTTAAAACATATGAAATATTATATAGAAAATTACTTTTGTAGTTAAGATATTATGTAATTTAAAAACATAAATTCTGTATATAAACTCTATAATAACGATAACTATTTTTAAGCAAGCTACAACACAAAAGTGTTTGGTATTCAGAAAGCAAGACAGAGTGGCATAGACTTATTAGTTTACTACAAGTCTCTTTTCGCGTATAAACCTTCAGAAGATTCTAACAGAGGATTGTGTTGTTAACAAAGAGCAGAGTAAAAAGGGATCTAGTCTATGCCTATCAGATTTTGTCCTACCTTAAGTTCGATGATCATACATATACTCACCTTTCAGTGCGTTCTGAAGATCAAAAGTCGTTTTATATTTATCCGTTTGGTATGCGTTTTGATGAAGTAGATGAACGTTCGTTAATGAAAGTATCATTTGATGGAGATGTAATTGAAGGCAAAGAATATCAATATAATAGAACTGGCTATATAATTCATGGTTTTGTTTATCAAGCAAGGAAAGATATTCAAGCAATTTTTCACTTGCATACACCTTCTATTGTAGCGGTTTCTTCTCTCAAAGATGGGCTGCTTCCTATAAGTCAATGGGCACTGCACTTTTACAATAAAATCTCTTACCATAATTATAATTCCCTAGCACTTAGCGATACAGAAGGAAAGAGGTTAATAGCTGATCTGAAAGAAAATTTTGTCATGTTAATGCGTAATCATGGATCTATAACGTGTGGTCGGACTATACAAGAAGCAATGTTTTACTCATATCATTTAGAACAAGCGTGCAAAACTCAATGTTTAACGTTAGCAATGAATAAGGAGTTATCAATTCCAAGTGAAGAAATTTGCTCAAAAGCTGTAAAGGATCTCCTATCTTTTGAAAGCAATCTTGGTGAGAGGGATTGGCACGCATGGGTTAGACTAATTAAAAGTAAGTTGTAAGAGACTTTCGCACTACTATCTGTCATCCAAGTAGTGACCTTACCCAGAAAAAGTAGAGAGAAAGTTAAGACGTTTTTGGAGTAAAATAAAACGTTTTTTCAAAATATGACAAATAGAAGAGAATATACAGCAGAATTCAAATTAGAAGCTGTTAAGCTGGTTAAAGAAACAGGTCAAGCAAGTACAAAAATAGCAAAAGATCTAGGTATAGATGGTAGTATGTTAAGTAAGAAAATATGATGGAAAAATGTCTGGAGCATACGCATTTCCAGGCAAAGGCTCCTTATGACAAAGAAAGATTTGATCTAAAAAAAGAGCTAATAAGAGAAAGAGACGTCTTAAAAAAAGCCCTGGGCAAAGAAAAAGAGTAAAGTATTCTTTTATATAGAAATTGCTATAAAACACAGGAACTATGTAGGGTTTTATACTGGTGGTATGGGTTGCTAAGGAAAAAAGCAGTAAAGAATTAGCAAAAGAAGGGCTTCTAGCAGATATTCAAAAAATAATCAAGCTTCTAAATGCAGATATGGAGCCCCTAAAATTCACGCTGAATTAAAAGCTTTAGGCAAAAATTAAAACAGTACAAAGTGTTATGCAAGAAAATGGCATTAAAGCCAAGTTTAGACGAAGGTTCAAAAATAAAAAACAGCAAATAAGCAACCGAGTTGTGGCTCCGAACACATTGGATCAAAATTTTACTACTGATCAGCCAAATAAAGTTTGGGATTACCTACATAAAAACTAAAGAAGGTTGTTGGCGGCAATAATTGACCTATATTCACGCATGGTGGTTAATGAGTAACATGATAATTAGTTATAGATTCTTTATTGATGGCCGTTGATAAACGCAAACCCGATAAAAATCTGCTGTTACATAGCGATCAAGGGTCACAGTATACCTCTCAAAATTACCAATTTCTATTGAATACAAAAAACATCATTTCCAGCATGAGCCATAAGGGCTGTTGTTACGATAACTCTGTTGCAGAAAAGTTCACTTAAAAGGGAGCTGCTTATTGATACTTCTCGCTCAACAAACCAGAACTGCCATATTTGAATACATAGAAATCTTTTATAACAAATAACGTAGACATTCTACTATTAACTATTGCATTCCTGCACAATTTATTCTCATGATAAAAACGTCTTAACTTTCTCTCTACTTTTTCTGGGTAAGGTCAATTTGGGTCTGCACCATTTTTGAGTAATAGTTTTACTTCTTGTGCATTACCATCTTCTACAGCTAGGAATAATTGTTCTTCCTGTGTTTTTACGCGTGTTTCCACATTAGATATAAAAAATAACAATACTAAACATGCAATACCAATAATGCTAATATATTTTATAACTTTTCTCATAAGATATTTTACAATGCTTCTAATAATATTAGATATCATCTATAAAATTAAAAAATCCATGAAAGGGGATGAAAATATGTAAAAAAGTATTATTGATTAATTAAAAACAGATTTTGATTTAATAATACTAATAAAATCGATTTATCTTAAATTTACGTTGATTTTTACCTGTTATTTTTTGTAGTTTATCCAACGTAAATTCCAGGTAAAACAAAGTCGTTATCTCCAACCGTTACAACCAACTCTCCTTCTTTAATTTTTATTTGATTAGGTGTATGGTCCCATACCATCACACTCTGGGATCATACACCTAAAGTACTCCGACACTGGGATGACACCCCGGGGTTTCTGGGATGACAAAAAAGAGCCCCCTGAGCAAAAATCTTATAGCCACTTGAATGATAATTGACTTTTTGCCTAAAATAACTAAGAAAGAAACTTCTCATCAAGATAACTTAAATATATACTAATTCTCTTATTTTTAAACGATTTCTCATCATGAATTGCACGATCAAAAACCTGAATTTGACTTGTTATAATGCTACAATTATTATTTGCAACTTCTAATACGCCACTATCAATTACAACCTTCTTTTCTGTTTGGTTACTCATTTTAACAGTAATCATACCAGGCAATAAATAAATTAAGTAAGGAGCATGGTGAGCTAAAATCATAAGCTCCCCTTCGAGCCCAGTTACTGAAAGAGAAACCACTCCACTGAATGAAATTTGATCATCAGGAGAGAAAAATTGCACTTTAAAAGTATTCATAATCTTTAACTTTTATTTAGCTTCAGCTTGTATTAATTCAGCCTTTTTTATTGCTTCATCTATATTCCCCACCATATAAAAAGCAGCCTCTGGTAAGTGATCATATTTGCCTTCAACAATCCCTTTAAAACTGGAAACAGTATCAGAAAGTGAAACAAATTTACCAGGCATGCCAGTAAATATTTCTGCAACGTGAAAAGGTTGAGAAAGAAATTTCTGAATCTTCCGAGCCCTATCAACAATAATTTTATCTTCATCAGATAGCTCATCCATACCAAGTATTGCGATAATATCTTGCAGTGATTTATAAGTTTGCAATATACGTTTCACCTCAGAAGCTACATTATAATGTTCTTCACCAATGATTTCAGCAGATAAAGACTGAGAAGTTGAATCAAGTGGATCAACAGCAGGGTATATTCCCATTTCAGCTATTTGCCTTGACAACACTGTGGTTGCATCAAGGTGAGAGAATGTAGTTGCTGGGGCTGGATCAGTCAAGTCGTCCGCAGGAACATATATAGCTTGCACAGAAGTAATAGAGCCAGAAGTTGTTGAAGCTATTCTTTCTTGCATTGCACCCATATCAGTTGCAAGGGTTGGCTGATAACCAACAGCTGATGGTATTCTTCCAAGTAAAGCAGAAATTTCAGAACCAGCTTGTGTAAATCTAAAGATATTATCCACAAAAAATAGAACATCTTGGTTTTCACGGTCACGAAAATACTCTGCCATAGTAAGTGCTGTTAAAGCAACTCTAGCCCTTGCTCCAGGAGGCTCATTCATCTGACCATAAACCAAAACAGCTTGAGATTTTTCATGCTCATTTATATTTATTACATTTGAAGTGATCATCTCGTGATAAAGATCGTTACCTTCACGCGTTCTCTCCCCTACCCCGGCAAACACAGAAAATCCTTTATGAGCTTTTGCTATATTATTAATTAATTCCATTATTAGGACTGTTTTACCAACACCGGCTCCACCAAATAAGCCAATTTTTCCTCCTTTAAGATAAGGTGCAAGAAGATCTATAACTTTTATTCCCGTAACTAAAACTTCTTCCTGTATTCTCTGTTCAGTAAAACTTGGAGGTGCTCTGTGTATAGGCTCTAAGTTATACTTTCCCTTCAGTGGACCACACTCATCTATAAGCTCTCCAACAACATTAAAAATCCTTCCTAAAGTTGAACGCCCAATTGGCACCGATATTGGTGCACCTGTATCAACAAATTCATCCCCCCTTGACATGCCATCTGTGCTATCCATAGCAATACAACGAACTATATTGTCACCTATATGCTGCGAAACTTCTAAAACCAGCTCCTTATCCTTATATTTTAGTTTGCTTTTTAAAGCATTAAATATTTTAGGCAATTCACCTTCAAATTTTATATCAACAACTGCTTGAGTTACCTTAATCGCTCTACCTATATTCATCTCTTTATTTTTATCACCTAACACTATAATTCCATAAAAGAACTTCTAAAGAAAATAAATTTTATATTATTAATAGAAATTTTGCAACATTAAAACGCTTACTAGTTACGCTTCATTACAAACAATGCAAATGCATTTAATAGCCAAGTAATAATAAACAATACTAAACTAAGCGCATAAGCAGCAAGAGTTTGTACACTATTGAAATCCTGATCTCCGGTAAGTAATGTAGCGATCTGCACGGTAATGGTAGTAACTGAATTAAGAGGGTTAAAAGTCAAATTTGCGTTGATTCCCACAGCCATTAGCACAATCATTGTTTCACCTATCACTCTTGAAATTGACAATAAAATTGCACTTAAAATTGTAGGCATTGCATAAGGTATTGTTATATGCCATATAGTTTCCGCTGGAGTTGCACCAAGTGCCATGAAGCCATAACGCAAGCTTTTTGGAACAGATCTTATGGCATCTTCGAGTAAAGAAATAATAAAAGGAAGAATCATTATCCCAATCGATAAACCGGCAACTAAGGCACTTTCTGAGTGTATACTTAAACCAAAAAAATTTGCTACCTGCTTTATAAAGAAAGACAAAAACACAACCGCGAAATATCCATATACAACCGTAGGAATAGCAGACAAAACTTGCAAAGTTGTATTAACAATATAACGCACTTTCTCACTCGCATATTCACTAATATATATTGCAGAAAATAAACCAAGCGGAACGACAACTAACATTGCTATAATAGTTATAAGTAATGTACCAACTAAAAGCGGCGCTATACCAAAACATCCTATCTTCTCTTCATTGATAGTGACTACATTGTGGCCCCATTTCAAGCAAAACAAGAATTCTGAAATAGCTACTTTATTAAAAAAACTAATGGATTGAATAAAAATAGACAGCATTATAAATAAAGTGATAAAAAATGATATGGCCAAAGCCACAAATAACGAAAGTTTTATTATCTTATTTCTTTTATTTTTAAAGATAAAAGCAAGCATGAAAAAAAGTAACGCTATAGAAATAAAAGTTACAAAACAATTATTATAGAATACTAACAACCAAGTTAGCATCCATACACAACTAAGATATAGATAAGATTTAACCTTATTTACTTCTTGAAACCTACTAAAACAAAATAAAAGGATTAGTAAGACAGGTATGACTATCACCGAATTCATTCTTCCATGCATCAAATTTTATTCTACGAAAATGTCATACAAGTTCACCATTATTTGACAATAAAGTAAAACAATTTAAAATAAATAATTATATTAATATAAAAACAATGAAGAGAACATTTCAACCAAAAAATTTGATAAGAAAGCGCAGACACGGATTTCGTTCACGTATGGCAACAAGAGCTGGAAGAAAAATCCTTAATAGGCGCCGTTCATTAGGGTGTAACAAATTATGCGCATAGTAAGTATAAAAAAAAAGATTTTTCTTCTGCTTTCAAAAATAAGTTAGCACTCAACAGTCTTTTTTATCGTGGGCTTTATATATCACTGTACGCTATAAAAGAAAGAGAACCTGAAAAGTACATTCATACTATTAGAGTAGGTCTGGCTATCAGTAAAAAAACCGGAAAAGCAGCAAAAAGAAATAAAATAAAAAGGCAACTACGAATGCTTGCTAAAATTAGCATTTTAAATATAAGTAATATAGGGCACTACTACATAATACTAACTCATAGAAACATTATGCAAGCAAGTTATAAAAATTTACAAAAAGATCTAACTACTTGCTTAAAAAAGATAAAATAAAAAAAATCTCAATGAAGGTATTTACAACTATATTTTTTATGATAATATAGGTAAAATTTTTAAAAATAGTTAATGGGTGTGGTGAATGGTAGAGCATATAAAAGAGGTAAATAACACAGGCTTTGGTCAGATGTATCAATTCTTATTTCTTCCTAAAGGAACAGGAACAGATTGGAGGTCAGCATTTCGCCAACAAGAAGAATTATTTAAAAAAGTGGGAGGTAATGTAATATTACCAGAAGTCAGTAATTCTCCTTCAAAAGGGAATCAATTAGGGGAAGTAGGAACAATGCTAAATAATGTAGAAAATGACCAAGAACATATAAGAAAAAAAAGATATCGTAGTTAAAGTAAAAACTTAAAGAATAGTAACAAAACAAGAAAGTTAAAATATAAGTATACCTACTGTCTAATTAACAAAGAAATTTTTATAAACTTGGCGGCGACCTACTCTCCCTTTTCAAGTACCATCAGCGCTAAAAAGTTTCACTTCCGAGTTCGAGATGAGATCGGGTGGTTCATTTTTGCTATAGCCACCAAGTCAATAAAAATTTCTAACTTAACAATTTTAACTTAATATTTAACACTGCATACACACATATAGAAAGCAAATAAATCAATCAGGCTATTAGTACTAGTTAGCTTCACATGTTACCATGCTTCCACACCTAGCCTATCAACGTGGTAGTCTTCCACGGCCTTAATTGGGAAATCTTTTTGAAGAGGGTTTCTTGCTTATATGCTTTCAGCAATTATCCCATCTATACATAGCCACCCAGCGATGCTATTGGCATAACAGCTGGTACACCAGAGGTATATCCATCTCGGTCCTCTCGTACTAGAGTCAGACCTTCTCAAATTTCCTTCACCCACGGCAGATAGGGACCGAACTGTCTCACGACGTTCTAAACCCAGCTCACGTACCACTTTAATCGGCGAACAGCCGAACCCTTGGGACCTGCTCCAGCCCCAGGATGTGATGAGTCGACATCGAGGTGCCAAACGGTGTCGTCGCTATGAACGCTCGAACACCATCAGCCTGTTATCCCCGGCGTACCTTTTATCCGTTGAGCGATGACCCTTCCATACAGAATCACCGGATCACTATGACCGACTTTCGTCTCTGCTTGGCTTGTCAGCCTCGCAGTCAGGCAAGCTTATGCCATTATACTATCAAGCTGATTTCCGACCAGCTCTAGCTTACCTTCGCACGCCTCCGTTACTTTTTAGGAGGCGACCGCCCCAGTCAAACTACCCACCATACAATGTCCTAGTTCCAGATAATGAAACATAGTTAGATATCAAAAGTGTAAAGGGTGGTATCTCAAGGTTGACTCCATTATAGCTAGCGCCATAACTTCAAAGTCTCCCACCTATCCTGCACATCACACTTTTAATAGCAATGTAAAGCTATAGTAAAGGTGCACGGGGTCTCTTCGTCTAACCGCGGATACCCCGCATCTTCACGGGGAATTCAATTTCGCTGAGCCGATGCTGGAGACAGCGGGGAAATCGTTACGCCATTCGTGCGGGTCGGAACTTACCCGACAAGGAATTTCGCTACCTTAGGACCGTTATAGTTACGGCCGCCGTTTACTGGGGCTTCAATTCGGAGCTTCGCCGAAGCTAACTCTTCCTCTTAACCTTCCAGCACCGGGCAGGCGTCAGACCCTATACGTCATCTTACGATTTTGCAGAGTCCTGTGTTTTTAATAAACAGTCGCTACTCCCTATTTTGTGCCACCTACTCATAGTTGCCTAAAAGCAGGTTACCCTTCTTCCGAAGTTACAGGTATAATTTGCCGAGTTCCTTCAACATCATTCTTTCAACACCTTAGTATACTCTACTCATCCACCAGTGTCGGTTTGCGGTACGGCCTCATAAATATAAGTGCTATTTCCTGGAGCTTCTTTTAAGCATAGATCAATCCAATAAGATCTATACAAATACGAAACCCGTCACACTTAAGAGGTTTAGGAATATTAACCTAATTGCCATCGACTACTCCTTTACGGACTCGCCTTAGGAACCGACTAACCCTACGCAGATTAACTTAACATAGGAACCCTTAGATTTTTGGTGAGAGTGTTTTTCACACTCTTTTACGCTACTTATGTCAGCATTCTCACTTCCGATATCTCCAGCAGTTTTCACAAACCACCTTCACAGACTTACGGAACGCTCCGCTACCGCGCCTATTGATCGAAATCAATAAGCACTCACATCTTCGGTATACAGCTTTAGCCCCGGTACATTTTCGGCGCAGAAAAACTTATTTAGACAAGTGAGCTGTTACGCTTTCTTTAAAGGATGGCTGCTTCCAAGCCAACCTCCTAGCTGTAATGGTTTTTCTACTTCCTTCCCCACTTAGCTGTAATTTTGGGACCTTAGATAGTGATCTGGGTTGTTTCCCTCTTCACCACGGACTTAGCACCCGTAGTGTGCCTGCTGTATAATTAATTGTTGGTATTCGGAGTTTAGTTAGATTTGGTAAGACGGTGAATCCCCCTAGTCTATCCAGTGCTCTACCCCCAACAACATACATACAACGCTCTACCTAAATAGATTTCGCGGAGAACCAGCTATTTCCAAGTTTGATTGGCCTTTCACCCCTAATCACAACTCATCCAATAATGTTGCAACATTAACTGGTTCGATCCTCCAGTGTGTTTTACCACACCTTCAATCTGGTCATGACTAGATCACTTGGTTTCGGGTCTAATCCATAAAACTAAAATGCCCTATTCAGACTTGCTTTCGCTACGCCTACACCTAACGGCTTAAGCTTGCTTCATAGATTAACTCGCTGACCCATTATGCAAAAGGTACGCTGTCACTCTAAATATCAATAAATTGATATAGAGCTCCAACTGTTTGTAAGCACTTGATTTCAGATTCTATTTCACTCCCCTCGCCGGGGTTCTTTTCACCTTTCCCTCACGGTACTTGTTCACTATCGGTCGTTAAGGAGTATTTAGGCTTGGAGGATGGTCCCCCCATATTCAAACAGGATTTCACGTGCCCCGCTCTACTCAAGGATTTAAAAACTTTCTACTTATACAGGACTATCACCTTCTATGGTTACTATTTCCAGAGTATTCTAATTCTTATTCTTAAATCACTAGCCTTTTCCGCTTTCGCTCGTCACTACTAACAGAATCTCGGTTGATTTCTTTTCCTTTGGCTACTTAGATATTTCAGTTCACCAAGTTTGCTTTACATACTTAGTACGTAATAACTAGCTAAACTAGTTGGGTTTCCCCATTCGGAAATCTGCGGATCAAAATTTGTTGACAATTCCCCACAGCTTATCGCAGCCTGCCACGTCCTTCATCGCCTCTTAACGCCAAGGCATCCATCAAGTGCTCTTAATAATTTATTTATCCGACTATATGCAGAATATGCAGAGTTAAATATTATTAAAATTGAATTGAGATTAAATTAATCTCTACCATAAAACTTGTCAAACATCTAAAAACTAAATTAATCTTTTATATGTTATAACCTAATAAATAATATGTCAACGCCTTTTTGCACAAAACATTTACTTATATTATCAACAACAATATACTAGCAATCCTAAACAGTATAATCTGAGAAATATGTGGTAAACTTATATATACAGTAAAAATTAATAAAAAAGATATTTTGTAAGATAAAATGTGTTAAAATCAATTGCCTAAAAATGATAATAAACATTCGGAGTATTTCTAACGTATGAAAAGTAATCTCTCTTTTATAAAAAACGTTGCTTTAAATTGTATGTCTAAGCTCATTGGCGTATTAAATATTAAGAAAGTAAAACACTTCATTGTGAATAAATATAATACTCTTCATAAAGAAATGACAGTGCTTCTTAAAAAATCTAAGAACCTGTTAAACACCAACATTGAAATCGGTTTATATCACTTTTATAAAGGCAGCATATCAGATGCAAAGTTACGATTTTGGTTAATTAGCATATTTTACCCCCATTTACCTATAGTCTGGTATAACATCGGAAGGTGTCATTTTGCGGTAGGGAATACTAACAAAGCTTATAATTATTTAACAAGGGCACTAAAATTAGATAATGACCACGAGGAGGCGTCTTACTATATAAAAAAAATGACAAACTCAGCGCCTATTACAGAATTGCCAAAAAACCTCATAAGACAATATTTTGATTACACAGGTGAATATTTTGTTGAGCATTGGTTGATTGCCAAACAATATAGAGGGCATGAACTTGTACACATGATAATTACAAAAATCTTCAACAACTCCACTTCTGAGCTCAATATACTCGACCTTGGTTGTGGAACTGGAATATGTGGTCATTTCTTGAAAATAAATAGTATTGGAAACCATATAACAGGAATTGACATTTCAAGTAGAATGCTAAATATCGCAAGAGGATGCTTTATAAAAGGTAAGCCTGTTTACAATGAATTAATATATATGGAAATGAAAGAGTTTCTTAAACAAGAGAAAAACCAGCAGTATGATGTAATTATCTTTGCTGAAGTGCTACATTATCTACATGACTTTCAAGAAGAGTTGGAATTAGCAAAAAGATCTACGAGCAAAAAAGGAGTTATTGTATGTTTAATAAGAAGAAAGGAAAGTGAAGGTATTGACTTTGTAAACAAAGGAGACTATTTTCGTCACTCAGAAAGTTATGTTCAACATGTTGCAAAAGAAATAAATATGCAAATAAGTTATATGAGTTACTGTAAAATATATGGCAGTCAGGTTGACGGTATCTTGTTTGCATTACAGCATCAACAAAAAAATCCGAAAAACCTAACTTAAAAATCGCTCAAAATGACTTTTAAGTACCTATATATAATAAAAGAATAAAAGGAACTTTATGAATAACATTACCATTAATTACGCAAAGGACAGCAAATTAACCGACTTTGGAAAAGCAGTTCTATCAGACAGGTATTTAATAGAAAATGAAAGTTATCAAGACCTCTTTGCACGTATTGCTAATTACTATTCTGATAATAAAGAACATGCGCAGCGTCTTTATGACTACATGAGCAACTTGTGGTTCATGCCTTCAACACCAATACTCAGCAATGGTGACACTAAGAGAGGGTTACCTATCTCTTGCTTTCTTAATGAAACCGAAGACAGCTTGCAGGGAATAGTTGATCTATGGAACGAAAATGTTTGGCTTGCTGCACGTGGAGGAGGCATAGGTAGTTATTGGGGAAATTTACGCTCAATAGGCGAAAGCGTAAAGGGTAGCGGCAAAACATCAGGAATTGTTCCATTTATTGTAGTGCAAAATGCTCTAACACTTGCAATTAGTCAGGGATCCCTAAGGCGAGGAAGTTCAGCAGTCTACCTTCCTGTATCTCATCCGGAGATAGAAGAGTTTCTAGATTTACGCAAGCCAACAGGCGGTGACCCAAATCGCAAAGCGTTAAATATACATCATGCTGTAATAGTAACAGATAAATTTATGCAGGCTGTTGAGAATGATCAAGAATGGAATTTAATAAGCCCTCACAACAATAAGGTTATTTCAACTGTAAAAGCGCGGGATATATGGATCAAAATATTAACAGCAAGAGTTGAAACTGGAGAACCTTACATTATTTTCCTTGATGCAACAAATAACAATAAGCCAGAATCTTACAAAAAGCTCAACTTAGACATCAAGATGTCAAATCTATGCAGTGAAATAACTTTAACCACAGGTTATGATCACCTGAATAAGTCACGCACTGCTGTGTGTTGTCTATCATCCGTAAACCTTGAGTACTACGAAGAATGGAAAGACAATAAACTCTTCATAGAAGATATAATGCGCTTTCTTGATAATGTATTGGAAGATTTCATAAATAAAGCACAGAATGAAATGCAGCGAGCAAAATATTCTGCAGCCAGAGAACGCAGTATTGGTCTTGGTGTGATGGGCTTTCACTCATTTTTACAAAGCAAAATGGTTCCTTTTGAATCAGTAACAGCACAACAATGGAATAAAAAAATATTTAAGTATTTACGCGAGCAAGCAGATATAGTTTCTAAAAAATTAGCAGAAGAAAAGGGAGCATGTTCTGATGCCAAAGAAGTTGATCTAATGGAAAGGTTTACACACAAACTCGCTATTGCTCCTACTGCCTCGATCTCCATTATTGCAGGTAATACCTCCCCTGGAATAGAACCATACGCAGCAAACGTATTCATACAAAAGACACTTACAGGCTCATTTGTAGTGCGAAATAAATTCTTGCAAAAACTATTAGCAGAAAAAAATCAAGACAATGATAAAATATGGTCTTCAATTTCAACAAACGAGGGTTCCGTTCAGCATTTAGATTTTCTTAGTGAGCATGAAAAATTGACATTTAAAACAGCGTACGAGCTTGACCAAAGATGGATTATAGAACATGCAAGTGATAGAACTTCGTATATTTGTCAATCTCAATCAGTAAATCTGTTCTTACCTGCCAACGTACATAAACGTTACTTGCACAAAATACACATGCTTGCTTGGAAAAAAGGATTGAAGAGCTTATATTACTGCAGATCACAATCAATGCAGAGAGCCGATAAGGTCTCGCATGACATATTCAAAAAAAGTGAAATATTGCAACAAAAAACAGATATTGACTACGATGAATGTCTGTCATGCCAATAGCGGCCTTACTCAGAAAAAGTAGAGAGAAAGTTAAGCAAATGGGTAAATAGACTTCTTGCATAACCATATAACGCACTTTTATTGGGAATAGAAACGAAAAAACTTCCTTGACAAACTCCGCCAGCCCTCTTATCATAAAATTGAAGCTATTTATTTATCTTCTCTGTACAGATTAAATGACAAAAAAACTCACGTATCTGGCGTCTCATGTTTAATTTTTTGCACTATGTGCACCTTATGTCTTTATAAAACTTCTACCTACATAAGCTGAAACGCGCTTATAAAGCGTTTAAAACATAAAAAAACGCCAACTTAAAAAATGGATAGTGAATAACTAGCTACCCTAGGGTTTCTTTTGCCTTTTTTTCTGTTTAGTAAATTTCTTAAACATTTATAGCTAAGGTTAGTTGCATTTAAAAGCAGCTGAGTCGCGGTTATTAAGCGTTTAGAATAAAAAAACGCCATACTTGAAAGTATAATGTAAGTAATTAGCCAACTACGGGGCTTCTTTTGCCTTTTTTTTCATTTGGTAAATTTCTTAAATATTTATGGCTAAACGACAATCGTCATCCCGCTACTTGTTAGCGGCCGAGATACCGCGAATGAATCGCGGTATGACGGTTCGCGGTGGCATGACGATAAAGTTTATACCTCGTCATCCCGCTGCTTGTTAGCGGGATCTCTTGTTAGCGGCTGAGATACCGCGAATGAATCGCGGTATGACGGTTCGTGGCAGCATGAAGATAATCCCGCTACTTGTTAGCGGCTGAAATACTGCGGCGGTATGACGTAGATTGCTGTCATTCCGCTACTAGTTAGCGCCGCAGCGGTATGGTGTAGGAAAATTAGCTATATAGCTAACTTGTACCACGCGTTAAAGCTTTTAAACAGGTCTTGGTTTACTTACTCCATTATTTTCTTTATTATCAGATATCATTTTAAATAATATGGAGGAGCAAATTGTCAGCAATTGCCATTATTGATTTTGGTTCACAGTTTACACAGCTTATCGCAAGACAAGTAAGAGGAATGGGTGTGTATTGTGAGATATTTCCAAGCAACATCAGTTTTGAAACAATATCAAAATTCAATGGGTTTATTCTCTCTGGAGGACCACAATCTGTAAATGATGATTGTTCTGAAACAAGTAGAGTAGTACATGAAATTATAAAACTTAATGAGGCAACAAGCGTTCCTATACTTGGAATATGCTATGGACAGCAACTCATTTGTCATTATTTTGGAGCAAAAGTAAAAGAGAGTTTCAAACAGGAGTTTGGTAGAACTAAAATCAAGATACTAAAAGAATCCCCCATTGTAAAGGATACCTGGGATGTTAATTCTGAAGTGGATGTATTAATGAACCATGCGGACAGTGTTGATACTATACCACAGGGATTTACTGTTATCGCATCAGGTGTGATAAATCAAACAATTGCAATGATTGTCAACGAACAGCGGAAGATTTACTGTACTCAGTTCCATCCTGAGGTTAAGCCCACAACAAATGGCAGTAAATTGCTCTCTAACTTCTTGGATATTGCAAATTGCAAAAGAGACTGGACAATGAAGTCGTTTATTGAGGAGCAAAAGGAAAAAATCAAAAATGTAGTAGGAGAGAAAAAAGTAATCGCTGCAGTAAGTGGTGGGGTTGATTCAAGCGTTGCAGCGGCTCTCACACATAAAGCTATAGGAAAACAATTGAACTGTATTTTTATCGATACTGGGTTGTTACGCAAGAACCAAACCATCGCTATGTTGAAAGAGATTCCGATAAATTACGTTGATAAATCAAATTTATTTTTGAGTAGGTTGAAGGGAATAACTGATCCAGAAGAAAAGCGAAAAATTATCGGTAACACTTTTATTGAAGTGTTTGAAGAAGAAGCAAAAAAAATAGGTGATGTGGATTTTTTGATGCAAGGTACCATCTACTCTGATGTAGTTGAGTCAGGGCATGCCTCAGACAACACTAGTACAATTAAGTCTCACCATAATGTTGGTGGGTTGCCAGAAAAGATGAATCTGAAGTTAGTGGAGCCTTTACGTTACCTCTTTAAAGATGAGGTAAGGCTACTTGGAAAAGAAATTGGGCTTTCAGACGAGATAATATTTCAACATCCATTTCCTGGACCCGGACTTGCAGTGAGGATTATAAGTGAAGTCGATAAAGAAAAGGTGCAAATATTGCAAGAAGTAGATGAAATATATATTAATACGATGAAAAATTACGATCTATATGATAAGATATGGCAAGCTTTTGCTGTATTATTACCAATAAAAACTGTAGGCGTTATGGGAGATGGTCGTACGTATGGATATGTTTGTGCTTTAAGGGCTGTAACATCATCTGATGGTATGACAGCCGATGCATTTCCATTTGAAGATAAGGATCAACACTTGCTAGTATTTTGGGATTTTTTATGCAATGTCGGCAGTATAATTGTTAATAATGTTCCCGGAGTAAATAGAGTTGTTTATGATATCACTTCTAAACCACCCGCAACTATTGAGTGGGAGTAAATCAAAAAGATCCCGCTGCTTGTTAGCTGGATCTAGAGATACCGCGAATGAATCGCGGTATGACGGTTAATTTTCTTTATTTTGCTTATAATTTCCACAAGCAGTGCAAACATAAATGAAGAATACAAATATCCTTTTGGTAATTCTATATGAAATCCATGAAGTATGAGGTACACACCGACAAGTAAAACAAATAAAATGGCGATTATTTTTAACCCTGGGTTAGATTTGATTAACTGGGCGGTATAACTTGATAAAAACAGCATTGCTAGCATGGAAAATGTAAATGCTGTAGCAATTATTACCATGTTATAAGTTAGTGCTATAGCAGTTAATATCGAATCAACCGAAAAAACTAAATCTATTAATATAATTTGTAGCACAACTAAAAAAAATTTTGATTTAACGTTTGCTTTCTTTTTATTTTTCTTACATACAAAGATGTCATCCCGTAACTCCATAGAGCTCTTAACAATAAGGAATAATCCCCCTGCGATCATAAGTAAATCCCTTGCTGATGCAGTGTGAAATATAGGTTTTTGCATTGATAATATAGATGATGTAAAAAATAGTATTACAAAACGCATTAATAGTGCTAATCCAAGGCCCATAAGGCGCACTCTTTCTCTCAGCGCATTTGGTACCTTATCTATTGCTAGAGAAATAAAGATTAAATTGTCTACACTAAGTATAGTTTCAAGTAGTGTAAGTGTCAGTAAAGTCCAAGCATCAGTTAGCATTTTTGTTTCAAATTCGGTTCTTCTTACTCTACAATAGATGTGTAAAAATTAAGTGACTTCACTCAGAAGTTTTATAGCAGTTCTCCAGAAAAACAGGATATATAAAGTTCAGCAGCTTCTTCTATTTTCGTTTTTGAGCAAAATCAATAATAAGAGAGTTTCTTATTTTCATGCACGCAAATAAGATAAAGCCTTATTTTCATTTTTGACTTTATTTGAAAATAATATATACTATAAAAATAGTGTGCTAGGTTGAATGAATGTATATTAAAGAATCACCATCAGGCAAAGTATTCGCTGGTTATCAGGCATTTATACCAAGCCCCTTGCCACCAAAATTTGAATGGGACAATGATTTAGTGAATAGTCTTTAAACCCTTACTTTACTATAAGGAAAGTGGTTGAAAACTTAGGTGTCGTATTTACAACAGCCCAAAGAGCAATCGTAAAGCTTGAAGATTTAGGCATCGTTTCACAAACTTCTCAAGGAAAGAGAGATCGGGTTTATTGTGCAACTGATATTTTGAATATTCTAGAAGAACCAACTAAGATTACAGAGAACTTCGATAGCACATTGTAGCTATTGTGATGAATAAATTCAGCAAACAGCAAGCTTAAAGAGTCTGATCCAATGGACATGCTGAACAAAAAGTAAGGAGCTCCTTTTGGAGGATTATATTAACTTATTAATTAATTGCTTGACTTTTAGCAGGATTTATTATATTATTTATTAATGAGTAATGCAATCAAACCAAGGAGGATAGCATGATAAATAATTTGGATTCAATAATTCTTGGAATAAAAGATGGTGAAAAGGCGATTGAAGATTTAAGGGTTGTTCTTAAAAAAAGAAAAGAAGAAGTTATTACTACACAGACATTTAATTACGCTTTACAATGCCCACAAACTACAAAGGAAGCGATAGTACACGAAATTCTGCTTCATTTTATACAAAATCCTGGCGAGCAATCACTAGAACAAGTAATACAATACTTAGATGGAGCAATACAATCTAGGATATATGCAAAAAACAACCCAATAAGAAATCTAGATGAAGAATTTCGTACTCATATAAACTTTAAAGATGAAGAGGGAAATACATTACTACATCATGCAGTTATAGGTAATAAAACTGAAGAAATAACCACCCTGCTTGTTACATATAGTGCAAATCCTTTGATACAAAACGCGGATAATAAAGTTCCTTCAGATTTAGCTCAAGGAAAAACAAAAGAAGTGCTTATTAAAAGTATGAAAAAACAAGCTAATACGAAAAAAGAAAGCGCTATGGTAGGCAGTTTGGTGCCTGGCGTAATAATTGGTGGTTTTCTTGGTGTTGTACTTGGAGCTGGTGTGTGTGTTGCAGTAAGTCTTTCTGGTGGTATGATACTAGGTGTAATGATAGCATCTTCTCTTGTTGCTAGTATAGCTATTGGACTGGCCATGTATTTTTTGAGTCAAGACTATGAACAGGCTAAAGCGATAGAAAAAACTATTAGCACTGTTAGCTCTGAAATATCTGTTGATGATACAACTGTCGCAAATGGTAAAAAGGGGCCACAACTTACATAGAAAAAGCTATAGTATTTTTCAAACTAAATAATAAACCTTGTAATTAGGATATTCTGGATTCCAGCGTCACGCGCTGGAATGACAACTGTGTTTTTGTTTTTTTGTCATCAAATACTCCTACTCTTTATGTCATCCAAGTGTCCTGACTACTTGGATCCAAGAAATTTAATTGTTTTAAATTTTCCCCTCTATACACCTATTTAAAATTTATGTTATTCACATGTGCAATATAATCTATAATAACGTTTATCAATACAATATATTAAAAAATATTATGAGCTTCGTAAAAGAAAAAAACACCCCTGTGATGGAGCAGTATTTGAACCTGAAAGCTCAATACAAAGATCATCTGCTATTTTATAGGCTAGGAGATTTTTATGAATTGTTTTTCGATGATGCTATTAAAGCTGCGAAATTGCTGAATATAGTGCTCACTAAGAGAGGTAATTCGTGTGGGCAAGAAATACCAATGTGTGGAGTGCCAGCACACAGTAGTGAATCTTACCTGCACAAGCTAATAGATTTAGGATTCAAAGTAGCAATCTGTGATCAATTAGAAACTGCTGATGAAGCAAAAAAGAGGGGCTATAAATCCATAGTAAAACGTGATGTAGTGCGAGTTGTAACTCCAGGTACAATTATAGAAGATTCACTACTGGAGGATAAAAGCAATAATTATCTCGCATCCATAGTTGAACAAAATGACGAATATGCTATTAGTTGGCTTGAATTATCGACGGGAAAATTTTTTCACACTTTAACGAGTTTGAAAGCTCTAGATAGTGATTTATTGCGTATATCACCAAGAGAATTATTAATTTCTGAAAAATTCACTGAGGATGAAAAAATTAGATCGATTTTAAAAAATTATAAAATATCAATTACGCAACACGCACAGAGCTTTTTTGAGTATAGTAAATCTCACAGAACATTATGCGAGTTTTATAAAATCAGGGAACTTGGGAGTATAGGAAATTTCAGCAAAGTAGAAATCATGGCGTGTGGTGCACTGCTTGAATATGTCAGAGTAACACAAAGGGGCTCTATTCCAAGGCTTGAATTCCCAAAAACCTATAAGCAACAAAATTTCATGCTTATTGATGCTTCAGCAAGGAGAAATCTTGAGTTGTTTTCAACTCAATTTGGTGAAAAGAAAGGTTCACTAATTTCAGTTATTGATCATACAGTTACAGCTTCTGGTGGACGCCTGCTCAAACAAATGCTCGCTTCACCCCTTGCTTGCTCCAAGGCAATCAATTTGAGGCTCAGCACCGCTCAATTTTTTGTAAATAATCATGATTCACGCAGAAAAATACGAGAGATATTATCTAACATTCCGGATATTGAAAGGTCTTTATCGCGCTTAATACTAGGGCGTGGTTCACCAAAGGATATGAACCTATTGAAAATAGGCCTAGGAAAGACTTTAGAATTGTCTGAGTTCTTATGTAAAATTGAATCAGGTGAAAATGGATCTCTCCCACAACAATATGTCATCCAAACTGAGATCCAGCTAGCGTCACGCGCTGGAATAACAGTAAAATCAGACGAGAGTGAACTAAGCACAATACATAAAAGCCTTGGCAATCATAAAGACCTATTTGAACTGTTAAATAGTGCTATACTCGATAATAACCTCAGTTCCGTGAAAGAAGGAGGATTTATTCACTCAAAATACAACTCAGAATTATCTGAGTTATCTTATATATTGAACAACAGTAACAAGTTGGTAACTAAGCTCCGTGAATCTTATCGCGATCTTACTGGCATTGCCGCACTCAAAATATTACACAACAACATACTTGGTTATTACGTTGAAGTGTCGGCAAATCACAAAATAACTTCGGATATATTTATTCATAGGCAAAGCTTAGCAAATAGCATGCGCTACACTACTAATGAATTGAAAGCACTAGAAAATAAAATTCTCACGGCACGTGATGCTGCAATCGGCTTAGAAATGAAAATTTTTAGTGAACTGTGTAGTGAAGTCGCTAAAGAATCTGAAAAAATTGCTCTTGCTGCAAATGCTTTGGCAAAACTTGATATTAGAACCGCATTTGCAGAGCTTGCAGTGCAAAATAATTACGTAAAACCCATTATTGATGACAGCAAAGAGTTCAATATCTGTAGCGGAAGACATCCAGTGGTTGAAGTTAACGATAAATTCATTGCAAATAGCATCAATTTAGCTGGTATACATCTAATTACTGGTCCTAATATGGCTGGAAAAAGCACTTTCTTGAGGCAAAACGCTCTCATTGCAATTTTAGCTCACATGGGGTCATTTGTGCCAGCAGAGAGTGCACATATTGGAGTGATTGACAAGATATTCAGCAGGGTTGGCGCAACGGATAATATAACAGCTGGTTATTCTACCTTCATGGTAGAGATGATCGAAACAGCAACGATAGTAAATCAGGCAACGGACCGTTCCTTGGTGATACTTGATGAAATTGGTAGGGGCACAGGGGTGTATGATGGATTATCTATTGCACAGGCGGTGATTGAACATATTCACAATGTAAATAAGTGCCGCGCCATTTTTGCAACTCATTATCATGAATTAACTAAAGTAAGCAAATACTTGAAGAACGTGAAATGTTTTTGTGTAAAAATAAGAGAGTGGAACGGAGAGGTTATTTTTCTACATGAAGTAATTGAAGGCATTGCAGATGAGTCATATGGAATACATGTAGCAAAACTTGCTGGTTTTCCTGATTCTGTTTTAAATAGAGCAAGTGAAGTGTTTGAGGAGCTGAAGGCTTGAATCATTATTATAAGTGAAGAATTACCTATACAATCGTGGTAGTAGCTATAGAAACGAAAAACTTACTTGACACCCTTCGCCAGCGCCCTTATCATAATAGTGAAGCTATTGTATTTGCTTTCGCCAATCTGCAGATTAAAAGGTAAGGATTACTTAATGTATCGGCGTCTTATGTTCAATTTTTTGCAGTATATAGATACTGTATGTCTTTACAAAACTTCATCTACATCTAGATTTTTATCTAAATAAGCTGAACGTGCTTATAAAGCGTTACAAGACATCAAAAAATGCCAATACTCGACAGAGATAGTAAAAGACTAGCTAACTCGGGGATTCTTTGTCTTTTTTTCTGCTTAGTAAATTTCTTAAACATTTGCAGCGTAAGTTAGTTGCAATTAAAAGCAGCTTAATCTTGCTTGTCAAGCGTTTAAAACATAAAAAACGCCAATATTTTAAAGCGGATAATAACCCCAGGGCTTCTTTTGCCTTTTTTTTTATTTGGTAAATTTCTTAATATTTATAGCTAAACGACAATCGTCATCCCGCTACTTGTTAGCGGGATCTAGAGATACCGCGGCGGTATGACGTAGGACTGCTGTCATCCCAGTGCTCCTTTTTTTGTCATCCCAGTCTGGGATCTATTTTGCATGTAACTCCAATTGTGTTTTGGCATAAAACGCGACGCGTATTAGACTTATTTGCAAGCAAAGCTTGCTAGATCCAAGTAGTCAGGGCACTGGGATGACAGGAGAAGGAAGCACTGGGATTGGGATGGAAAAGGCTATTTGTGTGATGCCAATGAGTGATAGAAAGTTCTGCAAGAAGTCATTAATTGCAAAAATTTAATATAAATTATAAAATAAATCCACTGAATAAAAAATATATGCTAATTAGTACAACATCAGAACTGGAGAATATATGTGAAGAGTTCATAGCAAAAAAGCCGAAATTTATAGCAGTTGACACGGAGTTCATTAGAAATAATTTAATCTACTACCCAAAATTATCGTTAATTCAAATTTCTTACGGAGAGAAGAGTTTTATTGTAGACGCATTAGTGCCAGAAATTGATTTATCATTCATTAAGAAAATAATGCTAAATCAGGGGATAACCAAAGTGTTTCATAGCTGCCGGCAGGATATAGAATCCTTACTCACTGTGTTTAAATGTATTCCCACTCCCATTTTTGATACCCAAGTTGCTGCTATGTTTTGTCATTATTATCATGACTTTATTGGTTACTCAAAAGTAGTGGAGCAATATCAAGGAATAGCACTGGATAAAATTAAAGCTAAAAATTCAGATTGGTTAAGGCGTCCGTTGTCCGAAGATCAGTTAGATTATGCAGTAAACGACGTGGTACACCTATATGACCTATACCAAATATTGTGCAATAAACTTGAAGAAAATAATAGGATGGGTTGGTTTCAAGAAGAGATGGAATCAATAATTGATATAAATAAGTATTTACATAGCCCAAAAGATGCATGGAAGAGGATTAAATTTAATTATGAAGTAAATCCAAGATTGATACTAACTGTTAAAGCAGTTAGTGAGTGGCAAGAAACCTTAGCACAGCGCTATAATATGAACCGTAATAAAATAATCAATAATGCTGTAATAGCTGATTTTATTGAAAAAAATGTAGAGCATGTTGATGAGATTTTAGATGATCTCAAGAGGAATACAAAAAATATAAAAGATGCGGATTTACTAGAGTTTGTGAATATTTTTAATGAAAATGAGAGAAATTGGATGCAGCAAAACAACACCTTATCGAGTAATTATGACAAATCTGTACTTGATATACTCTCAATTATTTTAGATAGTAAATGTAAAGAAAGTAACATATCAAGGAAATTAGTTTCTTCAAAAGATGAGTTAACCGGGTCAATATCTGGACAGACAGATAAATTATTCAAGGGATGGAGATATGATTTTTTTGGCAGGTCAGTTGAATCATTTTTGAACACAAGCTCAAAATTTGAGATTTCAGCAGTGAAATCCGCAAATAATATAACCAAAATTCAGAGTAATTTAGTGGAGAATAACTGTTGCTAAAGTAACTTAGATTTATCGACAATCGTCATCCCGCTACGTGTTAGTGGCTAAGAGATACCGCGGCGGTATGACGGTTAAGTAGGGTGTTATCCAAGTAGCCCTGACTACTTGGATCCAGGAAAATTGATTGTGCACTATACAACATAAAAGCTAGATTCCAGACTGGAATAACACCACCTACAAATTGCAATGTTCGTATAGTTATGTGCTTGACACTGAGATCTAGAAAATCTAGTTAATATATATAGAGAAACCTTAGCTATAGTTTCAAAAGAAGTCGAATGTATTTTGTTATATGATTATAAGTCTAATAGGCGGAATTGGGGTAGGAAAGAGCTTTGTAGCTAATTGCTTTCAAGAGTTTGGTGCTGTTGTATTTGATGCTGATTCTGTTGTACACCAACTTTATAAAGTGGATAAAAGCATAATAAGTTATGCAGAGAAAAATTTTCCTGGAGTGGTAGTAAATGGTGAAATAGATAGAACAGTACTGTCTAAATATTTCTTAGCCTACGATGAAAATTGGAAACAATTTCAATCTTTGGTTCACTCTGCTGTGCTGCGTGAATTAGAATTTTTTATTGCCAAGGAAAAAAAGATCGATAGAAAACTTTTAGTTTTAGATGTGCCACTTCTATTAGAAACAAAATTTTATTTATATTGCGACCTTATTGTTTTTGTTCATGCAGATAGCGTTGTGCAAGCTCAAAGACTTAACGAACGCAACATAGATAAAGAAAAGCTTAATCTAATCTCCGATGTTCAGTTATCTATTGAGGAGAAAAGGAAGATGAGTGACTTTATTATCGATACCAGTGTAAGCAAAGAGTATGTTTTTTCTCAAGTAAAAGATATAGTGGATTCATTAAACCTAAACACGTAGCTCTACGTCATACCGCCGCGGTATCTCTAGATCCCGCTAACAAGCAGCGGGATGACGGTTGTCAGGATCCCAGCAGCCTCCCTCCCCTGTCATCCAAGTAGCCCCCTATGGTGTCATCCAAGTAGCCCAGACTACTTGGATCCAGGAAAATTGATTGTGCACTATAGCAACATTTTTGATCAAAAACTGGATTCCAGTGTCAAGCACTGGAATGACACCCTTCCGATGGGAACTGCTCTCAAACTACAACAGCATGAGTAGCTACAGAAGCTTTAATGATACAAGAAAAAATAAACAGCTATCATTTTTTTAGTAATTAAGTAAAATAGAGTGAAAGATTGCGAGGAAGTTTTGAAAAATAAGATAAAAAAGATAGTAATTTCAGGAAAGGAAGTGTGGCCAATCATCGAAGGTGGTAAAGGCATTGCAGTTAGTGATGGGAGATCAAGCGGAGCATTTGCTGCAGCAGATGCTGTGGGTACATTTTCTGGTGCAAATGCTAAGCTTATTGATGATAATGGCGAGTTAGTGCCACTAATTTATAAAGGCAAAACAAGAAATGAAAAGCATAGTGAATTGATTGAGTATAGTATTGAAGCTGGAATTAGTCAGGCAAGAATAGCAAATGAAATATCAAAAGGTCATGGAAGAATACACATGAATGTACTTTGGGAGATGGGAGCAGCAGAACGCGTACTTCATGGCATATTAGAAGGAGCGAAAGGTTTGATTCATGGTATTACCTGCGGTGCTGGTATGCCTTATAGGCTTGGAGAAATTGCAGCTAAATATCAGGTTTATTATTACCCTATTATCTCATCGGTGCGTGCTTTTAAAGCATTATGGAAGCGTGCTTACCAAAGAATATCTTCCTATTTGCTTGGTGGAGTAGTATATGAAGATCCATGGCTTGCTGGAGGGCACAATGGACTGAGTAACAGTGAAGACCCAGAGCTACCACAGGCTCCATTTGAAAGAGTTGCAGAGCTTAGATCTTTCATGAACGAGATCGGTCTTTCAGAAACACCAATTGTTATGGCAGGAGGAGTGTGGCATTTGAAAGATTGGGAACATTGGTTTGACAATCTGCAAATTGGACCAATAGCTTTTCAGTTTGGCACTCGTCCACTTTTGACGAAAGAAAGCCCAATTTCTGCAGAGTGGAAAAAGAAGCTACTCACTTTAGAAGAAGGTGATGTATTTTTAAATAAATTCAGTCCAACAGGGTTTTACTCATCTGCGGTGAGGAATAATTTTATACGTGAGTTACAGGAACGAAAATTACATCAAGTAAATTTTTCAGAAAATGCCAGCGAAGAATCCAATAGTGAATTTGCAATGGGTAGCAGAGGTAGGAAGATCTACCTTACTGCAAAAGACAAAGAACTGGCAAATACATGGACTAAAGCAGGGTACACAGAAGCAATGAAAACCCCAGATTCAACTGTTATTTTTGTGACGCCAGATAAATTTAAACAAATAAGAGAAGATCAAATCAATTGTATGGGATGTTTGAGCCATTGTTTGTTTAGCAATTGGAAAGATCATGGTGACCATTCAACAGGACGAAAGCCAGATCCGCGTAGTTTTTGCATACAAAAAACACTGCAAAACGTTATACACGATGGTGATATTGAGAACGAACTCATGTTTTCCGGGCACAATGTGTACAAATTTAAGCAAGATCCATTTTATGAGAATGGCTACGTACCGGCAGTAAAAGAACTGGTGGGAAGGATATTGACTGGGTATTGAGTCAGTGACCTTACCCAGAAAAAGTGGAGAGAAAGTGTGGAATGTTTTTTACAAAAAGAATGATGCATCAAATTGTTCTGGAATGCAATAGTTAATAGTGACGTTGTTTGTTATAAAAAATTTCTATGTATTCAAATATTGCAGTTCTAGTTTGTTGAGCAGAGTGTTGTGAAGTATCAATAAGTATTTCTCTTTTCAATGAGCTAAAGAAGCTTTCTGCAACAGAATTGTCGTAACAACAGCCTTTATTACTCATCTATATTCTTTACAGCTAAGAGATATTGATACCCTTGCGCAGTATATTGTGAACCTTGGTCACTGTGCAGCAGTAGATTTTTAACAGGTTTACGCCTATTAATGGCCATTAATGAAGAGTTCATAACCAATTGTTTATTTATTGCACTACTCATTAACTACCATACGTGAGAATTATTGCTGCCAAATATAGCCATCCCTCCTTGGTTTTGATGTAAGTAATCCCATACTTTATTTGGTTGATCAACAATAAAGTTTTGATCTAGTATATTGGGAGCTACAGCTCTATTATCTGTTTGTTGTTTTTTAATTTTAAACTTTCTTCTCAGTATAGCCCTGATGTCATTTTTCTGCATAATACTTTGCACCGTTTTCAAATTGCAACTTTTACCCAAAGCCTTCAATTCAGCATGAATTTTAGGAGCTCCATATCTACATTTAGAAACTTGATATATTTTTTGAATAGCTGCGAGTAGCTCTTTATTTGCTGATTCTCTACTGCTTATTTTTCTTGTGGTCCACTTATAGTAGCCACTAGCAGAAAATCCTACATAATTCCTGTACTTTATAGCAGTTACTATATAAAAAAATATTTTACTCTTTTTGACTGGCCAGGGCTTTTTTTTAAATGTCTCTTTCCCTTGTTACTCTTGCTTTGTAAATCAAACCTCTCTTTGTCATAAGGTGCTACATCTGGAAATGCATTTGCCGCCGACTTTTTTTCGTTGTGTTTCTTTATCCATTTTCCTAATAAACCACCCTTTATTCCTAAATCTCTTGCTATTTTTGTAATTGTTTGACCTGCCTTTCTTTGTTCATTTGCCAGTTTAACAGCTTCCAATTTGAATTCTGCCGTATATTCTCTTACCATTTCTAATCCTCCAAAATTTTATTTTACCCAAAAAAACTCTTTTCTTTCTCTCCACTTTTTCTGGGTAAGGTCAGTCTTTAGGCACCCAAACAAAGGGAAATGCTGGATAAAAAGAAAATACTTTAAAAAGTATAATAACGATAACTGGCGTTTTATGACAAGTAACAAGATACATTTTATTATACACAGCGATCATGTTATTAAACGACATATCAAAGTGCAAAAAACCAGATCTCCATATGATGGTGATTGGGTTTATTGGGGTAAACGTCTGAGAAAAATACCAGATAAGCCATTAAGAGTAATAAAACTATTGAAGTTACAACAAAGTAAATGTGATAATTGTAGACTATGGTTTAAAAGTGATGATACAATAGAAATACATCACAAAGACCGGAATAGACGAAACAACATGATCAAAAACTTATCTTTGTTACATGGACATTGTCACGATGAATTACACAGGAGGTGTGCATGAAAAGCTCCAAATTGGAGAGAAGCCGTATGAGGCGCAAAGTCTCACGTACGGTTTTGAAGTCGAGTGAGGAGGGGCGACCTTCTTCACTTATACAACAATATGCAGATGAAACTACGGAAGAAGACTTAAGGAAAATAGCAGAAAAAGCACCAATAATAAAGTTAGCCTACGATGAATTAGACAGGTTTAGCTGGAATGAAAAAGATTTAGTAGCATATGAAGAAAGAATAATGGATCTGCGGAAAGAAGAAGGCATCCTCGCTAAAAAACTTGATGAAGGAAAGATTGAAGTAGCAAAAAACCTACTTAAGGCTGACATCTCTATTGATATTATCTCTCAGACAACCGGCCTTCCTCAAGCTGAGATTAAACGACTTCAGGAAGAAATCACCTAAAAGGCTAATGATCAACGAAAAAATTGTAAGAGAGAACTTAAAAAAAGTCATAGAGCAAAAAAGCGGTAAAGATGTGATCGCTCTTGGCATAATATCCTCAATTATTATTAAAGGTCAAGATGTTGGTTTTGTGCTTGAAGTTGCCGGTAACACGCAAGCAAATGAAGAATTAAGAAGAAATTGTGAGCAAGCTGTTAAAGCTATACCGGGGGTGACAAAAGTGACCGTGGTTGCTACTTGTCAAAAACAAACTGGGCAACAAAAAGCTAAATTACATATCGAAGGAGTGAAAAATATAATCGTTGTGGCCTCTGGTAAAGGCGGTGTGGGCAAGTCCACAGTTGCGCTAAATCTTGCTCTCTCATTAGCAAAGTTAAAACACAAAGTTGCGCTGGTTGATGCAGATATATATGGTCCTTCAATTCCTAAAATGCTTGGTGCTGAAAAATTAAAGCCAGAAATACAGGATAGTAAAGCAATGCCTATAGAAAAGTATGGACTGCATACTATTTCAATTGGCTATTTTATCGATAAAGATCGTGCAGCAATATGGCGCGGACCTATGATTACAAAAGCACTTTATAATCTGCTAATGGGAACAAAATGGTCCGATATAGAGTATTTGATAGTTGATACACCACCTGGAACTGGCGATGTGCATTTAAGTCTTATGGAAAATTTTAACTTAACTGGGGCGATAATAGTTTCAACTCCACAGGAGCTCTCTTTAATCGATGCTCGCAAAATTTATGATATGTTTACAAAGCTCAGCGTACCGGTTATTGGCATTGTAGAAAATATGAGTTATTTCATTCAAAGCGGCTCAAAAATATACATATTTGGAAAAGACGGTGCAAAAAAAATGTCTGAGGAGCTGGGCATCAAACTTCTAGGCAGAGTTCCTCTAGATCCACAAATATGCCATGCTTCTGATTGCGGAAATCCTTTAATGTTAAGTGAGGATTTGGCAAAAATTTATAAAGATATTGCTTTGGAAACAGTAAAACATTGCATAGCTGTAAAATTCTAAAAAAAACACAGCTTTACGCAAAGAGACTTTAAGAATTCGTCTGTCCTCTTTACTATAAAATAGATATTCGTCTATCAAATATTATCTTCAACTTGAATATATTTAAAGATGTTTTGTGTATCATCTAAAAAGTTATTCTTTATATTAGTTAATTCCGATTGTTTTTGGGATAGATTATCCTTTATTGTTCTATCAAAACAATCAAGATCTCTGCACTTTAATTGAGAATCCATGTCTCCATTTTCATACAAACCTCGTATAATGTCATAATATGCTCGAGTTTCATCAGTTTCTGGTTGTTGCTTT
Source organism: Wolbachia endosymbiont of Drosophila aff. chauvacae BK-2020 (assembly GCF_032848195.1). NCBI lineage: Bacteria > Pseudomonadati > Pseudomonadota > Alphaproteobacteria > Rickettsiales > Anaplasmataceae > Wolbachia > Wolbachia endosymbiont of Drosophila aff. chauvacae BK-2020. Next base: position 1,237,041 of record NZ_CP136586.1, read on the forward strand.
TCTCTGAATATTGCCTTTAATTTCGAATCTATGTCTCATTCTCTTTTTATAGCTTCAACAGCATTTTCATGATACTTTTCATAATCTTCAAAACTCTTTAATATTTTGTCTTTTGCTTTATCTTGTAGCATTTTTAGCAAATCTTTAGCATGAGATTTTTCAATTTTTTGCTTCCAGTCATCATACGTATATTCTGAGTTACCATGTTTTGTATCTTGACACTCGCCTCCTACATTAAATATTTCTTCGTTGCAGATTTTATCACCCTGGTAAAAGTGATCGCTTATATTGATTTTATCATTAGTTAAAGTTTATTTGATTGCTGCTTTGTTTTCTCCAAGTTCTTCTCTGTACTTACTAATGCAATTTAACATTTTTGCTTTGCAATCTGTAGTCATAAACTAATACCTTTAATCAAATAAGATCTATCTTAGCATGAAGTAATTAACATTTTATTACAGAAGTTTACTTTTAGGTGTTCTCAAGATGATATAGCTAAAGTGGCTTAGGTTTACCGACAATTTGAAAAACCGTCATTCCGCTACTAGTTAGCGGAATCTATACCGCGCACAACTGTACGAACGTTGTAGTTTGGGCCACCAGTGGGCAGTGCCCAGACACTGGGATCCAGGAATTTTATTAAGTTGGTAAGCATAAAAGTAGCTGTTTTATGTTAAAATACAACATTTTGATGATTATGAAAAAGCTGGATCCCAGTGTCAAGCACTGGGATGACATCATAGAGGCACTGGAATAACATCATCCTTTTTTCTGAATTCCAGTGTCAGCTACTTTCATGACATCGTTTACTATGTGCCACATTGCAATGTTCGTACAGCTATGGAATGAATCGCGGTATGACGTAGGGAAACCTTTCTTGGGTTAGCTATAGGTCTTTGTCTATAAAGTTTGTTTAAACTATTTTCAAAACAGATAAAATATAATTTTACAATTAGCGTAAATAAAATGAATTATGATGTAATCATTTCAGGTGGTGGGTTACTTGGTCTTATTACTGCCATTGGCCTCAGTTGTGACTCTGTGTCTGTAGCTGTGATTGAAAAAAATAGTCTACCACGTGTAGTAGATGATAATCGAGCATTTGCTATTTCTCAAGGCTCGAAAAAAATATTGGAAAAGTTAGGGATTTGGCAGTTTGTGGAAAGTGAAGCTGAGCCAATACTTGATATATGCATATTAGATGCGGTTACTGTGCATTACAATCATAAAATGGTTAGCGAAGAGCCAATGGGTTATGTTATCAACAATGCTACTATATGGAATGCAATCAACAATAATTTTCTAAATAAACTGAATATATACTCTCCACATTCCTATAAAACAATTGCTTGTGATTCAGGATATGTGGAAGTGATTCTTGATAATAACCAGGAATTAATATCATCGCTACTTATCTGTGCTGAAGGCAAAAACTCTAAATTACCAGAGTTATTTTCTATACCGACAGTGAAATTTGACTATAAACAAAGTAGCATAGTATTTAATGTAAAGCATGAACTGCATCACCAAAACTTAGCTGTGGAGCGTTTTTTCCCTGGCGGTCCATTTGCAATTCTACCGATGAAGGGTGGCTATACTTCTTCGATAGTTTGGACAGAAAAATCTGAAATTTCAAAAATGCTAATGGATCTGTCTGAAGAAGAATTTATTATAGAGCTTAAAAAAAGATTTGGTTCTTATTTAGGAGAGATAAAATTAGAGGGTGAAAGAAAACTTTATCCTTTAAGTTTTGTTTTCGCAAAAAAGTTATATAAGGGTAGAGTTTTGCTTATCGGCGATGCAGCACATTCAATTCATCCAGTTGCAGGTCAAGGGCTTAATCTTGGAATTAGAGATGTAGAAAGTATTATAAAGCACGTAGTTGGCGCAAAAGCATCTGGTATTGATGTTGGCAGTAGTTATTTATTAAAGAAAATTTCACGTAACAGATACTTTGATAATTTTACAATGGCGCTTGCAACTGATGGATTAAATAGGATGTTTTCCAACAGAATATTCTGCGCTAAAGCACTAAGAAATCTTGGCTTGATTGCAGTTGAAAATTCAAATTTCCTCAAAAAATGCTTCATTCGGCATGCTATGGGATTTATATAAATCACTATTTTATAGCTAATGCAAGTCAGGTTTCCCACGGCATACCGCCGCGGTATCTTGGCCGCTAACACGTAGCGGGATGACGAATGTATCTGTTCAGCAGTTGTGTTAAAAGTCAATAGAAAAATTGATGTAGCTGTGGATAAGTACTTTTATCTGTATAAACGTGCTTATCCACAGCTATACTGGCTCTTAGATAGAAACAGACAGAGAGTTATATTCCTCAGTAAAAACCCTGTCATCTCTGACTAAAGAGTTAGCAAGAATAAGCAATTTCCTCATGGCAGCAGTGGAAGCAATTTTATATGGCTTTTTATATTGACTATATAATCTAGTAAAGAAAGGTTTGATATAGGAATTAGGGGGGGAGGGGGGGGATGTATGGTCCCAGAGTGTGATGGTATGATAAAATATGAGAAAACAATACCATCAAAGGAGGAATTATGGGACAAATATTACATGGGTGCGCCAAAACAACAGAGACAATTCGTAGAGCAATACAAAATAGTAAAGAGAGCATAGCAAAACTCTCCAGGTACTATAACCTTAATCCAAAAACTATCATTAAATGGAGAAAACGGTCTTTTGCCAAAGACGCTGATATGGGTCCGAAGCATGCAAGATCAACTGTTTTAACTTTAGAAGAGGAGGCTGTAATTGTTGCATTTCGTAAGCATACTCTATTGCCATTAGATGATTGTTTCTACGCTTTGCAAACCTCAATCCCACACTTGACTCGCTCTAGTCTACATCGTTGCTTACAGAGGCACAGCATTAGCAGACTACCAGATGTTGATGGCGAAGTTAAACCAAAAAAGAAATTCAAACAATATCCTATAGGCTATTTCCATATTGATATTGCAGAAGTCAGAACAGAAGAAGGAAAGTTATATTTGTTTGTTGCAATAGATAGAACATCCAAATTTACGTATGTTGAGTTGCATAAAAGTGCTACAAAACCTATAGCTGCTGAGTTTCTACGTAATTTGATTAAAATTTTACCATATAAAATCCACACTATTTTGACAGATAACAGTGTACAATTTACCAACCAAAAACGCCATAAATACGCTTTTCAACATATATTTGATAGAGCTTGTGAAGAAAATGACATTGAACACCGTCTAACAAAAGTTAGCCATCCTTGGACAAATGGGCAAGTTGAGCGTATGAACAAAACTTTAAAGAATGCCACTGTTAAGAAGTATTACTATCAGTCTCACCAGCAACTCAAAGAGCATCTTTATGACTTTGTTATGGCCTACAATTATGCTAAAAGACTCAAAACTCTTAAGGGTCTTACACCTTTTGAGTTTATATCTTTACAGTGGACAAAATCTCCTGAATTGTTCATACTAAATCCACGCCATCACACTCTGGGACCATACACTTCCTGTGTTTCGTAATATTATACAATCAAATTGATAAAAGCTGTATTATCTCCTTGCAGCATTAAGTGTATATTTTTTGCTATTTTTTCCACTAAGGGAGTAACATTATCAAAATTTGAAAATTTTGATAACACATAATCTGCTAAGCTTCTTTGATCTTCAGGTCTACCCACTCCAAATCTCAAGCGCCAATAATCGTTGCCAATAAAACTATCTATGGATTTAAGTCCATTATGTCCAGCAGAACTACCACCTTTCTTTACTTTTATTCTTCCAAGTTCCAAATCAGCGTCATCGTGTATGACAACGATATTATCTAGCGATAATTTGTAAAAGTTTCGTATTTTTGCAACAGGGATGCCTGAATTATTCATAAATGAATAAGGCTTTATTAACATAATTTTATTATCATTAATTATGCCAGAGGTTATCAGATAATCGGCTTTTTTAGAGAACGAATGGAAATTCCAATATTTGCAAATTGTATCAACTACGATGAAGCCGATATTATGATGAGTTAACTCATATTGACTACCAGGGTTACCAAGCCCAACTATCAGGTGCACTATTCCTCTGTTTCTGCTTGAGGTTCTTCAACGTCACTATCGGCAGCAGAAATTGTAACAATGGTAAAATTTTCTTCTTCATGAGCTACAAACTTAACACCTTCTGGTAATTTTACATCATTGATATGTATAGATTGGCCAATCATTTTACCGGATAAATCAACTTCAATAACCTGAGGTATTTTATCAGGAGAGCATTTAACAGCAATAGAACGACACAAAACATTAAGCACTCCACCTAATTTGATTCCTGGAGCTTTACTTTCATTCACAAATGATAGAGGTATGTCTATTTTAATTTCACTGCCTTTATCAACAAACTGAAAATCAACATGTTGCACAGTATCCTTTACTACATGCAATTGGATATCGCGAACAAGAGCATATTCCTTTTTGCCCGAAATATTCAGCTCTATCAAATGTGCAGAAAGAGAGCCTGACTTATATTGCTTTGTGAATTCCTTTGCAGACAATGTCAAATTTACATTATCATGGCCCTTTCCATATATGATTCCAGGGATGTTTCCTTTCTTCCTTAAGGAATGCATCGCTTTTGTTTTTGTTATATCACGTAACTCTGCATTAATTGTTACTATTTCCTGTTGCGTCATCGGTTACTCCTATTCAGCTAATCTTTTTAATATAATTTAACAATAATATAACATAAAAATATTTATTTCAAACTTCATTCTTTCATACTAATTGTTTGTGAAAGGATTTATTTAGATATATATTTAAGCTTATTTAACAAGAACTATGGGCATTGACGATAAAGTAGTTTTTAGGATTTATAAACCAACAAGAACTGCAACACAATCTGGTTTAGGTAATACAAATTTCTGGCACCTAAAAATTGAATCTGGCTCTTACTACATTGAACCTTTGATGGGGTGGGTTGGCTCAAAAGATCCAAAAAAACAGATTGTATTAAAGTTTGATTCTCTTGAAAAAGCAGTATTCTACGCAAAAAAACGCAACGTTAAATACATAATTGAAATGCCAAAAAATGTTAAGAGGCTGCCAAAATCTTACGCAAGCAATTTCATACTAAAGTAAGTTGCACAACAAATGGTGTTATGCAAGTAGCTGACACTGCTCTCCTTTGTCATCCCAGTGCCCAGACACTGGGATCCAGGAATTTTATTAAGTTGGTAAGCATAAAAATAGCTGTTTTACGTTAAAATACAATGTTTTTGATGATTATGGAAAGGCTGGATCCCAGTGTCAAGCACTGGGATGACACCATTTGTTGTAAACTCACTTTTACTCTATGGTTATACTACCTTGCCGCTATCCTGAACGGATACAAAGTAAGTTTTATTGTGATGTGCTCATCTGTAAAAAATAAGACTTAATCTCACTGTTGATCATGGATTTTAAGTTGTGCTAGCACACTGCGGCCATTTAGAGAGTCAAGATTTTTAACCTGGCTAGCCAGTATTAAAGAGTTATTTTTCAGGTATTTCTTTACAAGGCTTGCAAGTCTTTTTGGATTATTCAAATAGCTCCATTCTGCTTGTAAAACTTTCATATCACTTTGTACTAAATTAATTTCACTTTTTATTTTTATTAGCTCTCTATTTAACGACTGAACATGTAATTTTACCTTAAATAGTCCTACAATGCTAAGAAAAAACATAACTATTGAGATGATGCAGAAAGTTCTCACGACAACCTCTGTATAGCTCTTAGTTTTGCTGAGCGTGAACGCGGATTTGCACTTACTTTTTCTATACTTGCTTCGATCACTTTTTTATTTAGCAGAGAGAATGTCTTGCAATCAGTAGCACATAAATCTTTAAAAAAAGTTTTGACTATACGATCTTCTAAGGAATGAAAGGTGACGACAATTAATTTGCCATTCTCACTTAAAATCTCAGATGCAGCTTTAATACCCTTTTCAAGTTCTTCCAGCTCATCGTTTACCCATATTCTGATTGCCTGAAATGTTCTGGTTGCAGGATCAATTTTGCTTTTTCCACGAAATACCACGGAACGTACAATATCCGCAAGCTCAAATGTAGTTTTGATAGTTTTCTTCTTCCGTGCATTTATTATTGCTCTTGCAATTTTGCGAGAATGACGTTCGCCTCCGTAGTTATATATAGTATTTGCGATTTCTTCTTCGCGTAAAGCGTTAACAAACGTTGAAGCGTTTATATAAGAAGAGTTATCCATGCTCATATCGAGTGGACCATCATGTAAAAATGAGAACCCTCTATCTCCGTTATCAAGCTGCATAGATGAAACTCCGATGTCAAAGACCACTCCATCCACTCCGTTTGATGTCATTCCAGCGCGTGACCAGTTATTTTTTCCAGTATCAAGTACTTGGATGACAGGAGATGGCTCAACGCTGCTTAGTATACTTTTAATATTACTAAACTTCTCAATGAATAGTTTTATTCTATCGGGATATCTAACGCTTAAATCATCATAAAACTTAGTTACCGTTTCATCTCTATCAATTGCATATACCTTGCAATCAGCTGACTCCAATATTGCTTTGCTATACCCTCCAGCTCCAAATGTGGCGTCCACGTATATGCCACCATCCTGCGGTGATAGTAGTGATAGCATCTCTTTTAACAAAACTGGAGTGTGTGTCATATCAAAAAATTTAAGTACAGTTGGTGTAGATATCCTACTCTACTCTACTCTTCACATCAATTTTATTTATGTACATAGATTTTCTTGCCAAAATATGGTATCTTATCGGAATATATGAGCAATAATATTAAAATCAAGGTTTAATATTGTTAATATAATATTCACATAACGTTCACATTTTTTTTTATATATAAGATCAAACAGGCTATAGGGAAATTATGCAGCAAATAACAAAAGTAATATTTTCAAGTTTGATTTGTAACACTTTATTGTGGTATGACCACATGCTTTTTGGCCACTTAATAAACATAATAGGTGGTGTGTTTTTTCCATCGGATGATCAACTAACCAGCGTATTGAAGGCTTTTGGAGTGTTTGCAGTGGGTTTCTTAATGAGACCAGTCGGTGCTGCTATATTTGGTCACATTGGTGATAAACATGGTAGAAGAGTTGCCTTATTGCTCTCGATTATATTAATGACTTTATCAACCGTATTAATTGCTTTTGTTCCAGGTTATCAAAGCATTGGAATACTAGCATCAATTCTGGTAGTTTGTTTAAGGCTATTGCAGGGTATATCCCTTGGAGGAGAAGCAGGAAATGCACCATTTTTAATAGAACATGCTCCTAAAAACAAAAAAGGATTTTTTGGCAGCATTGAAGTATTAAGCGCAATTTTTGGTTCAGTATTAAGCCTGATAGCGGTACTCATATGCAAAAAAGTATCTGATTTTGAATCTTGGGGGTGGAGATTACCTTTCATTTTCAGTTTAGCAATGGGATTAATTAGCATATATGTGAGATATATACTTGATGAAAGCCCAGAGTATAAAAGACAAAAAAATCCGTCTAAATTGCCACTAAAAGAGTTATTAAACAATTACAAAAGCCTGTTCTAATATCAATAGGTATTGACTTGGTTGAAAATGCGTCTCTCTATATATATTTGGTATTTTTCAATGTGCTTACGAATAAAATATTAACAGTAAAT